>CALRIU020000012.1:0-143352 GCA_943362175.1 Hydrocarboniphaga daqingensis | reverse complement strand
CAATCACAGTTTTTATTATTGGAATGGGGACGAGAACAAACATTTTACCTCCAATAACCCCATGGTAAATGATGGCGCTTACAGCGAGGTCAAAGCCTTTAAGCCGGAAGACGTGCTGCAATTCCAATTAGGCTTCAAGTTGATTCCTTTTGCCAAATACGAAAGCTATCCAACCTATAAGCGCATGCTGGATACCAAATGGCCGGAGTTTTCTCTGAATTATAAAAAGGGAATGTCTGTCAACACAGGCGCCTTTAATTACGATTACCTCGAGCTGTCGGTGGGCAAAGACATCGACCTGCGTGCCATAGGCGCCTTTAAGTTCGACGTCACGGGCGGAGCCTTCTTCAATAACAACGGGATGAACTTTGCGGATTATAAACATTTCAATGGCAATCAAACGATTTTTCTGCTCAACCCTCCTACTTCGGGATTATTCGCTCCAAGCACGCGCACCCAGATCTCCGAATTTCATGCGCTCGATTATTACAGCTACAGCACCAATACCAAATTCCTGGAATACCATGCCTCACACAATTTCCGGAGCTTTTTCATCGGCAAAATTCCCTTGCTGAGAAAAACCAAATTCTATGAGGTAGCGGGCATCAATGGCCTCATCACCGAAAACGGAAGTTACAATGAAGTGTATGTGGGCCTCGATAAGATCCTTCAGGTTTTCCGCTTCGATGTGGGAACAGCCATCAACCAGAATAAAAAGATAGACCTGTTCTACCGCATCGGCATTCGTTTGGGGTTGTAGCTTATCCACCCAGACCTTCCAGGCCTTAAAGACCTGGAAGGTCTGGGTTATTCTCCTTTTTATTCTTACCTTAGGGCATGCGCTTTTTCATCGGTTTTCTATTGCTTTCTTTCCGGGTTTTCCCTCAAAACAGTGCGATCATCGTGGATGAAAAGAGCAAGGACATCGGGAGCCAGGAGAATATTTATAAAGTGCGCGCCGATTATGTGATTCAGAATACACTGGCGAAGAACCTCTACCTGCTTCGCGCCGACGCTGAAAAAGGCGTTACGATCCGGGCCTCCAAAAAAACAATTAAGCCAAACGATACAACACTCATCGTCGTAGAATTTATTCCCGAGGCTACCGGTAAATTCAGCAAGCCGGTTAATTTAATCACAAGCGCCGACGGACAGCCCTTTCAACTCAGCTTATCAGGCACCATCAAATCCATTAAAACCGACGATAAAACCGCCTGCTTCTACTTTGGCAGGCCCAACCGCGCGGGAGTGAAGGAAACACAGCCGATAGTGGTGTATGAAGACCATACCAAACGGGACAACTCCAATAAGATGCCGGACAATACCGTTGCCGTCAACACCCCGAAGCTAAGCCCGGACCCCAAAACCATAGTGCCTGAAAAAAAACAGCCTGAAGCCATTAAGCCACAACCGGAGAAAGACGAAAGCCTCCTAAGCCCCGAGCTTTATAAGCCGAATAACATTGTGTTTCTGGTCGACGTATCGAGCTCGATGAAAGACTCTACCAAGCTCGGGGTCCTGCAATATTCGGTAAACTACCTGATTGAAAACCTGCGCCCGACAGACCGCGTGACGCTGATCTCCTACGCCGATTCCGTCAAGGTGTTGAAAGAAGGACTGAGCGGCAATAACAAGGAAGAGCTGAGCGAAGCGGTGAGGAAACTTAAGGCCCGCGGCCTCACCAAAGGCAACAAGGCTATTTTATTCAGCCTCGATAAGGCCCTGGAACACTACATCAGCGGGGGCAACAACCAGATCATCCTGGCAACCGATGGCAAATTCAGGTTCTACAGCGAAGACCAGCAAAAGTTCATCGCTAAGCAGGGCGAGAAGCAGGTGTTGCTTTCCACCATCGCTTTCGGCGATGATAAGGATGCGATGAGCAACCTGAAAGAGATCGCCTCTGTCGGAAAAGGAAATTTCATTCACATCAAATCGAAGAACAAAGCCAGGGATCAATTATTGAACGAAATAAAAGAGCACAGCCTCATGCGTTAAAGACCGGAAAATTGGTTTTTCTGCCCCCTTCTTTCCTCCAAAAGGAAAATTCCGGTTCAGTGGTACAGGCAGATACTCAAGATCTCTCAACAGATAATCACTCTTCCTATAGCGGCTGCTAAGTCAGTTTCTTTCTGCCTGATTTCATAACATGGGAGCTTTTCTTTTGCTTTACTTTTGCCCTGTACCAAAACTAAATTCACATGAAAAAACAAACTCTTTTACTGATAGCCTCTGCATTTACCATGCAGGCACAGCTACACGCACAATTGCCTGAAGAAGGCATGAGCAGCCCGATGCACACCAAATATGTAGACAAGATCGTATGGGCAAACAAGCGCATTTCCAAGACCTCGGCCGTTGAAAGCGATTTTAAAACAACGTTCACACAGGATGACAACATCTATGGCAGGATCTATTTATCAAAGGCTATTGCCAATTACCCGATGTATAAATTTAAGGCGGCAACGAAAGGTGATGATAAGCAGGTAAACGATAAGCCGGTTGTAAATAAAGATCTTCGCGGAAGCATGAAACTGACCTACGTCTTTTATGTAGATGGCGCAGCTAAAGAATGGTACCGCTATTCTGCTGAGGTAGATGCGCTGAACCCTGCAACAGGCACCTGCCAGATCTTATTCAAAAAAGATAAAGCCGATGAAGCCGGGCCTTCCCCGGAAGCATTAACGTCTGCCTTTAATGACCTCGCGATGGGAAGCCACAAGGTAAAAGTAGATGTATGGGGCGGAAGCTTCGGCGTTTTCGGGGACTTTGACCGCACCCTTACTCCGATCGTGAGCGGCGAGTTTACCCTGAACATCACTAAAAAAGCCAGCTACGGTAAAACATTCGACGCCGTAGTTGCCGCAAGAAAAGAGCCAACCCTGGAGCCAAAAATGTTACAGTTGGCCAATGCCGAAGCTCCTACAGATGCCTCATGGGACTGCAAAAAATTCACCAAAATCAAAGTAATTGATGCCGACTGGGAATATGAAAAAAACAGCCTCACGGGTGCAATCATCAAACGCAGCATCAATGCTGCTTTATACGGAGTCTTGCCAAACGGAACCTGCTCCTATACAGAAGTAAATTACGAGCAAACCTTCATCAGCGCCGGAAAATACACGGAGCCGAAGATCGTGGCAAATTCGAGCCCTTATAAAGTGGATTGTAATTAAACGAAAGTCCTTTTCCTGATCAAAAGCCGTCATAGTATATCCTGACGGCTTTTGTTATTTACGCCGCTGTTGGTGTTCTCGCCGACAGCGAATCCTTGTTGGTGAAAAACACCAACCAAGGCGAAAGCTCTTTGGCCGCCCTACGGGACGGGGCTCAGGCAGACCACTCTGCCCCCTGGCGCTGCATTCCGCATTTGGTTTTAAGGTCCTTTTAAGCCCGGGTCCAAATTTAGTTAAAGCCGTAATTTTGTATTTGGCATATTCAAATTTTAGTTTACATTTGTTTCAGATTGTATGAAATTCTGCAAAACCACATATCTTTCTTTATTGTTCCTGTTTTGCTTTACCGCTTCATTCAGCGTTACGACCCTACAAAATCTTCGTACCTCTATTCATAAGATCGATCCTTCCCACGGTAAGTCCTCAGCGGTTTCCACCAAGGAAGAAAGCACCTCTTCCGGCACCAACCTGCTACTCGAAAAGAACGAGAACGAAAGTGAGAAGAGCTTACTCGTGCAATCGTTCTTATTACCGTTTTACAGTTCCTGTTTCCTGATCGGTGGCTTTCAGCCCATCGCTTATTCTGCCGGCCCTCTGGCAGAAAAGCACACGAACCCTATCTATATAGAAGTTCGCAATTTCCGCATTTGATTTTCTCCTGCCTTAGTTTTCCTGTGGCTTTACCATTTTTTTCCTGAGCCGCTGTGTTCAAATTGTGTTCGTTTGCACTGTATGTTAACTGAAAACGGCACGTATTTTCCGAAAATCAATGAAGAGATTAACAACAATAAATATGTTCCCGGCCCCCACCACACGATTTTTGAAACTGAGCTAAGCTCAAAGACCCTTGCTGGGTCCCGGCTGATTTTGGTATTTTATTTCATAGTTTTTTACCCGAATTAAGCCGGGACTTCGGCAAGACCATTTCAAAAGTCCGTTGTTATTAAGATCTGCAAATTCCCGCAGGCAAAGGCTCTTCTTTCAATACATTTAGGCGGTTTAACGCAACAGCAGTTTATCGCTCTGTGGTTGATAAAAAATACATGATGACACATACCCTATCAGCATTCATCCTGGGAGCATCCTTATCCTTAGGCATTTCCACGATGCAGGCACAAAGCACGCCAACACCCGGCCAGCGCTTTAAAGACGGCCTCAAAATCTACCTGAGCGACGACAGCACCCGTTACGTACAGGGCACAGGACTCTCCCAGATCTGGCTGAGGTACAACGATAACAATCCGGGCTCCACGGTTTCGGGTACGCCCAAAAAAGACGCCTTCGATGTAGGCCTGCGGCGTGTGCGCTTCCAGGTCATGGGGCAGGTTACCAAAAGGATCTTCTTCTACACCCAGTTCGGGCTTAATAATGTGAACAGCCTCTCTGCCAGGAAGCCGGGACTTTTTCTGCACGACGTCACGGCAGAATACGCCATCTACAAAACATACATCACCCTGGGTGCCGGCTTAAGCGGCTGGAATGGAACCGCGCGCTATACATCCTCGGCGGTGGGAAGCATCCTGGGAATGGACCTTCCAACCATTGAAGAGCCTACCAACGATGTGAGCGATCAGTTCGTTCGCAGAATGGGCGTATATGCCAAAGGACAGATCGGCAACCTGGACTACCGCTTCTCGGCTGCCAATCCTTTCCCGGTGCAGACATCCACCACTGCTCCGGGCGGCGCTGCCATCGCGCCTTTGAGCGGCACCAATACGGCCGCCTACTCTACCAAAGCTCCTGATATGATGTACCAGGGCTATGTGAAATGGCAGTTCCTCAATAAGGAAAGTAACCTCCTGCCCTATAGTGTGGGCTCTTACCTGGGCAAAAAACGTGTGCTGAATATCGGGGCCGGCTTTGCTCATCAGAACAATGCGATGTGGTACCGCCGTCCTGATCCTTCGGCTCCCGGCGGGATCGATACGGTTTCTACGCCGCTGCAGCAATTTGGGCTTGATGTATTCTACGATTCTTACCTGGACAAGGAGAAACAAAATGCGGTGACAGCCTACGCGGCTTTTCTGCATTATGATTTCGGTCCCAATTACATCCGTAATGCCGGCCCAATGAACGTGGCCAATGGCACAAATGCTTCTGCAAGCTTTAACGGCCCCGGAAATGCGGTGCCCCTGATCGGCACCGGGCAGGTCGTGTATGCGCAGGCCGCTTACCTGTTCAGGAAAGACCTCTTTGGAAAAAACGGCACCCTGCAGCCTTACGCTTCGGGAAGCTACGCCCATTATGAAAAATTGAAAGACCCGGTACTCCTCTTCGACCTGGGTATCAACTGGATCATGGCGGGGCAAAATTCGAAGCTATCCCTGGATTACCAGAGCCGCCCGGTGTTCAACACCAATGCAGTCACAGGCGATATTTCGGAAACCAGATCCGCGCGCAGAGGCCAGGTGGTGTTACAATACCAGGTTGCCTTTTAAAAGCATCCATACATTATTCAGGCTACAGCACCTACTCCCGGCTGATCACGCAAGAGAGAGGCTGATTATAAAATCCCGTCCCTGAGGGTTCACCTCACGATATAAAGTTTCCTGTCTGTAAAAAAATCAGATTCGTTAGCTTTTCCGGCTTAAAAAAATTATATTTGGGTAAACCTTTAACACACAAATACATGAAAAAAATCTACTTACTTGCTTTTTCTTTTATGGCCATCTCACAGGTGAAAGCTCAGATTACACTCACCAAAGCTTTCAATGAGCCTGTAATTGGAGAGACTTACGACACCAAAGACCTCGACACTACAGTTGTTCTGCCAATGGCTCTTTCCGGAGCGAATGTCACCTGGAATATAGACGGTTTGAGCGAGACGGGAGGCCTGACCACAAATAATTTCGTTGATCCTTCAACGGATGCCAATGCCCCTAATTTCCCCGGGACCACCATCGTGCAGTCTGACGGTAATACCAGCTCGTATTTCAAATCCAGCGCAAGCCTGTATGAATTATTGGGCCTCGACGCCGGCATGTTCGTTCTGAATTACAATACCAACGCGGCTACCATTGCCAGCTACCCGATCTCTTTCGGCTATGTGAATAACGATACAGGCGCGGGCGCAGTGACGGCCAGTACCTTAACAGGAACTTTTGCCAGTACCATTAGCACTACCGCTGACGGATCAGGAACATTGAATTTCAACAGCGGTGCTGCCAATTACACCAATTGCCTCCGTATAAAAACCACGCAGCATGTCACGTTCAGCTTAGCCGGCGGATTTATTACAGGAACCATGGATATGGTCATCTATAATTTTTATGTGGGCGGAAACAAATTCCCGCTCTTTACGGTGAATTATACCAACATCAATGCTCCTGCAGCCGGCATCAACAACCAGAGACAGGATCAGGTGTCTTCCTTGTCGGGTCTGGTGTTGGGCCTTTCCGACAAAAAGCTCAACGACATCATCTTCAAAGCTTACCCGAATCCTGCTAACCGCGAGGTTTCCCTGCACTTTGTTCTGACACAAAAAGAATCCTACACGATCGATATCGTGAATGCTTTGGGTCAGGTTGTAAAATCTGTTGCAAAACCGGATCTGCAACCAGGCTTATACAATGAAGCGATCGATCTCCAGGGCTTGAGCGCCGGTGTGTACCACATCCGCGTACAAGGTAAAAACGCGAGCGGTATTGAAAAACTGATTGTGGAATAATTTTACTGCGAACCAGTGAAGAGCCTTCCTGCCAAACGGGAAGGCTTTTTTTATGAAGTCAGGCTGAAGCTCCGGTATTCTCCGGGCTTCAGATCGCCAAGCTGCACCTGGTCGATGCGCAGCCTGATAAGCCTGGTAACAGTGCTTCCCAGTGCCTTGCACATCCTCCTGATCTGCCGGTTCTTACCTTCCGTTAAAATGATCCTGAACTCAAAACCGGAAACCTTTTCGGCAACACAGGGCTTGGTTTTACAAATCATGATATCCACGCCTCCGCGGATCTTTTCCAGGAACTCCTCCGTCAATTCGCGGTTTACTGTCACGAGGTATTCCTTTTCCTTTTCGAAGGCCGGCGACGACATGCGCTGAATGTATTTCCCGTCGTTGGTGAGGATCAGCAGGCCTTCGGAGTCCTTATCGAGGCGGCCGGCAAATCCCATGTGCCTTTCAAATGAAAATACCGTGGTGAGGTTGGACGCTATTTCCGGGTTATGCGTGGTTTCGATGCCCCTGGGCTTATACAGCGCAATGTAGATAAAGGGCGTATCGGGCTTCAGGAGCGTACCATTGTAAAAGATCTCCGAGGTCTCGTCAAACTCAATATTCTCCGTAATCACCTGCCCGTTTACCAACAGATTTCCGGAGCCGATAGCCCTGATGGCTTCCTTATTGGTAAAGCCAAGCGTATGAACCAGATAGTACTTGATATTTAAGCGGAAACTCACAACAACATGAATAAAACGGCAATGTATCTTTTTTCCTGAAACGGCACAAATTTTGCCTTATTTCCGGTTAATTTGTTAAATTTGTTACCTTTTTAAAGAACTATGGAAAAACCCTATTTTGCCCATTCCTCCGCCTTTATCGATGAGGGATGCCGCATTGGAAATGGTACAAAAATCTGGCACTTCAGCCATATTATGCCCAATTGTACAATAGGAGAAAACTGCAACATCGGTCAAAATGTTGTGATTTCGCCCGAGGTGGTTTTAGGTAAAAATGTCAAGATCCAGAACAACGTTTCTATTTATACCGGTGTTACCTGTGAAGACGATGTCTTCCTCGGTCCATCGATGGTATTTACCAATGTCATCAATCCGCGCAGCGCTGTGAACCGCAAGTCGGAATACGCAAAAACACGCGTGGGAAAAGGAGCCAGCATCGGCGCCAATGCCACCATCGTCTGCGGGCATGATATCGGCGAATTTGCCTTTATCGGGGCGGGCGCTGTGGTTACCAAAACCGTTCCGGCCTTTGCGTTAGTGGTAGGCAACCCTTCACGCCAGATAGGCTGGATGAGCGAATACGGCCACAGGCTGGAGTTCGATGCCTCAGGCAATGCTACCTGCAAAGAAAGCGGCCAAACCTACAAGTTAGAGAATCATACTGTCAAAAGAATTTCATAAGAATATGTCAAAAATTAAATTCGGAGTAGTTGGCCAGGGACACATCGGCAAGCGCCACGCAGAAATGGTGCGCCGTAACCCTGATTGTGAACTGGTGGCAATCTGCGATTCTATGCCGCAGCAAGAGCTCGGAATCGGAGATTCCAAAGAGCAGTTTCACAACTCGATTGAAGAGATGCTTGCGGCACACCCGGAAATTGAAGTGGTATGCGTGTGTACGCCAAACGGCCTTCATGCCGAACATGCTTTAAAAGCCCTGGAAGCAGGAAAGCACGTGGTAGTGGAAAAGCCGATGGCTCTCAGCAAGGCGGATTGCGAAAAAGTGATCCACACGGCCCTCGACCATAACAAAACGGTGTTCTGCGTGATGCAGAACCGCTATTCACCGCCAAGCGCATGGCTGAAAGAGATCACCGAAAATAAAGTGCTGGGCGATATTTACATGGTGCAGCTCAACTGCTACTGGAACCGCGACGAACGCTACTACAAGCCGGGCGGCTGGAAAGGCACGCAGGCGCTTGATGGCGGAACGCTGTTCACCCAGTTCTCTCATTGGATTGATATTATGTACTGGCTCTTTGGCGATATCAAAAATATACAGGCCAAGTTTGCCGATTTCAATCACCAGCATTCCACAGCCTTTGAGGACAGCGGTTTCGTGAGCTTCGACTTTGTGAACGGCGGCATGGGCAGCATCAACTATTCGACAGCCGTGTGGGACAAGAACCTCGAGTCTTCGTTGACCATTGTAGGAAGCAAGGGCAGCGTGAAAGTGGGCGGGCAATACATGGACCAGATCGAGGTATGCAATATCAAAGATTACAGCATGCCGGCACTGGCGGAAACCAACCCGGCTAATGACTACGGTGCATACAAAGGCTCGGCCAACAACCACCACAACGTGATTGAGAATGTGGTGGACACCATCAAAGGAAATAACAAAATTACCACGAATGCCCTGCAGGGCCTTAAAGTAGTGGACATCATAGAAAGAATCTATGAGCTTAGACCTGATAACGTTCTAAAAAACAAATAACAGCATTCAACACATTTTTATGGCAATTTATAAAAACATTATTGAGAAAAAAGCAACTGTAGCCGTGATTGGCCTGGGTTATGTAGGCTTACCGATTGCGCTGGCTTTTGCTAAAAAAGTAAAGGTGATCGGTTTCGACATTAATGCCAAGCGCGTGGCTATGATGAACAAAGGCATCGACCCGAGCAACGAGCTTCCTAAATCCGAATTTGCCAAATCGGATATTGTGTTTACTCACAAGCTGGAAGACCTTAAAAAAGCAAATTTCTTCATCGTGGCGGTGCCTACACCTATCGACGAACATAACCAGCCCGATCTGAAACCGCTGATCAGCGCCTCCACCACCGTAGGGAAAGTCCTGAAAAAAGGAGATTACGTGGTATTCGAATCGACGGTATATCCGGGCTGTACGGAAGAAGATTGCATTCCGGTGCTTGAAAAAGAATCAGGCCTGAAATACATCAAAGATTTTAAAGTGGGGTACTCACCGGAACGTATCAACCCGGGCGACAAGGAACATACCATCACCAAAATTTTAAAGATCGTTTCGGGCTGTGATGCCGAAAGCCTTGAGAACATTGCCAAAACCTACGAGATCATTGTAGAGCCTGGCACTCACCGTGCCTCCAGCATCAAAGTGGCGGAAGCAGCCAAGATCATTGAAAATACCCAACGCGATGTGAACATTGCGCTGATGAACGAGCTGTCGATCATCTTCAACCGCATGAACATCAATACTTACGATGTATTGGAAGCGGCGGGCACCAAATGGAACTTTTTGAAATTCTCTCCGGGCCTGGTTGGCGGGCATTGCATCGGCGTAGATCCCTATTACCTGACACACAAGGCTGAATCATTGGGCTACCATGCCCGCGTGATCAACAGCGGCCGTTATGTGAACGACAGCATGGGTTTTTACGTGGCGAAGACCTGTGTGAAAAAGATCATTGCCGCCGGCAAGAACATCAGCAAATCCAAAGTGCTGGTGATGGGCGCTACCTTTAAGGAAGACGTGAGCGACATCCGTAACAGCAAGGTAGCCGATATCGTAAAAGAATTGAAATCCTTTGGCGTGAAAGTAGAGATCGTGGATCCGCATGCCGACAGCGAAGAGCTGACCCATGAATATGGCTTTGGCCTGAACAAGCTGGCGAAAGGCTATGATGGCGTGATCGTTGCCGTAAACCACAAGGAATATAAAACACTGGATGAAAAATTCTTCAAATCGATCTTATCCCCGAAAGGTGTATTGGTGGATGTGAAAGGATTGTATAAAACCAAAATGAAATCACTGACCTACTGGAGCCTGTAAATAAGGACTCAAGATAAAGGATGAAAGATATAAGAAACGCATGAACTTATCTCTTTCATCCTTTGTTATTTAATTATTCACACATACATTAAACCCAATAACGTGTCTTACAAACTCAGCGGCCTCGACACCGAACAACAAGCACTCCTGGATAAAGGCATTCAGCTTCCTTTAATGGAAGAGTTTTATACCATCCAGGGGGAAGGCTACAATACCGGCAAGGCGGCCTATTTTATCCGGATCGGTGGCTGCGATGTAGGCTGCCACTGGTGCGACGTAAAGGAGAGCTGGGACGCCAATCTTCATCCCCTCACCGACTCCGACACCATCCTGGAGCATGTGCTGGAAAGTAAAACACCGGCGGTGGTCGTTACCGGCGGCGAGCCATTGATCTATAACCTGGACTACCTGACCGGAAAACTGAAAGACCGAGGCATTCAAACCTTTATCGAAACCTCGGGCGCTTATCCGCTGAGCGGAAACTGGGACTGGATCTGCCTCTCCCCAAAAAAAACGATGCTGCCTAAGGAAGAGAACTACAAAGCCGCTCATGAATTAAAGATCATTGTTTTCAACAAGCACGATTTTAAATGGGCCGAAGAGCAGGCAGCGAAAGTATCGGAGGATTGCTACTTATACCTGCAACCTGAATGGAGCAAGCGCAACGAAATCACGCCCCTGATTGTGGAGTATGTGAAGGAAAATCCAAGATGGATGATCTCCCTGCAAACACACAAGTACATTGATATTCCTTAAACGTTATTGCAATCAAGCGCCACGGCGTGAGAAGCGATCTCATCGAACATAGCTGATGAAAAAAATACTCTGCATAGATTCGAACCATGATGTACTGCATGAAGCCCTGATGCAGCAAGGCTTCCACTGCGACCTGTTCTGGAACAAGCCGAAGGAAGAACTGGTGCAGATGATCCCGGACTATGATGGCATCGTGATCCGCAGCAAATTTAAGATCACCAAAGACATCATCGATTCGGCTCCTAAGCTGAAATGCATTGGCCGCGTAGGAGCGGGCATGGAAAACATTGATGTGGCCTACGCCGTGGAAAAAGGCATCACCTGCCTGAGCGCGCCGGAAGGGAACCGCGATGCCGTGGGCGAGCATGCCCTGGGTATGCTGCTGATGCTGATGAACCATTTGAAGCGCGCAGATCATGAGGTGCGAAACGGCATCTGGAAACGGGCGGAGAACCGCGGGCACGAGATCTGCGGAAAAACCATCGGTATCATCGGCTATGGAAACATGGGCGCAGCCTTTGCCAAACGCCTGCAGGGCTTTGATTGCAAAATACTGGCTCATGATAAATACAAATGCGGCTTTGGACAAGGACATGTGACAGAAGCCACGCTGGAAGAGGTCTATGAGCAGGCCGATATTGTCAGTATCCACTTACCCCTGACCGAGGAAACCTCTTACTACATAAACGATGCTTTTCTCTCGTCCTTCAAAAAAAATATGTATGTCATCAATACGGCACGCGGCAAATGCCTGAATACAGCCGACCTGGTAAAACACCTGGAAACGGGGAAGGTGATTGGCGCCTGCCTCGATGTGCTGGAATACGAGTCGCTTTCCTTCGAACAGCTCGATGCTTCTGCCCTGCCCGCCCCGATGCAGTACCTCTTACAAAGCGAGCGCGTGATCCTGACGCCCCACATTGCCGGCTGGACGCATGAATCGAATTACAAAATGAGCAAGGTGATCGCTGAGAAGATGATTGCGGCGTTTAGCGGAGTGATTTGATGAATCAGGTGGAGTGTCTTTTAGTCTCATCCCGTGACTTCGACTCCGCTCAGTCACCGGCTGAAAACATTCATTCAAACAGGAACCTTCCATCATCAACTCCTGCTTAAGCGCTCTGCCAACTCTCTTCTATAAGTGATTCCCACAGGCAATTCCGTTTCCTCTACATACACGGCATAATTGCTAAAGCGGCTGATTTTATCAATGGCGATGATGTACGATTTATGGATCCGCATAAAGTCCGTACCCGGTAAGCGCCGCTCCAGCTCTGCGGTGGTCATCGAGGCCAGGTAGGTTTGCTTCGACATAAAGAGTTTCACATAGTTGCCGAGGCTTTGGGCATACAGCAGCTCATCGGGGTTGATCCGCACCATCGTGCTGTCCACCTTCACCATAAAAGACTTGTCGACCGGGGCGGCAGGTGCAGAGTTTCCGGATGAATGATCGGGCGGAAGGCTATTGATACAGCGGTCGACAGCCTTCAGGAAACGCGGAAAGTTAATCGGCTTAAGCAAATAATCGATGGCGCCGTAATCATAGCTTTCTAAGGCAAACTCGGAATAAGCCGTGGTGAGGATAATCCTCGGCGGATGCGGCAACATCTTCAACAGGTCGAAGCCGCTGAGCTCAGGCATGTTGATATCAAGGAAAATGAGGTCAACCGGATTTTTATGCAAAAAGTTAATCGCCTCCACCACGTTATAGCACTGCCCTGCCAGCTCGAGCCGCTCTATGCGCTCGATGTAATTTTGCAGGACATAATGTGCCGCTGTTTCGTCATCCACAATCAGGCACCTGATTTTATCGCTCATGCTGTTTATCTGTTCAGATCAATCTCCAGGTTGACACGGTAATCCGTTTTTCCTGGTTTAATACTCAGTTTATGTTTTCCGGGATATAAAATCTGTAAGCGCTGTTCCGTGTTGGAAATCCCTATCCCCATCGAAATGGTTGTGCTCTGGCTATTGGTAGGAAACGAGTTAATGGTTTCCAGCTGTAAGATGCCGTTCTTCACTTCAACCTTAATGGTAACAAAACAGGCGCCGATATTGTTGGCTCCATGCTTGAAGGCATTTTCCACGAAAGTAATCAGCATCATCGGGGCAATCAGCAATGGCACTTCGGGGTTTGTGTTATGGTATTCATAGTGAACGGTACAGCGCTGCCCCAGGCGCTCTTCCTCGAGCGAGATATAACTCTCGATAAACACCAGCTCTTCTTCCAGCGGCACCCATTCTTTGCAGCTGTTTTCTATCTGGTAACGCATCAGCTGCGATAATTGCAGGATCATGTTCGGCACCCGTGTCGGCTCCTGTAAGCTGATGCCATACAGATTATTGAAGGTGTTGAACATAAAATGGGGATTGAGCTGGGTACGCAGCAATTTCAATTCAATTTCGTTGGAGCATAATTTCAGGGACGATTGTTTTTTTTGTTCCCTGTAAAACCGCAGGATCACCAAAGGCGTCACGATGGCTACCAGGCTGATGGCGCAGGTGGCCATGTCAAACAGGAAGGTCTCCGGCTTTCCTCTTGCCAGCAAATAGCAATCGGGATAAAGCAGGTATTTTTTGGTGAAGAATAAAATGGAGGTAAAAATAAGCAGGAGGATGAGGCCGGATAAGGCATAGCGTAAAGGCTGCTGCTTATCGAGCAGGATAGGCAGTACAAAAAAACGGTGTACCTGCGCATGCACAAACAGCACCAGGAAATTGCTGATGCCTAAGCCAAGACTTTTCCAGGAGTCGATCAGGGTCCATTCGTTGAGCGTGAACAAAATGAAGAGCGTAATAAAAATAATGACTTCCTGCAGCCACTTTTGATCGAGAAGGTATTTTCCACTGATTCGCATAAGGCGAAATTACGAAGAAACGGCCCATCAGGACCTGATTCGCAGAGATAAATGACCAATGCAATTCATCATTTTACGAATGCACTAATCATTGTTTCGATTGAAAAACGGGGCCTTTCCATAACCTTTGCGCTATGAAAAAAAACCATACCATGAAACCCACTTACCAGGTTAGCGTTATCTCCGTGATTGCCAGTATTACCATTTTACTGTTATTGTTTGTGTGCAGTTGTTCTGCCGGTGCCGGGCAGCAACACCAGGCCTCTGCCGAAACGCCGGCCCAGGTCATGACCATTGATACCGCCACCACCCTTACCTACAAGGATTACCCGGGCATGCTCGAAGGCAGGGTAAACGTAGAGATCCGCCCACAGGTGGATGGCTACCTCGAAAACGTATTTGTTGATGAGGGCGCTTACGTGGCGAAAGGACAAGCCCTGTTCCGCATCAGCCAGATGCCCTACATCGAGCAGTTAAACCAGGCACAGGCCAATCTCAACGCCGCAGAGGCCGCTTTGCTCAATGCCCAGCTGGAAGTTGAAAAAATAACTCCCCTGGTTCAGAATAAAGTCGTGTCCGAAATTCAGCTGAAAACCGTACAGGCTGCCCGGCAGGTTGCCAAAGCCCATGTGGCCCAGGCAAAAGCTGCCGTAGCCGGCGCGCAGATCAACCTCGGTTTCACAACCATCAAAGCCCCGGTGAGCGGCTACATTGGCCGCTTGCCGAAAAAAACAGGAAGCCTTGTTGGCAGGAATGATCCGCAGCCATTGACATTATTATCGGATGTGCATGAGGTGTATGCCTATTTCGCGATGGGCGAAACCGATTTCATCCGATTCAAAGCGGCTTACCCGGGCCTCAGCCTGCAGGACAAGATCAGCCAGCTGCCGCCCGTATCACTGGTGCTGGCCGACAACAACCTCTATAGCCAACAGGGAAAAATTGACATGATCGACGGGCAGTTTGATAAAAATACGGGAGCTATCACCCTTCGCGCTTCTTTTGCAAATCCGCAGGGGTTGCTGCGTTCCGGCAATACCGGGAAAGTCCGTTTAGGCCAGGTACACCGCAGCGCCCTTGTGGTGCCGCAGGAAGCCACGCTGGAAATCCAGGATAAGGTATTTGTCTATGCGGTGAGAGACAGTAATAAAGTGTACAAACAACCTCTGACCATCATCGGGAAAAGCGGCACCAATTACTTAGTGGGCGAAGGCCTGAAAGCCGGAGAACGCATCGTATTCAGCAACCTCGATCATTTGCAGGAAGGCGGAAAGATCATCCCGAAAACAGTGACTGCCGATAACCGGAAATAGTATATATAATAAGAATCATAAAACACCAAACCGAAAATTAAACTCATTCCTCCTTTGAAGGAGGTGGCCGCAGGCCGGAGGATGTCTTGAAAATATCAAAAACCACATCTCCCGTCCTTCGGACATCCTTCCCGAACCGGGTTTGAGACAGGCGTTCAAAGAGAGAATTTCAAATCACTATACGATGTTAAAAAAAATCATAGAAAGACCCGTTCTGGCAACCGTGATCTCCATTTTACTGGTGATTCTCGGTGGCCTCGGGCTCAGCAGGCTGCCTTTGGAGCAGTTTCCTGAAATTGCACCCCCGGCCGTACAGGTAACGGCTATCTATCCGGGCGCCAATGCCGAAACTGTGTTGCGTGCTGTAGCGCCTGCGCTGGAAGAGGCCATCAATGGCGTGGAAGATATGACCTACATGAGCTCCACGGCCAGCAACGATGGCTCCCTGGTCATCTCCGTATTCTTCAAGCTGGGCACCGATCCCGATAAAGCCTCTGTAAATGTGCAGAACCGCGTGGCACAGGCAACGAGCCTGCTGCCGGCAGAAGTGATCCAGGCGGGGATCTCCACCGCCAAGCAACAAAACAGCTTCATCATGGCCATCAATCTGTATTCTGAAAATGAGAAAAGCTATGATGAGACCTTTATCGCCAATTACGCCAAGATCAATATTATTCCGGAGATCAAACGGATCCCGGGTGTGGGGCAGGCCTTTGTGTTTGGCAGCAATAAGGATTATGCGATGCGCGTATGGCTGAACCCTGCCCGGCTGGCTAGTTACCACATCACGCCACAGGAAGTAGCGGCAGCCATCCAGGACCAGAACCTGGAAGCGGCGCCCGGCCGTTTTGGAGAAAGCAGCAAGGAAGCCTTTGAGTTCGTGATCAAGTACAAAGGTAAAATGAGCCAGGCTGTTGATTATGAAAATATCATCATCCGCTCGAATGCCGATGGCTCGCAGCTCCGCCTCAGGGATGTGGCCCGCGTAGAGCTGGGCTCCTACACCTATTCCAGCGGCGGCCTGGTGAACGGTAAGCAGGGTATTACCATTGTGGTATTGCAAAGCGCCGGCTCCAATGCCAACGATATCCAGATTGCCATCAACCAGCAGATTGAAAAAGCCTCCGCAAATTTTCCCAAAGGTGTGAAGCATTACATGTTATATAGTACGAAGAAAGCGCTCGATCAGTCCATCAGCCAGGTACAGCATACGCTCATCGAAGCCTTTATCCTCGTGTTCCTGGTGGTATTCCTGTTCCTGCAGGACTTCCGCTCTACGCTCATCCCGGCCATTGCGGTACCGGTGTCTATTTTAGGAACTTTTTTCTTTATGCAGCTTTTTGGTTTTTCCATCAACCTGCTCACGCTCTTCGCCCTGATCCTGGCTATCGGGATCGTGGTTGATGACGCCATTGTGGTGGTGGAAGCGGTGCATGCCAAGATGGAACATAAGCACCTGCCACCGAAAGCGGCCACGGCTTCCGCCATGAGCGAAATTACAGGGGCCATCATTTCCATCACGCTCATCATGTCGGCGGTATTCCTTCCCGTTGGCTTTATGGAAGGCTCCACGGGTTTGTTCTACCGGCAGTTTGCCTTTACCCTGGCCATTGCCATTGTGATCTCCGCCGTAAATGCCTTAACGCTGAGCCCTGCCCTGAGTGCTTTATTGCTTAAGAATCCACATCAGCATGAGCAAGGTGCCCCAGAGCAAAAGCAAAGCTTCAGCCGTAAATTTTTTAATGGCTTCAATGCAGGCTTCGATTCCTTGACGCACAAATACATCAACAGCCTGAAGTTCCTCATCCGCAGGCGTTGGCTGAGCCTGGGCGGATTAGCGCTGGTGACGCTCCTCACGGTGTGGCTGGTAAAACGCACGCCTTCCGGCTTTATTCCTTCGGAGGATCAGAGCTTTGCGGTGATTGCCTTATCCATGCCTTCCGGGACTTCCCTGGAACGCACCAAAGAGGTATTGCAGAAAGCAGAGAAAGTACTGTCGCCCATGGAAGCCGTTGAAACGGTCAACATCATTTCCGGCTTCAACATTATGACTTCTTCTACCAGTCCTTCCTCTGCTACAGGCTTTATCGTATTCAAACAAATCGCAGAGCGCGGTCAGATCAAAGACATCAACGGCATCATCGATATGATGCGGGAGAAGCTCGGGGCGATCCCGGGTGGGAACTTCTTTGTCTTTACCTTCCCTACGGTTCCCGGCTTCAGTAACATTGACGGGTTGGACCTGGTCTTACAGGATCGCACGGGAAACCAGCTGGATAAGTTCAGCGGCGTTGCCAACCATTTTATCGGCGGCCTGATGAAGCGTCCGGAGATTGCCGTGGCCTTTACCGCTTTCAAAGCCGACTATCCACAGTTTGAAGTAGAGGTAGACAATGCGAAAGCCAAACAGCTGAGCGTGAATGTCCGCGATATTTTACAAACCGTGCAATCGTATTTCGGCAGCGTGCAGGTATCTGATTTCAACCGTTTCGGAAAATACTACCGCGTGATGATCCAGGCCGACCTGCCCGCCCGCTCGGAACCCGCAGCGCTGGATGGCATTTTTGTCAAAAGCCAAAGTGGCGACATGGTACCGATCAATACCCTGGTAACGATGAAACGGGTGTACGGCCCGGAAACCGTATCACGTTACAACATGTTTAACTCCATTGCGGTGAACGCGATTCCCAAACCGGGATTCAGTACCGGCGACGCCATTCTTGCTGTACGCGAGGTTGCCAAAGAAACCCTGCCCGAGGGATACAGCTACGAGTTTTCAGGCCTCACCAAAGAAGAGATTACGTCCGGAGGGCAATCGGTCATCATCTTTGCCCTGAGCTTGTTATTTGTATACTTCTTATTGGCCGCACAGTACGAAAGCTACATCCTGCCTTTGGCCGTGATCTTTTCCATTCCTACAGGGATTGCCGGCGTATTTATCGGCATTAACCTGGCCGGTATTGAAAACAATATTTATGTACAGGTTGCCCTGGTAATGCTCATCGGCTTGCTTGCCAAAAATGCCATCCTCATCGTAGAGTATGCCGTGCAACGCCGTCATGCCGGAAAGACGTTACTTTCCGCAGCGCTGGAAGCCTCGAGGCTTCGTCTTCGCCCCATCATTATGACTTCCCTGGCCTTTGTGGCAGGGCTCATCCCGATGATAGGCGCCACCGGCCCCTCCGCACTGGGCAATCACTCCATCAGCATCGGTGCTATCGGCGGTATGCTGGCAGGCGTTATCCTCGGGCTCTTTATCATCCCGGTATTATTTGTGGTATTCCAATACCTGCAGGAAAAAGTAAAACCTCTCCGGGGTCCCGCGGAGGAATACCTGAATCACACCGTCAACGAAACGATTTTAGATCCTGTACACCAACAATAAAAAACACTTTAACATTTACCTATGAAACTTAGCTTTATATATATTCTTACAGGAATAATAGCCTTACTGCTTCATGCCTGCAAAGTCTCCAAAGACCTTCCGGTCCCGAAAGACAGCGTTCCGCTTGCTTACGGCGATTCGCTAAGCCGCGACACAGCAAGCATTGCCGATCAGACCTGGAAGATATTTTTTGCAGATGCCTCCCTGCAAAAGCTGGTAGATTCTGCCCTGCTGAAAAACTACAACATGCAGCTGGCGCTTAAAAACATAGCGTCTGCCGGGCAATCGCTCAGACAGGCCAGGCTGGGCTGGCTGCCACAGCTGAACCTGAACGTAGGCGCGTCGAGTACGATCCCCTCGAAGAACAGCTTAAACGGCTCCTTAACCGAACAATTCCTGGGAACCAACCACATCGAGGATTTCACGGCCAACGTGGGACTCTCCTGGGAGATAGACATCTGGGGAAAGATCCGCAATCAGAAAAAGGTAGCGCTCTCGGCTTATCTTCAAACTGCGGAAGCCCGAAAAGCGGTGCAAACCGCTATCGTATCGGCTGTGGCCTCCGGGTTCTACAACCTCTTGCTGCTGGATGAGCAACTCCGCATCGCCCAAAAAAACCTGGCCTTAAACGACAGTACATTACAGGTAATCCGTTTTCAGCAAAGCGCCGGGCAGGTAACGCTGCTGGCCGTGCAGCAGGCCGAAGCCCAACAACTTTCGGCTGCGCAGCTGGTTTCGGTACTGGAGCAAAACATCCGCTTGCAGGAAAATGCCCTGAGTATCCTGGCAGGGCGCTTTCCGGGAAGCATCGAAAGAGCTAACGGCCTTCGTGCCATCGCCCTGAATGAAAGTCTATCGACGGGCATTCCCTCACACCTGCTGAGCCGCAGGCCTGATGTGAAAGCGCAGGAGCTGGCGCTGAGTATTCAGAATGCACGCGTAGGCATTGCCAAAGCAGGCTTCTATCCTACACTTCAGATCACGGCCGGCGGCGGCCTCAATGCCTATAAGGCCACGAACTGGTTTTCTGTTCCTGCTTCCTTGTTTGGCAACCTGGCCGGAGGTCTGACTCAACCTTTGTTTCAGCACCGACGCATCAAAACACAATACGAGCTCGCGAAGCTCGATCGCGAGAAAGCAGTGATCCAGTTCAGGCAAACCGTATTGGTTGCCGTAGGAGAAGTATCCGATGCTTTGGTGAAAGTGGAGAAGCTGGATGAACAGCAAGGCATTGCCACCAAACGGGTAGCCGTCTTACAGCAGGCCACGCAGAATGCCGTGCTCTTATTTAAAAGCGGGATGGCGAATTACCTGGAGGTGATCAGCACACAGAGCAGCGTCCTGCAAAGCGAGCTGGACCAGGCAGCTTTGAAGTACGGGCAACTGAACGCACGGATTGATCTCTACAGGGCGCTGGGCGGTGGCTGGAAATGATTTTTTTCGTGCGTATAGGCGTGAGGGATGGAGCGTCCCGATAGCTATCGGGATGTTTGAGCTCCTTTATGCAGCGATAGCGGAATAAAGAGCGAGTCGCGACAGCCCGACCCGAAGGGGCACGCCCAAAGACAAGATCAAAAAAGTATAGTGTGTCTCACATGAAAAGACGTTTATTGACATCGAATCACGATAGGTCGTGGAGAACTGACAGCAAAAAGCATCCCGGTTTACAGGGATGCTTTTTTGTGAATGTACCTTACCTGGCAATCACCAGGCGTTCGACACTCTGCTTGTCGCCATGGATGAGGCTCACGATGTAAATGCCATTCGGTAGTTCATTCAGGTTTACCGGAAGGCGGTAACGTCCTTCATACTGGCCTTTTGTATCAGTGACTGCTTTCACCAGGGCGCCGTTCATGTTGTAAATAGCAATCTTCACATCCGAGCGTTTGAGCAGATCGTAGGCAATGGTAAATTCGCCGGTCGATGGATTTGGATACACGCTAAAGATCTTATCATGGTTCAACGTTGTAGATTCTGCCAGGCGTTTGGCTTCCTCATTCACCAGGTTTGAATCTATGACAGGAGAATCCACAACAGAGTCATTTACCAGAGGAGGCTCATAAGCAATCATCCCAACCATAACCACCTCCGGCGGATCTATTACTTTGAGCGGAGGTGGCTCAACTCCGTGCCCTTCTTCAAAGCCAATACCTCCATTAACCATTTCTTCAGTAGCATAACCAATTCCTGTATTATCAACCGGCACTTCTCCGGTCAGCATATCGCAGGAGCTGAGCGAATCCTCTAAAGGGGAAGGTGGAACTGGTGCCATAATCATCCCGGCTACCATTTCAGGCGATTCTACTTTTACCGGAATGTCATTTCCTTTTTCGTCTTTGCAGCTGAACAACATGGACCCGAATACCAGGAACAGCGCAATGGCAAAGGTTTTCGTAATGCTGACATGGTAAGGAAGATTATCAGGCCGGACAGTGAGGCTCAGGGGCCGGTCGATCTGGGTTTTCTTAAAGTGCCCGCAGACTTTCTGGTCTTTATGTTCTATTAAAATAGTTTTGATTTCCAAATCCGTTTTATTGGAAAAATCGAATACGGATTTGCTGCAGGAGCTGCAAAACTTGCCTTTGGCATCGGGTTGCATCTGGTTCCAGTCCTCGTGGCAAGGCTCCGGAATACGAACGATAAAATCAGCTGGCTTCATAAAGGTTTTACATTAAGATGTGGTTAAACAAAAAATTCCATAAGGGTACCCGGCGTCAAATGTATAACCGTAATCATCTTCAAAAAGAAGCCATCTTGTAAGTGGCGGGAAATTTATGGTAAGTGGCTTAGGAAACAGTGGGGCTTGCGGTTTCAAATACCTTACAAATACAGGGCTTAATACAGCTTTTATTCTGATCGCTGCATGGTGCTGTCGGTTAGCTCTTCCGGGAGGTATTGCATATAATCTGCTTTCCCATACATCCGCCTGGTAGAATCTCTCCCGGAATCATGTGTTATAAATCTCCCTTTTTGAAATACGGGCCCATCCATCCACTCTACCTGGGATTTTTGTTCAGGTTCGGGAATAGTTTTACAGCTGAATAAAAGCGAACCGAAAACCACATAGAGCGCTAAGGCAAACCGCCTTGTGAAATTCATCAAGCGCTTATCCAGCATAACAAACAAAGGCCTGTTAAGTTGTGTTTCCTTAAAATACCCACAGATTTTTCCGGAGGGCTGTTGCAGTAAAATCTCCCTGATCTCAGCGGGTGTTTTTTCAGAGAAATCGTAGACAGAGTGACAACAAGCCTTGCAGAATTTCCCTTTGGCATCGGGATGCATCCGGCTCCAGTCTTCGTGACAGGGCTCAGGAATGGTGATTTGAAATAAAGATCGGCTCATATAGCATCTTGTTTGAAAATTATAATGTGGTGCATAAAAAAAGATACAAAGCAGGATCTGCCCGCTTTAAATAATTTTGCCTATTTCAGCTGACAATAGTATCTTTCCGCTTTATTAAAAATAATTTCATGGCGACTACTTCCGATATTTCAAGAGGCTGCTTTATCAGGCATAACAACGAATTGGTTCAGGTACTGGACTACGATCATATTACTCCCGGCAAAGGAAACGCCATTTATTCCTGCAAATGCCGCAACGTGGAAACGGGCAAGCAAAGTGAGATCCGTTTCCGCTCAGGCGAAAAGATCGACCTCATTCGCGTGGACGAGTATGAGATGCAGTACTTATTTATGGATGGCGACTTCCTCGTATGCATGAACCAGGAAACCTACGACCAGCTTCACATTCCGAAGATCCTTTTTGCCGAGAGCATTCAGTTCTTACAGGAAGGCATGATCCTGAAGATCCGTTTCGATGAGAACGATAAGCCTCTGAATGGCTCCCTGCCACAGTATGTAGAGCTTGCCGTAACCTATACCGAGGAAGGCATCAAAAATAAAACCCTGAAAACCGCTGAGGTGGAAGGTGGTATTAAGATCCAGGTTCCGATCTTTGTGGTGAACGGCGATAAGCTGAAAATCAATACGGAGACGGGCGAATACGTGGAGCGGGTGAAGTAACACGAAGCGGCACTTCGACTCCGCTCAGTGCCCGCAAAGATGCTTACCCATTAAATTCTTGCTCTTTGGCAGTTGTTTGCCTTGCTGGTGATGACAATACCAACAGCAGCCCGGGCTGAGATGACAGGTCTATAGTCTGTTCTCTATAATTTCTATGTGTCTATGTAGTTAAAATTCTCCTGCTTTGTTGGTGAGACACCCACAAGACATTCACTATTTTTTGAGGTGTTTTTGTGTAGCAAGCACAAAGCGGATCTCCGAATAGGAGTAGTCGTCGCCAAGCTCCTGCTTGATGGGGTTTGCCAATCCATCGCCGTGCTTTTTATAGCTTTCCAGGATCTTTTCGTGCTTTTCTTTGGGAACGAATTGCGTTACCGGGATCATGCCGAGGCTGACGTAATGCGCCAGGTGATTCTCGATGGTCGTGATGGCCATTTGCCTGAGTCCTGCGATTTCGAAAACCGTTTTTCCTTCCTTATACAAATCAAAACTTAAGGTTTTTGTATCCGGCTTTGGCGCCTTGGTGGCTTTCTCTTTTTTTATTTTAGGCTCCCGCGTTTTTTTCTCTTTCCGGGTTTTACCGGAAGCCGATTTGCTTCTCCGCTCTTCAAAAGCGGCTTTCTCCGTAATGGCGATGCTTTCCTTCACCAGCTCCAGGCGTTCGGCTTGCGCGGAGCTTTGCCTGAATTTCTGCTTATCGAATTCCGTACCGTTCAGCACATGATCCAGCACCAGCGACATTTTGTCGAGCTGCTGCAAATGCTTATAAAGCAAGCCTTCCAGGTCAAGTAACTCTTCGAGGTATTGCTTGATCTGTTTTTCTTCCTTCAACAATTCAATATGCACCAACACGCTTTTAGAAAGCTCTTTGAGCACCGGGTAGAAATAATTTTTCGCCGCGAGATGACGCTCATGTACTTTCTGGAGATAGCCTTCTTCCTTTCCCTCAAAAATAAAATGGATCTGGTTGCTGAATTTATCGGCATTCTGTTTCAGCGGTTCAAATTTCGCGAACAGCTCTTCCGCCCAGGCCTGATGCTTTTGCTTGGTGGATTTGTTCTCCTCCATGGTGTAGCTTTCCAGGTGCCGCTTGAGGTTGCTGTGAAGCCATATAAAATCATAAACCTTCAACAGGTAGGCTCTTAAGAAGAAAACCGTTTCCTGGTCGATCAGCTGTTTCACTTCTTCCTGCTGAGGCTTGAGCTTCGCATACTCTTCCAGCGCTTTGTCCTGGGAAATGGCATTGAACTGCACCGGCGAGGTCAGCACCAACCCATCGAGCGATTTGAGGCGCGATAAGGCTACATATACCTGTCCCGGCGCAAAGGCGCGGTTGATGTCGAGGATCGCTTTCTCAAAGGTGAGCCCCTGACTTTTGTGTACGGTAATGGCCCATGCCAGCTTGATCGGGTACTGGTTGAACTCCCCGATGTCTTTTTCATCGATCTCATTCGTTACCGGATCCAGCTCGTATTTGATGTTTCGCCACTGGTAAGTTTCCAGGGTGAAAGGCTTGCTGCCGTCCCTGAAATCGATTTCAATCTCTTTATCGCTCAACGACGAAACAACACCGATCTTCCCGTTGAAATACTGCTGCCGGCCGCTGATGTCGTTTTTGATGAACATGATCTGTGCCCCTACTTTCAGCTCCAGCGAGGCTTCTACGGGATAGGCATATTCATTGAACTCGCCTTCGATCCTGGCATTAAAAAAATAAGAACGGCTTTTGAGCTCCTGCAAAGCCGATTTATTCATCGTATCGGCCTTATGGTTGTGTGTGGTAAGCGTAATGATATTGCGTGCCGAACGGATATCAAAATCCGGTTTATAATGTGTATTCAGCAAATTAATATCAGCCTGCGTCACCGTATTGTTTCTCAGGTTATTCAACAGATCGATGAAGGTAGAATCTGTTTGCCGGTAGATTTTATCAAGCTCGATGTAAACCGGTTTCTCCTGCTTCAATACCTGGGCATCGAAAAAGTAAATGCTGTTGTAATACTGTTTTAAAATATTCCACTCCTCTTCCTTCACTACCGGTGGCAGCTGCATGAGGTCACCGATGAATAAAACCTGCACGCCCCCGAAAGGCTTGTGTTGCTGGCGGCGCACGCTTTTCAGCACAAAGTCGATTGTGTCCAGCAGATCGGCCCTGAGCATGCTCACCTCGTCGATCACCAGCAATTCCAACTCCTGCAACAGCCTGCGTTTCTGGTCGCGCATGTTGAGGTGCTTCACCATCGTGTAAGGCGTATTGATCTTTACCTGGAAATTATCGATTTTGAAACTGCTGTCGGGAACAAAGAGGCCGAAGGGAAGGCCAAACTGCGAATGAATGGTCACGCCACCCGCATTGATGGCCGCAATACCTGTGGGTGCCACAATGATGGCATTCTTGTGCGTATGCTCAATGATATTTCTTAAAAACGTGGTCTTTCCCGTTCCGGCTTTTCCTGTTAAGAAAACAGGTTTGCTGGTTTGATTGATAAATTTTGCTGCCATCTCAGCCGCATTATATTCTCTTCCCAATGTATTCATCTTTTCGACAGGCCTAAGAGCCTGTATAGAACGTATCTGATAATGTGTTTATGCTTCTTTTTGCCTATGGTTTCGTTAAGTTTTCCCGACATATTTCGCTTAGTATGCCTGCAAAATTTGACGTTAAACAAGCTTCAAAAATAATCGATTAAATTTTGAAAGGAAATTTGTTAAATTATTAATAATTAGTAACTTTCGTATTTCTCCATAACACCCCACTAATCAAAATATATGAGTGAACGAATACTTAGGGCTTTAATGCAAATGTTCGCCATCATCGCTAAAGTTGATGGGATTACCAATACCGGTCGTGCGATTGTTGAGTCTTTCCTCAAACAACAATTAAACAAAGAACAGGTTGAAAAGTACCTCGTTATTTTCGACGAGTTTATTGAAGCCCAACAGTCAAGTTCCAAAAAAAAAGATGGTACGGCCAAACGTACCTCGCTTAACTCTGTCAAAGTATTAAAGATCTGTACGCAGATCAACCAGGAGCTGGAGCAGCCGCAGAAAGTCATCGTATTGATCCGTTTGCTGGAGTTCATTTATTCAAGTGACGAGATCTCCGAGCAGGAAAACGAATTTGTGGTTACGGTGGCCGATACCTTCAACATCTCTACCGAAGAGTTTGCCCAGCTCAGGGCCTTTGTAGAAGACACTGCCGAGAAGGTCCCGAACACTCCCAATATCCTGGTCATCAATAACAAGCCTGAAGGCTACAACAATGCCTGCAAACATATCTACTGCGACACCCTGACGTCTGACGTGCGTGTGATCCAGATCGACAGCGTGGGCATGTATGCGCTGCGCATTTATGGAAACATCGAGCTGCAACTCAACGGGCAAGGCATCTCCAAGGAACGGGTACACATTTTAACACCGGGCTCTTCCCTGAGAAACTCAAAGGTAAAGCCGATTTATTACAGCGATATCATCGGCCGCTTCCTGGCGGATAGCTCCAAGGCACGGATTTCCTTCGAGGCCAAAAATATTGAATACAAATTCAAAGGCGGAAAGCTGGGCCTGCGCAACATCAACATCCGCGAGGAAAGCGGGAAGCTCATCGGCATTATGGGGGGCTCGGGTGCCGGAAAATCAACGCTCCTGAATGTCCTGAACGGCGTGGAAGTGCCGAGTAGCGGGCAGGTCCTCATCAACGGCAAGAACATCCACGTTGACAAGAAATTCGTGGAAGGTGTGATCGGCCACGTGACACAGGATGACTTACTGATCGAGGAACTCACGGTTTACCAGAATTTATTTTATAATGCCAAGCTCTGTTTCGGCAACCTGTCGGACGAGGAGATCGCCAAAAAATGCCATAGCCTGCTGGCCGACCTGGGCCTCTCCGAAACGAAAGACCTGAAAGTGGGATCTCCTCTGGAGAAAACCATTTCGGGCGGGCAGCGTAAACGCCTGAACATTGGCCTGGAGCTGATCCGCGAGCCATCAGTGCTGTATGTGGATGAGCCTACGTCGGGCTTATCATCGCGCGACTCGGAGAACATCATGGACCTTTTGAAGGAGCTCTCCCTGAAAGGAAAGCTTATTTTCGTGGTGATCCACCAGCCTTCTTCGGATATTTTTAAAATGTTCGATAAGCTGCAGATCCTCGATGTGGGCGGTTACCCGATCTATTACGGAAATCCGGTGGATGCGGTTTCTTATTTCAAAACGCTGGTACAGCACGTGAATGCCGAGGAAAGCGAATGCTGGAACTGCGGTAACGTAAACCCGGAGCTTATCTTCAACATCATTGAAAGCAAGGTATTGGATGAGTACGGTAACCTCACACACAACCGGAAGACAAGCCCGAGTGAGTGGAACAAAAGCTACGTGGAGAAAATCGAAGCGACAATCGGCGAGATCCAGCACCAGGATGAGATCCCGGAGGCCATCTTCAAGATCCCGAATCCATTCAAGCAATTCAAGGTATTTATTACCAGGGACGTTAAAAGCAAGCTCACCAATACCCAGTATTTATTAATCAACTTCCTGGAAGCACCTTTGCTGGCCTTTATCCTGGCATTCCTGGTACGCTACTTCAATACCGACGAGGATAACAGCGTGGGCTATGTGTTCTTTAAGAACGAGAACTTAACGGCTTACATGTTCATGTCGGTGGTGGTGGCCTTGTTCCTGGGCTTAACGGTGAGCGCGGAAGAAATTATCCGCGACCGTAAGATCCGCAAGCGGGAGTCTTTCCTGAACCTGAGCAAAGGCAGCTACTTATGGAGCAAGATCATCATCATGTTTGCATTATCGGCCTTTCAGACGGTGTTGTTTGTAGTGGTCGGGAACCTGGTATTAGGGGTGAAAGGGATGTTTGCCGACTACTGGCTGGTGTTGTTCACTACCTCCTGTTTTGCCAATATGCTGGGCCTGAACATTTCCAGCGCTTTCAACAGTGCGGTGACCATCTATATTTTAATTCCTTTCCTGATCATTCCGCAGCTTCTGCTGGCCGGTGTGGTCGTAAAGTTCGATAAGCTCAACCCGGTACTGGCCAAGCAGGGCGGTGTGCCTGTTGTAGGTGAGATGATGGCGAGCCGCTGGGCCTTTGAGGCTTTGGCGGTGAACCAATTCAAGGAAAACGACTATTTCAAAAATTTCTACAAGTACGAAAAAGCGATCAGCATTGCCGGCTATAAAAAGAACTACTGGAAGCAAAAGCTGGAAGGCAAGATGAGCAAGATCTCCAGGGAGAGCAAGGAGTACCTGAAAAAAGATGAAACGGCGAAAGACCTGGCCCTGATCAAAAATGAATTGCTGAAGGAACAGGCATTCCTGAACAACAAGTACCAGTTCGAGTTCATTGATAAGCTCAACGTCAACGATTATACCCCGGAGGTAGCCACTGCCCTGAAAGCTTTCCTGGATAAGGTGAACGAGCATTATGTGCTGCGCGAGAATAAGAAAAGAGCCGAAAAAGAAAAAGTGGTGCATCGCATGATCGAACAAATGGGCAATGAGGCATTCATCCGCCTGCAGGAAGATTATGAGAACGAGAGCTTATCGCAACTGGTAAGAAATGCCAACGATATCAGCGGCGAGGCTTGCCTGGAGAAAGACGGCAGGTTGATCCAGCGCATCGATCCGGTGTATGCCGACCCTACGGAATCCAATTTCGGCGGGGCTCATTTTTATGCTCCTAACAAAAAATTCCTGGGTCATTTCTTCCCGACCTACTGGTTCAATATTTCGGTGATCTGGATCATGAGCCTCATCCTGATGATCACCTTGTATTTCGATGTGTTTAAAAAAGTGCTGGACCTTTTCGGGAATATCAAATTCAGAAAGAAAAGGTCCTAAGGCAAATTTAGATTGTCAGGTCGAGTGCCGTTGATTACCGTTGACTTCGTCCCGATAGCTATCGTGACTCAAAACCATCATAAACATTCATTGATTGGCAAAGTTTTTAAGCATACTTCTGATGTTCGGTTCACTGGGTGTACAGGCCCAGCAAAAAATCAAGATCAGGCAGGAGGATAACCGTTTCCTGTTTTTTCAAACGGGAGCCAAAAGTGATACAATCGTCAGAAATAGAAGTGATCTGTTCGTGGTCCATTTTCCGGACAGCATCCGGCACAAGCTGGTGATCCATCTGCAAAATGCCCAGCTGATCAGGGCAGCCGGCGATTCGCTGTTCAGGCTGGCCTACATTCCGGGCATGAAGTACTCGCTCTCCAAGCCTGATACGGCCTACATCCCTTTGCTGGAAGGCATTTGCGAGCCCTCCAAAACCATCAGCATCGAGGTAAAACATATCCCGGCCCGCAAAGCAATTCTCCGGAATACCTTTTTTGTAAAATAGCCCTTATTCGCTATATTGCACGATTAATTCACAAAACCCGATCATTTCCTCCCGGTAATTTTTCATTTAAAATAATAGCATCATGAAACAGGAATCCAAATACCCCAACGGCTTATTCTTCTTAGTATTCACCGAGTTCTGGGAGCGCTTCGGCTATTACCTGATGATCGGGATCTTCTTCCTCTACATGACCGACACCACCAGCGGCGGCCTGGGCTGGGATAATGGCGATGCCTCCGATGTATTCGGCACCTTCATCGCCCTCGCCTACCTCACGCCTTTTATGGGCGGCTTGCTGGCCGATCTGAAACTCGGCTACCGCTTCTCGATCACGCTCGGCGGGATCCTGATGGGTATTGGCTATTGTATGCTTGCCATTCCTGAAAAATGGGCCTTCTATACGTCCCTGGTAATTATGGTTGTGGGAAATGGTTTTTTCAAACCCAACATCTCTACCTTACTCGGCAACCTCTTCAACGACCCAAGGTACAAGGATAAAAAAGACACCGGCTATAATATCTTTTATATGGGCATTAACCTGGGCGCGTTCCTTTGCAATTTCATCGCGGCCATCATGCGTAACAAAATCGGCTGGCACGGTGCTTTCATCACTGCCGGTATCGGAATGTTTGTAGGGGTAATCACCTTCTGGGCCGGGATGAAGCATTATAAGCATGCTGATATCCGCAAGGAGCCTAAGCCGGAGGATAAGCCTTTCCTGATGCAATTTGTAAAGATCCTTTTAGTTGGCGTGGGCTTTGCCCTGCTGGGCTGGTTCCTGCCAAACGCCATCGGCGGAAGCGCCGATAAAGTATATACCGTAATGGGCAGCCGCAGCACCGATGCCTTTTTCATGTTCTGCATTCCGGTAATCTATTTCTATGCCTCCATTTATATGAAGGCAACGAAAGAAGAAAAGCGTCCTTTAGGCACCATGTTTACCATCTTCCTGATCGTGATTTTGTTCTGGGCCATCTTTAAACAAAACGGAACAGCCTTAACCACCTATGCCCAGTCCTATACGGATCGTGAAAGCCCGGCCATGATCACCAACGTGACCAAGAAGCTGGCCTTATCGGATAAAATAACAGCAGACAGCGTAGAAGTAAACAAAGTGGACTCGCAGTTCAGGACACTGAAAGACGCCGATGGCAAAGCCATTAAACACAAAGCCTATCCGAATTATTTCAACAACCTTCCTCCCGAAAAATATCCGGCGCCTCACGAATCCATTAACCTGGTGAACACGGAACTGTTCCAATCGATCAATCCTTTCTTTGTAGTCACTCTCACCCCTTTCCTCATCATGCTCTTTGCCTTTATGCGTAAACGTAAAAGAGAACCAACTACCGCCTCGAAGATAGCGATTGGTTTGTTGGTGAGCGCGCTCTCCACACTTGTGATGGTAGCTGCCGTATACTACACAGACAACGGAGCCACGAAAGCCAGCGCCTGGTGGCTCATTGCAGGTTACGGCGTCATTACCATCGGCGAGCTTTGCCTCAGTCCGATGGGCCTCTCGATGGTATCGAAGCTTTCTCCGCTGAGGCTCACGGCATTGATGATGGGCGGCTGGCAACTCGCCACCTCCATTGGCAATAAGCTCAGCGGGGTGCTTGCCAAGAACTGGGACAAGTTTGATAACAAGGCGAATTACTTCTGGCTGAACTTCGGGCTGCTCTTACTGGCTTTCCTCATCATGATGTTCCTGTTGAAACGCCTGAACCGGGTGTTTAAGGAGGAGCCGAAGTAAGTTCCTATTGCTTTGGCTAATGTCATGATGTGAATCTTCTCAAAGAAGAGGAGCATTAATAGTAATCCCGGAAACGTCAATGTTCTTTGGGCGTGCCTCCGCAAAAGAGGCAGCGGAGTCGTGCTTTTCGCTACAATCTTTTGCCCCGCACTTCGGCTCCGCTCAGTGCCCGGCAAAAGGATTTCCGCTGCAATCACTCACGCAAAGGGTAACTACTAACTATCTCTGAAAAATCATATCTGGTGCGAGCGGTGGCTGAGGCCACCCGAAGCCACCGAAAATTAGCAGCTTTTGGCTTTTACAGGCGGGGGCCATTCCGTATTTTTAAGCTTAAATTCCATCCCCCGGAACCACATTTTATAAACGGCATGATCCGGCGTATCTTACTTGTTATCTCTATCTGTCTTTCTTTTTCCGGCTTCAGCCAGACATTGGGCATCAAACGTTATAAAACCGACACGACGCTGATTTATCAGAAAGACCTGAAGCTCTATGAATTTGTCCTGGAGAATAAAAAGCAGGGCTTGTTTTGGGATACGCTGAAATCAGATGCCTTTGCTTTGAGTCAATTCAAAGTGAAAAACAATACCGGTGAGATCATCATCCTGAAGAATGTCAGGCAGGACGACGGCACGATCACCTTTTTCGGCGATTACCGGACCAAAATCATCTATCCCGACTCCTGCATCCGGATTACGATGATCTCCGGCAAGCGCCCGGGGCCTTTCACCTCCTATGTCCGGATCACTTACACGAAAGGAAAAGAAGACAAGCAATCCACCATTCCTACCTGGGGATGGTATGGTACTCCTTATCAGCAGGGGCTTTCCAATAAGCTTCCTGTTGTTCCGGAGGAAAAAAAACCGGCTTTTGTTCCGCCACCGATCCAAACGATTGTACATGAGCCCAAACCTGAAAAGCGGGCAAAGGAAAAAGCACCGAAGACGGTGAGCACCAATACGACAGCAGCTGTAAGCACTTTTACCGTTTCAGCAAAAAGAGATTTTTTCATCACATTGATCAGCGGGACAGAGAATATTACCGCCGATAGTTACCTCCTGATCAACGGAAAAAAAATCCGTAGCACGATGTATGACAACGATGGCTTCTGTTTTAAGCTTAACGCCAAACCCAGCGATGCCTGGCCGGTAAAAATCGTCACCAAACAACACGGCAGCTATAACACCACGATTTTCTTTAACAGAGCCAACTTCTGCATTCGTGTTCCAAATGCGGGCGAGAAATACCATTACTCGGGAAGTTTTATCATGCTCAACAAAGTCCATAAAGGCTATTATTTTATTAAGGCCCCTACTACCAACGATTACAAGGCTATTAAAGACATTCTCGAAAAAAGACACTTACTGGTTTACGACATTCATCATAAATCTCTTTCCGACCGGATTAATTTACCGAGCGACAGTGCTGCGCTTATATTTGAAAAAGAGCTGCGCGCCAAAGGCCTTAACGCCACGCTGGAACCCGCTACCGAATACCGCGACGATATGTGGGAACTGGAAAACGGAAAAGCCCTTAACGTGGCCAAGGCCTATATCCTGTTCAACCCGGGCACAACGGACCAGTGGATTACAGCAACGCTCAAGCGCTTTGGTAATGTTAGCTATGCAGGCTCTCGGCTATCGGATGAGCGCAAAGAAGAGTACGGCGATTGCCCTGAATATCACATTACGGTTCATAGCAATCTTTATAAGGAATACATGGCTGTATTTGATAAATTATGGAATATGAAGGAGGTGAAGCATTTGGATCAGATTTCCAATGAACCGGCCGATGCGGATTAGATGCCGGTAACCGCCAGCTGCCTGAGCGAAGTCGAAGGCACAGAAAAAAAACAAAAAAGCGACCGATTGCTCCGTCGCTTTTTTGTATTACTCATTCTATCTCTTATTCAAAATATTCTTTCATGCGGTCGAAGAAGCCTTTTTCCTTGCGGTTAGGATTGGGTTCGAAATTCTTGGAATCCCTTAATCCCTCCAGGGTTTTCTTCTCTTCCGCTGTGAGGTTCTGAGGCGTCCATACGTTGATGTTTACCAACAGATCGCCTGTGCCATAGGAATTGACATCCGGCAGGCCTTTGCCTTTCAGGCGCAGCACCTTGCCGCTTTGTGTTCCCGGCTCTACTTTAATCTTAGCTTTGCCTTCCACCAAAGGCACTTCAATGCTGGTTCCCAGGGCTGCATCCACAAAGTTCACATAACTGTCGTAGAACAGGTTGTTGCCGTCACGCTTCAGCTCCGGATCTTCCTCTTCCTCGATGAGGACGAGCAGATCGCCGTTGATGCCGCCGCGGGGCGCCGCATTTCCTTTGCCACTCACCGAAAGCTGCATGCCTTCTGCCACACCGGCCGGGATATTGATCGAGATCACTTCCTCTTCCCTGACAATACCGTCGCCATTACAGGTTTTGCATTTGTCTTTCACAGTTTTTCCTTCGCCGTTACAGCCGCTGCAGGTGGTTTGCGTTTGCATCGCTCCTAAAAAGGTTTGCTGGGTACGCACCTGTACGCCTGAGCCGTTACAGAGACGGCACACTTCGAGCTGCCCGCTTTTGGCGCCGCTTCCTTTACAGGTATGGCAGCTCACAAATTTATTGACCTTTAATTTTTTTTCAACGCCTTTGGCTACCTCTTTGAGGTTCATCTTTACTTTCACGCGCAGGTTAGATCCGCGCATGACACGCCTTCCGCCCGAACGGCCACCGCCGCCAAAGCCTCCGAAACCGCCGCCACCGAAGATATCCCCAAACTGGCTGAAAATATCTTCCATGTTCATGCCGCCGCCAAAGCCACCGCCACCGGCCGCTCCGCCTACACCGGCATGCCCGAACTGGTCATAACGTTGTCTTTTTTCAGGGCTGCTCAGTACTTCGTAGGCTTCCGCCGCTTCTTTAAATTTCTCTTCCGCCGATTTGTCATCGGGGTTTTTATCGGGGTGGTATTTGATCGCCAGCTTACGGTAAGCTTTTTTAATATCTTCCTCACCGGCTCCTTTGCTAAGTCCTAAAATCTCGTAATAGTCACGTTTGCTCATGATTTCTGGGTCTGTTCTTATTAATTTCCTACAACTACTTTAGCAAAACGAATGACCTTTTCGCCCAGCTTGTATCCTTTTTCCACATCATCCACCACTTTACCTTTCAGGTCGTCGCTTGGAGCAGGAATATGCGCAATGGCTTCCATCGTATCCGCATCAAAAGGCTGGCCTGCCAGGTTCATTTGCTCTAAACCTTTGCTTTTGGCTGTCGACATTAATTTACTATAAATCAGCTTCATGCCTTCTTTGATCGGCTCTACTTCCGTAACGGTTTCGTTGGCCTTGATGGCACGCTCAAAATCATCGATGGTAGGAATAAAGGCCTTGAATACATCTTCTCCGGCAGAGCGGATAATGTCGGCTTTCTCCTTGATCATACGTTTGCGGTAATTGTCAAATTCCGAATACAGACGCAAATATTTATCGTTCAACTCCGCAATTTTTGCTTCAAAATTGACAGGCTCCTGGGTGTCTTTGTTCAGCGTTTCCTGTTCCGATGTTTTTTCCTGGTCGGCAGTATTCTGCTCCTGGTCTGAAGTCGTTTGGTTCTCTTCCTGATTCATATTTTCGTGTTCGTTCTGTTCCATAGGATCTTGAAATTTTTTCGTAAAGTTAACAGCAATATGTTTGCCATTACTATAAAACCCGAAAAAATGTCAGGTTTTGTTGGAAAATCCCTACTTTTTAGCAGTAAAACCAGATTTGTCAGGCCATAATTACCTATCGGAAATACAGCCTTTATCTGGGCAAAAATGAATACCTTTAGAGGCAATATTTCGGCGCTTTTGCTGTTTTAAACCTATGGGTATCAAATCACTTTTTTTGACAGTATCAACGCTTGCCTCTCTGTCTTTTATGGCACAGGTAAAGGTAGGCCAATGGACAGACCACCTCAATTATTCGAAGACGGTAAGCGTGGTAAAAGCCGGACCACTGGTATATTGCTCCAACGGCAGCGGGCTGGTAAAATACAATACCGACGACAACAGTGTTGAGAAGCTTACCAAAATCAACGGTCTGTCGGATGTAGGTGTGAAGCTGCTTCGCTACAATGCTGCCAATAATATGGTAGTGGTGATTTATGAAAACTCCAACATCGACCTGATCAAAGACGGCGTTATTACCAATTTTCCGGACATCGAACGCAAAACCATTACGGGCGATAAAACCATCAACGAAATCCATTTCGACAAGAACATGGGCTATATTGCCTGTGCCTTTGGGATCATCAAACTCGACCTGAACAGGATCGAGGTGAAAGACTCTTACTTTTTCGGAAACTCGGGCTCTTATTTTAATGTGAACCAGGTCACGAACAACGACACCTGCCTGATCGCTGCTACCGACTCGGGAGTATACGTGGGCCGCAGCAACCAGCTCCTGACCAATTTCGCGAACTGGCGCAAAGTACAGGAATTGCCGAAGGGCCCCTATAATGCGGTTGTGAAATACGATTCCAAAATTATTGTCAATTACTCGGAGCGCCGTAAATCCAATCAATCTCTGAAAGACACGCTCTTCCAGTTTAACGGCAGCAGCTGGGGTTATTTCAGCCAGAAGCCTTTTTCTTACGAGATCAAGCGCCTGTATGATTATTCGAACGTCAACCGGCTCCTCATGATCGACCAGAATGGGGCGATGCTCCTCAATCCTTCCAATAATAATGAGTCCTCCATCAACAGCTATGAGCCCACTACCTATGCATACGTGAATGATGTATTCTTTGAAGACCACCTGCCCGATTACCGCCTGTTTTATGTGGCAGATGGCCAGCGCGGCCTGGTGAAATCCTATGGCAACTACCCGGATCCCAGTTTCCGCATTGATGTGAACGGCCCGAACACGAGCCTGGCAAACGACCTGGAAGTAAAAGAAGGCAATTTATATGTGGCTTCTACTTACCTGGGCGACGAGTGGAACAATCAATTCAATGCACCCTACATGAACGTGTACCAGGATGACAAATGGAGCAGTTTCTATTCGCCGATGGTGGATACCCTGCTCGACCTGAATTGTGTGGCGATCGATAAAAACGATAAAAACCATGTGGCTTTCGGAAGCTGGGGTAAAGGTGTCATAGAGGTCCGTAAAAATGTTCCTCAAAGGGTATTTACCTCCTCCAACAGCCCGCTGGGTGTGGCCTTTGGCATTGGCTACCCCAACCGCATCGGTGGCCTGGCCTACGACAATAATTCCAACCTGTGGGTGGTATCGAGCCTGAACAATCGTTTTTTAAGTGTGCTGAGGAAAGGTGGCTCCTGGATCAATTTTGATTTCAGCCTCTTCTTTTCCAACAATCCCAATGCGGGCAAGCTTATGGTGGATAAAAACAACCAGGTCTGGATCCAGCTGGCGAGAGGCATCGGCCTGATGGTGTACAAGCCGGGAGATACGTTTGCAGCGCCCAATTACAACAATACCAAAGTGTTTACAACAGCCAAAGGAGCAGGTGCCCTGCCCTCTCCCGATATTTACTCGATGGCGGAAGACCTTGACGGGCATGTGTGGGTGGGCACAGCTAAAGGCGTTGCTGTATTTTATAATCCGGAAACGATTTTCACAGGCTCTAACTGGGACAGCCAGCAGATCTTAATTGAGCAGGACGGTAATGTGCAGATCCTCCTGGAGAAAGACGGCATTACGGCCATTGCCATAGATGGCGCCAACCGCAAATGGATCGGCACGGAAAGCTCCGGCGTGTATTGCCTGTCGGCCGACGGACAAACACAAATCCACCATTTCACCGCCGAAGAAAGCCAATTGTACTCCAACGCCATTCGCGATATCGCGGTGGATGGCACTACCGGCGATGTGTTCATTGCCAGCGAAAAAGGCATTCAGTCGTTCCGTACCTCTGTGGTGAACGGTTTCGAGGGCTATACCAATGTTCATGCGTTTCCGAACCCGGTGAGACCGGGTTATGGCAATAATGTGTATATCACCGGGCTGGTGGATGAAACGGTGCTGAAGGTAACCGATGTGGCCGGCAGCGTGGTCTGGGAAACCAAATCGCAGGGTGGCCAGGTGGAATGGAATTTAAAAACCACCAATGGCACCAGGGTATCTTCGGGGGTCTATATGATCTATTGTGCTACAGCCGACGGGGAACAGAAAGCCGTCACCAAATTACTGGTGGTAAATTAAATGCGCGTGACTACAAGCGGCATTGTGCTTCACAATGTCAAATATGCCGATACAAAAATCATTTCGAAGATCTACACAAAAGATTTCGGATTGCTGAGCCTTAACATCCAGGTGAGCAATACGGGAAAATCCAAGATCAAGCCGGCGCTGGTGCAGCCGCTCTCACAGCTGGAGCTGGTATTTTCCATGAAAGAAAATAAGGAAATTCACCAGTTGATGGAAGCCAGGCCCACGTATATTTATCACGGCCTCAACCAGCATTTTACAAAATTATGCATTGCCCAGTTCATCAATGAAGTGCTTCACAAATGCCTGAAGGAGCAAAGCCGTAACGAAGGGCTTTACGAATTCATCATTCATGTGTTCCAGTGGCTGGATGTCAACGACGAAGGTTTTTATGACCTGCATATTTATGTGCTGTTTGAACTTACCAAATACCTGGGTTTTTATCCAAGCAACAACAGGACTGTATCGGATAAATATTTCGATACGCGGGAAGGCAGCTACCACCCCTACTCCCAGAGCTTTCCGCTGAGCTTCGACGAGGAGCAATCAAGGTTATTTGCACAGCTGTTTACCTACAACCTCAATAGCGAGCGGCTGTTTTCCCGCTCGGAGCGCTTGAATATCCTGGATTGCCTGATGGCTTATTACAAGATGCACATTCCGGGACTGCATGAGTTTAAGTCTTTCGCGGTGTTGCAGGAAACACTCAACGGCTAGCAGAGCTTCCGGCTTCGACTCCGCTCAGCCAATAAAGCAACGGAGTTTCACCCCTGGGTTACGAGCGGAGCCGAAACCAACCGAAAAAAAATCAAAAACACGCTGTTGTCAGCTCTTTGGCATACACGGTATACGGATTGGCATTCATTAAAAACAAGCGGACTTCATCGCCCGGCTTCCGGTTGTGCCTGCTGAAAAAATAAGGTACCTCTTCCCAATCTCCTGTATGGAGCAGGTATTTGTTCAAGGCGAAATAGAACTGTTCCTCTGTTCCGTCGCTGTGCCTGATCTTAGCAACAACCATGGGCTTGGAAAAACGGCTTGCTTTCAGCGTTACAAAGCCGTAAAGGTCGCGATCTTTTACCGCAGCGGCATTCAGCGTGATCAGCCCGGAATAAGGATTTTGTGCCTCATTGAGGACCAATGCATATCCATGAGCCCGGGTCGTATCAATAAAGGACTGATCGGCGTATGTGCTATCGAACAGGGTATGATTGACCGTTTTTGCTTTCGGCGACCAGCGGTAACTGATCTGGCTATTCATAGACAGGTCTTGTCCTGCGGCGGAAGGATCGATGCCTAAGGCATACAACAATTCGGGGCTGTTATAATAATTCGTCCAGCTGTAACGGATATTCCGGGACTGGAAATGCCTTAAAGAGCGGATGCAGGAAGCAATGTCAGATGTTGTATTGAAATCATAGTAACGTGTGGAGGTCGCAAAATCGTAGGTAAAGCCGTTCTTCACTTCCGCTTGTTTTGGAGAACGGCGGAAGAACATCGCGCAGATGCCCAGAACGCAGGCCAGGAAAAATAAGAACAGGACCTGTTTCCGTTTGCGCGGCAGAGCCGATAAAACAATGCAGGCCACGATGAGCAGCACCAACATGGTATAGCTCACCGCCAGCGCTTTTTCAAATAAGGGATTCTTATATTCAAAGGCAATGCTGTGCAGACCTTGCGGAACGGCTACCGACATCAACAAACCGGCATTCCATAATATCTCTTTTTCAAAGCCGTCTACTTTCACGCTCCAGCCGCTGTACCACGATTGCTGTAAATTTAAGATCAGCGCTTCACGTGTCTTTACATTCATAGCAATTTTCTGCGGGGAAAAAGCCGTGTATTGAAAATCGGCTTTGGCATTGCGGACATGAAAGGTGCTTTTGATGAATTGTACCGAGGTATCCACCGGCAGACTTGTTGCAAGCTCCTCCGCATGTGGCGAAGAAAAGTAGATGAAAGGATAGCTTTGCAGGCTGTCTTTCAGATCTGTAAGCTGGGAGCTGAGCTTATCGTAATTGCTGAAATAAAAGGAGGTCCAGGCGTCCTCATTAAACAGTTGCTTTTTGAAAGCACCGGTATTTTTCCAGAAATGCTGCAGGTGATCAAACTTATATTTCGTGGCATTCAATGCATCCTGTGAAGGAAAGGGAAAGCCGCTTTGCATCTTCGCAAAATTAGCCTGCAGGTCTTTGGGCTTCAGGCTACCAAAGGCGGTAAACTGCCCATACAGCCAGATCACCAGCGTCAGCTCGGCAATTGTCGCTACTCCCAGCTTTCTGAAAAAACCGGCCTCATGCTTCGTTCTGTTCCATAAGAATCCTAACAGGGCGATAAGCACACATTGCCCGAGGCTCACATACAGGGCTATTTCCCAGGGATCGCTATGGATGACCCGCTGATGAACACCATGCTGCCCGTTACGCAAAAAGCTGAGGTGCTCACATTTTACAAAACAAAGAATAGCCACCACGAGGTTCAGCAGAAGCAAGGCAATAAGAGCTACATTCCTTTTTTTGCGGTGCTCCTGCAACCGGCCAAGCACATATTTAAAATTCAGCGCTCCATAACATAAGAGCATCAACAGGGCAGGCACCCGCAGTAAAGAAGGAAAGCGGAAGAGCTTAAAGCCGGGCAAGAGGTAATACATCAGCTTTCTCACCGGGAGTGCATCGCCCAGGGAGCCAAGCAGGTAAAGGGCTGCAAACGACAGCAGAATCATTTCAACAGCGCTTTTGTGGCGTTTGAATAAGGCAATCAGCAACACAAGGAGGGGTATCAGTCCCAGGAAGGCATTCCGCATGGTCAGCTCGGTATTGAACCAATCGTCGTGGCCAATGGTAAGTACAGGATTAATAAACGATAAAGCACTCAGCAGCGAAAAAGGATTCATCATCACTTCCTCCACCGACATGCCGTTGAGCCTTCCCACAAAGGGTTTTGCCTGGAACTGAGTAACCAGAACCGGCAGAAGCAATACGGTCAGGACAATGACCGAGAGAATGCCCGTGATGATCAGCTGCCGGATAAGCGTCGTTTTTTTCTCTTTATAATAAACGAAGAGCTGCTGTATGAACAGGACTGCGAACGGCGGAATGAGCATAAATACAAAGGCCTGGTAGCCAAGTGTCATTAAGAGGTACGAAAACAAACACAGGAGGATGCTGTGTTTGATGCCTGGCTCCTGCAGCCATCGCAAAAAGCTCCAAAGTACATAGGGCAGCCACACCAGGCCGAGGATAGTCACCAGCGATTGCACATGCGCGATGAACAGCCCGCTCAGGATATAAACGCAGGCCACATAAAAGCCTGCACGTGCGTCTTTAGATAAGTGCCTGAACAAGAGGAAAGCGCCCAGTGCTGCCAGGAACATATACAGGATAAACAACACATGCAGGATGATGTAGTTATAGCCGGACAGGATTCCCGTGAGCAGGGTTTCGAGGTTCCAGTTGGTGTATTGCAGATCGGCATGTGCCGGAAACCCCCAGATCTGGTATGGGTTCCACAGTGGCAGGTAGCCGTTCTGAAAACATTCGCCGGCAAAGTACTTGGTGGACAGGGCCACATCGATATCATCGTTGACTAAGGTGCTTTGAAAACAGGTAAGTGGAATATACGCGATGAACACGACCAGTAATAAGTACAACTGGTATCTATATGTGTTTGCAAATTTCACGGTGCTCCCGAAAGACAGACTACGTTTCCGGTAAATGTATCAAATAATCGGGACTAATTCCTCATGAATTTGAATTCCGTGCGCCGGTTGTACTCGTGTTCTTTGTCGGAGCATTCCACGCCATCCAGGCAACGGTTCCTGATCTCCGCCTCCCCTTTCCCGATGGCCTTCAGGCGGTCGCGGGAGATGCCTTTGGCTACCAGGTAATCGATCACGGCATTCGAGCGGTTCTGCGAAAGCTTCAGGTTGCTAGCGTTATCGCCGAGCGCATCGGTATGAGAGATCACATCGAGCTTTACCAAAGGATAATTATTTAAGATGGCCAGTACTTTATCCAACACAATCTCCCCTTCCGTTAAGATGGTATACTGCGCCGATTCGTAATAAATATTCTCTGTCACTGTAAGATCTTTTTTAGTGGTAGCGTTGAACTTTTTATACTTCACGGTAATATCATCGTCTTCCTCGATCTCTGTGAGGCGCTCTACATCAATCGGTAAGAGCTTATACTCGAAATTGCCGGTGGCATTTTTTTTAAGCTCGGATACCAGCTCTCCGTTTTGCTTGGCCAGGAAGACTTTCGGGCCTCCTTTGGTCTTGCTGTTCTGCTCGATGTGGATGCTGAGGTTCTGGGTGGTGTCTACCTGTTTGAAGCGGAAATCCCCGAAATTATCGGTGGAGGTATTGTTGATGGTATCCTTGTTTCCTTTCACGAGGTAAACCTTGTGCTCGGTGAGCGGTAATTTTTTCTTATCGCCGATGAGGAGCTTACCCGAAATATCGGCCGTGGAATACAAGGAATTGATGCGGCAAATGTTCTGGAATGTTTTTTCAAGCACATCGATGCTGTCGGTCTCAAGATACAGGCGGCCTGTAGGGTTTACCAGGAACAGGGAGGGCATTTCCGTTACCTTAAAGGCGCCTACCACCTTATCTTTTTGCCCTTCGCGGGCCTGGTAGTTGGTTTTCTTGCCGGTAAATTTCGATTTGTTGTAATTGGTTTCCGATAAGATGGTCTTCCATTTATCATAGTCTTTTTCTACGCAAATGGTCACGTATTCGATCTGCCCTGCACCTTTGCAGGCGTTATTTTCATACTTATTGAGGACCTTCTCAACATCGTTGTTAAAGGCTATGAGCTCTTTGGCAGAAGTTGCAGCGGAATAGAAATAAACCAGAACAAAACGGTCGTTTGCCACCTTGCTGTTCGGCAGGTCGATATTGGTCTCCTTTTTATCCTGGTTCACTACCGTCACCCTCGAAAAAGGGATCTTCTCTCCCATCCTGAGCTTATTGCTTTTTTGGGCGAAGGATGTTGCTACCCAAAGAAAGAAAATGACACCACTAAGAAATTGCCTCATACATGTTCGGTTAATGCTTTGTGAAGGATTTTTGTGATCCTAAGATACTAAAAAACCGGTAAAAATAATTTTTTAACAGAAATATAACCTGATTCGTCTTACGGATGTGGCTTTTGGGCATACACTTTCTAAAAACATCTATAAAAAAGGATACGCCCGGAAAAATTCGGGTTAGAGGATTAAAAAGGCTTGTCAGACATACTGCCTGAGCCACTCTCTGGCCTCGCGGTCGTTGGTAAAAGACTTCATCGGAATGGGCGGCTTTGTGAACCGGAACAAGAGATTCATAATGAGCTTCGAGAGACCTGGCTTCGACACCATGGCCATCGCCTTATAGACCTTGGGCAATTGCTCTGTGGAGAAACGCCGCGTTTCCTTATCCGGAACAGGCGAATCACTTAAGTAGATCAGGAGAGGCACGGTCTTATTGCCGGTGATCCGTTTTACCAAAGCAATGTTGTCCGAAATCGTTTTTACCGTACGCAGGGTACTTTTGGAATAAGCATATAAAATCCCGTCATCACCGTAATGGTAATCGGCAATTTCACCGTTGATCAGTTCAGGCTTATCCATTCAGCTTTTGATTAGCATGTACCGGCGTTGGCTCTTACATCCCAAGGTCCATATACGACCGGTAGGTTTTGTTGTAATCGTCGATGCTACGGCGGATTACTTCATGTGCCTCTTCCCTGCCGTAGGTCTCCGTAATCTCCACAATGGCCTTGCTCTCACCCGGAATATTTTTATAGGTCAGGAAATAGTGCCTCAGGCGGTTGATGATCTGCTCCGGGGCATCGGTAATGTCTTTCCACTGGCTGTAGATTTCGTCTTTGGCCATCACGGCAATGATTTTATCATCGGCCTCGTTCTTATCGATCATCCGGAAACCGCCGATAGGAATAGCCTCCACCAGGATGTCGCCGCTGGTAATGTTTCGTTCTGTAAGCACGCAGATGTCCAGCGGATCGCCGTCGCCTACAATGCTGGTCCGGTTGGTACGCAGGTTGGCCAGCTCGGCTACCGAGTCGCCACAAAAGGTTTGAGGGACAAAGCCGTATAAGGCCGGAACAATGTTCGAGAATTTCTGTGGCCTGTCTACCTTGCGGTAACCGGATACTTTGTCGATCTCGTATTTGATCTGATCGGCCGGTACCATTTCAATATAAGAGGTAATGATCTCAGGCGCTTTTTCGCCATAGGAGATGCCATGCCAGGGATGTGCTTTGTGTAATTGAACTTTCATGTGTGTATAATTCTGTTATTTAAAAAATCGGTTAAAAAGCCAGTAGAACAGGAATAAGCCGCCCAGGGAACAGAGGAAGCCTATGATCAGCTGGTTGGCGCTTGGCAGGATGTTGCGGTTTTCTATGGCCTTATTGGGGTTTTCTTTCAGCACCTTGTGCAAACCGAGCTTCTCCCGGAGGAATGTGAGCTCTTCCTCGTAGGACACGCCCGTTGTTTCTGCAAAGAAATCTTCTTTGGTATTTTTAATGAATTTACGGCTACGGCTGCAGAAGTCCAGTTTGGCGTTATCGATCTGGTGGTAATTGGCATAGATGATCCACTCATCGCCGGGCCTGAGCTCCAGCTTGCACACATCCTCATCATCAAAGAGCAGAGTAAACTCTTTTGCCACCATACCCTTGTAGAGCTCATCGATTATGAATACCGCTACGCTTTTTTTTCCGTGGAGCATCACACTGTCAACCTTACCTTTAAAGATAATATCGTACTTATCGAGCTCTGCCTGGCTTAGCGATGTCAGCGGGCATTGGCAGGCCCGTGAAACCTGCACTGCCAATAACAAACAACATAAAATTCCTATCAGCCGTTTCATCATCGTCATTAACATCAGAGTGCCAGTGTTTTTACAAATTGCAGGGAAGCTTCCAGCTCCTGGTACATGATCTTATCATCCTGCACAAAAGGAATGAGCTTCCGGTACGATTCCAGCAGGCTTTCTATTTTTGGCGACGACTTTAATGGCTTTCTGAATTCAATGGCCTGCGAGGCATTCATGAGCTCTATCGCAAAGAGCTTCTCCACATTCTCAATCACTTTAAAACATTTGGTAGCCGCATTGGCCCCCATGCTCACATGATCTTCCTGCCCGTTGCTCGACACAATGCTGTCGATGCTGGCCGGCGTACACAATTGTTTGTTCTGGCTCACGATGCTGGCGGCTGTGTATTGCGGAATCATAAATCCGGAGTTCAATCCCGGCTTCGCCACCAGGAAAGCCGGCAGATTACGGATGCCTGAAATAAGCTGATACACGCGCCTTTCGGAGATGTTACCTAATTCAGCGATGGCAATGGCGAGGAAGTCGAGGCCAAGCGCCAGGGGTTGCCCGTGGAAATTCCCGCCGCTGATCACTTCATCCTCTTCCGGAAAAACGGTTGGGTTATCGGTCACGGAATTGATCTCCGTTTCAAATACGGAGCTCACATAAGCCGTGGTGTCTTTGGTCGCACCATGCACCTGCGGAATGCAGCGGAAGGAATAGGGATCCTGCACCTGTACTTTATGCTGCGCCAGGATCTCGCTGCCCGAAAGGTTTTCACGGATCGCGCGTGCTGTTTCCAATTGTCCTTTGTGTGGGCGGATGATATGAATGTGGTCTTTGAAAGGTTCTATTCTTCCGTCGAAGGCATCGAGCGAAATAGCGCCTACAAGGTCCGCCAGGCGGTTGAGGCGGAACGATTTCAAAAGGCACCACACGCCGTAAGCGCCCATAAACTGGGTCCCGTTCAGCAGGGCCAGGCCTTCTTTCGATTTCAGCGTGATGGTTTCCAATCCTGTTTCTTTGAACACTTTATCAGCAGGATACTTATTGCCCTGGTAGTTCACTTCTCCCATACCCAGCAAAGGCAGGCATAAGTGCGCCAGCGGCGACAGATCGCCGGAAGCTCCCAGTGAGCCCTGCTGGTATACGATCGGGTAGATCTTATGGTTGTACATATCTACCAGGCGCTCCACCGTTACCAGCTGCACGGCGCTTTTGCCATAAGATAACGACTGGATCTTAAGCAGGAGCATGATTCTCACAATCTCCAAAGGCACTTCATCGCCCATCCCACAGGCGTGAGACATCACGAGGTTGGTTTGCAATTGCCCAAGCTCGTTATCGGGAATGATGACATTGCAGAGCGAGCCGAAACCGGTATTGATCCCATAGATCGGTTCTTTTTGTGAGGCCATTTTCCGGTCGAGGTAATCGCGGCAAGCGGTGATCTGTGTTTTGGCAGTAGCTGAAAGCTCCAATACCATATTGGATTCCAGGATCCGGCGGACGTCGTTAAGCGTAATGTGTTTATCAGGAGAGATGGAATAAATGTTCATATAATTTTTGTATTGTCTGTTTAGTGATTACGAACCCATACGAATATACAAATCAGGGTTTATGCAGGGCATTCGTACTCTATTCGTAATTATCACGGGCTATTGGCCGCTCATGGAATTGTCTTTGTTAATATTGTTGAGGTTAAATACAATCGGATATTTTGATTTGTAACGCACTTTTTTTCCGTCTTTCTCGGCAGGCTTCCATTTTGTTTCGCGCATGATCCGGAAAGCTTCGGCAGTACAGAGCTGGTTGAATTCCTTTTCTGCTGTCATATTGCTGAGGGTACCGTTCGGCTCCACAACGAAGCTCACCACCACGGTTCCCTGGATATTCTGGCGGACAGCCAGGTCGGGATATTCCAGGTTGGAAAGAATAAATTCCGGGAGGGCATTATCGCCTTTACTGTATTCCGGCGATTTATCGGCTCTCTCATGGATCACAAAGCTGGTATCAAACAAAGGCTGGTCTTTGGGAATCACAAAGCCACGGGCTTTCGTAAATTTCTTATAGGTATCGGGATTAAACTTAAACAACAGGAAAGAAGTGCTGGCTACCGGCGTGGCGCCAATCCTTGCCGGCTCAAAGATAAAATAACGCAGCAGGCGCCTGGCTTCTGCCTTAAACGCGTCATCATAAGCCTGTTTGAACTCAATGTCTTTGACCTCGCCTTTAGAGGTCACCGTGAAGTAAATAGCCACATCTTCGGCTTTTTTCTGTTTCAGGAGAGCATCGGGATAAATTACCTGCGACTGGAAAACATAGTCTACATCCTCTTTTCCGCCTTTGGCTTTGGCAGCAATATCTACGGTCGTTTCTATTTTTTCCTGCGCGATGACAAACGAGGACAAAAAAAGAAAAAGAAGGCTTAAACGGGTCATTTTTTCCGGGCTTTTAGGAATCTGTTTTTTCCACTCATATCTACGATGAGCTCCGCAAAATTAAATAAATTAATGCGGTCCGCATAGTTTTTTATATCAACTGCGAATAAAGGATTTAATTCAAAAAACAGGTAGCCGCCTGGTGCTAAACAGCTCTCACACAGGTCGATGATCCGCTTATAGAAAACAGCCGGATCGTCATGCTCCACAAACAGCGCCAGGTGCGGCTCATGCGCCAGCACGCGTTGCTCCATCTGAGCGGCTTCGCTGTGGGCAATATAGGGAGGGTTGCTAACGATCATGGAAAATGGAAGATGGAAACCGGAAGATGAAAAAGGATTCGAAGCCAGGATATCCGCGTTCTGAAAATGAACAACCGTCTGGTGTATGCGGGCATTTTTTCTGGCCACTTCCAGGGCCGGTTCGGAGACATCAACACCAAAGGCGTGAATGCCAGGCAGGTGTTTTTTTAAAGTAATGGGAATGCATCCGGAGCCGGTTCCGATGTCGAGTAGTGAACTTTCAGTAAAGGCTATGGAATCCTGGGCCTTACCGGAAACCGTTTTTAGAATCAGATCCACGAGCTCTTCCGTTTCAGGTCTTGGGATCAGGACATCAGGTGTCACCTCAAAAAACGAATCGTAGAAATAGGCCTCTTTCAGAACATACTGCACCGGAAGCCCTGTTTTCAAGGCTTTAGCTGCATCGTACATCAGAATCAGATCGGATTGGTTGACATTGGCGTCAAACTGCTGCCGGACATCCGTTTTGGAAAATTTCAGGTACTTCTCGCAGACGATCTCAAAAATAGCATAGAGCTCATCAGCCTCATAAATTCCCGACAATTCCGATTTATAAAATTCATAGAGGGCTGAGAGTTTATTGGATGCTATTTTCATAGGTTGTAAATGGCTGAGGAGTAAAACATGTGTTCTTAGCGTTTTTGAACAAAGCCTCCGAACACCTGAGTGCAGTATAATTGATGTGTTTTTTCGTTGAAAGCATAGCCCAGTCCCGCATCCCGGTATTCGGGCGTGATCATATTCTTATAATGTTCCGGAGAATGCTTCCAGCCCAGGAAAAGCGCTTCGGCAATTTCCTTTTCCGTGGAAACGGTCACCAGCTCTCTGGCATACTTCGTTTTCATGGGTGTATTCAGAAAGATCTCAATGCAGTTCTCGCCTACAATGGTATAACTACCGCCATAAAACTCAACGCGCTTATAAGGCGTTGCTTTTTTGCGGTTACTCTGATCGTGCGTCAGCCTGCCTTTCTTATTGAGGTACCGCGCCTGGTCGAAGGCGGCGGTGTCCAACACCGCTTGATGTGGCGTCACCGGTTGTAATTTCTTTCTAGTGCGAAGCTCATTCAGCAGGCGATAAAACTCTGTTTCGACGGCTTTCCAGTCCAGGTCTGCCTTTACTTGCAGATAGTGCTCAATCGCATTTGCCTGAACGGGAAGAATAATGAATGCTCCTGACAGGAGCGCCAATAGAAGGATATATGTTTTAACGTTCATGAGCGATAATATTCAAAGCAGCCTGGTTGCTTTTTCAAAGTTCTACACTTTGGGAAGCTGTTACTTCTTATCCGCCAGGAGTTTTTCCAGTCCGTACATTTCGTCACGCAGGCGTGCTGCTTCCATGAAGTCCATTTCTTTAGACGCCCTGAGCATGGCTGTTTTCAGCTTGGTAATTTGTTTTTTCAGCTCTTCCGCACTCATGTACTGCGTTACAGGATCGGCAGCATAGCTGATCTCTTCCGGCTCGACATAGGCTTTTACCAGCTTGCCGTCTACCGTTACCTCTACACCCGAGTTTGGCTGCAACAACATTTTTTTGCCCGCCTGCTTCGGTGTAATGCCGTGCTTGTAGTTGTATTCGATCTGTTTCTGGCGGCGGCGTTGCGTTTCATCAATGGTCTGTTTCATGCTGTCCGTCATTTTATCGGCATACATGATCACGCGGCCATTCACATTACGCGCTGCCCTACCCGTTGTCTGAACGAGGCTTCGCACATTTCTTAAAAATCCTTCCTTATCGGCGTCAAGAATCGCCACCAGCGACACTTCCGGAAGATCCAGACCTTCCCGCAACAGGTTAATTCCGATCAGCACATCAAACATGCCGACACGCAGCTGGCGCAGGATCTCGATGCGGTCCAGCGTATCTACCTCGCTGTGGATGTAGCGGCAGCGTACTCCCAGCTTGGCTAAGTATTTGGTGAGCTCTTCCGCCATACGCTTGGTAAGCGTCGTCACCAGGACGCGTTCATCTTTTTCCACCACTTTGTGAATCTCATCCAAAAGGTCATCCACCTGGTTACCAACCGGTCTCACTTCGATCACCGGATCGAGAATGCCCGTCGGCCTGATAAGCTGCTCCACCATCACGCCCTCCGCTTTTTCCAGCTCGTATTCCGCCGGAGTCGCGGAAATATAAATGACCTGGTTGGTCAGAGCTTCAAACTCTTCAAACTTCAGGGGCCTATTGTCCAATGCAGCAGGCAGGCGGAAACCATATTCCACCAGGTTTTGCTTACGCGATAAGTCACCGCCAAACATGGCACCGATCTGTGGAATTGTCACGTGGCTTTCATCCACCATCAGCAGGAAATCGGAAGGAAAATAATCCATGAGGCAGAAGGGGCGCGTTCCCGGCAATCGTCCGTCCATGTAACGGGAATAGTTCTCGATACCGCTGCAATAGCCAAGCTCGCGCATCATCTCCAGATCGTAGTTCACACGCTCTTCAATGCGTTTGGCTTCCAGCTCCTTGCCCTGCGACTTGAAAAATGCCACATGCTTTTCCAGGTCTTCCTGGATCTGCTGCATCGCATTCTGGATCGTTCCCGGAGCCGTTACGAAGATGTTTGCCGGGTAAATATTAAACGAGTCGAATTTCTGGATCACTGTACCGGATGGCGTATCGAAGGTTTCGATACTTTCTATTTCATCACCGAAAAAGCTCACGCGCACACTGTAATCGGCATAAGACAAATTCACGTCTACCGTATCTCCTTTTACCCGAAAGGTACTGCGGTTAAAGTCTGCCGTGGTCCTCGAGTACAAGGCTCCAACGAGCATGTGCAGTAATTTATTACGGGAGATCACCTGCCCTTTTTCCAGGGAAATAATATTTTTCCGGAAATCCGTAGGATTCCCGATACCATAAATACAGGACACGGAGCAGATCACAATCACATCCCTCCTCCCCGACAAGAGCGCAGAAGAGGCGCTGATCCTCAGCTTTTCGATCTCATCATTGATCTGGAGGTCTTTCTCAATATAGGTTCCCGTGGTCGGCAGGTAAGCCTCCGGCTGGTAATAATCGTAGTAGCTCACAAAATACTCCACTGCATTGTTGGGAAAGAATTGCTTGAACTCGCTGTAGAGCTGCGCTGCCAGCGTTTTGTTATGACTCAGGATTAGGGTGGGTTTGTTCACCTGCTGAATTACATTGGCTGCTGTAAAGGTTTTTCCGGAACCCGTCACCCCCAGGAGTACCTGGTGTTTTGTATTGGAGTTAATGCCATCTACCAGTTGTTGAATGGCGGTCGGCTGGTCGCCTGTCGGCTGAAATTCTGAAATAAGCTGAAAAGACATCCCATAAAGATACTACCAATTTCAGCAAAATCGCTGTTAATAAATGTAATTTTAAGAATGAAGTTTTTTGAACAGATTTACCGCTGCCTGGTAGGGATTGAGGGTGTTCTGCTGTAGCTGTTGCTCGATCTTTCCGATCTCCTCCCGGATGTCCGGGTTATTGTAAAAACGGTCTATTAAGAGGTCATGGATGGTCTGATGCAGCCATTGTTTTGACTGCCGGTTCCGTTTGGTTTCAAAAAAACCGTTCGCCACTGTATGACGTCTGTACTGATCGATCATGTCATATACTTCGCTGATGCCTTTACGCTCTGTGCTGGAGCAGGTCAGTACTTTCGGGATCCAGTCGCTTTCCGTGGGTGGAAACAGGTGCATGGCCCTGGCATATTCCGTGCGGGCGGCTTTGGCTTTGTCGGTGTTGCTACCATCGGCTTTGGTAATCACCATGCCATCTGCCATTTCCATGATGCCACGTTTGATGCCCTGCAATTCATCGCCGGCACCTGCCAACATCAATAGCAGAAAAAAATCCGTCAGCTGGTGAACGGCGGTCTCGCTCTGGCCTACACCCACGGTTTCTACAAGAATATAATCATAGCCTGCCGCTTCGCAGATGATGATGCTTTCCTTGGTTTTGCGGGCTACACCACCCAGGCTGCCTGAGCTTGGCGACGGACGGATGAAAGCTTTCGGGTGAACCGATAATTGTTCCATGCGTGTTTTATCGCCGAGGATACTGCCTTTGCTAAGCTGGCTGCTGGGATCAATGGCCAGGACGGCCAGCTTATGGCCGCGCTCAATCACTTCAAGACCGAAGCTTTCAATGAAGGTGCTTTTTCCCACACCCGGAACGCCGGTGATCCCCAGGCGGAATGACTTTCCGCTGTATTTGATGATGGTGTTGATGATCTGCTGCGCCTGCTCCTGGTGTTCCGGTTTGGTAGATTCTACCAGGGTAATGGCCTTGCTGATATAGGAGATATTGGAAGACAAAATGCCTTCGGTGAATTGGTGTATGTTAAAGGTGTTTTTCAGAGAAAATATCTATATATCCAAATCAAATATAGATAAGTTAAGTGTTAATGTATAACTTTAATGTATCATATTTTATCTAAATGACAGAATTATTTGACAAAGAAACTTTTAATCCAAAGTGGATAAAACTTATTCGATGGTTTTTAGTAGTTAAAAGTAATGAAATAAAAAAAGATACAAGACAACACGAAAAAGACATTGCTGCTAATAAAGAGAAATTCATAAAAAAATGTATTGCTGATTTTAAAGACATTTCGAAATCGCAAATATCCTCTTCTGCAATCAAATTCGGCAAAGCATTAAGGTATAAAAAGAAAAAACAATTTATTAAGGATGTTACAAATGCATTACTCGTGAATTTAATATTGGCTCTATTAGTATGTATGCCAATATTTTCTGTCATATTGTCCAATAGCCATTGGAGTTTTATATTAAAAATATGGGTTGTTTACGCAATAATATTAATTATCCTTCTTTCTTTGCTAACTAAAGTCACTGCCTTTATCCAAATAGCTTTAGATAAATCTTCCAGAACAATCAAAACAATTTTAGCATTTTTTTTATGGGTATTTCTATGTTTTGTTTCTTACAATTATTATCAGAAATCAGACTATTTGTCAATATTATTTTTTTCAATTGCGACTTCAATTAATATACTTCAAACGATTTCTTACCTTAATTATTTTATAGTCGAGCCTCTTATTGATTTATTTATGTATAAAGGGAAAATTGTAAATATCCAATATTTGATTTTAGAATCCGCTTTTAATCTAAATAACAAAGATATCTCAATCAATCTACTAAAAAACAACAAATATAAAAATGGATTAATAGAAGACTTGGAAAAGTTAGCCTCTATGATTGAAAATGAATGGCCATCAGAGATAATTACTTACGATTCAAATACCCATAAATGGAAACAAAAAACTTTCCAATCTATTGCGATCAGTATAAGAAAAAAGAAGCGGCTAATAATCATTCCATCTAAAGCTAATCTAACAGAACTTAAAACACATTTCAATTCATATTTAATAAACATTATTAACAACGATTGGCAAAGTTTTATCAATGAAGACATTCCTTCTGAAAGAATAAAAAAGAAGTCGATTACTCGATTAATTAAATCGGTTGTTATTACTTTTTTACCTATATGTACTTACATCACAATAGAATACTTTTGCCCACAAATAATTCCCGAGCATTTTAAACAAATTACGTTATTATTTGCCATAATTTGGTTAGCAATGAACATTCTATTATGGTTAGATCCAAATTTATTAGACAAATTATCAGTTGCGAAGACTGCTAAATCCTTATTCGATAAAGGTGATGGCGAGTAATTTATTCAAACGATTTTAAATACAGCTCCTCCACTTTCTTCCTGGCCCAGTCGGTTTTGCGCAAAAAGGTGAGGCTCGATTTGATGCTGGGGTTTTCCTTGAAGCAGTTGATATCGATGTGATAAGCCAGGCCTTCCCAGCGATAGCGCAACAACAGCTCTTCCAGGATCATCTGCAAGGTTTTTCCGTGTAAAGGATTATTGGGTTGTGACATAAGTGACTAAATTTCATTTTTTGAGTTTCACAAATTCCCTCTTCCCAAGAGGGGTGCCCGAAGAACGGGAGATGTTGTTCTATCCAAAACTTTGCAATTCCTCTATTTTAAGCTGTAAAACATACATAACCTGATTCATATTCTTCTTTACATCTTTATCATTAAATCTGATAAAACTTACTCCTAATTTCTCTAATGTTTCCTGTCTTAACAGATCATTTACCTGGACTTCGGAGTGATCATGACTGTTTCCATCTATTTCTATTGCTAACATGAGCTCATGGCAATAAAAGTCTACTATGTAATTATCTAATGGAACCTGGCGATGGAACTCAACTCCCAAATTTTTATTTTTAATTTTTTTCCATAACAGCACTTCAGACAAAATTCCCTGCTGCCTTAGCTTTTGAGCTAATTCTTTTAAGACCGGATTATATGGTAAGATTTTATTTCTCATGACATCCTCCGGCCTTCGGCCACCTCCTTCAAAGGAGGAATTTGGTTTAATTTCCTGTTTGATGTTTAACTCTCATTTTTAGGTTACACAAATTCCCTCTTGGAAGAGGGTGCCCCGCAGGGGCGGGAGATGTTGTTCTGTTCTTACTTCCCGAATCCCTCCGTTGCTTTCCTTACGCTGCCGTATTTCAGGAGCAGGGCTTTGGCTTCTTCATAGTTTTCGAGGCCGGTATTTTTCATGATCATGCGCGTGCCACGGTCCACCAGCTTATTGTTGCTCAGGGCCATGTCCACCATCTTATTTCCTTTTACCCTTCCGAGCTTGATCATCACGGAGGTCGAGATCATATTAAGCACCAGTTTCTGTGCTGTACCCGATTTCATTCTGGTTGAACCGGTTACAAATTCAGGGCCGACGATCACTTCTATCGGGAATTTAGAAACGGCAGCCACCGGCGAACCGTTGTTACAAACAATACAGCCTGTCTGAATACCTTGCCTGTTACAGTCTTCCAGGGCTCCGATCACATAAGGCGTGGTTCCGGAAGCGGCAATGCCTACCACCACATCTTTGGCATTAATACCATAGGCTTTCAGATCTTCCCAACCCTGGTTAAGATCATCCTCGGCAAACTCTACGGCTTTGCGGATGGCCGTATCACCACCGGCAATAAGCCCTACCACCCTGCCCTGCTCTATCCCGTAGGTTGGAGGGCATTCGCTGGCATCAAGGATCCCGAGGCGCCCGCTGGTTCCTGCGCCCAGGTAAAAAAGCCTTCCTCCGGCCTGCATGTTTTCAACGATCACAGCCACCAGGGTTTCAATCTGCGGAATGGCTTCGGCTACTGCGAGGGGGACAGAGGTATCTTCTTTGTTCATATTCTCCAGGAGCTCATGAATACTCATCTGCTCGAGGTTGTTATAATACGAATCGGCTTCGGTTGTTTTTTGCATGGAATTAAGTTATTGATGCTTCGGATCTCACGGCAGCATAGTACATTTATGTTAACTTCGAGAGCCTCAGTCAACCTACGATGGTTGAGGCTCTCGAAACCATCCCGCATTAAATCTCTCAATCGCGATTAACTAAGCAAACTGCTTTACATCCTTATCGGTGATCTCTTTTCCGCACAGGATGATGAGGCGCTCAATGACGTTCCTGAACTCCCGGATGTTTCCGGTCCAGTCTTTCTTCTGCAATTCGATGATAGCCGCTTTGGTGATCGTTTTCACAGGCATGCCGTAATCGCTGCACACCAGGTTAATAAAGTGCTCCGCCAGTAAGGGAATATCTTCCTTGCGCTCATTCAACGATGGCACATTGATCGGGATCACGCTCAGGCGGTGGTATAAATCTTCCCGGAACTCTCCTTTTTCAATCTCTTTTTTCAGGTCTTTGTTGGTAGCCGCCAGGATGCGCACATCCACTTTTATTTCCTTATCTCCCCCTACCCGTGTGATCTTATTTTCCTGCAACGCGCGCAGGACCTTCGCCTGGGCCGATAAGCTCATGTCGCCGATCTCATCCAGGAAGATCGTACCACCTTCCGCCAGCTCGAACTTCCCCTTGCGGGTAGCCACAGCACTTGTAAAAGCACCCTTCTCATGGCCAAATAGCTCGCTTTCGATGAGGTCGCTTGGAATCGCGGCGCAGTTTACTTCCACCAGGGGCGCATTGGCACGGCTGCTCTTGTTATGAATCTCCCGCGCTACCAGCTCTTTCCCGCTGCCATTGCTCCCTGTGATCAAGACACGGGCATCGGTTGGCGCCACTTTTTCAATCATGTCGCGGATGCTGTTCAGCGCTTTCGAATCGCCGATCATCTCGTAGGATTTGTTGATCTTCTTTTTCAGGATTTTCGTTTCCGTTACCAGCGTGGTTTTATCAAGGGCATTACGCACAGCCACCAGCAGGCGGTTCAGGTCGATGGGCTTGGCCAGGTAATCGTAGGCGCCTTTTTTTACCGTATCCACAGCCGTTTCGATATTGCCGTGGCCGCTCATCATAATCAGCGACGATTCCGTACCGGCGGCCATCAGCTTTGTCAACAGCTCCACGCCATCGAGCTTCGGCATTTTAATATCGCTCAGAATCACGTCGTAGTTTCCTTTCAGCGCCATATCCAGCCCCTGCTGTCCGTCTTCCGCCTCATCTACCTGGTATTTCTCAAATTCAAGGATCTCTTTGATGGAGCGACGGATCGCCTTTTCATCGTCAATGATCAATATTTTTGCCATCTTATAATATTTTTTTACGGGATTGTTTTAATTCACTTTTTACGCGCTTGTTTTCCAGGCGCTTCGCCTTTACCGCTTTACTCAGCTTCGTTGCCTTTCTTGGCTTCGCCACTTTCAGCCCGGACAGGATCAGCTTATAGAACTTTTCCTTCAGCAGCTCCTTGTTCTTCAGCTGGGTGCGATCCGACTGCTCCTGGAGGTGGAGATTACCCTCCTTATCGAGCTTGTTGGCAAGCTTTTTCAGTAACAGGGCTTTTTCTTCGTAGCTGAGCCTGTACGAATTCTGAATATCGAACCACAGCTCCACTTTCGTTTCCACTTTATTGACATTCTGCCCTCCTTTCCCACCGGAGCGCGCCGTTTTAAAGACGCATTCTTTGATGAGCTCTCTTTCCTGTATCTCTTCTATTGTTTTCATTTATCCTGTCCCCTCCAGGAGGGGGATAAGCCACTTATCTGTTTTTTATTATAGTCTTTGCTTTACCGCTTCAAATAAAATAATGCCTGTGGCTACCGAGACGTTCAGGGACGCGATATTTCCTACCATCGGGATTTTCACCTGCATGTCGCTCCGTTTTAAGTATTCGTTGGAAATACCATTCTCTTCCGAGCCCATGATAATGGCCGTAGGCCTGGTAAGGTCGGCATTGAAGTGGTAATTATCCGTTTTCTCGTGACAGGCAATGATTTGCAGGCCGCTTTCCTTCAGGTAGTCTATGATATTCTTGAGGTTATCCTCGCGGCATACCGGTATCCGGTTCAGGGCGCCGGCGCTGGTTTTTACTGCATCGGCATTAATCTGGGCAGCTCCACGACTTGGGATCACTATAAAATCCACGCCCGCGCAATCGGCGCTGCGGGCAATGGCTCCAAAGTTCCGCACATCCGTTACCCGGTCGAGGATAAGCACCAATGGCACTTTTCCCTTTTCAAACACCTGCCCCAGCAAGTCTTCTGTTTCGTAATAGGTGATCTGCGCCAGGAAAGCGAGCACGCCCTGGTGGTTTTTGCCTGTAATGCGGTTGATCTTTTCCGGCGGCACGATCTGGATAGGGATATCAAGGTCTTTGATGGCTTTGCGGAGTTCCGAATACAGCTGGTTGGACAGCCCTTTCTGGATGATGATCTTATCAATTTCTTTTCCGGCGTTTACCGCTTCTATCACCGCGCGGGTACCAAAGATCAGGTTCTCATCATGGTCGTTGCGGCGGTTTTTATCGTCTTTGTGACGGTGTTCCATATTAATCTAAATTAAATTGCCTGAGGTGATGCCAGGTATGCTTATGCAGCAGGTGTACCTGTTCATCGTAATTAAGTTCTCCAAAAAAAGCATTCAGCTCCTTATGGCCGGGATGTGCGGCATAAAAATCGGTAAAGGCTTTGATCTCCTTCCGCAGCTCTTCGATGGCTTCCGTCATCGAGCCATGCCTGAGCGGCGCCGGCTCCTCCGGCATCAGCATATTTTTGGTATTTTCCTTGAAAGGCTTCTCACTCAGGATGAAGGCGCGGTAGCCTGCCAACTGCTCGGGCGGGGTGTGCAGTTTTTCGTATTTTTTCCGGCCATAGGCAAAGCCAACCGAATCCGACAGGTGCTCAATCATGCCCTGGGGCGACAAAACACCCCATAACCCCACCTCATTATCCGATAATTGTTCCAGCAAGGGAATACATTCCTGCTGCAAAAACTGTTCTTTGATGTTCATATACAAATGTAACCGTTTTACAGATTTTCAGGAGCTTTCGCCGGGAATTATATTAACAGGGCCAAAATCATAAAAACCCGTAAGATCTGCACTTACAGGTTTTATAACTAAAATGATTTCGTTAACTTAGTCCTCTATGAAACGTCCAGGCTCTCTTTTCCTTACCGTGGTATTCCTTTCCTGCACTTTATTATTCTCAGGATGCTTTTTATTCAGGGGAAAGAACAAGTGCGACACCTGCCCAAGCTTCAGCCACAGCAAAAAAAGGAAGCACTAAAACTCCATTCCCAGCAGCAAAATATCATCCGTCTGCTCGCCTTTTCCCTGCCACTTGTCCAGGTAGTGGCTCAGCTTATGGCACTGATCCGTGATACAGCAGGAAGCCGTGTGGCCAATCAGCTTCACTAAATTCTTGGTCATCATCCGCTTTCCTTTTTCCCCGCCAAACTGGTCGGCGAAGCCATCAGTGAAGAGGTAAACCCGGTCTCCCTCATGGAAGCTTATTGTATGGTTGACAAACTCCTTGTAGGAGTTGAGGTGCGCGCCACCGATCCCGAACTTATCTCCTTTGATCTGTCCGATATGCTTGTCGCTGTAATAATACAAATGCCTGTTGGCCCCGGCAAATTCGAGCCGGGAATGTTCTTTATCGATGGTGCAAATGGCGAGGTCCATCCCGTCGTAGCTTCTCTGCCCGTTGGATTTTTGAAGCGCTTTGTTCAGGCTCTCGTTCATTTTTTTCAGGATCTCCGAAGGTTTCGTCATGTGCTGAAGGTTGACGATCTCGTTGAGGATGCCATAGCCGATCATACTCATGAAGGCGCCCGGAACGCCATGGCCGGTACAGTCCACAATAGCCACCACCAGCTTGCCATCCACATGCGCAAACCAGTAAAAATCGCCACTCACAATATCTTTCGGCCGGAAAATGATGAAATAATCCCTGATGTAATTCCTCAGGATACCTCTGTCCACAAACATGGCATTCTGGATGAGCCTGGCGTAGTTGATGCTGTCGGTAATGCTTTTACTGCTTTCCTCGATCTTTTTATAAGCCACCAGCAGCTCGCGGTGAAGGGATTCCACGATGTCTTTCTCCCGCTTTACCTTGTTTTTCGAAAGGATGTTATGGATAGAGGACGGCAGACGGATCAGGCTGCTTTTCAGGATATAATCATCCACACCGGCTTTCATACAATCTACGGCAAACTCTTCCGACACCGAACCTGTGATCAGGATAAAGGGAATATTTTTTTTCTTATGCCGGGCAATGTCGAGCGCTTCCAGGGAGGAGAATTGTGGCAGGGAGTGATCGGAAAGAACAATATCGGGATCAAAACCAAACAGCTTTTCTTCGAATCCGGGCCGTGTCGATACCACTTCCATGGAGAAAACAAGATCGTTCTTCATCAGCGTCCGCTTTATCATATCTACATCGGAAGGAGAATCTTCAAGCAACAGTATCTTTATCGGGTCATTCATGGTACAGGTAACAGGCGTACATTTATTTTGGGTTCTGGTTCAGGAGCAGCCAGTAGAAGCCCAATTCGGAAATAGCATTAATGAATGCCTCAAATCCGACGGGCTTTACGATATAGCTGTTCACACCAAGCTCATAGCATATTTTGATATCAGGATCTTCCTTGGAAGACGTCAGCACAACTACCGGGATGATTTTGGTAGCATCATGGGATTTCAGGTTTCGTAACACATCGATGCCATCTACTTTCGGCATCTTCAGATCAAGCAGGATGAGTTTTGGCTGATTCCTGGTATCCCGGCCTGCAAAGGTGTTTTTACCATGAATAAAGTCAAGGGCTTCTTCCCCGTTTTTTAAATGCACAATTTTGTTGGCCAGGTGCCTTTTCTTCAAAGCGCGGAGGGTAAGCTCAGCATCATTGGGGTTATCCTCTACCAGCAATATCTCTATTTCGTGTTCCATCTGCATTAGTGTATAGGTAAGCTAAAACTAAATACCGAGCCTTCACCCGGTGTCGAATCTGCCTGTACCTGTCCGCCGTGTTTTGTCACGATACGCTGAACAATTGCCAGGCCCACCCCGGTACCTTCAAATTCATCCATGGTATGAAGCCGTTGAAATACGCCAAATAACTTATGTGCATATTTCATATCAAATCCTACGCCATTGTCACTGACCGTATAAACCACATAGTTATCCTCTTTCCGGGACGAAATATGGACCCGTGGTTTTTCTTTTTTGGATGAATATTTAACAGCATTGGATACCAGGTTGATCAGCACCTGATGGATCAGGCTGTAATCGCCAGGGACAGGAAGGAGCTCATCGGAGGAAATGGCGGCATGGTGCTTCTGGGCTTTGCCAAGGTCTATCAGGACCCCCTCCAGTAACTCATTCATGTCCAGCCGGTTTTTCTGTATTACTTTTTTCCCCAATCTTGAGAAGGCCAGCAGATCGTCGATCAGGGTACTCATCTTTTTTGCATTCTGCTGGATGTTGCCCAGCAAGCGCCGGCCTTCGCCATCCAGCACGTTCTCATAGTCTTCCTCCAGCATGTTGGCATACCCATCGATCGCCCGCAGCGGAGCCCGGAGATCATGGGATACCGAATAGCTGAAGGCTTCCAGCTCTTTATTCACCGCTTCGAACTGGGCCGTACGCTCAATCACTTTTTGCTCCAGCACATTGTTCATCTCATTGATTTTTTCCTCTGCATTTTTTCGTCCGGTAATATCGCGGAAATTCAGGACGATGGCTTCCACTCCCGGATCCGAAAGCATATTCGTCATAATACCTTCAAGCCAGATATAATTTCCTTGCTTATGTTTTACCCTGAACTGAAAGGGAACGGGCTTTGTCGATTGCTCCACGGCATTTTTCACCGCGAGGTGCAGGTGCTCCCTGTCATCGGCATGTACATCTTCCAGCGAGTGTTTTTCGGAAAGCTCTTCTTCTGTCCATCCCGTAATTTTTGAGTTGGCAGGACTCCTGTAAATGACCTTAAACTCCTTATTCATTAAAGTGATGCCCTCCGAGCTGTTTTCAATCAGGGCTTTGTAACGGGCATCTGCTTTGCGTTTATGCTCCTCGGCGCGTTTTCGCTCTGTAACATCTACAGATAAGATCAACAGTCCGTCGGATGAGGGCTGAATCCTTAACTCAAACCAGCCTTTGCTGCCGTCAGGATAAGTGAATTCATTTTCCACATAGCGGATGCTCTGTTTCTCCATGCAGTCTTTCATGATCTGAAACAGCTCCGTTTGCTCGATTCCCGGGTAAAGCTCCATCATGGTATTCCCGATGAGCTTCTCTTCGGGATACCTGCTTTGTTGAATGGCAGAGGGATTCAGGTAGACATACCTGAACTCATGATCGAGGATCTGGAAGCCTTCCATAACGGAGTTAAGAATGGCATGGTAACGGTCTTCCTGCTGGCGCCTGGCCTCTTCCGCTTCTTTCCTGTCGGTGATATCAAAAAACAGCCCCCTCAGCCTTAAGGGTTTTCCGCTGATATCTTTGTCCACGATGGCCTGGGAATAGATGTAACGGATATTTCCATCCGGGCGTACAATGCGGTTTTCAATTTTATAATCGTTTCCAAACCGGAGTGCCTGGCGAAACAGATATTCCGTTACCTCGCGATCATCGGGATGAACCATATCCAGGCTAAGCCTTATGGATGGCTCGACATCATGAGGCTCATATCCGCAAATCCTGAAAAACTGATCAGACCAATGGACTACATCGGATACCAGGTCTATCTCCCAGCTTCCCAGGTTGGCTATTTCTTCTGCCTGTTGTGAAAAATAGTTTTTTTGCATAAACAACCGTTAAGATCAACCTATAAGTGACTAATGAGAGGAACAAAAAAAATACTACTCTTCTGTTGTTTTGTCTGCAGCCGGCTTCTGCCGTTCCAGGTACTCATCTACTTCTTTTGCAGAATTTCCAACCATAGCGATCGCGCCCAACAAATCTTTTTCTGTACAATTTAATACCTCGCACCAGGCAATAATGGAAGCGGGATTATGCAGTACGATTTTGATATTGGATATGTCAATTTCTCTCATGTGACTAAGTAAAGACATTCATTTCAGTATTACATCCGTATTATTCCTGTTTTTGTATTATCCGTAAAACCCCTGATTTCACTGCGTATTTTTACGTACACCCTAAACTATTCCACCCGAATATGCCGTTTTCTTTTTAGTTTTTTCCTACCTTTAAGCAATGCCTGCCAGGATAAAAATAGTTCTTGTGGATGATCATCTTCTTTTTCGCCATGCGCTCTCAGCATTGCTCGAAACAGTGACGGATCTTAAGATCATTTTCGAAGCTTCCAACGGGCCGGAGCTCTTTCAACAGTTAAAAAAAATTCAGCCTCACATCATATTACTGAATGCAGAGCTGAGTGGCCACAGCGCCGCCACAACAATTGCCGAAGTAAAAAAAGAATACCCGGAAATTAAGGTAGTGATTACCTCCATGAATCATGACGATATGGCTATTTTCTCCTTAGTAAAACAAGGCGCCAGCGGCTTCATTACCAAAGATAAGAGCCTTGATGAAGCGCTCGTGGCTATCCGCTCGGTGAGGCTGAAAGGGTTTTACTATACCGACGAGGTGACGCAGGCCATGCTCAACGGTGTAAGAGCCAAGCAAAAACAAAGAACCTCGCTCAGCTCTTCCGATCTTACGGAACGGGAAACGGAGATCATCCGGCTGATCTGCCGGCAATACTCCATGAAGGATGTTGCGGCCCAGCTCAAGCTAAGTCCGCGCACAGTAGAAAGTCATAAAGAAAACATCCTGATGAAAACAGGATCGAAAAACCTTGTGGGCATTGTACTCTATGCGGTAGAACACCAGTTGCTTTAGGAAGCCTGACGCCCCCTGTTGGTAGCTATTGTTTGGCCGCTAATAACCTGAACCCATGCAGGAGCCATATCAATGCTGAAGGTATCAGGATTTGCATCCATCAAAACCATCATTCCAATAATCAGGGAAATTATTCACGCATACGTTTACTAAAATTTCCGTTCATCGTTTTTTCATCTTTCCACACGAGGCCATTTCCATGCATAACGGATGATCAGGCAAAGAAGAACGATTTCTACAACAGCGCCAACCACCATGTGCAACCAGGCCTCTCCTGCCAGATTAAACAATATACAGGGAATATTCACCGCAGCAATAATGATATTTGCCGGGCGATTTATTTTAGCAGGTAAGGCAACGGAAAGGAAAATCATCAGTGCCGGAATCATCACTACAGAGAGTGCTACCAAAAGGAATCCTTGCGTAATCCCAAATTCAAACACTCTCCCTGTCTGAATTTCTGCCATCTTACCCGGCATGTATAAGTGAAAATAGTCAAGGTAGATAATGATAAACATTAAACTTGCCCACAGGGCGGAAAGCTTCAGTTTTACCCCGACTTTGATGTCTTCCAGTGTATGTTGTGTATCCATAATTTGCGTGGTTTTTTGTGTATTCATAGATCATCCTTTAAAAATTAAATCCGAAATGCAAGCCTGGTTCCGGTGTCCATTTTGGCCACTTGTCGTCTTTTTCTTTAAAACCAACAGGCATTTCGGTATAGTATGGACGGCCGGCAATACCGAGAGATGGTTCTATAAAAAACCGATCCTTAAAGAGTTTAACGTGATAACCAACCCGATAAGTGTTGAATATAATGAACCCATCACCCACCTTATCACCGTTTTCATTATTGAATGTTTGCCACATAGGCATGGCGTGTACCGCCGCATAAAGACCTTTCCAGAAATATCTTTGATAAGCCAGACCAATACCATATTCTCTTATATAACCAGGATATTTCTCTTCAGGTGCCCCGTATGACGTGTTGTAAAAAGGATTAATACCAAGAGGCCAGGCATGTTTCCAGGTGATTAGCTCAAGCGAAATAACATCTTTTCCTGTAAGACGATAGCCCAAATTGAGTTGAGCGAATCCGGGTGGGTTTACCTTGTCTAAATTACCTAATACAAACAAAGTACTACCAACAAACCACCGTTTGTAGGTGCTGTCTGTTTTAGCATATTGTGCATTCATTTGTAAACTGCTTGCTAAAAGCAAAAAAAGCCCAATCCATAAAATTTTCTTTTGCATATATTTTTATTTTTAAATTATAAGGCAAAGGTAAATTGGCGGATAGCTTAAAGACGTACACTTAAGTTAAGAAATGCACTTTGGCTTTTATTTTTTTAAGAATTAGTCGGCTTGGCGATCGGGGTTTGATGCCTGAATTGAGGCCGCTAATCGGTGTTTTAGCACATGTTGAATAAGGCCCAGCCTTAAAGTAGAGTCTGAAGTTATCTTTCAGACTCTACCTATAAAAATTACTGTCTTAAAAAACAGGCGACTCAAACACGATACATCGTTCCAACAGAGTATTTTTTAACCTGTGGTTCTGAAATGATCTTGTGTGGCCGCAAGACAATGTTATCTGTTTTTATTTCAGTTGTTCTCTGCTAAGATTGCGAAGCGTATCTGACGGGCTTGAATCGCAGTTTTTCGAAACTTCTTCTTTGAATTTACTCAAACATTCTTTTTTACAAGAGGTTAATCCAAGCCCAATAGTTAAAGATGCAATTACTAACACGGGTTTAATAATGTGGTTTTTCATGTGGTTTTTCATATTGCTATTCATGTTGTTTAAAATATGCTCTGCTTTTGAATTAGGGAGAGATTTACCTATTTTTTAATGTCTTATACCTTACAGTGCTATTTATGAGATACGGGCACTCAATTTATTTGAAAGCGTTTCCATTTGACTAAAGTGACGGACCCAACGTAGTTATGTTTTATACCTAAAAAACCTGGTAATTGGTGTTGTAGCACACCCTGAATCAGGTCCAGTCTTATAGGGGGCAGTACAGCAAAATAGCTGTTATTCCTGTCATCCGCTGATTTTCAGTACGATATTTCCCTTTTTTCGTCCTGTGTCAACATATCTGTGCGCCTCTCTTATTTCATGCATCTGAAACGTTTTGTCAATTACCGCCTTCAACGCTCCTTTTTCAAACAGTTCTTTTAATAATTGCAATTGTTGTCTTGTTTCCGACGCATATACATTTACGTTTTTATAAATTCCGTTTCCGTTCAGGAGTTTTTCACATTGTTTATTATTGGAGTTACCAACTGCATCAAAAATGATATCAAATTTTTCTTCTTGTTTAGTAAAATCTTCTTTGTCGTAAAGAATAATTTTTGATGCTCCTAATTCATCAACAAGCTTTTGTCCTTTGGAACTACAAACTGCGGTGATATCAGCCTGGTAATGTTTTGCTACCTGGATAGCAGCAGATCCCACTGAACCTGTTGCACCAATGATCAGGATCTTTTTGCCTGGTTTATCGTCTATTTTTGCTTTTCCCAAAAAGTAGATCGCTGTATGTCCACCAAAAATGATGGCAGCCGCCTCTTCGAATGTCGCATTTTTGGGCATTTCCATGACATTGCTATTTTCATTAACCGCAATATACTCAGCATACGTGCCGAAATTAAAGCCTGTCATACCGAATACTTTATCACCTGCTTTGAATTTAGAAACGTTTTCTCCTACTGTTTCAACAACTCCCGAAAATGCAGTTCCTAAAATGGGTTTTCTTGGCTTTGAAATCCCCAATATCAACCGCATGATGGCCCTCATAAATCCCTTCACATTAAGGCTTCTTACCCTTGCATCTCCGGAGTTGACCGCAGTCGCAATTATTTTGACGAGAATCTGGCTGTCTTTGGGTATTGGTTTAGGAACCTCCTGAAGCTGCAAAACTTCAGGATTCCCGTATCTGGTGCAAATTACTGCTTTCATTTAACAGACGTTGTTGTAATTAATAATCAATAAGTTATAAAATCTACCGGCTACCCCCCTATTTTCATTGGGGGTTTCGCCGCCAACACAGTTTTTTTTTTGCCGGTTGACTTGTTGATACAGGTCACCAGTTCAACATAATTCCAATCATTGTCGTTTTTAAAACTTAAATCCAAAATCAAGCCCGGGTTGAATGAAGTAGTTAGGCCATTTTTTCTCTACTGCTTTAAAAGATTCCGGAACATTCGATCTTATAGGCCAATAGCTGATTCCAATCGCTGGTTCAAAGAAGAAACGATCTTTAAAAAACTTAAACTGGTAACCCAAATAAAAGTCTGTATATAATGTGAATCCATTTCCAATCTTCTTATTATTCTCATCCATATATTTTTCAAAAGCATTCAATACATACACGGATGTATAGATTCCTTTCCACCAGAATCGCTGGTATCCTATTTGCGGAGCAAGGATGCGCGCATGTCCGGGATAATTTTCTCCCGGTTTATCAAATGATGGTGATCCAAAAGGGAGACCTATTGGCCAGGCATAAACCGATCTTTTAAATCTGACTTGAATAACATCTTTAGGTGTTATCCTATATCCGGCATTCAATTGGATATACTCGGGATTGTTTGTTTTACTTAAATTTCCAAACAGCAATAATGTACTCCCAATAAACCATTTTCTATAGGTGCTGTCTTTTTTTGTATCTTGGGCTTTAACCTGTAGTGAGCCTAACAATATGAAGGCAATTCCAACCTGTAAAATTTTCTTTTGCATATCTTTTTTTTATTGCTAAATGATAAGGCAAAAGTAGATTACCGGGTAGCTTAAATTCGTACACTTAAGTTAAGAAATACATTTTAGCTCTTTTTTTCAAGAATGATACTCCTTAACAAATCAAGAGATGTTAAGAATAGCGAGAATGAAAGCGCCTCGACATGTTGAGCCTCCACCCGGCACCGGTTTCTTTTAAAGTCGGCTTATTCTATTTAATCTTAAATCGTAGCCCCGCATACAGCATCCTGCCATAGATCGGGCCCCATACCATGCTTGCATCAAAGTATTTGCTGAAAGGCGCATCGCTGGCCACCACCGGGTTCGGCTGTTTGTAATCAAGCGCATTTTCAACACCCAGGTAAATATTGAAATCGGAACGCCCGAACTTCGTGGCATAGGTGATCTGCGCCAACACATTGTAAAAATCCGGAGAGTAAGCCTCACGCTGGTATTCGGCAGGATTGGACAGGGTTTGCGGCAAACGCTTCTTCCCGTTGTATTGGAGCGTGGCATCAAAGAGCCAGTGCCTGTTCCGGGTTTCGTAAGCCAGGTTAAGGAAAGCCCGGTGCATCGACACAAAAGGCTTTTGCATCAGGCCGCTGTTATAGCTCACTTTGGTGTCCACATAGCGGTAAGCGGTTTTTACATGAAGGCGTTTCCGGATTTCCCAGCCGAACTCTGCCTGCGCCGTATTGGAGAAAGACGGTCCGTTGAGGTTATAAAAGATAACCTGCTGCGTGTTGGCATCCAGGTCGGCCACCACCTGCTGAACAAAATCGGTGCGGTACAGATCTACCGTCACATAGGCATCCCTGTAATTCAGCTTCATTTTTTGCGTGAAGTTAAAGCCATAGTTCCAGCCGATCTCGGGCTTCAGGCCATAAGGCAGGTTCAGATCGCTGCTGTTGATGATCCAATCGCGCGAGCTGGCCATATAGGCCATGTTTTCACCGAAGACGTTGGCGGTTTTCAGAGCCCTTCCCCCGCTGATCCGGAAGACGGTATTGTTTCCCTTAAGTGCATAGCGCATGTGCAGACGTGGTGTAAAGAACAGCCCGTAATAGTTGTGGTAATCCGCTCTTAAGCCTCCCACCACATTAAATTGCTCTCCCCTGTTGTGGGCAAGCTCTGCAAAGGCCCCTCCTACCCGCTCGTCGCGTTTGAAGTTAAAATAACGGTAGCTTTCATCTACCACATCGTTCATATAGCTGGCGCCAAGCTTATAGGTATTGCTCGTTGATTTAATAATGCCCTGGAAAATATAATTGGCATAAAAGGTCTTTTGCAAACCACTATAGCTGTTCAGTCCATACAGGTTATGCTGCTCATGGTTGAGGTAAGATAATTGCAGACCCATACTGGTTCCGGGCTTTTTCTTAAACACATAACCGGTTTTGCTATACAGCTCCCATTTGGCATTCCGGAGTTCGATGCCGTATAAAGGAACCGTATCCGATGGCACGGTTGAGCGGAACATGCCGCCTTTCCGCTCATCGCGGAGGTAAGCGCCGCCAAACTGGGCCTCGAAGCCTTTGCCCGAATTATAGCTGTACTTGTTCATGATGTTGTACTGCTTGCCAATGGGAATATCGGCAAAGCCATCCTGATTGAGGTCCTGCACCAAAGGATTGAAGCTGGCATGTGATAAAATGCCCACGGCAAATTTATCGTTGAAGCGGTGCTTCAGGTTGAGGTTATACTCATTCCGGGCATTCTCGTTCACATAGGTATTGAAGTTCAGGCGGTCGGAGGTTTCCGGATTCTGCAATTCGGTATTGATCTGCCCGGTAAAGCTTTCGTAGCCGTTCACCACGGATCCGGCGCCTTTGCTCAATTGAATGGACTGGATCCAGGTGCCCGGAATAAAGCTCAGCCCATAACCATTGGCGAGGCCCCTGAGGTAAGGCATGTTCTCCTTGGTGATCTGCGCATACTGCCCCGAAAGCCCCAGCATCTGGATTTGTTTGGTACCGGTGACGGCGTCTGCAAAATTTACATCCACGCTCGGGTTGGTTTCAAAGCTTTCGGAAAGGTTGCAGCAGGCGGCTTTCATAAGCGAGCGCTCATTCAGCGTTTCCACCTTGATGGGGTTCATGTAGGATAATTCGGTCCCTGTGGTTTCATAGACCACATCGACCTCGTTCAGGTTGATCCCGCTTTTCAGCACCAGGGTAATGAACTTTGTGGTGTCTTTGATGAGCAGCGTATCCGGATCATAGCCGGTAGCGCGGATCACGAGCCTCTTCGTTTCAGGACTGGTTTGTAAGATAAAAACGCCGTTTTCATTCGTCACAGAATTGATGGAAGTATTTTCCCAAAAGAGGATCACACCGGGAATTGCCGTGGTGTCTTTTTTAGGTCCAACTTCAAGAATCCTTCCTCTTACCTGCGACACTCCATGAAAAGCGCTCATAAGCCCTAAAAGGGCCAGGCATAGCTTTTTCATAGGCGCCTATTTTTTCTTACACTCTCCGTTCTCGTATTGGCAGCAGGCCGGCAGGCCCTTATAGGCTTTGAGGTCTGCTTTCTCATGCCCTGTTTCATGCCCCGATCCGGCGATGGCTTTTTCGATCTCGGTCAGCGTTACTTTTTTTGAATCGTAGGTAACGGTGATGATCTGTTTTTTTTCGTCCCAGGCTGAGGTTTTCACGCCTTTGATGTCGGCGGCATTTTCAATGCGCTCTTTACACTCCCCGCAGTTTCCTTTTACGGATACGGTTGAGGTAAGCACCTGCGCCTGGAGCTTTACAGAAAATAGAATGCTTATGAATAGAATGATGATGGTTTTCATGATTTATAATTTAAAGATTTTTGTTTGTGTTTTACAGTGCATCATCAGGCTGCTTATCCGCCTGATGATTTGGGCGACCCCTACGGGCCGGGCTGTTACGGGCTACGCTTCGCTACGGCCTCCTCGCCCGTAAGAGACAGGCGGGCTGCGGTGGCTAAACCCTTCACATCCCTGTCGCGGGTTTCCGTTATGATAGAATCAACACTTAACCGAAGACGCTTACTCAAATGAACGATGAACCAGGAAAAGTGTAGACAGGGTAACAGAAGCCTTCAAGAACCATCAAATTCTTAAAACACTGTACTGAACAATATCATCCTGCACCAGGTCGGGCGGATGGTTTTGCGGGTTGGTCAAAAACAGGGAACAGGGGGCGTCATGCAGCAGGAAGCTGATGCGCGTAGGTTCCATCAAAAACAATTGCTGAACCGGCACCTTGTATTCGGAAACCAGGGTATAAAAGGTAAAGTCTTTCTGAAAGGCAACATGCTTGCTGTCGTTGGTGCAGCAGTCGCTGGACTCCTCTTCCTCCTCTCCGCCGCAGCAGCTGGCAGGCTTCGAGAACAGGGAAATTTTTTCGAGGGCTCCTCCGCAATAATGCGCTACCAGGCGCACACCCACCGACGAAAACACATAGGTGAAAACAATCAGCGAAAAAAAACTATGAAGAACAATTTTTTTCAAGGGTGTGAAATTGAAATTTTGTTTACAAATTTACATCGTTATTCCATTCAAAAATAACTAATTTGTTAAAGATTTGCAAACACTATGACAGCTACCGACGCCCAGCACAAAATCCAGGAACTTTCTGCCGAACTCAACAGGCACAATTATAATTATTACGCCTTAGACAATCCTACCATCAGCGATTTTGAATTCGATAAATTGCTGGAGGAGCTCATTGCCCTCGAAAAACAATTTCCCGAGCTCCTGTCGCCGGATTCTCCGAGCCAGCGCGTGGGCGGGCAGATCACCAAAGTTTTCAACGCGGTAAAGCACCAGTACCCGATGCTGTCACTCAGCAACAGCTACAGTATGGAAGACATGATCGACTTCGACCGCAAGGTGCGTGAAGGCCTGGGACATACCACAGACGGGCAACAGATCGAATATGTCTGCGAGCTGAAATTCGACGGGCTTTCCATCAGCTTAATTTATGAAGAGGGAAAACTGGTGCAGGCGATCACGCGCGGCGATGGGGTGCAGGGCGACGAGGTGACCACCAATGCCAAAACCATCAAGTCCGTGCCTTTGAAGTTGCATGGCAACTTCCTCCCGCGCTTCGAGATTCGAGGCGAGGTATATATGCCACGTCCGGTGTTCGATGCCATTAACAGAGAGCGCGAAGAGATCGGGGAAACCGTCATGGCCAACCCTCGAAACGCAGCCTCGGGCACCATGAAAATGCAGGATTCTGGCCAGGTGGCCAAGCGCCGTCTGGATTGTTTTTTATACAATGTGCTTGGTGAAAACCTGCCTTTCAAAACGCATTTCGAAAGCATCCAGGCTGCCAAGTCCTGGGGATTCCGCGTCTCCGAAGAAGCCAGGCTTTGCACTGGCATCCATGAGGTGCTGGCCTTTATTGAACACTGGGATAAAAAACGCTTCGACCTTCCCTACGATACGGACGGCATCGTGATCAAGGTAAACGATATCAGGCTCCAGAAAAACCTTGGCTTCACCGCCAAATCGCCGCGCTGGGCCATTGCCTATAAGTTTAAAGCAGAACAGGTAAGTACCGAGCTGCAAAGCATTTCCTACCAGGTGGGCCGTACGGGCGCTATTACGCCGGTGGCTAATTTAAAACCGGTTCCCCTGGGTGGTACGACCGTAAAACGCGCTTCCCTGCACAATGCCGATATCATCGAGAAGCTGGATGTGCGCATCGGCGACCAGGTATTTGTAGAAAAAGGCGGAGAGATCATTCCGAAAATTATAGGCGTGGACATGACTCAGCGCAAAGCCGATTCGGTGAAAACGGAATACATCCACAACTGCCCCGAATGCGGTACTGCCCTGGAAAGAAATCCGGGCGAAGCCAACCATTTCTGCCCGAACGAGAATGCCTGCCCGCCACAGGTGATCGGGCGCATCGAGCATTTCGTATCGCGCCGCGCTATGAACATCGACAGCCTCGGCGGCGAAACCATCGTGCAGCTTTTCAATGCGGGCCTGATTCATAACATCGCCGATCTGTATGATCTGAAAAAAGAGCAATTGCTTCCATTGGAGCGTATGGCGGAGAAATCGGCCCAGAACCTGATTGCGGGCATTGAGGCCAGCAAGCAGGTGCCTTTCGAGCGCGTCCTGTATGCCATTGGCATCAGGCATGTGGGAGAAACCACCGCCAAAAAAATCGCCAAAAAAGTAAGGTCGCTGGATGTGCTTTTAAACTCTACGAAAGAGGAGCTCCTCGCCATCGACGAGGTGGGTGAAATTATTGCCGTGAGCCTGCACCGTTATTTTTCCGAGCCGCAAAATAAAACCATCATCGGGCGTTTGATTGCTGCCGGCCTGCAATTTGCGGTAAGTGAAGAGCAGCACCGGAACACAACCGATAGGCTGAAAGACCTGACCTTTGTGATCAGCGGTGTCTTTGCGCTGCACAGCCGCGACCAGTATAAAGAAATGATCGAGCTGAATGGCGGAAAAAACTCAGGATCCATTTCCAAAAAGACCAGCTTTGTACTGGCGGGTGATAACATGGGCCCGGAAAAATTAAAGAAAGCGGAATCGCTGGGAGTGAAAATCATCAATGAAAATGATTTTCTGAAAATGATCAGCTAAAAAACGGGGAGCATTCCTCTATTCTTATTAGTATCTTTAATTGATAACATGGTACAGGAACCCGGCATAGAGCTTATGGATTCTTCGGAGGTATACCGCTTCCCGGGATACAGACTGTTCATGCGGCCCGACAATATCATTGAGCTTCATTTCGAAAACGGGTTTAGCGGAGGTGTCGGCGATGCCAGGAATATGGTGAGCATATTTAAGAAGCTCAGCGGCCGCTTTAAACCGTCTCTATTGGTCGTTTGCAGCGAAGACAATACGTTCAGCAAAGAAGCCCGTGAGTATACAGCCTCCAAAGAGGTATCGGAGGTGCTGAAAGCAGATGCTTTTGTCATCAAAGGGCTGGCCCTGCGCATCATTGGGAACGGCTACCTCAAGATCAATAAGCCCAGCCGCCCTACCCGCTTATTCAATTCCAAAGAGGAAGCGATCGATTGGCTGAAACGGATTGATTAATACTCCCCGCCTGTTTTTCGTTTGTTCAACTCCTTATCCGGAAAAGCCGGAAGGCGCGAAGGTACAGCCGTACAGCCTGCCGTGTCGGTCAGTGTTTTTAAAAAAGCAATAAGGTCTTTCCGATCCTGTGCAGATAATTCCAGCTTGTCAAAAGGCAGGGTTTGTGTTTCGAGCGTCATACCAATACCATTCCCACCGCCACGGGCATAAAAATCCACCACCTCTTCCAGTGTTTTGTAAACGCCATTGTGCATATAAGGGGCCGTCAGTGCCACGTTGCGCAGGGTTGTGGTTTTAAAGGCATACCTATTCAGTTGCATACCGTTCACGGCAAATCTTCCGGGATCGGAGTCAATGACTGCATTCACCGTATCTGCTTTCGTTGGAACCCCCAGGATCTCCCACTCGGTTTTGGTATAGGCCGGTGGTACCGTCCCGTTGAACATGGGCATAAAATGACAGGTAGCACATTCTGCTTTTCCCATAAACAAATTGAAACCTCTGATCTCCTCTTTGGTCATTGTATTTTTTTCGCGGCGGATGTTCTGATCAAATTTTGAATCCATCGCCACCAGGCTTCTTTCGTAGGAAGAAATGGCTTTGATGATGGACAGCACGCTGATCACCGTATCGGGTCCGCCTTTGTACGCTTTTTTAAACAGCGTCACATACTCCGGACTGCTTTTTAATTTCTCGGCCGATTTCAGCAGATCGCCATGCAGCTCATGCTGGTTGTTAGTCACCGCCCTGATCTGGTCTTCCAGGTAATTGGAACGGGAATCGTAAAAGTAATTGGCCTGGAAGCCCACATTGATAACCGTTGGCGCATTCCGCGACAACTTTCCCTCCAGGCCAAAGGCTTTGCTGGTTGCGAGATTATCCGTAAAAGCCAGCTTCGGATCGTGGCAGGACGCACAGGCTCTCTGGTTGTTGCCGGACAACACAGGATCGAAAAAAAGGATTCTTCCCAATTGAATTGCTTCGCGGCTTAAAGGGGTATTATAGGGATTATAGTAATTGGTATTAATAGCCGCTTTACTGAAAATGCTGCCGGCATTTAAGCGGATCGGCGATGGAAGATCGAGCACCTCAATGTTTAAGGCCGGCATGATGCGGGTAAGAGAGGCATACAATGGATCGAGGTATTGCCTGATCAGCACATATTTATTAAGCTCATCGAGGCTCTGCGCTGTTTTGAGATAAGCGATGCTCTGCTCTAATTGCCTGTTTATGATTTGATACAAGGTTTTATTTTTCTGCAAGAACACCGGCTCATAGCATGTTACGACAGATCGGATGCTTGCCAGTTCCGCCTCCGTTTCTTTCAGGGCATTGCCGGATGCCGGGGAATCGAAACCGATGATGGATAAGGTCATGATACGGATCAATGCCATTCTCTGGGCATCCATGATCTGAAAATCGCCGAAGGGCGAGGCATCGCTCAGGTTGCTGAGCCGGTTGCTCACGGCGAGGAGCCTCTTGCCGTGTGTTTCAAGCAGGCTGATCTGCTCGTAAGGCTTAGCGGAAAATAAAATATCTTCCACCACCTGTAAGCCTTCCGGCTCGATGATGAGCTGCGTACCCTCTTCCTCGTCCGATTCATTGACGAGTGCGCCATTGAGCATTTTGGCGGTCGCCGGAAAATAATATTCCAGCAAGGCCTCAGCGCGCTTGTAGTGAATACGCGAAGCCTGATAGCCCGCCCGGAGCGCCGGAAGCTGCAAAGTATCGGTTTTGTACAAGGCGATCAAGCGGTTGAGTCCCGAAAGTTCCTTCGAAAAAGAATCGCACTGGTTTTTAAATTGCAGCTTTACCTGTTTTGCAGAAGGCGTTTCCACCTCCGGCTCCGTAAACGAAGACAAACAATAAATGGTAGCCAACGCAAAGGGCAGGATAAAAATAAAGGTGTTTTTTGTTTTCAAACGCGGTGGTATTAAATGAAAAGACAGGGAACAGTGGCCTGTTCCCTGCTTTCAGAGGAGTGATGAATTAGTGTGTTGAAATTGTTTTTTTGTACGCTTTGGTATCGGTATATAAAGTCACATGGTATACTCCGGCGGCTTTATCATTCAGCTGAACTTTTTTGGAGTAGTTCCCGTTGAATTTCTCTGCAGTATCTTCGTACACGATCTGGCCAACGGCATTCACGATCCGCACATGCAGGCGCTCACTGGCTTCGTTCGTATTGAAGTTGATCACAAAGGTTCCGTCGTTCGGATTAGGAAAAATGTTCATCTCATCCATGGCGCTGATCTCTTCGATGCCTGTGATTGCTACAAATACATCATTGGATACAGGAGACACACACGAACCCGTCCTGGCAGATACCGAATAATAACCGCTTTGACTGATCGTTAAGGTCTGGCTTGTTCCGCCGGTTAGTAAGACACCATTCCTGTACCACTGGTTGCCTGTGGTAGCGCTCGACACCAGTGTGCCTCCGTTTTGTGTAATGGTAGGCTGCACAGGTGCTGCCGTTACAGTAACAGTTACTGCTGTACGCGCAGAGCTTGCATTTCCGGAAACAAAGGATTCAACATAGTAAGTGGCATTGGCATTTAAAAACGGCGTTGTGAAGGTTGTGCCTGTAAATACCGGCGTTCCCCCGGTAGCAACCGTATACCATTTATAGGCAGTACCGTTTGTCGAAGCGAAGGTCGATCCCTGTGAGGCCTTGAGAACAGCCGGGGAGCCGGCGCAAATCATAGCAGAGGATACAACAGGCGCTTTGGCTTTCACACGTGGCACACCTGTGAGGGTGATGAGTAAGCTTCCCTGGTTTTCGGTGGTACGTTTTGTACCTCCGTCAACACCGGCAAATACCGGGCTTCTCCAGGAGTGCGGCTGTAAGGATAACACGAAGGCATTGTCGACGCCTGTTTCAGCAGACACGTCTACCATCGCTCCGAACTCCCAGCTTCCGATACCGCTGCGGGCATAACCGGTTCCTGTGGCATTCTGGTTATAGATGGCGCTATCCAGGTAAGGAAGGCCACGGTGATGGTCCAGGCCAAGCAGCTGCTTGAAGCCGGCCGTCTGAATATCGTACTGGTAGATGTTGGCATCATGTATATAAGGCGCTGAGCCCGCGAATACGTATCCGTTAGGATCTTCCTGAACATAGACGTAATCTTCGGTTACACAAATGTTGTCCGGCTGGTATAATACGCGGGCCGCATTAGCAGGGTTTTTATCATCGCCGTTCAAAATGCACCTGAGCTTCCCGGTTAACGGGTTCAAGGAATCCAGCTGGAGCTCATACACACGGCCCCAGAGCGTTCTGTCTGTTGTATCTGAATTGACCTGGCCGGTAGCATTGAAAAAGATCTGGCGCGCCGCATTGGGGCTTCCCTTGCGGTAATCGAGGTCTTCCACACGCTGAAACTTGATGCTTTTCAGGGTCGTATTGGAATATGTATCCAGCTGTGCTCCTGTCATGGTCATGTAATTCGGGATAGCCACAAACTCCACATTCACAAAGGTACCCACCGGAACGTCGCGCTCACGCTGGTTCTGATCGACCCGGCGTAATACATATAAAGTCCCGCTGTTCAGGTTACCCACACCGTTACTTTTGTACATCACTACCTGGCCGCCATTCGTTCCCGAATCGTCATCGCCGATCAGGATAATGGTTTGGCCGGGATAGGTAGCTACCGGTAAAGGCAATGCATTTTCGGCATTCCATTTTCCAAGTCCGCTGGCCAGGGTTGTATTCGCTGAAGTCGTAGAATCGGTGATGGCAGGTCCGTAGGGATTGAGGTAGTGCGTCATCGACTCCACGCTGGTTTCACCACAAGTCAGGAACAGGGGGCCGAAGCCGTGTGTTTGCGGTGTGGCCATGGTGGCAGAGCATAAGCGCCACATGCCGCCGTTTGAGTTTAACAGGTACTCGCCTTTTACAGGCTTGAAGGTATTATCGAGGGTGATCCGCGATACGGAAAAATTATCCTCGTGGTTTAATAAATAGGTATAAGTACCGTTGCTGTTTTTCAGGATCCCGGCGCCGTCTGCCGAGCCGCCAAATCTAAACGTGGTTGACTGAGGCAGGGTATCTGCCGATCCTACCAGCGAAAAAGCCTGAACGCCCGGAAAGTTGGCGGTGCTGATGTTGACAAAGGTTGGTGAATGTGATCTGTTTTGAAAGGAGACCTGCGCCTTTGACGTAAGCCCGGCCAATAAGAGGCCTGAAAAGAGGTAGATGTTTTTCTTCATAGGTTTTTTTTTCAAAAATACCTGCATAAAGTGAACTCATGTAAACCTCTGTGTTACCATTAAACGATGAAAGCGTTCAGGTAATTTAATTTTCAGTTATGAATCGGATGTAGAATTTAATATGATGTTTACATTCGATGAGGTGGGTATTGAATCCGCTGAATCAACAGCACCGGATATGCCTTATACGGGGCTTTGGCTACGCTCAGCCACCGCAAACGGGCTGAAGCAGACAGCTGAAACAATCCGCTGGCTAAAGGCAATCGAATTGCTAGCTGAGCGGAGCCGGAGCTACTTCTTCTTATTTTTTTTGCCTTTGTATTTTTTATCTTCCTGCTCGGCATCCTGGATCAGCTTACGCCAGTTGTCATTTCCATCATCGGTAAGTGCCAGTGTTTCCGAGTAATCGGCTTTTTTCACCTCCAGCACATGGATTTTCTTATCCATAAAGGCTTCGATCTCTTCCAGGACAGGCTTTTCTTCGGGACTGCAAAACGAAACCGCCACACCTTTGTTATTCCCCCTGCCCGTGCGGCCTACGCGGTGTACATAGTTTTCGGCCACTTCCGGCAGGTCGTAGTTGATCACGTAATCCACATTCGCAATATCCACGCCGCGTGCGCTCACATCCGTGGCGATGAGCAATTTTACGTTTCCGTTTTTGAACTCCGACATCACCTCCAGCCTGCTGTCCTGGTCTTTGCCGCCGTGCATGGTGAGGCTGTCGATCTTCACACGCTTCATCGCTTCATACACGCGCTCCGCCCGTACTTTGGTTCTCACAAATACCAGGATCCTGGCCCCTGGATTTTCGTTGACGATCCGCTCCAGGAAAAAGCGCTTGTCGTCCATGTTCACAAACATCACAGAGTGTGTCACGTTTTTCGATACAGGATCTTTCGGGGAGATCTGGATGCGGATGGCACTGCTGTGTACCAGAGAATAAGCCAGCTTCTTGATCTTTTCATTGATGGTGGCCGAAAAAAACAAGGTCTGCCGTTTGCGCGGCAGGTATTTAATGAGGTCCTCGATATCCTTATAAAATCCCATGTCCAGCATCAGATCAGCCTCATCGAGCACCAAAACTTTGACGTCGCGTAAATGGATGTAGCGCTGACTGGCGAGATCGAAAAGCCTTCCCGGAGTAGCCACTAAAATATCCACCCCGTTTTCCAGCTCACGGATCTGCGGGTCCTGGTCGACACCGCCAAAAATGCCCAGGGTTCTCACACCGGTATATTTCCCGAGGGTATGGAATACCTCTGTGATCTGGATAGCCAGCTCGTGCGTGGGCACCATCACAATGGCACGGATGCCCTGGTCGACGCCGGCTTTAGAGATCAGGTGAAGAATAGGAATGGCAAAAGCGGCGGTTTTACCTGTGCCCGTTTGGGCAATGGCCAGCACATCTTCGCCGTTCAGGATATTGGGAATGGCTTTGAACTGGATATCGGTAGGGCGCTTAAAGCCTGATTCCTCAAGGCTTTGCTTTATTTCGGGGATGATAGGATATTCGGAAAATTTCATGATGTGTCAGATTTACAAATGTACTATTAATATCCGTGATAAAAAGAGCGTACAGGTTTAGATGTCACATCGAGTGTCCGGCATGGAGCGCACAGCGGCATGACGGATGTATCGAGATGTATGCCAATTATAATCAGGGCATTTACCTAAAGGGTCAAGCCTTCACGCAGTTCTACATTAAGTTGATGATACAATCCATTTTGTCATCTCCGAAAAATCCCTATATTTGGTATAACAAAACATAATACCATGGTAAAATTCTACTCCCGGGCCCTGTTAGTTGTTTGTTCCCTTGCCTGTTTCGCCCCTGTTTCTGCCGACGCGCAATGCTACCGGAAAGGCTCCCTGTTGATCAGCGTTTCCGAAGGCTCTACCTTTGCCAATTATACCACCAACGATATCAGCGGCAGCAAGCCGGTGCTGATGCACTCCGAATTTATCTGCGGCGACCGGGACCCGCTCATCATTGAATATGCCTTAACCAAACGGCTGGGTATTGGTATGAGCGCCGGTACGGATATCTTTAAAGTGAATGCCTCCAGGTTCTATAACGCGGAAGCCACGGATAATACCATGAAGATGTTCACCAACGAGCTGACGGTTGATGTGAACTATCACGTATTTGTGAACAAGCGCCTCGACCTTTCCGTCTTCCTTTCCACAGGATTGTTTACCGTCAATTATACGAATAAGCAAAGCGACATCGACCAGCAGTACAACGCATCGGGCAGCATTCTGCGCTTTGGCACAAAGGCCCGTTATTATTTCTGGAAACGCCTGGGTGCTTTCGGCATGGTGAGCTCCTATACAGGCACGACCTCTCCCAAACAAATAAAAGGAAACACAGTGGGGCAAAATTATTCTACCTCTGTCGATGGCATGGCCATTGAGGCAGGACTGTGTTTCAGGATTTTAAGGTAAAAACCGGTAAATTATTGTTCTGATATTTTCACCAGCTTAATCGGCAGGCTGATGATGGCCTGGAAATTATTTCCGGCAGCCAGCGTATCTTCATCTTCCTCCTCGTAATGCCATTCGATCGTAATTTCGGCCACTTTGTCTTTTAAGGCCTCCAGCTTTTTCAGCAGGTTGAGGATGCATACCGAAGAACTGCTGTTATAATATTCCAGCTGAATGGTGGCGTGGATGCCGTTGGCCGGATTTCCGGAATAGCTGTCAAGGGCTTCAAATAAAGGTTTATAAAAAGCCACCGAATTTTCAGGGATAGACCTTCCCATGATGTCAAGCCGGCCCGTAGTTGGGTCAAAATAGATATAGGGCGTGGACTGCGTGGCTTGATGGGTATAAATCTTCATATAGACGTCCTGTGTGATAGTGTTTAGTTCTTAACCAAATATAGTTTTTAATTTATCAAAATACAAATGGGGGAAAGCCAGAAATCAGGAGGATGCCGCCCTGGCAGAGCTTCCGGTCTGGATCAGAAGTTCTTCTAATTCCTCCGCCGTGAGGTCGCGCCATTCTCCGCTTTTCAGCTTGCCGAGCGTGATGTGCATGATACGTACGCGTTGGAGTTTGAGGACCTGGTAATTAAAGGCATTACACATCCTGCGGATCTGGCGGTTCATCCCCTGCGTGAGCACAATCCGGAAGATCCTTTTGGCATTGGGCTCCCGGCTTACCAGGCAGGGTTTTGTTTTCTCTCCCATGATTTCAATACCCTGTGCGATATCGTTTAAAAAAGCAGTACGCACCGGCAGGTTCAGGGTCACGATGTATTCCTTTTCGTGTTCCGCTCCCGCATTGGCTATCGCATGGATGAGCTCCGCATGATTGGTCAGCAGGATCAGGCCTTCCGAATCCTTATCGAGCCTGCCCACCGGGTAGATCGTTTGCGGATGATTAATGGCATCGATGATGTTATTGGGGATTTTTTCGGTGGTACACTCAATGCCTTTGGGCTTGTGATAAGCAATGTAAGTAGGAACAAACGGCGTCACCTTCAACTTCTCGCCGTTAATCAAAACCGTGTCGCCTTCATTCACGGGTGTTTTAAGTGTTGCCACCTTGCCGTTCACTTTCACACGCTTCTCTTCAATGAGCACAATCGCCTTGCGGCGCGACGTATAACCCGATTGGGCAATATACTTATCTACGATCATGCCTTTACCACACCTTTATTTACATTTCTGTACAGGAAAGATGTATAGATATGCCTGCGGGCAAAGCGTCCCTGCGAGTCGGCATTGATGAGCTTCACATAGGTATTTTCAGGGACACCGTAGTATTCATATCCTGTTCCGTCCTGGAAATCGATGCGCAGGCGCTTACCGGTATAGGTAATGTCGGCGATCTGCGAATTGGTGGTGGTATGGGTATAGGCTTCGCGTGTAGACTCAATGGTTTCGGGCGCTATGCTTACCAGAAAATGGTAAGCCTCAATGATGCGCTTGCTCTTCTCCTCCGCCTCTTCTTTCAGCTGCTCGTTATCCTGGATCTTATCCGGATGATACTCCTTCATAAAATTCCTGTACAGGCTTTTCAGCTCACTTACTGTCACGTCCTTATCAACTCCCAAAAGCTTGCGGTATTCTACTATTTTCCTCATGTCTGCTGTCGGGTATAAAATACCCCCTTTTTTAAATTTTCCGCAAAGATACGCTTATTTTACGAATCTGTTGTTCAACACTTTTTAGCCAGTAAATCTGCGTTACTCTATGCTCTGCCGGCTACGCAGCCGATAGGCCATCGCCACGAGAAACGTTCCGCCCGTGCCGGTACGGACGGGCAGGCGAAACAACACCCGGGCTGACCGGAAGATTATCCTGTCACTTCTGGTGATGCTTGCCACCTCTTTGCTAGCATCGTATCGGGAAGTGTTCCGAGCTTGTTCTATTGGCTCCCGACGGTCCCGACGCGGCGTGACGAACAACCGAACACAATGACAAATTGACCTAACGCCTACACATACCTCGCTACGTAGATAATATTGGAAGTCAGCTTGGTATTATCGATCACCTCCAGCTTTAGATGAGAAAACGTGGCAATGGTATCCTTAATCAGCGCGCCGCTCACAAAATGCAATCCGTCGGTTTGTGTTTTATTGAAGCCGAATACTTTCGTACTCATGAACTCTGTATACCAGGTGCCTTTCTGCCGGGTGGCAATGTCCTTGTCCGCATCGCGGATCACCAGCACACCACCTTGTTTCAGCTTAGCCACGCAATTGCGGATCACCTGCACCTGCTGCTCTTCTTTCAGGTAATGCAAGACATCGCTGATGATAAAGCCATCCGATTCCGGGAACTCAAAATTAGTGACATCACCTACGGCAAACGAAAGCTTCTCCGATTTGTCTACGCAGTTATCCGCCACGGCAATTTTATCGTCGTCGTAATCTACACCCAGGATCGTACGTTGACGGCCTTTATACATGAGCATATATGGCAGGAAGCCATAGCCGCAGCCCACATCTACGATCTGCCCCTGTTTGGGCATCAGGCTTTCAAACAAGGCATAATTGCCCTCCAGGGCTGTTTTGATGCGGCAGTACCATTCCAGCACCGGGCCTTTGTAAATGTAGTTGCGGATGAGGCGGGAACGGTAATAGCTTACCGGCTCAAACTCTTCGCGCAGGAGCGCGTATTCCCGGCGCATGTAGGCGCAAATCTGCTTCGTGCGCTCCTGGTAAGTGCTTCCGAAAGATGCATTATCCGGTGTGATCCTCGGCAGGACCTTCACGGTGAGTGCGCCGTCCTTGAAATGAAAATCATGTTTCGTCACCGCATCACCCGCCCCATGAATGAGCAAAGGAATGATGTCCAGCTTCAGCTGCTCTGCCAGCAGGAAAGCGCCTTTGTGAAAGCGGTGAATCTCGCCGTCCACACTGCGCGTGCCCTCCGGGAAAATAAGAATGGAATACCCTTCTTTTACCAGGGCTTCAAGCTTCACCAGGCTTTTTTCATAGCCTTCGGAAGCCGGGTAATAATCGGCCAGCTTCACAATCCAGCCATAGAAAGGAGAGTTGTAGACCCAATCATTCGTAAACACAATCATCTTGGGATAGAGCTGCAGGGTAAGCGCCAGGTCGATGTGAGACTGGTGGTTGGCCACGATCACGGCAGGCTTCCGGAACGTTTCGCCTGCGGTATTCACGATGGTTTTCTTCACATTCACAAAACTGGCCAATACCGTGCGGAAGACATAAACAATGATATAATGAAAAATCAGCTTGCGCGTTGCCCGCTTTGCCGGGAAAATGGTAAAGAGGATCAACCCGCAGAATGTAATAAACAGGGAGCCCAGCACAAAGCCGATGAAGCCGACAATGGTAATGAGGATGTATTTGGCCGTATAAGGCAGTTTGCCTTTGTAGCGTCTGTTCAGCACCATCCGGTTAAACAGCAAAGGCTGCACGATGAAGGAAATAAAGACCACGCAGATCATCCCGATGATGGTAATGAGCGCAATGGATTTGAGGGCCGGGTGCCTGGCAAAGACCATCACCCCGATGCCGATGATGGTAATGAGGGCCGATAAGAGGATAGACGATTTGAAAGAGTCGAGGTTCTTTTTGCCGTACTTGTATTCGGTGAGCAGGCCATCCATGATAAAGATGCTGTAATCGTCGCCCAGGCCGAAAATAAAGGTAGAGATGATGATGTTGATGATATTGAACTGTATACCGAACAGGGCCATGATCCCGAGGATCCAGAGCCAGCTGATGAACATAGGCAGGAAGTTGATCACGGCCAGCTCAATGCGGCCGTGGTTCAGCAGCATGAACCCAAATACGAGGATAGAGGTGATGAGCAGGATGGTATTGAAATCGGAGCTGATCACCTCTACGAATTTCGCCGTCAGGTTCTGCTTGTCGAATACCACCACATTCGGGTCGTCGCCGAAGGCTTCATAGATAAGGGGACGGTTCTCCGCCTCTACTTTGATGTGGTTGATGATTGTCGGTTTTCCGTTCACCTTCCCTACCCACTCCTTGAACAACAGCTTCGACAGGGTATCGGAATCCGCCACAGATAAGGTCGTTGGGCTTTCCTCCAACAGTCTATAAAACGACCCGAAAGCGTTCTCTTTGAACTTATAAGCAAGGCCGGCCTCGATGAGCTGTTTCTTCAGGGAGTCTTTCTTAGCCGCCGTAAAAAAGGTATTCCAGCGTTGAATCCGGCTCTTCTGCTCCTGCTCCGACATGAACAAAGCGCTCACCGAAGAATATTTTTTAATGAGGCCTTTGGCTTTCAGCTCCTGCAGCCTGGCCGACACCTTCTGGTTATTGTCTAGGGCTTCATTGAGCGTGGCGCCGTTGCTGAATACATACACAGAGCGGGCTGCAAAATGATTGACGTCATCGAGGTGCTTTTCAGCAGCCCGCAGCTTGTCCGTCATAAAGCTCATGCGGTTCATGTCGCTATCGAAGGAAACGGAACGTGCAAACCAGGCAAATACAAGCGTCAGCAGGAAAGCAGACAGCACGATCACTTTATTTTTATCGTAGCGGTAAGAAGTGATCCGGTCGATCCAGTTTTTATGTGCAGGATCGTTCCTGGCTTCCGGATCGGCGCTTTCGTCGCGGCCGGTCATGACGGGTGCCGGAGCCGAAACATCCTTCCTGAAACTGAAACGCAATAAATGAGGAAGCACGATGATAGAAAATAACATCGCTCCGATGAGTGAAAAAGCGGCAAACAAGCCGAAATCATGCAGGGCCTCCGACTTGGCAAACAGCAAGCTCAGGAAGGCTCCCACCGTCGTGGTACAGCCAATCAGCATGGGCAGCGTCAGGTCTTTCAAAACGGTTTTGACGTCGCGCGTATGCTTGTAGTGTGTGAAAAAATGCAGGGAATAATTAATGGCAATACCCAGCACCACGGCTCCTGCTCCAATGGCAATAGCAGACACCACGCCTTTGAATACAAACAACAGGCCCAGCGCGAACACCATCCCGAAAGCCACCGGGAAGAGAATGAAGACGGTGACCAACGGGTTTTTGAAATAAAAACCTAAAATCAGCGCGATGAGAATTACCGCAATGCTCGTGGTATAGAGGCTGTCTTTCCGCAGCTGTTCTGCATTTCCGGCAGACACCATCGCTGCGCCGAAAGGTTCTGTTTTAACGATTGTACTTTTCAGATTGGCCTGGCCGGCAATGCTATCGGCACTGCGAATCAGATGGGCATTGCCTTTGGTATCGTTTGGCAGGTGCGCCGGTGTTATGAACAGCAGGAGGTGTTTGTGATCTTTGGTAACGATATGTCCGTTATAGGTTTCGAAGTTCTCGTCGAGCTGTATGCCCTGGAGCTTTTTGAGGGCGATGGGCGTAAAGCTAAGCGGGTCGCGCTGTATGTACTTTCCAAGCACCATACCCGAAGGAGAAAGCAGCACATCGTAATCTTTTTTGAGTGTGGCGGCAATACTGTCGCGGTTGATGAGGCCTGAGATCCTGGCATAATCCCCTTCTTCGAGGAACAGAGGCAGGTTACGGTAAAACAGGTCGTAGACCTGCTGCATGCGGTCGTCTTCTATTTTGAAGGTGAGGTCTTTGTAATCGGCCGGTTTCAGGGTTCTAATCAAAGCCGCATGTACAGAATCCGCGACTTCCACCATCTGATCGGCCTGCTCAGGCTTAGCCACTGAAAAATGCAGGATGAGCTTATCCTTTGATTTTAAATTCTCCAGGATGGAATTAATGGAACGTGAGTTCTTATCGGAAGGTACAAAACGGGTAATATCTTCTTCCAGCCTGATCTTCGAGGCCAGGAAACCGAGTACCCCGCAACAGATCAGCACCAATCCTATGAAAACCGTTTTGCGTTTTTGAAAGAAATGGTATAGCAAAAGGGACAAATGAAACATAGGGGTTAAAGATAACAAAAAAGACCTGACCGGCTGAATACCCCTATAAATTTTGTCTGCCGCTTATACACGAAAATCCTTATATTTACTCTTTAGGCTCAGGGCATAGGTTTTTGCCCGGCATACATTCTAATCCTGATTTATGAAAGCTTTTCTTTTGATGCTTCTCTTCCTTGCTTCGCCCTTGCTGCATTCCCAGGTGTCTGTTTGTAAGGACGGCATGACGAAATTTACTTCCGAAGCGCCCCTGGAGCTTATCAAAGCGCAATCCAACAAAACCAGCGGTGTATTGGATGCCTCCACTAAAAATGTCGCGTTTTCCGTAGCCGTCGAAAGCTTTGAAGGATTCAACAGCGGCCTGCAACGGGAGCATTTCCAGGAAAATTACATGGAAACTTCCAAATACAAAGCGGCGACCTTTAAAGGGAAGATCATCGAGGACATTGATTTCAGCAAAAACGGCAGCTACCCGGTACGGGTAAAAGGCACGTTCAATATTCACGGAACGGATAAGGAAAAGATCATCAAAGGCAAGATCACCATTAAAGATAAAGAGATCATGATCGAATCGGCCTTTGATGTTCCGCTCGAAGACCATAACATCAGCATCCCGAAAGTGGTTAACCAGAAGATCGCCTCGGTAATCAAGGTAGAAGTGAAAGCGACCCTAAAGCCTAAAGCGTAATCGCCTATGATCAGACAGGTATTCTTTTGCGTCTATGCCTTCCTCCTCTCTTCCAGTCTGTTTTCACAGCTCCAGGTCAAAAACTATTTTTCCTTTACAGGTAAAAAAGACATTTCTGTCAATGCTATGGCACAGGACGCCACCGGCTTTTTGTGGGTAGCCACCAACAACGGGCTCTACAAGTTCGATGGGCGCTCGGGTACAGCCATGGAACCTTTTTCAAAAAAAGAGATCACCGCCGTATTCATTGCCCGAGACGGCGTGGTATGGACCGGTACGAAGGGCGGAAAGGTCTTTTCACTGGACCGCGGCCACATGGATTCGCTGCTTCTGGATGACAATGAAGACAAGGTGACCTCCTTCTGCGAGCTGGGCGGCAGCCTCTACATCGGCACCTATGGAAAGGGGCTTTACCGCTATGCCAGTAAATCTCAAAAGCCGGCCCATTATACGCGCGAAAACGGCCTCAGCGATGATGTGATCTACGCCCTGACGGGCGATGGAAAGCAACACCTCTGGTGCAGCACCGATGGCGGCGTCACACAGCTCGATGTTTCCAAAAGCGAGCCGGCATTTAAAATCATTTCCGACCGCAGCGGCCTGCCCGATAACATTGTCAGGAATGTGAGCATCTGCGACGAGCGCCTGCTTATATCCATGCAGGATTCGGGGGTGTGCTACTATAACCTCAAAAGCAGCCGCATCGAGCGGATTCCTTTTTTCTATAACTGGTCGCTGGGCACGGTGCTTCACGCCCGGTCGGAAGTGCCCGAAAAGCTGACGATCGCCACAGAACGGAATGGCATCATCACGATCAGCGAGGGAAAATTTTCGGTCTACGACTATAGCAAGCTCATCCAGGGTACTTCTATCAATACCGTATTTTTCGATAAGGCCAACCAGGTCTGGACGGGCTCCAAAAAAGGCCTGAGCCAGCTCTATGGCCGCCGCTACGACTTTATCAATAACGCCAAAGGCCTGACGGACGACAAGATCCTGGCGCTGGCTACGGACAATGATCACTCGATCTGGATCGGTACCACGATGGGTATATCAAGAGTGATGAGGACCGGCGAAGGGCGTTATGTGATCGAAAAGATCCAGGATCTTACCAAATATACGATCTCCTGCGCGGCCAAATCGCCGGACGGCGATATCTGGTTCGGAACCTACGGCAATGGGATTATTGTACTGAGCGCCGAAAATCAGAAAAGTATCATCATCAACTCAAAAGATGATGCGCTGCCCAATGACAATATCTCCACGATTCATTTTAGCGGCGCGAATACCGTTTATATTTCCACGCTTGGCGGAGGCCTCACCAAAGCCACGATCGACCGCGACGGCGCGCGCAAGAGCTTTAAGGTGGAGCATACCTACACACAGAGCGAAGGCCTGGGAAGCGATTATGTGTATTCGGCCATTACCGACGATGCGGGCAAGCTCTACGTGGCGACCGATGGCGGCGGTCTGCAGGTATTTGAGAACAACACCTTCAACAGCCTGACCAAAACCTATAAGCTCAGCTCGCAAACGGCTTTCTCGCTTTGTAAGGACCAGTACAACCAGATCTGGGCCACCACCAATGCCGACGGCATCATTAAATACGACGGGAAAACGCTCACGGTCATTAATGCCCAAAACGGGTTGAGGGATCTGCAACCGCAGCAGCTGGTCGCCTTCAACGATATGGTTTTTGCCATCAATGATAAAGGCATCGATAAGATCCAGGCCAAAACAAATGCCGTCACCTATTACGACCTGTTCGAGGGCGACCTGGAGCCCAACCTCAATGCCGTGTTTATCCAGGGGAACATCATTTACAGCGGCACCAACAACGGCGTGCTGGTATACAGGGCCAACCGCATTGCCCTCGATTCGGTGAAGCCCGGCGTTTTCATCAAATCCCTGCAGGTAAACTATAAAACCATTCCACTCGATTCCCTTATCGAGTTCCGTTACAACCAGAACAATATGGCCTTCGATTTCAAAGGGCTGTGGCTTAAAAATCCCGACAAGCTTTCCTTCAGGTACCAGCTCAAAGGCTTTGATGAGACCTGGAATTATTCGAACGAAGCGAAGCTCGTGAATTACAATAACCTTTCGCCAGGCGCTTATGAGTTCGTTGTACAAGCGAGAAACGAGGAAGAGGTATGGAGCGACGAGGCGGGTTATTCCTTTTCGATCCTCACCCCCATCTGGAAACGCTGGTGGTTCTGGCTGCTGGTATTGACCGTTGGCTCTTTCCTGATTTATTCGTTTGTCAAATACCGCTTAAGGTCCTTACAAAAAGAGAACCTCTTGCTGGAACAGCGGGTCAATGAGCGCACCTCGGAAATTGAGCAACAAGCCAGGATCATTGAAAGCAAAAATGTGGCCCTCGAGCAATTGTCGCTGGTGGCCAGCCGCACTGATAACGTGGTACTGATCCTCGACCCGGAAGGCCGGCTGGAGTATGTGAACGAGAGCTTTGTGAAGCTTAACCGGATCACACTCGAAGAGCTGAAGCGCAATGTGGGGGAAACCATCTTCGAGATCAGTAACTACCCCGACATTAAAACGATTGTAGCGGAAGCGGTGCATTATAAAAAATCGGTGAACTATGAGGCGCTCAACAGGCTTGATGACGGCAGCGAAGTGTGGGAATCCTCCACCCTCACGCCGATCTTCGATGAGGCCGGCATCCTGAAAAAGCTCATCATCATCGACACCGATGTGACCGAACGCAAAAAACAGGAACAGATCATCTACCAGAAGAATAAGGACATTACCGATAGTATTTCCTATGCGCGTAAGATCCAGCACGCCATTTTACCACACGATGAGCTGATCCGCCGTTACCTGCCCCAGTCTTTTATCCTGTACCTTACCAAAGATATTGTAAGCGGCGACTTCTACTGGTTTACGCACTTCAAGGGTATCAGCATTATCGCAGCCGTCGATTGCACCGGCCATGGTGTTCCGGGAGCTTTCATGAGCCTCATTGGCTATAACATTCTCAACCGCATTGTGAACGAGCAAAAAATTACCGATCCCAGGGAGATCCTGATGGAGCTTAACCAGGGCGTATTGGAAGTACTCTACAAAAACGAATCGGAGTCGAAAGACGGCATGGACATTGCCATTTGCCGCATCGACCATGCCAACCGAACCGTGGACTTTGCCGGAGCCATGAGGCCATTGTGGGTAGTGAACAAAGGTGTGCTGACCGAGATCAAAGGTGATAAGTTCCCGATCGGTACCAGGCAGGCCGACCGCGACGATACCATTGCCTATACCACGCACACCATCCATGCAGCGGAGGACGACACCTTCTATATTTTTACCGACGGTTATGCGGATCAGTTCGGCGGGGAAAACAATAAGAAATTCAGTACCAGGCGATTTAAAGAGCTTCTTATAAAAAATAATCCGGAAAGCTTCGCCATACAGGAAAATAATATTAAACTTGAGCATAACCAATGGAAAGGAAATCACGAGCAGATAGATGATATCCTGGTTATTGGTTTCAAACTATAAAACGCACCATTCATACATGTCCATATTAATTGCCGATAGTGGCTCTACAAAAACAGACTGGGTTCTGATAAAAGACAAGAACATTATCCTTCAATACCAAACCATTGGCTTTAACCCTTACTTTCAAAGCAGTGAAGACATTTACAATGAGATCAAGGATGTGCTGATCCCGGTATTGCAGGACCAGTTGTTCGACATCAGGCACATCGCCTATTATGGCGCCGGTTGCTCCACGCCCGATAAGGTGCAGGTGGTGAAGCTGGGATTGTACCTGGCTTTTGGAAATATTTTATCGGAGGTGAACCACGACCTGCTGGCTGCGGCCAGGGCACTGTTCGGCAAGGAAAAAGGCATTGCCTGTATTCTCGGCACCGGCAGCAACAGCTGCCTGTATGACGGCGAATCGGTGGTGGAGAACATTCCCTCTGTTGGCTACCTGTTTGGCGATCATGGCAGCGGAGCCACCATTGGCCGGACCTTCGTGCAGCGTTACTTCGACGGGGAGCTTCCTACCCATTTGGTGGCGGCCTTCGAAAAAGCGGGTTACCACCGCGAGATCATTTTAGAGAACGTGTATAAAAAACCGATGCCGAGCAAATACCTGGCCAGTATCGTTTCTTTCATATCCGCCTACAACAACGACAGCTATATCAAAGATATCATCCGGGATTGCTTCCGCGATTTCTTTAAGGCACAGGTATCCAAATACACCAATGCCAAACAGCTGCCCGTCAATTCAGTAGGCTCTATCGGCTACTATTACCGCGAGCTGCTGGAGGATGTGGCCAAAGAACAGGGCTACACCATCGGCAATATCATCAAATCGCCCATGGAGGGATTGATCAAGTACCATAGCTGATACGTATTGGAAAAACAGTGTATCGGAATTAAAAGATCTGTCACTTCGGGTGCCAACCACGTGTTCTTACCCGGGACTCATCCGTCTTATCAGTGCAATCCCTACTCGTCCGGTCAGACGGGCCTTCTGTCCGTTTGATTACTTCCACCTGAACCCCAGCAGCAACATGTCGTCGATTTGTTCTAAATTCCCCTTCCAGGTATTGATGGAGTCGGACACCAGCCTTTTCTGCTCTTCAAAAGGTTTTTGATGGATCTCGGTGAGCAAGGCCTGGAGCTTTTTGTATTTATACTTTTTACCTTTCTCACCGCCAAACTGATCGGCGTATCCATCCGTGAACATATACACCACATCGCCTGTGCCGAGCTGGACATACTTGTTATGGAAAGGCTTGATGTTGTCCTCGATAAAAGCACCCACAGGCTGCTTATCGGACGTCAGCTCTTCCAATACGCCTTCGCGGATGAGGTAAATGGAGTTGAAAGCCCCTGCAAAATTGAGCATGCGGCTTTGCTTATCGATCACACACAGCGAGAGGTCCATCCCATCCCTTACGGCCGATTCCTGGTAGCTCTGGTGCAGGGATTGCGTGAGCCAGCCATTGATGCTGTCCAGAATTTTGCCGGCATCGCTCAGGCCTTTTTCCAGGATCGCCCGGTTCAGCAGATTGTAATTGACAATGCTCATCAGGGCGCCGGGCACGCCGTGGCCGGTACAATCGGCAGCAGCAATGAATACATGGTCCTCTGTTTCTTCGATCCAGTAAAAATCACCGCTCAGGATATCTTTCGGCTGATAGAACACAAAGGAATGCGGCAAAATGGATTTCCAGAGCCTTTCGGGCGGCAGAATGGCCGCCTGGATCCGCTCGGCATACTTGATGCTGTCGGTAATGTCTTTGTGCTGCTGCTCTACGATGATGCTCTTCTCTTCAATGATCTTGTTCTTCTCTTCCAGCGATCGGTTGGCCCGTTGCTTTTCTTTCAAACCCCTGAAGATAAAGAAAGCCAGCACCGACAATAAGGCGATCCCTCCAAGGGCAAAATAGATCTGCATGGATTTATTTTTCAGCCGCTCGTTCAGGAGGTTGTTCTGCTCTTCTTTCTTTTCGTTCTGGTATTTGGCTTCTATCTCCGACAGGTTCTTCGTGTTCTGAATATTATTGAGCGAGTCGTTGAGGTTCACATAAAGGTTCATGTATTCCATCGCCGATTTATAATCGCCCAGGTCCTCGTAAAGCTGCGCCAGGTTGAAGCTGGAATAAAGCGCCAGCTCCGACTTATCTTTCTGATTACGGGAGAGATAATACGCTTCAATTAAATAAGGTTTCGCTTCCTGGTAGCGGTTCATTTCCATCAGCACCGTGCCGATGTTATTGGTCACATCCGGCAAAAGCTCGGTGTTATTGTTTTTCTTGCTGATCTCCAATACCTGCTGATAATATTGAAGCGCACGGTCGAGGTTCGATAATTCGTAATACACGCCGGCAATGCCATTCAGGAACAAGGCTTTTTTTGACTGGTCTTCTGTTTTTTTATTGATCTCCAAACCGCGCTCAAAATATTCGATGGCCAGGTCGTTGTACGACTTATTGGAGTTATTGATCCCCAGGTTCAGGTAGCAGCTTTCAATTCCTTTCCAGTTCTGGCTTTGGGTGTAGATCTTCAGGGCCTTGTTGAAGTAGGAGTTGGATTTTTCAATGTCCTTGGTCTTCTTGAACAACAGGCCCATTTTCAAATACACGGATGCCATCATCTCCGGATTTTTGAGCTCTTCGGCCAGCTCAATGAGCTCCTTGCTTTGCTCAAAGGCTTGCTTTACCTTATTGGTATTGATGAGGTGGGTGGTCCTGATCAACAGGGCATCGAATAACTTATACTTATCATGAAGCTTACGGTATTTCTCCACGGCAATGGAGCTGTAGCGGATCACCGAATCCGACACAGAGCCGTTGAAGTATTCATTGGCCAGAAACAAGGCAGCCCTCGCGCTTTGCTCCTCCTCGCCGGAGCTCTCCGAAAAAGCATAAGCCTTGCTGCCAAGCTGTATGGCCAATGGACGGCCTTTATACAATTCGGCAGACCTTAATAAAATGTCGTTTTTTTTGATGGTGTTGCTTTCGCGGTCTACCAGCTGCATCAGGCTATCGAGCTGGCTAAAAAGAGAACTGTGTAACAGGAATAACAGAATGGCGGGCCAATACCTGTTTGGGAGGGATATTTCGGGGAGCTTTTTCATAACTAAGGAAGCCGCCTGTTTCAGGCGGCTTCCGTCATTGGTCATTTATTGGATGGCTACGAGAGAAGTTGCAATCATAGCTCCATTGGCCGGAGCCAGCGAATATTTTACGGTTTGTCCAAGTTCGAATTTGGATTCGCGTAAATAATTCTGCCTGAACGGATACTGAATACCGGATTCGGTTTCTTCAATTGTTCCGCCGCCTTTTTCATAGCTGATTTCAATAATCGTACCTTTATCGATCGGGTTCACTGAAACTGCGATCGGGGTGCCGCCTTTTGAAACAAGTTCAAAGGTTACGGATGTATTGTCTCCAATCCCGAGCTCTTTGGAAAATGGCTGATCATAAGCCACTTCAATTTTCTCACCGGAATCGGTCTTGTACTTCAGCATACCATTGTCACCTGGTTTGGTAACTTTACCTTTTAGTTTTCCCATAAGTGTTTTTGTTAATTTGTTATTCTCAAATTAAGGAAATAAAAATCGTTTTTCATATTTTTAACAATTATATTTTTGTTAGTTTTCGACTCTGATCAAATTCATGAATTCAGAAAAACGACAGAATTGAACAAAATATAAAAACGCAGGAAAAAAAACTCCTTGCCGGGAATCCGTTTTTCCAGGAAAAGCTTACGCCTGGCTTTCCTTGTGTTTCATCAAAGGAATCAGCAACAGCAACCCCACAATAAAGAAAACGATGAGCGATAATACGGCCGGCCGCATCCCGCCCATGATCTGACTGATGGTGCCGAATAACACGGTTCCGAGGATCATGCCCAGTTTTTCGACCACATCGTAGAAGCTGAAAAAACTGGTGTGGTCCTGCGTGGTGGGCAGGTACTTACTGTAGGTGCTTCGAGACAAGGCCTGAATCCCGCCCATCACGAGGCCCACCAGGAAAGCGACGACGTAAAAGTGCAGCGGCGTTCTCACCACGAGGTAGGTAAACACGCAGATGAAGATCCAGATAAAAATAGCCACCATGAGGGATTTGATATTACCAACGATGGTAGAGAGCCACGAAAACAGGTAAGAGCCAGCAATACCGACAAACTGGATGATGAGGATGCTCACGATGAGCGAGGTGGTTTTGGTTTTCTCAGCCTCTTCACCGGTTCCCCAGTCGATTTCGTTGCGGGCAAACAAAACAGCCACCACCATAACGGTTTGCACCCCCATGTTGTAAAAGAAATAGCTCGAGAGGAATTTTTTGAGAGTCGGCAATTGTTTAATCTGTGCCCACACGCCTTTCAGCTCTTTAAAGCCTTTTCCAAAGATCCCGTCCTTATTTCCGTTATTTTCTACCTTGAGCCTGGAAGGCAAGCCCCTGAATGTAATTTGCGCAAAACCAATCCACCAGATTCCTACAAATAAGAAACTGTATTTGGCCGGAATATGCAACACCATAATGCTAACGAGACAAAGGATCAATAATAAGGAGCTTCCGAAATACCCTAAGGCAAAGCCGCGCGCACTCACCTTATCCTGGTTTTGCTCGGAGGCAATTTGCGGCAGGTAGGAATTGTAATACACCAGACTTCCCCAGAAACCAACGGTAGCCGTTACAAAGGGAATAAAGCTCAGGCCCAGGCTGGCTTTATTGAAAAAGAACAGGCACATGCAGGACAGCGCGCCCAGGTAACAGAAGAACTGGAGGAAGCGTTTCTTATTGCCCAGGTAATCGGCAATGCCGCTGAGCAAAGGCGTGATGATGACCACAATGGAAAGCGCAAAGGCATAGACAAAGGAATACAGGTTCTGGTTTTCGAACTCAAAGCCGAACAGGGTAACGTTGTGGTTCACGATTTCGCCCGCTGCATTTTTCGTAACGGTTACGGCGTCGTAGAAATTCGGAAAGATCGCCGAGGTAATTACCAGCGGGAACACCGAATTGGCCCAGTCGTAAAAGGTCCAGGCTTTAATGGTTTTGGGATGATCTTTTTCGATGGTAGTGGATGTATTCATATAGGGAAGTTTATCATGTTAATTACGATCAGGTACGAATATACGAATGCGGCATCATAAACCCTGATTTGTATATTCGTATTGATCCGTAATCCTTGATTTGTATATTCGTACTAATTCGTAATCATTAATTGGTACATTTCGTATTGATCCGTAATTCTTGATTCGTATTTAATTTTTAATGATCTCGAATTCCACGCGGCGGTTTTTGGCCCTGTCGGCCTCCGTATCATTTCCGGCTACAGGCATCGAGCTGCCATAGCCTTTAAAGTATAATTTATTCTGCACTCCTTTTTTAATGAGGTATTCAAACACTTCACGGGCACGCAGCTCGGAGAGCTTCTGGTTCCTGGATCTCGATCCCGCGTTATCGGAGTGCCCGTCGATCTGCACTTCCATCTTCGGGTTGCGGATGAGGTATTGGGCGAGCTTATTGAGCTCGGCATACGATTCGGGCAAGAGGTAATAGCGGCCGTTCTCAAAAAAGATGTTCTTGAGCTGGACCCTCTCCCCCACCTTGATGTTTTTTTTCACCTGGAGTACAGAGTCCTGGTCGTCGATGCTGAACGAGCCTACAATCTCCACCTTGACTTTCTCTACCGGCTCCTTTGACCTCACAAGCGAGACATCATCCACAAAATAATAGGCTTCTTTGAACCCGAATTTAAAGACGTTCATCCTCGACATATCGCGCTTGACGGAGGGACTGAAATTCCCGATCGTGATGTACTTCTCACCGCCATCGGCTAAGTATTTGCCCGAGATCTTAAACCACTGGTAATTGTTGATGAGGCTGCCTTTCTTCACCACCGAGTCGATCATCGCCGTTTTCACCACATCGCCCTGGCTTTTGTAGCCGGCTTTGGTAAACAGGGCGCCGATGGATTTAAGGCTGGCATTGCTCCACCAGGCCAGGCGTATATACATCTCAAACTCGTAGATGCTGCCGCGGTGCAGGGATTCGGCCAGCTTGACCTGCATAAATTCCTTGTACTTTTTCTGGTAACGCAGGCCGGCAAAACAGCTTCCCGAATGAGCGCCTTTATGTGCCGATGTATCGTTGCTCAGGGGTTCCTGGTAAAAATCGACACTGGCAATCTGCTGCCAGGGAATGGCCTGCCGGATACTCCCCGATTTTTTCCGGTAATTCTCAAAGCTGCCGTTGGGCACAATGTTTTTTTGTATGTCGGCGGGCTGCTGGGCCAAGGCTGCATGGCAGCAATACAGAACTATTAATAAGCACCAGGCTGTTTTTCTCATACACTATCGGTTCACAAAAATAGGTTTTAGGGCTTAATTGGTAAATAATTGTTATAAACAGCCTTTTACCAATGACAAATTTTCCCGAAATTTATCATTTTGAAACCTGCATGCAATAAATTTACAAGAAAAATACAGGATAATGTTTGTGGGAATAAAAAAAACCGTATATTTGCCATCCAAAATTAAAAGAACAGAATTTTTAAACTATAGATAATGGCAAACCATAAGTCGGCAATTAAACGAATCAGATCAAACAACGCAAAACGTTTACAAAATCGTTATTATGCAAAAACTACCCGTAATGCGGTAAAAAAATTACGCGGTACAGAAGATAAAAAAGATGCTGCGGCATTATTACCAAAAGTAGTAGCGATGCTTGATAAACTGGCTAAAAAGAATATCATTCACAAAAACAAAGCTTCTAATCTGAAATCAAAATTAGCGAAGCGTGTGAACACGATCAGCAAGTAATTTTAATTTTACAATAAATTTACAGAATCCCATTTGTGTGCTCACAGATGGGATTTTTTTTTGCTTTTTATGCTAAATTTATTAGGCTTTAATTAATAAATTCCTATTTTTGTCGAAAATCCATTCTAACCTTTAAAATATGAATACTAAAACTCTACGAAATTTAACACTTGCTGTCGGTGCCACTGCATTACTAGTTGGATGCAATGGTTTAGGAAAAATGATCAAAAAACAAAAGACCATTACCTATGACGTAAAACCTAATCCCCTGGAAATGCATGGAGATAGCGTAGTATTTACCGTAAGCGGTAAGTATCCTGCTAAAGTTTTTGCCAAAAAAGCCACAGTGACTGTTACTCCTGTAGTAAAATATTCAGGTGGTGAAAAAGCGATGAAACCGGTGGTTCTTGTTGGTGAAAAAGCAACAGGTTCAGGCCAGAAAATCAGCTATTCAACCGGTGGAACATTCAGCTACACCACTGAGAAATTCGCTTATGAGCCAGGGATGAAAGTAGCTAAAGTAGAATTACGCGCTCAGGGTGCCGTGAAGAAAAAAACCAAAGACTTCACACCGGTGGAGATCGCCGATGGTACTATTGTAACGCCTTTATTGGTTCGTAACGACGAGAAAGGAATTACTGCAAAAGACGCTTTCGTGAAAACGACTCCTGCTAACCAGACAGCTAATATTTATTATCTCATCAATAAGTCTGATGTAAGGGCTTCTGAGCTGAAAAGCGACGAAATGAAAAACTTACAATCATTCATCGGAACAAACATCAACAGCCAGTGGTATGAGTTCAAAGGCATCACGGTATCGGCTTATGCTTCTCCGGACGGTGAATTATCTTTGAACGAAAACTTAGCGAAAGACCGTGCTAAATCCGGTTCTAAAGCGTTAATGGGCGAGTTCAAAAAGAACAAAAACAAAGATCAGAAATTCGGTAAGGAAGAAGCTAACTACACGACTCAGACAACTGCTGAGGACTGGGATGGTTTCCAAACTTTAATGCAGCAATCTTCTATCGCTGACAAAGACCTGATCTTACGCGTGTTAACGATGTACAAAGACGGCGATCAGCGTGAAAAAGAGATCAAAAATTTATCTAAAACCTATACAGAGGTGGCAGAGAAAATTTTACCAAAATTACGCCGTTCGGTATTAACTGTAAACGTTGACAAAAAATCACGTACAGACGAAATGATCTCTAAATTGGCAACGACTTCTCCTGACAGCTTATCTGTAGAAGAGTTATTATATGCTACAACTTTAACAACTGACCAAAACACTCAGGTTCAGATTTTACAGGCTGCTGAGAAAAAATACGCCAGCGACTGGAGAACTTCCAACAACTTAGGTGTGGCTTTATTGATGCAGAACAAAGTAACGGAGGCCGGTGAAGCTTTCAAACGTGCTGAAGGTACTGCTAACGGAAACCCTATCCTGATGAACAACCTGGGTATCATCGCTGCTAAATCAGGCGACCGCAGAAAAGCAATGGAATATTATGACAAAGCTTCCGGTGCCGGTAAAGAAGTAAACTACAACAAAGGTATCGTAAACATCCGCGATGGTAAATACTCTGACGCTGTTTCTAACTTCGGCGACTACAAAGGCTTCAACAAAGCATTAGCTGAATTATTAAACGGAAACACAGGCGCTGTTGCGACAACGCTTGACGCCAGCACTGAAAAAGATATGGCCTGGTCATTCTACCTGAAAGCTGTTGCTGCGGCACGTTCCAACAACGCTGCTGAAGTTAACTCTAACTTAAAAACAGCAATCGGCAAAGACGGTTCATTAAAAGCTGCTGCGAAAGATGACGCTGAGTTCATCAAATTACGCGACAACGCTGATTTCAAAGCACTGGTAAACTAATTTTAACTATTCCTTTTCGAAAGATCTCCCGCCCAACAGCGGGAGATTTTTTTATGCCTCACCTGGAAGGTTTTTAAAACCTCCCAGGTAGCGGTGTTGATCTAAAAAAATATTACCTTTAAAGCAGATACAGCACTAAACACATACATGGCCAAAGTCATCCCATTCAGAGCAATACGCCCACAGCATGATAAAGTACACCTCGTTGCCTCGCGCTCTGTAGACGGTTATAATACCTCAGAACTGAGAGATAAGCTCGCAGGAAACCCCTATTCCTTTCTACACGTCATCAATCCTGATTTTGAGGACGGCATCAAAACCAAACCGGGATCGAGAGAGCGCCTGCAGAAGGTCAAAAAGCACTTCAAAAAATTTGTCCGCGAAAAGATCTTTCTGAGGGACGAGTCGCCCTGCTACTACCTGTACAGGCAGGTCAAGGAGAATGATGAGTTCATCGGCATTATTGCCTGTACCAGCATCGATGATTATATGAACGGGGTGATCCGGGTGCATGAGCAAACGCTGACCCAGCGCGAGGAAAAGCTGAAAGATTACCTCGATGTGTGTGAGTTCAACGCGGAGCCGGTGTTATTCAGCTATCCCAACGATGAGGTGATCGACACCATTTCCGACGAGATCAGCCATAGCCGCCCCGACTACGACTTCAGCACCACCGACAAGGTAAGGCACACGGTATGGGTCATCGACAGCCGCAAAACGGTGAAGCAGATCGCCGAACGCTTTAGCGGCATTCCACATATTTATATTGCCGACGGGCATCACCGCTCCGCCTCTTCGGCCCTGCTCGGCAGGCTGAGGCGCAGCACCCGCAAATCCTACACCGGCGAGGAAGCTTTCAATTATTACCTGGGCGTGTTCTTTCCGGAGAACCATCTGAAAATATACGATTACAACCGTATTGTGAAAGACCTCAATGGCTTATCCGTAGAGCAGCTGATCGGGCATCTGAAAACCAATTTCATTGTCAGCAAAATCGACGAGCCCGATTTCAAGCCGCGCCGCAAGCACGAGCTGTCGATGTACATAAATAACACCTGGTATTCCCTGCAGGTAAAAGAGGGCATCTACAACCCCGAGGATCCTATCGGAAGCCTGGATGCCGACATCCTCACCAAATATATCCTGTCGCCGATCCTGGACATCCACGATCTCAAAACCGACAAGCGCATTGGCTTTGTGCCGGGCGTGAAAGGCAGCATCGCCCTGAAACGCCAGGTAGACGAGGGAAAAGCAGCCGTGTCCTTCGGCCTGTATCCTGTAACGATGGAACACCTGAAATGGATCGCAGATACCAATAACATCATGCCTCCGAAATCAACCTGGGTAGAGCCGAAGATGCGCAGCGGCCTCCTGATTTATAGCCTTGAAGAATAATATGCCTGCGAGCACCATTTATATTACCGGCGTTGAAGAGAAAGACCTCGATGCGCTGAGAGCGATCAGCATCGACACCTTTACGGAAACTTTCCGCGAACACAATACGGAAGAGGACATGCGAAAGTATGTGTCTGAAAACCTCAATCCCGAAAGGCTGCGCAAGGAGCTGAACACTGCCGGCTCCCGGTTTTATTTCATGCATCAGGGCGATGAGCTGGCAGGCTATATGAAGCTCAACAGCGGCGCAGCCCAAACAGTGGAGGGAAAAGCCGGAACGCTCGAGATCGAACGGATCTATGTGCCCGGAAAATTTCACGGACAGCAGATGGGAAAATCCTTATTGCAACATGCGATCGCTGTAGCAAAAGAAGCATCGTATGATACGATCTGGCTTGGTGTGTGGGAGCGCAATACCAAAGCCATTGCCTTCTACGAGCGCAACGGCTTTGTGAAAACAGGATCGCATGATTTCGTTTTAGGCGATGATGTGCAAACCGATTATATTATGGAACTTAGCCTGAAGAATTAACCCATGCCCGTTAAAGAAAACATACAGCATTTCAAATCCGCCTTACCGGCGAACGTTACGCTGGTAGCGGTTTCCAAGACCAAACCGATATGCATGCTCCTGGAAGCATACGATGCCGGACAAAAGGATTTCGGCGAAAATTATGTGCAGGAGCTGGTAGACAAAGAAGCCGCTTTGCCGAAAGACATCCGCTGGCATTTTATCGGGCACCTGCAAAGCAATAAAGTAAAATACATCGCGCCTTTTGTGTACCTGATTCATGGTGTAGACAGCCTGAGCCTGCTGAAAGAGATCAACAAGCAGGCGCAAAAAAACAAGCGCGTGATCGATTGCCTGTTGCAGCTGCACATTGCAGAGGAAGAAACCAAGTTCGGTTTCGATGTGGCGGAGATCAAAGCATTGCTCAATGCAAGTGAGCTGAAAAACTATCCGCATGTAGCGGTCAAAGGTTTTATGGCCATGGCTTCCAATACAAGCGATACACAAAAGATCCGTCATGAATTTAAGCAGGTGAAGCAGCTACAGGAACAGTTTCCTCAGTACAACATCCTAAGCTTTGGCATGAGCGGCGATTATGAGCTTGCTATCGAAGAAGGCAGCACGATGGTGCGCATCGGCAGCAGCATTTTCGGGGAGCGGGATTACAGCAAATAACATCCGGGTGGTTTCGACTACGCTCAACCACCAGTACATGATCTGTAGTGGCTTCGGGTGTGCAATGGAAATCTTATTCCGGTGGCTTCGAGAGCCTCAGCTACCGGTTCGCCATCTATGATGGCTGAGCGTAGCCGAAGCCACACAAACCTTATAAAGCCAGCTCCACCGTCGGGTCCCAGAATTTTTTCTTAAAATCAACGACCTTATCATCTTCTACCTTCACCTTTTCTTTTTCCAGCAGCTCCTGCATCGCGAAAGGCGTAGGGAAATGGTGCTTGCCGGATAGCAGGCCGTTGCGGTTCACCACGCGGTGCGCTGGCACTTTCGGTTTCTGGGAGCCTGCCGAGTGCATTGCATAACCTACCAACCGCGAAGAGCCTTTGGCTCCCAGGTAAGCGGCAATGGCGCCGTAGCTCGTTACCCGGCCTTTGGGAATGAGGCGCACCACCTGGTACACCTGATCGAAAAAATCCTTATCTGCCATATCAACTGATCATTAAGTTACAACCCCTCAGGTCGCTGTTATCAAATCGTCCCAGGATCTCAAAGCGGTTATGCTCATGCAGCTTTCCCAGGTCTTTGGTTTCAATAAAAGAGCAGGAATATAAATTGGCAAGGTCTATCACATTGATGCCTCCTCCCCTGCCCGGTCTCACGTACGTAAAAGGATCGTTGGTATCCCGCACCAGAACCCGCATCCAGGGAGGACACTCAAACAAGCCGTCTTTCCGGGAATAGGCCTGCGACAGTAATTCCGTCATACCGTATTCGCTGTGAATGGCCCCGATCCCGAATTGTGCTTTCAGGATGGCATGCACTTCCTCCTTGATCATTTCTTTTCTGCGGCCTTTCATCCCGCCGGTTTCCATCACCATCACACGGTCGTTGAGAGCCAGGCCCTCCTCCGCCAGATCGAGCAAGGCGTATGTCACGCCAAGCAGGAGTATGTTCCTGTTGTTGCGCTGTTCCTTATGGATGGTGTCTATCAGCTCATCTTTGTTGTGCAGGTAAAAGCCGCTCGCAGGATGCCCGGAGCGCTTGATCAGCTCATCGAACATATACACCAGCGATGATCCCGAGCGCTCGAGGTAACTTGGCAACAGGGCCAGGATGCAGTAGTTGTGCACATCTCCGTAAAACAATTCAAAGCCTTTCAGGAACGACTCCCGGTACAAATCCGGATCCCGCACATAATGCTTCGAGGTGACCTGCCCCGTGGTACCGCTGCTGCTGAAAACGACATCCCCGGGTGCTACATGCCCGCAGACCACCTCCTGTGTTTTAAAAAATTCGATCGGCAAAAAGGGAATGGCCGAGTAATGTGTAATAGCTGCCGGATCTGTTTTTAAACTTTTAACAAAATTGCCATACACGCTGTTGTTCTCAAGCTGGAAACGGAACACCCCGAGTGCTAGCGTGTTAAAATCGTCCTCGGAGGCAATAGTAAACAGTTTTTGACGTATTTCTTTTTGGGATGGCAAAGCGTCGGAATGAGATTTTTTTGTAAATTTATGCTGATTTATTTATGATAAAGCCTGTTTGGAAATATTTATTTTTAATCGCTACACTCACCTTTGGCAGCTATTCCTGCGTCAAGAAAAAAACTTATCCTACCACACCGGAGATATCTTACAAGGAGTTTATCCCTTACCAGGGCGATACGGCGGACCTGGTGATTAAATTCACCGACGGCGACGGCGATATCGGCCTCTCTTCCATCAACGATTCCACACGCAATTTATTTGTTACCTACTATTACAAGGATGCCGTTACCGGGAAATACACGGCGTACTATTCCTCCATGCTCAACGATACGCTCCGGACCGGCTATGTGGTAAGGTCCCCGACCGAATCCTATAAGGGGAAGCCCATCAGCGGTGAGTACAGCATCAGGCTCCAGCAATACAGGCACAGCGTGCAGGTAAAACAGCTCAAGTATGTGGTGGTGATGTACGATAACGCCGGCAATAAAAGCAATGTGCTCACGACCGACGAAATTAACGTTCCTTAAAGCTTTCAGAAACCTGATTTAACACGGTCCTCTTTATTATTTATTAATTGAATAGTGCCCGAATAATTTGCCTTTTTGGGATGTCGGATCATAAGTCTGTAGATTTATTAGCATGATGAAACCTGCCTGGAAATATTTGGTTTTAGCTGTTGCTCTGGTCGTTGGAGTAACTTCCTGCGCCAAGAAAAAAATGTATCCTATCGTACCAGAGATCGGCTACAAAGGATTCACACCCTACTCTGATGGCTCGGCTGATTTGGTGATTAATTTTACCGATGGCGATGGAGATATTGGTAATGCTTCCATCAACGACCCCACAGAAAATTTATTTGTCACTTACTATTACAAAGATCCTCTTACCGGAAAATACACCCCTTTCTTTTCTTCAGCAGTTAATGGCCCGCTCATTACAGGCTATGTGGTAAGGTCCCCGACCGAATCCTATAAGGGGAAGCCCATCAGCGGCGAGTACAGCATCAGGCTCCAGCAATACAGGCACAGCGTACAGGTAAAACAGCTCAAGTATGTGGTGATGATGTACGATAATGCAGGCAATAAAAGCAATGTGCTCACGACCGACGAGATCAACGTTCCCTAAGGGTTCAGGGCTCAACAACAGCCCGGCGCAAAACCCTGATTTAACATTTTCTTCTTTTTATATTTATTAACATAAATCGTCCCCGCGTTGAAATAATTCACCTTTTTTAATTGCGTAACATGGATTTAATCCTTAAAATTGCACCTTTAATAAATAAGAAACATAGTTATGGCAGATATTCATGTATTGGGAATAAAATTTATTGAGCAGAACACCCAGGATGGCTTAGAGTTTACGTATAAACCCGATGTACCTAAGTTAAAAGTGATCGGGACCATCCTGATTGCCGCGGAAGAAGAAGAAGATGAGGGCTGTGTGTTCCTGACCCAAAAGCAACTGAACCAGTTACTGTTGAACAAGGATGTGGAGCTGAAGCTGGTAGACGATACCTGGACACCGGCCAAACCGCTGAACAAAGACCAGATCAAAAAAATAGGCCTGGTAACCATCGAAGCCGAATACCTGGGAACAGCAGGAGAAGTAAGGTGCTACGAAGCCATTAAAGTTTCCGAATAAATCTAAATTTTTAATAAATGTCCCTCTCGATCAGAGAGGGATTTTTTTATGGCATTAAATCTAAAAACACTGGGTATACGGACACTCACAGCAGTGGTCTTTGTGGCTGTATTGCTGAGCTGTATCCTTTTTCATTACATTTCTTTTGCAGCCCTGTTTTTTGTAGTATCGGTCTGGGGATTGTATGAATTTTACCAGCTGGCCGAAAAGCTGGGTGCCAAGCCATACAAAGCCATCGGGCTGATCTCAGGAGCCATGCTTTTCAGCTTTGCCGCTATCAGCAACACGGTGTATGCTCCCGGCATTTTCAACGGTTTCCCGCTTATTTTAGCTGTCTGCTTTTTAATATTTATCACAGGCTTATTGGATAAAAATCCCACTACCGTTTTAAATATTGCCTATACCGTCATGGGGATCGTATATGCCGTACTGCCCTTCATGCTTTTGGTCAATATTTCCTGCCTCCAGGCCTCCTACCATTTTGCCCACGAATGCATGGGCGAGTACACTTACGGGCCGGAGCAAAGCGTTGCAGTGCTGGCTCCTTACAATTTTCATTATGTGCTCGGCATTGTGCTCCTGATCTGGGCCAGCGATACCGGCGCTTACCTGGTGGGGAGCCTCATCGGGAAAAACAAGCTTTACGAGCGCATTTCGCCCGGCAAAACCTGGGAGGGCTCCATTGGCGCTGCAATCCTGAACATTGGCTGCGCTTACGCGATCTCTTTATGGTTCCCGGAGCTGGCCTTTAAGCACTGGGCGGCCATCTCGGTGCTGGTAAGTGTTTTCGGCACAACCGGCGACCTGGTGGAATCCATGCTCAAACGCCAGGCAGGCGTGAAGGATTCGGGAAAAATCATGCCCGGCCACGGCGGTATTTTAGACCGTTTCGACAGCCTCTTGTTCGTTTCTCCCTTCATTTATGCTTACCTGAAGCTGGTGATTTAAATTTGAAATCTGCCTCTGATCGTCCGTTTACAGGGCTTCAGCCAACAAAAATGCCCTCTCCCCGATTCCGGTAATTATCAAGAAAACACGGTTAAAAACTAGCCCCTAATTTCTGCTAAAACCGTTACAATCATAGAATTTTTACTAATTTTGTAGCCCTAACTACATAAAAAATTTAACCAAAAACTAAAACGAATATGTCGACACAAACTGCACAGGAAACAGCTCACGAATCTATGTTCGAAGCCGTATTAGCCCGCTTAGATGTAGCTGCCAAATTGATGAATATGTCTGAAGACGTTGCCACGATATTACGCAGTCCTATCAAACAGGTAAAAGTAAGTTTACCGGTGATGATGGACAATGGCAAGATTCAGGTATTTGAAGGCTACCGTATCGTGCATTCCACTATATTAGGCCCTTCTAAAGGCGGCATCCGCTATGCCATGGATGTGAACCAGGACGAAGTGATGGCGCTGGCTGCCTGGATGAGCTTTAAATGTGCCGTGGCAAACCTGCCTTACGGTGGTGCCAAAGGCGGTATCAAATGCGACCCACGTAGCATGAGCGTAGGTGAGCTGGAGCGTATGACCCGTGCCTATGCTGTGTCGATGAAAGATGTATTCGGTGTTAATAAAGATATTCCTGCTCCTGACATGGGTACTGCCGGCCGAGAAATGGCCTGGATCCTGGATGAGTTCAACAAAATTACCGGCGAAGACAGCCCGGGCGTGATCACTGGCAAGCCAATCGTGATCGGCGGTTCTTTGGGCCGTGATGCGGCAACAGGACGCGGTGTGATGGTGAATACCCTCGCTGCCCTGAAAAAAATGAACCTGAACCCGAAAGAGGTAACGGCTGCCGTACAAGGTTTCGGTAACGTAGGCTCTCACGCTGCCCGCTTATTAGCGGAGCAAGGTATTAAGATCGTTGCTATCGGCGACCACACGGCGACGTTCTACAACGAAAAAGGCATCGACGTGAAAGCGGCCTTAGATTATGTTGCCAAAAACAACCGTGTATTGAAAGGCTTTACAGGCGGTACTGAAATTAAAGCAAACGAGATCATTACCTGCAAGTGCGACGTATTGGTTCCTGCGGCTTTACAAAATGTGATCACCGAGGAGCTGGCACACAGCATCCAGGCGAAGCTGATCGTGGAAGGTGCCAACGGCCCTACCATGCCGGAAGCGGATCCGATCCTGAATGAGAAAAACATCATCGTGGTTCCGGATATCCTGGCAAACTCGGGCGGTGTAACGGTATCTTACTTTGAGTGGGTACAGAACAAAGCCGGTTACTACTGGAGCGAGGAAGAAGTAAACAGCAAACACGACGAAAAAATGGAAGTGGCATTTGCCCATGTATGGAAAAATGCATCGGATTTCAAAACATCGATGCGTATTGCCGCCTATATTACTGCTTTACAAAAAATTGAGCAGGGTGTTACATTAAAAGGAAACTACTAAGAGCGTTTACTTTTGAAAAAGAAGCCCTGCACTATGCGGGGCTTTTTTGTTGGAACAATTGGAACGCAGATGACGCAGATAAGACGGATTGGAACAAGGATTTAGACCAAAGTGGCCCGCAGATCACGCAAATGACGGCAATTAGAACGGATTGGATTGCTGCGGAGACCAAAATAAATGGAACGCAGATGGCGCAGGTGGGACGCCCGCCCGTACCGGTACGGACGGGGATCGGAACAAGGATTTAGAACAGGATTTGATTTGTAAAACATCTAACGATGTCTTCCTGTTCCCTTATGTGATCTTATATGCCTTATATGGTTACTGAGCTTATCGAAGTATGGTTTAAAAATAGCAAAGTGATGACAGATAACTATAAACGTATAAAATACGATGTTCTCTTTCGGTTCCCTCTACTTTCTATGTCTCTATATGGTTAAAATAAATAAAATTCATGGAAGCGATTATATTTTGTGGCATACAGGCAAGCGGGAAAAGTTCTTTCTTCAAAGAGCGCTTTTTCAGGTCGCACATGCACCTATCTCTCGATCTGCTGAGAACGCGGCACCGCCTCGGTAAGTTCATGGAGACCTGCCTGGGCACGCAACTGCCCTTTGTGATCGATAATACCAATCCCACGCGGGCCGAACGGGAACAGTACATTAGCGCAGCCAAAGCGCGGCAATACAAAGTGATTGGCTATTATTTCAAATCGGTGATCGGCGATGCCCTGCAACGCAATAGCCTGCGACAGGGCCAGGAGCTGATTCCGGAGAAAGGACTGAAAGCGACCTACAACAAATTGCAGCTTCCTGTATGGGAAGAAGGCTACGATGAATTGTATTATGTGGAATTAACGGCAGAGGGCTTTGTGGTGAAAGAGTGGACAACAGAAACAAATAACAAGCAATGATCCTTGCATTCGATACCTGGTATGACAACGCCGGCAAAGCCAAAACGGTATGCCTGGCTTTTGAGCATTGGCATGATGCGCAGCCATTCGCCATTCACACAGCCTTTATGGAACACGTGGCCGATTACACACCCGGCGAGTTCTATAAGCGTGAGCTGCCTTGTATCCTCGATCTCTTGGCGACCTTGCCTTACAAAGATATAGAAGCGATCATCGTGGATGGCTTCGTGTTCCTGGATGATGAGCAAAAATTAGGATTGGGCGGACATTTGTATGAAGCGCTTGAAAGGAAGATCCCGGTGATCGGTGTAGCAAAAACGAATTTTGCTTCCATCGACCAACTCAAGAAACCTGTACTGAGAGGAGAAAGCCTAAAACCGCTTTATGTCACTGCTATTGGGATTGACATAGAAACATCCGCACAGCACGTAAAAGGCATGGCCGGCGACTACAGGCTCCCTGCCCTGCTGAAACAGTTGGATCAGCTAACAAAACAATGGAACGCAGATAACGCTGATTGAGCAGACGCGCACAGATTAAGAGCAGGTTTTAAAAGCCTGAAAGGCTTTTCTTTTTTTCATATACATTAAACCGCCATCTTCAACCTGGCATGCTTCTTTCCGCCGATCAGCAGAATCACCAAAGCCCAGAGGCTGCATACGGCCATCACGCCGGTCATCGGCAAGGCTGTGCTGGCGTTGAGCATGCCCACGATGGCCGCTGCCGCAGCACCGAATCCCATCTGGATCGCGCCCATCAAAGCGGATGCACTCCCCGCCTCTTTCTCGAAAGGTGCCATGGATAAGGCCGCAGAATTAGGAAAGTTAAAGCCCTGGCAGCTCAGGAACAAAAAGATCAGCGTCACCAATGCATAGAGGTTCATGAGGTGAAGCGCTGTTCCTATAAATAAACACAGGCCGAATACGGTTTGCAGGATGAGCGTGAACTTCACAATCTGCACACTGGTATATTTCTTTAACAACAGATTGTTGAGCTGGCTGGCAGTGATGAGTCCGGAGGCAATGATGGCGAAGATGATGCCGTAGCCTTTCTCGCTCACACCATGTAATTTCAATAGTACAAAGGGCGAACCTGCCAGGTAGGCAAAGAGCCCGGCGGCCGCCATGGAGCCCGATAAGGTATACCTATAAAACTGCCGCTCCTTCATCACCGTTTTAAAGCTCGACAGGATGTCCACCACTTTTAAAGAGAAGGTTGGATCGGGCTGCTTGCTCTCCGGCATCAGGAACACCACGGCCAGCAAGACCAATAAGGAAATGGCTCCCAGCACCAGGAACACCGATTGCCAGCCGAAGTCTTCGATAAGGAAGCTTCCGACTGTAGGTGCCAAAATGGGCGACACACCGAGGATGAGAATCATCATCGAAAAGATTTTCGCACTTTCCTCTACCGGGAAGAGGTCACGGATAATGGCCCTGGGCGCCACCATCGTCACGCAGCCACCCAAAGCCTGGAAGAGCCGGAACACGATGAGCACTTCCACCGATGTGGAAAACGCGCAGCCGATGGAAGCTAAGATATAAAGCCCCATACCAATGCACAAAGGACGCTTGCGTCCGAAACGGTCGAGCAAAGGCCCGCTGATGAGCTGCCCGATACACACGCCTACAAAAAAGCTGGCCAGCGTGTAGGATACCGCATCAACAGAGGCATTCAGATCTTTAGCAATGGCCGGAAAACCGGGCAGGTACATATCGATAGAGAACGGGCCAATGGCGGAAAGCAGGCCGAGAATAAGAATGACAATAAGGCGTTGACCTTTTTCCATTGAACAGATAGGATGAAGATTGATAAAAGAGGCGCAAAGATACGATTGTCTTTTTAAAGGAATTGAAATAATGTTCTATATTTATGATGTAAGAAACAAAAAGAATAATCCTTATGAACAAGGAACTTTTAAAGAAAGAAATTCCACCAATTATTGCTATTGGCTGCGTCATCATCCCAACCATGATGGGCTATGACAGCTTCGGACTGGGACATACAGGCTGGCTTATTGTTAGTGCACTGGTAGCCGCTTTTGCCATGTATTGTTACGATACCAAGCGCGCTGTATTATCTATAGCTTGTGGCCTCATCATGGGCGTTACCGGTTTTTATGCTACAAAATGGTACTTTGAAATCCGTAGCAGCTTTTTTAAGATCGAAGTGTTAATCCCGGTATTCATTGGCTTAATTCCCGGCGGCCTGATTTACCTGATCGGAAAGTCACTCATCAAAAAACCGGCAGTCACTCCATCCAATCCTGATCCTTTGAACTATGACGAACAGCCAAAAAGAACAGATCATCCGTAACTACATAGGGGCCTATAATGCCAAAGACGTAAATGCCATGTTGGAGAACCTCGCGGATGAGCTTGTATTTGAGAACAGCTCCAACGGAGAAATCACCATGCGCCTGGAGGGGTTGGATGCCTTCCGCCAGCAAGCCGAGCAGGCTAAAGCCCTGTTTACGGAACGCAAACAAACGATCACCGGCTTCCAGCATAATGACAACAATCAAACGGAGATCGCTATCTCCTACAAAGCCACGCTCGCCACAGACCTGTCGAATGGCATGAAAAAAGGTGATGTACTTGAGCTGAGCGGCAAATCGGTATTTACCTTTTCGGGAAACAAGGTTGTGAAGCTGGAAGATTTCGCTTAATTCATACCGGATTTCCCCACTACAGAAACGAATACTCATTCAATCGTAACGAATGTACATTTGAGTCATTTTATAGGTGGAATGCGCTTAGCTTTACCATTACTTAATTACCAATAAGATGACACAAGAACATTCCGAACTCCTCAAACAAGCGGGCGAAGCCCTCAACGATGTGCTGAAAGAAGGGCGCATCTATTACCAGGAAAAGATCAAGACCAGATACGGCTCACAGGGCGGAAGTATTTACTTTGTAGAAAACGGCACCCTATACGATTACAACAACCAGGACGATGCCATGCAGGAAGAGGTACAAGCCATCGATAACAAGCTCGACAGCCTTTCGCGTGAGATCAATCCGGATACCTTGTTTAGCGTGCAGCCGCCCTTCACCAAAGTACAGTTGATCTTTCAAAAAAATCAGCCGGTGGTATTTAAGGTCATGACGGTGGCGGATCTGCTGGAAGACCTGAAACATCATACGCTCCGGAATTACGCGGCCCACCTCAAAGAAGGTGATGAATTTGAATACATGGAGTCACTGATCCGCTTTGAGCCACAGGCCGATGAGATCGGGATGTTCATAGATACAAGCCTCAGGACTAAAAATACCATGCGCTCCCTGGGAAGCCTGAACGACGACTCTGCGCTTGACTGCCTCTATGCGGCCCTGGGAAAGAATCTGCAACAACTTTACCTGAAACTGGAGAACGGGATCCTGACGGCACAATCGGAGCCTGCTTTCCCGGAATGGAGCCTGGCAAACATCCAAAAACAAAGCATCGAACTGGAGCCGGCCTATAAGCAGAGCAAGGATGATTTCCTGGAAGCACAAAGCCTCAGGCATGAGCACTATCATCGCTTCGGGAAGATGGATGAGCAACTGATCTATTTAAATGTCGGTGGCTTCCGAAGCATCAAGTGGCCCGAAAACAGCCACTCCCATATTTCCGAGATCATGCGCGTGATCTATACGACCGACTCTACGGTGCTGATCACCGATGGCCTGTCGGATGTGTACCTGGGAAGAAAAGACCATGAGCAATACAATGGCACCGGCCTTGAATTTTACGTCGAGTTCGAAGGGCATGTTCCCTTTAATACGGTGAAAGACCACTTCTGCCTGGCCCTGATGAACAGCGTTTCACAAATTGCCCTTAATCACGGCGACTTCAAAAAGCTGATGGAGAACCATACCTACCTGACGATCGAATTCAACGAAGGAAACGTGGAGCTTTGGGTGGTGAAGGATAACGACAGTAATAAAGACATCAAAACCTTTTTTGAAGACAAGCAATACAAAGGTGATAAATTCGGCGCGCTCATGGGGATGGAGTCGGCACACATTCCGAAAAGCATGGCACTCAATAAGGAAGAGGTCTTGCTCGTCAACGTCAAGCCTTTCGGGCAGGAATGGCTGAAGCCCGCTAAGCTCAAAAACAAGAGTGAAGAGGTGCAGGCAAAAACCAGGCTCGACATGATGGAGAAATTCAGGGCATCGGGCGAAGCGAATAAAATTCCTGTGACTTATAATAAAACCGGGAAAAGCAAGCATCCGGACAAGCCGGATATCGTTGAAACATCCATCCTCCCACGTGGACTTTAGGAAAGCGAAGCTCTTTTCGCAAGCAGAAAATGCTAAGAAATAGTACCTTGCATGAAAAAACATGGAACAGGCTATTGAAACAGCGCGCTTACGATTAAGCAGCCTCGCTCCCGACGACAGCAGCTTTATCCTGGAATTACTGAATTCTCCGGGCTGGCTGGCCTTTATCGGCGACAGGAACATCAGAACCAAAGAGGATGCGGAAGCCTACATTGCTAAAATAGAGGCGAACGCCAACACCCGGTATTGGGTGGTGCGCCTCAAAGAACAAAATAGCCCTGTAGGCATTGTGACGCTCATCCAGCGCGATTACCTGGCCCATCCCGACATTGGCTTTGCTTTCCTTCCCCAACATTCCAAATACGGTTATGCCTTTGAAGCTTCTGCCACGGTGCTGGAAAATACCGTCCGCTCAAATCGCTATCCCGAAATCCTGGCCACGACTGTCAAAGAAAATCATCAATCGATCCGCTTACTGGAAAAATTAGGCCTTTCCTTTAAAGGGGAAATCACAAACGATAACGAAGTCCTTCTTCTCTACTCTATCCATGCTGACAAACACCGCATCGATCAGGTCACACGCCGTTTTTTCAGTCTGTTTTCAAATACCAATGGCCAGGCACCCCCACTGGACAGTATCTCTGAGCTTTGCCTTCCACAGGTCCTCATTATCCGGAAAGCAGGCCTCACCGAAGACATTTATAACCTGGAAACATTTATTGCCCCGCGAAAAAAAATACTCAGCGACGGCACCTTGACGGAGTTTGAAGAAAGAGAAACAGAAGAGCAGACAACCGTTAGCGGTACCATCGCCCAAAGAAGCTCGGTTTACAGAAAGCAAGGTGTGTTGAACCACCGGGCGTTTGAGCAAACAGGCCATAAGTTTTTTCAATTTATTAAAACCCCGGAGGGCTGGAAAATAAGTTCCGTGATCTGGCAGGATGAAGAAGATCAAAATCCCTAATTATACGCGCCTGCTAATTCTTCAACCAAGAGATAAATACAGAGTTAACCCGTTAATTAGCCCATCATTTGACGTATTTTAACCGACACCATAATGGATATAATAAGAAGTAGAACGTACAGCCATGTTACTGATTTTAGAAATGCGATAACACCTGAAATAAATACACCATCAACTCTATCAGGTCGCAGAACGACAGATACGATAGATCGATTAAATGATGTAAAAAATATGCTTCCAATTATGGTCAATGCTAACGTATTAAACTTCTAACTATGGAGACTATGCTTCCTGAAATAAAAAAATTTTCAGATTTAATGCTAAAGAATAATCTTTCTCATACTATAAAACTAAACCCTCCACCAGTCAGCGGTAAATTAAAGAAACTGGCTACCGAATTAAAACTAAATGACTCTCTGTTATCATTTTATAAAACCACTAATGGACTTTTTATATCCTGGTTTTCTGATGTTGATGTTTTATGTTTTGGTAAAATTAATATTCCCAAATTAGAAGTATTATCAGATTATTTGGCAAAAACAGAAAAGACAGACCTTAAGGAATATTCAAGCTACATACAAAAAGGCTATATCCCTTTTGATGTCGACATCATTAACAAATTTGTAACTTTCATAAAACCACTAAAAGAAAACTACGAAATCATAAGATTGAACCCCGAATTTAACGAAGTTACATTAAATTGTACTTTAGAATGTTACTTGAATTTGGGAATTAAGGTAGGTGGACTTTACCATTGGCAAAATTATATCTCAGAGGAGGTTTTCAATAACTTTACGAAATACAATAACGATTTTTTCTATTACTTAGTCAACACAAAGCTGAAACCTGAAATACTTGAATCATTCTTTAATGATTCAAACACAAAAACAAAATCATTCCCTTCTATTGGAGGTGCTAAATTTGAAATACCTGAAAATCACAAAATAATAAGCTATCAAGAAAACCTGGGATGCTCAAACATTGAAATCAGAAGAGCAGAAATCGCAGTAAAAAACAAACTAAACTCCAATTTTGTGTTTTATCATTACCGAAGAAACGGCATGGAAATCAACTGGCAATCTGAAGCCTACTTCGCCAATTTCCAAATGCTGCCAATTGAAACCATTTTTGGAGGGGTTCTTCATGCTCAGGAACGAATTTGGGATAATAACTATTTTAAGTTCATTAAAGCGGATAAAAGTTTTGAAAAAAAGCTGAGCAAGTTTTATCCTTTCATAATCGAAGAGGCCGGAGATACTGTTTTCTCAATTGAAAATGAAAAAATCAGTCTTTATTTTATTTCTTCCTCTTTTGACCCTCAAAGAATACAACTTTCTTTTGAGACATTCATAGAAAAACTATGTAGTTGTGGAGGGATTAGCGGATGGCAAAATTTATTTACTGATGAATACACTGAAAAAAATCCCTTGTATCAAGATATTTTAAAGGGGATTGAACACTGTTTTCCCAATCTTAACGTAATAAATTTTCTTAAAAAATAAAGTCCAGATTATAAATTCAATAACAATAAACAAAAAGCACATCCAGCTTATACTTCAGTTTCTCAAAAACCAATTTCAATTTCAGCGGCAAACTCTACAGAAAAACCCGGCAAGGCTGGAAAATAAATTCCGGGATCCGGCAGGATGACGAGCATTAAAAATCTTAATTTTACGCGATGAATGCTATCAAAAAACCGAGGGTTAAGATCTGCTGCATCAGCAATGCAGAAGAAGCACAAACGGCTATCCGCTTCGGCGCCTCTGCCTTAGGCCTGGTAGGACACATGCCCAGCGGACCGGGCATTATCGGGGATGAGCTGATCGCAGAAATCGCGGCGCTCGTTCCGCCACCTGTTTCTACCTTTTTGCTGACAAGTGAAACCAAAGCCGCCGGTATCATCGCCCATTATAAAAAAGTAAATACCAGTACCATACAAATCGTTGATGAGCTGGAAGAGCGGGCCTACCGGCAGATCAGGGATGAATTGCCGCATGTGAAACTGGTGCAGGTGATTCATGTGACCGATGAGCATTCGGTGCAGGAAGCCATAGCGCTATCGGAATTTGCAGATGCCATTTTGCTGGACAGCGGCAACCCGAACCTGCAGGTGAAAGAGCTTGGAGGCACCGGCCGAACACACAACTGGGAATTCAGCCGGCAGATCAGGGAAAAGATCAGCATTCCAATTTTTCTCGCAGGCGGACTGCATCAGGACAACGTGAGGCAAGCCATTGAAACGGTCGGGCCATTTGGACTTGACCTGTGCAGCGGCGTGCGGACAAACGGGAAGCTGGATCCTTATAAGCTCGAAGCCTTTTTTAATGAACTCGAAAACTAATAAGCGTATGATCATAGGAGTCGCCGGACCTTACTCTGCCCCCACTGCCGCGCAGCGGCAACATAACCTGGATGCCATGAATGAAGCCGCCGCCAGGCTCCTGGAGCTGGGCCACATTCCCCTCATCGGCATGAATGCATCCATACCTGTCCTGGAAAAGGCCAGCGTACCCGATCCTTACAAGAGCACTATGGAAATTTCGCTGGCAGTGATCAATGCCTGCGAAGGTTTGTTGCTGTTAGCCGAAAGCCCGGGTGCGAACAAGGAGCGCGACCTGGTCCTTTCCAAAGGCTTACCGGTATTCAGCAGTATTGAGGAGCTTATGAACTACACGAAACACAAGGCTTAGCAGTTCTTAACCGCTTCCGAAATAAAATAGTAATTGAGCGCCAGGTAAATCAACAGCAGCACCTGCCCCACAACCAGGTCGAGTTTGTTAGCCTTATTCGTTTTATAGGAACGGCTTAGCTTGAGGGAATAAATGCTGAACAGGATCACGGCAAAAATAAAGATCAGCGTAATGCCATGCAGGGTATCGACGAGTGTAAAAGTCGTGGATTCAGGAAGGGAAGAGTCGATCACGTACTTATTACCAATTACCGCAAACAAAGCACCAACAGCGAGCCCAAAACGCTCAGCTGCATTTTCGGCATGAATAAAGAAACAGACATAAGCGATGAGGAAAGCGACGTACATTCCCAGGAACATTTTCCAGAACAGGCCAATGGCTTGGCGCTCCAGCTGCATGCTTACCCGGAAGGCGCTGTATTCGGTATGTGGCTTTAACAGGGATTTGTCCCCAAAGTCGGTTTCGTATTCTTTGATTCTGGTATATACCTGGAAGCTATCAATGTTCCAGCCACTGATGGTATAACGCGGATCGAACTGCTTGCCAACCGTATCCACTGCAAATACCAGGGATCCGGAGTCGAACTGGGAGTTCTCGATCGAGAGCCGGAGCTTCTGCCGGTCGAAGGGAAACTTATCAATCCGCCAGGAATCCTTCATCACACATTGCAGCTTCATCAGGATATAGATCCGGTTATTGCTGCTATCGACGGTCGAATAGGATTTGGTGACGGTCTTGGCCATCGGCACTTCCAGGTTCTGGATAAAATCAAAAGCCTTATTTTTATACTTCATCCACAGCCAGAAAGTGACAGTATACTCCTTTTGCCTGAAATCGATGTCATGAATGCTGGTAATGTAAATACCGGTGTATACGGTATCAGGAGTCTCTTGTTTTGCCACAGCCGGCCGGCAGTCGGCCAGGAAAATGACCAGGAGGCATACCTGTCTCAAACGGAAAAAAGACATAATTTTAATTTAAAATGATCGTCAAAAAGGGCATTGTGGAATTTTCTCTGCAAATTTGTTGCCAGTGGAAATCACCTCCTTAAACACCGGAATGAAAACAGAATGCTGAAAAAAACCGGCAAATACATTGGCATCACTTTTCTGCTATGGCTGCTCATCCATAGCATCGTTATTATAAGCGACGGGCTCACAGACGAGGGACAAAGCGCCGACTATGCCGTCATCTTCGGGAACAAAGTGAACACAGACGGCAGCTTATCCGAACGGCTGGAAAAACGCATGAAATGCGGGCTGCAGCTATACCGGAACAAACGTGTGCATGGCCTGATCGTGAGTGGCGGATTAGGAAAAGAAGGACATGACGAAGGCACAAAGATGAAAGAATTTCTGCTCCGGCATGGTGTACCGGATTCGGTCATCGTGGTTGACCATAAAGGCGATAACACCCTCCAAACCGTGCGGAACACCCTGGCTCTCAAAGACTCCCTGCACTTCAGCTCCCTGATGGTCGTGTCGCAATACTACCACATCAGCCGCGCCAAACTCCTTTTCAGAAAAGAGGGATTTACGGCCTTAAGCGGCGCGAGCCCACGTTATTTCGAGTGGCGCGATGTGTATTCCCTGCTGCGGGAATTTTTCGCCTTTTACAGCGAAGCACTTTAAAATTACCCTATCTTTAAGCCTGTGGCGGGAAACAAAAAAGGGAAGGCGTAATTTAAACCCGCTGAACCCGCTAACCAGTACTGATGTATAACCTAAAATTAATGATATGAAATGTGTATTGCCTTTGATTCTGGTAGTTAACACTGTTTTTTGTCATGCCCAGCAAGCCGCCATCGGCTCTGCAGCGCTCACCAATAAGCAATCCATCCTCAACGACCGGGCCTTCTTTTTATTTCCGGCCGCTGCGGAAAATAAAGCCAGGGGTACGGATATCATGTCGGCCGACCCGAACAGGAACACTGAAACCAGGATCGTACTTGATGTAAAAGACATGCGCATGGTATTCTTTGCCCAGGAGCTCTATTCCATTTGCAGCGGAAGCCTTCTCAGCCACTCTCTCAAAGACGACCGCGATGATTTTAAGAGCCGCGTGCTCACCGAACGCGATTCGCTTGTATCTGTGCTTTCTACGCCGCTGACCTTCGATACCACCCAAAATGCGATCCTGGTGAATACGCTGCTGGTGAAAACAGCCGACAACAGCGTGTTCCGGATCAGCGCCTACATCACACCGGCAGCCTTTAAGGAGAAAGATGAATTTCTGAAGCTCTCGGAACGCGTTTTCTCCTCGCTCAGCAAGGGAAGCCGGAAGCTGAACAGCAAGGCCAGAACGGAAACATGGCCGGTGTATGAAGGCGCTAAAAAATTCAGCATCGCGGTTCCCAATGGTTATATCATTACCAAGGATGCCAAGTATGATTTTGAAGTTCTGAAATTCCGTAAGATCAGCGAGATTGGCGATACAAGCTTCACGAGTCTTATTGTGTACACGGGACATCACCCTTCCTATTTTTACACGGAGCAGGGATTCTCCTCCTCTCAGGCGGAAAAGATCAAAGGAAACTTTCTGGATAAAAAAGTGGAATGGCTGTATTTTAAAGACGAGACGCGCAAGCTGTACATTAAGGAGCAGCAGGTGCCTTATGATAAAATCGGAAAAGGCACGATCCTGCATGTGGCCATGCTTGCCGACACACCGGAAGCCATTACAGAACTGTCAACCATTGTCGGGCAGATGAAACTCGAAAAATAAATGCCGCATGAAATTCCAGGTCATACCGGTCATCGATGCCATGCTGGAGCTGTATCAAAAGCCCCTGGCACCGGCAAGGTTCCAGGATTATTTAAAGCTGTTGCAGGGAGATACGAAAGGCGATCTCGCCCTTCCCCTCGGCGGCTTTAACCCGATGGCAAAAGAACATGCCAGGGAAAAATTACAGGCATTGAAAGCGCTGGGTGCGGAAGACATCGCCGCTGAGGTATCCCGGGATTTGAATAAGCGGCTTTCGCTCCAAGAGGCAGACAAGATTATCAGCATCGCCATCACACTTTCCGACGACCTCAAAGGCGGCTGGACCAACCGCTACACCAGCGATTACGACAGCAAGTTTAAGATCAATGCCCTATTGAGCCGGAACTTTTGCACTCCTGTTTTCTGGACCGGTGAGTATTTTTCAGGCGACATGATCCGGCAACGCATCCTGGAATATGCCTGGCGCACGGTATACCGGCAATCGAACGAGGTGCCGCGAACCTTACAGGATCACCTGGCACAGGAAACCTTTGTCGCGAAGCAGGCGCCTGCTCCTGTTCATTCAGCGAATGAGTCGACCCCTGTAACGAAAGCGTTGTATCAACAACACAAGGGCTCTGATGATTACCATACGATTTTTAATTTTCTGTATGGCAGCAAAGCAAGCAGCTCGCTCGGATTTCCGCTGCGCTTTGAATTGGAAGACTTTGCCGGTTTCCGTTATGCCGCTTTATTGGCCCATCATTCATTTCATTGACAGAACCTATATGACACTAAACGACATTGCCGCATTACGCCTGCAGACACAGCAATTGAATGGCTGTAGCTTTAAAAAAGCCGCTGACCTCGTGAAATGGTTTGGCGCCATCCAGGGACAGGAATATGCACAAAGCAAATGGGGCATCGGCCTGCGCCTGCCTCACCTCGATGACCAGGCCATTGAAAAAGAAATAAATGACGGAAAAATCATCCGTACACACCTGCTCCGCCCTACCTGGCATCTGGTGGCCGCAGCCGACCTGCGCTGGATGCTGATGCTTACAGCGCCACGGGTAAGCGCCATCAATGCCTACATGTACCGCAAGATGGAGCTTGACGCCAACATCTTCCGGCGATGCCACAACATTATAGAAAAAGCCTTGCAGGGTAATAAACACCTCACACGGGAAGCGCTGAATAAGATCTTAGCCGACAATGGCATCCAATCCGATGGAGTCCGCCTGACCTGTATCATGATGCATGCCGAGCTGGCTGCCCTGATCTGCAGTGGCCCAAAACAGGGAAACCAGGTGAGCTATGCGCTGCTCGAAGAACGCGTCGCTCCGGTGAAAGAAAAAACGCGCGATGAAGCCTTGCTGGAACTTACCAAACGCTACTTCAAAAGCCGCGGACCAGCTACACTGAAAGACTATGCAACCTGGTCGGGGCTAAGCCTGAGCGATTGTAAAAAAGGAATAGAACTCAGCGGTTCGCTTTTCGCCAACGACATTTTTGAAAAAGAAACCTATTATTTTGAAGCACAGAGCATCAAGTCCTTAAGGAATCACATCGCGCTTCTGCCGATTTACGATGAGCTCATCATGGGCTACAAAAACCGCGATGCCATTCTGCAATTCAAGCACGAGGATAAAAAGACCTTTACCTTCGACAATACCATTTTAGTGAATGGGCAGATCAGCGGCACCTGGCGCCGTACCTTTAAAACCAAATCCATAGAGCTGGAACACCAGTTACTCAATCCCCTGACGATCGAACAAAAGACAACATTCAATAAGATGATTCAGCGCTTCGGTGCATTTTATGATGTACCCGTGAACCTTGCTAAAAAGTAGCGGCAACCGGATAGCCGTCGTTTGTTAATTTTCAACTCACGGAGCATGGCTTTGTGTTAAAAGAGAAATGCGCTCTATTTATAATCAACTAAGATCTAAGAACAGAAATAAGATATGGTCATCCTGCCGATGCCTCCAATCAGTGTTCTAACCTGCACGATCCGCCTCATCAGCGTTCTATACATCCAGGTCGAACAAGCTCATCTGTCCCTGGTTCTTCGGAGGCTTTGATTTCCCGAACACTGTGCGGCCGCCATATTTCCAGGCATCCCTTCGCTCCTGCTCGATCACTTTATAAAAGTTGGCATTGGGCATAAAATTTTTTTCGATGGCCTGGGCGGCCAGCGTTAAATTCTTAATAGCATCCTGCTTGTCGGTGTTTCCAAGCTTTGCCCGCTCAAGCGCCCCACGGAGAATATCAATCGTCTGATCGTAGGTTTTGGTAGGCACAGGAAAAGGATGTCCGTCCTTGCCACCATGCGCAAAGCTAAAGCGCGCCGGGTCGGAAAAGCGTGAGGGCGTGCCGTGGATCACCTCGCTCACCAGCGTGAGCGACTGGATGGCGCGCGGCCCCACTCCTTCCAGCAGGAGCAGCGATTCGAAATCGGTGACCTGCCGCTCGTGTGCCAATGCGAGGATACTGCCGAGGCGTTTCACATCCACATCTTCTTCACGCACATCGTGGTGCGAAGGCATGGTGATCTTTCGCATTTCAGGAATGATCAGGCCCGGCTCTTTTACCAGCTCCAGTAATCCCGCTTTGGTTGCCGTTGCAGCCTTGTCTGTCAGGTTCAGGATCTCGCCCTGGCTGGCGCCATAGATAAAGGTATGCGGCTCTTCCACAAAAGACTTCAGCTGCGACGAATTCCAGTGATAGCGGCGCGCCATCCCATTGCTATCATTCATGCCCTGCTGAATGACCGACCAATCGCCTTCCCTGGTAACGATGAAGGTATGCAGGTATATCTGGAAGCCATCCTGGATAGCCGTGTTATCTACTTTGGCGCTGAGCCTGCTGTTCCTCACCAGCTCCGTCCCGTTGAGGCCGGTGCGCTCCGCCAGGGCGATCAGTTCGGAAGGTGTGGACCTCGAGTGTTTTCCTTTTCCTCCGCAGATATAAATGCCCAGCTCGTTGAACTTAGGATTCAAGGCTTTTTTCAACGCGCCCATCACCGAGGTGGTAATGCCCGACGAATGCCAATCCATCCCCATCACAGCGCCTAAAGCCTGGAACCAAAGCGGATCGCTGAGACGCGACAGCACTTCGGTTTTGCCATACTCCAGCATCACCGATTCGATGATGGCACCGCCTAGCCGGCTCATGCGCTCTGCCAGCCAGGGCGGCACTTTGCCGTAATGAAGCGGAAGATCAGCGTAGCGCTGTGAGTCGAAATGTGATGTTGGCATGTTAGGTAGAAGCGAAGAAAATGCTCCTGCAAAGATACACCAGCCGGTAACCCTTGCCTGCTACGATCTGTAGCATTTTCGAGACGGTGGTTTCGAGAGCCTCAGCCACCAAGCCATTGCCTTCGACTCCGCTCAGTCAACGGGTTTTATAAGATGCGATACAGGAGGAAAGAATGGTGACGGAGCCGAAACTTATTGCACGTTGCCTTCGACTCCGCTCAGTCAACGGGTTTTAATAAGATTCAATACAGGAGGAAAGTGTTGGCTGAGCGGGGCCTTAGCTACTTAACGTATCGTTGCCTTCGACTACGCTCAGTCAACGGTTAATTAACTAGAAACAACGCATCACCAAAGGGAGGTTGAACCCCTCGACTGCGCTCAGTCAACGGGTTTTAATAAGATTCAATACAGGAGGAAAGTGTTGGCTGAGCGGGGCATTAGCTACTTAACGTATCGTTGCCTTCGACTGCGCTCAGTCAACGGTTAATGAATCAGAAGCAACGCATCACCAAAGGGAGGCTGAACCCCTCGACTACGCTCAGTCAACAGGTTGGTGGCTGAGCGGAGCCGAAGCCCCATTACTCCTTCACAAACTTACTTTGCAGGGAACCGCTTTTGGTGCGGATGGTCATAAAATAAACCCCCTTCGCCATCTCCGGCTTAAATGACAGAATATGCACATCACCATTGGTCGTGTAGCTGAAATCAACGGCTTTACCCAAAACATCTCTCAGCGTAACAGCCTCAGGACTTTCATCCAGCTTAAAGCTGATTTCCTGTTTGGCAGGATTCGGAAACAGCACCAACGCCTCTTTTGAAAGCTCTGCAACACCGTTTGGCAAAGATTTCAGGATAGCGTCTGCCAAACACAGATCGGGAATTCCCCAGCCATAATCGTTATCCATGTTTCCGTTTTTGGAAGAGGAGGTACGGATCGCATTCAACACCTGCATATTGGTTTTGCCTGGATTGGCCTGCCACAGGCAAGCCACTGCGCCGGCCATTACCGGGCAGGCAAAGGAAGTTCCGTTTCCGGCCGTAAACATGCCATTGGGCTGGCACACATAAGTACCTTCACCCATCGTGCTCACATCAGGCTTAATGCGCCCGTCGGCCGTAGGGCCTACAGAGCTGAAGCCGGAGTGAATCCCGCTGCCATTAACCGAGCCAACGGTGAGGATACTGTCGGCATCAGCAGGTACGCCGATGTAATGCCAGGGGTTATTGCCATCATTGCCGGCAGCATTGAGCAGGAAAATGCCTTTACGCGCCGCCATGGTAGAGGCGATGGAAGCCACCGAGGTACGGCCGTTGAGGTCGGCATAGGTATGATTTTGTGAAGCGATATCGAAGGTGCTGTATCCCAAAGACGTAGTAATGATGTCCACTCCGAGGCTATCCGCCAATTCTGCTGCTACCACCCAGTTATTCTCTTCAATGATCTTTTCCGAAAACACATCCTCCGAGCGCAGGAGGTAATAGCTTGCTTTAGGCGCCGTACCGATGAGGTTCCCCGGCGAGTTGCCGGCCATGCAGGAAAGCACCATCGCTCCGTGCGAATCATCTTCATACACGGATGTATTGCCCGCCACAATATCGCGGGTACCAAGGATGCGCCCTTCGTTGCGCAGGGAATCGAATACCGGGTTGTTGTTCACATTATCGAAGCCATCGTCGATCACGGCAATGGTCATGTTTTGTCCGCGGAAGCCCTTGTTATGCATACAATCGGCCTTGATCTGGCTGACTTGCGTAAGCGAAGGGCCATAGCTGTAAGTATTTGAGGTAGCGGTTCTCTGCGAAGAAGGCAGCGGTGAGGAAACCAACTCGTCGGGCCCTGTAGAAGCATGATAGCGGTTGACCGGCGCTGAGCCAAGCACACAGCTCAGGCTGTTGACTGCCGCCAGCTGCGAGCCGTTGGCAATAATGACGATCGCTGCATTGAACCATTTGGAACGCTGGAACACCACGGCCCCTGTCGCATTCACCTGGTTGATGTAGGTCTGGTTAACAGGGATATCGGTCATGTCTACCTGAATGCCCTGGTTGGCACGCCGGGTCATGGCCTTATTCGACAAAAAAGCGGAAGGGTTGCTCACGCTGTAGGGAGAGCCGTTCTTATCCTTAAACCGGACCCAGTATTTGGTCTGGGCGTTCAGGTTGGGCGCGGCCATCGCGCAGAAAGCGGCAATCAGTGCGGCATACAGTACATTCTTATTCAATTCCATGGGTGATATAGGTTAATTTATAAATGATTCCTTTTTCAATGCGCTGCTCCACCGGCACGCCGGCTACTACAGTATTGGAGTACACATCGGTAATTTCGCGGTAGACCAGCCCGACGTTCCGGGCATATTTCTCTATATAATACTGGCGGTGGATCACATTCTTGCGCTTATCGTCTTTTTGCTCAACGCATAACACATCGTCAAATACCGTTCCGTTTACCGATTGCTTCATATCCGTAAAGAGGTATTTATAATCCATGGCCGGCTGCGTGTTCTGGGCATTGCCATTCCAGCTGACATCGGTTTTTACCGGGAAGACGAGCTTGGTGTAACGCACATTTTCCTCCACCACTTCCAGGGAAGTAGCGGTGCGTGTATAATTCCAGACATCCTTTACCGTCCAGTCCATCTGGTCGTAGCTTTTGGCAGGGTCGTAACGCTTGATATAGCGGATCAGCTTAATGGCGGGGCGGCCCTGGTTGTCGGTAAAATTTTCGCTGAGCTTTTCCTTGATGCGGTATTTGTAATAAAGCGTGTCTTTGGCAAAATCGTCGAATACCGTAGAATCCACATCATACACCACATACTTCCCGATGAGATCGGGAGCATAGCCATAGCCCACATCTGGGGGCGCTTCCGTTTTCTTTTTTTGGCAGCCCGTAAAAGCGAGTCCGGTCAAAACAGACAGTATGCAGATCAAATGCTTCAACAAAAAATGCCCCGCTTGGTTTCAAGAGGCTTTTAAAATTACTGATAAATAATCGCTAAAACAATTCTAAATTTAGCTTAAATTCGTGCCAAAATTTAGAAGCTATGTCAGACTTTTCCAATCATAAATTCGGCACGAAGGCGATTCACGCCGGCGCCGAGCCCGATCCGTCAACCGGTGCCATCATGACACCGATCTTTCAAACCTCTACCTACGTGCAGGAATCGCCGGGTACCAATAAAGGCTACGGCTATGCCCGCGGCAAAAACCCGACCCGCGAAGCCCTGCAAAAAAACATTGCCGCCCTCGAGAACGGCAAGCACTGTGTCTGTTTCAGCAGCGGCATGGGTGCTACCGATGCGGTGATGAAATTATTACGCCCGGGCGATGAGGTGATTACCGGCGACGATCTGTACGGCGGCTCTTACCGCATGTTCACCAAGATCTATGAAAACTACGGCATTAAATTCCATTTCATCAACCTGAGCAATGCTGAGAACATCAAGCAATATGTGAATGCCAACACGAAGCTGATCTGGGCGGAAACACCGACCAACCCAACGATGCAGATCATTGACATTGCCGCCTGCTCAGCCATTGCCAAAGCCAATAACATTATCCTGGCGGTCGACAATACCTTTGCCTCCCCGTATTTACAGAACCCGCTGGCCCTGGGTGCCGATATCGTGATGCATTCCGTAACCAAATACCTGGGCGGCCACAGCGATGTCGTGATGGGCGCCCTGGTGGTGAACGACAGCAAACTGCACGAACAATTGTATTTTATCCTGAACAGCTGCGGCGCCAATCCCGGCCCGATGGACTCCTTCCTGGTGATGCGCGGCATCAAAACCCTGCACCTGCGCATGGAGCGCCATTGCTACAACGGCCGTAAGATCGCCGAATTTCTGAAAACGCACCCGAAGATTGAAAAGATCTACTGGCCGGGCTTTACAGACCATCCCAACCATGAGATCGCCAAAAAACAGATGCGTGATTTCGGCGGCATGATCTCCATCGTTCTCAAAGACGCTTCTTTGGAGCAGACTTTTAAAATTGCCTCTTCTTTCAAGGTGTTTTCTTTGGCTGAATCGCTGGGCGGCGTGGAATCGCTGATCAATCACCCGGCCACGATGACGCATGCCTCGATCCCGAAAGCGGAGCGCGACAAGGCCGGTGTGGTGGAAAACCTGCTGCGCCTGAGCGTAGGCGTGGAAGATGTGGAAGACCTGATCGAGGATCTGAAACAGGCATTAGGCTAGCTTCTGCTTCGCTCAGCCAGCGGCTTCCTGAAATACGAAAGGGACTATTTGACAAAAGGGAATAAAGAGACAGATTTAACTGTTCTTTATTCCCTTTTTTATTAATTAAGGAAACACTTCCTTTTCAGTAGCTGTTGTTGTTTGTTTTTCGCAGAGTTTCGCGGAGTTAAGCGCGGACTTTCGCAGCGTTTATTTTTTCAAGTTCTATCTTTCTCTGCGAACCTCTGCGTATTCATCTGCGGGACTCTGCGTGAACTGTTTCTATCTCTTCAGTCTCTTCCGCCCCTACTTCCTGTACGGAAACAGGTTCATCCAGATGATGCGTGAGAATTTAAAATTAGGGATGGCGAATACCACGATGACGCCGGTAATGATGAGGGCCAGGCTGAGGCCGGAGAATTCGGTCATGAACAGGGAAGCGATGAAAAAGGTCACGAGGCCTTCAAACACTGCCATGGCGTAGCTGACATACATGGCTCCCAGGAAATAGCCGGGCTCCCCATTGAAATTATAGCCGCAGTGCTCACAGTTGTGGTTCATCTTTGGAAGCTGGATCCATTTACGGTTTTTCTCATAAACGTCGCCCTTACCACAATCAGGACATTTCCCTTGGACGATGCGCCATGCTTTAGTTGCCAATGTTGCTTTCATATACGTTGTTTTTATAGTGTGATAATCCGGTTTGCTGATACAAAGGTCGGCATTTTGGCTGCGGATTTGCCGTAAAAAAGACGCCACTTATAGCACAATACGGACATTTTACGTAATTTTAGATCATGGTAAAAAAAGAGCTTCCGGTTTATAACATTGAGAATTTTAACCAGGAACATCACGAAGACAGCTTTTATGCCAATACCTTGCAGGAGCACCTGGAAAAGCATCATTTTATCCATGTGCCGCACAAGCACGATTTTTATTTATCGATCCTGTTTACCAAAGGCAGTGGCACCCACGACGTTGATTTCACCACCTACCCCGTGAAACCGGGCTATGTGTTTATGCTCTCCCCTGGCCAGACTCACGACTGGAAACTCTCGAAGGATGTGGAGGGCTATATTTTTTTTCACACCAAAGCCTTTTACGACGAGGCCTATACCAGTGTCACCATCCGGCAGTTTCCGTTTTTTCAATCCATTTACAATTCGCCCTTAATTGTATTAAAAGGACAAAGCCTCTCAACGATTACTCAATTATTTAAGGATATTCTTGCGGAGCAGCTTGCGCAAAAGCCCCTGAAACAACAGAAATTACTGGCGCTCAGCAATTATGTTTACGTAGAACTGAGCAGGTGCAGTCTCCCGGCGGCAGCGGTCGAGCATCAGCAGGTACACTACCTTGCCCGGGTGAGAGAGCTGGAGGGCCTGGTAGACCTTCATTATAAAACCCTGAAATCGCCCAGGGATTATGCGGGCCTTATGAACATGACGGAAAAGCACCTGAACCGGATCTGCAAGGCTACCTTGAATAAAACCACCGGGCAGCTGATCACAGACAGGATCATCCTGGAGGCCAGGCGCCTGCTGGTGCAAACGCAGCTCCCGGTGAACCGCGTGGCGGAGCTCCTCGGGTATATCGACAATTCTTACTTCTCGCGCTTATTTAAAAAGCAAAGCGGTGAAACGCCTTTGGCCTTTCTGGCGAAGTACCGGCGTTAACGCCGCAGGTATTGTTATAAAAACCGAATATGTTATTAATCGTCTTACATTTTTTGCGACAACCTGTGTTTAATTTTTTGGGGAGGTCTCGTAAAGTACTTCGACGGGCTCAGCATCCAAAGCAGCGGGCTGTATATCAATATTTGCCGCGCAGAGGTAATTATTCCCGCGTCCTCCCGTTACTTATTAGATTTTATACTAATTTTAGCTCCGAAACAGAATCAACATGACATTCTTTACTGAGCTATTCCGTGCCATTGGCAACTGTTTCAGGGGTGTTCCGCTCCTGTTTGAAAAAGGGCTCTGGCCCTACTTCCTGTACCCGATCCTGGTATGGGGCCTTGTATGGGCAGGCAGCATCTGGCTCTTTGCGCAGCTGGCCGAATACATCAGCTCATGGGTAAATGAGCAGCTGGACGTAAACGGCATTCCCGATTCGGGGTCCTGGCTTTCCTTTGCCAAGCCTTTCCTCACCGGCTATTTCAGCATGATCCTGGGCTGGGTGCTCAAGCTCCTGTTCTGGATGGTGTCGGGCACTTTGATGAAGTATGTGTTGCTGATCCTGCTCTCTCCCCTCTTCTCGTTATTATCCGAATCCATCGAAGAAAAGCTGACCGGAAAAAAATATCCTTTCAATGGCCTGCAACTGCTGAAAGACATTTTCAGGGGCATCGGCGTCAGCCTGCGCAACATGTTCCTCGAATACCTTTTCATCGCTGTCTGCTTTCTCATCACGATACTCTTTCCTCCTTTGGTCATCCTCACCGCTCCTTTCCTGCTCTTCGTGTCCTGGTACTACATCGGCTTTACCATGCTCGATTATAATTTCGAGAGGCACCGCATGAGTATTTCCCAGAGCGCCGCTTTTACCCGCGGGCATAAGGGTACTGCTATCGGCATCGGCATGGTGTATGCGTTCTTTATGATCCTTCCCTTATTTATGGGAATTTTCTTTGGCCCCGTGCTTGCTGTCACCGGAGCCACCCTTTGTTTCTTAGAGATCAAACAGCTCATGCCGTCTGATCCCGCAAATCCCAACACTCCCAAACCTGAACCGATCTGATCATGTATTCCCTGTCTGTTGTCAACTATTATAATACCACTCCTTTCGTTTATGGTCTGAAACACCATCCGCTCAAAACGGCAGCCCATATCGAATACGATATTCCGAGTACCTGCGCCCAAAAATTAAAGCATCAGCGTGTGGACATCGGCCTGGTGCCCGTGGCGATTATTCCTGAGCTCGACACCTACCACATCATTACCGATTACTGCATTGGCGCCAATGGCAAGGTAGACAGCGTGAAGCTATTTGCGCACAAACCCCTCGAGGAGCTCACGCACATCATGCTCGACTACCAGTCGAAATCCTCGATCACCCTGGTACAGGTCCTCAACCGCCATTTCTGGAAAAAGAACATCAGCTTTATTCCTGCGGAAGAAGGCTTCGAGAGCAAGATCGGCGGCACAACGGGCGCCGTGATCATCGGCGACCGCACCTTCGGCCTCACCACCAAAGACCATCCTTACCATTACGACCTGGCCGACGAATGGAAAACATATACGGGCCTTCCTTTTGTATTTGCGGCATGGGTGAGCAATAAGCCGATCGATGAGGACTTCATTACTGAATTCAATGACACGCTGAAATACGGCGTGGATCACATCAAAGAAGCGGTGGAGGAAAAAAAACATCCCACGCCGGGATTCGATTCATACGATTACCTGAAGAATAAGATTTCCTATACGCTTGATGCCGACAAAAGAAAGGCCCTTGAGCTGTTTTTGAAACTGATGAAGGAGTAAGGGTCGTTCCTCTGGTGAACTAATTACCGAACCTCTTCAGAGATGTACAAAACAGGAGCTTTCTATTTCTTCCTGTTGCTATTTTTGGCATCAAGCAGCTTTTTTGCTGATTGGCTGCTTACGATTTTTTTACCTGTTTTTTCCTCTATTTGCTTACGCGTGTTTCCTGCAATCGTGCCTCCCTGCTTTGCAATAACCTTGCTATCCGTAAACGTTTTGGGCTTTTTTTCTTTACTAATCTCACGCGTTGTTGCTTCTGCCAGCATATTTAACACCAATTCCAAATTGGTCATATTATCCCGTAGATTTTCTTTTTTAAGATTCTTAAATTTTTTATAGGACTTAACGGTATGCCCACTCCAGGCCTTCGTGATTTCATCCGTTAATATCGCGTATTCTTCGCCTTTTTTGATTCCTCTTTCCTCCCACTCGTCTGTCAGTTCTTTACGAACCTCTATACTTTTTAACCGTTGATTGATCCATTCTTTACTATAGCCCTTTTTCAGATAAGTCTCCATTAACCTATCGATACCTATTTCCGGATCTTCTATCTCATCGATTCGTTCACGTGCTACTTTTGCCAACCATAGCTTAAAAGGCTCAGCCTTAGGCGATGGAACAGACTGAATCAAACGGAACAATTGCTCAGTATCTGCCACATCTGTATTGTAGAATTTACCGTCCGAAGATTGCATTTTCAGTTGGTTACAATCTGTAACCAACTGACTTCCTTCTTTAGATAATCTGTGTTTCAACACTTTCCAATAATTATTAGGATTTGCGCTATCTGTTAATACACCGATTACATCTACTATTGAAAAAAACCATTTCTCCTTCTGCTCGTCCCACAAAGAACGGACCTGCTTTTGCTCAAACAGTTTTATGGCAGTTTCTTTTGTCATTTTGTAAAGGCCTGGATTTATGTTAGACTTATACAAAATACTCATTTTTCTTCATAAAATAGCTATATTTAAAGGTTATTATCCCACTATGAAATGGCCATGTTTTATAGATATATATGAAGATAACATGGCTATACCCTGCCCGAATGAATTCGTTCAGGCGGACATGTGGCGATAAAAAACAATTAATAGCTACACATGAACAAACTACTTTTACTCCTTGTTGTCCTGACGGGCGCTTCGGCCATCCAGGGCCAGACAGAATACACCGATTACCGCTCACAAACCAACCCGCTTTACTGGAAGAACCGCAAGCCTTTTGCCGATTACTGGCAGCAGGATGTGCATTACAATATCCAGGCTTCGCTGAACGACAGCTCCGACATCATCACCGGGCATGAGGAACTCACCTACTGGAACAACTCTCCGAAAGACCTGTACTTCGTGTATTTCCACCTTTACAATAATGCACAAACCAAAGGCTCTTACCTCGCCGACCTGTATAAGAACAACAACTACCACCTGAAATTCAACAAATACCGCAAAGACGGCCTGGGAACCGTAGTGGAAAGCATGAAGGCCGGCAACAAAGAACTAAAGACCGAGCTGGACAATACCGTCTTAAAGGTTTACCTGGAAAGGCCTCTGAAACCGGGAGAGTCCATCACCTTCGACATCAACTTCAAAACCTATTATGCGAAGGAAGTGATCCGCAACCGGATGAAAACCTTCAACGCTTTTGGCAACAAGCATTTCGACGTGACACACTGGTACCCGCGCATTTCGGTGTACGACCGCAAATTCGGCTGGGATACCGACCAGCACATGGACCATGAGTTCTACGGCGACTTCGGCTCTTTCCACGTGGAGTTTACTTTACCTAACCACTATGTGCTTGATGCGACCGGTATTTTACAAAACGCAAAAGAAGTATTGCCCGATACACTTCGCCGCAAGCTCGACCTTTCCAATTTCGCCAAAAAGCCCTGGAACTCTCCGCCATCCACCATCATCAAACGCGACGGCACGACCAAGACCTGGAAGTTTTCTGCGATGAATGTGCATGATTTTGCCCTGACGGCCGATCCGACTTACCGCATCGGCGAGTACATGTGGCAGGGCATTAAGTGCGTGGCCCTGGTGCAGGAGCCACACGCTGCAGGCTGGCAGAGCTGCCCGCAATACATGGCGAAGATCCTGGAGGTGAATACCTACAACATCGGGCCTTACCATTATCCGAAAATTATTTGCGCCGATGCACAGGACGGCGTGGAATACCCGATGCTGACGCTCGACGGCGGCTACGACCCCAACTACCGGGATTTATTGATCCATGAGATGACCCACAACTGGTTCTTCGGCATGGTGGGCAATAATGAAACCTACCGGGCTTTTCTCGATGAGGGCTTTACCCAGTTCTATACCGCCGATACCTACCAGTTTATCGACGGGCCTAACAAAATAGAGATGAAGCCCCGCAGCAATTATGTGGAGCGCTTTACGGAACAGAACCGCATCCTCGACGACCAGATCTATAACGGCTACATGAATGCGGTAACTACCCGCGGCGAGGAAGTGACGCTGAACACGCACAGCGATGATTATAACGGCGGCATCCGTCATGGCGGCGGCTACAGCGCCGTGTATACCAAAACAGCGGCTATGCTCAAAAACCTGGAGTATGTGCTGGGGCGCTACCTCTTCGATAAATGCATGCAGAATTATTTCGAGCAGTGGAAGTTCTGCCACCCTTACCCGGAGGATTTCCGCAACTCGGTGATCCAGTACAGCGGTGTGGACCTGAACTGGTTCTTCGATCAATGGCTGGAGACCACCAAAAAAATAGACTACAAGATCGGGCGTGTGAAGAAAGGAAAGCAGAAAGGACAGTATGTGATCAAATTCAAACGCAAGGGCGAGATGCAGATGCCGATCGACTTTACGGTATTGGATAAGAACGATTCGGCTTACCACTATTACATTCCGAATACCTGGTTTGAAAAACCGGTGAAGGCCAACGTGCTGCCACGCTGGATCGGCTGGGGAAAAGTGAAGCCGACTTATACCGCAACCGTGCAGATCAACGGCAAGCTAAAAAATGTGATCATCGATCCTTCGCGCAGGCTGGCAGATGTGGATATGACCAATAACGTGAAGCATAACCGCGTGAACACGACCTTCGACTCCAAGATCTACAACCCGCTCGACTGGAAGCATTATGAGCTGAAAGCCAGGCCAAGCCTGTGGTACAACGGTTACGACGGGATCAAGATCGGTGCGCATGTGAACGGCGGCTATATGAATACGAAGCACGTGTTTGATGTGACGGCCTGGTTCAGCAGCGGTTTCGGACAGGCTTACCTGGACAGCACAAACAACCGAAACAATTACAATGTGGTGTCTTTCTTACTGAACTACCGCACCTCGACGGCACGCTTCATCAAAAAATCAAACGTGTATGCCACGCTGAAATCGCTGGATGGTTTGGAAAGCGCGCTCCTGGGATTCGAGAAGAAAAGTAACAATGAGCGCAACCGCATCTACATTCAATACAAAGCGATGGTGCGTGACCTGCAACGCGACCTGGTGTACCTGATCAACCAGAACGAATGGCAGATCCAGAAGCTGAACAGCTATATCAACGTAGGCATCGACCACAACTACAACTACCACCGCGGCACGGGAACCATGAACCTGAACGTGCGCGGAACGGCTTTAACGAACGACTACGATTATTCGAGCCTGCAATACACGGCTATCAACCGGAACGATTTGGGCAAGATCAACATCAACACCCGCGTGTTTGCACAGCTGGGCTTTGGCAGCAAGCTGGCCGATGAGTCGATGCTCTTTGCTGCGGGCGCCAACCCGGAAGAGCTGATGGAAAATAAATACACCCGCTCGATGGGCTTTATTCCTCCCGACTGGGGAAAATACGGCACCGTGACGAACCACTTCACCGCCGGTGGCGGGCTCAACCTGCGGGGTTACTCGGGCTATGTGCTGGCCGCCAGCGATGCCAACGGCGTGATGGTCTTTAACTACAAAGGCATGACAGGTGCTTCCGCCAGTGCGGAGATCGAGTTCGGCGAGCTGTTCAGCTTTATGAATATCAAGCGACTCAATAACAGTATTAAGATCAATCCTTACCTCTTTGGTGATGCAGGCACCATCAATACCAACGCGCCGGGCAAAGCCACGGTGATGTCGGACCTGATTGCCGATGCGGGCGTGGGCGTGGCCTTAACGATCCAGAAATTCGGACCGCTCTATGGCATCAAGCCGCTGACGGTGCGTTTCGATATGCCGCTGCTCATCAACCGCCTGCCTTTTGCGGAGAAAGATTATTTTCAATTCCGCTGGATGATCGGAATTAACCGTGCTTTTTAAACTATGACCATTCGCTCCTACCGGCCTATCTTATGGAACCTTGCCAAACAGCTGCTGTTCCTCTTTGCCCTGTATGCCCTGTGCAGGCTCCTGTTCTATCTCTGTAACCGCAGCTACTTCGCCGATATTTCCACAGGCGAGCTCGCCTCCCTGTTTGTGTACGGCCTGCGCTTTGATATGTTCAGCCTTGCAGCGCTCAATGCCCTGTACATGCTGCTGTGCATCCTGCCGTTCAAGTTTTATTACAGCAAAGGCTACCAACGCCTGACCTCTGTTATTTTTATTGTGCTGAACAGCTTTGGCCTGCTGCTCAACTTCATCGACTTTGCCTTCTTCCCGTACATCCAGAAGCGCATGACCTACGATGTGGTAAACTTCACCTTCGGCGGGCAGTCGGAGATCCTGAAGCTGATCCCGCATTTCCTGCTGGATTTCTGGTACCTGGTGCTGGTATTTATCCTGGTGATCTGGGTGTTGGTGAAAGTGCATTACCGCATTAAGAAAAAAGACCAGCCGGTGGAAGTGAAAGCGACCCTAAAAATCGCCCTGTCTTACGTTCTCATTTTTGTGGTCATTGTGGGCGCCACCATCATCGGCCTGCGCGGCGGCACCCAGCGTATTCCTATCGTGTTTCTCGATGCCGCCCTTTATACCTCTCCGAAGTACATTCCCATCGTTATCAATACGCCTTTCTCGGTGATGAAGTCTGCGGAGCTCACGGAGATCCAGCCGCTTACCTTCTTTGATGAGCATCAGCTCAAAAAACTCTACAGCCCGATTCACGAAGCCGATACGGGAGCCTTTAAACAGTACAATGTCTGCGTGATTGCCCTCGAAAGCTTCTCCAAAGAGTTTACCGGCATCTCCAACCGCAAGAGCTACACGCCTTTCCTGGATAGCCTCATGAAGCAGTCGGTGGTATTTCCCAATGCCATTGCCAACGAAAAAACCTCCATCAACGGCATCCCGGCCATCCTGGCTTCCGCGCCCTGCTTCCTCGACAACCATTACCTCAATTCGGCCTACAGTAATAACATTATCCAGACGCTGCCAAACCTGCTGAAAGAGAAAGGCTACTACTCCGTGTTCTACCACGGTGGCACCAATGGCACCATGAACTTCGATTCCTTTGCGAAGCTGGCCGGCTATGATGCTTACTACGGCCGTACGGAATACAATGATGAAAAAGATTACGACGGGCAGTGGGGTATCTGGGACGAGCCTTTCCTGCTACGTACCGTGCAGGAAATGGGTAAGCTGAAAGCGCCCTTCATGACCTCTATTTTTACGCTGAGTTCGCACAATCCTTACAAGATCCCCAGCCAATACGAAGGAAAATTTGATAAGGGGAATATGGAGATCCACCAGTGCATCGGCTATACGGACTATGCCCTGAAGCGCTTTTTTACCGAGGCGAAGAAACAGCCCTGGTTTGCCAATACGCTTTTTGTGATCTGCCCGGACCACACCAGCGTGTCCAACGATCCGTTCTATGCCAATCCCATCGGGCAGTATTCCATTCCCATTATTTTCTATAAGCAAGGCATTACCCCGGTGATGGAAAGCAAAACCGTGCAGCAGCTCGACATCATGCCTACAGTACTGGGCTACCTGAACTACGACCGGCCTTATTATTCCTTTGGCAACGACATGTTCTCAACAAAGCACCAGCCTTGTGTGTTCTACAACCAACCTTCGTATTACTGCGTGGACGACAGTTTGTTTTACCTGATGAATAAGGATGAGTTTACAGAAGTGTACAACTACCGCAGTGACAGCTTACTTCAACACAACCTCATTAACACTCACAACAACAAGAATTTACTGGATTTCTGCAAGGCCTTTATCCAGACTTACAATAACGACGTTTTGAATAATAAAACCTATTACACCAAAGATTGAACATGGAACATTATGACCTGATCGTGATCGGCGGCGGCCCCAGCGGATATGCCGGAGCGATGCGCGCGCTGGACTTTAAGAAAAAGGTATTGCTGATTGAAAAGAAACGCATTGGCGGTGCCGGTGTGTATGATGGCGTCCTCACTTCCAAAACGCTGTGGGAGCTGTCGCAGAAAGTATCTTCCATCCGCGAGATGATCCCCAACTACCACGTAGACTACCAGGACATGGTGAATACGGTGAACGAAGCGGTGTTTGAGCGCAAAACACAAATGACGGTACACCTGAACTTATTGCAAAAGCAGCAGCCCGACCGCTTCTGTTACGAAAAAGGCATGGCTTCTTTCGTCGACAAAAATACCATCAGCATTATGAAAGAGGATGGCAATGTGAAGCTGGTGCAGGGTGACAACATTTTAATTGCTACCGGCAGCCGGCCGCGCTATCTGCCGCACATCGCCATCGACGAGCAGATCATCATGACGAGCGACGGCATCAAGAATTTAAAAGAACTGCCGAAGAGCCTGGTGGTGCTGGGCGCCGGGGTAATCGGCTGCGAATTTGCCACCATCTTTTCGGGGCTTGCCAAAACCAAAGTGTACTTAATTGATAAGGCCGACCGCATTTTGCCTTTCGAGGATGAAGATGTGGCGGAAGTGGTGAGCGACAGCCTGGTAAAGCAGGGCGCCACGATCCACCACGGCGCCAACCTGAAGCGCATGGAGATCAAAGACGGGAAGGTGGAATACGAGCTGGTGTACGCCGACAACAGCACGGAAACCTTTACCGTAGACAAGGCTCTGGTATCGGTAGGGCGCGTGCCCAACATCGAGAACCTGGGGCTGGAAAAGGTGGGCGTGAAGCTGAATGAGCGTCACTCCATCTGGGACGACGATACACAAACCAACATTTCCAACATCTACGCTGCGGGCGATGTGACCACCGAAATGGCGCTGGTGAACGTGGGCGAGCGCGAAGCGCGGCATGCTGTGGTGCGCATGTTCGGCCCAACGGTGAAGCCCCTCTCCTACCAGAATATTTCCACCATCATGTTCCTGAACCCGGAAGTGGCCAGCGTGGGCATGAGCGAGCAGGACCTGAATAAGAAAGGCATTGCGCACCGCGTGGTGAAGCTGGACTACAGCACCAACGCCCGCGCCATTGCCATGCGCAAGACCAAAGGTTTTTTTAAGATCATTGTGACCAACGACCATGGCATGCGTATTTTAGGCATGCGCGCCGTGGGAGAGCATGCGAGCTCTGCCATCCAGGCGGTGGCTTACCTGATCCATACCAACCAGGGCATCCGCGAGCTGGCCGATATGATGCACCCGCACCCGAGCATCATCGAAGGTGTGCAGGAATGCCTGCGCATGCTCTTAGGAAAATCCATTTATAAGTCTTCCATCTTTAAGGATAAGCTGAAATGCTATATCTGCGAGAACGGCACCTGCACGCCGGTGGAAACGCTGGTGTAGATTGATCAGAAGAAATTGAAAATAACTTGTTGGTGTTCTCACCAACAAGGGCAATCCGAAGAGATGAAACACCTTGTTGGCGAGAACATTAACAAGGGCAAATAATTTACACTGCATGGAAACAGAAAAAACATTCCGTACGAAAACAGGTTATTGCCACATTCTGCCTGACAAGATTGTACTAACCAGAGATGGCATTCCCGGCAATATAGCCAAAGTAGCTGTTGGCAATACGATCTACCGTGTTCTTTTTATCTATAGTCTCATATTATGCTTGTTGATTTATGCCATGTACGATCTTTACCAGAAAGGACATGTCTTCCTGCTTAGCTTATATGGTTTGATCGCGTTATGGTTATTATACGGAATCATCAGCAGCCTTAATCATTCAGGCACACCGGTCATTGACAGAAACAAGATCAGGAGTGTTCTATTCAGAAAAGGCATTCCCGGCCTCACGCGTTCTCGTTTTGAAATAAAATTTGAAGAGGAGTCCGGGAAGATTAAACAGCGGCTCATTATGCTTCCGGGCTCTATGTCGGATGGAACGAAGGAAACAGAAAAAGCCCTAAAGATGATGGCAGAAGAGAACTTCATGTAACCTATACGCCCTTGACAAGGCAATCACCTTTAACATACCCATGATGATGAACCAGGACAATAACACCCTTAAATCAAAACCAGATACCTTTGTAAAAGCCCTTTGTAAATCCAGGATCGTGTATGGACTGGAATCCGAAGAAGGATTTGCCATTTCAAACTCCGCTGATTACGACGATGAGAACGGTGAGCCGGTGGAGGTCATTTGTTTCTGGTCGGAAGAAGCATTGGCCGATTCCTGCAGGAAAGGAGCCTGGGCCAACTACCAGGTGGTAGAGATTCCCCTTGCCGAATTTATGGAGAACTGGTGCATTGAGATGAACAATGACGGCTTACTGGCAGGTATTGATTTTGACGAGCACTTATCCGGTCCCGAAATCGAGCCGCTGGAGCTGGTCCTGGAACTGGTGAAGGAATTAAAATCCAGCAACAAAACCATCGCCTTTGAGACCTACGCTCATTTAGCGGAACTGGAGAAGCACATCAGGGAAGCAAATACATAGTTTAAACACTTTCCCGGATTGCGATGATCTTTTAGAAATAAAACGTTAATCCCTTTAGATCTATAAAACACGGGAGTCGTAGCTCAGAATGTAAGAGCGCTTGTTAGCTAAACAAGAGGCCGCAGGTTAGAATCCTGCCGACTCCCAACCTTATTGAAGGTTCCCGACTGTCACGGCCTATCGTCACGAACTGGCAAAGCGCATCAAGCGTCATACTTCGGCATTCTGTGCCTGTCTTCTCATTTTTGATGAATCGAATAATTCATCTATATTTACTTTCATATAAAAACCGGGAGTTGTAGCTCAGTATGTAAGAGCGCTGTCATATCATGACAGAGGCCGCAGGTTAGAGTCCTGTCAACTCCCGACCTTTTAAACATGGCAGCGGCAGGCAATTGGGATTACGACTTTACACCGGAGGAATGGGCCGCCTGCATCAGGGTATTGGGAATTGTGAAAGATCATCCGAACGGGGTGCCCGACCTCGAGCTCATGAAAGGCATGATCAGCAGAGTGTATAAGAATGCCCGCAAAGAGCGCCGTAAAGAAACGGAAATTGAGCGCAGGCAGGAAGACCTTTCTACCAAACAGCAAACCTATATTTTTCATTACCAGACAGGCAAGCCGGGGGAGTTTGCCATGCCGGAGGAGGAAAGCCTGCTCCTGAACAAGTCGACGGGCTGCTACGCCTGCGGCAAGCGTTTTCACGAAGTGCATCCCTTTTACCACCGCCTTTGCCCGGAATGCGCAGCGCTCCAGCTTTCGAAACGGGAACAACGGGCCGACTTAAGAGGGCGCGTGGCCGTGGTGACAGGCGGACGCATCAAGGTGGGCTTTGCCACAGCCTTGAAACTGCTGCACGATGGCGCCACGGTGATTGTCACAACCCGCTTCCCGAACGACGCCCTGCTGGCCTTTTCGGAAGAACCCGGTTTTGAACACTGGAAAGAGCGTTTGGTCCTGTATGGCCTGGATCTCCGGAATTTAAAGAGCATCGATGCTTTTGTGGCTTACCTCTCTGCTCATTTCGACGCGCTCGACATCCTGGTGAACAATGCCGCCCAAACGATCAAATACGACACGGCCTATTACCGTCAACTATTGCACAGAGAGCAGGAAAGCGGCAAGCTCCTGTCCGCAGCTCTTACTCAAATCAAGCATCCCTGCGACTTAGCGGAAGCCAACATACTACCGCTGCTCCCCGGGACAGAGGCCGGCACCATTGCCAAAACAGACATCTTCAACCAGCCCCTGGATGAAAGGCCCCATAACAGCTGGACAGCCACCTTATCGGACGTGAGCACGGAAGAGCTGCTGGAAGTGAATGTAATCAACAACATTGCGCCATTCATTCTAAACAGCCGCTTAAAGCCTTTGCTGGAAAAGTCATCCTTCCCTACCCGCTTCATCATCAACGTCACCTCTTCCGAAGGGCAATTCTCCTACAGCCGCAAAACAATTTTCCATCCGCACACCAATATGACGAAGGCCGCCCTGAACATGATGACGCGCACCTCTGCCGATGATTTTGCCGGCTCGGAGATCCTGATGAACAGCGTGGACGTGGGCTGGGTATCGACCGGCAACCCGATCGAAAAAAAGGAAAGACTCGCGGAACAGGGCCATGTGATGCCGCTTGATATTCACGACGCGGCCTCCCGGATTTATGATCCCATTGCCACAGCTCTGAACTCGGGCATCCGGCACTATGGAAAATTGTTCAAGAACTATACCGTGGTGGATTGGTAATATATGACAAAGAAGCAGCGCTACCAGCACATGACAACCGGCAAAAGGCAAAACACAGTGAACATGAAAACTTATAGTATTCTGCTGCTTATGATCTCCGGCGCTTTCGCGGATGGCAGGGCAAAAACCCTAGGGATCCTCAACGTCAACACCTGGAGCATCTCCGTTGGCAAAACACAGCTCCTGTCGTGGATGAAACAGGAGATCGGCGCGGAAGCAAGCGTAAAGAAATCAGCACTCCGGCTTTCGGACACCTTGCATGCGCAGATGTATTTTTGCGGCTCCGACGCAGGAAACTCAACCAGCGTCCTGACGATTAAAAACAGCTCGGATAGCCTCATCGCGGCATTCCCTCACAAAAATACCGGACCCGGCTTTGAAGCAGATGCTCCGCTGAAAGGTTTCCTGAGCCAATGTTCTCCCGGTGAAACCCTACAACTCTACTTTTCTATTTTCAATACCGAACAGAAGGCCATGAACAGAACCCTGCTATTGGGAAAGCTAAAGCTCCGGTAAATATTCTTAACCCCTATGTCAGCGATCATCTTCAGGACATGAAATTCTCCAAAAAAACAGTTTCCCAAACCCCGCTCAAACGCTTATGGACAGATGCCGGAGAGGTAAACGCGTCGCAGCAAAGGTACCTGAACAGGGCTGAACTAAAGGAGCTTGTCACACAACAGGCCTTAACCTTTGTCATTGCCTCGATAGGCACTAAGCTCAGCTGGATTCATGAGGATGCCTGCTCTGATTTCTGGAATGCAGACGTAGAAAGGCATATCCCCGAAGAGGAGGAGTTTTCGCCGGAGGATTTTCCCGGTCACTATGTATACGTTCCCAGCGAGTGGATCGATGACGCGGGCAAACGCATCATCTTGCTGGAAACATACCATTAATTGACTCATGACCAACTATGGCTGTGTAAGTAATCCCTGCTGAAGATTCTTCGGCAGCACGCTCACGGCCTGGTGCGATGATCCGGCAGAAAGTCATTGAATCATCCTTTTATCTTTGGGCGCCCGGGCGGGCTCTTTGCTGCAATCTTTTGCCGCTCATTGAGCGAAGTCGAAATGCGGCAAAAGGATTTCCGCGTCGATCCCTGGCACAAAATCCGCTCACCGTAAAACCTTCTTCCGCGATAGCAATCACCTTACGAAAGCCTGTCAATGAATCTGGCCAAGGCCCTTTGTTTGGTACGCGCCTTATAAAAAGCATTGAGTTCCGGATCTGCGGCGATGTGCCGGATGATCTCATCATCGAGGCTGCCGGCCAGGCTCCCGCCATCGTTCCGGTTGATGAGCTTATAATAGAGCAAGGCGCTGGCTTCGGTCTTATACATCATCATCGAAAAGTAAAGGTGCCGGCCATCGGCATCTGTGATATTTTCCAGCACGTAGTGGGTATAGTCATCGGCCAGAAGCTTTTGAAGCTGTAGGGTGTCGAAGCGGCTAAGACCAAGCTTTTTAAACTCAGGCGTTTCTTCGTAAGCAACGAGTTTTATATTTACCATGCTTTGTGAATTCTGTTGTGCAAACATAAGCCGCAAAAATGCCAAATAAAAGAAATTGTATAGTTTGCTACGATCTGTAGCAAGTCATCGCTGTTTTTTCAGGGACTACTGTCCGGGAGATCCTGTGATGTGCAGAGGTTCCTGTCCAGTTTCCGGAGTGGCCTGTTTTTTTTCATGGCAGGTTTGCAGCAGCAGGAAGCTGAGACAGACGACTGCTAACAGTATAGGTTTGACCAGGGCTTGAGAATCTTTCATCGTCGTGTGGTTATGGTTCATGACTGCCGATAGGTGACGGGCTATCCGGCTCAAAGCTACTGAATGCAGACAGGCCTGTAAATAGATAAAAGTATCTGATTTGATCCACGAAAAAATACGCCCTTTCAGAAAGGCAGACTTGCCTGTACAGCTTAAATCGTCTATCTTCGGAAGGCATTTTCTATCATCAACATGAACACTTCCTTTTCACACACCTACCAACGCTACAAAAACCTGATCCCCCTCGGCGTGTTCACCATCCTTTGCATAGCCACACTCGTGACCCGCTTTTCCGGAACACGGGAAGCAGACGGCACTTATTCGCACATCATCCTCACCTGGAAACATGCCGGCGCTTTTGCGGCTGTGCTTCTGAATTATGTGGTATTCTTCGGCTTCCGGCCACATTTTAAAAAGACGTTTATAGCCATGTTGCTGACGGGCTTATTCGGCCTCATCAACTTTACGGCAACGGATAGCCTGTGGCATTTGAAACTGGGTGATACCACTGTCTTTAGGCTGCAACCGGTATCTTTTTACGTAGCCCTCCTCACACTGGCACTCAACTATCCATCAATCCGTGCCCGGCAGAGCAAGAGCGGGCCACCGGCGGAAAACCTGCTGAACAATGAAAAATATCACCGGGAAGACCTGGAGAAATTCAAAAGTAAGTACGCCGCTTATCCCAACGAAGACCTGGAGAAGATCATGGCCGACAGGCGTTTCGCCGCTGCTGCGCTGGAAGCGGCCGGGCAGATTTTGTCGGAGAGACAAGCCACCCGGAAAGCAGATCCATTCACGTAAGCACCAGCAGCACAGCTTTAAAAAACAGAAAACATGAAACCCGGAGATTCATTCAGCGGCGCACTCCGCACCTTTGCCTACTTTATGGCCAGCGGCACGCAACATACCCTGGAGGACATCGATTACCTTTCGCTCTATGGAAAGGAGCCCAGCGCCATCGAGCAGGTCTTTGCCATTTATGCCAATGTAATTGAGCTCGATGAGCAGGGCCTTGTAACGAATGCGAAGTATGCCGAAAAACGCGCCACCGATTACCTGCGCGCTTATTGCGACCGCAATTTTACCGTAGAGCCTCCCTACGAAGACTGGGAGCTCCTGCTCCACAATCCGCCACCGCTCAGGGACCGGAACCTGGAACAACACCGCTTTACAGACATCGCCTTCGAAAGCATCGAAACCGAACGGCTCATCCTGAGGAAGCTCACGCCTGCCATCTACCGGCAGATCTTCGACACGCTCCCGGATACAGAGATCATGACCGTGTTGGGCCTTGCAGATGCGGAAGCCCTGGAGAAGGAAAAACAAAAATACAGGAACGGGCTTTCCACCCATAACCGCTCTTTCGTCAATTTCCAGATCCTCGACAAGGCCAGCCGGCAGCTCCTCGGCGCCTGTGGCTTTCATACCTGGTACACAGAGCATGCCCGCGCAGAGATCGGCTATGCGCTCAACAGCGAAGAAACGAAAGCAAAAGGCATCATGTCGGAAGCGATGACAGCCGTGTTGCACTATGGCTTTGAGCACATGAGGCTGAACCGCATAGAAGCCTTCATCGGCCCCGGCAATATCCCTTCCCTGAAGCTCGTTGCTAAATCCGGCTTCAAGCGGGAGGGACACCTGAGAGGCCATTATTGTAAAAAAGGCATCATCGAAGATTCGCTGGTCTTCGGCTTGTTGCGGGAGGACTATGAAGCGAAGACCTAAGCTTATTTTATCAGTGTGATAAAACCATTCCGTTTTTGGACACCGCCCTCCGCCTCCATGTATTGCAATACGTAATAGTACACCCCCGCAGAGCACGCCTCACCCGCCAGTAGTTCTGCCATCCCACAGCAGAACAGTTTGCCCGTGTGGCTCTGTGGAATGAACCAAATTACCCCAACGATTATACACATTAAACTCTTTTAAGGCAGACCCTGAGGGCAACTGAATCCTAAAGGTATCATTAACACCATCTTCATTGGGTGTAAAGACATTTGGTATCTCTAACTGTTTTTTGACATCACAATCTGTTTTTACACTCAGAGTGACCCGTGCGCTTGTGGTGGCTTTGCACTGTTTTTTGGTAAGGGTGTAAGTCGTGGTGCTTTGCGGACTTGCTTTGGGTGAAGCACAATTCGTACAGCTGAGGCCATTAGCCGGTTGCCAGCTATACTCCGCGAACTCAGTCGGGCTTACGGGTGCTAATACTATGCTATCGTTAAGGCAAATCGTGGAATCTTTGATCGTTTGCGCCGGGATGATCTCTTCCAGGCTGACATCGTCTATTAGAAAATAGGTAACTGTATATGCCGATGTAGGATTAACAACAACTGTATTGGTTGCCGCGTCGTTAGCGAAATTGCCGATGGTTAAATACTTCTCATTTCCGACCGCCGTAAATGTACCACTTACCTCTATCCAGTTCAAAGTATCCGTTATAAAAGCACCCGCAGGGTTAGCAATTTGTGGGGTGACATTTAAAGGAGCTATATACTGAGGTAAAGGAAATGCCTGACTACAAGCATAAGGCGTAGAGGAAAAATACATCCCTACTTTATCAGTAGTATGTTTGCTGGGATTATATAGATTCAGATACATGGTGCCGCAATAGGTTTTTCCAGCAGTTAAAGTTTTAGTCAACGGAACATGAATATACTCACGGTTATCTTGGGTTCCGGCCCCAATTCTTATAACAAAAACACTCACACAGCCATTTCCCGTTCGTGGATACTGAAAACCAAAATAAGTGTATGGAATACCAAACCCTCCTATGCCTTGAGAACTGTTGCAAACATTGTAAGAGTCTTCCCCACCTGCTAAACCACACCACGGCATAAGTTTTGAGAATTCTGCTACACCCGGGCACGACGTGAAATTCTCAAAAGAAGGATTAGGCACCAAGTTTTGCGCCTTTCCTTTGCATAGAAAGAAGCACGCAAATACCAAACTAATCTGTATACGCCACCCTGCCATAGGATCTAAAAATATGAGTTTACAGGACTGAAATGAAAGCTGTGCGATAACAGGCATTACCTGAACACCGAAATAAAACCATTCCGTTTTTGGACACCGCCCTCCGCCTCCGTGTATTGCAATACGTAATAGTACACCCCCGCAGAGCATGCCTCACCCGCCGTGGTGCGACCATCCCACAGCAGAACCGTTTGCCCGTGTACGTCCGTACTATGAACAATATTTCCCCAGCGGTTATAGATAGTAAACTCTTTTAAGACGGAGCCTGAGGGTAACTGAACCCTGAAAGTATCGTTTATCCCATCTTCGTTGGGTGTGAA
>CALRIU020000011.1:0-183142 GCA_943362175.1 Hydrocarboniphaga daqingensis | reverse complement strand
TTGGTGAAGGTGAAATTGATAAAGCTGGCCGATCCCGAAGAATAGGTCTGTGTGGTGACGTTGCTGTTGGCATAAGTTGCCGCCGGTCCGGCCGGATCGAAGAACACGCCCGAGCAGGCAGTCACCGTTCCGTTGCTCATGGTATAAGGTGTTAAGGTCGGCGTGGTGCAGCTGATGCTGGCTTCCCAGCCGGCGCTTGTCGAGGTGCCTGAGCTTGTTCCGCTGAAGTAAAAACAAAGGCTCGATCCGGTAGATTCCACAGAGAAGGTGCTCCCCGAATAGATCCCGATCAGCGGATAGGCCGTTGTCGGCCCATCGTATACACTTAGCGAAGCACCGTTGAGGTTGGTCATGGTGCTGAAATCAACTTTGAGCCTGCTGCCTGTGGCAGACACAAACGTTTCCGTCAGGTTGGTGCGGATGTAATTTCCTGCGGGCCCGCCATTATCATAAAAGGTGCCGGAGCAAACACTTCTCACCCCGTTTTGCATGGTGAAGAGCGTTGGAATGATAGGAGTAGGGGAACAGCTAATAATTGCCTGCCAACCCAGGTCTACGGTGCTGGCATTGGAGCTGAACCGGAAAGTAAGGCTGCTTCCCGTTCTGGAAGAAATGGTTTCAGGTAAACGGGTGTCCGTATATTTTCCGATCAATGGTGCGGAAACACTGGTTCCGTCATAAGCGAAGAGCGTATCGCCAAGAGCGACATCAAAATTGGTAAAGGTAAAGTTGATGAAATCGGAAGAGCCGGAAGAAAACGTTTGTGTGGTGATGTTGCTGTTGGCATAACTGGCTATAGGCCCTGCCGGATCATGAAAAATACCCGAGCAGGTAGTCACTGTTCCGTTTGCCATGGCGTAGGGCGTTAAGGTCGGCGTGGTGCAGCTGATGCTGGCTTCCCAGCCGGCGCTTGTCGAAGTGCCTGAGCTTGTTCCGCTGAAGTAGAAGGTCAGGCTCGATCCGGTAGATTCCACAGAGAAGGTGCTCCCCGAATAAATACCGATGAGCGGATAGGCCGTTGTAGGGCCGTCGTATACGCTCAGCGAAGCACCGTTGAGATTCGTCATAGTGGTGAAATCGAATTTAAGCCTGCTGCCTGTGGCAGATACAAACGTTTCCGTCAGGTTGGTACGGATGTAATTTGCTGCGGGCCCGCCATTATCATAAAAGGTGCCGGAGCAGGTTGTTACTGTCCCGGTGCTCAACGTATACGTTTGGCTGGTTCCGGTCATAAACGACAGGACTAAAAGAATGAACAGGCCGTATTTTGAAAATACGCGACGAAAGAATGTACTCATGATGAAAATTTTAAAAGCATTGGTCTGCAAATATCCCTGTATTTGCACCGGTAAAGATACCTATCGCTTGTAATTGTAATTACCTACAAGTAGGTATTTTTTCGTTTTTAACGGTTTAGAAATCCTTGACAATGCCATGCTGGATGGCAAATCGGATGAGGCCTACGAGGTTTTTGGCTTCGGTTTTCTGGAGGATGTTCTTGCGGTGTACATCCACGGTAGATTTACTGATGAACAGCTTTTCTGCGATCTCTGTGCTCGAGTATTCCTGGCAGATCAGGCCGATGATCTCCAGCTCACGCTTCGAAAGCTCATGGACCGTATCGCTTTTATGCTGGCGCCCTTTGAGTTCAGATGTCAGGATCGAAACAATCTCCTGGGAGTAATAGGTTCCATGGTTCATGATATGGCGGATAGCATGCAGCAATTCCGGCTGCTCCACATTTTTCAAAAGATAGCCTTCCGCTTCCGCTTCGAGTATCGCATTGACGTATTCCCGGTCGTTGAACAAGGTAAGCACCAGGACCTTCAGCTGTGGATAATGCTGTTTCACGTGTCGCGTAAGCTCTATTCCCGACATGTGGGGCATTTTCAGATCCGTAACAATCATGTCGGCATCCGTGCGATCGAGGAGAGCCAGGGCCTCCGCGCCGTTCCTGGCTTCTGCCACCACCTCCATGTCCCTTTCCTGCACGAGGATCGACTTTAAGCCTTTCAGCACCAGCTCATGGTCATCTACCAGGATGAGTTTTATCTTTCCGTTTTCCATACGCTTAGTGGATGTTAAGGTAAATGCTGACAGCCGTTCCCCTGTTTAAATGTGTGTCAATCTGAAGAGTTCCCTTTAAGCTGTTCACCCGCGATTCGATATTCTGCAAGCCAATGCCTGTTTTGATCCTGCTCTTTTCAAAGCCTTTGCCATTATCGTTCAGCTCAACGCAGACACGGTTGGATTCGGAGCTTAAGCGAATGTCGCACACAGTAGCGCCCGCATGTTTGATCACATTATTGAGCAATTCCTGGATGATGCGGTACAATTGAATCTCGATCTCCGGTGGCAGCTTTGTAAAAGGCTCGCTTACCGAAAGCGTGGTGCTTAAAGCAGGATGGCTGGCATTGAGCTCAGCGACGAGGCTTTTGAGCGCTTTCAGCAAGCCCAGGTCCACCAGCACGCCCGGCATCATGTTGTGCGAGATCCGGCGGGTTTCTTCGATCATGGTGTCAAGCTCTCTGCTGTAATCATTCAGCTTTTCCTGTTGTGCCCGGTCGCTCAGGCTAAAATTCCGGATACCCATTTTCAGCATCACCAGGTTCTGTGCAAGCCCGTCGTGCAGATCGGAGGCAATGCGTTTCCGCTCCTGCTCCTGGCCATTGATAAAGGCTTCGAAATGCTTGTTCTGGTTTTCAAGGATCATCGTTTTTCGCGCCAGCTCCTCTTTGATCTTTCGCCTTTGTAAAAACAGGAAGACGCTCACTAAGCCGCTCATGCCCAGTACCAGCAGCGAAATGATAATAATCGTTTTTTGTTTGCCCGTTTTTTGGATCTGCTGGATCAGCTCTGTTTTTAAAAGCAGCTCCTGGTTCTTTTTCTGTAGATTGTATTTCTGCTTGATCTCTTCAATATAGCTCCTGTTCTCTATGGCAGACAAGCTGTCTTTGAGATGCACCAGCCTGTTTTTATAAAAGTAGGCATGTTGAAAATCTCCTTTCTGCTCATAGCCCGATACCAGCATTTCGTAGAGCGACAGCATAAGCGATGAGACCTTCTGCTGCTCCGCCAGGACCAGCGCACCCTTCGCTTGTCCGATCGCTTCATCGTATTTCTTCTCATCCAGCTTGATGCTGGATAAAAGCGTTTTTCCATAGAGCTCCTGTAAGGGGAAGCCGGCTTTCTGCGCATCTTTCACCAGCTCGCCCGCATAAAATTCTGCCAGCTCCAGCCTGCCTTCCCGCTCATAGCCATTGGCAATATTGCCGAGCACGATCATCTCCGAGTTGATGTCCTTGCGTTGCCTGGCCAGCTCCAGGGCGCGCTTCAGGTAAGCCTGGCCTTCCTCATAAGCACCTTTGGCAAGCAGGATGCCGCCGATATTCTGGGAGCCCGTGATGGCATACTCGGTATTCCCGGTCGTGCGCTCAAAATACTCGAAAGACGTTTTGAAATACACCAATGCCGAGTCCAGCTGGTTTTGTTGCTGGTAGATCACGCCGAAAGCGGAATTCACATGCGCTTTCAAATCCATATCGCCGGAGGCCTCTGCCAGCCTGTAGGCCTGAATAAGATCATCCAGTGCTTTTTTGTTGTTCCCCTGCGAGATGTAAATGCAGCCGCTGTAATAATGGATCATCGCAAGATCTTTGTTATTGTCCTTCGGATTCACCAGGCTCAGCGCCTTATCGGTATAGAGCCGGGCCTCGCCGAATGACCTCGTTGTGAGGTAATGCTTGGCAAACGCAAGATTGGCGCTCAGGCGTTGCTGATCGTCGCTTAGCTGTGTGGCAAGTGCTGCTGCGTTTCGTCTGTAAGACCCCGCTTTGGCCGTGTCGCTTTTCTGGTAAAGCCGCGACAGCTCCAGGAAGATCCGGCAGCGCTCCACCTTATCACTTAGGGTAGAGGATAGCTTGACCAGTGAATCGAGATGCTGCTGCTGGCCCATGCAAAGCCTGGTTGTGCCTGTACACCACCAAAGCGCTATCAGAAAAAAACAGGACCTGTTCATAGGAAGTTTCAAATTCTTGAAGGATGAATGCTTCACAGAAGCACGGCACGAAGGTACAATTTATCATCAGGAATTAAAACCGTTTATCATGCCCCTGTGCGTTCAGGCTATTCGGTAACCAACCGCAGTTTATCGGTCCGGTACCGCGCTGTCAGCCATTTTTTGATTTGCTCGGGATGTTTGAGGCGCTGTTCAGGCCGGATGTAAATGAGTAACAAGGTGTCTTTTTTGTTGGCCTCATCAAATGCCACCGCTTTTGAAACGGAAAGTTCTTTGACGTCACCGAAGAGGGCCTGGAATTCGTGCTTCAGTGTGCTATCCTGGTACAGGGTTTTTGTGATTTTGGTTTCGAGCGCTTTAATTTTGGCGTCTTTTTCGATCAGCAGCGTCACGTATTCTTTGGTTTCGTCAGATACCTCTTTTTTACCTGAGGTCACGTTGCTTTTGGTTAAGGTCGATTGAAGGCGGACATCGGCATCCTGCAGGCCATACAACGCTTTGCGCAACGTGATCTGCGCTATCAGGCTATCACTTCCTTTTTCGCCATAGATGAGGAGGCTTAAGCTTTTCTTGTCAGGATCTGTTGTTTGATTGATCGTGAAAAGCCCGTTTGGCCCGATCTCGCTGCTAATGAAGCGCTCTACATTCTGCCGGAAAATTTCTTCCTGTACGAAGCGGTAGGCCAGGTAGAGGCTTGGCAGAATGGTAAGTATAGCAATCGTCCAGATGTATTTTTTCACTTGACGTTCCATGGCTTCGTCCACGAAATGTGCCGGCTTGAATTTCAGGAACCTCACAATGAGGAATGTGGAAATGCTGATGAACACGCTGTTGATCAGGAACAGGTAAAACGCTCCGGCAAAGTAATAGAAGTTTCCCGTGCCGATGCCGTAGCCGGCAGTACAAAGCGGAGGCATCAGCGCTGTGGCAATCGCAACGCCGGGAATGGCATTGGTGATGTTTTTCCGTGAGCTGGCAATGATGCCCGCCAGCCCGCCGAATAAGGCAATCAGCACATCCCACAAGGTTGGGCTGGTGCGCGCCAGCAATTCGGATTGTGCCGAATGGATAGGGCTAATCCAAAAATACAAGGCAGAGGTCATCACGCTGATGAGCACAGCGATGAACAGGTTTTTGAGCGAGAACTTAATGAGCTGAAAGTCAAAGATACCGGCACCAAGCCCCAGGCCCATGATCGGCCCCATCAGTGGAGAGATCAGCATCCCCCCGATAATGACGGCGATGGAGTTTACATTGAGTCCGATAGACGCAATGAAAATGGCGAAAATCAGCGTCCACAGATTCGTGCCTTTAAACTCTACGTTTTTTCTGATGGAAGCAACAATCTCTTCTTCTTTCGCTTTATCATCGTCGAGGTTAAAGCGGTAAATCAGGATCTGCCTGATTGTACTCCTGATGTTTTCTTTCATGCAGGGATAACGTTTAAAAAGTTAGTAATTCAATTTCTTACGGATCAGGCAAGCAATATTAATACCTGCCTAATAATTTTTTAATCGTGAGGCCTTGTACAAGAATGGAGAACAGGACAATGCAATAAGTAGCTACGATAAACACATTTCCTTCCCGGATAATGCCGGTTAGCGATAAGGCGAGCGCGATGGAAATGCCTCCCCGCAGGCCTCCCCAGGTAAGAACTGCTAACGCCAGCTGTTTTCGCGGCTCTTTCCGGTTGAAGAGGAAGAAGGCAGGCAACAGCGACAAATAGCGTGCCGCCAGTGATACCGCGATGAGTATGAACCCAATAATGAGATATGTTCTGTCGAAGGGAACCAGGAAGATCTCAAGGCCCATCAGCACGAATAAAATAGTATTGCAGATCTCGTCGATCAGCTCCCAGAATTTATCCAGGTACTCGGCCGTGGCATCGGATATGGCCGTTTCTTTACCCTTGTTGCCAATCAACAGGCCTGCCACAACCATGGCCAGAGGTCCGGAAGCATGTACGGCCGAGGCAAGGCTGTAGCCTCCGGTAACGATCGACAGTGTAATCATCACTTCCGTTTGGTAATGGTCGATCGTTTTCATGAGGATGTAGCCGATGTAGCCGATGGCCAGGCCAATGCCAAGCCCGCCGATGACTTCCATGCCAAAAACTTCCAGCACTTTTCCCGCTGTAAATGTGTCTCTGCCTTCTGTCACAAAGCTGAGAATGAGCGTGAAAACAACGACTCCTACGCCATCATTGAACAGGGATTCGCCGATGATCTCGGTCTTTAGCTTCTGCGGGATCCTGTATTTGGAAAGAATGCCGATCACCGCGATAGGATCGGTGGGAGAGATCAGGACTCCGAACAAAAAGCAATGCACTAAAAATACATGAAAGCCAAAGGCGCTCAGGATCAGGTAGGTTGAGAGGCCGATAATAACCGTAGAAATCAGGACGCCCAGTGTGGCATAAGTAAATACCGTTGCCCTTGTCCCTTTCAAATGGCTGAGGTTAACATGAAGCGAGCCGGCAAACAGCAAAAAGCAAAGGATAAAGTCGAGCACAAAGGAGCTGAAGTCAAAGCCGGTGAGAAAATTACGGAACGGCTCGATATAAGCCGGTTCAATACTTTCCAGGGTTTTGAGGCTTACTCCCATCACCACGCTGATAAGCATAACACCTATGGTTGTAGGAAGCTTCAGCCATTTATAATTGAAGTATCCGAAAATAGCGGAGATGGATATAATGATAGCAAAAAATTGGAGCATCATAACAAAAATACGTAATTAAAAATTGAGGAAAGTTCACGGCCGGGCCGGAAGCAGGACGGTTTTATAACATCCTCCGGAACGTTAAGCTGATCCTGCCTTCCCGGGTATCTGCTTTTGGAATGGCATGTTGCCAGCTGTGTTGGATCTCCTGTGTCATATAGATCAGACTTCCGGGAACCAATGCATAATCCAGGAATGATTCCGGATCATCGATGTGTTTAAATTTCAAATGTCGCGTGGTGCCAAGCGAAACGATGGCAATGCCTGTGCCCGTTTCCAGGTTGTCGGTGAGGTCGGCATGATAACCCATTTTGGAGCTACCGTCCGGATAATAATTCACCAGGCAATTATTGGCGACAAAACCGGTAACTGCTGCAAGTGGTTCCAGCAAGGCTTCAATATCAGGTAAAAACGGCGTGTCGGGATAACTCATTTGTGAATAGTTATAGGCTTTTCCGAAACTTACCGTTTTGCGGGCCATCATGCTTTCATCCCAGGAAATGGTATGTAATAAAGTATCATACAAGGCCTTGGGCTCAGTGATAAAACAGTCGATATGTGTTATTCCATTCATTTCGTTTAAATGATCATTCATAAAAAAGTCCCGGAGATATTACCTGCGGGACTTTTTTTGAGTATGCTTTAGATCAGATCACTAAGCGTCAAAATCAATCACCACTTTTTCGGTCAACGGGTGCGCCTGGCAGGTCAGTACAAAACCTTCTTCCACTTCGGCATCCGTCAGGGCAAAGTTATTATCCATCTTCACTTTTCCTTCCAGTACTTTCGCACGGCAGGTGCAGCACACAGCGCCCTTGCAGCTGAATGGCGCATCCACCCCCGCTTCGATCGAAGCATCGAGAATGCTTAAGCCTTCCGTATTCAAGGTCATTTGTGTTTCAAAGCCATATTGGATCACGGTGATGTTGCTGGTAACAGAACCGCCAACCACAGCACCTGTGTTTTCTGCTTTCGCCACCGCATCGGCCACGGCGCTGAAATATTCGATATGGATCTTCTCTTTGGAGATGTTGAGGTTTTCCAGCGCCTGCTTGATGTTCTCCATCATCGGGCCCGGGCCGCAGATAAAATACTCGTCGCCCGTACCGCACTGGTAAGCATCCACAATGGCTTTCACCCTGTCCACACTTAAAAGGCCTTTCTGAAGATCAGGAACTGTGGTTTTAGGAGCGTCATATATATTCACCACCTTAAAGCGGGCGGCATTTTCAGCAGCTATTTTTTGGATCTCGTTGTTGAAAATCACAGAATCCTCATCCCGGTTGGCATATACTAAGGTAACGGTACTTTGTTTTTCAATATACAGCACGCTTTTCAGAATGCTCATCATCGGCGTAATGCCACTGCCTCCGGCAAACAACACATAGTGTTTTTTATTATTGCCCGACAGCACCGAATGGAAATTACCCATCGGCGTCATGACCTCTACCAGGTCACCCACTTTCCACTCGCGGTTCATGCGCGTGGAGGCCCTTCCGTCTTTCACCTCCTTCACCGCTACGCGCAGTTCTTTTTCGCTGTACGGGCTTGTGCAGATACTATAAGAGCGGCGCAATTCCTCGCCATTCACCGTGAGCTTAATCGTGATGTACTGGCCTTGCTTGAACTGGAATTCAGGTTGTGCCTGTGGAGGAACGTCAAAAGCTACCGAAACGGCGTCGGCGGTTTCCCTGCGGATATCTTTTACTTTGAGGGTGTGAAATCTTGCCATTTTAAAAAATTAAAAGCGTAAAAATAGTTATAAAAAACAACATTTGGTGGATGCCCTCCAACAATGAACTGATTTTTATTGCTCAAACCTGACTAAAATCACTATAAAACGTTTGAAAAAAAGGGTGTGAAGGCGTATATTTGTGTAATTCATTAAAATCGAAAAGCATGGAACAAGCAGCATTTGAAGATGTGTTTGAGGGCAAACTGTCCAGGAACGAAATGATCGAGCCAAAAGACTGGATGCCTGAAAATTACAGAAAACACCTGATCCGCCAGATCTCACAACACGCGCATTCGGAAATCGTAGGAATGCTGCCTGAAGGCAACTGGATCACGCGTGCCCCGAGCCTGCGCTCCAAGATCGTATTACTGGCCAAAGTGCAGGACGAAGGCGGACATGGCCTTTATCTTTATACCGCCGCCGAAACACTGGGTATCAGCCGCGATGAGCTGTTGGATAATCTCCACACCGGAAAAGCAAAATACTCCTCTATCTTCAATTACCCGACCCTAACATGGGCCGATATCGGTGCCGTGGGCTGGCTGGTGGATGGCGCTGCCATTATGAACCAGGTGATGCTTCAACGGTCGTCGTACGGGCCATACAGCCGCGCGATGGTGCGTATCTGCAAAGAAGAAAGCTTTCACCAGCGCCAGGGCTTTGAAGTGATGACACACCTTGCCTTTGGTACGGAAGATCAGAAAGCAATGGCCCAGGATGCCCTGAACCGTTGGTGGTACCCAACCATGATGATGTTCGGTCCGCCGGATGCCGAATCGCCTAACAGCGAAAACGCTATCAAATGGCGTATTAAGCGCGAAACCAATGACCAGCTGCGTCAGAAATTCGTCAACCAGACCGTTCCACAGGTAGAATATTTAGGACTTACCGTTCCGGATAAGAACCTGAAATGGAACGAGGAAAAAAAAGGCTACGATTTCAGCGAGCCAAACTGGGTAGAATTTAAGCAGGTAATCAGCGGAAACGGGCCTTGCAACAAGGAGCGCCTGGCATCCCGCAATCAATCGCACAAAGAAGGAGAATGGGTACGCGCCGCCGCTCAGGCCTATGCCAGGAAGAAAAAAGAAATTTACGAAGCAGCTTAACACGATTCATCCATTACTAATCACCAATCACTAAATACAGTTATGTCAGATAATCAGGGCCCGGTTTGGGAAGTATTTGTACAAAAAAAATCAGGACAGCCGTTCGTTCACTGCGGAAGCCTTCATGCCTTCGATAAGGAAATGGCTTTACAGAATGCAAGAGACTTGTATACACGCCGCAGCGAAGGTGTTGCCCTTTGGGTCGTTCCTTCCAATGCCATTGTGGCCAGCAGTCCGGAAGACATCGGGCCTTTCTTTGAGCCGGCAAATGATAAAGTATACCGTCACCCGACCTTTTACCAGATCCCGGATGCCATCGGGCACATGTAATATAAGAAACAGGCAGGATGCAAGACTTAAAGATAAAGGCTTGTTTAAAATGAGTATTTAAAAAAAAATCCGCGTTGATCTGCGGTATCTGCGGGACATTATGATGACAACAGAAGAAGCTTTATTTATATATACCCTTCGCCTCGGCGATACGAACCTGATTCTCGGACAACGTTTAAGCGAGTGGACCGGCCACGGCCCTTTCCTGGAGGAAGACCTGGCCCTCACCAATATCGCCCTCGATATTATGGGAACAGCCAAAGCCTTATTGGAGTATGCGGCCCAAACGGAAGGAAAAGGAAGAACGGAAGACGACCTGGCCTATTTCAGGAACGACCGCCAGTACCTGAACCTCCAGATCACGGAACAACCTAACGGAGACTATGCCAAAACCATCGTGCGTCAGGCCATCATGGATTGTTTCGATCTGTATTTCTACCAGGAGCTCGCCAAAAGCAAGGATCAGACCCTGGCCGGCATTGCGCAGAAGTCGATCAAAGAAGTGACTTACCACCTGCGTCACACCGCGTCGTGGGTAGAGCGTTTCGGTGATGGTACCGAAGACAGCCACAACCGCGCGCAGGCAGCTGTAAACGGGCTTTGGGCCTACACAGGGGAGTTATTTGAAATGGATGAGGTAGACGAGCTCCTCATCAAAGAAGGCATTGGCGTCGACCTGAATGTGGTGAAAGTGAAATGGGAAGCCTATATGGCCGATCTGCTTCAAAGAGCAACACTCACCAAGCCGGAGAATGTATTCATGCACACCGGCAGCCGCAAAGGCATCCACACGGAGCACCTGGCGTATATCCTGGCCGAAATGCAGGCTCTGCCAAGGATGTATCCGACAGCAAAATGGTAACTAATTAAACACGGGCCCATGAAAACGTTATGTCTGATCATCTCTCTGTCTCTGTCGCTCTGCGCCCTGGCACAGGTAAAGCAAAATCCGTCTGTCAAAATCAGTAAGGCAAAATTTGTCAAGGCCAAGAAGATCACCAACCTGATACCACCTGCAAAAGGCTGCAACGTCACAGCCTATCATTTTTCGACCAACATCGGCAACACCGTGAAGTCTTTTGATGTGAAAGGCTCAGACGTGACTGCAGCCATGAAAACCATTGTGAAGGAAGTGAAAGCAGGAGAGAAAGTGATTATCGACAATATCCAATCCAATTGTGCCGACGAGTACAAGCGGAAATATGTTTTTATTATTCAGTAAATGGGCTTCAAAGAAAACTGGAAAAAGATCGCTCCTTATTTTGTCGATATCTGGCAATACATCGTCATCATCGTTATTATGATCATTGCTGCTATTTTTATTCTCTAAACTATTTAAATTCCGGGCTGTTTCCCTGTAAATGCGTTTCACCAAAGAACATATCTACGACGTTCTTTCAGAGATCCCTGATCCGGAAATTCCGGTGATTTCTATTACCGATCTCGGAGTGATCAGGGACGTAAATATTACAGGTGACACCTCCATCGAGCTGAAGATTACCCCCACCTACAGCGGCTGTCCCGCTATGCAGCAGATCGATGCCGATGTGCGGAAGAAGCTGGGAGAGCAAGGATTTAAAGAGATTAAGATCAATACGATCTATTCGCCACCCTGGACTACCGACTGGATCAACGATGCCGCCAAAGAACGCCTGAGAGAATATGGCATCGCGCCGCCCGAGCATAGCACCCAGGATAAAAGCTGGCTTACCGGGAAGGAAAAAAAAATTGCCTGCCCCCGTTGCAAATCCCCTCATACCAAACTCATCTCCCAGTTCGGGAGCACGGCCTGTAAGGCCCTTTACCAGTGCCAGGACTGCCTGGAGCCTTTCGACTATTTCAAGTGTATCTGAAATGTTAAGTCGACGAAGCGTGGTTTTTTTATTACAAATAAAGTTATAACTTAGCTTAAAGATGTTTTAATGCTAAGCAAGGTTTTTGTCAATAAGATCGTCAATAATTTTCTGGAGCATGTCTATGTCTTGAATGAAGATGATGAGATCATCTTTCAGAGCGAAAGCACCGAGAACCTGTTTGGCTATACCAAAGACGAAATCTACACACATGGCTTTGCCTTTTTGTTCCTGCAGCGGGACGCCTTGAAAAAATGTAAGGAAAATGCAGAGCTGTTCGGAGAATACATCAACACCGAAAATTTCAGGCACAAAACCCGGAATTACATCAACATTGCCTATCGCATTTATTATGATGAAGATGCCAGGGAGGGGGAGAAGAATTATATTTTTTACCTGAGAGACAACACCCAGCAAAATATTATCCGGAAGGACATCATTAAGAAAAGCCTTACGATCGAGAACCTGTCGAAATCGCGCATGATCCGCGAAGGCAGGATCAATGAAGCCATCTACGAGATCCTGGAATCCTCGTCGCGGGCCATGAATACCACGCGTGTGAATGCCTGGATGTTTGACCATGATAAAACACAGATCCAGTGTATCGGCAATTTTGATGCACGCGAAAATAAGCTGGTGCCCCAAACAGCCCTGCCACGCCTGGCGATGCCTCTGTATTTCAGTCTTTTTGAAAAAGAGAAGATCATCATCACGCGCAATGCCTATACCGAAACCAAAACCGCCGAGCTCTATGAGTATTATTTAAAGCCTCATGATATCCAGGCCCTGATGGATATTCCGGTGCGGATAGAAGGGAAGATGATCGGGATTATCTGCTTTGAAAATGTAGGCGCCCCGCGCGACTGGACTTTGCAGGAGCAGAAGTTCGGGCTGGTAGCCGCGCAGATGCTGTCGTTGACGATCGAGACGCACAATAAGCAGAACGCGATGCTGGCACTTAAAAGCTCGCTGGAGGAGAAAATCGTGCTGCTGCAGGAGGTACACCACCGCGTGAAAAATAACCTGAGCATTGTGGGAAGCCTGATGAACCTGCAGGCCGAAAAATCGGCGGATGATTACCACAGGCAGCTTTTCATCGAATGCCGCAACCGCCTTGATTCCATTGCCGCTGTGCATGAGCTTATTTATAAAGCCAAATCCTATTCGCAGCTTAATTTTAAAGAATACCTGGACCAGATTATCGATCACATTACCAGCTCCTACAACACTTCCAAGCATATTAAAATTGAAAAAGGCATTACCGATGTGCATGTCGACATTTCCACGGCTATTCCGCTGGCACTGATTGTGAACGAGCTGATCACCAATGCCTACAAGCATGCCTTCAGCCACACAGAGAACGGTGTCATCGAAATCTCCCTGCTGGAAAATAACAAGCAGGTATTTATGACGATCAAGGACAATGGAAAAGGATTCGATAAGTCCAATATTCCGGCCAACTCTATAGGGATGGATATTCTCAACGGCCTGGTGGAACAGGTCGAAGGGACCTGCGAGCTCAAAAGCAACAGCTCGGGAACGTCGTATAAAATTTCGTTTTCTAAAAAATAAATCCCGATTTTAGCGGAAAATAAAGTGTTACCCTATGAGTTTTATTCTGACAGAACTGAAGGATCAGGTGATGATCCTCACCTTAAACCGCCCCGACAAATTCAACAGTTTTAACCGCGAGATGGCCCTGCAGCTGCAGGAAGCTTTAGACAAGGCATCGGCTGATGTCAATGTCAGGGCAATTTTGCTGACCGGTTCAGGCAAGGCGTTTTGTGCCGGGCAGGACCTGGCAGAAGCCATGGATACCAAAGGGCCCGGAATTCCAAGGATCGTGGAGGAGCATTATAATCCCCTGGTGAGTAAGATCCGCAGCATCGAAAAACCTGTGATTGCCATGGTAAACGGTGTGGCTGCCGGTGCTGGCGCCAACATCGCCCTTTCCTGCGATGTGGTAATCGCAGCATCTTCCGCTTCTTTTATCCAGGCCTTCAGTAAGATCGGCCTGATCCCCGACAGCGGTGGAACCTTTTTTCTTCCGCGTTTGATCGGCTTCCAGAGAGCTTCTGCCCTGATGATGACGGGCGACAAGGTAACAGCTGCCGAAGCCCTGCAAATGGGGATGATCTTTAAAAGCTTTCCGGATGAGAGCTGCATGGAAGAAGCCATGAAAATAGCTGCCACCCTTTCGATGATGCCTACCAAAGCCTTGGGGCTTACCAAGCGCCTGCTCAACGAAAGCCTCTTCAATACCCATGAGAAGCAACTCGCCCTCGAAGGAAAGGTGCAGGTAGAGGCGGCTTCCACCTACGATTACAATGAAGGCGTGAATGCTTTCCTGGAAAAACGTAAGCCTGTTTTTAAAGGGCAATAAGCTAAAGATTTGCCAGGATCAGGGCGGCATTCCCAATTACGTTGAGGTAAAACATCGCTAAGCAGAGTTTCGCACTTCCCTGCGCGATGAATACTGCATTGCCAGCCATGGCGAGGGCTGCGGCGGCGGCCACGAAAAAGATGTTGGCGTGGTTTTGCAGGACAAACATGGCGGCAATCGCTCCAAGGCAGCTTTGAATGGTGATGTAGATTGCCATCATACCAAAGCGTGTTTTCTCGAATTGTTCCGCTTGCCTGTTGAACCATTTGGCAAGCATTCCCGGATGCGTGCTGTGTGCGTTTCCGTTAGCGATTGTTTCCCGTTTGTTTAAGTCTAAGGTTTTCATGAGCTGTGTTGTTTGGAGTGGATGAATTTTTTAATTAATATATTAAGACCTTTTTATCCTTTATTATGTCAAATTTTTTTACTGCATTTTCAGGAAGGTAGAGCCATCCTTGAGGCCCATCGCTAATTCCAAAAGGTTAGTATTTTCGAGCATGTGGACGATGCTTTGCCTGATTTGTTTGAACTGGTTATGAACAGGGCAGGGCGACTTTTCGGAGCATTCCTTTAATCCCAGGCCGCAGCCTTTGTACAGGGAATCCCCGTCAATGGCGAGAACGATCTGGCTGAGCCTGATCTTGCCAAGCTGTTTTCTCTCTATTTCAAATCCGCCGTTAGGCCCTTTGATGGAGCTGATGATGTTGTTTTTTGACAGTTGTTGCAAAATCTTCGCCGTAAAGGCTTCCGGCGAGCCGATCTGTTTGGCAATGTCCTTCAGGCTTGCACGCTGGTCTTTATGCGACTGCCCCGCAATATAAATGCTTGCCCTGATCCCGTATTCGCATGCTTTTGAAAACATTTCCTGTCTTTTGACAGAGCAAAATTACACAAAATTTCATATTCGGACAAATTTATCCTTTATTTAAGTGAGGCCCGGTTTTCGCAAGGCTTTAGCCGCAGCGAAAATCGCTGGCCGAACTAATTCCGCCTCTGGCTTGAACGGTGGATGTTCTTAAATTCTATACGAGTAGTTGTATTTAAAGATGAAGAACAAAGTATCTGAAATTACTTCGATTATTTGAATTTGGGCGTTTCCTTGCGGACCGGGCTATCACTGCAATCTTTTTGCCGGCACTTCGGCTGCCCTTCGACTCTCCCGAAATAAATTCGGGACAGGCTGCTCAGGGTGACAGCTCAGTGACCTGCAAAAAAGGATTTTCGTTCTATCCCTAACGCAGGCCTGGCTCAAAATCCCGTGTATGTCATTCATTGACAGGGAAATTTCGCCAGGGATGCGGCGGGTTTAGTTCCTTTACCGCTCTCTGCGCTTCCTTTGCGTCTTTTTCTCTCTGCGTTCTCCGCGCTTAAATGTGGTTTCCCCGAACCCAATTAAAGCCCCTTTGTTTACAATTTTATTGTACCCTGCTTCTCCAAAGCCGTTATACCCTTAATTTTATGCTCATGATACATTACAGATCCCTGATTTTCATCTTTGTCCTCCTGTCGTTTGCTGTAAAAGCGCAGCCGAAAAAAGAATACTATGATACCGAGCAAAGCAAGCTGAAATCGGAAACCAATATCGTGAAGGGCATTCCTCACGGGCGCCATGTGGAATATTACAAAAGCGGGCAGATCTCGCGCAAAGGCTCTTTCTTTAACGGCAAAGAAGACAGCACCTGGACGTTTTATTACGAGACCGGAAAGGTAAAAGCCATCGAAACGTATTTCCGTGCCAAGAAGAACGGGCATAACCGCTACTATTTCAAGAGCGGAGAACTCTTGCAGGAAACGGTGTATAAAAATAACCTGGCCGACAGTACCTGGACATCCTACTACGAAAACAAAACCGTGAGAAGTCGTGAGACCTTTGTGAATGGCAAAAAGCAGGGCGAGTGGCTCTATTACTTTGACAACGGGCAACTGGAGAGCTCCGGTAAATTTGAGAATGACCTGAAAGAAGGCGAGGTGAAAACGTATTACAAAAACGGGAAAACGGCTTCGGTTTCCAGCTACTGTAAAAACAAACCTTGCGGAAAGCTCACGGAATATTATGAAAACGGAACCGTCAAATTTGAAAAGGAGTATAAGCCGGTAACGCTGCCTGAAGGATCACCCGATCCGAAAACAGAAGGGAAAGATTCGGTCATGGTGTTACTGATGACCATGAACGACGAAAAAGGAAAGCCGGTGATTGCCAACGGTAACGGGACCATCACCGCGCAGTATGCCAGCGGAATCATCAAAGCGCAGGGTGCTTATAAAGATGGCCTGATGGAAGGCGTATGGCGCTATTTCCATACCAATGGCGAGCTGGACTACAGCGCTACCTATGAGAAAGGTGTGCTCAACGGGTATTACTCATCCTACTATGCCAACCACAACATCAAGAGCGAAGGGCCGTTTGTGGATGGTAAAAAGAACGGCCTCTGGAAATTCTATACCGAAAAGGGAGAGAAAGAAATGGAAGGAACGCTGAAAGACGGGCTGCGGAGCGAGCGCTGGACTTATTACTACAGCAATGGCGCTAAGGAATCGGAAGGGTATTTCCAGGAAGACAAGCAAACGGGCACCTGGGAATATTTTTATCCGACTACCGAAAAATGGAAGCTCGGGAATTTTGACAAGGGGCTCAAAACAGGTAACTGGACGACCTGGTACGAGAACGGAAAAAAACTCCAGGAAGGCTCCTATGCCAATGGCAAGGAAACCGGCACCTGGCAAAGCTGGTACAACAACGGGCAGCTGAAAGATGAAGGCAGTTTTAAGGAAGGAAAGCTGGAAGGTGCATGGCAGGGCTGGTACAGTAACGGGAAACAAAATTACCTGGGCAGGTACGACGATAAAGAGAAAAAAACGGGCCTGTGGCAGTACTGGTTTGAAACGGGGCAGTACAGGGAAACCGGAAATTATGTGAGTGGGATTAAGCACGGCCACTGGACAAGCTATTTCGAGAAAGGCAATTACATAGATTCCGACGGAAATTACAGCAAAGGAAAGCAAAGCGGCAAATGGCTCTATTATTACGAAACCGGCGGGATCATGCGGGAGCAGCATTTCAAGGACGGGCATCTTTCCGGAAAATCGATCACTTACTACAGCAATAATAAAATTCAGTCGGAGTGCAATTACAAGGTTGTGAACGACAAGCGAAAAGGCAAGAAACAAAGCGTCGCTCACGGCAACTGGATCTTTTACGACAAGAGCGGGAAGGAAATCAGCCGGATCACCTATGAGAATGGAATAAAAAAGTAGGTGAATTCCTCATGGACGTATTCAAATAAGTATTACATTTAGCATATCTCAAAAGGCCCGAAATATGCGTTTAAATGGTAGATCACTTACAATAGCGTTTTTTGCAGGTGCTGTTCTGTTTGCCTGTACCGGTAATAAAAACGAAGAAAAGGATGATATGGAGGACGATCCGGTGGAAACCGGCCTCGATTCACAAAAAATCTCGGCGCAGAATGTATTCAACGCACTTCCTTCCAGGGACAAGGTGATTCAACTGGCGATGACGTCGCAGGCCGAGTATAACCCGATGCTCCTGAACGATCCCAACTCGGTGAATAAATACTCGCGGGAAAGCAGCAAAGCCCTCAACCTGGGCGTGTATGGCGCTGATCTCAACTCTACCGGTGTATTTGAGCAAACGCAGGAATCCATGCTGTTTCTGAAATGTGTCAATATCCTGGCAAAAAGCCTGGGCGTGAGCAATTCCTTCGATGAAAAAATGGTGGACCGCATGACGGCAAATAAATCCAACCGCGATTCCACGCTGGAAATCATTTCCCAGTCGTTTAAGAGCGCTGATAAATACCTGAAAGACAACGGCCGCCCCGGCACGTCCTCGCTGATTGTGGCAGGTGCCTGGATCGAAGGCATATACCTGGCCATCAGTACCGCCCGGGAAACCAAGAACGAAGCCATCGCCAAAGAAATTTATAAGCAGGAAGAATCCTTAAAGTACCTTGTTCAGCTCCTGGAGCAGTCGAAGATCAATGCTGATGCAGCTTACGTGCTGAGCGACCTCAAAAAAGTACAGCCTCTGTTTGAAAGCGAAGCCAAAACGCTGGCATCGCTCGACGCTCTGGAAAAAGCTTCCGCCGAACTCAGGAACAAAGTCATCTCAGGAAATTAATTTTATCATGCCGGTCATTTTACCCGTAAAAGGCGTATCGCCAACCTTAGGAAACAATTGTTTCATAGCCCCCAACGCGACCATTGTCGGTGATGTGGAATGCGGCGATGATTGCAGCTTCTGGTTCAATGCCGTGGTGCGTGGCGATGTCAATTCCATCAGGCTCGGCAATAAGGTCAACATCCAGGATGGAGCGGTGATCCATTGCACCTATCAGAAAACAAAAACCGTATTGGGAAATAATGTATCGGTAGGTCATAATGCCATTGTGCATGGCTGTACGGTGCATGATAATGTGTTGATCGGCATGGGCGCTATTGTGATGGACAACTGCGAAATAGGCAGTAATACCATCATTGCAGCAGGAGCGGTGCTCACCGAAGGCACTGTTGTTCCCAGCGGCTGCATTTATGCCGGTGTGCCTGCCAAAAAAGTAAAGGACATTTCCCAGGAGCTCATCAGTGGCGAGATAGACCGTATTGCCAACAATTACCTGATGTACAGCACCTGGTTCAAATAAGCGCCGTATTTCAAACGCCTTTTCCGCTGCGAATATCCGCCGTCTGCCGCCAGATGTACAGGTAATTCGGGCGTATATACATTGTGATCCCGGTCTTGCGTGATAGTTCCCATCTTTACGCAAAATAAAATCAATTACGTATGAAAAAGATGATGATTGCGGCTGCATTCAGCCTGGCGCTGGCCTCTTGCGGCCTCGGAGAAAAAAAAGAACATAAACTCGAAAAAGTAGATCTTACGATTACGATCCCGGGAAAAACGGAGATCGAGTGCTTTGACAGCACCGATTACCGGAAAGCCAATTGCGAGTTTAGCCTGAACAAAAAAAGAAATGAGATCCAGGAAATTTCTCTGGACGCCATGCCAACCGATCTGGCCATGCTGGAGCAGGCGCTGAAAACAGATGAAGATTTTGTAGCGGTTAAAGAAAAGAAAACCCTTCCGAACGGTGCTTTTGGGATCGTGTACGACAAGAAAGGAAAAACCAAAACCATCCAGGATTTTGTGTTCTACTACAAAAATGCAACACGTGCTTACCGCATTTCGCCGATATTCAACAGCGACGGTGATAACTACAACGACATTTTTGAAGCCATTGGTACACTGAAATAACCAAAAGCGATACGAAAACAGGAAAGCAGGCCCGGGGTGGCCTGCTTTTTTTGTGCAGTAGCAAGGCCTGAAGCCCTTTGTTGATAATGTTGTAGAAAGACTGTAACAAATCGGACTTTTGCCCGTTACAGGTTCATGAGGTACATATACATTCTTATCACATTGGGAATGAGTTATGCTGTTTCAGCCCAAACTCCCCGCTATGTTCATTTAGGACAACCCGCCATTCCGAACGGGAATGCCTGCCTGCTGATCAGGCAGAATGCCAAAGTGCTGAAGAAGATCCGTGAGCACATCGGTCTCTACAAAGAGCTCACAGCGCTGAAGCTGGTAGGCTTCGATGAGGGCGACAACCTCGCCGATTCGGTGCTGGCCCTGGTGAAGCCTATGAAAAGCCTGAAAACACTGACTTTCGAGGATTGCGACCTTTCCCTGTTGGAAACGCCACTGTCTGCTTTCCCACAGCTGGAGCACGTTTCCCTGCTCCAGACCGTTTTTTTCGAAAATTCCTTTTTTCCCCTGCTGAAAGGCAACACGGTGAAAACGCTTTCTATCCAGGCCTCCGATCCGGAGCTTGTCACCGACAGCCTTTGCCTGCTGCCAACGCTGGTGTCCATCAACATCAGCAGTGAAGCCGGTTTTGCAAAATCGAATTACGCGCCGACCTTTCAATTGAAAACCGCGGAAGGAACGCGTAACATCGCGATGGCTTATTTCGGCGATCATTACAAGCCGAATGAAACAGGCGTGGTGTCGGTAAGAAGGAGCAAAACATATTCGACCCCAAGACCGGTTCCTGCAACGACCTATCCCTGCATCCGGCAACCCATCCCGGGCATCGATATCAACGACACGACTTTTGTGTTCGATGCGTCCAAAACGGGAAACTTCACCTATCAGTCGGGTAGTACAATCCGGATCGATCGTGGGGCTTTTTTATCGGAGAACGGGCAGGTGTATGAGGGCAAAGTAAGGGTGTTTTACAGGGAGTTCAGAAACCCGGTGGAGATCATGCTCTCCGGCATTCCGATGACCAATAAGGTAAACGGCGCAACGCAGCTGTTTAAAAGCGGAGGCATGTATGAGATCAACGCCTTCGGAGAGGATAATGCGCCACTCACATCAGTGAGCGACACCGTTATCAAAATTAATTTTGCGCTCACGGACACTTCCGGAAGTTTTCAGTTCTTCTCGCTCAATCCCAACGGGAGCTGGACAACCACAGATCAAACGGTAACCATGAAGCCTGCTCCCCAGAAAAAAACGGATAAGCCCAATAAGCCCGCCACACGTGCCGTGCAGGAATATTACTGGTACATCAACGGCGCGAAGCCTTATCCCGATACCATGCGCTACGAAGCGCGGTTCCGCGATAAGCACTATCTGTACACCTACCGGAAAGATAATTTGTGGAAGAACGATAAAACCCTTGACACCACCGTCTATGAACGTAGCTTTGGCTATGGATCAAACAAAACGGTAACAGCCAAAGCCTTGTTCCGTGTGAAGTACTATAAGCAAACCAAAGAAAAAGATAAGGAGAACAAGGAAAAGCACCTGGTATTTAAGATCGTGCCATACAGGGACCACGTGGAAATGCCTTCGTATGTAGAAGAGCTAACAACGAAAGAGTTTATGTATACCGGCAACCTGAGCAAAGAGCAGTTCAAACGAATCTTCAACCGCCGTGCCTTCTGTTGGGATCTGCGGCAGGAGCTGAACGGCGATGAGCTGGCCTTTAGCGTGAAAACCAATCAGGGCTTTGTAGACATCGAAGCGAAAGTCATCAGCCTGAAAGACGACCGCACGTACAGCATCCCGAAACGCGGAAGCTTTGTGCTCAACCAGAAAATGAGCAGGCAGCTTCGCCACGAAGCCAGGGCCTTCGATAAAAAGGCCAGGTTCGATCCCGGAGAACATAATAATGTCAACAACAGGAAGACGATGAACCAGCAAGACGCGGCCTTTGCCTATTGCAAACAATTTCAGAATAAGGAAGAGAAGCCCATGTCGATGGAAGAGTGGAAAAAATATGTGGCCATTTATGCCCCCTTGTATCTGAACCGCAGTGTCCTGGAGAACAGCAACGAGCTGGGCTCGGCCCTGGTAAAGAGCGGCCTTGGCTTCAAGAACATCGATTGCTATATTCATAGCGGACAGATGCAGGACATTTATGTGAATTATAAGAACGCAAATGCCGACAGCGTTGGCAGGCAGTTCAATACCATCCTGTTTAAATCCATCAACACGAATTACATGCTGTCTTATGCGGGGAACGGATTGAACGGCTATTATTTTAAGAACCGCCCCAATTACATCATTCGCTTTTCAGAGGATGGTATGATGCAGGTCACAAAACCGGATAAGGTGTCTCAGCAAAAACAGGAAAGCCTGATCACGCTCGATTATACAAACCAGTACCAGGTGAAAGGTATGGACAGCAATGCCATTACGCGGCTCATCCTGGATTAGTGTTATACGGGTTCTTGGGAGGCGGCCGGTCAGGCGGATCGAAACCACGCTGGCTGGGTAGTTTCAGCGCAATGGCTGTGAAATGTAGGTTTTATTTCAGCTTACAGCTCGTTTCGCCTGCCGACAGGCTCTTGCAGTGCTTCTTTGCCTGGGGTTTGGTCATTTCCACGGTGCCGGCATCATAGGTCGAGAAGGAATTGCTGCACTGGCAGGTATATTCCTTTTTGCATGAAATAAGGCTAAAAAGGGCTAAAAAAACGGGAATGGCGAGAAATTTCATGATTTTACAATTTGATAAGGCTAAAATAAACAAATTATTGTTACTAATATTTGCATATTCAGGGATAAGGCTATATATTTGCCACCCAATTTAAAACTAAAATCCAAAAGATCAAATGTTAATAGTAACTGTAAAAGAAGGCGAAAGCATCGAAAAAGCTTTAAAAAAATTCAAAAAGAAATTTGAAAAAACAGGTGTTGTAAAACAACTGCGTGCCCGCAAAAACTTCGAAAAGCCATCTATCACTCAAAGACAGACCCGCATTAAAGCTGTTTACAAGCAAAAAATGCAAATGGGCCTGGCTGACGCATAGGCTTTTCACAAAATTTATAAGTCACCTAAGAGGATTCCGGATTTTTAAACTTAAATTCGTAATCATCTTAGGTTTTTTATGTTTGGAGAAGAGCTATCTGCATTTTTGGATTATCTCACATTCGAGAAGAAATATTCCGCGCATACCGCTGTCTCCTATAAAACTGACCTTGAACAGTTTTTCAGCTTCCTAAGTCCTTCACAGGAAGAATTCCCCATTACTGAGGTAAATTATCAGCAAATCCGCAAATGGGTGGTGTCGCTCATGGATTCGGGCATCAGCCCCAAAAGCGTCAACCGCAAGCTTTCCAGCCTCAAATCCTTTTTTAAGTTCCTGCAAAGGCGCGAAACGATCACCGTTAATCCGATGTCCAGGATCTCGGGGCCGAAGATCCCGAAGCGCCTGCCCGAATTTGTGGACGAGAGCAGCATGAGCAAGCTGCTGGATGGCGTCGTTTTTGAAGACAGCTTCAAAGGTATGACAGATCGACTGATGATAGACTTATTTTACCAGGCCGGGCTTCGTCGCTCGGAGCTGGCCAATCTCAAGGAACAGGATATTGATGTGTCCAATGCCAATCTTAAAGTACTGGGGAAGCGCAATAAAGAACGGATGATTCCGGTTTCTGTTAAGTTAATGCGTAACCTTGAGGGGTATTTGCAAGTAAAACAGGACAGAAAGATTTCAAATCCTATGCTGCTGGTAAACGAGAAAGGAAACAGTTTAAGCGAAGCTTACATCTACAAAACTGTAAAAACGTACCTCGGCGGCGTTACCACCCTCAGTAAAAAAAGTCCTCACGTGCTAAGGCATACCTTTGCGACGCACCTGCTCGATAACGGGGCGGACATTAATGCCGTGAAAGACCTGCTGGGGCACGCCAGCCTGTCGGCTACCCAGGTGTACACACACAATACCATCGATAAATTAAAAAAATCATACAAACAGGCGCACCCCCGGGGCGACTCATAATTCAATAAACTATAAACCCGTTCTGCCTGTCGGGCGGAACACAAAACCTAGGAGGAGGATCCATTATGACAACGAACATTCAATCCGTGCATTTTGATGCAGACAGAAAATTGATCGATTTTGCAAAAGACAAAACCAATAAACTAACCCTCTTCTACGATGGCCTTATCAGTAGTGAGATCATTCTGAGGCTCGACAAGTCGGCCAATAGTGAGAATAAAGTGGCCGAGATCAAGATCCATACCAAAGGACAGGAACTGTTCTCCAAAAAACAATCGGCATCCTTCGAAGAATCCATCGATCTTGCCTGCGAAGCCTTGAAAACACAAATTAAAAAATATAAAGAAAAGGTCCAGGAAACCAACCTGGGCATGGAAGAGCTGCCAAGCTAAGGCTGGCAGTGAGCGGTATGAAAAGGGAGCAGGGATGCTCCCTTTTTTTATTCAGGAAAGCACGAATTTTGATTACATTTGAGCGTGCCGGATAACGTAAAGATCAATATCATAGGAGCAGGTGTGACGGGCCTTTGCGCGGGATGCTACCTGCAAATGAATGGCTTCGAGACGCAGATTTTTGAAAAGCATTCTATTCCCGGCGGCCTCTGCACGAGCTGGACGAAGGGTGAGTTTACCATCGATGGCTCCATTCACTGGATCCTTGGTTCCGACACCGGAAGCGGCTTTTACCACATGTGGTCGGAGCTGCTCGACCTGAAATCCATTCCGTTTCACAACCACGATATCCGCCTCCAGATAGAGGTCAAGAACAGCAAAGACAAATACGGTAGCAATACGTTCAAGCTCTATACCAACCTCGACCGCCTGCATGCCTATATGCTCGACCTGTCGCCGGAGGATAAAAAAGTGATTGATGAAATTGTCGGCGATATCCGTGACCTGCAGGCCTTCGAGCTTCCTCCGAAAATGGATAAGCTTCCACTGATCCCGTCCATCATTCGTGGCATTAAGATGAGCCGCTACCTGAAGTTTCTGTACATCCTCATGAAGCAGAAAAAGAAAAGCAATTACGATGTGGCGAGGCGTCTGAAAAATCCGTTTTTGCGTGAGAGCTTTGAGCTGTTGTTCGACGGGCAGGAGGTGAAGATGATGGTGATCAATTTTCCGATGGCGGCCTTCGATCAGAAAAGCGCCGGTTATCCTGTCGGTGGCTCGCTGAGCTGGGCAGAGCGCCTGGCGGAGCGCTATGAGAAGCTGGGAGGGAAGATCCATTACAATACGCCGGTAAAGGCCATTCTGACGGAAAACAACCGGGCGAAAGGGCTCCTGGTGAGGAACGAGGTGACTCATCTTTGCGATGCTGTGCTCTCCACGGCCGATTGGTATAAAACGGTATTCGAATACCTGAGAGGAGAATTTGTGAATGAGAAGATCCTGAAGCTTCGCGACGGCAAGCTCCTCGATCTGTACTATTCTGTATTACTGGTGACGTATGGCCTCAAGCGTGATTACAAGGAGCACCCGCACTTCCTGAGGTTCCCGACACCCATTGCCCTGGTATCGCCCTGCGGCAAGAGCTGGGACCGGCTCGAAACGCATTTCTACCACTACGACCCAACCCTCGCGCCGCAAGGCAAAACGGTGATGGCCTGCAGCTTCTATACCACGAATGGTAAGTACTGGATCGATCTGCGCAAGAATGACCGCCCGAAATACCGCGAAGAGAAAAAGAAATTTACGGATAGCCTGACTGATCTCCTGGAGCTGAGGTTCCCGGGGATTAAGGACGATATTGAAATGGTGGATTTTGCGACACCCGCTACCATCCTGCGTTATACCAACAACTGGCAGGGCAGCGCTCAGGGCTGGTTGCCGGGCGAGAACATCGCCGCTTCCTCGCCGGTGACATTTACCCTGCCCAACCTTTCCCATTTTTACTATGCCAGCCATTGGGGGCAGCCGGGCGGTGGGCTTCCGATCTCCATCATCCAGGGCAGGGATGTGGCCAAGCTCATGTGCAAGCATTATAAAAAAGAGTTCAGGGTCATCCGCCCGTAACAACCGTAAACCTCAGGTGACGTAAAACGGGCCTGCTCCGGAATTTTTTAAGGAAAATGTTGTTGGCTTATTTCTTACAGCAGTCATCCAGTTTGGCGAGGCCTGCAGGATCGGCTTTGAGGTCATCGGCATCGTAGCCGAGTCGGGAAATGGCTTTCCGGATCTGGTCCGCCTCAATTTTTCGCGAATCATATACCACTGTAATCGTCATGGCTTTGGGATCTACATCCACACGCCTGATGCCTGTTTCGTTGTAAAGGTCTTTCTGGAATTTATCGCCACAGGTTTCACATTGTTTGCAATGGTCGCAATAGATCATCGTTTTGATGATCGCGGTTTTGATATGATTGGTTTTTTGGGCTGATCCCGCCAGGGAGATCAGGGTCAGTAACAATAAGAAGATCGTGGAACGCATGGCCATACTATTTACGAGTGATACCTTAAAGGTAAAGAAAAATCAGGACATGAAGCTTGCTGTTGGTGAAAACACCAACAGCGGCAAGAAAGAGCAGAGGCCGTCAGGCTTTCCGTTCCTCCCGATAGATATCGGGACTTTTTTGCCGTGCTTCGGCTGCCACTTCGACAAGCTCAGTGCATCGGCTCAGTGTCCGGCAAAAAAGGATTTTCACTTCTCCCGATAGCTATCGGGACCTTCACGCAGGTTTGGCTCAATGTATGAGTTTAGCTTAATCCGTGATGGATGCCAGCGCCAGGGATTGCAGCAGAAATCCTTTTGCCTGTTCTTTGCAAAAGATTGCAGCGTAAAGCCCGGCCGGCGCCCAAAAAAAACGGATTATCATCAGTCTTCCATTGCTCAGGTGTTTTTCACCAGTAAAACTGCTGGTAAGAACGCCAACAGCGGCAGAAAGGTGTTATTTGTGCTGTTCCATCAAAGCGTTGTATGTCTTAAAATGCCTGATGAAATGCAAATACACAATGTTTTTGGGATAAATGCAGGATGTGGTGTAAGCGAAGCCCGGCATGGCTTTCATGGCTTTCCGTTTTTTGAGGGTTGATGGTAAATGACCGTAATAAGAAAAGTGCGCTTTGATGACCGCCAGGAAGTGTGAGCCATTGCCTTCGAGCAGGAATTTAATAGCCGCCACGCCATCGAGCACCATGCGGAACAGGATCTTAAGCAGCAGAAAGCGGGAAGAGGCATTTTTGGTAAAGGTGATGAGGTTGTTCCTGAAGTTTAAAAATGTTTTCCGCGGGCTGAGCTTATTGAGGGTTCCTCCGCCTACGTGATAAATGACCGAGGCGGGCTCTACATAAATGCTGTAGCCCAGGTTTTTCATGCGCCAGCACACATCGATCTCTTCCATGTGGGCAAAATAATCGTTGTCGAAGGCACCCGCTTTCCAGAAGACCTCCGCTCTTACCATCATGCAGGCTCCTGTAGCCCAGAAGGTTTCTATGCTGTTGTTGTGCTGCCCCTGGTCTTCTTCCAGCTCATTGAACACACGTCCGCGGCAAAAGGGATAGCCATAATGATCAATAAAACCGCCCGAAGCTCCGGCATACTCAAAGGTGTTCCGCTTCTTGTAATCCAGGATTTTTGGCTGGCAGGCTGCCACCTGGAGGTTCTTGTCCATCAGGGCCAGCATAGGCTCCAGCCAGTGCTCTGTCACTTCCACATCGGAGTTGAGGAGGACGTAATATTCCGCTTCTATCTGCTTTAGGGCCAGGTTGTAGCCTTTGGCAAAGCCTTCGTTGCCGGGATTGATAAGGACCTTTACCGATGGAAAATGTTCTTTCAAAAAGAGGACGCTGTCATCGCTGGATTGATTGTCGGCCACATATACCGTGGCCTGTGGCGAATGGGTTAAGACCGAAGGAAGAAAAGATTCTAAAAAAGATTTACCATTCCAGTTCAGGATAACAACCGCTACTTTTTGAGGCATACATTAACGTGGGTTGTTAAAATTCTCATCGACATTGGTACCATAGGTGTTCACCGGCTTGGTAGCATCGATATTCTGTGATTGCTGTGAGCGGTTCACCAGCTTAAAGCGCCATCTCTCATCATAGATCTCGCCGCGCACATCGCTATGGATGAGCTTGTAGCAGTTGTCGGCAATGGCTTCATTCACGAACACAAATTTTTTATTGGTAAAGAACCTCCCGGTTGCTTTATCGTATACGCGGTAGTACTGCCAGATCTCATAAGGATAGGTGTTAGGCTCGCTGTTCACCTGGTTGCGCTGGTCGGGCTTGCCATACTGCAGGTACACGCGCCCACGGTCGGTATAGTAGCCTTTTTGCTTGCCGCATTTCAGCAGGACATTGGCTTCCTGTACACTCTTGTAGTAGGCGAGCCAGATCTTGAGTGGATTGAGGCTGTCGCCGGCTTCTTTTTTCCAGTACTCTACAGCGTAGCTCCGGAGCAGGTTAGGATCTTTTTTGGAAATTTCGACCTGCTGCCACTCGCGTTCCTTAGTGCTGGAGCGGGGCCACAGGCACTCCACAAACTGCTTGAGGGAATCGGTGCTCTGGTAGGAATTAAAAAAATCTTCGATCGTGCGGATGTCTTTTGCGGCCAATTCGTCCTGCAGCTGCGGCGCATCGCTCTGGCGCTGGAAGAACCATTTTTTCTGAGCCTGGACCTTGTTGGCGGAATCCCTCACCTCGATCACCAGGTTGTAATTGCCGGAGGGCAGAAACGAGATGTCGAACTGGGCCAGCAGGGCGTTGAGCCTTTGGGCGTTTTGCTTCTGGTGGCCTTTGAGGGAGGCTACCGGCTTGAGGTTTTCGCTGTTTTCGACGTAATAGGAGTAGAGAAATTTTGCCTGTTTACCCAGCACGCTGTCGATGTTATAAGCCTCGAAATAGAACCTGAGGGCATTCTGGTTTTTCGGGTAATAGTTGATATTATACGGCACGAGGTCGTAGCCGTTTTTTGTCAGAAACCCCTGTGTTGTGGATTTGCTGTAGGATTCGAGCGCCTGGATCTCGGAGGAATAGATTTTGTTTTCACGCTTCAGGTCGATCACGATCTGCTGCTTATGCGTGGTCTTTTTATCCGGAAAGGCATTGTCGGCAATGGAGAGCTCCAGTTCGTAAGTGCCGTTATCAAGGGCAAAGCGCTGATTGTCAATAAAAGAAGGCAGGTTGAGCGTATCATTCACCTTAGGGCTCATGAGGTTGTAGGCGGAGCTTTTTACCACCTGGCCGTTTTTGAGGATGCGCCACGATACATTGACGCTGGCTTGTTTGCCCCCTGCTACGGGAAGAAATTTAACACTATTGCCGGAGATAGTCAGCGACGTTTCCAGGTAAGGCTTTGAGCTGGCGGTATTAAAAATATTGTAATTGAAGTATACGGTCACGTTCGAAAAGAGACCCTGGGCAAGCACAATAAAAAGCGCTGAGAAAAACTGTTTCATTGTAGTAGGTTTTACATGTTGGGGATGTAAAAGCCCTATAAAGGTACGACAAAAAATAATTTTAGAGAAATCGCTTGTAAAATAAAAAAAAGTAGTAATTTCGCCCCCGGAGAAATGGCAGAGTGGTCGATTGCGGCAGTCTTGAAAACTGTTGAACCGCGAGGTTCCGGGGGTTCGAATCCCTCTTTCTCCGCTGAAAAATGCAAAAGGTTCAAGTGTAAGCTTGGGCCTTTTTTAATTTCCGGAGGCGTTGAAAGCTCTGCGTTCCCAAGTGGGGGGAATTAAAAAGCACGTTGCGAAGCACCATTGCTTTTGCCTTGTGACTCCGGGAGAGTGAGGGACTAAAGCAGTTAAGCCTTTTTTCTTTACCTTACAGTTGCAGAATCAACAGCTCAGTACTAAACATGAAACGATATGGAAACTAAAAAATCATCTTCTTTTGTTCTTATAATTGTAGCCCTTATTGTAGGTGTTGCCTTATTCAGGCAATTCGACTTTCAAACTTTAACATGTGAAAAACCGGCCTTAGGCCTTGTGTATCTCATCACCTTGATCGTCTGCGTTTCAATCATTATCAAAAATGCCATCAAAAATTCTAAAACCGAATAACAGCTGCCAAGCCGGTTTGTCAGCGATAAGTACCGGTTCAGGTTGCCTGTTTGTTGTCAGGTAAATTTGTACTTTTGCGCGTATCATCACGATGTCGGGAGAAGTTTCAAAATACGATTTTAAGGCAGGGCTAAGTCACGAGTTTGAAATCCTGGATGTCACTTTTCTGTATAAGCATCACCGGGATTTATTGATCCGGCCTCACCGTGCGAATTTTTACCACATTATCTGGTTTGAAAGCGGTTCAGGAACACACCTGGTGGATTTCGTGCCGGTTACGCTAAAAAGCAATTCCCTGCTGTTTGTTGGAAAGAACAAAGTACAGCGCTTCGATCCACAGGGGAAATATAAAGCCAAAGCTATCCTGTTTACGGATCAGTTTTTCTGTAAATCCGATAGCGATGTGAAGTTTCTCAGAAATACGGTTTTATTCAACGACCTTTTTGAAAACAACCAGATGGAGATCACCAGGAATGAAACGGAGTTTGGCGCCTTAGTCGGCATGATGCAGGCGGAGCTGGAAAGAGCGAAGGATCATTTTCAACCCGACCTCCTGAGAAATTTGCTTCACAATTTTATGCTGCTTGCGGAGAGGAGCAAGCGAAACCACACATTCACGGAGCTTAAAAAGGGAGCTGACCTGGATTATACCTTAGTGTTCAAAGATCTCCTGGAAGTACATTTTCGTACCAGGAAGCAGGTCAGCTATTATGCGCGGGAGCTCTCTGTCACGGAGAAGCGCCTGAATAAAGCCACCTCAAAGATTCTTGGCGCCACGCCCAAAGAAATGATAAACGACAGGGTTTTATTGGAAGCAAAGCGTTTATTATCGCACACCGATAGTTCAATTAAAGCGATTGGCTTTGAGCTGGGCTTCGAAGAGCCAACGAATTTTATTAAATACTTCCGCAAACATGCGCATTGCACTCCCATCGAATTCAGGGAGCAATACACCAGGGCCTGAGTTCCTAAAATTACCATCAAAGGGACTAAAACTACCTTTCTGTTTTTCTTTTGTTGCGCGACCTTTGTCATGTAAATCACAACATTATGACCATTTCAACACTCTTAATCACAGGTTCAATGATCGTTTTAACCGGCAGCTCCTGCAACGGACAAACGAAGAACCCCCAGGAAACAACATCTAAAAAAACAGAAACCATGGAAAACAAACACAAAACGGTCGAACTCCTGAAAGCCATCGAAACAGGGGCTTCAGAGCCTGTAGGATACATCAATCCTAACCACTACACACAACATAACCTGGGCGCCGAAGACGGGCTGGCCGGATTTGGAAAGCTCCTGTCGCAACTGCCCAAAGGATCGGCAAAGGTAAATACGGTACGCGTGTTCCAGGATGGGGATTACACATTCTCACATACGGATTACAACTTCTTCGGCCCCAAAACCGGTTTTGATATTTTTCGTTGGGAGAAGGGACAGATCGTAGAGCATTGGGATAACCTCCAGGAAACGGCCAGGCCAAACCCAAGCGGCCATACCATGACGGATGGTACAACAGAGGTAAAGGACCTTGACAAAACAGCGGAAAATAAAAAGCTGGTAAACGCATTTGTGGAAGACATTCTTGTAAACGGCAGGATGGATAGGCTGGCAGGCTATTTCGACGGTGATCATTACATTCAGCATAATCCACTCATTCCGGATCAGCTATCGGGTTTAGGCAAAGCCCTCGGCGAATGGGCAAAGCAGGGCATTACTATGAAATACGACAAAATCCACATGGTCCTTGGAGAAGGTAATTTTGTTCTTGTGGTGAGTGAAGGGCATCTTGCCGGAAAGCACCATGCATTCTATGACCTTTTCAGAGTGGAAAACGGAAAGATCGCTGAGCATTGGGATACCATTGAAGAAATTCCTGCAAAGGAAAACTGGAAAAACACCAACGGTAAATTTTAATCAAAAGCGCAGTGAAAATAATTCAAGAAAAAGGGGCAAACGCCTCTTTTTCTTTTACAGGCTGGCTAAGCCGAGATTACCTTTTTTAGAAAGCCATGCGTCTGCATTTTCAGGCTATATGTTTTTTTACAGACAAGGCCGGGGACTTCATCCATGAGGGGCCATCAGCCTGTCATAAAGAAAAACACGTTGTTCGCAGCTCAATAATCGCCTGAGAAAAGCAGTGAAAAAGCCTTCTGTCTTTCACATTTCATCAAACCGGTTGGCAGAAGCCGGGAAAGTTTTAATTTTATGGTATGGAAAACCTGAATGAGATCGCTGAATTTAAAACATCGCCCGAATTGGTAGAACAATTGTATAAGTTCAGCTCCCGGAAAAAATACGAAGCAGGAAGCGTCATCCTTCACGAAAATGCCAACATTCGCGCCATACCCATTGTCACCCAGGGAGCATTAAAAGTGATCCGTACCGAAGAGGATGGCAGAGAGATCCTGCTCTATTACATTCGTGCCGGCGAAAGCTGCATCATGTCTTTCCTGGGCGGTCTGCATCACGAAACCAGTAAAGTAAAAGCAGAGGTGGAGGAAGATGCGGAAATCCTGTTTTTGCCACTGGATAAGGTTTCCCTCTTTATCAAAGAGTATCCGGAATGGCTGGATTATATTTTCCGGCTCTATCATAAACGCTTTGAGGAGCTGCTTGAAATTGTAAATGCCATTGCCTTTCAAAAGGTAGATGAGCGCCTTTTGAACCTGCTAAAGAAAAAATCCGAGCTCGTGAGATCCAATATGATACAAATTACGCATGAGCAGCTCGCCAATGAGCTGGGTACTGCACGGGTAGTGGTTTCCAGGCTCTTGAAGCAGCTCGAAGAAGCTAAAATAGTAGTGCTCGGGCGGAACAAAATTACCTTATGTAACTAAAGTAGCTGTACTGCTTTCCGGATCTACGCAATTTTGCAGCGTAATTCGAAAGCGTATGTATATTGCCGGCTATTCTGCATCTGTTCTTATTGGAATATCGTTGGGGCTTATTGGTGGTGGCGGTAGCGTGCTGACTGTTCCTGTACTGGTATACCTCTTTCATATCGACGCGTTGCTGGCCACCTCTTACTCCCTCTTTATCGTAGGCACAACCAGTCTGGTGGGTTCAGCATCTTATCTGAGAAGAAAGCTGGTTGATGCGCCGACGGTTCTTTTTTTCGGTATCCCCTCGGTTGTGGCGGTATTGCTTACGAGAAGCTATCTCTTACCGTATCTTCCAGCTGAAATTATTGAAACCGGTGGTTTTAAGGTCACCAAAAATGTACTACTGCTACTGCTGTTTGCCGTGTTGATGATGGTGGCATCCTATAGCATGATCAGGAACAGGCCAAAGGCACCGCAGAGTTTACCTGATACGGAAGCCAAGCGGGCTTTGGTGGTTTTTCAGGGGATATTTACAGGCCTGATTACAGGTCTCATAGGTGCCGGCGGCGGTTTCCTTATCATCCCCGCTTTGGTGAATCTGCTGAAAATACCTATGAGAACAGCGATAGGAACCTCACTTGTCATTATATCCATTAACTCTTTATCTGGCTTTTTATTTTCGCTTCATCAAAGCCATATTGACTGGCAGTTCCTGCTTGGTGTCGCAGCTATCGCGGTGGTGGGAATTCTAATCGGGAGCTATCTTTCAACAAAGGTAGAGGGTAAAAAATTAAAGCCTGCTTTTGGCTGGTTTATCCTGCTGATGGGAATGTATATCCTTATTAAAGAAATTTTCATAACATAAACCTTGTGTAACAAAAGTAGCTGTTGCCCAAAAATTCACCCTGCAAATTTGCATCATCAATTAATTTTAAACCTATATACGATGAAAGTAGAACAAATTTATACCGGATGCCTGGCACAAGGGGCTTACTACATTAGCTCTAACGGGGAAGCCGCTATTATTGATCCCCTGCGGGAAACAGAGCCCTACCTGCAAAGGCTGAAAAAAGATAAGGTCATCCTGAAATATATTTTTGAAACCCATTTTCATGCCGATTTTGTAAGCGGGCATCTGGATCTGGCTAAAAAAACGGGAGCGGCGATTGTTTATGGTCCTACTGCACAGCCGGAGTTCGAGGCCATCGTGGCGGAGGATCATCAGCTTTTCGACATCGGAAATGTAAAAATTAAAGTGTTGCATACGCCGGGCCATACGATGGAAAGCTCCTGTTACCTGTTGATGGACGAACAAGGGAAAGAAACAGCTTTATTCAGCGGTGATACGCTATTCCTGGGAGATGTAGGCCGGCCCGATCTGGCTCAAAAGGCAGCTCATCTTAGCCAGGAGGAATTAGCAGGGCTTCTTTACGACAGTCTTTATAAAAAAATACTTCCTTTAGCGGATGATATCACCGTATATCCGGCTCATGGAGCGGGTTCGGCCTGCGGAAAGAATATGATGAAAGAAACAGTGGACACGCTCGGGAATCAAAAAAAGATGAATTATGCGCTGAATCAGCCTGACAAGACGTCTTTCATCAAAGCGGTTCTCGATGGCCTGCTGCCACCGCCTGCTTATTTTGGGATGAATGTCGCCATGAATAAAAAAGGCTATCATAGTTTTGACGACGTCCTGCAACACGGTACCAGGGCGCTGACCGTGAAAGAATTTGAAGCGGTAGCCGAAAGCTCCGCTGCACTGATCCTGGATGCCAGAACCAGCAGCCACTTTGCGTCGGGCTTTATTCCTCAGTCGGTGAATATAGGATTGGATGGCGATTTTGCACCCTGGGTAGGAACACTGATGGTGGATGTGAACCAGCCGGTTTTGCTGATCGCTGAGGAAGGTAAGCAGGAAGAGGTAGTCACCAGGCTGAGCAGGGTTGGCTTTGACCATGTGCTCGGATATTTGCAGGGAGGTATTGAAGCCTGGAAAAATGCAGGAAAAGAGCTGGATACCGTTAAGCAACTATCTGCTGAAGCATTTGCAGGAGAGGTGAAAATCGGTGAGAGCAAAATTATGGATGTGCGTAAAGAAAGCGAATACGCTGCCGAGCATATTGAGGGAGCCTACAGTCGCCCGCTTGCTTATATCAATGACTGGATAAAAGACATCCACCCTGCTGAGCACTTTTACCTGCATTGTGCGGGAGGCTACCGTAGCATGATCGCGGCAAGCATCCTGCAGGCAAGGGGCTACAGGAACTTTACGGAAGTGGCCGGCGGTTTCAATGCCATCGCCAAAACCAATGTTCCCAAAACCGGTTTTGTATGTCAAAGTAAATTACTCAACTAATCAGAATCATCTTAAATACTTATATCTATGTTTGGAATCATCAAAAAACTGTTCTCTTCAGCTGATAACGCTCAGCTGATTGAGGCCATCCGTAATAAAGCCACGTTTCTTGTCGATGTGCGCACCCCGTCAGAGTTTGCGGGTGGAAGCGTGAAGGGCGCTGTGAATATCCCTTTGGATAAAGTACCCGCACAATTAGCCAAATTTAAAGGGAAGGAGTGTATTGTGGTTTTCTGCAGAAGCGGTAACCGCAGCAGCCAGGCTAAGCATGTCCTGGAGCGGAATGGCTTTAACCATGTGATAAACGGCGGTACCTGGCAACAGGTGCAACAGCTAAAAGATAAATAGAAATTTGCTGACAGGCATGGACAATGCAATTCCTGAGGATTAATCTGTGGACAGGAACCGTTTTTTTTCTGTGGCACCATGCAAAGAGAAAATAATGGCAATAGAAATGGTAACAAAAACTACATTTACCTGATCGTATGAATAACATGAAAACCTATTTGAAACGCTGGAACTATATGCGTATGCTTCGCCTCATCCTGGGTGTTTTTATCATGGCGCAGGGCCTTATCGCGGCTGACCGGATGATTGTAGGGATGGGGGCTCTGCTTTCCGTAATGTCGTTCTTAAATATTGGCTGCTGTGGCGTTTCGGGTTGTACTACCCGAAGTTTAAAAAGCAGGAAAGGGATGGATGAGATCCGTTTTGAAGAAGTAAAACCAAGAAATAAATAAGTTGATATGACTTTTCAGGAAATGATAAATCAGGACAAACCTGTTTTAGTTGATTTTTTTGCAACCTGGTGCGGCCCTTGCAATAGGATGGCGCCGATCCTCGAAGATTTAAAAAAGCGGACAGGTGAGCTGGCAGACATTATAAAAATTGATGTGGATAAAAATCCGCAGGCAGCGGCTGCGTACCAGGTGCGCGGAGTACCTACACTGATCCTGTTTAAAAACGGCAAATTACTCTGGCGGCAGTCAGGTGTGGTGCCGGCAAATGACTTAGAAAAATTAATTAATGCCAATACATAGTATATGCCCGAATTTTTAAAACAACCCTGGCCCTGGTATGTCGCAGGCCCGCTCATAGGACTGACCGTACCTGTGCTGTTGATCATCGGAAACAAATCTTTTGGAATCAGTTCCTCCCTCCGTCACATATGTGCCGCCTGTTTACCCGCCAATATCCCTTTCTTTAAGTACGAATGGAAAAAGGAAGTATGGAACCTGGTATTTGTGCTCGGTATATTTTTAGGAGGCATACTGGCGTCCGGTATCCTGTCGAACCCCAACCCTGTTCAGGTAAATCCCGGGCTGGCAGCTGAGCTGGCGGGCTATGGCATTACCAACTATTCGGAATTAGTACCGGTGGATGTGATGAACTGGCATGCCTTGCTGTCATTCAGAGGGATCTTCTTTATTGTGATCGGGGGTTTCCTGGTTGGTTTCGGTACGCGCTATGCCGGTGGCTGCACAAGCGGGCATGCCATTATGGGATTATCCAACCTTCAATGGCCATCCCTTGTTGCTACCATCTGTTTTATGGTTGGAGGTGTTGTGATGGCCAATTTTATTTTACCCTTTATCCTATCACTATAATGGAATGAGTATGCAGAATATAGAAAATACTAAAGATTTTGAAGTCCGCTCATTGGATGCGATGTGCGTGAATGAAAGCCGGCTGGACCATAAGTGGTATCATAATTTGAAATACCTGCTTACAGGGCTTGTGTTTGGAGTTGTGTTTGTGAAAGCAGAGATTGTAAGCTGGTTCCGTATTCAGGAAATGTTCCGTTTCCAGTCCTTTCACATGTATGGGATTATCGGGAGCGCCATAGCCGTTGGAATGGTTTCTGTGTGGGTGATCAAAAAATTCAACATAAAGACTATTTATGGAGAGCCTATCCATATTTCGGAAAAGAAATTTAATAAAGGACAGATTTATGGAGGCTTGCTGTTTGGATTGGGCTGGGCTATCACAGGAGCCTGCCCGGGGCCTCTTTTTGCCCAGATCGGGACGGGTGCCACTGTTGTCACGGTGACCTTGCTGAGTGCCATCGCCGGAACCTGGGTGTACGGTCTGATCAGGGAAAAACTACCTCATTGACAAAACGCTTACAAATGCGGGAGGCAATCGTGCTTTTAGCCTGGATGTGTATGTTGCCTCTTCATGCTCAAACGCACAATAACTCATGGCTCAGGGCTGCACTGGATTTTTCTGTACATCCAAAGATACAGGTTAGTGCTGAGCTCCAGCACAGGAGGCAGAATGGCTTTGACAATGCAGATATGCTGGATAAGAACCTGATGGTTTCGGCCAGAACCTGGATTTATTATCAATGCAGGCCATCTATCCGGTTCTCCGCTTCTCCATTTGCCTTCTTCCTGCATCATAAACCAATAGTTCATGAAAGCGACGAGCATGCTGCTGCAACTCAAGAGATCCGTTTCGCAGTAGCCGCAGATTTCCGCTACAACATTTCAACCAGGTTTTCTGCTTTTTACAGAACATCTTTGGAATACAGGTTGCCTGATAATTATCCTGCTTCCATGGTACGCTTCCGAAACAGGTTGGGAGTAGCGTATGACATAAACCGAACATTAAAAGTCCTGGCTTACGATGAGCTCTTTATAAATGTCAGCGGCGCAAATCCAGGGCATGTTTTTGATCATAACAGAATAGCAGCAGCCTTTGCCTGTGAAGTGGCACCCGTAGTTAAGCTGGAAGCCGGCTACATTTATATCAGCCGGCTCCCGTTACAGGCCGATGTGTTATTGTATGAAAACAACGTGTTTGTAAACATCACTTTCCGGTTAAAACGAACCTAAGTCTGTCGTATATTCTTTTTTGTAATCGCTTTTAAAGTTTAACTTTATGTGTAAAACAGAAGAGGTATGTTAACGATCGATAATTATCTGGACATTCATTACATCCGCAGGAGCAATTGGCTCAGGGCAGCGGTTCTGGGAGCTAATGACGGAATCATCTCTGTTTCCAGTATTGCTATCGGAATTGCCGCAGCCAGTTCCACGCGTGAGCCCACGGTTCTTGCTACTATTGCTGGCTTAACCGCGGGCGCATTATCTATGGCAGCGGGAGAGTATGTGTCGGTAAGCTCCCAGGCAGATACGGAAAAGGCAGATATTGAAAGAGAGAAGCGGGAGCTGCAGGAATCACCCGAACAGGAGTTAAGTGTGCTGGCGGCGATTTATGAGAAGAGGGGCCTGAAAAAAGAAACCGCCTTGCAGGTTGCTAAAGAATTAATGGAAGTTGATCCCCTGGGGGCACACATCAGGGACGAATTGGGAATTACGGAAATCACCCAGGCAAAGCCTTTGCAGGCTGCCCTGGCTTCCTGCGGGGCATTTTCGCTGGGGGGCATCTTCCCGCTTTTGGTGACCCTGTTTGCCCCGCTTGCAGCAATGGAATACTGGCTGTATGGTTTTACCATCCTCTTCCTCGTTATTTTGGGAGCCATCGCTGCAAAAACCGGCGGATCAAACATACCAAAAGCGATCCTGCGCATTGTGATCTGGGGGACGCTGGCCATGGGCATATCCGCCCTGGTTGGTTTTATTTTTGGCGTTAACGTGTGATGGCAATAACGTTTTTTAATCAGTAGCGCAACGTAAAGACCAGCGGTATGCTCTGCTCAGAACGATCTTTGGTTCACGTTATTAGAGTATTAAACGCTTAGTCCGCTTATCGCTTAACCCGGAACAACAAAACGACATGGCAGAACCTCAGATCATCATCCTTCCCTTCCGGGATCACCACCAACCAGGCATTGACGGGCTCATGGCATCCATTGCGGAAGAATACGAGGAGACTATTTTTTCTCCCCAATCAAAATCCATGAAGGAAGTTGCTCTTTGGCCCGGCCATCACTATTGGGTGGCCTGTGCTGGCAATGCAGTCCTGGGGACAGTTGGATTATGCAGGCTTACAGATAATTGTATCGAATTGAAACGCCTCTTTCTGCATCGCCAGTTGCGGGGAAAAGGCATCGCACAGGACCTTTTGAATACCGTGGTCACTTCTGCAAAAAGTACGGGCGCTTCTGCCATTTACCTGGGAACGATGAGCCAGTTTAAGGCGGCACAGGCATTTTACGAAAAACAGGGCTTCGTCAAAATTCCGGAATCCCATTTGCCTATCGACTTTATTGCTAATCCCCTTGACAGCTGTTTTTACAAAAAGGAGTTTTAAGCCTTTATGATTCAGGACCTTGTTATGTGAATTACTCATTGATGTAAACATCATGTTAAGTTTATGAGTATCATTGCAAAAACGTCCCTATAAAAAAGTTTCTGCATAGTCTTTTTTTTATGCTGGCCTTGCCATGGGCAGTCTTTGCTCAGGTGAAACTGCCCACAGCACCTGTTGCAAGATTTACCTTTAATAATAAAAGTGAAACAGATGCTGTAGGTGGCAGGCACGCGAAGCTTCATGATGTTATGTTTCGGGAAGACCGCTTCGGGAACCCGGATCATGCTGTGTACCTGTATGGAAATGAGAACAGCTACATCAGTCTTGGAACAGACAGTATCTTTAAACCCCGGACCGGAAGCTTTTCCTTGTGGTTCCGGATGTCAGGCAAAGTGGCTTCAGGCTGCGGCTATCAGGCAAATCCTATAATCCTGACAAAGAACACCACGGAAGATGACTTTTATGAGTCTTATGGCGTCAATTTTTCATTGAAGGATAATTATATGGTGGTCAACTGCTCACAGGATTCGTTGAGGCAGGTTGTCATTCCCGGCAAGCGGCCTATTAATCTCGATACATGGTACCACGTGGTTGTCGCATTTGATTATTCTTCTATTTGGTTTTATCTGGATGGAGAGCTGCAAGGCAGGCAAATGAAACATTTTGAGACCCTATACGTTCCCGCAGATTCCGTATTGCTTGGAGTTACCGCTAACAAGAAGAACAACCGTTTTTTTATGGGCTATATTGATGACCTTGAGTTTTATCACAAGGTGCTTGACGGGGAGGAAGTGCGTGCGCTCTATAATGCTCCCGATCCTGATAAAGCGCGTACCCTACTGAAAAAGGTCATTCCTGCAAGCGGTGTACTGCTATTGCTGCTGGGAGTGTACCTGATTATGAGGCTCCGTATTAAAAGACAAAGGGAGCGGCTTGAGCTTATGAACAAGCTGCTGGAAACCGAGCTACGGGTAAACAGGGCTTTGATGAACCCTCATTTTGTTTATAATTCACTGTATTCTATCCAGAGCCTTATCCTGAACCAGGAAATAGAGCAGGCAAATACCTACCTGGTAAAGTTTTCCAGGCTGCTGCGTAAAACCCTGGAAAGCAACTTGTCCGATACGATTTCACTCGAAGCAGAGATTGATCTGTTAAAACAATTTATCGAGATCGAAAATCTGAAATTCAGCGGCACAATTCAGAGCAAGATCACAACGGAAGGCATTGCGTCTATAGCCACGCTGTATATCCCGGTACTGATGATCCAGCCCTTTGTGGAGAACGCGATATGGCATGGCCTTAAAAACAAGCCGGATGAAAAGTGGATCCATATCAGCTTTAAAGTGATCCATGAAAAATACCTTGAATGTAAGGTGGAAGACAATGGCCTTGGACGTCGCAAAACGCAAAAGGCTCATGGCGTTGCAGAGAATAAATCACTGGCAACCGGTTTTATAGAGGCACGTCTTGCGCTGATCAATAAAATACATCAGCTCAACTGCTACCTGAAGATTACAGATAAGCCAGAATACACCGGAACAATCGTGACAATCCTTATTCCGATAGTTGATAAGGAAAGCGGCTTAAAATTTTATTCTGTCCAATAGCTCCTGCTTATAAGCCCTCGAAACGGGTATCGAGGACTTGTTTTTCATGATGAGGGTTCCTCCGTCTCCTTTGATATAACGGTCTATTTCATTCAGGTTGACGATGAATGCTGCGTGTACCCGGAAGAAGTACTGATCGCTCAGTTTTTCATCAAAGCTTTTCAGGGTTTTTGAAATAAGCATTTTGTTGCCGGATTTCAGGAACACCTGCGTGTAATTGGAGTCGGATTCAAAATACAGAATATCGTCTGCCGACACCAGCACAAGGCCATTTCCTGTAGGAAGCGGAATCTTTTTTAAGGGTTCCCGCATGTTTTTAATCAGCGAGTCGAGCTGTGCGCTGGAAATCTTTTGTGTTTTCTGAGAGCGTTTCAGCGCATTTTTAACCGCCTGTTTCAGCTCGTTGACATCGATCGGCTTTAAGAGGTAATCCACGGCCTGCGTTTTAAAAGCCTTGATCGCATAAGAATCGTAAGCTGTAGTAAAGATGACCTGATAATCCAGCCCTTTCGTGGCTTCTATCACATCGAAGCCTGTATCCGGAGACATTTCGATGTCGAGGAATACCAGATCGGGTTCTGTTTCGAGGATCCGCTTAATGCCATCCGGTGCGGAATGTTCGATGCCCTCGAGTGTGATCTCCCGGCAATGTTGCTCAATTAAAATTTTCAGTCCGGCGGCACCGGTTTTCTCATCATCAATAATAAGCGCTTTCATAACATAGAGGCTATTAAAAAAAGATTCTGCTACAAGCAAAAGACGAATTTAAGAATTCGGTATAATATTACGAATAAAGTCTTAGGGAAGCGATGTGAGATGCTCAATGAAAGTGGTGAATTACTCATGTCATATTTCAAAGTCGATCGGAAAGAACAGAATGGTGATGCGCAACAGAAATTTTTTCTCTGATTGTTTGCTATACAAAGCGTTTTATTTGAATCTGTCCTTCAGATTTAATCATCTGTGATCTGCTCATCAAAACCCGGCAGTTGCTAGTTGGTGATTGTGGGCTTCACATCAAGACTCTAGTTTCGCGGCATAGTCTAAAAACTTCACCATGAAAAAACAATTTCTTGTAACAGGCTTCTTAGCCGGTACTTTTTTTGCAAATGCTCAATGGAGCGGAACCAATCCGGAACTCATGTCCGGAAATGCGCGTGTCGGTGGCACAAACGCTCCTAATCAAACCTTTCACGTAGGTGATGGAACGGGGTCACTTCATAATGGACAAGCCCAGGGAATGATCATCAAATTTGCACCAGGCACTTCAGACAGGGCTTTACTGGAGCTCCACAGCCCGGATGGTGCAAACCGTACCTATCTTCAATCGTTATCAGGAGCTACTTATTTCGGAAGCATCGACAATAAGCCTTTTTACCTGAATGGCGGCACAGGGCCTGTAACTATTGGGGAGGACGTAGATGGCTTGAATAAGCTCGAAGTAAGAACAAGCAGTATTAATGATGGGATACGGATCACGCAAAGAAGCTCCGGCTCCGGAGCAGCGGCTTTGTACCTGAACAATGAAACGTCGGGAGGAAGGAGGTGGTCGGTTTTATCAACAGGCAACGGTAGTTCCCAGGGCGCAGGCCATTTTAGCATCTTTGATAATACCGCTAACATGGACCGTTTTTTAATCAAAAGCAATGGGTATGTAGGAATCGGTAATTCCAATCCGGTATTCAAGCTTGATGTATTGGCAGGAGCAGGCCCTGACGGTATACAAATCTCTCAACCCGGCGCTCAATATAATGATTACGCTGTGTTGTATTTGAATCACACGAATGGTGGCAAGAACTGGGCAATATCTTCGGCCCCGAACGGAAATTTCGGATTATTAAATTATACTACCGGAAACTGGACGATGATTGCTCACGGTACAACGGGAAATGTAGGAATAGGGTTAAACACCAATGGACAAATACTTGGTCCTGCCACTAAACTTGAAGTTTCATCCTCAGTTACAGACGATGGTATTCTCGTAACACAAACGGGCAGTAGCCGGGCGAGTTTATACCTTAAACAATGGTCAGCCGGAAAACAATGGGCTTTCCAGGCAGATGCCGCTGGTAGTTTAATGATCAAAGACGTATTGGCCGCAGCTGATCGTTTGTCTGTAAACAATGCCGGTAATGTCGGAATCAATAACACAACGCCTTCAGAAAAGCTGGATGTGACGGGTAATGTTAAGTTTTCAGGAGCCTTGATGCCCAACAATGCTGCCGGAACAGCAGGGCAAGTACTCATATCGGCAGGGCCTAATCAACCTCCGGCTTGGTCTAACGTAAACGGAAGCCTGGCGGGAGGTGCTACGAATTACCTTTCAAAATGGAGCGGAACTAGCAGCCTTACGTCATCTCTTATTTATGACAATGGTACGAATGTCGGTATTGGCACCAATAACCCGGGATCAAAGCTGGAAGTAAGGGATGCGTCCTATTCAAAAATAGCAGCCTATACAACGTCCGTTAATAAAGCAGGATTGTGGGCATTGAATGGAACAAATAGTTATGGATTAATTGTGGATGGCTCCGGAGTTGGGCATCTTGTCAACAATATCAATGGTCCGGAATTCAATTTAATTAATTTCCAACAAAGCAATTCCGCTCCACAAGTGTGGATAGGGAATTCAAAGCCCCAATCTCCGCACACCGATTTTCAATTTGCTGTAGCAGGTAAGGTGCTGGCTCAGTCTATTTATGTAACGCCTGCAAGCCAATGGGCGGATTATGTATTTGCTCCTGAATACAAACTAGCCAAACTCACTGATGTGGAAAAATTCTACCAGGAAAATAAACACCTTCCTGAAATTCCTTCTGCTAAAGAAGTTGAAGAAAAGGGTATTGATGTAGGGGAGATGAATACCTTACTGCTTAAAAAGGTGGAAGAGCTGACATTGTATGTTGTTGATCTTAACAAGAAAATTGAAAGTCTTGAGGCTGAAAATAAAAAAAAGAAACTGTAAACAATCATTAAATCTCTTTCTATGAACATAAATCGTCATATTTTTATTACCGTTTGCAGCTTGCTGTTTTATGTAAATTCAGGGAACGGTCAGACATTCTCGTGTGGTACTTCTTACTTTGAATCTTTATTGACACAGACAGATCCGGGCTATTCGGGCAGGAAGCAACTTATTGAATCAGCTTACCTCGATTCCACTGAGATCTATTGGGACGAAGGAGCTCTGGAAAGGCTTACAGATGTGAAGCTGGATGAATTTAAGGTGCCAATTGTAGTTCACCTCGTTGGCGATAATGCGACTTTTAGTATTAATCTGTTTACAGCACAGTCCGTCATCAAAGACCTGAACGACCGGTTCAGGAAAAAAACGGGAACACCGGGTGATGGTGAGGGTGTTGATACTCAGATTTCGTTTTGCCTGGCTATAAAAGACGCCAATGGATATAATACTACCGGTGTGTTAAATATTGGAGGTAGCCTGGGGCCGTACTGCAAGAACGATGAATCCCAAATCAAAACCAACGTAGCGCCGGCGTGGAACAATGCAAAATTCCTGAATATATGGGTTTGCGATTTGAGCAATTGTAACGATAAAGCATGGGCTACCCCTCCGGCAATGTACTTTACAAGCGGCAACTCCGCTGCAAGAATTAAAGACGGCATTGTATGTGATATTAACAGCTTTAATGCAAAGGTACTGGTGCATGAAATAGGGCATTGGCTGAATGTCAGGCATACATTCGGTGATAGTAGCTCTTCCTGCGGCGTATCTGAAAATGATGATGGCTGCAAAGATACTCCATGGTGTACCGGATCGGCTTCCGGATTTGCCTGCAATACAATCCATGCACAATGTACTGCCAAAAATCTGGAGGATAATTCAACCGATGCGCGCCAGATTGAAAACTACATGGATGATTCCGATGGAAGTTGTCAGAACATGTTTACACTCGGTCAAAAATTCCGAATGCAATACACATTGAAAAATATAAGAAACCAATTGGCAAATACGAGCACATGTCCCGGCTGTTATGATGGGATTAAGAATGGCGATGAGGTGGGAGTAGATTGTGGTGGAAGCTGTACTAATCCCTGTGCTACAGATAATTGTTTCAGGTGGATACATTTCAAAGTGAACAACCAGAGTACCTTTGCCGGTGAAATAATTAATGTTTGTAACAACGCAAACATTGCCATTAAGCCCACATTGTACAGCCATCCTGAATGCCCGGGATGGTGGAGCTTTAGCGAAGTGCAAAGGCTCACTCCCGAAGGTTTGCCAAATGCCTACTATTGTCAATGGAGGCCTTTAAAACAGAAGTATCTTTGTACCTACTACCAGCTTTCCCTCTCTGTGCAGGAATGTGACCAAAATAAAAACCTGATCGGGACTGAATTCAAGAATATGGTAAATTTTCCAATGCTGACCTCCACCTTCAATTTATATGATTATTTAGACCAAATAGGGAATCCGGTGCTTGAAGAGGGAAAATATTATAGAATAAAAATCTCCCCGGGTGGTAATCAGGCTTATAGTAGTTATATAAAACTATTTAAGAGTAGCGTGAGTTTATCCAGCACAACCATTACGGACGATCAATATGCGGACAATATCACGATGACCAATAGCTCAGTTAACACAGCTATTAAAATTGTCGCCAAGAATGGCATTGAAATTTTTCCCAGCTCGTCATTAACATCAGGCAGTTATTATACCCAGGAGTATGACTGTTCGCAGATAGGTGGTTTTAGAGGTGTCTCAGGATCAGAACATTCTGTGCCTGTTTCAAATGTAGGATATTTGGATTCTCAGGAATTTAACAGCTCATCAACTCCGGAAACACTTGCCGGAGTGCCAGAAGTAAGAGTGATGCCCAATCCTTCTCAAGGCCTTTACAGGATACAGCTTGAAAAGGCGCCGCACTATCCTCATTCGATTCATGTGGTCAATTCTCTGGGAAATGTTATTCTGAAAATAGAAAACCCTTCAACTTTCGAAATAGATATAAATATAACTTCCCAACCTCCGGGTATTTATATTATCCATGTTACTCATTCGGAGTATAATTACGCGAAAAAGATTATCAAACAATAACGGCCATGTTTCAACACAATTAAGCGTGGGCGGTTTAGGATAAGAGCGCAGGTAGCAATGCCGGCGGCTGCACAAGCGATCCTGCACATTATGATCTGGAGGCGCTGGTCATGGGCATATCCGCGCTGGTTGGTTTTATTTTTGGTGTTAACGTGTAATAGAGACCGGTTAAGGCGGCACAGGCATTTTACGAAGAACAGGGCTTCGTCAAAATTCCGGAATCCCATTTGCCTAATGACGTTATTACTAATCCCCTTGATAGCTGTTTTTGCAGAAAAGAGCTTGCCCTGAACCAGAAGCTACTTCGCAAACACAACGCACCGGATTTACTTCACCTGGCTTGGTGAAATCCCGAATTTCTTTTTAAAGGCACTGCTGAAATGCTGTAAGGAAGAATAGCCCAGCTCGAACGCAACCTCGGTGGCCTGCTTCTTCCCTTCGAGTAAGTCATGTTTGGCCAGCTCTAATTTTACATCGGCCAGGTAGGCAAATGCCGTTTGGTGGAAGAGCTCCTTAAAGCCTTTCTTCAGTTTGTACTCGTTGATACCGGCTATTTTGGAAAGCTCCACCAGGCTGGGCGGTGAAGCGGCATTTTTCAGGAGGTAATCGCGCGCAAATAAAATCCGTTCCTTATCGTAGTCGCTCTTCAGGTAGCTGGTACTTCTTAGTGTTTTGTCGAAGGACTCTGCCTGGAGCACGAGCATCTCTATGGTTTTCGATAAGAAGAACATCTTCTTCAGGGAGTCCGAATAGCTGCAGGTGAGGAAGGAATGAATGCAGTTCAACAAGGGCAGATCAATATTCAGGTTGTTATCCGAGAAAGCAACGGGCTTGCCGGAAACTATGTTATCCGCAAATTTTCTGAGGGACTCATTGCCATCCTTTGAAAGGGATAAAAAAGAATCTTTGGAAAACTGGATCATAAATGACTTCATTGCCAGCTCATCGAACTTCATCTTCCCTTCAGCCTTAGTACCATAAAAGAGGTTATGCTGGTTACTATTCAACTCAAATGCATTCGCCATTCCTGCCTGGTTAATGGAAGTTCTGCCCTGCAGATTGAAATGCATGGTCACTAATTCACTATCGCCCTTCCAGTCCAGCTCTGCGGGCTTTTCCAGCTGCGTTTCGGAATACATGATCTTAATGCCATCAAACTGCCATTGCTTAGCCTTAATCTGTCCAAACGGAATCGTGACTTCAAAAGCATCCTCTTTGAAATTTCTGTCGTTAAAGCCGTGGCCATTAAAATCTGCTTTAAATGCGCTCTGATCCTCATTTTTTAATTCAAATCCCATAGCTCCTTCTGATATAAGTTTAATTCCCTTAATTGACAGTCATGCGCTCTTTGTCTCTGTAATTTTGACCCTGTAAAGAAAGGTAACGAACCACAAAGCGGTTCTGCAAATGTAAAGAACTTAACCTTTCGGTGGTTTAAAATGATAAACTTTAAAAAACTAAGACAAATGGTAGAAGTAAAAGGTAACGCGGAAATAGTTACCAAAGAAATCAGGGTGAGCTCATTCGTCAGGCTTCACCTGCTAACATCCGGCATTATTGAACTGTTTCAGGCCGATGAGGAAAAAGTAATGATAGAAACAGACCAGAACCTGATCCGGTATTTTGAAGTGACCAACTCCGGCAGAACCCTCTATGTGTCTTCGGAAGGCAAGTTCAATAAGCCCCTGTTCACGAAATGCCGGGTAAGTATATTTCTCAGAACTATAAATACCATGGATATCAGTCATGAGGGGGCGACGGTCATTTGCAAGGAAGGACTTAAATCGCCATTTCCCATCAACATCAAGGTCCGGGAGGCGCACAGCGTTTCCCTCTCAGTTGAGAGCTCCTTCGTCGGCCTGTTGCACCAGGCAGCAGGAAATGTCACGCTTTCCGGCAAGTGCCGGCAGGCAGCAATCAAAGTGCAGGGCGAAGGGAATTTGGATGCAACAGCCTTACAAGCGGAGGAGTTACAACTAAAACATCTGTCGGGCGCTGAAGTAAAAGTGTATGCTGATAAGCTGATAGATATAAATCAGCTGGGCGATGGGCCCATCTATTATTCGGGACCTGGAATATTGCGGGATATCAACGTAAGAGGAGAAGGAATTGTAAAACACATCTGAAAACAATAACTCATGAACACCGTCAATACATACTCAAAGGCCGACAAATGGCTTTTTTATTCCATCTGTGCCTACTGTATCATGAACGGAGCCCAGGTGTGGGAAACCGCTTTAATGGTTCCGGCGTGGACAGCCGCGCCTCCCGCCTCGCTGGTCTTTTTTCAACAACCTTATGGCCTGGATTTTAAAGTATTCTGGATCGTCACGCACGGCATTCATGAGCTCATCTTCATGGCAGCGCTGATCTTCAACTGGAACATCAAGCCACGAAGGAATGCCATGCTGCTCATCCTGGCAGGGCATATCGCCGTGAGGGCCTGGACCTTGCTCTATTTTGCACCTGCCATTATCGAATTTCAACACCTGCCACCCGGCAATACCGTTGATGCCCTTTTAGTTCAAAAAGCAGCTACGTGGCGCCATCTGAATTACCTGCGCGTCGGGATTTTTTTCCTGTTGAATCTTTCGCTCATACCGGTATTTAACTTAAAAAATAAAAATAATGACTAAAAAAGCAATCATCATCGGAGCAGGAGTTGCGGGGCCTATCATGGCGCTGCAACTCCAAAAAATCGGCTACGATTCTGAAATTTACGAATCGAGGTCTGCCGAAAACATACATGAAGGTGCCTTTCTGGGAGTTACACCGAATGGCCTGAACGTCTTAAAAGAATTTATAAATACCGACACGCTGAAATCGGATTTTACACCCGGCTCTATTCAGTTTTACAACCATTCCGGAAATCAGATCGCAGAACTCTTAACCGCTTATCAAAAGGATTTATACGGTTGCGAAACACTCCAGATCAAGAGGTCCAACTTTAATAGAGCGGTACGTGAAGCCGCCGTAAATAAGGGAATCAGAATACACTATAGCAAGAAGTTCAAAAAACTAACGGAAAACGGAGATAACATTACCGCTACGTTTGAAGACAATTCCAATGCAGAGGGGGATATTTTAATTGCATGTGATGGTATGTTCTCTTCGGTCAGAAGCTTTTTATTCCCGGATACTAGCTTCCTGCATTATACGAAGCTCATTTCAACAGGAGGTTTTGCCCGCGTACCAGGCTTGAGCACACCGTCCACAGCTATTCAGATGTGCTTTGGCGAACGGGGATTCTTTGCCTATTCGGTATCGGACCTTGGTGAAGTGTGGTGGTTTAATAACTATTACAGGGCAGCTGAACCCGACCGTTCGGAAACAGAGCTGAGCCTGAAGGAGGAGATCAGGCATAAATTGCTCGGGATTCACAGGAACGATGATCCCCTGTTTTCTGAAATTATAAAACACACCGAAGAGATCATTGCCTACCCGGTGTATGATTTGCCCAGGCTACCCGGCTGGTACAAAGGAAGAGTCTGCCTGATCGGTGATGCAGCCCATGGAATCTCTCCCCATGTGGGGCAAGGAGCATCACTTGCCTTGGAAGATACGCTGGTGTTAAGCCATTACCTGAAGAAAGAGGAGAGCTTTGCGATTGCATTTCAAAAGTTCCAGGATGAAAGAAGGCCGCGGGTTGAAAAAGTCATTAAAACGGCGCAAAAAGTAGGAAACACAAAGTCCAAAACAAACCCGGTTGCCGCCTGGTTCAGGGACAAGCTCATCGGCTTTTTTATAAAACAGCAGATCAAACAGTTGGATTGGCTCTATGGCTGGAAGTTAGGGAAATAACACCCCGCTTGTTCAGCTCTGTGTCATGAAAATGATCCCGATGCCTGGCAGGTTCTGAAATTTGTATTATCTTTGTTGCTAAGATAATTAGTAACAAAGATATAATGATGGATGCAGACCAGATCAGACGACTCAGAAAACTGAATCAGTACCACGCTTATGCCACCATCCAGATGCATGAAGCCATTGGCCGGAAAGCGGGGCTCTCCGGAACGGATCATAAGTACCTGGGCTTTCTGATGGAAAAAGGGCAAATGACGGCGGGCGAGCTTTCCATCCTTACGGGACTGACAACCGGTGCTGTCACAGGCCTGATAGACCGGTTTGAAAAGAAGAAACTCGTGAAGCGGCAATTGGCGGAAGACGACAGGCGGAAGGTGATCATTGTCCCCAATACGAAAAATATCCTGTCGCTTCTGGAACCGCTCTACAAAAAGTTCCGGAGCAAATCAGAGAAAATGATGGCTTCGTTTTCAAGCAAGGATATGAAGGTCATCGAAGCTTATTTTTTGAAAGCCATTGAGCTCATGGATGAAACAACAGCGGCGATGCGTGCCGCGGAATCCTGATGGGCATCATGTAGCAGAGTACAGAAATTCAGTAACAAGGAATCGTAAAAGAAAGCAGATGAAAAACAGGAGTGTTTATGTCGTGGATTTTGAGGACATCGGCCGTGAAACCGCAGAGCTGGCGGGAGGAAAAGGCGCCAACCTGGGAGAGCTCTCCCGGATTAACGGTGTAGCAGTGCCCGGAGGCTTTTGTGTGACCACTGAAGCGTATCACAAGATTACCGGTAGTAACGAAGCGCTTGGTTCACTCCTGGAGCAGCTGGCTGTTTTGAAAGCAGATGACCGGAAGCGGATTGCGGAGCTGAGTGCAAAGATCCGGAAGCTGATTGAAGAAACGCAGATCCCGGAAGACATCGTACGGGACATTGTCCGGCACCTTGAGCTAAGAGATGAAAGGAAGGCTTATGCCATACGTTCCAGCGCTACGGCGGAAGACCTGCCCACGGCTTCTTTTGCGGGCCAGCAGGACAGCTACCTGAATGTGATCGGAAAAGCATCTGTTTTGAAGGACATCAGCAGATGCTGGGCGTCGTTATTTACAGAGCGTGCGGTGATTTACCGCCTGCAAAATGGATTCGGCCATCAGCGCGTTTCTTTGGCCGTGGTTGTTCAGGAGATGGTCTTTCCGGATGTTTCGGGAATTATGTTTACGGCAGATCCGGTAAACTCAAACCGGAAAGTGCTATCCGTTGACGCCGGCTTTGGACTGGGCGAGGCGCTCGTGTCGGGCCTGGTGAATGCCGATCACTATCGTGTGTGCCAGGGTAAAATCATTACAAGGAACATCGCTGTGAAGAAGCTGGCAATTTATGCGTTAAAAGAGGGCGGTACCCAACAGGAAGCGCTTGAGCCTGCCCGGCAAAACAGGCAGGCACTCAGCGATGAGCAGCTCCTTGAGCTTGAGCGCCTGGGCAGAACGATCGAAGCGCATTTCGGCAACCCGCAGGATATCGAATGGTGCCTGGCTGATGGTGTGTTTTACATTGTTCAAAGCCGGCCCGTCACTACGGTATTTCCAATTCCCGAAGCAGGAGACGATGAAAATCATGTATACGTATCCGTGGGGCATAATCAAATGATGACAGATGCGATGAAACCATTGGGTTTGTCTTTTTTTCAACTGACGGCCAATGCGCGTGCAGCCGGTGGAAGGTTATTTGTAGATGTGACGCAGCAGCTCGCTTCGCCTGAGAGCCGTGAGAAATTCATTGAAGTCTTCGGGAAATCGGACCAGCTGGTCAAAGATGCGCTCATCACCATTTCAGGGCGGAAGGATTTCTTTAACCCCGTACCGGCTGTCCAGGCGCAGAGCCCCGCATACATGAGCAAAGATCTGTCATGGGATTACCTCGCACCATTTGAGAATAATCCTGAGCTTGTGCCTGAGCTCACCAGGGCAAGCCAGGCATCGATAGAAAAGCTGAAGCAGGAGATCTGTGTAAAGTCGGGAGTGGCGCTGTTTGACTTTATCCGGGAGGACATGCAGGAGGTAAAGAAAGCGATGTTCAATTCACAAAGCATGAGCGTGATCATGCTCGGCATGAATGTTTCCTCATGGATCAACGAAAAAATGAGCGAGTGGCTCGGCGGGAAGAATGCAGCGGATGTCCTTTCCCAATCTGTACCGCATAATATTACCTCTGAAATGGGCCTCGCCCTGTTGGATGTTGCCGATGTGATCCGTCCTTACCCGGAGGTGATCGGCTACCTGCGTGAGCAGAAAGAGGATGGCTTTCTGGAAGGACTTCTTCGCCTGGATGGTGGAAAAGAAGCGAGTAAGGCTATTCATGCCTACCTGGATGTATATGGCATGCGCTGTGTGGGCGAAGTGGATATCACGCGAACGCGCTGGAGCGAAAAGCCGGCCATCGTGGTTCCAATGATCCTCACCAACATCAAAAACTTTGAGCCCGGCGAAAGCAAACGGAAATTTGAGCAAGGTTTGGAGGAGGCCTTGAAAAAGGAGCAGGAATTAGTAGAGCGCCTGAAGCAACTCCCGGACGGTGAGCAAAAAGCTGCGGAAACACAACGCATGATCGGTTTGCTGCGCCAATTCATAGGCTACCGGGAATATCCTAAATATGGCCTGGTCAATCGCTACTTCATCTATAAGCAGGCATTGTTACGGGAGGCCGGAGACCTATTACAGGCGGGGGCTATTCAGGAAAAAGAAGATATCTATTACCTGAGCCTTGAGGAGCTCCGCGCCCTGGTTGAGACACATCAAACGGACTACCGGCTCATCCATCAACGCAAAGAAGAGTATAAAATTTACGAAAGGCTGACGCCCCCCCGCGTGATGACCTCCGATGGCGAGATCATAGCCGGCAAGTACAGGCACGGGCACCTTCCTGCCGGAGCTATTGCAGGCCTGGCGGTTTCTTCCGGAGTCGTAGAGGGACGCGCACGCGTGATCTTAAACATCGAAGAGGCCGACATCGAAGAGGGCGATATCCTGGTGACCTCTTTTACCGATCCCAGCTGGACACCCTTGTTTGTCTCCTTAACAGGCCTCGTTACCGAAGTGGGCGGATTGATGACCCATGGCGCGGTGGTTGCCCGCGAATACGGCCTGCCCGCTGTTGTAGGCATTGAGCATGCTACCAAACTTATCAGGGACGGACAGAGGATCCGGGTGAACGGAAGGGAAGGCTATGTGGAGCTCCTATAACGAGGGGACACTATAAACAGGTTTTATCGCTGTTTACTCATGTAGTCTGTAAATAACATGTATTTTGAAGCCTTGGTGCTTTGACGACCTATCCCTGCAAAAGGACATCGCGTTTCGCTATGAAGTCCCAAAGGGATTCTGGATCAGGAGAACCTTGAGATAGTTTCTAATTATCGAATAAGTCGCCCCCTGGTTTTTTATGTTGTGCCCTCATCAGCTCATTGTGGCCGATCAGGCGGCCTTTCTCATCAATATGAGTTATGAGCAAGCCATCTTTATCAAGTTCCTTACCGATGAGATGGGTGCGGTGGCACTCCAGCGGCTTGCTTTCGCTGCACATGATCGCTGCTTTTAAGTTCCGGGTGTAAGCGTTTTTCAGGCGTTCGATGCCGGCTTTGAAAAAGGCCATGTCTTTGACTTTCGAATAATCCACGCGGTTGTTGTTGTCGTAGCATAAAGGATCTTTCGGCTTTCCGCCCAGGCTATCGCCCATAAATACATAGGTGATGCCATGTTGTTGCAGGAATTGCTGAAGCCTTTCGCGGTTGTAGTGTGGATTGTAGCGCGAATAAGGCCTGGAGCGCACATCGAGGAGATACGTAATGGCGTTGCTTTTGAGCAGCTCCAGGAATTCCTCAGCCGGTCGTGTGCCATGTCCTATCGTATACAAAGGGATTTTTTCCACTTCTCTAAGATAAAGCTAATTGCCGGAGCCAATAAACCATCGTCATTTTATATATTTGTTTTTTAATTATTTAACGCCGCTATGAACCGTCTCGACCGTGTAACCGCCATCCTGATCCAGCTTCAGTCCAAACGCATTGTGAAGGCCCAGGACATTGCCGACCGGTTCAACATCAGCCTGCGCACGGTATACCGCGATATCCGCACACTGGAAGAAGCCGGAATTCCGCTGGTGGGAGAAACGGGTGTCGGCTACTCGATCATGGATGGCTACCGCTTGCCGCCGGTGATGTTTACGATGGAAGAGGCTACTGCTTTTCTGACAGCGGAGAAGCTGGTGGAAAAGCTGACCGACGTCTCTACCGACGAGAGCTTTAAATCGGCCATGTATAAGGTCAGAGCGGTGTTGCGCTCGGCTGAGAAAGACCACCTGGAAGTGATGGACAATCACATCGAAGTGCTCGGCAATCCCTGGATGACTAAGGAAAAAAGCGCGTCGGGCTCCCTGCAGGTCATCCTGAAAGGCATTTCCAGCAGGCAGGTGCTTACCATTACCTATTTTGCCAACCACAGCCAGGAAACCACCTCCCGTAACATCGAACCGGTGGGTGTTTTCTATTTAGGCTCCAACTGGTACCTGATCGCTTTCTGCCAGCTGAGGAACGATTACCGTAATTTCCGCACCGACCGCATCACGCAGATCGTTAGTACGCCCTTGCCCTTCAAGAAGGAACATCCGCCCCTGAAGGAATACCTGAAGCAGATCACCAAAGAAAAAAAGGAGCTGCACAAAGTCATCATGCTGGTGGATAAAGACATCGTGAAATATTTCGGCGAGCAGAAATATTACAATGGCTATGTGTCGGAGCGCCCGCTGAAAGACAAGGTGGAGATGACCTTTCTGACCTGCTCGCTTAAGGGCTTTGCCCATTGGTATATGATGTTTGGGGAAAAGGCCGAGATTGCAGAGCCAATCACGCTGAAAGACATGGTCAAAAACATAGCAGTTGCCATTTCCCAAAAACAATAATAATTTTTGTGTAGCTCTTGTTCTCATTCCCCCTTTGAAGGGGCTGGCCGAAGGCCGGGGGATGTGTGTTCTGTTTCCCTTTCCGTAAAATTCAGTCTGTGTTTTACCCCTGTTCTAATTCATCTCTTACAGAGGGGTGCCCGTCCTTGCTTCCTGGACGGACGGGTGTCTGTTCTTTCTGTGCCTGTCTGATTTTTTTTTGATTTTAAACACATTCATTATCAGTATATTAGTATTTAATTCCCCATGCTTTTAAAAAATCCATTTTCCTACTGACATAAGGCTGTCACTTGCCGGGTTTTACTTTGTACCATAATCTTTTAAAAACCCACCATTATGACACAAATTGAATCATTTACCAAAGAATTAGAAAACGAGGCAAAAACAACCCGTAAAATGCTATCTGCAATCCCAACGGATAAATTTGGTTGGAAGCCACATGAGAAAAGCATGACGATTAAGCGCCTGGCATCGCATATTGCCGAGCTTCCTACCTGGGTCGGCATGACCTTTACCACCACTGAGCTCGACTTCGAGAAAAATCCCTACCAGGTAGAGGATGTGAACACCACAGAGGAGCTGCTGAATTACTTTGAAAGATGCGTCGAAGATGCCCGCAAACATCTGAAAACCGGCAAAGAAGAATCGCTTGGCGAGATGTGGACGCTGAGAAGCGGAGCAACGATCTACAGCACAGAGCCTAAGTGGGACGTGTTACGCATGGCGATGAGTCAGATCATTCACCACAGGGCACAGCTCGGCGTATACCTGAGGCTGCTGGATGTGAAGATTCCGGGAAGCTATGGCCCGAGTGCCGACGAATCATTTTAATCACCCTTAAACCAACCACTATGAAAACCAACCTTGAAACTTTTTACATCATCGGCTTGTCGGTGAGAACCAGCAATGAGAACAATCAGGCTGCCACAGACATACCGGCCTTATGGGAACGCTTTATGGCTGAAGGCATTTCTTCAAAGATCACCAACAAGCTAAGCGAAGAAATCTACTCCCTCTATACCGATTACGAGAAAGATCATACAAGGCCTTATACAACGGTGCTGGGCTATAAAGTAAAAGATCTGGATGCTATTCCGGAAGGACTTATGGGTGTTAGTGTTCCCGGGAAAACGTTTGAAGTGTTCACCGCTTCCGGGAAATTATCGGATGGTATTGTCTATCGCGAATGGGTAAGCATCTGGGAGAAACCTCTTGACAGAGCATATAGCGGGGATTTTGAGGTGTATGGTGCAAAATCACAAAACCCGGAACAGGCCGAGGTGGATATTTACATCGCCCTCAACTGAGCCACATGGTGGGACGGAGCCGGAGCGGATCTTTGTTTTTTCAGAGTGAGGTCCCGGTTCCCCCTTCATCCGGTTTGCTATAGCACTCATAACACTTGTATTCAACACGCTAAACACGATGACTTATGACAACTACCAGCACATTTAACATCCCCTTGTGGATCAGAATCGTATCGGGGCTGATTGCTTTACTCGGAATGTTCGTTGGCATTTCCCTTTACGTTTCTCCGGAAGTCTTTATGCCGGAAATTGATTTCAGGGCCACGGGTATTCACTACCTGGCGCAGATGTGGGCAGCACGGCAGATTGCCATTGCAGGTATCATTGCTTTTTCAGTGCTGCGCGGCTCAGGGCCTATGCTTCAGGTTTCTCTTCTGGCATACAGCCTCATGAACCTGCAGGATATCTTCATTGGCCTTTCAAAACAGGATTACGGACTGGCAGGTGGAGCTTCTTTCTTTTTCCTGCTGCCGGTTGTTATGATGATAAGCCTGGTGAGGAAACAAAAGAGGCATATCGCCTGAAGTCCATAAATAAAAAAACCGACACGAAGGCCGGTTTAATTGGGGGAAACGTAAGGGATTAATCCCAGGTTAGAATAATCACATTCCCGGTGCTGCGTTTCGAAACTTTTAGCCGGATATGATTACCGCCTTTAAGGTTATTGTAATGCAACAGTTCTTTGGTTTTGTCATCGTTTTTGCCTGTGGTCGTTACCTGTTTCCAGGTGGTTTTGGCAATGTTGTCCTGAATAAGCTTGGTGATTTTTTCTTCCATCGCCACTTGCTTGGCTTCCTCTTCCGGTTTGAATTTTCCAAATTCGGCGCGGTATTCCCATCTCGAATAGAAAGTGTATTCTTCTTTGGTGGTGTAAGGGAGGCTTTTGCCTTTGTTTACCGGGTATACGCCGAATTCTTTTTTGGTGCCGAACAAGCCGGTAGCGACGCCTGCCGCCGAGTCTTTGGAAGCAACGGTGACGAGGTTTAGAATTTCCGCGAAGCGTTCGTCGAACGTTTTTTGCAATTCTTCATCGGTTGGAGCCGCCTTTTTAGCCGCTGTTGTTTTTTTAGCGCCGCTGGTCTGAGCCTGTACGCTTGTGGCTCCAAAGGTAACAGCCAGGGCCATCCATAAAATCATTTTTTTCATACGTCGTGTTTGAGAGTGTTTCGGGACTGAAATTAGGAATTAAAAAGCAGGGCACTTGACCGGATGTATATTCGTGGCATTTGAGACGGTATTCGTGTCAACCCGGTTAAAATTTGAAAACAGGAGCAGGTGCGGAAGAGACATCCAAAAATAAATTAAACTACGGCATGAACCCGTTTAATCCATTAAAACATAAACCATGAAAACAGATCTTACCAAACAGTATACATCCTACTATACCGCTAAAACGAAACCAGAATTGATTACCATAGAAGCCGCGCAGTACCTTTCCCTCACCGGGAAAGGCGATCCCTCGGCTCCCGGATATGCTGCCAGGCTACAGGCCCTATACGCCACGGCCTATGCGCTCAAATTCATGTATAAAGCAAAGGCACTTGACTTCACCGTCGCTAAGCTGGAAGGCCTGTGGTGGTTCGACGAAACACAGTATGGAGCCGTGACGATGCAGGAAGCGCCGCAAAAAATCCCACGGAGCGAGTGGGAGTACAGGCTGCTCATCCGCCTGCCTGAATTTGTTGCAGAGAGTGATGTCTTGAAAGCAAAGGAAGTCGCTTTCAATAAGAAGGGTATTCCGGGAATAACGGATGTGGCCTTTTATGAGATGGAAGAAGGAAAGTCCGTTCAGATGCTGCATGTAGGTCCCTTTGAGAAAGAGCCCGAAACGCTATTGCAGATGAAAGCCTTCATAGAGCAACACAACTTTCAGAAAAACGGAAAGCATCATGAGATCTACCTCTCGGATTTTCGTAAGACAGCGCCCGGAAAATTGAAAACCATTCTTCGCGAGCCGGTGAAATAAGAATCATCTGTGGCCGGTTTGCCTTGCGAAGAAAGGTTTAAGCGTTCACCGCTTGGCTGCAACCGTTCACCGTCTTCTGGATTTAGCCGGCCTATTAGCGCTTGTGCAGCCTGCTTCTTCGCTGTAGGTTTGCAGAAAATACATGCCTTATGCCTGATACGACACCTTGTAAAGAAGAACCCGGCTTGCTGATGCCGCTGATCAGCCTGGATGCCTGCGAAGGAAAAGGACCCTGCGTGGAGGTCTGCCCTTACGATGTATTGGCGATGGGGCCCATTTCCGATGAGCAGTTCAGGGGGCTGTCCTTCATCGGGAAGCTCAAAACGCGGGTTCACGGAAGGGAAAAAGCCTATGTGCTGCACGAGGATCAATGCCATTCCTGCGGCTTGTGTGTGACAGCCTGCCCGGAAAGAGCGATTAAGCTCGGCCGGAAAAAATAATTTGTAAATGAATGAACGTTCATTTATATTTGTACCCGGAATGAGAATAAGAGACACACATAAGGAAATACTGGTCAGGGAAAATGCCATTGCCATGTTGCTTCGCGATGGCTTCGACGGATTTAGTATGCAGAAGCTGGCAAAGGCCTGCGGCATTTCGGTAGGCACTTTGTATATCTATTATAAGAACAAGGAGGACCTGATTATCCGCCTGGGAATTGAAGAAGGCAAGCGGATGTTGCAGGAAACGATGAAAGGTTTTTCGGCGGATATGCCTTTTGCCGAAGGGCTTAAAAAGCAATGGGAAAACCGTGCGGCCTATTGGCTGAAGAATAAAGAGGCTGCCAGGTTCTATGAAAAGATAAAGCGCACACACTATGCCGAGCCCATCCTGGAAGACATCACCAGGTCTTTCAGGCCGGTGATGCAAACGTTCGTGAAAAATGCCATTGCGAACAAACAGCTGCACTTTATGTCCTTCGAATCTTACTGGAGCGTGGCCTTCGGGCCATTGTACACGCTTCTCGAGTTTGAGGATAAAGGAAAAAGTGTTGGCAACAGACCCTATAAATTTTCTAAAAAAACCATGTACGAAACCCTTGAGCTCGTTTTAAAAGCACTAACGCCTTAAACTATGCACCATGCACATTTTGATCTTTAAAACCAATATAGAAACAAAAGACGCGCACCAGGAGATCAGCGCGCTGCTTAACGCAGAAACATCGATCATCGACTGGCATATCGACCAGGAGGACATTGACAAGGTTCTCCGCATCGAATCCAGGGTCAACAATACAACAGATATCATTCACAGGATCAGCAAAGCAGGATTTACCTGCGAAGAGCTGCCCGATTAATCTATTTTTTATTTATGGAAACAACTACTACTCCGAAACACCCTAATCCTGTGGCTTCTGCTGCGCCACCCCTCGAGGCTCCCAAATTCAGCAGCTACCAGGTATTGGTCATCGTGCTTTTGGCCCTCACGCAGTTTACCGTCGTGCTCGATTTCATGGTGATGTCGCCCCTGGGCGATCTGCTGATGAAATCCATGAGCCTTACCACCAAACAATTCGGCTTTGCCGTCTTAAGCTATGGCATCAGCGCCGGTATCTCCGGGCTTTTAACGGCAGGCTTTGCCGACAGCTTCGACCGAAAAAAACTATTGCTGTTCTTTTACATTGGCTTCATTGTTGGTACCCTGTTCTGCGGTCTCGCAACAAGCTATCCTTTACTGATTGCTGCCCGTATCTTCACCGGTATTTTCGGTGGCGTCATCGGCTCCATCTCTATGGCTATTGTAGCCGACCTCTTCTCCTTTCAGCAACGCGGGCGGGTGATGGGCTTCATGCAAATGGGCTTTGGCGCCAGCCAGGTGCTCGGGATTCCCATCAGCCTGGCCATTGCCAACAAGCTCGGCTGGCAGGCGCCTTTCTTTATGATCGTGGGCCTCGCAGCCATCATCTGGCTGATCATTGTGGTGAAGATGAAACCGATTACCAAACACCTGGAGACCAGGCATGAAAAGAATGCCTTCGAGCATTTGATACATACGCTTGCCAGGCGCGAATATCGCGTTGGCTTCCTGGCCACAGCCTTGCTTTCGCTGGGAGGCTTTATGATCATGCCCTGGGGAAGCGCTTACGCCATTAACAACCTTCACCTCACCAAGGAGCAATTACCCTCCCTGTTCATGGTAGCAGGTATCAGCTCGCTCATCATGATGCCACTGATCGGGAAGCTGGCCGATAAGATGAATAAATTTACCCTGTTTACACTCGCATCCGTATGGATGATGGTGGTGGTGATGATCTACACCACGCTCACGCCGGTGCCTCTCTGGGTAGTGATGGTTGTGAACGTCCTGATGATGATCGGGATCATGAGCCGTATGGTGCCCTCGATGGCCCTGACAACCGCCTTGCCCGAAATGCAGGACAGGGGCGCCTTCATGAGCATCAACTCCTCCCTGCAGCAAATGGCCGGGGGACTTGCCGCCGGTGTAAGCGGGCTTATCGTTTTCCAGGCAAGCAACAGCAGCCCGATAGAGCATTTTGATACACTGGGCTGGGTGATGGTAGGCATTACCGTGGTCTGTATCTTTATGGTATACCGCGTCAGCCTGATCGTGAAAAAAAAGCAGCAGGCAGCCGCAGCAACGGCATCGCATTAAAGAGTGATATCGCTGTTACTTAGGTGTCAGCCGGTCATACGATGCCGCCTGCGGATGTATTGGAACGGGTTTTGCGCCAGCGATTGTCGTGGAAAGCTCTCGTCACGGCCCTCCGTGACGGGACTTGCAACGGAAAGCGCGCCCGGGCGCCCAAAAAATTGTCTCTATTAAAAAAACAGTATAAACAAAGCGGCACACTACTTCGTGGCGCTTTGTTTATGTGAAAAAACAAGAATCATTTTTGATATTTCCAGTGCCTGGTCTTTCCTTCCGCCATCCACTCCAGCGCGGTTTCCAGGCGCTTGTTGCGTGTAGCTTCGGTTTTGGCCTCTTCCAGCCACTCGATGTAATCTTTTTTGTTGGAGTAGCTGAAGGCCTCAAATACTTTTTTTGCTTCCCGGTGTGTCTTAAAGCGTTTTGCCAGGTAATCCGGTATTTTCAGGGCTTCCTTTTGAGCTTCGCTGGCAGGTTTTGATTTGGACGCTAACTTGATGCCGGCCTCGTTGAGTTTCATGGCTTCTTTAATATAGCCGGTCAATACCTTATCCGATGGAAGATCTTTTAGGGAAGTGATCTTTCCCAGGTGTCCCATGGCTATCTCGGATTTCGCTGTCGCCATGAGGTTTTCGTCCTTCATCAAAGCCGCTTTCCAGAAGCCGAAGGCGCAGTGCTTTTTGAATGAAGCCATGTGGCACATCGGGCCGTCTTTATAATCGAAATGGGGGGAACTCCATTTTATGACTTCCTGAACTTCCGGACAGGCCTTATGCACAAGCGCGCGGAGGTGATTCAGAATTGGCTTTGCAAACTCTTCCGATTGGTCGATGTAAGCATCAACACGTGGATTTTTTTTGCTCATGATGAAAAATTAATACACGTGCTGGCCACCGTTGATGCTGTAGTTGGCGCCGGTAATAAAACTTGTTTGCTCGCTTGCCAGGAAAGCCACGAGGTGAGCCACTTCATGGGTACCGCCTAAGCGACCCATCGGCACCTGCGCTACGATCTGGTTCAGCACTTTTTCCGGAACAGCCATCACCATGTCCGTGCCGATATAGCCCGGCGAGATGGTGTTAACCGTGACACCGTATTTGGCCACTTCCATCGCAAGGGATTTGGTGAAGCCGTGCATGCCTGCTTTGGCGGCTGAGTAATTTGTTTGCCCGAACTGTCCGCGCTGCCCGTTTACCGAGGAGATATTGATGATACGGCCGAAGTTACGGTCTATCATACCCTGGATGACATGGCGTGTGCAGTTGAACACCGAGTTGAGGTTAGTGCCGATCACCGCATGCCAGTCTTCGGGCTTCATATTAATCAAACGACCATCGCGGGTAATGCCGGCATTGTTCACGAGAGTATCGATGTGGCCGTATTTGCTTTCAATCTCTTGGATCATCTTGCCGGCGCTTTCGAAGTCGCTCACATCGCCATGAAACAGCTCGATGTGAATGCCCTCGTTGTTCATCTGTTGTGTCCATTTTTCGGCTTTTTCTTTCGTGTGGTAATTGCCCACTACCCTGAAACCTTCGCTGTGAAGCTTTTTGCACATGGCAGTGCCCAGGCCGCCCGTAGCACCTGTAACCAATACCGTGCGCTTGTTGTTTGACTGATTCATATATGGATGGTTTTAATGATTAAACGGTTTATGGTTTCCGATCGCTATCTGAAAGATCCGGGAATCATCTTCAGTGTAAGTAAAAGAGATATAGGCCGATTTATCGGCACTCAGCCACTTATCGTTGCTTTTCCACAAAAAGTCGTAAGGCTCGCTCAGATCTTTTTCATAAGAGAAAAACGGAGCACCTAATTTTTTCTTCAGCTCAGCCCTTGACAGATCAAAGGTCCCTGATAAAGGTGGTGTGAGTGCTGAATGCCGGAACATGAAAATAGCCTGGATCGTGCTGTCGTCGTTGATGGAAAGCTCAATTCCCAGCTCTTTATTCTCTACAAAGGTATTGACTGTAGGAAGATCGTCGAAAACAGTCACATCGATAGTTTTGAACCAGGTATCCAGCAGGCCTGAAGCCTCAATGGTTTTTCCGATGTATGAAAACTCTACGCAGTCGACGCTGTTAGACATTGTTTTTTATAGTGATGACGAATTTCAATACGGATATACGAATGCTTTAAGAGGCTGTAGCCTATTCATATATTCGTACTAATTCGTAATTATTTTATTTTATCCACGTTCATCACGGTCGCTTCGCCGCTGGTGCATACATTGCCGCTTTCTTTGTCTTTGATGAGGGTTTCCACAACCGCGCGGTTTTTGTCTTTGATCACTTCCTTGACCGTAAAAACGGCTTCGTATTTCGTGTCAACATACATAGGCCTCAGGAAGCTCAGGGATTGTTTCAGGTAGATGGTGCCTTCGCCCGGGAAGAGCACGCCGAATACCTTGCTGAACAGCGATGCACCAAGCATGCCGTGCATAATAGGGCGTTTGAACATGGTTTTGGCGGCATAAGCCGCATCAATATGAACAGGATTTTTGTCGCCGGTGACTTCCGCAAAGCGGTTCACTTCGTCCTGTGTAAATGAGAATTCGTGCGTGTAGGTTTGTCCGTTTTCAATCATAAATAGGTTTGTTTCAGGTAATTTTCAAAAAAAAAATTGATAATGTCAAGGATTTGAGATGATATTTAAGTTTAGACCAAGTAAATTATTTTTACGACTATTTAACAAAAAATTAATACGAATTTACTTGACACGTATTGGAAAAATTGCCGACATTTGCAGCGAATTTCGTAGAAAGCTTGTATTTGCTTGATTTTCAGTTCTGTAAACAGAATTCTTGATTTATACATATATTAAAACGCCAAAAATGAAAACCAACAACCCAATTATCGATACTATGATGGACGCACAGGCCAACGCCATGAACGCCTGGATGGATTCTGCCAAAAAGTTCCAATCGGCTTTTGCCTCAGGAAATGTAGTAGCCGAAAGCCAGTCTTTCTATAAAGATATGATGGAAAAGCAAGCTTCCCTGTTTAATGGAATGAGCGGTCATACGGCCAATCCTTTCGCGAACGAGGTAAAACCTGAAGAATTCTTCAAAAACTGGTATAACCAGCAAATGTCAGGCTTGAAGCAAATGACTGATTTCAACCAAAGCATTTATAACTCTATGGTAAATTATGGTAAAAACGTGAATGACTATAACAATAGCTTCTCGACCATGAACAATGCCTGGACTAATATTTACAACAGCTGGATGAACTCAATGAACACATCTTACGATGTGTTTGCCGGCAACATGAAAAACCCTTTCAATAAAGACATGTTCAAAAACATGTTCGAAGGAAACCAGGTATTCCTGAAAGTACAGGAAATGTTCCAGCCGATGATGACGGCGCTTAAAAATGCGGACTTCAGCGCTGACACCTGGAAATCGATCTATTCGGCTGATAACTACAAGAACATGACCGAGCAGATGTTTGGTTCTTTCTTCAACAACAACAGCTTAAAAGAGGTATTCGATAATGCTACCAGGCAAATGCAGAACTTCTTCGTAAACCAGAACGGTTTAGGAAAAGAGTATTATGCACAAATGCAGAATATGTCGGCTCAGTTCCCTGAGATGTTTTCCGGAAACTCCGAGCAGTTAAAAGATCTGTATTCTAAAATGAATAATATTTTTGCCAAAACATTCGAGCCTTTGCTGAAACTGGCTAACCCGGGAAAAGAAAAGGAAAATGTGGAAGCGACTATTGAATTACTCGACAAAGTAACTGAATACAGCATCAAGCAATCGGAGCTACAGTCTCAGCTGTATAAAACCATGCAGGCTTCTATGGAGACGTTAGCCAAAGAAACCCAGGAGAAATACAAAAACATGGCTGCCGGCACGTATACGTTGCCAACTGCGCAGGAAATGTATAACGAGTGGATCAAAACCAACGAAAAAACATTTTCGGACCTGTTTGCTACCGACGAATTCTCTAAAGTAAAAGCGGATGCCTTAACATTGACCATGGAAGTGAAAAAGCATTTCCAGAAACAATTTGAGAATGTATTCGAACAATACCCGATCGCGTTCAAAAGCGAAATGGAAGAAGTATACAAAACCATTCACGATCTTAAGAAAACCGTAAAAGACCTGCAAACCAAGCTGGCTATGCAAAATGCCGCTTCAGTCGAGCTGTTTGAAGAAGAAAAAGCGAAAGGTAAAAAGAAATAATATCCATCTTTTTGTGTTCATAGCACAATCATAAGAAGGCTGCCAATGTGTTTGTGGGCAGCCTTTTTTGTAAAAAACAATTGTATATTTAGAAACCAAATCACCCGGCCACATGGAACATACATTAATGGAAGAACTCAATAACATGAGCAGCAAGATGCTCAAAAGCTATGAAACGCTCAATGAGATCCATGAAGTGGATATCGCGACCACTCCTAAAACCGCAGTTTATAACGAAGATAAATTAACCCTGTACAGGTACGACAGGGAAACAGAGCCCACGTATAAAACGCCTGTGCTGATTGTCTATGCTTTGGTGAACACCTATAAAATGCTGGATATCCAGCCCGACCGCAGCTACATCAAAAACCTGCTGGATGCCGGTCTGGATATTTACCTGATCGATTGGGGCAACCCGTCGAAGGCCGACCGCTTCATCAGCATGGATGATTACATCAACGGTTATATCAACAACTGCGTGGATTTTATCCGTAAGAAACACCGCATGGAGAAGATCAATATCCTGAGCATCTGCCAGGGCGGAACCTTTAGCGTGATTTATTCTTCCCTGTATCCGAATAAAGTGAAAAACCTCGTGACGCATGTCACACCGGTTGATTTCAGCACCAACGACGGCCTGCTGTTTCGCTGGAGCAAGGACATGGATTTTGATACCCTGGTGGATGGCTTCGACGGCCTCATCCCGGGCGACTTCCTGAACCAGGGATTTGATATGCTGAAGCCGATGATGAAATTGCAGAAGCAGCAAACGCTGAGCAGCTCGATGGATGATAAGGATAAGCTGTTGAACTTTCTGCGCATGGAGAAATGGATCAGTGAAAGCCCCGACCAGGCCGGAGAATGCTACAGGCAGTTTATGAAAGACCTTTACCAGGGCAACAAGCTCATCAAAGGCGAGCTGGAAGTGGGAAGCAAAAAAGTGAACCTGAAAAACCTGACCTGCGGTTTATTGAATATCTATGCTACCGAAGATCACCTGGTGCCACCGGCAGCGACCATCCCCTTGAATGATTACGTGGGTACCAGCGATAAAGAGCTGTACAGCTTCAAAGGCGGACATATTGGTGTGTTCGTGGGAAGCCGCTCCCAGAAAGAGCTGACGCCGGCTGTGACGGCCTGGCTTAAAAAGAGGGATTAAGAAACGTTGAATAATGTTAAAAAAAGTCCTCACGACACGTCGTGAGGACTTTTTGATTGTAATATTGTAACTAATGGCAGTTTCTGTAGTATAAGATCTGTAATTGAATTTTAGTTTAACCCCTTAAAAAAACAGCACGAATGAAAAACATGAATCCTTTTTTTGTCATCGGTTCCGTAGGGATGATTATAACAGCGGTATTACACGTGGTATTTGCATTCATCTTCGCAATGCCTGCCGTCAATAACACCATGTGGATTCTTTACCCGACCTTTGCGGCCTTTATGGCTATTGGTTTCGGGCAGATCATCAAAGCACAGCTTAAACCGGTCAGGAAAAAAATCAACGAATAAAGCAAGAAAGCCCCCACGATCAATCATGGGGGCTTTTTTATACATATCCGCATCATCTGATAATACGTTCTTCACTTCTTTCAACAGCCGCTCCACTGCTCAGCCAGATCATGCTTTCCCAGGGTACAGCATGGCGCTCGTCCGCTAAGGTTTTTCCGACACGCGCTTGAGCCAGCGGATACTTTCATCGGCTATCACCTGGTTGAAATTTCCTTTGGTGTATTCCTGTGATTTAAAATTGGCGGCGGCTTCTTCCAACGTTTTACTCTTCATCATAAAGTGATCGAGCTCTTCTATCTGGATCCGGGTAGCATTGCCCGGATGCAGGCTGTTCACGGTTTTTTCGATAAGGATGGGTTCAATAGGGGCACATTGCTCATAGTCGGTGGCACCATTAAGTACCAGCACTTCGCAGCTAATGCTACCCCAGGTTTTGGCAAGGTTGAGCGAATCGATCTGTTGCCAGAAGCGCCAATGCCGGCCCCACATCGTGGTATTCCCCGCTTTGTATTCCAGCTCAGTACTCACGATGTTCCTGTATTCAGGGTTTTCGTACAATTGCTCCCGGCTGCGTTTGAGTACAAAGAATTCATAATACACTTTTTGGATGAGACGCGTGAAAGCCTCCGTCTCTTCATAGCTCTTGCCTTCGAGCAAGGGTTTTTGGATGCGGTGCATCTCAGGCAGAAACTCGCTCCAGGGGCGGAACACGGTGCCGAACACGAGTACACCTTTGGGATGGTGGCGCCTGGCAACTTCGGGTGCTACCATGCCTCCTAAGGAATGCCCCCAGATGAACAGGTTATTGGTATCCGCAAAGGCCAGGTCTTTCATGTACATGTAGCCGGCATTGTAACTCTCGATGTCGGTGGCAAGGTCAACTTCCACACAGGGTTGACAATGGTAGCTGTCGCCGAGTCCTGATTTTTCGATGGTGACTACCGCATAACCGTTCTTGAGCCACTCGTCGATGAGTCGCCCATTGAAGCTGCCGGTGTAGTTCTCGATGCTACCGCATCCATAACCGGGGATCAGGAGGATGCAGGGCAGCTGCGCTTTCCCTTTGGGCTTGCGTGTAATGGCGCGCAGGTATCCCTGCCTGAATTTCACAAGGTCGTAGAACACGTCGGCATAGGCCGACGTTTCAAGTGGGCGTGCAAGCGCCTTGCCGGAAAGGCTGAGTTGCTTCGCGCCCCGGATCAATCTGAATGAGACCTTATCCTCGTGGCGGATTTGCGTCGCGATGCGGTTATAGGCATCTGTGGTTTTGAGTGGGGTGTTGTTGAGCGATACCAGGATATCGTTCTTTTTCAGCTTGAGAAATTCGCCGGTGCTGTTGGTGAGAATGGAATCTACCCGCAGGCCTTTTTCTGTTTCCGAGAGGCGGATCCCCATCAGGGCCTTGCGCTGTACGGATTGTGAAAAGCCTTTTCCTGTGAGGCAGAGAAGGGCAATCAGGCTTATGGCATAGTACAAGGGAGTGCTTATGTATTTCATGGACCGGCGTTTTATAAATTAAAATTACAGCATTCAGGATGTGTCTGTTATCAAAACATTTGGAACGGAGAAATTTTGGTATAAGAGGTAGTGCCTTAATTTGAATAGTTGGCTGCCTGCCTGACTCTCATTTGGGCGTGCCGGCGCAAAGTACTTCGACGGGCTCAGTAACCAAACAGGCGCCGTCAGGCTTTCCGTTCCAATCTCCGCAAAGAGGCAGCGGAGGATTTCCATTACTCCCGATAGTTATCGGGACCTTCACGCAGTAGCTCTTTAAGTTTGAGATTTACGTTCCATTCCGGAGTAAGCTGCGCCGGGGATTGCAGCGGAAAGCTCCCACGCTGTTCTTGGCGTGGGACTTGTAGCGTAAAGCCCGCCCGGGCGCCCAGAAAATAAAAAATAAATTTTCCGTGGTATCAACCCAAAATTTCAAACAGGATCATCCTACGTGTAAAAGACACCAAAAGAATGAGTTATCATTTAGTACATTTGTTTATCCTCTTTTTATAATATCAAACTTCTCTTATGAGTCAAACACACCATTATCAACTCTGCGTTCAATGGACCGGAAATACAGGCAAGGGCACAGCGAATTACCGCTCTTACGAAAGAAGCCATCGCATTTCGGCAGAGAATAAGCCGGCGATTGAAGCTTCCTCCGATCCGGCTTTCCGGGGCGATGCCTCAAAATACAATCCCGAGGAGCTGTTGCTGGCCTCGCTTTCCGGTTGTCACATGCTGTGGTTCCTGCACCTCTGCTCCGATCAGGGTATTGTGGTGACGGATTACAGGGATGAGCCTCTGGGAACGATGATCGAAACGGAAAGCGGAGGGAAGTTTACAGAAGTGATCCTGAGGCCGCAGGTAACCATTACAGACCCGGCCCTGGTGGAGAAGGCCAATGCGCTTCATGCGGAAGCCGGTCGCTTTTGCTTCATCGCCAACTCGGTCAATTTTCCGGTAAGGCATGAGCCAAGCTGTTCCGCAAAATAATAATCCTTCCAATTTGGCGTTACTAAAATTCCTCGTCGCATTATAAGATGAAAACCCGAAAGATGACTCCACAAAAGTATGTTTACCTGCTGCTCTTGTCTTTTTTGATTTGCTGCGATGTGACGATCGCACAGACTTCTGCGAAGGTAGAAGCCAGGCTCAGCGCCGAAGAGCTCAAATTGTATAATCTGGTGATGACTTACCGTAAGGCCAACCAGCTTCCCGACATTCCGCTGTCGCTGTCGCTCACTTATGTAGCGCAGGAGCATTGCAAAGATCTTTATACCAACAAGCCTGATCTTCAGAAAAATTGTAACACACATAGCTGGTCCGATAAAGGAACATGGAGCAGCTGCTGTTATACGCCGGATCACAAGCAATCCGGCTGCATGTGGAACAAGCCGCGCGAGCTGACTTCCTACAAAGCCGATGGTTTTGAAATTGCCTGCGGGAGCTCGGAAGCTATTTATGATCATTTTGTGATGACGGCCGACTATGCGCTGGATTCCTGGAAGGGCAGCGTGCATCACAACAATGTGCTGCTTAATAAGGACATCTGGAAAGCCGTGAAGTGGAATGCCATCGGCATTGGAATTTACAAAGGCTTTGCCGTGATCTGGTTCGGGCAGGAAACAGATGCCGCCGGAGCGCCGGCCAGATAATTTAGCTTTACGATGATTAAAAACAGAAAAGTGTGGCTTCGGAGAGCCTTATGGACCTTGGGGATTGGCTTTGTGCTGATGAATGTGATCGCCGGCTTTCATGCCTATAAGTTCACGCATTTTTCCGATAGTGGCGTTCAGAAAACCGGGAACCCGGAGACGCTTTCGATGGCTGCGAAGCTACAGGCATTAGTGTTTGGTGTGAGCAATCCCCGGCCGGAAAATAAGAGCAGGCCTGTGAAGCCTTATCGCCAGGTGATCCTGCAAAGCAATAAGCGCATCGAAGGCTGGTACATTCCCGCTGACAGCGCCAAAGGCACCGTGCTCCTCTGTCATGGCTTTAGCGGCTATAAAGCCTCGATGCTCGATAAGTCAGACGTTTTTCACGAGCTGGGCTACAGTACCTTTCTGATCGACTTTATGGGTTCGGGCGGTTCGGAAGGCAACCAGACCACTATTGGTTTTTATGAAGCACAGCAGGTGTGTTCGGCCTTTCGTTATATAAAAGAGCAAACACAGCAATCTGTTATTTTATTCGGGACGTCGATGGGCGCGGCCGCTATTATGAAAGCTGTATGCGATTCTTCTATCCAGCCGGATGCGCTCATCCTGGAATGCCCTTTCGGGACCATGCAGGAAACGGTGGAAGCGCGCTTTCATCACATGCATGTGCCCGCATTTCCGATGGCCGCTCTGCTGGTCTTTTGGGGCGGCCTGGAGAATGACTTTAATGCTTTTTCGCATAATCCGGCAGATTACGCAAAGCACATTAAAATTCCGGCGCTCTTGCTCTATGGGGAAAAAGACCTGAATGTGAGCCGAAGTGAAACCGATCGTATCTTCGCTAACCTGGCCGGTTACAAACAGCTGAAATTATACCCGAAAGCAGGGCATGAAAATTACCTGAAAAAATATAAGGCCCGGTGGACGCAGGATGTGGAGGGATTTTTATCACCATTAACAAAATAACAAGAGCGGAAAGATAATAAACCGGAGGAAAAAACGTTTTCTACAAATCATGAAACCGTACTTAAAACTGATACCTGAAGCCTACTTCATCCTTTCTGTCCTCTATTACTGGGTGATGACAGGAACCCTTCTCAATCCTTTTGCCATCGCACTGCTGTTGGGGATTGCCATTTTGCTGATTTTCAGAAATAAAGCACTTGGATTACTGTTATCCCTATTGTCTATCCTTATCAACCTGTTTTTGTTTGCGGCGCTCATGTCAGAGTACCGTGAGTTCCATGAACCCACGCCGGCTTCCCGCGATCTCATCCTTTACGGTTCCATTTACCTCGGTCTTAACCTGCTGATGTCGCTGATCATGCTGGTGAAATATGCCCTGATGGAAAGCGCTTCAAAGCCTTTAAGGCAAAGGGCTGCCTGAATTTCCTTTAAGGCTCTTCAAACGATAGCTTGTCTATAAATTGTGCTTTTTTAGAGATTGCATGTTTCTATAATCTTTAATTTAGTTTATTTAGCAGCTACTTATGGTTTTAGACGCAATTGTTCCCTTATTATCCCTGATCGCGCTCGAGGTGATTCTCGGGATCGATAACATCGTTTTTATTTCTATTCTTTCTGATAAGCTGCCACCGGAGCAACGCAGTAAATTGAGGTATTGGGGCCTTGGCCTGGCCATGGTCATCCGTCTGGCCCTGCTTGCCGTGATCTCCTGGATCCTGAAGCTCGATACCGTATTGTTCACGGTATTCGATATCGGTATTTCAGGAAAAGGCCTGATACTTATTGCGGGTGGTATTTTTCTCTTATACAAAAGCACCAAAGAAATTTTTCACAAGACGGAGGAAGATGCCGATGGAGCTGGTCCCGCAACCAGGCAGGGAAGCTTTAAAAAATTATTGTCCGAGATCATCCTGCTGGACCTGGTATTCTCCATCGATTCCATTATTACAGCGGTAGGGATGGTACAGGAGCTGTGGATCATGTATACGGCTGTGATCGTGGCCGTGAGCATCATGCTCGTGGCATCGAAGCCCATCAGCAACTTTATTCAGAAACATCCTTCCTTCAAAGTGCTTGCCTTGTGTTTTCTGATGATGATCGGCTTATCGCTTCTCGCAGAAGGACTGCATTTCAAGATCCCGAAAGGCTATATCTACTTCTCGATGGCCTTCGCCTTTTTGGTGGACCTGATCCAGCTGAAAACGATTAAGAAGAAATAAGGTGAATGGCCCGCAGATCCCGCAGATGAAGCGAATTAGAGAAGAGACAATTATAGCGCCGGTGAATGAGCGAAGTCGAAGACACTCATGATGTCGAAGTAATGGTTCAAAGAAATCAGTTACACTTCAGCAATTTACTCAAGAGGTAGTCGCCTTCCACGATCAGTTGCTCACGGTTCTTTTTGTAGCAGATGATCACCTCATTCGGGCAGCTTTTGTTGATGTTGAGGTCGTAATGGATGATGGCGTGTGTTTTTATTTCCATCGCTGCTGCCAGCAATACCTCTTCTTTCGTTAACGGCTTTGCTTTCTGTAGCTCAAAATTCCAGTTGCTCACTTCTTTCAGGGTGAGGTAAGGAAATTTTTTATTGGGATAGTTCGTCAGCGGTGATGTATAATAACGGCAGGAGTATAGCGAATCGCTTCTCAGGATCACAAATTTTTCGGTGATGGTCACCCGCCTTTTTTTGGAAACGATTTTTTGTCCGCTGCTGGTAGTGAGCTCCTGGGAGGCTTCATCCACGTGGCATTGGTAGTAGACCAATGAGTCGTTGCTTTGCAGGCGCGCAATCTGCGTTTTTTGCAAATGCTCCGGAAATACCGTGCTCTGCGAAAGCGCAAGACCAGTATAAGCTATCAAAAATATCAGCAGCGTTTGTCTCATGCTTATCCGTTTACTACCCTGATGCGTTTCGCAAGGTCAATGGCTTTTTCCTTCACAACATCGACATTGCTGCCGGGCTTATCGTAGGTGAGTACCACAGCCATGCGGCGGTAGGGGCGTGTTGTTGGCTTGTTGAAGATCCTGACATCAGTTAAGGCATTGGCCAGCACGTCTTCTACACCTGTATAGGAAGGGTTTTTGCCTTCGGCAGTTGCCAGCACCACCGCAGAAGCTCCGCAGCGTTCCAGCGTGATTTCAGGAATGGGCAGGCCGGTGATGGCGCGGGCATGCAATTCGAATTCGCTGAGGTTTTGAGTACCAGCCAGGGTTACCATACCTGTATCGTGCGGACGTGGTGAAAGCTCGGAGAAATAAACGCCTTTCTCCGTCAGGAAAAACTCGACGCCCCACAAGCCTGCGCCGCTCAGCGCTTCGGTTACTTTGCCAGCCATGTCCTGCGCATCTTTCAGATCCTGCCCACTGATGGCGCAGGGCTGCCAGCTTTCCTGGTAGTCGCCGCGCTCCTGCCTGTGCCCGATAGGCGGGCAGAACAAGGTCTTCCCCGATTTTTGCGTCACGGTGAGCAAGGTGATTTCTGCATGGAATTTAATGAACTCCTCTACGATCACTTCCTTATAATCGCCGCGAGAGCCTTCCATGGCATAGTTCCAGGATGTTTCGATGTCGGCTTCCGTTTTCACAACGCTCTGGCCTTTTCCACTGCTGCTCATCAAAGGCTTTACCACGCAGGGGATGCCGATAGTAGCAATGGCGCTTTTAAACTCTTCCAGGCTGGTGGCATAGCGGTAGTTAGCCGTTCTCAGGCCCAGGTCCCTGGCAGCGAGGTCGCGGATGGCTTTGCGGTTCATCGTAAAGTTTGCTGCTTTGGCGCTTGGCACCACGGTGATGCCTTGCTGCTCATACTCGTAAAAACGCTCCGTGCGAATCGCTTCGATCTCAGGAACCACAAGGTTGGGTTTATGTTTGGCAATCACCGCATCCAGGGCCGCGCCATCCAGCATATTGATCACTTCATAGTCATGGGCTACCTGCATGGCCGGTGCGCCTTCATAAGAATCAACCGCGATCACATATTGGCCGAGGCGTTGCAGGGCAATGACTAATTCTTTTCCTAATTCTCCGGAGCCGAGGAGTACGATTTTTTGTTGCATGATACGTTTGAATATTATTTAAAGCTGATGTTTAAGGTAGACGGTAGCGCATTTTTGAGCACGCCGAAATAGAGTCCGTAGCCGGCTGCCAGGCCAATGGCCCCGCCGAGGAGGGATTGCAGCCTGCGCTTGCTTCTCGCGACACGTTCATAACCCAGGATATAGGCATCATGTTCGATATAGTTGGGGTTGCTGATGGTGCTGTGTTTGATGCGGACTTTCGGGATTCCGCTAAGGCCCATATAGCCCACGGGGAATACTGGGGCGAAGAAAATGCCGAGGCCTCCGCTTACCAGCCCTACCGCGCCGGCGCCAATCAGGGAGCCGCGGGGCTTAAAGCCTTTGCGGGCATCGCGCTCACCGTACATATAGTATTCCATTTCATCGCGTGTAAAGTAATTGCCTAACAGGCTGTCCTGCCTGTAGTAGTAATCGGTGAATCCGCTGGCATATTTCACTGCATAGATCTGGTCGTATTCGAAGTGTAGTTTCTCGCCCGCCTTTTCCGGGTGCATGACGGTCACGGCTCCTATTACCGTATCGATCACCTTTTCCACAACAATATTTCCGTTCATGAGCAGGATAGTATCTTTCGATTGAGAAAAACAGGAGAGCGACATCAGCTGTAGAGCCAGCATCAAAAATAACAGACGGATCATAGCGTAATTTTATGTAACAAGTTTACAAATAATACCCTACAAAAACTATGAAATAGTAAGACAATTACTAGTGATTAAAAGCGATCTCAAAAGGGGCTGAAATACCACCAGTTCGTCTGCAAAGACAAGGCTCTTCCCGTCAGGGAATATTTTGGGCGCGTCTCCGCGAAAAGGCAGCGGAGCCGTGCTTTCCGCTACAATCTTTTGCAAAGAACAGGCAAAAGGATTTCCGCTGCAATCACTCGCGCAAGCTCATGGCAAATAAAAGCTAAACCGGAAAGCTTAAAGTGATGCATGATGGAGAGAGGAAACCTTCACGTTTTTTTCAAAGTCTACATACCGTTATTCAAATCTGAACCCAATAGAGCTCACGGTATTCAGGGTTTTTCCGGCGATTTGCCAGCTCCGGATCAGTTGCTGTGCTTCCGGCAGCTCAAATACTTCTTCCAGGTTGCGGATCTTTCCGATAGGAATATCCAGCTCCAGGCAAGCCTGATAAAGGTCCTGGAAAGAATGAAGACGGATTTTTTCACTGAGAATAACCGCTAATTCTTCGCGGTGCTTCACGCGTTGCTGATTGCCGGCATAGCGGACATCCTGCGCAATGCGGAGTCCGAGGATATCGCAGAGCTTTTGAAATTGCCTGTCGCTGCCAATGGCGAAGGTGATGGTATGACCATCAGCTGTGGTGAACAATTCTCCGTAAGGCGCAATATTGGGATGCAGCGAGCCCTGGGAAACCGGCAGGTGATGGGCAATGAGCCAGTTCGTTGCCTGGTTGGCCAGCGAAGCAATGGCTGTATCGAACAGCGAAACACTCAGCGATAGGCCTTTACCGCTTTTATAACGTTGCAACAAGGCCACGAGCACTGCCTCCTTCAATTGATGCCCGGCAAGCAGATCGATGAGCGCTACGGGCATTTTCAGAGGTGCTGCATTCTTTTCCCCGTTCATAAACATAAAGCCGCTTTCCGCCTGGAGAATAAGATCATAAGCTGTGCGTGGCTGATCTTTCCCGAAGCCGTTAATGGAGGCATAGATGAGTAAAGGGTTGATGGCGGACAAGGTACTGTAATCCACGTTCAGCTTTTTGTCATCGCCGGCTTTGTAATTGGTGATGACTATATCAGCGGTTTTGATAAGGGCATAAAACTGCTCCAGGTCTTTTGCATCGCTAAGGTTGAGGAAGCGCACGTCCTTTCCCGCATTCACACTCCAATAGTAAGCGCTGCTGCTTTCCATAGGATCCTCGGTAGAAAGTTTCCAGTTGCGCGTAACATCGCCCCCGGTTTTGGGATTCTCTATTTTGATAACCTTAGCGCCAAGCTCCGCAAAGAACAGGCCTACAGAAGGTCCTGCCAATACGCCCGCCAGCTCAATCACGGTAAGGTCTTTGAACATGTCATGCATGGAACCAAGATAGGATATTTCTTTGAGTTAATCAGTATTTTCGGTAGCCCACATGGTGAGGCATAAAAATTATCAAATGTAATTTTAAGACTATGAGGGAATTTCCACCTCCAGAGGGGGATTAGTAAAAAATTACTTCACCAGCACTTTGGCTTCCATCATATCCATGATGGCATATTTCACACCCTCACGGCCCAAACCACTTTCTTTGATGCCGCCGTAAGGCATCTGGTCGAAGCGCAGCGTCGGAACATGGTTATGGATGATGCCGCCCACCTGTATCTCGCGGAAACACTGATCGAGTTCGGCAACAGAATCGGTAAACACGCCGCATTGCAGACCAAATTTTGTATTGTTGGCCATGCCGATGGCTTCCCGTATCGTTTTATAGCTGTTGATGCAGATCACCGGCCCGAAGACTTCCTCGGCATATACTTTCATCCTGGCGTCGCAGTTGGTCAGGATGGTAGGCTCTACGTAAGTACCTTTCCGTTTTCCCCCGCAGATAAGCTTAGCACCCTGCTTCAGGGCTTCCGCAATCCATTGCTCCACGCGGATGGCATTCTCCTCATCGATCATCGCTGAAACCTCTGTATCAGTTTTCACCGGGTTGCCGTATTTCAGTTTCAGCGTGGCCGCTTTCATGGCAGCTGTAAAGGCTTTCACATGCGACTCGTGAACAATGAAGCGCTGTGCATGAATGCAGATCTGCCCGCTGTAGGAGAAAGCACCCATCAATGATTTTGGCAGCGCATCTTTGAGGTCTGCCGATTCGGCAATGATCGTCGCGGCATTGCCACCCAGCTCGAGCACTACCTTTTTCTTCCCGGCCTGGGCTTTCATTTTCCAGCCCACGTCCGGAGATCCGGTGAAGCTCAACAGCTGAAAGCGCTCGTCGGTAACCAGCAGGTTCCCGGTTTCCCGGTCCATCGGCAAAATGGAAACAGCGCCTTTTGGAAGATTGGTCCTGTCGATGATCTTCGCCAGCTCCAAACAGGAAAGCGGTGTGCTGCTCGCCGGTTTTAGGATGATGGGACAGCCAGCCGCAATCGCGGGTGCGAGCTTGTGTACAGCCAGGTTCATCGGGAAATTGAAAGGAGCGATACCCGCCACCAGCCCGATCGGGAAATAATTGACAAGGCCTTCCCGGCCTGCGCCATTGGCGGTCCAGTCGAGCGACATATAATCTTTGGGCAAGCGTTTGCTTTCTTCGGCAGCGATTAAGAACGTTTGTACCGAGCGGTCGATCTCTGCCAGCGTGTATTTCAAGGGCTTGGCACTTTCCAACGCCATAATTTCCGCGAGGTATGTTTTGTTGGCATTCAGCTCCTGCGAAATCTGAGAAAGGATCGTGAATTTTTGCAGGGAAGATAAGGCTTTCAGCGTATCCTGCACCGATAGCGCTTTTTCAATCGCTTTATCCAGGATGTGTTTATCGGCCTGCCAGGTTTTAGCTACAAGGCTGCCATTGTAAGGATTTCTGACTTCGAGCACTTTTTTTGAAGTCGTAAATTTTCCGGCGGAATAGAGTTTGTAGGTCTTCAAGGTTACTTGGATTTAATATTAAACTTTTTTTGTGCAGTTATCATGGCCTGGTGCAGCTTTCGTTCTAATACCTTTTTAGGAGGTAATGCTGTTAAGTATTCCGACACTTTGATATTGCTCTTGTCCAGTTGTAATAATTCGATGTGCTCATCCGATTTTTCAGCGCACAGAATAAGACCTATCGGGGCATGCTCTCCCTCCCGAACTTCGTGCTTTTCGAGCCACCTTAAGTATAGTTCCATCTGGCCCTTATAGGCGGCCTTAAATTTGCCAAGTTTTAAATCAAGAGCAATGAGCCTTCTAAGACCTCTGTGATAGAAAAGAAGATCAAGGTAAAAATCTTCTGCATCAATTGTAATACGTTTTTGCCGGGCAATAAACGCAAAATCAGACCCCAGCTCTCTGATGAATTCCTGGATCGAATTCAGGATACAGCTTTCAAGATCTTTTTCGCTATAAGTATCTTTTAATCCTAAAAAATCCAGCAGGTAAGGATCCTTAAATACCAGTTCCGAATTGGTCATCTCTTTGGTGGATACCTGCTTTTTTAATTCTTTTTGGATGAGCGCTTTTGGTTTTTTTGAAATAGCGGTTCTCTGAAACAACATGCTGCTGATTCTTTCGCGAAGTTGCCTCACGCCCCATCGCTCTATCGTGGCTACCTGCTCATAAAACAAGCGTTCCGTGTCATCTTTGATTGCCAATAACTCCACGATATGACTCCAGCTGAATTGTCGCGACAGTGTCGCGACTTTTTGCGATGTTGTGTAATACCTTGCAAATACAAGCATTCTGTTCAATGCAGATTTTGTATACCCCTCTCCGTATTCGTTCATTAATTGTTGCGACAGTGTCGCGACAATTCGTTCACCATACTCTGCACGCTTATTTTTCAGGATTTCTTCCCGGATCCGTTTTCCGATATGCCAGTTTAGAATAACCATGCTGCTGTTGACGTTGTAGGCAACCTGCGTTGTGGTTTTATCTATCAACGATTTAATGTCCTTTAATAAATTAGGCTTTACAACTTTAACATCAGTGGGGGGCTTACGGGCCTTTTTAGTTGCAGCTTTTTTCATAAAAAACTATTTTTTCGTTAACTGTTTAAAGACATCCTCCAGTTTTTGCTCTTCCTTGTTGAGTGTGAGGATGCCGATGTCATTTTTTACGGCGAAGTTGAACAGCTCCTTACGCACATCCTTCTCCGGATCCGCAACGATCTTCCAGCTGTTGCCGGAAACCAGGATCACCTCTTCCACACCGGCCAGGCTTTTCAGGGCCTGTTTGTTCACGTCCTTGTCAAACTCCACGCTGATCACCTGCTTCGTGGTGCTTTTCTGTAGTGTTTGCGTGGTGTCGTTGGCCACGATGGTGCCGTTATTAATAATGATGACGCGGTCGCAAACCGCCTCCACTTCCTGCATGATGTGTGTGCTCAGCATCACGGTTTTTTGCTTGCCGAGTTTTTTGATGAGCTCCCGGATCTCTTCCAGCTGGTTAGGATCGAGGCCGGTTGTAGGCTCGTCCATGATCAGCACTTTGGGGTCGTGGATCATGGCCTGGGCCAGGCCCACACGCTGGCGGTAACCTTTGGAGAGGGCGCCGATCTTTTTGTTCTGTTCCTTTTGGAGGCCCGTCATGTCGATCATGTCAGCCACGCGCGACTTGATAGCTTTCACGCCGTATAGCTTCCCGGTAAATTCCAGGAATTCTTTCACATACATGTCGAGGTACAAAGGATTATGCTCCGGTAAATAGCCGATCTGGCGGCGTACTTCCACGGTCTGGTCACTGGTGTTGAACCCGCAGACTTTCGCACTTCCCTCGGAAGCAGGAATGTAGCAGGTGAGGATTTTCATCATGGTGCTTTTTCCGGCGCCATTCGGGCCAAGAAAACCGACAATCTCGTTGGTGCCGATTTCAAAAGAAACATTATTCAGCGCTTTCTGAGCGCCGTATAGCTTGGTGACATTAGTGACTTGTATGGACATAGAGAATGCTTTGCATCTCAAAAATACAGAATATAATCCTGAATTTTGTATAATGATTGTTAAGGGGCAGGGGGACCCCGAAACACATCGCGTTTCGTCTATCCTTGCGGATTATTGCGGTAATACTCCCGGTCCGTTTGCAACGCATCAAGTTCCGCTTTCCAGAAACTATTTTCTGCGAGGGCTTGCCCGTCAATCGATAAAATCTGTGCTTCCAGTGCCTTAAACTGCTCATCCGTGAAATCGGAATCCATAAAGGCATTTTCGTGACGCTCCAGCAACAATCTCACAAAGTTCCTGTAAGCAATCAGGGTATCAGCCAGGTGATGTATGGAGGCATTCAGGTAGCGGGAAGAAAAGTCCTCATGGTCTATCCATTCAATCCGGTCACCGGCTGCCGTATTTATTGCGATTGGGTTTCCGCTCCCATCGGAGCCTATCACTACAAATTTGTCATAGGACTCATCAATGAATTCATATTGTTTCGTGAGCTTGTTTATCCCGTCATACAGGTCGCTGGTATCTTTTACAAATGACAGGTAGGGAGCTGCGCTTTCCGGCAATCCTGCAACCCTCAAAAAGTCGGTCGTTTCCGTCCGGAGCCTGAGCCCTTTGAACCTCTCTTCCGATAATGGAATAAGGGAATCGCCATTCGTTCCTGTCCATGCATTTTTGAAATCCTGTGGGGTCATGTCGTCGTTTTTCGGGCTAATTTACAGGTTTTAATGAATTATACCTGAAAGCTCCTGTATGCCCGGAATGTTTAAGCTTTAGTTTCTCCGCAATAATAAGTATTTTCGCAGCATGCAAGGCCTTGTTGTAAAGTCTACCGGAAGCTGGTACCTCGTTCGCGCGGAGGACGGTGAGCTGCTGGAATGCCGCCTGAAAGGAAAGATCCGCCTCGATGACCGCAAAACCACAAATCCTGTGGCAGTGGGCGATATCGTGGATTATGAAACCGAGCGCGATGGCAGTCAGATCATTAAGATCCACGAGCGTAAAAATTACATCATCCGTAAATCCATCAATTTATCAAAGCAGGCACATATCCTGGCCAGTAACCTCGATCAGGCTATCCTCGTCGCTACGATGGTGGCACCGCGTACTTCACTCGGCTTCATCGACCGCTTCCTGGTAACGGCAGAGGCTTACGATATCCCGGCAAAGATCGTCTTCAATAAAAAAGATGTCCTGGATGAGGATGGCTTGGAATTTCAACGGGAGATCATGGATTTATACAGCTCCATCGGTTATGAGTGCTTTTTAATTTCTTCTTTTGATGCATCGGATATCGAATCGCTGAAAAGCGTTCTGAAAGATAAAACCTCGCTCATTGCCGGGCATAGCGGCGTAGGGAAGACCACCCTGGTGAATGCCATCGACCCTTCCCTGAACCTGCGCACCGGCGATATTTCTTCGGCGCATTTAAAGGGCATGCACACCACCACTTTTGCAGAACTGTTTCCTTTGTCTTTTGGGGGCGATATCATCGATTCGCCGGGTATTAAGGAGCTGGGCCTGGTGGAAATGAAAAAAGAAGAAGTCGGGCATTATTTTCCGGAGATCCGCGAGCGCATGAACGACTGTAAGTTCAATAACTGCCTGCACGTCAATGAGCCGCATTGCGCGGTAATCAAAGCCGTGGAGGAAGGAGAGATCTCCTCCGAGCGCTACCATAGCTATCTGGGCATTTTAAACGGCGAGGAAATGGAATGGAAAGAGTGGGAGATCCGCTAAACAAATCATAAGCGCACAAAAAAAGGGATACACTGTATCCCTTCTCTTTTTAATATCTTAGTTACATCTTACTTCGCTTTCAGGTCAGCCTCTTTCAGGATTTTAAAAGCCGTTCGCCTGTTCTTCTGGTGGGCTTCTTCAAACTCGTCGCTCTTCGGAATCATCTTCGCAATCTCTTCATCCTTGATCAGCGGTTGGGTTTCGCCATAACCTGTGGCGATCAATCGCTCTTTCGCAATACCCTTGCTGATGAGGTAATCCACGCAGGATTTGGCACGCGCCTGGGATAATTTCAGGTTCAGCTTATCGCTTCCCCGGGTATCCGTGTGTGCATTGATCTCGATGCTGAAGTTATCGTTGAGCTCTAAGTAATCGTAGATCTTATCCAGGATCTCCAGGGATTTTGGCCTTAAGGTCGCTTTGTTCAAATCGTATTCGATCCCTTCGATTACGATATCCTCATCCGGAATTTTCACCAGCACGAAATCCCGTTCGATGTGGGCGCTTTCCGTTAAGCCTTTGGTAGTGGCGCTTGAAGAGCTTGCCTGGTATCCTTTTTTCTGGGCTTTGAGGAAGTAATCCATGTTTTCCTTCAGAGGAGAAGAATAATAGCCTTTTTCATCGGTAATCAGGAACAAAGGCTCTTCATCATTATGCACATCCTTGATGGTGACGAGCGCGCTTGGAATTGGATTGCCCGTTTCATCATCGGTCACATAACCGCTGATGTCGAACACGATCGGCTCATTCTCAAACTCATAGATGTCGTAGCAGTTTCCGCCCGGGCAATCCTCGCGGTCGCTGGAGAAATAACCTTTGGTCTGAAGCCTGTCAAGAATAAAATATGCATCGTCCTTGCTGGAGTTGATCGGTCTTCCGAGGTTTTTCGGGAAGGCATACACCGAGTCATCCACATTCAGCGTGCTCTTGAAAATATCGAGCCCACCGAGGCCTGTATGACCATTAGAAGCAAAGAACAGGGTATTGGAAATGCTGTGGAAGAACGGAGTGACTTCATCACCTGCTGTATTAACGGAGGCCAGATTCATCGCTTCCCCCGTCAGGCCGCTCTCATCGATGTTGCACATATACAAATCGAAGCCGCCTTTGCCTCCCGGTTTATTGGAAGAGAAGAACAGTTTCGTGCCGTCGAAGGAGATGTATGGCTGCATCGCTTTGTAGCCGCTGCGGTTCACGGTTTCCGAAAGCTTATACGCTTCATAAAAAAGACCGTCCTTCATTTTAGCCATATACACAAACGATTCTGTACGGTTGGCATCGCTCCAGCGGGTGAAGAACATAATATCGTCCGCCGAAACCACGCTTGATCCCTCGTGTAAGCCCGTGTTCACAGGCCTTCCGAAGTTAACGGCTTTTGTCCAACCCGTATCTTTCAGCTCTGTATAGTATAGGTCGCACAGATACCTCGAGTCCTGTTTTTCAGGATCGATGAGCACACCGCCTTTGCGGGCGCTGGTAAACAGCAATTTCGTCGGGCTTCCCCAGTACATCGGTGCAAAGCTTGCAGTCCCGGTATTGAACACAAGCGTGTCCATTTTTTTGACAATGATCTGTTGCTTGTAGCTGTTTGTATCCAGGGCGAAATAACAGGAGCTGATCTTTTTCTGGATCGCTGATTTTACCGAATCATTGGCCGTGTTATTCATCAGCTCTTCCAGGTTAGCCATGGCCTTCTTGTAATCTTTCAGGTGCATCAGCGAGATCGCATAGTAATACGCATCTCCCGGATAAGAGCCGTTGTCCACTCCTTTTTTGAAATAGACCGAGGCATTGGAATAATCAAAATTCAGCAGGTAGGCATGCGCCAGCTTATGATTGATATAATCCGCTTTCGAAATTTCTTTCGGAGCAGAGGAGGCCGTTCCTGTTGCAGCAGCCTGGTTTTTTTTCTTCGTGCTGTCCTGCTTGAAATCCTTGGTCTTCAGGTTCACCAGCTGTACCTCATACGGAAGGATGAGCTCGTTCAATACCGTGGTATCATCCAGCACTTTTGTATAGTAGGAGATGGCAGTCGGGTAATCTTTTTTCTCATACGCGGCATCCGCATATTTCAGCCAGAGGTTCTTGGATTGGCTGAATGCGCTGACAGTAGCCAGGAGAAGGGTAAGTAAAATTAGTTTTCTCATACGTTGTATTATAGTCTAGGGCAGTGACGAACTTCTTTTGATTTTGATTTCTTCGCCAGGTACGTGAAGGAAATTTCAAAGGCACCCCTGTATTTGGAAACACTTTTCAGGGATGATACATTGGCATCATACCCGATCTTGGCAATGTAATTGTTCTTGCGGGCACCGATGTAAAACACGCTGGCATCTTTCACGCGGTAATTCACACCCGCCAGCAGGTAGAACTCCTGCTCTTTGAAGAAATAACCGGCATCCACAGAGTAGATCTGCTCGGAAGCATTTTTCTGCAGCATGATCAGGGCTTTCGGCAATACATAGAAAAGCTCCGTAATGTTGATCCTCACACCCGCATGCGCATAGTGCCTGATCGGCAGGCGGTTGGTGGTATTGTAATACGTCTCTTTCGGATTGGAAAGGTTGAACACCGAATAGCCCAGGAAAGGATTGAGCCTGGTTTGCTGTTTGGAATTGAAATACATGAAGCCCGCATTCAGCTGCGGTGTCACGAACGACTGCCTGTTGAAGGATTCGCCGTTAGGTAAGGAATTATCGAAAGAGCCGCCGTTCTGGTTCGAGTATTGGTTATCGAAGGTATACAGACCCGCTTCAATGCGTTTTTGAGTAGCGCCGGCCTGCAGGCCAAAAGAAATATTATTGAAGCGTTTCTTGTCGAGTGATACCGCATAAGATACCGACAACAAGCCCTGCAGCACATTGTAATTGCCAATGCCGGCGCGCATGTTCATGATCTGCCCGCCGAATCCCCATTTGCCTTTAGGCGCATCGAGGCTGATGAGTGCCGTATTGTATGGCTTGAACGTCACGGTGCGCCACTGGTTCCTGTATTGCGCATGCACCCTGAAGTTGGCATCCACCACGCCTGTGAGGGCAGGGTTCAGGAACATCGGGGCGGCATCGTACATCGACAAATGGAAATCCTGTGCTTTCAAAGCACCGCTTCCCATCAGCAGGACCGAATAAAAGAGTATAATTTGTTTTTTCATGCTTACCTTAATAATGTGACATCACCCGTTTTCTTGATTAGTTTCCCGTTGAGCATCTCCACATCGACGACCCATACATATACGCCAATCGGTTGCTCTGTGCCGTTGAACGTGCCGTTCCAGCCGGTGTCCTGGTCGTTGCTTTCAAAAATGAGCTGTCCCCAGTTGTTGTAAATTCTCAGCATCAGCGTTTTGAACGGTCCGCCGCGCACGCGGAAAATATCGTTTTGCCCGTCGCCGTTTGGCGAGAAAGCCGTAGGCACATCAGGCATCAGGATCACCGAAATATCTTTTCTCACGGTGTCGATACAGCCGTTAATGTCTTTCACGGCCAGGTACACGCTGTAGTCGCCCGGTGTGTTATAGGAATGCGTTGGGTTCTGCTGGTTGCTCGCCGATTCGTCGCCAAAGCCCCAATACCAGCTCACCAGCGAAGAAGGACCCGTCGACTGATCGGTGAAGCTTCCTGTTTCCAAGGCCTCCAGCGGATTTGGTGTCACGATAAAATCGGCTTTCGGTCCGGGGATCACCGTAATCTGTTTGATGATCGTATCCTTGCATCCGAAGGAAGAGGTTACCGTCATCGCCACGGTATAGTTGCCTGCGCTGCTGTAGGCATGTGTCGGGTTCTGGATGCCCGAAGAGCTGTTGTCGCCAAAGAGCCAGTTCCAGCCAATGATGCTGCCGGATGGCGATTGCGAATCATCTACAAATTGTGTGGCATTACCCACACACGGTGTGTTCTGGTGAAACAGGGCTTGCGGAAGTGTATACACTTCCAGCGGTTTCTGGATCGTATCGCGGCAGCCATTGCTGCTGAACACCACGTGCGTTACCGTATAGGTTCCCGGGTTGGCATAAGCATGCGTGGCATCTTCGGCAATGGACGTTCCGAGGTCGCCGAAATTCCAGCTCCAGCCGGTAAGCGATCCGGTACTTGTAGTCGAGTTATCCGTGAATGTCGCCAGGTTATTCGTACAGGCATTGTCCGCATTAAAGTCCGCATTCGGTGCCGGTTTAAAGCTGATCCGCACCGTATCGCGGATAGCCGCACAGCCTTTGTTATAAGTAGAGGTCAGGATCAGCCGGACGGATCCTGAGGACACATCGAGTGGCGAAGGCTGGTAATAAGTTACCAGTAAGGAATCGTCCGGTGTGAAACCGCCTGTGCCTAAGGTTGTCCAGGCACCCGTGGTGGTAAGCCCGAATACAGAGCCGTTCAGAGGAATCAGCTGATTATCGCAAAACGCATTGTCAGGGCCCGCATTCACCAATGGCGATTTAGCGATCACAATATGGATCGTGTCGCGCTCCGGAAGGCAGTTGCTGCCTGTAGAGGTCAGGATCAGTTTCACACTTCCGCTCAGGGTATCGTTTTGTCCCAGCGTATAAATGGTGCTGAGGCTATTCGGATTGCCAAAGCTTCCGTTTCCTATGGTCGACCAGGTTCCGGCACTGGCGCCGCCTGTTACGGAGCCGTTCAGCGGGTAAAACACATTGCTCGAACAGATCGTATCGTTGATGCCCGCATTCACATTAGGCTTTGGTGTTACCGTCACCCGTAAGCTGTCATACACCTGGTTACAGTTCAGGTTATTGGTAGACGTCAGCCTGATGACCAGGTTGCCCTGTGCAATATCGGCCGGGCTGAGCTGGTAGATGGTATTCAGAGAGGTGGTGCTTGGAGAGAACAAGCCGGAGCCGGTCGTCGACCATACACCGGTTGAGAACGTGCCTACGCCCACCGTGCCCGTAATGGCTACCGTCGGGTTGTTGGCACATACCGAAACGTCGCCACTGGTGCTTACTACCGGCGGATTGATAAAGTTCACCACTAAGCTGTCATACGTATTCGGGCAACCGTTGAGGCTTCCGGTCGAGGTCAGCTTGAGTTTGATGCTATTCGCAGCGAGATCGGCCGGAGAAGGCAGGTAGGTCGTATTGAGAGATCCCGGGTTTCCGAATGATCCCGAGCCTGAAGTTGTCCAGTTGGCGCCCGCTGCAAACTGTAAGGTGCCCGTAAGCGGAATGCTGGAAATATTATTTTTGCAAAGCGTTAAGCCGTTGTTGGCATTCACCACCGGCGATTGAAAAATATTCACATACACCGTATCCATCACCGGCGTACAGTTCCCGGTAGAGGAAAGCACCAGCCTGATCTGCGATTGCGCGAGGTCGTTGGCGCTTAAGGAATAGGTGGTGGCAAGGTTTGTGGCATTACCGAAGCTGCCTGTGCCGCTGGTGGTCCAGATGCCCGTCGTAGAGCCGCCTGTTACCGTACCATTCAGCGAGAGCGTGGTGGTAGCCGTACAAATGTTTTTATCAGGATCGGCTGTCGTAAATGTTTTTCTTAAGAAAGAAGACATGTAGTGGTAAAGACATCCGCTGCTGGCACCACCGTTAATCACGCCCATCGAAAACACATCGGTGGAGTTGGTGAGCAGGTTGGCGGTACCAGCCGGAATCTCTACCGTGGTGTAGCTTCTCTGAAAGCCGCTGAGCAGGCCGCCTGTACCGGGTACTACCGTAAATCCGGAAGCCGGCACCAGCGTGGTGCTGCCGTTGAGTGTAAAGGTGCCGATGGCAGCCGTCTTACATAAAATATTAAGGATGAAGGTTTGTGTATTGGTTCTGGTAAAGCTTACCTGGTTGGAGCCTGCGCAGTTCAGCGGAGGAAGAATGGCCTCTCCCATTTCGCAGCCGAAGCCGCTGGTATGGATCACATACACATTCTCATCCGAGGTGATGTAGGTGAGCGGCTGGGTGACGGGAGCATAATACGTATCGCCTTTATTCAGTAATACGCTATAGGTCGTTACCCCATCGTTCACATTCACCTGCGTGAAATTTTCGGTAGCAACGATATAGCCACCTTCATTTTCCCCGGCGCTTAATCCGCCTTTGTTGATCACGTACTGAGTGCCCACAATATCTACCGGCACGATCTGGTCGCCCATGAGATCGTAGCAGCCCGATACACCATGCACCGAGTCGTCGGATACGGTAACGGAGATCGGCTTGTCGGAAACCACAATCGTTCCGCTGAGGTTCTGGCCTGCCAGCGTAGGATTGGCGCTCACATTCTCCACATTATAACTTTGTCCTACATTGAGGGTAATGGAATAGGTGACGTTGGCCGGATGTCCTACGACGTTGCATTTAGGCGTAATCCAAACGGTTGTATTGTTGTCCGTCGCCACGATGCAGATCTGCGATTTGGGCTGAGGAGTGTAGGGACCATTAACGCCCCTGTTCTGGAAAGGGCAGACAAATTCCTTGCCCATGCCGTTCTGGCCTTTCATGGAATAAGTCTCCGGGTTATTCACGATCGTTTCAACTTCATACACCACGTTGATCGGGAAATCGGAAGAGATCTTCAGGCCGCGGTTGTGAACCGTATTGGCGGGGAGGTTCTCGACCTGCGCAATGAGGTGCGACAAAGATTGCGAGATCAGGGAGTTGGCCGGGATCGTATACGTGGTATCGAAAGTTCCGGCCGGTTGCCTTACCCTTACTGTCGTCAGGTTATTGAAAGAGGAAAGCCTCATTTTTACAGGTGTGTTCTGCGCGTGGCCCGGCGTTACCCAGGGAGCGGCAAACCAAAAAACAGTATCCACCTGAGATACCATTGATTCACTGCTGACGATCAGCAGCATCAATAACAATCTATTTAGCGCCTTCTTCATTTTGTTTCTTCATTTTGGATTTAATACTATTATCAATATCGTTCAGCTCTTCCTCGTCTGCATTTAATTTTCGTTTAGCCTTGATGAACTGGTAAGTGAGAATAATTTCCTGGGAGCCGCTTGTATACGTTCTGATCTTTGTATTCGGAATATCGTAGGCATAGGCAATGGTGAGCTTGTTTTTTAAAGCGGTCACACCGGCCAGGATGCTCACGGCATCATTCAGGCGGTAAGAGCCGCCGATCCAGAATTGCTTATTGTAAAAGGCGCGCAGGCTGAACTCCGGCTGGGCAGGCACAGGCTTACTGAATTTTACCAGGGCCGAGGGCTGTACAGAGATCTTTTTAGACAGGTCGAACATGTAGCCGGCCGTCACATAAAAGTGCGGGTTCAGTGTACTTTTCGAATCCTTCCAGGTGATTTTATTTCCCAGGTACTGGAAACCCGATAGGCCTACAAACAATTTATCACTGTAGAAATACAAGCCACCGTTGGAATCAAACACGTTGTTCGACAATAAATTTCCGGTCAGCAGCTCATCGCCGCTATCCGCAATCTTGGCATCGTAAAGCTTGATGCGGTATTGCACCATGCCCACAGACAGGCCGAGCCCGAGCTTGTAGGTATTGTTTAATTTCACATGGTAAGCAAAGGTGAGGTAGCCCGATGTTTTGCTCAGCATGCCGGTATTATCCGAGCTAAGCAAAGCGCCCACTGCCGCTTTCTTTTCCTTTCCTAATCCGCTGTGCAGGTTAATGCCGTAAGTTACCGGGGCATCTTCAAAGCCTACCCACTGGTTCCGGTAATTGGCATTTACCACAAGGTCTTTCTTAGAGCCTGCTACCGCCGGGTTATAGGCATAGGCATTGAGCAGGTAGTTCGTGTAAATAGGCAATTGCTGGGCGCTCGTTTCATGAAACAAGGTAGCAGCCAGTATTACCGATAGAAATAAATGTTTCTTCATGTGTTATGATTATCTTATAAGTAATACACCGCCCCTGAACGGTTCTGTATTGTTGGCATCGTTTAGCTTTATGACGTAATAATAGGTACCTACCGCCAGCTTATCGCCCTTGTAGGTTCCGTCCCACGGTATGGTATAGCCTTCGGAGTGAAAAATATTTTCTCCCCAGCGCGTATAGATATCAATTTCCGCATTCGGGTAGAGGAGGGCCAGGAAGTCCAGCTTCCAGATATCGTTCTTCCCGTCGCCGTTAGGAGAGATCGCATTCGGAATGAGAGTCGAGATCTCGTTGGTAATATTGTTAATCCGGATTGCTACGCGCGCCGTATCCGAGCAGCCGTAAGAGTCGCTGGCAATCTGGGTAACCACATACACCCCGTTGGCATAATAGATCGTGGAAGGATTCTGAAGAGTCGTGTTCGGAGAACCGTCGCCGAAGTTCCAGGTCCAGTTGATCGCATATTTCGACGTATCTACAAAAGCGACCGAAGTCCCCACGTTAATGCCTGTAGAGGCAGAGTAGGCAAAGCCGGCCACCGGGCGTGGTGTCAGGTTCACCTGTTTCACAATGGTATCTTTGCAATTGTGGTTCGTCGAGGTCACAAGCGTAATGTTGTATAAGCCCGAGCCCGGGAACAACTGGATAGGGTTTTGTAAAATGCTTTGTCCGGGCCCGCCGAAATCCCATTGCCATTGGGTAATGTTTTCAGGCGACGATACCGAGCTGCTGTCGGAGAAGATCAGGTTGAGGTAAGCGCCCGTACAAATCCGGTTGATACCGAAACTGGCATTTGGCAAAGGATAGATGAGCGGCGATTTCCGGATCGTATCAAAGCAGCCGTAAGTATTTCTCACAATGAGCTGCGCCGTATAGGAAGTAGATGCCGAATAGGTGTGGGCCGGGTGCTGAGCCGTGCTGCTTGTATTATCCCCGAAGCTCCAGTTCCATTGATCGAGGGTGCCTGATCCCGGTAAGGAGAAATCGGTGAAGGACGTTGCATTGTTCAAACAACCATTGGTGAAATTGAAATTGGCAAAAGGTTTCGGAACAAAGCTGATCCGGATCTGGTCATTTACCGAATTACAGTTGAGGTTATTGGTAGAGGTCAGGGTGAGGTTCACAAAGCCTGCTGTAATCTCCGCTGCCGTAGGGGTATAGGTAACCGTGAGAGCCGAGCTGTTTGGAGCATAGGTGCCATTGCCGCCCGTCCATGAACCCGTGTTTGTTGGTCCGCTGATCGTTGCCGTCAGCACCGTGTTCGCGCTGTTCTTGCAGGAGATGATATCGGCGCCTGCGTTCACACCTGGCGGCGGTGTAAACATCACATAGATACTGTCCTTCGCCGGGTTACAGTTGCCGTTGTTGGTGGAGCTGAGGTATAAGGTCACGTTGCCGGCAAACACATCGGCGGGGCTTGGTACATAGCCTGTGCTGAGCTGGATGTTGCTCGGCGTGAAGTTTCCTGTGCCGCTGCTGGTCCATTTGCCGGTGGTGGTCGATCCGGATACCGTACCGTTCACGCTCAGCGAAGGATTATTGGCACACAGGGAAAAGGTCGTGGGACCGGCATTCACGAGCGGCGGTTTGGTAATGGTGATGAGCATCGTATCGCGTTCCGCCGCACAGATGCCATTACCGGTGGAGGTGAGGACCAGCTTCACGGAACCAGCGGCCGTATCGGCAGAGCTGGGATAGTAAGAGGCGGAGAACGTCGTATTAGCCGGGCTGAAGGTACCTGTACCCATGCTGGTCCAGATGCCTGTCGTAGCACCACCGGTCACCGAGCCATTCAGGCTAACGGTGCTGTTATTCCCGCAAACGATCTGGTTCACCGATGCATTCACCAAAGGAGATGGTTTCACGCTCAGCAAAAGCGTATCCTTTTGTACCGGGCATGGGCCATTGCTGGTTAAGATCAGTTTTACAGGTCTCAATGTTGTATCGAGCTGGCTTGGCGTATACGTATTGGTCAGGGCTGTAAAGCCTCCGTTGAAATTTCCGTAACCGTTGGTAGACCAGGTGGCATTGATATTTCCGCCGCCTACCTGTGCATTCAGGGCAATGCTGCCGTTGGCACAGATGGTGAAGTTGGAGCCGGCATTGATCATTGGCGTCGAAACGAATTCGGAAACGTAGGCATAAGCGCTTCCGCGCAGGGTAGAGCCATTATGCACGCCCAGGCCGTATACGTCGCCGCTGTTGGTAACCGTATTGTAGGATCCCAGGGGCACAGCACTGATCGGCAGATAAATCCTGGCCGATTTGATATTGCCGGAAGAGCCCGGTACCACGGTAAAGGCGCTGGCAGGAATAAGCGAGGCATTTCCGTTCAGGGCGAAGTTTCCTTCAAAACCCGTACGTGTGGATAAGTTCAGGGCCAGGGAATCGGAAGAGGTTCTCGTAAAAGACGTTGAGTAGGTGCCGGCACAAAAGAAAGGAGGCACCTGCGCGCCGCTCAGGCGGCATCCGTATCCGGAGACACTAAGCACATATACCGGCTTATTCGATTTCACATAGGTGATAGGCTGCGTGGCCGTGTAGATATAATTCTCGCCGAAGTTAGAAACGTGTGTGGTGGTGCTTCCATCGTTGATGGTAAGCTGCGTATTGTTTTGAGTCGCCAGGATAAAAATCTTTTCCACGGTTCCCATGCCCCTGTTCACGATATAGTCTGTACCGATGTAGGCAGAAGATGTGATCTGGTCGCCGGTGGTGCTCTGGCAGCCTCCCTGTGTCAGGCCTCCAGACTGTATGGTGACGGCTATAGGCTTGTTGGATGAAATGATGGAGCCGGCCAGGCTTGTGGCAGCCGAGCGTGCCGTATCCTGGCAGGAATAGGTTTGCCCCTGCTGCAGGAGCACCGTATAGGTTACATTGGCAGCATGCCCGATGATGTTGGTTCTTGGCGTTACCAGGATGGTTGTGTTATTTTGAGAAGCCACCACATCAATGGAGGAGAAAGACTTGGGGCTGGTGGCGGGAGCCTGGTCCCAGAATTCCTGCATGGGAACATAGAAGTCGACACCCATCGCCTTGCGTCCTTTCAGGCTGAAGTATTCTTTATTGAAAGGAGCCCTCACAGAATACAAGGCCGATACTTTTTCTGTCGAAGAAATATAAAGCCCCCTGTTCAGAACACTATTGGCGACATCGTTCTCGATGCCTGCAATAAAAGGCGTCAGCAATACCGAATCGATAGAGTTTGCAGGGATCGTGAGAACCACCGGTGTAAAGCTTCCGTTGGCGGGTTGCCGCACTCTCACGGTTGCCGGCTGTGAATACGTATTGAAATACAGGAATACCGGCCTGTCTCCTAAACCCTGGGAAATATCCGGGGCCACAAACCAAAATGATGTATCAATCTGTGATTTAGCATCATAAGAGAAAATGAGGAGTAAAAAAAACAGCGTAAAATTTTTAATCATAGAAATGCAATAATAAACCTTTTATGTAAAAATATTCAAATTCAGGGTTTATTCGACAAAAATCGTTAAAATTTAACAAAAATCATACCATCTGTCGGTGTTAATAATAAAAAAATAAAATATTTGCGATGGAAACTTGTAGAACAAAAAAAGTTTCTATAGTTTTGTGCCCGAAATGGAAACACAAGATAAAATATTAAAAACATCGCTCGAATTGTTCTTTAAATATGGGATCAAGCGTGTGACGATGGATGACATTGCCCGGGAACTGGGGATGTCTAAAAAGACCATTTACCAGTTTTACAAAGAAAAAGATGACCTGGTGAGCCAGCTTTGCAAAATCGAATTAGATAAACAATTAAAAGAATTTTCAACCCTGCAACATGAGGCGATTGATCCTTTGCACGAAATTCTGCTGATTTCTGAAAAGATCAGGGTGATGCTTCAGCCTATTACCCCCGTATTTTTTCTCGACCTGCAAAAATTTTACCCGAAAGCTTATGAGCAGTTCCGTTCGTTTCGTGAATACTGCACCAGCAAGCTGATTGTCAAGAACATCAAAGTGGGTGTGGAAATGGGATTGTACCGGAAAGACATCAACATTCCTTTTACGGCGGAATACCGCATGGCTCAGATCGATATGCTGATGTTCGGCAATTACTTCAATTACGACAGCATCAGCTTTTCCAAGGCGCACGAACTTATCCTCGACATGTTTGTATACAGCATCTGCAGCGTGAAAGGGCATAAACTCATCAATAACTACAAAAAAATAAAAGACGAAGAATAATAATTTATATATGAGAAAAAAAGTAATATTTCCATTGTTATTTATAGGTGTTGGTATAACATCTGTAAATGCCCAGGACGCAGGTTCTCAAAACTCTACCAGTTTTACCCTGCAGCAGGCTATAGACTATTCGCTAAAAAATAGTCCGAATTACCTGAACGCGGAATACGATGTTCAGAGTGCAGACTACAGGCGCAAAGAATTATTGGGGGTGGGCTTACCGCAGGTGAACGGAAGTGTTGACCTGAAGGATTACCTGGAGATCCCGACCTCTTTATTGCCTGCAGAATTTTTCGGGGGCCCGGCGGGTTCTTTTATCCCGGTAAAATTCGGTACCAAGTATAACGCCACGGCAGGCCTGAGCGCCTCACAGCTTGTGTTCAGCAGCGACTACATCGTGGGTCTGAAAGCAGCCAAAGAGCTCATCAATTTGGCAAAGATCAATGTATACAGGAGTAAAACGGAGCTGACGGCTTCTGTTTCCAAAGCCTACTACAATGTGCTGGTGAACAGGGAGCGCGTAAAGCTCCTGGATGCCAACCTCGAGCGCCTGAAAAAAGCATACGAGGATACCAAAGCCTTTAACCAGCAGGGATTGGTGGAGCTGATCGATGCCGAGCGCCTGGAAGTGCAGTACAACAACCTGGTAACGGAAAAGGAAAAAACGGTTCGCCTGATCGGCCTGTCGGAAAACCTGCTCAAGTTCCAGATGGGATATAAGGTGGGGCAGCCCATCACGCTCAGCGATTCGCTGACCCTGAACGCAGCAGACCAGCCAACGCTGGGGGGCGGCAAAATTGATCTCAGCAACCGCCCTGATTACCAGTTACTGCAGCTGCAGCAAAAATTATATCATATTGATGTGAAGCGTCACCGCCTGGGCTATCTGCCTACACTGGGTGTTTACGGGTCATACCAGTACAACGCGCAGCGCCAGGAATTTGATTTCTTCGACAAGGATAAAAACTGGTTTAAAGTGGCTGTGATCGGCGGAACCCTGAACTTCTCGCTGTTCGACGGTTTGCAGCGTCACAACCGCATTCAGCAGGCCAAAATCGCCATCCTGAAAGGTGAGGCCCAGATCAAAAACCTGGAGCTGGCGGCAGAGCTTGAAACCAAAGTAGCGGAGATCAGTTATGAGAATGCCTTTGTATCTTTACAGACTCAAAAGCGCAACATGGAACTGGCGCAGCACGTGTTCGATGTGGCTCAGAAAAAATACGAGCAGGGAGTTGGAAGCAACCTGGAAGTAACGACCGCACAAAGTTCTCTGAAAGAAGCCCAGACAAATTACTACAACTCTGTGTATGATATGCTGGTAGCGAAAATCGATTATCAAAAAGCAATAGGAACCTTAACGAAATAATTTTTAAAAAGAATAATACACCATAATATATGAAAACAACTATTTTATACATCACCTTAGCAGCTATGATGGTTGCATGCGGCGGCAGCCCGGACAAAAAAGCGGAGCTCGAAAAACTGAGAACGCAAAAATCGGAGCTGGAAACCAAAATTGCCACGCTGGAAGAAGAGCTGGCAAAATCGGATACTACAAAAGAGAAACTGGTAGATGTGGTGGCGATGCCATTAACGACACAGCCGTTCAAAACCTATATCGAGGTGCAGGGGCGCATCGATGCGGATGAGAACGTGTCTTTATCATCTGAAATGCCGGGTACGGTTACTAAGATTAATGTAAAGGTTGGCGACGAAGTGCGTAAAGGACAGGTGTTGGCTGAAACCGATGCCCGCGCTACGCAGCAGCAAATTGCCGACCTGCAAACCAGCCTCGATCTGGCAACACAGGTATACCAGAAACAAAAAAATCTCTGGGACCAGAAGATCGGTACGGAGATCCAGTTTCTGCAAAGCAAAAACACCAAGGAGAGTCTGGAGAACAAGATCGCTACCATGCAGGAGCAGGTGCGTATGAGCAAGATCATCTCTCCGATCGACGGAACAGTGGATGCCGTGAACATCAAGATCGGCCAGGCTATTGCGCCGGGTGTTTCTGCCATCAACGTCATCAACTTTTCTAACCTGAAAGTCAAAGCGGATGTGTCTGAAAGCTACGCTGCCCGTGTGAAAGTAGGTAACGAGGCTTTGGTGCTCTTCCCTGACGCTCATGATTCCATCGTTAGCAAGGTGCATTATGCTTCCCGTGCTATCAATAACCTTACCCGTACTTTCGCTGTAGAGCTGTGGCTGGACAAATCCAAGGAATACCATCCGAACATGGTGGCCAAAGTAAAGATCAACGATTATCAATCGGCAACGCCTATGGTAACCGTACCGGTGAAATTCATTCAGAAAGGAACCAACGAAAGCTATGTGTTTATTGCTGAAAACGGAAAGGTTGTGAAAAAAGTAATTACCATCTCTCACGAATACAATGGTAATGCAGAGATCTCCAATGGCTTAAAAGCAGGCGATTTACTGATCACCGAAGGTTACGACCTGGTAAACGAGGGTGACAAGGTAAACATGAAAAAATAGTTTTGCCTTAAAACATCAGCGCACCTTTAATCATGGTATAACCATAAAACTAAAATTATGTTAGACAAAATAAAAGAATTTAAACCGTCAAGCTGGGCTATAGACAATAAGATGACTGTCTATCTTATTACCATCTTTATCTCGCTTGCAGGGATCATGGCTTACAACGCCCTGCCGAAAGAGCAGTTCCCCGACATTACCGTACCTACCATTTACATCAATACCATTAATGGTGGTAACTCTCCAACCAATATTGAAAATACCATTACAAAGCCGATCGAAAAACGCCTGAAGGGTATTTCCGGGATCAAAAAATTCAACAGTACCTCCCTGCAGGATGTGTCGGTGGTGATTGTTGAGTTTCATACCAATGTGAAAGTGGAGGTGGCCAAGCAGCGTGTGAAGGATGCGGTGGATGAGGCCCGTGCGGATATGCCGCAGACACTGACGCGCGAGCCTATTATCAAAGAGATCGCGTTCTCCGAGATTCCGATCATGTACATCAACGTGGCAGGTAACTACGACCTGAAGCAATTGAAGAAATACGCCGAAGACCTGCAGGACAGGGTAGAAGGGCTGAAAGAGATCAACGAGGTGAAGCTGGTGGGCGCGCTGGAGCGTGAGATCCAGGTAAACATTGATGCTTACAAATTGCAGGCGGCACAGCTTACCTTAACGGACATTCAACGTGCTATCGCGCAGGAAAACTTAACGATCTCCGGCGGTACGATTCCTTTGAACGGGATGAAACCGACGCTGAGCATTAAAAGCGAGTTCCAGGATCCGAAAGAAATCGAGAACATTGTGGTGACTTCGGCTTCCGGGGCCAAGCTGTTCATCAAGGACTTTGCTGAGGTGAAAGACGGTTTTGAAGAGCAGGAAAGTTATTCCAGCTCAAACGGAAAAAATGTCATCACGCTGAACGTGATCAAGCGTTCGGGCGAGAACCTGATCCATGCCGCGGAGCATATCGAGGAAACGATTGCGGAAATGAAGAAAAATGAATTTCCGGAAGGTCTTGATATTACTATCAGCGGTGACCAGAGTGATAAAACCAAGCATTCCCTGCATGAGCTCATCAATACCATTGTCATCGGGTTTATCCTCGTAACCGTTGTGTTAATGTTCTTCATGGGTGTTACCAACGCCTTGTTCGTGGCGCTTTCTGTACCATTGTCCATGTTCATTGCCTTCCTGATCATGCCGGCCATCGGCTTCTCCTTTAACATGATCGTACTCTTCTCCTTCATTCTCGCCCTGGGTATTGTGGTGGATGATGCCATTGTGGTGATCGAGAATACGCACCGGATCTTCGACAATGGGAAAATCCCGATTACGAAGGCTGCCAAGCTCGCTGTGGGTGAGGTGTTCATGCCGGTATTATCGGGTACCATCACCACCCTGGCACCATTTATTCCATTGGTGTTCTGGCAGGGGATCATCGGTAAGTTCATGTACTTCTTACCGGTAACGCTCATCATCTCCTTACTGGCTTCCTTATTTGTGGCTTACATCATCAACCCTGTGTTTGCGGTCGACTTCATGAAATCTCATGAAGAAGAAAGTAAAGAGCATGGTAAGATCACGAAAAAGGCACGCATGCAGCTGGTTGTTTATGCCCTGATCGCTATACCGTCTTATCTAACCGGTCACTTTGCCATTGCCAATTTCGTTGTGTTCCTGGCGTTCTTCCTGGTGCTGAACCGCCTGTGGTTATACAAAGCCATCGAGGCATGGCAGTTTAAGATCTGGCCTGGATTTGTGAAACGTTATGTGAAAATCCTTGAGTGGTGCTTACGCAAACCGTGGAGGCCACTGGTATACGTGTTAGGCTTATTTATTTTCTCTTTCGTTCTGTTTGGAATTATGAAACCAAAAGTGGTATTCTTCCCAAGCGGCGACCCGAACAACATTTACGTGTATGTGAAATTACCGGAGGGTACAGATCCAAAGGTAACAAATGGCGTGATGCGCCGTGTGGAAGAGAAGGTGTACAGCGTGTTGGGCAAGCAAAACCCTACTGTTGAATCGATGATCTCCAACGTCACGATCGGTGTTACAGATCCTGCAGACGGTGATCAGAACTCTTATCCTAACAAAGGTAAGATCGCGATCTCTTTTGTGGAGTTTGAAAAACGTCACGGGCAGTCGACGGCCGAGTACCTGAAACAATTACAGGCGCTTAACTGGGATATCCCGGGTGCCGACATCGTGGTGAATAAAGAGCAGAGCGGTCCTCCGACCCCGAAACCGGTGAGTATCGAAATTATCGGTGAGGATTTCAAAGAGCTGACTGCCAATGCCGATAACCTGCGCAAGTTCATCTCCGCGGCAAAAATCCAGGGTGTTGTAGGTCTGAAATCGGATTTCGTGGCCAACAAGCCGGAGATCGTTTTCGACATCGACCGTGAGCGTGCCTTGCGTGAAGGGATCTCTACTTACCAGCTGGCCATGGAGATCCGTGGTGCGGTGTACGGTGTGGAGGCAACCAAATTCCGTGATGTGGATGATGAATATCCGGTACAGCTGCGTTACAAATTCGACCAGCGTATCGACATCGAAACCCTGCGTAACTTAAAAATCACCTACCGTGATATGAACATGGGCGGTATGATCCGCAGCGTGCCATTGGCTTCTGTATGCGACATCCGCTATGATTATACGTATGCAGGCATCAAGCGTAAGAACAACAAGCGTGTGATTACATTGTCATCTGATGTGAAAGATGGCTTCAACCCGAATGAGGTGGTCGCTAATGTGGAGCGCGTGATGAAAAACTATAAGAAGACAGGTAATGTGATCGTTCAGTTTGCGGGTGACAAAGCCGAGCAGGCAGAAACGATGGGATTCCTGGGCAATGCGATGTTAATTGCTGTAGGCCTGATGTTGCTCGTACTCGTAGGCTTGTTCAACTCCTTAGGTAAGCCATTGATCATCCTGTCGGAGATCGTGTTCAGTATCGTCGGAGTATTGATCGGGGTTTCCCTCTTCAAGATGGACATGAGTATCGTAATGACGGGTGTAGGTATTATCGCCCTCGGTGGTATCGTGGTTCGTAACGGTATCCTCCTGGTAGAGTTTGCCGAGTTTGCCCGCGAAGGGGGTATGAGCCTTTATGAAGCAACGGTAGAAGCAGGACGTACGCGTATGACGCCGGTAATCCTGACGGCTACGGCTGCCATCCTGGGCCTGATCCCTCTGGCCGTTGGCCTGAACATTGACTTCGAAGCCCTGCTTGCCACCGGTAATCCTCACATCTTCTTTGGCGGTGACAGTGTGGCCTTCTTTGGTCCGTTGAGCTGGACGATGATCTTCGGCTTATTGTTTGCGACCTTCCTTACCCTCCTGTTGATCCCGTCCATGTACCTGATCACGGAGCGTCTGAAACGCAAAGCGATTGTGATCACCGATCACTTCGAAATGCCGAGAGCGGTGATGTATGTTCCTTTCCTGATCCTTATTCTCAGAGGGGTGCTCGCCATCAGTGGTAAAAAACTTGACTACGGCAATTTAGACCGCTAATGATACATGAAACCTTAAAACGGCCTGCTTCCTGAGCGGGCCGTTTTTGTATACAAGACCATTTCCTATTCAGCTTATGTTACTATTCCTATACAGTCTGAGCCTGCTCAATGCCCTTGTTTTTTTAATCATCGCAGGGTTCCATTATTACTGGGCTTTAGGAGGACGTTACGGCTTTTCTGCCGCCTTGCCGGAAACAGAACCCAGCGGCCGGAAAGCGTTTATTCCGGGCAAGCTGGCAACGGCGGTGGTAGCCACTCTGTTTCTGGGATTCGCCCTTCTGTTTGCCGGCTTATTGCCTCTGCCGGCTGTGGCTTATCACGATGGCTTTTGGGCCGTTGCAGGCATTGCCTTACTGCGTGCATGCGGGGATTTCAACTACGTGGGCTTCTTCAGGAAGAAAAGGCATACTGTTTTTGCCCGTTACGACAGCCGGTATTTCAGCCCGCTTTGCCTGTACCTCGCTGTCAGCAGTGCCGTTCTGGCCTGGACCGGTTATTGAATGGATTGAAGTCCTGTTGTTTTTAGACGATTGCCCGGATTTGGCGCACTAATGCGGTTTATTTGTTGCTCATATCAAAAAGACCTTTACTTTTGTGTCAATTTACGAACCGATCCCGAATACACGGTTTAATTTACAAACTAAAAACAGTAATACATTTATGAAACTATTGCACCTGTTGCCGGTACTGGCTTTGTCGTCTATGGCCGTATCCTGCGGCGAAAAAGCAGATGAGGTTGCCGAAACGGAAGAAGTGGTGGCCAACGTGCCGAAAGACACCACGCCTGTCACCGTGAATGAAGAAACCAAATTCAAATTCGATTTTGCCATTGCCAACATCCCTTCGCCAGTAGCCGGTATCAACGAGATCTCCGGCTGGGGTGTGGATTACAACACGACCTTATTGGTTGATCCCAAAAAGCCAATGGCTATTGGCGGGGAGTTTTCCAAAGCCCTTGCTCTCGGTATCTATAACATCGACATGTCTTATGCGATGGTAAACAACAAAGGAGAGGACGTGCTCAAATACATGAAGCATGTGGTGAAGTCGGCCGATGAGCTTGGCCTGAAAAGCGCCGTGGATAATATGCTTGGCAAGCGTGCGGAGCAAAACCTGTCCAATAAGGATTCCCTGTTGAAAATTGTGGATGAGATCTTTGTGAAAAGCGACGCTTATCTGCGCACCAACGAGCGTGTTTACACGGCTTCTGCGGTATTTGCCGGATCGTGGGTAGAAAGCCTGTACCTTACCTGCAAAATTGCGGAGAGTGTTAACGACCCTGCGGTCAAAGAAAAAGCATACAAGCATTTATGGGATCAGCGTTTTTACCTGAAAAACCTGACCGATCTTTTGGGTGAATACAAAGACCAAAAAGAATGCGTGGCTTTAAACGAGGAGCTGAAAAAAATTCACACGGAGATCGATGCTGTCAAAGATCCGAAAGACATGAACGATGCGCGATTTAAGGCCATTGCTGGCAGGATCTATGCCCTGAGGGCTTCTCTCACAAAGTAGAAAATAAACATCCCATTGAAAGAAAAAAAGCCTCCGGAGATCCCGGAGGCTTTTTTGCAGGCCGGCCTTTCCTGTCATTCGTTTTTTAAGGTAGTGTTCCATTGCTTTGGAACAGGCCGGGTCTGTACTCTTTAAAGGTATTCTGCGCTAATTGCTTTGGCTTCCAATATTGTTTTTTGGTCCCGGGCCATGAGAAACCGGCTATCCTTGAAGATAGCCCGATTTCACACGATCCTGCACATAAACATGTGCCAAAAGTAAAGTAAAAAACAAATGGTTTTGGCATAAAACCGGCCGGAACCGAAGCTTTTAGTAAGAGGGGCAGTCCTGTTAGTATCTGCCCGGATATCCTGAGTATTTGCAGGATCTGATTTTACAAGCTCTCGAGGTATTGGATGAGGTCGTCCTTTTTACGCGTAGAAACGGGCAGTGCCGTGTTGTCTTTCAGAATGAGGAAGCCGCCATTCCGTTTATCGAAACGGGAGGCATAAGACATGTTCACAATATGGCTCTGGTGGATGCGTACGAAGATGCTCTTGTCTAGGATCTCTTCATATTCCTTAAGGGTCTTGCTCACCAGGATGGTCTTCCGGTTTACCAGGTAAAACTTCGTGTAGTTGCCCTCTGCTTCGATGTGCATGATCTCATTGGAAGAAAGGATGTGCATCTGCTCGTTGGTTTTGAGTACGATCTTCTGGTTGCTGCCTACCGCTACCTGGTTGAAATTGGTGAGGAGGATATTCAGCTGCGCTTCAATGCTGCTGCGTTGCTTCTGATCGCGTGCTTTCTGAATAGCCGCCTGCAATTCACCGATGTCTACAGGCTTGAGGAGGTAGTCGAGCGCGGCTGTTTTAAAGGCCTTGATGGCATACTCCTCGTACGCGGTGATGAAGATCACGAAGGCATGTACCGGCTCGGCCATTCTCAGCAGCTCAAAGCCGCTGCCATCTCCCAGCTGGATATCGAGGAGGATTACATCCGGTTTTAAATCCTTAATGGCTTTCAGGCCTTCCCGCACGGAGCCGGCCTCGCCGATCACGTTTGTTTTTTCGCAATACTGCCTGACGATAGCAGAAATGGTTTCTCTTGAAAGCTCTTCGTCGTCGATGATTAAAACACTTAACATGGCTGTGATTTTTTATTTCTGAATCGTTGGAATATATAATTTGACCCTTGTGCCTCTTTGTTGCTCTGTGCTTTGTGAGAGGTCTTCAATGCTGAGGCTGATGGCTGTATGCAGGCTTTCGTTAATGACTTCGATCCTTTTCCGGATGATCTCCAGGGCATAGGAGCGGTGGCGCTTGTTCTCCTGCTTCAGTTGTTTCGACCGTTCAATACCCATGCCATTGTCGCTCACCTCAAAGGTCAGCCCCCCATGTGTCTGTGAAATATCCACCCTCAGCAGGCCCGGTTCTTTCATGTCTTTGAAGCCGTGCTCGATGGCATTCTCAATAAACGGTTGCAGCAACATCGGAGGCACCATGATGAAATCCTTATCGATGGCCGGCGCTATACGAATGTCGTAAGTGAAAATACCTTTGAAGCGGAGCTGTTGCAGCTCCAGGTAATAGGCCAGGGTATCGGCTTCCTTATCCAGGCTGATGAGATCGTGTTTGGAATTTTCCAGGATCAGCCTCATCAATCTGGAGAACGAGGTCAGGTAGCCTGCCGATTCCTTCTGGCGGTTCGTGAGGATAAAGCTCTGAATGGCCTGTAGCGAGTTAAAAATAAAATGCGGGTTCATCTGGATCTGCAACAGCTTTTGTTCGATGTCGAGCTTTTCCTTCTGGATCCGGAAGCGTTTCTGGCGGGTATAGAGGAACAGGATAGCCACGAGAAGGATAGCCACGACGAGGATGGCGAGGATAAGGTAATTCCGTTGCTGCAGCCTGCTTTTTTGCAGGTCGTTTTCTTTTTGAAGAAGGGTGTTTTGCTCTTCCACCTCTTTGGTTTCAAACCTTACCGTCAGCTCTTCCAGGGCCCTCATTTTCTCCTCGTTCATCAGCGAGTCCGCTGTGCTGATATAGCCTTCCTGGTAGAGATAGGCTTTTTTAAAATCGTTCTTCCGGGCATAAAGCATCGATAAGTTATTCTGGATGTCCCTGAGGTCGATGAGGCTGTTGATGGATCGGGCAGATCCCAGCCCATCCAGCAGGTAGGTTTCTGATAAAGCGAGTTTGTTTTGCTGGAAATACAGTTCCCCGAGATTATTCAGCAATATAGGCTCATTGAGCTTGTCGCCAATCAGCCTGCACATCTCCAGCGACTTCAGGTAATAATACTCCGCCGAATCCAGCTTGCCCATGCCGTCATAGCAAAAGCCCAGGTTCAGGTACACGCTTTCTACAAAGAGAGAGTCGCCCTCGGCTTCGCGGATCACCAGGGCTTCCTGTAAAGCGGCAAGCGCCCTCTTATATTGCCTGGCCGAAGTATACACCAGGCCTATGCCGTTAAGGGTAACGGCAATGTTGTGCGGGGAATGGAGGCTTCGTTGAATCGCAAGCGCTTTCTGAAAATAAGAGATGGAGGTGATATAATCCTTTTTATAGCTCAGGTGCTGGGCAATCTGCTTGTAGCACCTTGCAATCCCGGAGCTGTCGTTCAGCTTGCGTTTAAGGGCCAGGGCCTGGGTGCTGATTTGAAACGCTTTGTCGTAGTCGCCCAGGTCTTCATAAACCGAAGCGGAATTGTAAAGGATCATGCCCTGCAACGCTTCGAGTTTTTCTTCCCGGGCAATCTGCATGGCCATGTTATAATACTGAATCGACTTTTTCGGGTCCGGGATCCTTTCATAGACCGTTGCCATCACATTATAGGAATTGGAAAGCCCTGCCTGGTAATGCTTCTGTTTGGAAAGCTCTATCGCCTGGTTGATGATGTGTTTCGCCTCTTCGGGGGCAATATCCACGCGCTTTTTGGCATCCCTGATGATCTTTTCTATCTGTACCGTATCTTCGTGGCTAGGCTGTGTATAGGCAGGAAAGCAGCACAAGACCAGGAAGAGGACAGCGAAGGCAAATACGTTATGCAGGCCGGGCGACGACATAATGCGAAGCTACTAAATTATTTCATGTTTCGGCCGGCATCAGAACCAGGGCGTTAAGATTTGTCATGGATTGTGTTTGAGCTGTTTTATACGTATCTTTGCCCCGCAAATCATGTGGCGTAAGATCCGTAACATACTGGCCAAAACGTTTCTGGTGCTTGGTGTCCTGCTCGTCTGCTTTGGAATCTATTTTTATTTTGCCATCCGGGTTGAGGTTCCGGTTATCAAAGCAGATCATACACAAAGCTGGAAGCGTCAAAGCTTCGGAAAAGACTTTTATAAAGTAAACACCAACTGGCTCAGGCACAGCCGCAGCGGCCTTTGGGAGCTGTACGTGGAAGGCAACGGCTACGAGCGCGGGATCGCCAACGGCATGCTCACTCAGGAGCTGCATGCCTTTCAGGAGGATGTGTTTGTGGATCAGATCAAGATCCTGGTGCCTGATATCAACTACCTCAAATTCCTCAAATACTTTGTGGCCTATTTCAACAGGCACCTGCCCGATAATATCACGGAAGAATACAAGGAAGAGATTTTAGGCATCTCGAAATATGCCAGCGATAAATACGATTTCATTGCCCCGAAATACCACCGGATCCTCAATTACCACGGTGCGCACGATATCGGCCACGCCCTGCAGGATAAGAACATGACGGTGGGATGTACCTCTTTTTCGGTGTGGGACGGAAAAAGTGCCGATGGTAAATTATTGGTAGGCCGTAATTTTGATTTCTACAGCGGCGACGATTTTGCGAAAAATAAGATTGTGCAGTTTACCAATCCCTCTACGGGATATCAGTTTGCCACTGTTACCTGGGCCGGCTTTATCGGCGCCTGCAGCGGGATGAATGAAAAAGGCTTAACGGTGACGATCAATGCTGCCAAGAGCTCGATCCCGACCGATGCAGCGACCCCGATCGCTCTGCTGGCAAGAGAAATTCTGCAATATGCCAAGAACCATGAAGAAGCGATTGCCATTGCCAAAAAGCGTAACGTCTTTGTATCGGAAAGTATTTTAATAGGAAGCGCCGAAGATCATAAAACCATCAGCATCGAGAAGTCGCCGATGAAAATGGACATTTACGAGGTGCAGAACAGCAACCGCCTCATCTGCCCGAACCATTACCAGGGACCGGCTTATGCCAGCGACATGGCCAACCTGGAAAACATCATCGGCAGTTCCTCGCTCTACCGCGAGGTGAGGCTGGGGCAGCTCCTCGACCGTTATGACACGCTGAACTACCTGGGAGCTGCAAAGATCCTGCGCGACCAGAAAGGATTGAACGACAAGAATATCGGGCTTACCAACGAAAAAGGTCTGAACCAGCTGCTGGCGCACCACGCCGTGATCTTTAAGCCGGAGGATAAGCTCATGTGGGTGAGCGCCAATCCTTTCCAGTGCGGCGAGTTTATCTGTTATAACCTCGATTCGGTATTTGCCGGTGCCCGGAGCCTGGATGAAAATAGGGAGATCAACGTGGCAAGGTATACGGTGCCGGAAGATCCCTTTTTGAAAACGCAGGGTTACCAGAACTTTTTGCATTTCAAGCAGCTGAAGCATTACATCCAGTTTCTCACCAAAAAAGCAAGCACCGCGCGGCTTCCGGAGAACCTCGAAAAAGCCTTCATCGCTTCCAATCCCGAAAGCTATTATATGTACCAGATCCTGGGCGATTATTATGTGTCGAGGAGCAACACCGCTAAGGCGAAGGGTTATTATGAAACAGCCCTCAGCAAGGAGATTGCCACGCTCAAGGAAAAAGAGCAGATCAAAGAAGCCCTCGCAGCATGCATTAAAAAGTAAACATGGAAGAGATCAAATGGTATAAAAGCAAGGAGCCCGTATCGGAAATTATGAGCCAGGAGCTCGTGAAAGCCGTCATGGACTATTATAAAAAAGAAACCGTGACGGATCAGACGAAGTTGTATACCGCGCTTGGAAATTATTACCTGAAAACACCGAACCCGGAAAAGCTATTTTCATACATCAAAGCCGGAGCCTTTTCGGAATGCGACAAGCCTGCGAGAAAGCACTTGTCGCCGCTTTGAGGCTTAGCGTAAAAAATCACCGTCGATGATGAGCAGCTGAACACCGTTGGCAGAAACCGAGCGGTGTGAGCTCAGGTTATCGGAAACCACATAGGTCATGCCCTTGCTCAAGGTGACTGTCTCACCATTCTCCAGCTCACTGACAAATGCCCCTTCCAGGCAATGAACGATGTGGCCCTTTTGGCACCAGTGATCGGCGAGGTAACCGGCCGAATACGCTACCTTACGGATCCGGAGACCATCCAACTGTAAGGTCTGCCAGAAAGAAGTACCCCGTTCACCGGGATGTTCTGTTCTTTCAAGGTTGGCCCAGTCGATGCTTTGAAAAGGAATGCTGCTCATGGTGTTGTGGGATGATGATTAGTGAAATGCTGTATTACGATGAATACCGAAGATACGGAATTGCCCTTAAGTCTGTTAAGCCTTTGCTTTTGATCTCAGGTAAAGCATGGCTTCCCTGACAGCCTGTTCCGGGCTTTTAGGATTGAAACCGAGCTCTTTCCTGGCTTTTGAAATATCAAAATCCTGTTTCAGGCCCGAAAACATGGCGATATCTTTTACGCTCAGCAGCGGCGCCCTGCCCGTGAATTTGCTTCCCAGCTCCATCAGCCAGGCAATGGCATACAAAACCGGTTTCGGCAGTGCGACCGGAAGCTTGATCCGCAGCTCCGGGAATAAGGCTTGCGCCATTTTGGTAGTCTCTTTGATAGACGTGCATGCTTCGTTCGCGAGGATGTAGCGCTCGCCGTCCCTTCCTTTTGTGGCAGCCAGGTAACAGCCTTCTGCGACGTCTTTTACATCAACCCAGTTCAGGGTAATATGCGTTTCGACCGGGATCTGTTTTTTCAGAATAAGATCCAGGATGTTATAGGAAACGCTTAGCGGGCCAAATGATTCGCTGCCGATCATGGCAGAAGGCAATACGGCTACCAATTCGATACCATGTGTTTTAGCCAGCTCGAACGCCAGCTTTTCGCCATCGTTTTTTGAGTTATAATACATGTCGCGGCGATCGGGATTCCGGCCATAGCTTTCTTTGGTAGGGAGCTTCCCGTAATTTAAAGCGGCAATGGAGCTGACGTACACAATCCGTTTGACGCCTGCCTCCGCGGCGGCTTCTACCAGGTATTTCGTACCGGATAGATTGACGTCGTAAATTTCCTTTACCGGATCTTTCGCCCAGAGCTTGAATGCCGCTCCCACGGCATACACAATTTCCACGCCCTGCATCGCTTTGACCAGGGATGGCTTATCCGTAATGTCGGATTGAACAAGCTCACAAGCCAGGTTTTCGAAAGCCTCTTGGTTTTTCATGTTCCGCACGGAAGCCCTGACAGGAATGCCTTTGTGGAGAAGTAACCTTACCAGGTTATTACCGAGGTGCCCGTTGGCACCGGTCACTAATGCTAAATTTGAATGTGTCATACGATTAAGGTTTGAAATGATGACACAAAATTCCGCTTAAGCGGGGGAGATCCACTTGACAAATGTTAGTTATTCATCTGTCTCCGGATGCGGCTTAAACTTTCGGGCTTCATTCCCAGGAAGGAAGCAATGTATTGGATGGGAACATGGTGGATAATATCCGGATGGTGCCCGAGCAGCTTTTTGTAACGCTGATCGGCCGGAAGAGTGGCCAGCTCCTCAGACCGCTGTTCGTTATAGGCAAGCGACTGCTGAAATACACGGATGCTGAAATCCTTAAAAACAGAACTGTGACGGGTGAGCAGATCCAGGTCGGGTTTGGTGATCCGTAGCAGATCGCATCCGGTAATGCATTGGAGAGCGTCCTTGCTTTTTACCTGGTTGATGAACGCGGAGTAGGAGGTAATAAAGCCCGGAGGACAATTGATGTGTGTCGTGATTTCATCACCGTTTTCATGATGGTGAAACAGCCGCATGAAGCCGGATACAATAAAATAAAGGTAGCGGGGGATCTTTCCTTCTTCTTCGATAACCGTATTTTTTGGAACTGTAAGCCCGGTGAAATACGTCTTGCACAAGTCACGGTCGTGTTGGGAAACCGGAAAATCCCTGGAAATAATATCGAATAATTTTTGGTGCATAAGGTCACGTTACATATCTTCTTGCCCGTTAATTATGCCCGGTCGCTTTGAGCGGGCTTAAATCCCCGCTTTGATCACCTGCCTGTAGAGCTCTTCATACATCGGAAGGATATGGTTCAGGTCGAATTTTTTGGCTTGCTCAAAGGCGTTGGCTTTAAACTTCGCATACATTTTTTCATCCGACAGGAGGGCGATGGTGTTCTTCGCCATGTCCTCGTAGTCGCCCACCTTGCTCATATAACCGGTTTTTCCATGAAGGTTGAGCTCGGGAATTCCACCGGTATTGGTAGAGATCACCGGGATCTTCATGGCCATCGCTTCCAGCGCCGACAAGCCGAAGCTTTCCGTTTCGGAAGGAAGAATGAACACGTCTGCGACGCCTAAAATTTCCTTAGGATTGGCGATCTTGCCTACCGAAATAATATCATGGCAGGTGTCGAGCTCGCGGCAGAGCTTGTCGATCTGAGGCCGCTCGGGCCCGTCGCCCACCAGGATGAGCTTGCTCGGTATTTGTTTCCGGACAATATCAAACACGCGCAGCACGTCTTCCACGCGCTTCACTTTCCTGAAATTGGAAATGTGAATGAGGATCTTTTCGTTGTCTTTGGCAAAGCGGTGACGCTGGCAGATATCCTTGGCGTTCTCGTACTCTTCGATCTTAATAAAGTTCGGAATCACCTTGACATCGTTGGCAATTTTGAAGGTCTTCAAGGTATCCTTGCGCAGGCTTTCCGATACCGAAGTAATGGCATTGCTGTTGTTCAGCGAGAAAAAGATCACCGGCTCAAAGGAAGGGTCCTGGCCCACGAGGGTAATATCCGTGCCGTGAAGCGTGGTGATATAGGGCAGTTTTATTTTTCGTGATTTCAGGATCTGCTGGGCGAGGTAAGCCACAGAGGCATGCGGAATCGCGTAGTGTACATGCAGGATATCCAGGCGCTCGTAAATGGCCACATCAACAATTTTGCTGGCCAGCACACTTTCATAAGGCTGGTAGTCGAATAAGGGATAATCGTTGACATTGACCTCGTGGTAAAATAAGTTCTCGTTGAACTGGTTAAGCCTGAAAGGTTGGGAGTAAGTAATAAAGTGTACTTTATGGCCTTTGTCGGCCAGGGCAATTCCCAGCTCGGTGGCCACCACACCGCTTCCCCCGAAGGTCGGATAACAGACAATTCCTATATTCATAAATTAATTACTAAGTTGGAATTTAAAGAGTAAATAAATGGACGTAACGTTAACACATTTCCGGAAAAATGGTTCATTGGATGAGAGGCCATCATCAAAGCATGGTTGATGCCATCTCAACCATGCTTCGGCTTGTTAATTCTCTAATTGACTTTGTTGCCATCGGTATTCAGCTCAACAATCTCATAACCAAGCTTCGATAACTTGTCGAAGTTAGTTGCTTTGTCGCCTACCACGAGGATCACCATTTTGTCGTACGGCAACCAGGTTTTCGCCAGCTGGTTGATCTCCGTTTTGCCAATGGTTTTGATGATTTCCGCTTGTTTGGCAACATACGTTTTTTCCAGTTCGAATTCCACGATACGTTTCACGAAGCCCAGTTTTTGTCCGGGTGCCTCGTATTTCAGCGCATCGGATTCCGCCATCGCATTTTTAGTGAACGTCAGTTCCTCATCGGTGATACCGCCTTCATTGTATTTTTTTAATTGCTCCATGATGATGACAACCGAGCTGTCGGTGGTATTGCCCTTGACGCCTGCGCCGATGGTATAAGGCCCTGCAAACTTACCGCCGGTAAAGCTTCCGCGGATGCCATAGGTAAATCCTTTTTCCTCGCGCAGGATCGTGTTGATGCGGCTGTTGAAAGCCCCGGCAAAGGAATAGTTCATGATCGTGGATTTGAAAAATTCGTCGGTAGCGTCGTAAGCCAGGGAGATATAGCCCACGCGGATCTCCGATTGCGGCGCTCCTTTTTTATCCACAAAGTAAATGCGTGTTTTGTCGATCTCCGGCAATTTGTATTTTGCCATCGGCATGGTAGGTTCCGACTGCAGCTTATTGAGGAAGCCCATTTTTTTGATGGCTGAAGCCTGGTCGATGTCGCCGATCACGGCAAGGATAGAGTTGTAGCCCGAGAGGTTTTTATAATACGCTTTCACATCATCCAGGGTGATGGAGCTAACGGTCTCCGTATTACCGTTGCTGGGAAGGCCCAGGTTGGAGTTGCCGAACAATACTTTTGCATACACATTGTTGGCAATAGCCGTTGCCTGTGTCAGCTGTCCGGCAATGCCGTCGAGCTGTTCTTTTTTCACCAGGTCAAAATCCTCTTGCGAGAACTTCGGCATGAAGAGCATTTCCTCGGCAATCTTCAAGGTAGAATCCAGGTTCTGTTTCATGGCGCTGATGCTGATGCCCAGCTCATTGTCGTTGGCATAGAAAGACACTTCGCTGCCGAGTCTTTCCAGCTTATTGGCAATTTCTTCCGCGCTGTGCTTTTGCGTGGATTCTCCCAGCAGGGAAGCCAGCATTACCGCCAGGCCGGCTTTCGGCTCATAGCGGTGACCGATAGGCATGGTAAACAGGATGTTTACTTTAGGAATGTCATTGGAGGTCACGCCGATGATCTTCACCCCATTCTTGTAATCCGATCTCCAGTAATTGGGCAGCGGTACCAGCCTGGCCGGTGTGGCCGCAGGAACCAGGCTCCGGTTGAAGTTGTCTTTAGGCTCTGTATACGAAAGGTTTTTGTACTCGGCGCTCTCCGTCTCAATCGTGCGCTCGTACATTTTCCAGGTATCGGCTTTGGCAACCAGCTCCGGCTTGCCTTTAGGAACGCAGCTCATGATCACCGCAGGCTTTCCTTTGATGTAGGTATTGTACACACGCATCACATCCTCTTTCGTCACCTTTAAGTTTTCGGCCATCTCCGTCTTAATGTAATTCGGGTCGTTGGCATAAGTCTGGTAAGCCGCGAGGCGTTTGCCTTTTCCGGCTACAGTGGCCAGCACATCATACAGCCCACTCTGGTAGTAGGCTTTGTATTTTTTGATATCGTCGTTGGTAGCGCCTGTCTTTTCCCATTGGGCCAGTGTTTCATTCAGCAGGGTTTCGATGTCTGATAATTTGGCGCCTGCATTGGCCCTGATGTTGATCTCAAACTGCCCGGCCAGCTCACGGCTGTAGTTGTAGGCACCGGCCGATACGGCCTTTTGCGATTTAATAAAAGCCACATATAAGGGAGAGCTTTTGGAAGAGGCCAGGATCTCACCTAACACATTCAGCGCCACTTCATCCTTATGCATCGACGCGACGGTCGGGAAGGTTATTTTGTACATAGGGAAGCGCACATTGTCTTCATACGAAATATAGCGGTGTTCTTTTAAAATAACAGGTTGTTTCTCCATGTTTTTCACTTCCGGTCCGCGCGGGATAGGTCCGAAGTATTTTTCGGCAAGCCTTACCACCTCTGCGGTATTCACATCTCCGGAAACCGTGAGTACGGCATTATTAGGGCCATACCAGCGCATATAGAAGCGTTTCAGATCGTTTACATCCACGCGGTTCAGGTCTTCAATATAACCGATCGTTGTCCAGGAATAAGGATGCCCTTTCGGGAACAACGCCTCGCCGGTTTTTTCGCCCATAAGGCCATAAGGGCGGTTGTCATAATTCTGGCCCCGTTCATTCTTCACGGTAGCGCGCTGCACCTCAAATTTCTTCTGGGTCACAGAATCCAGCAAAAAGCCCATGCGGTCCGCTTCCAGCCAGAACATTTTTTCCAGTTGGTTGGAAGGCACCGTTTCAAAATAGTTCGTGCGGTCGCTGTTGGTGGAGCCATTGAGGGTTCCGCCGGCTTCGGTGATGATTTTGAAATGCTGCTCATCGGCCACATGCTTGGAGCCCTGGAACATCATGTGCTCAAAGAAATGTGCAAAGCCGGAGCGCCCCTGCTGCTCACGGTTCGAGCCCACATGGTAGGTCACGTCCACATAAGCCACCGGATCCGAATGGTCTTCATGCACCACGACCGTCAGGCCGTTTTCCAGCACATATTTTTTATAGGGAATCACGATCTCGTTTCCTGTTTTGCTTACCGTTTGCAATAGCCTGGCGCCACTTTGTACAGAAGAAGTAGCAGCAGCCTTTGCGGGTGATTTGGTTTGCGGTTTAACCTGTGCGGAAACAGAGAGTGAAGTAGCCGCCAGGAAGATCATCATTTCTTTTTTCATAATCTAAAAACTTAATAGAGTGGGGTTAGTGAAGAAACTCCAGGTGAATTTTAACGTTTCGAATATACAGATAAAAAAGGCCATAACCCCCGATTTAGCTTATTTATTTTACCAATAAAATGGTATTTCAACCATTGATATACAAGCCCTTTTGATGTCCGGCGGAATTGGATTTATTTTGTTGAGGCATGGCTTTTTTTACAGAAAATACCGTTGATCACCTGGTCTTGCCGGGCAATAGCTGCCTGCTCAATTATTCGGTGCTGAACGAGTATTATTCCCCTGCGCCGTTCAGAAGTTTTTCCATCAAATATGTGGTCGATGGCACAGAATTATATTCCGTTAACGGCACCAAATACGTTGTAAAGAACAGGGAATATATCCTGGCCAACAGCCACAGCGAAGGCTATGTGGAAGTAGGGAGCAGGAAAGCCGTTGCGGGAATCTGCATTGATGTGGCGCCCGATATCCTGTCGGAAGTAGTGGCGAGCTATACCGAGCCTGGCACACCGGTACCGGATATAGACCTCGACCGCTTTTTCAACTCCGGGGATTTTATGGAAAATAAATACACGGCTACCCGTACCCATCTTGGCGCCTGCCTGCTGGAAGTAGAGCATGCGCTCAAAGAAGATCCTTCCCGCGATTTTCAAATGAACCGCGAGTTTTACCTGGTGCTGGCGGAAAAGATTGTCCGGGATCATATCCCCGTATTCAGGAAGCTGCAGTCCGTGAGGGCCGTGAAACCCGCCACCAGGAAAGACCTTTTGCGGAAAGTGGAAAAAGCACGGGAATACATCGACCTCTTTTATCAGAAAGAGCTGAGCATAGCGCGCATTGCCCTCGAAGCCGGTTTATCCGAATACCATTTTTTCAGGTTGTTCCGCTCCGTGTATGCCCTGAGCCCGCATCAGTACATAGTGCGCAAGCGCTTAGCCTTTGCAAAAGAGCTCATCAGGCAGGAAGACGTGGCGATCTCCGTAGCTGCGGTCATGAGTGGCTTCTCCGACATCCATGCCTTCAGCAAAGCCTTCCGGAAATTCTTCGGCCATGCGCCTTCTGCGATGGCAGATTTCAAAAATAGCAGGATTTGACAAATGGGTTAAAGCGTGCCGCTTTACTTTTGCTCCAGATCAAAAGCTCATGGCTTTCTGCTCTGTGAGTTTTATTTACATCCCCAAATTGTAAATAACGTTTAACCCTTTAATAAAAAAACGATGAAAAAAAATGCTTTTGCAAATCGAGGCCAGGCTGCGCTTATTCAAAAGATCGGGCGTTTGTGTCTTGGCGGTTTAATCCTGTCTGGCTTTACACTAGGTTCGCTCAAAGCCAAAGCACAACAAACCTGCGGTCAGGCCGAGGTGATGGAGCTATGGTTTAAAAAACACCCGGAGTTAAAAGCTGCCTTTGAAGAAGCTCAGTCGAAGAAACATGCTCAGCAGAAATCAGGCGCTGCGTCGCAGGTGCTGTCCACGCCTGCTTATACCATCCCGGTGGTGTTTCATATCCTGCACCTGGGTGGTGTTGAAAATATTTCGGATGCGCAGGTCATCGACCAGGTGGCTCTGCTGAACAGGGATTACCAAAAACAAAATGCCGATACCGCGCTGATCGTGCCTACCTTTACCAATAACATCGCCAATGTCGGTTTTAGCTTTAAGCTGGCTACCATCGATCCCGACGGGAACTGCACCAATGGCATCGTGAGGCATTACACCACAAAAACCAACTGGGATGCAAACGACCTGAACCAGTTTGTGTATACCTGGCCGCCCGATAAATACCTGAATTTTTACATTGTCAAGTCCATCAATATCCAGGCAACGGCTTATACCTTCTTGCCGGGCATCGGTGTGCCGCCTTCGGCAGATGCCATCGTATGCCTGCACCAGGTCTGTGGGAGCATCGGCACAGGTATTCCCGCCAATTCCCGCACGCTGACGCATGAAGTTGGGCATTGGTTCAGCCTGCCTCATATCTGGGGCGTGAGCAATGCGCCCGGTGTTGCTTGTGGCGACGACGGTATTTTTGATACGCCCGTCACCAAGGGATTCCTCAGCTGCAACACCGGGAATATCTCCGGCTGTGCGCCCGGGGTGGTAGAGAATGTACAGAACTACATGGATTATGCACCCTGCAAGATTATGTTTACTAACGGTCAGGCCGCTGCTATGATTTCCACCATCAACAGCTCCGTTAATAACAGGAATAATATTTCCACGATGAGCAACCTCATGGCTACCGGCGTTTACAGTCCAACCTTGACCTGTGCGACACTGGCAGATTTTTATTCAACTAAAAACGCCACCTGCGCCGGCAATACTTTTACCTATACCAGCCTGAGCCAGTTTGGCCCGGCAGGAGGAAGCCTGCAGTGGAATTTTCCGGGAGGTGCGCCCTCATCTGCTACAGGCTCTGTGGCTGTAGTCAGCTATTCGCTGCCGGGTTCCTACGCCGTATCCTTAACGGCCAGTGGCCCTAACGGCACAGATACCGAAACGAAGAACAGTTACGTGAATGTGTACGATGGGTTCAATGGCCTGAACCTTCCCTATACCGTTGATTTCGAAGCGGCGACCCTGCCTTCCAACCTGGCCATTATCAATGAGCAGGCAGACACGGTGTTTTGGAAACAACAGATCGCTTTTGGAGCCAACGGAACAAGCAAATGCATTTACATCAATAATTTCCCGGATACCACTAACTATGGTCACAGGGATTACATCGAAACCCCGTATTTTAATTTTACCAATACCACCAATGTCAGTCTTTCCTATTACTATGCCTATGCCAAGCGTTATGCCACGCAGGCCGATTCTTTCAAGGTGCAGTATTCGCTGGATTGCGGCGGCACCTGGACGAGCATGAACGGGATACCGAATAGTCATGCCATGGCTTCCGCTTCGGGTGGAACGCTCAGCACGGCATTTATACCAACGGCCTCTCAATGGAAGCAGGTCACAGTGCCGCCGGCCTTGCTCACAGCCCTGAACAATAAGCCCAGCGTGAAATTCAGGTTCTTCTTCAAAACCGATTATTATGTGAATGGAGCCAACAATATCTACCTCGACCAGATCAACCTGAGTGGCGATGTGGTAGCCTCGGTCAGCGAATGGGAGAATGAGCTGGCCCTGCAATTGTATCCGAATCCGAGCAGCTCTTCCGCCAGGCTCAGCTTCCGGGCTCCGGGCAATGCCAATGTGGCGATTTCGGTATACGATCTTACCGGGAAAAAAGTAGAAGAGCGTGTCTTGAAAACGCAGGCAGACAAAGCCTATGATGTGGCAATCAACCAGGGAGATATCCTAAACCCGGGAATGTATTTTGTGGTAATGCACTACGAGGACAGGCAGCTGGTAAAGAAGCTGCTGATCCAATCCAATAGTTAACCCCTTGTTTAATCGAGAAAGCCCGTACTTTTGAAGTATTCTACCAGCGCGTCGCTCATCAGCTTATTTTGCTGCTTGGGATCGAGCGCTGGTATGCTTTCTACCAGCTCCCAGTGCGGCCAGTCGTCGTCGTCGCGGCCTTTATATTCGTAGAAGCCATAGGGCGCGAGCACCGTACATACGCCGATGTGCATCACTTCGAGCTTCTCGTCTTTTTTATATTTGCGGTAAGGCTTATCGAGCTCCTGGAGTCCTATCATGAACAGGATAGCGTCGTGGTCCATTTCAGAGCCAAAGCGTTCTTTCAGTTTATTCTGCAGTTGTTGCCATTCAGATACCATCATTGTATGCTTCGTCTTCTTCTTCTGTATGTTTTGCCCCTCTCGGCGGCGGAATAAAATACTGTAAATTATCTTCGATGTAATTCAATACCTCGTCTTTTCCCTGTTTCTTTTCGGCGCTGGTGGCAATCATCACGGGCAGCTCGCCCCAGTAGTCCATCAGGCGTTTTTTGTATTTGGCAAAATTGCTGGCCCACTGGTTTTTGCCCAGCTTATCAGTCTTGGTAAATACCAGGCAAAAAGGAATTTCTTTTTCTGTACACCAATCCATAAACTGCCCGTCGATCGGTTGCAGCTCGAGGCGGCTGTCGATGAGGATCATCACGCTGATCAGGTTTTTGCGTTTGGTGATGTAGTTGCTGATGAGCTCCTCGAATTTATCGAGGTTGGTCTTGCTCGTTTTGGCATAGCCGTATCCAGGAAGATCCACCAGGTACCATTGATCGCTGTTGATGCTGAAATGGTTGATGAGCTGTGTCTTTCCCGGTTTGGAGGAAGTTTTGGCCAGGTCCTTCTGGTTACACAACATGTTGATGAGTGAGGATTTGCCCACGTTGCTTCGTCCTATGAAAGCAAACTCCGGCTTGTCGGGTGTCGGACAGCCTTTGTAATCGGAACTGCTTTTTAAGAATTTCGCACTTTTTATTTCCATGTTGTGTTGCGTTGACGCCTGTTTTAAAATGTTTACTCTGTCCTTCTGGCTTCGGGAGCTTCAGCCATCGGGTTTTCAGCTCCTTCTCTCTCTTCTGTCGCTCATCTCACTACTCATATCTCAATGCTCTTTCCTCTCTTTCACTTCTTTAATGTAGGTTTCAATATGCCTGTCAGACTTACTCTTGTAAATGTCGGCGATTGTCACCAGGATCCCTGTTTCTTCCACGCCACCGAAGGTTGGATTAATGGCAGTGCCAAAGGACAACATCGTGCTCGATAAATTGCTGTAGGCATTTACCATCGGTGGAATGTTTTCGCCTAGGGCGCGTACATGCTTGTTCAGGATCGCATGACCTTCTTTGTAGGATTTGCCCTCCAGCTCTTTCAGGAAAGCCGACACGTCGGTTTTCAGCTCCACACCATGAATGGGGGTCACCAGCTTTTGAGGGTCCGGGAAGTAATATTTCAGGAAGGATAAAATGTAATCCCTTGCCTCCACATTAAAATCAGTGTACATCGTTACCTTGCCGTAGTAGTACTTCATGTCGGGATTGTCCACTACAATAGCGCCGAGGCCGTCCCATAAATTATCGAGGCTGAACAGGCCTTTCCTGAATTGCTCGGAAGGTTGGTACTGCGGCTGAATGAAGGAGCGGCCCAGCTCGATGGTATAAGGCAGATAGGTTTTATAAAACTCCGGCGAAAAGTCGAAGAGCTCGGTGGTGGCCAGCAGCACCTTGCCATTGTGGTACTCTGCATCGCGGCAAAGGATGTAGCGGTAAGCGCCTACGATCTCCTGCTCCTGAGGATCCCACACCAGCAGCTGCTTATAAGGATGCTCGCCCAGGTCAAACTCATCAATGTCCACCGATTTGCCGGTGCCCCCACCTGCATGCCTGAAGGTAACTTCACGCAGACGCCCGATCTCGCGCATGGTGTGCGGAGAATCGCTGTGGGTGATAATGTAAATTTCATTATCGCCATTGTTGGTTTTGCGAACGTAACGGTCTTTGTTGAGTTCGCTCAATAATAATTCACGAGGTATTTTAGCTATAATATCTTCCATAAACTTTATTGGCAACAAGATAGTGAAAATTTGAGAAACACACTCATATCTGAGCGCGGGTTCAGGTATCTTTACAGGCAGCGAGGCATTAAGAAATTGTCTCTGACCACATTAGAGAGTCAGGTAATAAGACGATGCGGTGGCCTAGTGATTCAGAACAGCCACTTTACCCGATCTGTAGATCATACGCTGTGCAGTGCCGTTAATGACAGGTTTGTAGCCAAGCTGGTAGCTGTAAATATCCTGCTTCACCGGGTGGCCTTGATACAGGCCGTTCCAGCCTTCCGCCGGATCGTTGCTTTCATAGAGCAGCTCTCCCCAGCGGTTGAAGATCCGGAAGCTGCATTCCTCTATGTCGCAATGGTATAAGGGCTTGAACAGGTCATTCAGTCCATCCTGGTTCGGAGTAAAGGCATTGGGAATGTAAAGCGTACAATGGCATTTGGTCTGGCTGATGGTGACGGTATCTGTTGAATGGCAGCCGTTGCTGTTGTCGATCCTAAGCCAATAGGTACCCGGATCTTCAATGCTGATGAAGCTCTGGCGGCTGCCATTGCTCCAGGCATAGTTGCAATCGGCACAACCGGTAGCATGCAGAACAAGCAGCGTATCTTCACATTTCATGAGGTCTCTCCCAAGCTCCGCGATAGCAGCTGCTTTGATGGTGAGCCGGAACGAATCGCTCAGCACAGCAGCATCGCAGCGGTCTTTGGCGCTAAGCCAGTACAGGCCGCCATTTGTCACTCTGATGGAAGCAGTGGTATCCCCGGTAGACCAGTGGTACGTGTCAAACACATCGTCCGTCAGATTTTTCAGGAGCAGGCTTTCTCCATGGCAAAGCGAAGTGTCATCGGGTAGCTCCAGGCGCTTAGGTACCAGGCACCAGGTGACCAGCGATGGCGTCAGGAGGCGGGTAGACGTCATCTGGTTGATCATGATAAAGCTTCGTGGATTCTTACCAATGTTGATGAAGGCATAGCTGGCAGGGATCGCTGTGAGATGAATGGCAGGAGCTGTCACCTCACAACCGCTCCGGTAGGCTTTGTCGGCTTTGATGCAGAAAGGGTAAGGCGTTGCAGAGGCAATCCCTGTGATGGCCGGGCTCCCGTCGGTTAAAAAGCAGAGGTCCTTTCCGGTGAGTCCAATACCGGGCTGGTTGGAAGCATAGGCATGCTGGCTTAAAACCGTGAGGTCCTTATCAAACTTGGCTACTACCGGATAGTTGATGCCTCCGGTGTTCCCGTTGAACACCGTCGCAAAGCGGTCGCCAGGAAGTTGCCGCAGGTAAGGGAAGTCGCCCGTGTAGTTCACGGTTTTTCCTCCGCCCCAGAGGAGGTTGCCTTGCTTACCGAGCTTGTAAAAAGTAATGGTTTGTGTGCCGGCGTCGATCGTGGTAAAGATATAGCCGTCGCTGACTTCCACAGCAGCGTAATAGCTCATCGAAAAAATATCCACCTGCGTGGCCCACTGGACATTACCGGAAGCATCTGTTTTGATAAAACGGCAGCCTGATCTCAGCAGGTAACCCTGGTCGCTTGTGGCGAGGCCCTTTCCCCAGATGACGCCCAGGTCGTAGAACTGCGTCCAGAGAACAGTACCTGCGAGGTCCACTTTACAAAGCACACTGTAGGTGGTATTAGGTCCCTGCGAAGCATTTGCATAGATAATGAAATTGCCCTGCGGATCGGTGAAAAGAGAATAGGGGACCAGGTCGCACTGGCTCAGCACCGTATTTTTGGAGGCGGTGATAGTTCCCAGGGCATCCATCGTGGTGATCAAAGCCCCATTGGTGGCACCATCGGTAGCCTGCCTGCTCAGCAGGGCAAAGCCGGTTGCGGTGGCAATGAAATCAGCGTGGTAAAAACAATTGGGGATCGTATGGTCTTTGCTCCATTCGATAGTGCCGCAGGGGCTGAATTTGGTCAGTTTGAGGCTGTCCATCGAAAATACAACCCAGCCATTATCTGGTGTAGGTACTATTCTCAGCGATTTACCATAATTCGCATCGGTAATCGCTTTCACGAAGCGCTGCTGGGCGCTTGCGGCACTACAAGAGAAAAGGCATAGGAGAATCAGCAGGTGTTTCATAAACAACGTGGTGGGGATGTTGCAAAAGTACCGTTAATACATTTCAGTTTTGATACTCGCACTCAGGGAAATGAGTGTAGAGGTTGTTATATTACGTAAAGGCTAAAAAAGATGTTCAATTTTAAACATTCAATGATCTTCTCTGCGGGTCTCTGCGTATTCATCTGCGCAACTTTGCGGGAACGGTGCTGGTTGTACAAAAGATATTAACTTTCCGTATTTAAAATAAGCTGATTTTTAACGCTAGGGATAGCAGCGAAAACAGGTAATTTAGGCTTTATGTCACCACTCCTGATTATTCTATGCATCTGCCTGTATTTCGGAGGCTTATTGCTGATCGCCTATATTACTTCCAGAAATTCAACGGCAGACAGTTACTTCCTGGGCAATAAGGCTTCTCCCTGGTATGCCGTGGCTTTCGGCATGATCGGCGATTCCCTGAGCGGTGTGACCTATATATCGGTTCCCGGAAAGATCGGGACCTCTCACTTCTCTTACCTGCAACTGGTCCTCGGCTATTTCATCGGTTACTTCATCATTTCCAAAGTGCTGCTTCCCATTTATTATAAGATGAACGTGATCTCCATTTACACCTACCTCGAAAACCGTTTTGGAAAACATACGCAAAAAGCCGGCGCCTTCTTTTTTATCCTGTCGCGCATCCTCGGCGCTTCCGGCCGCCTGTTCCTCGCTACCGGAGTCATCCAGTTTTTTGTGTTCGACAGAATCACCGCTTTCCATGTCCCTTTCTGGCTCAGCGTCTCCATCATTTTAGCCCTGATGCTGTTGTATACCTACAAAGGCGGGATCAAAACCCTCGTGTGGACGGACACCTTTCAGTCGCTGTTCCTGGTGCTTGGCGTTGTCATCTCCATCATCGTTATCATCAACAAAATGGACATCGGCTTCGGACAGGCCATTTCCAATATCGTGGCCTCCGATTATTCGGATACCTTTTTCTGGGACTGGCATAAATCCAGTTTCTTCTTCAAGGAATTTATCGGTGGCATTTTTATAGCCGTTGCCATGACCGGCCTCGACCAGAATATGATGCAGAAAAACCTAAGCTGCAAAAGCCTGGGCGAAGCACAAAAAAATATTTTCTGGTTCAGCGTGGTGATGGTCATCGTCACGGTATGTTTCCTTGCCCTCGGAGCCCTGCTGTTCCAGTATTACGATGCCAGCGGCATTGCCCTGCCAACCAACCCCGAAACCGGGAAAGTGATTACTGACAAGGTATTTCCGAACCTCGCGCTGAATCACCTGGGGATGTTTGCAGGCCTGATCTTCATCATCGGGCTCACAGCCGCCACCTTTAGCAGCGCCGACAGTGTGCTGACCACGCTGACCACATCCACCTATGTGGATTTGCTGGAGTACGACCGCAACGGGCAGCTGAGCGAAAAGCAAAAGTCGAAACGCCGCACCTTGATCCACATTGGCTTTGCCATCCTCATGTGGCTGGTCATTATTGTCTTCGACCTGCTCAACCAGCGGGCCATCATCGATACCATCCTGATGATTGCCGGTTATACCTACGGGCCTTTGCTCGCCCTGTTCAGCCTTGGCCTGTTCACAAAGATCAGCCTCAACGACCGCCTGGTGCCCGTGGTCTGTATCCTGGCGCCTGTTGTCACTTACCTGCTCGCCAATTATGTGATCACGCCCTATACCACCTACCAGGTGGGCAATGAGCTCATTGTGATCAATGCCCTGGTTACGGCTGCCGGTTTGTTGCTGGTGAGGCAGAAACAACAGGCCGTCCTATCCTCATAAATAGTGGTTTTGCATACTCATAAATGAGTATTTTGATGCTTATGCCGGGTAGAAGTGATGGGCTTCCGGAATAAATGTATTAGTTTCGATTGAACAAGGTTTGATGGTGTGCTTCGTCCATCAAAAGACGAAGGAAAAAGTGTGATCTGCTAAGCGGTCACACTTTTTCAATTTCTATCGTACAGAAAAGTCCCAGCCTTTTGCTGAAGGGCTGTAGCAGCCATTCGAAGCCCTTTGCCAATGGATACATGAAATACGGAAGCATGGAGCTCCTCGAAACGCCGCCGCTCAGTACATACAAAAAGGGCGTGTGGTACCTGATCCGGTTTATTTTTAAGGAAGGGAATTCTTTGGCAAAGAGCTCAAGGTCCCTTTCGAAATAAATATGCGGCAAGGCCTGGTTCGAGTTGCTTAGCGGATTACCCGCCGTGATTTCCCTCGGCCCTGTTTCCTCAAAAGGCTCATGGTGAAAGCGCTTGTAGATAAAGCGTCCCAGGTTGGAGTTGGCCGGTTCGATCATGATGATCTTTCCGCCTTTCAGAAGTGTACGCTCTGCTTCTTTCAGAAACAAATAAGGCCTTGGAATATGATGAAACACATTCAGCATCATGATGCAGCCCAGCTCATTTTCCTTGTAGGGCATTTCCTCGGCGCTGAATACCTTATCCACGACCGGAAGGTCGAGGATATCGGAAGTAACCACCTCCGGAAACACGTCTTTCAGAAAGCCGCCACCCGAGCCGATCTCCAGGTAAATGCCTTTGCCGACAGAGCGGGAAACAGTAATGAATTCCTGGTACCACTCCGTGTAAAGGCGTTTCAAAAAAGGCTTTTGTAAAATGATGTCCCGGTGAGCCAGCGTGGCGCGTGGGTCGTCGAGGTCAAAGGGTATGGTGTATTTTTTAAACACGTTGCTTGCTGACAAAAATATTCATGTAAGTACTTTCCGGAAGATCGATCAGGCTTTTGACAGTTTCCTCAGCCAGCTCTTTCAGCGCTTTATTTTCGATGAGGTAAATGAAAAAACCGGATTGCTTCAGTAAGGTGTAATATTCCAACACGTTGGTGCCCGCTTTGCGCATACCGTAAGGCCAGAACTCGGAAAGCATTTTGAGGTTGGGGCTTTGCAGGGTTTTTACCATTCCTTTTACGGCGCTCAGCTCAAAGCCCTGGATATCCATTTTAATAAAGTTAACGGAAGCTCCCTGCAGGTAATCGTCGATGGCTACCGCGTCGATGTCAATTTCCTGGTCATAATCATCCGGCTTGTAGGTGCGGTGATCGACATTGAGTTGCTTGGACGTATAAATTTTTAAAGTTTTAGTGCTGTCTGCCACCGCCTTGTTGTTGATGCTTACATTCGGCAAAGCCGCACAGCGGGCCTTCAGGTGCCCGAAGTTGGTTGTGTCGGGCTCAAAGCAATGCACCCGGCCTTTGCTGCCCACGCAGCCCGATAAGATTTCTGCATAGAAGCCGATGTTGGCGCCGATGTCCAGCACGGTGTCACCGGGAGCGATGTATTTTTTCATCAGCGAGATCTCAAAAGCATCCTGCTTGTTCTTGAATGATTTGTACATGATCTTGTACAGAGGGAAGCAGCTCTTATACAAAAAATTGCCAAGGGATATACTGAGAGACTGAGCCATTTATTTGGTGATTTCAAGCAGGTAACTTTGTTCGCTGAGCCCTTCGGTATGAATGAGCCTGAGTTTGTCCGGATATTTTTGCATAATAGGTTGCACGATGTTGTGTACCGTATTGATGATCTGCCCTGAATTGACATTCGGATCAATACGGAGGCTGCCCAGCATAATATGCGTTACGCCTTCCTTCCTGAAAAACGCCAGGGCGCTGTCAGGATTCGATTGGTTGGTGAGCGAATCTTTTTTGATCACACTGTAGATCGGGAAGAATTTTTTGCCATTGCTGTACACAAAGCTCATCGGTGCTTTGCGGCTTGCCACCAGTGTATTGGCAGGCAGGCTATCAGCACACCACTTGCTGCATTTCAGGAAATTCTGCCAGTCGGGCGTATAGCCGTAGTACATATCGCCGGCCAGGTTCTTCTTCACGATCGGAATATTTTTGCTGCCCCGTTTGAAAGAGGAGAGGAGGAGAGAGATACAGACAATACCGATGAGCACCATGTAGATGCTCCGGCCCATGCTGTGCTGATATACCGTTTTGTAAAAAAGGAAATAGATGAGGATGAGCATCACCGGCATACAGATGAGGATAATCCTCGGCTGGTCCCAGCGTGCCTGGAGGATGAAGAAGGACAAGAGGATCTGGGCACCGGTAAACAAGCCGAAAAATACCAATGGCTTGTTCTTCTGTCTGAATACATAAAACAGTCCGGCCAGTGTGATGGCAATGACCAGGAAGGCGAGGAAGCCATACACCTCCACGGAGTTTTCGTCCCGGAAGCCGAGAAGCTGGAAAAAACGTTTGCTCAGGTAGAGGTTGCAGTTATCGGTAAAACGGGTGATGAAGCCGGCAAAGTCCTCGTTGCCCAAAGCCTTGTCGTAAGGGTCTTTCAGCAATAAGATCTTGCTTTGTCCGCTGAACTGGTTTTGGGATCCCCACACCAGCTTTACCAGCAGCTCATAGGGGATTTTGAATACTAAAAACGCCCCGAGGGAGAAAACAGCGTTCTTCCATTGTTTTTCGATGAGGAAGAAGAAGATCAGGGCAGGAACTGCCACAATGGCCACACTTTTGCAGGCAGCGATCAGGAAGGTGAACAGGCCCAGCATCAGCCATAATTTGAGGTGGTGCCTGGGCTCAGGGTCGGCGCTTAAGGCATCGTGAAGCTTCACAAAATAGTAAAAGAACAAAGATTGCAGGAAGAGGTAAAAGGCTTCCGTAAAGGTCATGCTGGCAAAATACTGGATGAGGTGGTTGCAGCTCACAAAAATCATGACCGGGATAAATACGGCAAAAGGAATCCGCTTGTAAAAGGCTTTATAGAAAAAGAAAACGGCGAAGAAATTAAAGATCACATTGAATACCTTGAACAGCAGCAGCTTGAAGCCGAAGATCTTGATCATTAGCCCCAGGAACATGACATATAAAGGCGCGTTCTGGGTGTAGAAAAATTTGGGGAACTCATGTACATAGCGCCAGCCGCCCTCGAGGTACAGGGCATCGTCATGCGCCTCGCTGATCCGGGCGTTGAAAAGCATGAACGAAAAGAACAGGGAAAGGATCAGGAAAGCTGCCAAAAGTTTTGTGTTATTCTTTTCCCCCCAGGAATCCAATTTATCAAACACGTTAGCCGAAGTGGAAGAAACGGTCGTGCGTTGGGTTGTTGCTTTAGCCATAGTATATTGCCGGTATTTGCAAAAATACTAATTTAATTAAGTTCGGCTGATTTATTTGTTTTTTGTAAATTTAAACACAAAAAAGCAGGAAAATATGCCTATACGGATGACAGACGATGATGACGCTAACGGAGGTTACAGCGGCAATCAGGATAACAGGGGTTCACGCGGTGGCGGAGGTGGAGGGGGTGGTGGAAACATCATTATGATGATCCTGCCTTTCCTGTTCCGTTATCCCAAAATCGTGATCCCTCTTCTGATCATCGGCGGGGCCATCTATTTTTTCAAAGGAGGATGTAGCGGAGGCGGTGCATCGCGCCATGAAAGTGCCACCTACGGCAGGGGCGCTACCCTCGATCCGAAAGTTTATGACAGTGCTCAGGTATATGCAGCCTTAAGTCCCGAAGAGCAATTGCCCGAGCGGGTTTCCCTTGAGCGCTTTGCTCCCCAGGCCAAAGACCAGGGGCAACAGGGCTCCTGTGTGGGCTGGGGAAGTACCTATGCCGCCCGTACCATTTTAGAATCCATCAACACCGGCCAAAGCCCCGATAAGATTGCCTTCAGCCCGGCATATACCTATAACCAGATCGGGCTCGAAGGCTGCCAGGGCACCTACATCAATAAGGCGATGGACCTGCTCACCAATAATGGCTCTGTGCCTTTCAGCGAATTTCCTTACGACGAAAACTCCTGCTCCAAACAGCCGGATCCGTATACCAAGAAAGACGCGGCGCAATTCCGGATGAAGGGCGCCAACCGCTTATCCATCAGCGGCGACGATTATACCATTGATGTAAATGCCATCCGCGAGAACCTGGCGCACAATGCGCCCGTGGTAATTGGGATGATGGTGGGAGGCTCTTTTATGCAGGAAATGGAAGGTAAAGAGGTGTGGATGCCCCGCAATGGCGATTATGATCAGAATGGCTTCGGCGGGCATTGCATGTGCATCATCGGCTACGACGACCGCTACTTTGAGAAGGACGGAGCTTTCCTCATCCAGAACTCCTGGGGCCCGAAATGGGGCCGGCAGGGCAGGGCATGGGTGAGCTACCGCGATGTGGTGAACTTTGCCACCGAGGCTTACGGTATGTTCCCGATGCCTGACAAAACCGATCAAACCAGGCTGAGCTGCTCGCTGGCCCTGGTGGAAAAGGAGAGCAAAGCCTACATTCCGCTTACCTTCAAAGGCAATAACGTGTATGCCACGACAGGCAAAGTTGCCCCGGGAACCAAATTTAAAGTGGAGCTGAAAAATAACATCGAATGCTACGTGTACATTTTCGGAAAAGAAACCGATAACGGCTCTTATGTGCTGTTCCCCTATACGCCCAAACACAGCGCCTATTGTGGTATTACGGGCACGCGTGTATTCCCGCGCGACAAGAGTATGACGCCGGATAACATCGGAACAAAAGACTACATTTGCGTGTTAGTATCCAAAGTGCCCCTTGATTTTAAAAGCCTGAATGACAGGTTCAACGCGGATAAAAACACTGATTATCAGCAGCGTATTAACGCGATCATTGCCGATAAAAGCATCAGCGACGTGAAATTCAAGCTGAACAGTAAAGTGGATTTCGAGGCTGATGTGACGGATAAAACCGTTGTTCCGGTGATCATCGAAATAAATAAGTAACACATGAAAAGCTACGTTTCAACCGGTATTTTAGCGATTATCCTGAGCCTGGGGCTTGTTCTGGCCTGCAAGAAAAAAACGCAGGAGCCTGATGAGGATGCGCCTGCGGTGGCAGAGAACTTTCTGAATGTGAGCTACGGAAACGATGCGAAGCAAAAGTTCAATATCTATCTGCCGGCCAGTCGGACGAGTAGCACCACGCCTGTACTTTTCCTGATTCATGGCGGTGCCTGGCGTGCCGGCGATCGCTCCGATTTCAACAATTCGATCGACCCACTGAAAGCCATGTTTCCCAATTATGCTTTTGTGAGCATCAGCTACCGGCTTTATGCAGGCGGCTTTAATAAATTTCCGGTCCAGGAAAATGATGTGAAAAGCTGCATCGAATATGTGCTCAACAACCATGCGCAATACAAGGTATCCACCTCCTTCGGTGTATTGGGAGCCAGCGCCGGCGCCCACCTGAGCATGCTGTATGCCTATAAATACGGCACGACTTCATACAGGCCTAAGGCAGTGGTTTCCTGGAGCGGCCCTACCGATTTCAAAAGCTTCTACCATGGTGTGAGCTCCACGCTGGTGAAAAGCTGGATTGCGGATGTGGCCGGTAACCTCAGCACCGCTGATTCCCTGGTCTACCATTCGTCGAGCCCGGCACGCTTCGTCACCTCCACCAGCCCGCCCACCTTACTGATCCAGGGCCAGGCCGATACCGTGGTACCTTACCAGCAGGCGGATCTGATGAATGCCAAGCTGAACCAGTTCCAGGTGCCCCACGTGTATAAGCTCTACCCCAACGAGGGGCATAGCTATTCGGGCGCAGCAGCCAACGATGCTTTGTCACAGACCCAAACCTTTTTAAATACTTACCTCAAATAAATCTATGTTTCATTTTATTCTTCGTACGGTACCCAGGCCTATCCTGATCCAGCTGAGCCTTATCTTCAGCAAGATCGCTCCACTCATTTATTATGGCAAGCGCTATGAAGATCCGATCAGCGGGAAAACCTACCGTAAGTTCCTGCCTTATGGCTACAGCGGCCGTGCCAAGCGCGACAATGTGCTTTGCCCCGGAAGCCTTTCCCTGGAGCGCCACCGCCTGCTGTGGCTGTACCTGAAACAGAAAACCGATTTCTTTACGGCGAAGCATAAGGTATTGCACATTGCGCCGGAACAGTGTTTCTACAAGCTTTTCAGGGCGATGCCCAACCTTGATTATACCACCGGGGATTACAATTCCCCGATCGCCGATATTCACTTCGACCTGCACAAAGCACCCTTCGATGACAATGCCTTTGATGTGATCTTTTGCAACCACGTGCTGGAGCATGTGGAAGATGCCGATCAGTGTATGCGCGAGCTCTACCGCATCATGAAGCCGGGCGGCTTCGGCATTTTCCAGATCCCGCAGGATGTAAACCGTTATGAGACTTACGAGGATAAATCCATTACCAGCGAAAAAGACCGTGAGATCCATTTCTGGCAAAAGGACCATGTGCGCCTCTTCGGACTCGATTACAAGGATAAGCTCGCTGCCGCGGGATTTAAGGTAACAGTAGAAGACTATACGAAGGAGCTTTCCCCGGAGCTGGTAGATCGTTACCGCCTGCCGAAGGGCGAGCTGCTGTATGTTTGCAGGAAATAGAATTTTAAAAAGCCGCTCATTTGAGTGGCTTTTTTGTTAGTCTACTAAGCTATATAACCTTTGCAGATTGTTTACTTTTGATGAAAATAAGGTAACATGAATATAGATTTATTAATCAGAAATAATTTAAAGGAGTATCAAAACGAGTTTTTAAAGATTAAGCTAAAAAAACGGCCTGATCACATTTATGGTAAAAAATTTTCAGCTGGTTTTTTTCAACCGCCTGGGTCAACACCTTTTATGCCTGTTTTTCCAGTAGTCTTTCATGTATTTGATCTGGCTAAGTCAAAGGAACGATTTGTTAATCCTCTCATAATCTATGAAAATGAGATTGAATCAATTGATGTAGTTCGAGAGTGAGGTTTTTAAACCAAAAAGACCCCGATCATCGATCAGGGCCTTTTTTGTTTTGAAGGCATGTGCAGATTATTTACCGACTGCTTTTCCTAAGGTTTTTCCTAAGGTTTTTCCGGCTTTCGCGTAGCACTCCTGAACGCGGGAAGACACGTCGAAATCGTAACCCATGACCTGTGAGCCAGGTTGATTGTTTAATACGCCTTTTGATAATACATTCGATGGGTTAGCCGTTTCCACGATAGAGATCTCGTAATCGCAGAAAGCCGCTTGTTTACTTATACCGATATTATAACCCGGCTCGATACGTACGGTGTGAACAATCACCGTATATTTGGCAGACGTATTTTTCCTGTTACCGGATACTTTTTCACCTGCTGCTTTGTTGAACAGCTCTTCGAATTTAGGCTCGTAGGTTTTCTGACGGGCATCTACCCATGCTTTAGCCCATGCATCGCCTTTTCCGGCTTCTTTTTTATTGTTTTTCGCAGTTTCTTCAGTCACATAATCAGTTTCCGCTCTTCCTTTTTTACCAACGGTTAAGTTGTCGTAAGTGAATTTCAGCGCTACTTCTTTCTGACCTTTCAGGTAAGACAGGTCTTTACCTGTTGACCATTTTTGTGCGGTGACCGTGCCGGCTAATAATAAAGCAGCACCTGCAAGAATTGATGTTAGATTTTTCATGATTTGTTTTTTGTTTTTGGTTTAAGGTTATTTATCTGACTTAGCAAGGTCCATATTGATCGTGGCGCGGTTAACGTCATAAGCTTCCGGTTTCCCGACCTTAAAAACGTTGTTCCATTCTACTTTGTAGCCATCGGTGAGGTCGCCCGCGCCATTGAGCTTTCGGAACTCGATGGTGATGGTTTGAGGATCGCCTTTTTCCAGGGCAAACAACTCACTTTTCGGGTAGCTGTTGTAATTTTTTTTGCCTGATGACATCACAGCGATGGTGTTGCCGGGCTCGATGACACCGATCTGGTCGCCTGTGTATACGCAGGAATATTTGGCAAAGCTTTTTTCCTTATTGCTCTGTGCCACCGTCGTGTTGCATTTGAAAAGCGAGGACGCCGTTACCGGTGTGGCAGAGCTTCCATCTACTTCCGTTGGCTCCGCTTTTACCACTTCCGCCGCTTGAGGATCTATTTTATATACACCGCTCAGGATCACTTCAAATTTGTCGCAGCGCATGTCCATCCCGCCTTCCACATCGATCAGCCTGGCTTCATCACCATCGGGCTGAACCACAATCGTTCTGCCTTTCCCCGCAATTTTTTTGCCATTCACCATGAATTGGATTTCCTCAGGCTTGATGTAGATGATATTTTTGGATTTATTGAAAACGCGGATCTTGATCTTGAGGATCTCTGCTCTTGAAAAGCTGCCGACCACATAAAGCTTATAATCCGGATTGTCGAATGTCTTTTCTTCGTATTTTACCGTTTTGAAATTCTGTGCAACACTCTGTGCCTCCATGATCTTGCCGCTAAGCATAGAGAGAAGCAGGATGGTATATTTCAGGAATGGTTTTATCATCACGTGGTAGTCATATTGACGCTTTCAAAAATAGGCTTTTTAATCAAATGACAATACCCTTGGGCGGGTATTTTGAACAGCTACCTCAAAAGAAGCATGAAGCACGATGAGAGGAAAGGGCCTTGTATTTTTCCTATACGTGGCCGGGAGGGGAGTGTTGTGCCCGGATAAATGCTCCGGAAGCCTTGTCAATACATGAAGATCACTATAAATGAGTAATTTCCGGGGATGACCTGCCAGCGGGACCTGACGTATCTTTTTTTAGTATCTTTAGCCTGATTTATGAGAAAACTCCTCCTTTTATTTAGTGTTACAGGCTTTTTGGCGTATGGCCAGCAAAACCTGAAAGAAAATTTCAGTCCTCTGAAATCGTCGGGGACGCTCCCCGATATTTTCACCCAGAACATCCGCAACCTGATTAAAGAGGATATCACGGAGCTGAACAGGCAAAAGGAAGAAGACCGCGGGATTAAAAGTAATTACCTAGCCGCTGCCAATTACGAAATCGCCAAGATCGTAAAAAGCGGCAATACGCTCATCAACGATGAGGTCACCAATTACCTCAACGAGCTGGCCGGTGTGATCCTGAAAAACAACCCGGGCCTCAGGAGCCAGCTGCGGATCTACACCTACAAGTCGCCGGTAGTAAATGCCTATAGCTATGATAAAGGCTATATCTTCATCGACATCGGCTTGATTTCGCAGGCGGAAACCGAAGCGCAGCTGGCCTATATCCTGGCGCATGAGATTTCCCACTACGTGAAAAAACATAACATCAACAGCTATGTCCTCAACACAAAGATCGATAAGAACAACTACGATGGTAAAACCAGCGAGGATAAGCTCATTGAGAAATGCCAGTATTCGAAAGAGCACGAAAGCGAAGCGGATATCGAAGGCTTTAAGATCATCGAGCAAACCAATTATGATTTTAAGCAGGCAGAGAAAGCCTTTGACGTATTGCAATACGCTCACCTGCCTTTTGAGCTGGTGGAATTCCGCAAGACCTATTTTAACCACGGCGGGTATAAAATTCCCGAAGCCTATTTTCTGAAGGAAGTATCTTCGATTCGCAACAACTCTGCGGAAGACGACACCAAGCACACCCATCCCAATACTGCCAAACGTAAGCAGGCCATCGGCGAGCTCATCGCGAAGCGCGGTAATAGCGGCCGTGTCAATTACATCATCGGTAAAGAAAAATTCGATTACATCCGCGACCTCTCCCGCATGGAGCTTTGCCGTCTCTACCTGAAGAACAGGGATTACCACAATGCCTTTTATGCCGCTTACATCCTCGAGCAAAAATATCCGCAGAACCAATACCTCGCAGAGATCATGAGCAAGTGCATGTACGCACTCACCCTGTATGCCCGTGGCGATCTGCGCTACGACAGCGACTCCTATCTGGAGAACGGCATCCCCTCGTATTCCGATATCGAGAGCTATCCGCAGCAGCTTTACCACCTGGTGAGCAAGATGCCTGCCAATGAATGGACCATCCTGTCGCTGGATTATGTATACCGCAAGCATAAACAGTTTCCGGGAAACACGGTGATGAATGCCTATGCCGACAGTCTTTTCAAGCTGATGAAAAATACCAACTGGGAGATCGGCGATTTTGTAAGAACACATGTGAAAGTGGTGCCGGCTCAACCCGCAGCAGACACGGCAAAAAAACAGATAGAGCCCGGCACATCCAAAACAGACCTCATTGCGACGATCCAGAAAGAGAGCAGTGCCAGAAGCCAGGATACTGCTTACTACAAAGAAATTTATGTGGACCTGTTCATGAACGATAAGGAGTTTGTGTCTAAATTTCCGGAAGCCGGAAGTAAGGACGGAAGCTCCGGCTTCTCAAGCTATTCTTTATCCAAATCTAATACATCATCTTCTGCTAAAAGCAGGAAAAGCAAATACAGGGAGATCAAGGTGGAAAAGGCTATTTTACTGGAGCCCTTTTACCTGAAGATCGACGAGAAAAAAGAAGAGCAGGTACGCTACCTCGACTCGGACGTCAAGCAGGAAAAGTTTGTAACAACGGTCAATGAAAGCGCCGAAAAGCAAAACTTTCAGCTCATCAACCTCGACCCGGGCATGATCACCTCCACCGAAGTGGATAAAGTGAATGATTATTCCGTGATCAACGATTGGTTCTATGAAAAATTCGATGCCACGAGCGGCTCCAGGAACCCGATCCTGAATACAGATGAGATTGGGAATATGATCAAAAAATATGCGACGCCCTATGTGCTGAAAACAGGCGTGGTGAGCTATAAAAGCCGCAGAGGCCGCAAATTCACTTACTACTATGTGTTCTTATACGATCTGGTTGACAACGAAATGATCTATAAAAAACAGGAGGTATTCAAAGGCAAGGACACAAAAGACCTCGTGAATGCCAAAGCTTATCAAACCCTTTACGAACTGAGGCATTTAAAACTGAAGAACTGATCGTTTCCCCCTTATCCATTGATTTATGAATAGATTATTATATACAGCAGTACTGATTCTTTCCACAGCCTATGCCTTTTCACAAACGCCCGGTTATATGGGGAAGCGCTTCGTGCTGGGTTATGGCCTGTATGCCAACCCACGCCTGACAGCCTCCGGGGGCAGCCGCGGCGTGAATCTGCTGCATGAAGCCTACCTGGAATTTGCCATGAAGAAAACGATCAGCGTCGGCTTTTCGGCAAGGTTTTACAAGGCCATGTACACCAATACCAGGAATGTGAATGCCTTGGATTACTACGCTTCCTATAGTGGCCAGATCGACCAATCGCCAAATGGTTTTACCAACATCAAAGGAAGAAATTATGCACTCTACTTTAAGTTTTACAAACGCAACTATGTGGCACCCTGGGGAAAATATGTGTTGCTTGGTCTTACCCTCAACACCTTTACCAGTAGCTATGATCCGGACAACATGTATGTCACCACCACCAATGATTATAGCTCGCAACGATACATTTACCGCAGCGATTTCGGCCCTACCGAGCAATCCTATAAACGCTTCGATATCATGTTCGGTAACGGCAGGAACCGGGTTATTGCCAACAGGATCACGCTCGACTATGGCTATACGATCAACCTGATTGCTCTAACGACCGCTGTTTTCGATGCATCCGATGATCCCATCATTGATGCCGATTCTCCGGTGATGTCCAATTACATCGAGCTCACTTCCGCAGCCAGGATGAGAAGCGTGAACAAATTCAACCTTTACCTGAAAGTGGGCGTTCTCTTATTTTAAGGGGGATTTACTTAGCCAGCTTATTGATCACCGGATTAGCGTATAGCTTCAGGAACAGCTGTTTCAGGGCATCCGGCTCGCCTTTCAGTTTGGAGATGTGTGCATCGACGTAGGCGATAAAGTGTTTTTTCTCCTCTTCCGTATAGGTCGCTTCAAAGACGTCGGTATCATGCAACATATCGTAGGCAATGTGATTGACGGCATGTAGCTTATAGTCGTGGTGGATCTGCTTATCAATGGCTAAGGCCAGCAGGCGGATCTTTTCATTTTCATTCGGCGCATTGTCGATCTCATCCAGCTCTTCCTTGATCGGTTTCCCGAAAGCCAGGTGGATCCTGCCTTTCGGCTGCTGAATCCCAGTAAGGATGCTGTTGAGGTCTTCACCCGGCGCCTTGATGTATTTGCTGTGCAGGGAAGATAAATAAAGCTCCTGTACTTTTAAAGCATCGCAGGGCTCATACTCAAAGCTGATGCTCAGCGGGACGATGTTCAGTTCCGAAAAGCTCTGCTTAAAATCTTTTCCTCCGCTCAGGTTCAGCATTTTCAGAAGGCCCGTTTGCGTCATGTCGCTGCCGTCTTTCGTCCGGCCGTTTCGCTGAGCAATCCATACACTCACATTCTTGTCGAGAATGGTATGCCTCAGGTAGGCGCTGAGCTGGCGCGAAATATCGTATAGCTCTTTTACGGTGCCTTCACGCTTCACCATGAACATGCGGTTCATTTTCCCGAAATCGGTAATGAAGCCCTGTTCCATCAGATTCGAGCCAAAGGTAATTTCCGTGGTTTCAAATTCTTCCTTATCGAGAATAATCTGCAGGATAGCGCTATCCAGTAAAATATCGCGGTGGTTGGCAATGAACAGGTAGGCCTTGTTAGGGTCGAGCTTCTCGATGCCTGAATACGACAGCCCATCGGAGGTGGTATTCACAATCGTCCAGATGGCATGGCGCATGTAGCCTGTCTGAAACTCGTAAGGAGATCTGGTGCCCAATGCTTTTTCCCTGGCCTCTGCTTCACTGATGCCCGGCCAGAGGTAAGCCATTGCCTTGTGATAGACAGGGTCTACGGCAATACGCTTCATCACCTCGCCCGTTTCCTCATCGTAATAAGGGCGGAGCATTTCAAAATTAAATTCCTTTGCAAAATCGCTGACCCTTTTCGCCGCTTCCGATCTGTAAAATTTCATCATAGCTTTACTCTTCTGTCTATAAACGTAATAGGCTTCCGGCTCATTTCCGGAAACTGTTTTTTGGCGATGTTCTCCGGCGTGTCCAGGATAATGGCGGGAGCCACCCGGAGCCTGGCCCTGAAATGGTCTTTGAGCTCCTTGTCGAAATTATCGGGAGCATTCACTGCACCGATCGTAATGGTGATCTCATCGGTGCCGATGTCGTTCGTAAACACCTCCACAATAAAATTCTTAATGTAGGGAATCGTATTGAGCACATCGTATAAGGCCGGTGGATACAGGCTGGTGCCTTTGAATTTGATCATTTGTTGTTTCCTGCCGAGGATAGGGCTGATACGCATGGTATTCCTGCCGCAGGAGCAGGGCTCATAATAAGGCCTGCAGATATCACCGGTTTTAAAACGGATCAGCGGCATGCCCTCCACACCCAGCGTGGTGACTGTGAGTTCGCCCGCTTCCCCGGGTTTCACCGGTTGGTCCTGGTCGTCGAGAAATTCGGTGATCAGCAGCTCCGGATGGTGGTGCCCGCCTTTGCCGGCTTCGCACTCGGTAAAGGCAGCGCCCATTTCGGTAGATGCATAGGTGCTGAACAAGGTCACCGGCCATTGATCGGTGATGCGCCTGCCTAAGGTATTCAGGCTAAAATCCTCGTTGCGGATAGGCTCGCCGATGCACACGATTTTTTTGATGCTGCAGTTTTTATAATCGATGTCATGCTGCTCGGCAAACTCGATCAGCTTGAGCAGGAAGGAAGGCACCGCAATAGCAATGGTAGGATTGAGGCGGCGGATCGTATCCCACTGGAATTCCGGCATGCCGTTGCCTACGCGCACCACGCCGGCACCCATTTTCCGGAGGCCTAAAAAATAGGCCATGCCCGCCATAAAGCGGCGGTCGATGGTGGTCATCAGCTGGTAAATGTCGTGCTTGCTTCCGCCCGCACAGTCCAGCGAAATACACTCGTTATAAGCGAGGCGCTCGAGGTCGGCATCGGTCAGCGCAAAGGTCAGCGGATCGCCCATGGTACCGCTGGTAGTCACATAATCAATGATCTTATCAGGACTCACGCAAATGAGAGCTGTATTGTGGTGGTGCAGATCGTCTTTGGCAGTTACCGGGATCTTTGTCAGGTCATCCAGCGTTTTAATGCTGCGGATGTCGATGCCCTTCTCCTTAAACCGTGATTGATAAAAGGCGGAATGCTCCTGTACATAAGCCAATAAGGCCTGGAGCCTGTGTTCCTGGAATTTCCGGATCTCTGCGGTTGTTTTGGTTTCTATGTCGGGGGTAAACGTGCCCATGTCAAATCGTAAATCGTGTATCTTTTGGCAAACAGCCAATCTTCAAAAGTATAAATTTTATCTTTGCATTAATCAAAAACCACAGATATTAAACGCATTGAAAACGAAAACCGATCAGGCAGCGCTTGTAGCCGAGCTCACAGACGATATCAGGGGATTTAAAGCTCCAGAACTGGCTCAGCGTGTACTGAAGCAGAACCTTTTGAAAGAGCTGGTAGACTGTGCCCTCGACCGGGATCACCTGCTGAGCAGCCGCGCCATGTGGGTGCTGGGCCATTGCAGCGACATCGATTACGACGCGATAAAAAAATACCACGATAAGCTCATCCAAAACCTGGCGACTCCGGGCCTTCACAATGGCGTGATCCGGAATACACTCCGTCTGTACCAGCAGCATCCCGTTCCGGAAAAGCACCACAGCTTTCTGCTCGACAAATGTTATGAATACATCAAAGATCCTTCGGAAGCCATTGCTGTAAGGGCCTTTGCCATGACGGTGGTTTTCAGCATCTCCAAGCCCTATCCCGAATTGCTGGATGAATTGAAAATGGTGCTGATGCATCCCGCGAGCCATGAAGAATCGCCCGGCATCCGTTCCCGTATGAAGAATACCCTGAAGGCAATCGATAAATTGCAAAAACAGAAATAAAGTTTAATCAGGAAAACCGGCTCTTTGCCCCGGAGGAGCTGTATGGTTGTTCGAAGGCTTAACTAAACAGTATCTGGCAGAGAGCAGCTCTATAACTGAAAAGTCCTGATCCGGTTCATCGTGGCCTGGTAGCCGGCCAGCAGCTCGTCAAACACCTCCTGCACCGATTGGATTTTCTGGATAGAAGCAGACACCTGACCGATTTCCAGCTCTCCCTCCTCGAGGTCGCCTTCAAACATGCCTTTCTTGGAACGCCCGCGCCCCAGGAGCTCTGTGAGCTCGGCTACCGAGCCGCCCTTTTTTTCCAGCTCATCTACCTGGCTGAAAAACGAGTTCCGGATCAGCCTTACCGGCGTCAGCTGTTTCAGCGTCAGGCTGGTGTCACCTTCTTTGGCGCCTACCACGGAGTTTTTGAAATTGATATGAGCGGAAGATTCATGCGTCGCCACAAAGCGGCTTCCGATCTGTACGCCATCGGCACCCAGCGCCAAAGCAGCCGCTATGGCCTGCCCCGAGCCGATGCCACCCGCTGCAATAAGGGGGAGCTTCACGGCCTGCCTCACCTGGGGGATCAGCACCAGCGTAGTGGTTTCTTCCCTGCCGTTGTGTCCGCCGGCCTCAAAGCCTTCCGCCACAATCGCATCCACACCGGCCTCTTCACATTTCAGCGCAAACTTCACATTCGACACCGCGTGTACCACAGTCACACCCTGGTCCTTCAGGTGTTTGGTCCAGGTTTTAGGGTTTCCGGCAGAAGTGAAGACGATCCTCACCCCTTCTTCCAGGATAACCTTGATGTGTTCTTCAATATTGGGATATAAAAGAGGCACGTTTACCCCAAACGGTTTATCAGTAGCCTGCCTGCATTTTTGAATATGTGTTCTGAGTACCTCCGGGTACATCGAGCCGGAGCCGATCAGCCCCAGGCCACCGGCATTGGATACGGCTGAAGCCAGTTCCCAGCCGCTGCACCAGATCATGCCGCCTTGTATAATAGGGTGTTTTATGTTAAATAAGCGGTTTATGGCTTCCATTGGTATTATTTTTGGTATAAAGTTAAAGATTTTATTATTTTTGTGTATTAAACTCTAGTTTTTGTAATGAAAAATATCTTTATTTTCTTTTTAATCTTATTGTTCACTACATCCCTGAATGCACAAAGGCGTTTAGATTATGGCATCGCCATCGGAGTTTCCAATTACCTGGGTGATATCGGTGGTAAAGAAAAAACCCGCCGTGATTTCGTAGCAGATATGAAGCTGGCTAAAACCCGCTGGAATACAGGAGGCTTCATCCGCTACAAAGTAAAACCAAAAATTTCCCTGAAGCTGGCTTTAGATTACCTGCGTATCGAAGGCAATGATAAATTGTCGACCAACCCAGCCCGTAATGCGCGTAACCTCAACTTCAGAAACGATATGTTCGACCTCGGCCTTACCGGCCAGTTCTGCTTTTATGAAGACAATGACCTTGGAAATACTTACCGCTATAAAAACGGCTTCCGCGCTTACGCGTTTGTAGGAATCGGTGGTTTTTACTCAAATCCCAAAGCATTTTATAACGGCTCATGGGTAAAGCTTCGTCCTATGCAAACGGAAGGAGTTTCCTACAGCCCTGTCGGCGTTAACATTCCTGCCGGCTTAGGATTTTATTTTACATTCGAGAAAAAACACCGGATTGGATTTGAAGCGAATTACAGAACAACCTTCACCGATTACCTGGATGACATCAGCGGTAATTACGCCGATCCTTCCGGGATGAGCGCTGATGCCGCCGCTTTATCAAACCGTACTCCGGAGCTTACAGGCCTCGATCCTGAGTTTGCTAAAAACTTTGGCTATGATGCCGGAAGAGGAGTGGGCAATAAGCGTGGCGATAAAACACACAAAGATTCATACATGACCATGAGCCTGAGCTATAGCTATGTATTGAGAGGTAAATCAAGCTTCTACAGGGGCGGTTACGGTAACTTTTTTCACAAAAGACGTGGAGGAGTGCGTAAGATCAGGGCCAAGTTCTAACAGATATTTTAACCTTTAAAAAAAATCCCTCATGATGCATCGTGAGGGATTTTTTGTGTGGAGAAGTCCTGTTCAATTACAGTGATAGAATACTCCAGGAAATGAAATCGCTTTACAGGAACATGACAGAAATATAAGCCAAAGCTTGTTCAGTCTTGAATTTTTGGGCTAACTTCGGCCTTTCGGAACAATAACATCATTATAAATGTCTTACCTCTTTATTTCCGGAATCGCTATCGCCCTGTTTCTGTTTACTGTGCTGATCACTAAGCCCGGCAAGGAAATACCGGATTATATGCTGGCCCTCTTATTGTTGTTTTTGGCACAAACCATATCGGTCACATTTCTGGTCAATCAAAATTTATACATACAATACCCGGATGTATTTGTGTCCGGCTTCGCCAGCCCTTTAATGGTGGGCCCCTTATTGTTTTTATATACCAGGTATCAAACAAAAGACCTCTCTTTTCAACGGACAGACCTATTGCATATTCTGCCGTACCTCATTGTATCATTACTATATGTGCCGTTTTATGTTCTGCCCTTTTCCGAAAAAGAAACTATTGTGAGGCTGGATGGCAAAGGCTATGAGCTCACCGGGCTTATCAGGATTGTGAGCATTTATGCTTCAGGTGTGATCTATTGCGGCTTATCGTTATGGCTGCTGGTAACATTTAAGAAAAAACTGAAGAATGAATTTTCCAATACCGAAAAGATCCAATTCAATTGGCTGCTCTTCCTCATCACAGGCATGCTTGGAATATGGATCATTGTTTTGTTTATCGAGGATGCCAGGCTGATCTCTGTTGCCAGTACGTTGTTTGTCATCCTGTTAGGATATTTTGGCCTGACCCAGGTAAATGTTTTCAGCAAAAAAAACGTAGCGGTTCCGGTTACAGAAGAAGAGCCGTCAGGCCTGGCTTTTGCAGAACCTGATAACACTCCGGTACAGGCCGGCTTCCAGACAAAGTATCAAAATTCCAATTTAAATGAAAAGGAGCTCCTGCAGATCCATGAACACTTAAAAGTCATGCTTCAAAGCGAAAAGCCTTACTTAAACCCCGACCTTACCCTAACCGAGTTAGCCGGCATGGTAAACACTCACCCCAACAAGTTGTCGCAGGCGATCAACCAATTTGAACAGAAATCCTTTTATGACCTGATTAATGAAATGAGGATCACGGAATTTCTTAACCGGGTGATGCAGCCCGAAAATAAAAAATACACCTTTATATCGCTGGCATACGATTGCGGCTTTAACTCGAAGGCATCGTTCAACAGAAACTTTAAAAAGTACACGCATAAAACACCGAGCGACTATTTAAAGCAGCCTGATAAGTCCGAGCCCGAGTAACATCGCATCAAAGAGGTGTCAAACGACACAACTGTATAGTTTCCAGTAATTTAAAACGGAGTTCCGACAGGTTTCATTGGATACAGTGAAACCTTTTTCAATAAATACCAGGATACATTTGCTGCCGAAACATTTAAAAAAGCAGTAATGACACCTTCAAAAAAATCACTTGGCTGGTATGCCTGTATCCTGATCGCAGGCATCGCCTTCACCTCTTGTAAAAAAGAGCGGCTCATGAAAGAGCCTGGAAATCTTGTACCCAAAACCGTGGACCAGGATCCGACGCTTCCTTCGATCACAGTCAATGGGGCCATGTTGCATTCCGAATCTTACGGACCGCCGGACAGTACCCTTATCATTGCCATCCATGGCGGCCCCGGTGGAGATTACCGGTATATGCTAAACTGCAGGGATCTGGCCGATGCAGGCTACCGGGTCGTATTTTATGACCAGATGGGCTCAGGGCTTTCGCAGCGCTTTCCTAAACACTATTACTCGTCGAGGCCGATGGACTTGATATACGGTGAGTTAAGTGGCGTTATCGCTCATTACCGGAGAAGCCCTTCACAAAAAGTGGTGCTGTTGGGGCACTCCTGGGGCGCTATCCTGGCAACGGGCTATGCCGGAAAATATCCCGCCCGGGTGCAGGGCATGATCTTATGCGAGCCGGGCGGTTTGAAATGGGCAGACATTAAAGAATATGTATCAAAATCGAGGTCGTTCGGATTTTTCGGGGAATTGCTGAATGATGCCACATACTCCGATCAGTTCATCACCATCAAGGGTAAGGATGAGCATGAAGTATTGGATTATAAGATGGCCTTGTTTGCCAACAAAAATGAGATAACCGGAGAAGACAATACCAAGCCCGGCAGTTTTTGGCGCGATGGTGCCGTTATAAGCGATGCCTTGTTTGAATATGGAGAAAAGAATAAGTTCGATTTTTCAGAAGGTATCGGCAATTTCCAAAAGCCGGTTCTTTTCTTTAACAGCGAATTAAACAGAGCCTACCCCGATTCCTGGATGCAGAAAATAACACAGGTATATCCCAGGGTTCATCTTGAAACAATACATGGTGTGGGGCACGACGATATTGTTTCCGACGCAGGCAAGTGGCAGACGGCTACACGCCCTTTGGTTATAACCTATTTAAAATCACTTTAGCACATGTTACACATGAAAAATTATTTAAGACAAGTACTGGTAACCGGCTCATTCATGCTAACGCTTGTTGCCAGCTCGCAAAATATGAATTGGGAAAATCCGGCGCCGGCTAAGCATTTGGTTTATGTGGGTGCCGGTGCAGATTATGGCGTCGTATATCACCTCGGCTATGCCTATAAGATCAGGAGCCATGCTTTTCCGGCTATTGCACACATCGAATACAGTTTTCCATCCGGCAATAAATTAGTCGACGATTACAAAGTAAAAATAGGAGGGCAGGTCCGTTTGCTTAAGCTGGGCCATGTTCATCTCACAGCAAAAGTAGACGGTGTATTCCGGAGATTCGAAAATGACTTTGCCAGGCTTCTTAATTTTGGAAGCGATATGTCGGGAGTGTTGGGCTACTATCGCACAAAATGGTTTATTGCAGGCGAGGCGGGCTTTGACAAAGCCATCGTTACCAATTTCAGGCAATCGGCCATCTATAAAAATCAGTACGCAGGTGCGCAGGATGGTTGGTATGAACCTGCCACAGGCGGGAATTTTTATTACGGACTGCAGGGCGGAATTTCTTTTGGCAGGCATGACCTCACATTAAAAGTGGGGCGGGTTCTGGTGCAGGATTTTAAATCCAAACCCCTGTTTCCTTACTACGGAGCCCTCAGCTATATGATCAGGTTTTGATGATGTCCTTACCCTTCTAATCCGGTTAACCGCGAAAGCTTATCAAATGTGGCCTGAATCGTGTTCCCGTTTTTGCTGCCCGATAAGCTTTCGTCGTTCTCTGTGATGTTGTAGCCTTTGGCATTCAGGTAATGTTTTAAGGCAAGCCTGTGGTTCATCTCATATTGGGAGATCACCTGTGGGAAAACCGTTAAGATGGCATGGTGGCTGTCTTTTCGCTGCTGATCGATTAGCCCGCTCTTGATCGTTACCACCATTGCGCCCTGTCCGTAATCGGCAATGTAGTAAGCGCTGGCACCGGACATGCCCGAAGCAATCATGCCTATGATGTGAAGCTCGTATTTCGAAAAATCAAAGCTGTCGCTGCTCAGCAACGAAATGTTGTTCTCTTCCCCATAAGCTTTGAGCTGAAGCGATTGCTCAATGACCTGTGGCGAAAGCCCCGCCCTGCTGTTGGCCCACGCCCAGAGCCAGCTCTGCGCCGCATGGGAGATCGTTCCCAATACCTGGATCGGGAAATGAAGATCGGGGCCGAAGCTGATTTCTCCTCTACCCATATCCACGTTCCAGTTGTTATTGCCGATGACCTCAGCAAAGTCTTTTTGTTTTTCCCAGGCCATACAGGCGTACCTTTCCAAAAGTTCCTGTTCTGTTTTGCAAGCAGTAGTTTCCATGTTTTAGTTAGATGTTGGTTCTTTGATCGGGGCTTGTTTTTAGGATCGTCATTAAAATGAGGGTAAAGCTAAAGCATACAACATGATTTTTTTCAACCAATAGTCATCCATTCCTTTTGAATGTACATCCGGCTTGGTTTGTCGAGCATCCGCGATATCCGGCATCAACAATACGTTCACAAAAAAAGCCCGTCGCTGGTGTGACGGGCTTTTCCTGGATGTTCATTCTTATTTCTTTTTCAAAAATTTGAAATCCTTACCAATATACCTTGCGCTTGCTCCCAGCTGCTCTTCGATGCGGAGCAATTGGTTGTATTTAGCGATCCGGTCGCTGCGTGACGCAGAGCCCGTTTTGATTTGTCCGCAGCTTAAAGCAACCGCTAAGTCGGCAATCGTGGTATCTTCGGTTTCCCCGCTGCGGTGGCTCATCACAGAGGTATAGCTATTGGTTTGCGCCAGCTGCACAGCGTTGATGGTTTCCGTCAGCGTACCGATCTGGTTTACTTTTACCAGGATAGAATTGGCTACGCCACGCTCGATGCCCTTTGCCAGGAAATCCACATTGGTCACAAACAGATCGTCGCCTACCAGCTGTGTTGTAGAGCCTAATTTATCCGTCAATAGCTTCCAGCCATCCCAGTCTTCTTCCGCGAAGCCGTCTTCGATGCTCAGGATCGGATACTTGCTTCTCCAGTCGGCCCAGAAGTCGACCATTTGCGAAGCGGTCAGCTTATCGCCGGTCGACTTTTTGAAGTGGTATACTTTTTCTTCGGTATTGTAAAATTCAGAAGCAGCCGCGTCCATCGCGATGTAAATATCTTCACCCGCTTTGTAGCCCGCTTTGTCAATGGCCTGCATCACCGCTTTGATCGCGTCTTCGTTATTCCTGAAATTAGGAGCAAAGCCGCCTTCATCACCCACATTTGTGCTCATGCCCTGCGATTTTAATACCGCTTTCAAATGGTGGAACACTTCCGTGCCCATGCGCAGGCCTTCGCTGAAAGTTTCAGCGCCTACCGGCATGATCATAAACTCCTGGAAGTCGATACCGTTATCCGCATGCGAGCCACCATTGAGGATGTTCATCATCGGGATCGGAAGAATGTTGGCATTTACGCCGCCGATATAGCGGTACAGCGGTTGGCGGCATTCTTCGGAAGCAGCGCGGGCAGCTGCCAGCGACACCCCCAAAATAGCGTTGGCGCCTAAGTTGCCTTTGTTAGTACTGCCGTCCAGCTCAATCATGGCCGCATCAATCGCACCCTGGTCGAAAATGTACATGCCTTTCAGTTTTTCGGCAATCACCGTGTTGACGTTATTCACAGCGCGGTTCACGCTCTTGCCTAAGTATTGTGTTTTGTCATTATCCCTTAATTCAACCGCTTCGTGAATACCGGTAGAGGCGCCTGACGGAACCGCTGCGCGACCGAGAATCCCCTGGTCAGTGATCACATCCACCTCGATGGTCGGATTTCCGCGTGAATCTAAAATTTGCCTGGCTACAATGGAATGAATGAATGACATACAATGCTGTTTTTTTAGAAGTTATGAATGGCCCCAAAATTAAATAAACTTTTAATAAACAGATTTAATTGTGGGTAAAATTTGGTAAAAAGTGGAGAAGACCGGAGAGGCTGTTTGGCAGAAAGTACTTAAGGGGCTGCTCCTTTTGTCTCCCTACTCAGATCTCACGACTCACTTCCTCTTATCCAGGCCCCAGAGTAGTTTGTTACGGAGGGTCTCGAAAAAGTGCTGTCCTTCGAGGTTGATGAGGTTGAATTTGAAATCGGCCAGGCGGATTACCAGTTCCGATTGCGGCGTCACCAGCTGTGTGCGGGAATCGAGCGACACGTTGAAATTATCGCTTCGCCCCGAAACTTTAAAGCTCAGGGTTTTATTGTTGGAAATCACAATCGGCCTTACGTTGAGGTTGTGCGGTGCAATCGGTGTCACGATAAAATTATCAGAATCCGGCAGCATGATAGGCCCGCCACAGCTCAGCGAGTAGGCGGTAGAGCCGGTAGGTGTGGACACGATCAGCCCGTCGGCAAAGTAAGAGTTGAGGAACACGCCGTCCACATAAGTATCCACATGGATCATGGCGCCCGACTCTTTTTTATGGATCGTAAATTCATTCAGCGCGTAATTCACATTCTGGAACTCATGCGCATGATTCTCGAGGACGATGAGCTCACGCTTATCGAGCGTATATTTTTCTTTGATGAGCTGCTGGATCGCCTTTGAAAAATCTTCCTTGTATACCGTTGCCAGGAAGCCCAGTCGGCCGGTATTCACCCCCAGTACAGGGATGCCCGATTTCCTTACAAACTCAAGCGTTTCCAGTAAAGTGCCGTCGCCCCCCAGCGAGATCACGTAATCCGCTTTGGCAACCAGTTCTTCGGCGTTGCAGAACGTATGAATGTTTGAAAAAGAAGAGCCCGTTTCATTCAGGAATTCCAGGTAAGGCCTGTACACCATCACGTTGAAGAGTTCTTTAGCAGCGAGCTCGAGGAGCTGTTCCAGGTAATGTGGGAAATTCTCCCTGGTATTTCTGGCGTATACTGCTATCGTCATTTGTCTCTTTTATCTTGTATCCCTTAAGTCCTTTTAGTCTTTTCCTAAATATTCAGGAAGTGCAGGAACTCATCCAGCTTATCCTTAATGGCAGACTCGAAGTTGCTGTTCTGGAAAGAAGCTTTCACTGTATAATTGTATCTGTAAAATGTTTGCAGGATGCGGGAAAGATCTTCGGTGTTCACCTTGATCGTTACTTCCATTTTGGTGCTGTCCGGGATCGATGACACGTGCGCGCTCAATACCTTGGAGTCGTTGCCTTCCACGATATTGGCAATCTGCGTCAGGGAATAATCTGCCTGGTTTACTTCGAGCACAATCACACCACCCGGATCCTGAACGGAAGCCATCGTGGAAATATTCTGTAATAACCCTTTCAGCGTGATACAGCCTTTATACAGTTCTTTATCATCGAGCACAGGGATGAGCGTCAGGTTAAAGGACATCATCAGTTTCAGCAGATCGTAGGTGTGCTGGTAATTATGGATGATGGGTTTCAGCAAAGGGAGTTTTAATTCTTCCAGTGTTTCCTCCGGGTGGTTGTAGTCCATCAGGTCATGCTCGGATACAATGCCGATCAGCTCGCGATCTTTTACAACAGCCAGGTGCGACACTTTAAATTGTTCCATCCAGTCCAGGGCCAGCTCTACGGTATCGGAAATTTTTAATGGAGGGATTTCGTCAGTCAATAAATCGGAAACAAGCATAAGCAAAAATACTATTAATTTATAAATAATCCGGGGATAGATTGAGAATGTTCTCAATCCTTATAACTGCAAAAATCGAGAAAAGTTGCAGGAAAAGTTTACCAATTATGGTTAAATAAACCGTTATATTTGGGCATATTTTATTTCATGATTTCTTTTGACAATACGGAAAACGCTTTCACGGCAAAATCAAACAGCGACCTGAACCGTTCTTATTGGTTATTCAAACTTATCAGCAACCCGGCTTTGGTGAAACTGGGTGCGAAAACCGCGCCCTTAGCCCTTTCCCTCGGTTTCAAAGGACTTTTCAAAAGCACCATCTTCAAGCAATTCGTGGGAGGAGAAACCATTAATGAATGCGATAAAACCATTGCCGAGCTTGGCAAATTCAATATAGGGACCATCCTCGACTACAGTGTGGAAGGGAAGGAAAGCGAAGCTGATTTCGATGCCTGTTGTAAGGAAACAATAGAAACCATTCACAAAGCCAAAGGCAACAACCATATTCCCTTTTGCGTTTTCAAGGTAACCGGCCTGGCACGCTTCGACCTGTTGGCGAAAGTAAGCTCGGGAGAAGCGCTCACAGCCGAAGAAAGCAAGGAGTACGAAAAAGTGAAACAACGCGTGTTGCGTATTTGTGAGGAAGCCTATAAAGCCGGTCAGCCCATTTTTATCGATGCGGAGGAAAGCTGGATCCAGCCGGCAATCGACCAGCTCGCCGACGACAACATGCATGCATTCAATCAGCAAAAAGCCATTGTATACAATACCTTCCAGCTGTACCGCAAAGACCGCCTTGCATTTTTGAAAACGACCATCGCCAAAGCGAAAACCGGAGGCTACCATGTAGGGGCCAAGCTCGTGCGTGGGGCATACATGGAGAAGGAGCGCAAGCGTGCCACCGAAAAAAACTATCCCTCTCCGATCCAGGATTCCAAAGAAAATTCAGATAGGGACTATAACCTGGCGCTCGAAGAATGCATCAAACAGCTTTCGGTGATGGGGCTTTGTGCCGGCACACACAATGAGCAGAGCAGCCTTTACCTCGTGAAGCTCATGAAAGATCACCGGATCGCTGATAACGATCCGCGCGTGTACTTCTCGCAGCTCCTGGGGATGAGCGATCACATCAGCTATAACCTGGCACTCGGAGGCTACAACGTGGCCAAGTATGTGCCTTACGGACCTATCCGTGAAGTGATGCCTTACCTCATCCGCCGCGCCCAGGAAAATACGTCCGTGAAAGGACAAACCGGCCGCGAGCTGGGCCTCATCATCCGGGAAAAAGCCAGAAGGAAGAAATAAAATCTGGGCAATTGATCATGACTTGTCGTGGCCCGAAGTTGTATATCGTTGCAAGTTTCTGGTTTACAAAAAATCAGTTGGGCGTGTCCCTGTGGGCCAGGCTTTCCGTTCCAATCTCCGCAAAAGTACTTCGGCAAGTTCAGTAACCAAGGCCACGGAGGATTTCCACTGCTCCCGATAGTTATCGGGACCTTCACGCTGATCATCTTTTGAGTTAGGATTTTGTGAGTGGTAGCTTGCACCAGGGACATGAAGGGTTTAGTTCTTTTTAGGGCGCTGCCTCTTACGCCCTAAAAAAACCGGAACGAAGTGAAGCCCGTAATGGCCCGCCCGGGCGCCCAAAACTGGTTTCTCCATTGCATATCTGTTTTCCAAAAACAAAAAACGTCCCACAGGAATCTGAGGGACGTTTCTATGAACTGTTTAAGAAAATTATTCTACCGGTTTCGGAGTAGCTGCAGCGCCATTTTTGTCGCCACCGCCAAAGTCGAAGCTTAAGGTAAAGCGCAGCGTATTTTGTAAGGGGTTGCGTTGTGTGATCGGGATCAGGTAAGCCATATCGAGGCCAAACACGTTATACCTGACACCAATACCTGCCGTGAAGAATTTACGGTTACCTTTTGTTTTTGCTTCATTGAAATAGCCGCCACGTACCGCAAAGGTTTTGATACCGTTTGGCGCATACCAGTATTCGAAGCCGAGGCTCCAGTTAATCTCTTTCAATTCTTCCGCGCCTCCGCCCGGAGCATCGCTGAACGATTGGATCATCCCTTTGGCAACCGGAACATCCGGATCTTTGCCCGCCTGTATCACAGGCTTGTTGGTGTTAGGATCTGTTTCGTAGTACGGCGTCGGGTTTCCGGCAGAATCCAGGGCCAGTTTATAAACCGGTTGCGTCGGCACCAGCAGCTTATTCACGTCGCCATATACGCCAAAGGTATTATTGTCGTCGAGGTTCAGCTTTAAGCCACCGCCTAAGCGTAAATTGATAGGAATAAAATCGCGTTTCGCAGAGTAAGAAATTTTACCGCCCATGTTGCTGAATACCAAACCGGCAGAAGCTACAGATTTGTAATCACCAACTTTGAAATTCTTTTTCGATTGATAGTATAAGCCTACATCGGCGGCTACGGTTTGCCCCGGGCGGATGTTCTGCCCGTTCAGCGAATAGTTTCCAACCAGGTTGGAGCGGATATAGCGAAAGGCCAGACCGGCTGAGAATGTTTCAGATAACTTCTGAGAGTAGGCGAGGTCAACGGCAAACTCATTTGGCCTGAACTGGCCGGTCACGTTCCCTACAATATCTGTAAATGTAATGTTACCTAAAGAGAAATAACGTAAAGAAGCGCCAACAGCCTGTGTTTTGCTGATCTTCGTATATCCCGATACATAGTACAGGTAAATATCCGGAACCAGCTGCTTCAGCCAGGGAGTTACATTAATGGCTGCGCCGCCTTTTTTCTCCGCAAAAGCCAGCTTGGCCACATTCCAGTGAATACTATTGGCATCTGCCGGCGTTGCCGCCCCAACTTCTCCCATTCCTCCTTGTTTCGAATCAGGGCTGATCATTAAAAAAGGTACAGCCGTTGTAATGGTATTTACCCGTCCGCTTAATTGTTGTGTGGTGATAGAGCTTGATGCGCTGTTTTGTGCATTTGCCTGAGCACATAACATCACACCTGTTCCTACCGTTCCTAAAATTCTTTTTTGCATTACTTTATCTTTATAAAAAAGGCACGCCAAATATATGATTAATTTAGAATTACCAGCTTTTCTATTTTTTCCGCTTTTTTCTGCGAATTATCGGTCACCATCACCCTGTAGATGTATACGCCCCGAGCCAGTTTGTCGCCAAAATCATCCTTGCCGTCCCACTCAATGCCATCAAAACGAAAACCCTCGTTATTTATTGTCTGGTTGATGGATTTTACCAGTTTTCCGCTCACCGTGTAGATTTGAATCACCGCTTTGAGCGTCACGCAGCATTGGTTGTGCTCAATAAAAAACTTGGTTTTGGTCGTAAATGGATTCGGATAGTTCAAAATGTGCTTCAACGCAAGTTCAGCCTGTTCCGCTACAACGAAATCCGTGTAGGACGTCGATGAATTATTTTGCACATCCCAGACCTTCACGCTCAGGCGATGGTCGCCCTCTGCCAGCTGGCTGAACGGATAGCGGATCTTGCCTTTCTGATACGTGTTGAGATCGGCAGAATAATAGTCATTCAGCACGATAGGCTTGCTCGAATTCTCATCCAGGATCGCCACGGCATCATGGCCGATCCCTGTGCCCAGGGTATTGATTCCGCTCGAATCGGATACGACCGCATAGATCTTTGGATTTTCATTGGTAATGCCGCCGGCAACAAACTTCTCATCGTTCATATAGAGGTTCACAACCGGTCCTTCATTGTCGGGGATGGCATTGCTGTTGTACCCGCCCACAACCACCTGGTTGTAATAGCCCGTGGCATCCACCACGCCGTTGTGCGCATAGTAGCTGATTTTTCCCCGGCCGTAGGTGTTGGCAATATCTTTCGGCACCAGGAAGGTAAAAGAAAAGTCCCCGTTCTTGACTTCGGATTTTCCACGGTAGATAATATTTTTCTGAAGCAGGAACGTCTTTGAAGGAGAGCCGGCATCGTTGCCCAGTGTTTTAACCGTGATCTCCCGGTCGAAAACCGTTGGGTAGATCACACCACTGTAATTGCTCAGTTTGTTACCGCTTTTGTCACCTACAAACCCTGTGATGGTCATCTTCGAGAGCGCTTTCAGCGTATCGCTGGAAGTAGGGGCCAGAGTCTGCGAATTGATGGTGGATGTGTATACCCTTTGCTGAGGATAAGCCAGCTTCAGGGCAGGATCACCGAGGATCACGAAGTTCAGGTAATACGCATTGAAGCCGATTTCCCTCTTGGTAAGCCGGTACAGATCGCCGATAGCTGGCATTTGCCCGTTGGCCATAGGTGTTACCGCATGGTTGTAGAAAGCCGTGTTCAGCGTTTCGTTCCAATTGGAATAAGCCAGCCTCACGGTAGTCATCAGGCCGATAGCCCCGCCATTAGGGTTCAGGAGGCAATACTCGCCGGCCGAAGTTCTGTCCGGATCATCAAAGCGGCTGAACTCACAGGTAGCAGTCACGATCAAAGGCATGTTCTTGAGATTCTTCCAGGCCAGGATTTGCGGAACGCTCACCACGCGTTCTTCCGTAAGGCCCACCTCGCCGCCATGCCCGGTATAATTAAAGATCAGGGAACCCTTATCCATCCTCCGGTCAATATCGGTCACCACATCCGGGTAACGGTCGCCGCCCGGCGTGGAGTACTGCTTGTAAGCATCCAGGTAGATCTTGTCGATGTTGAGGTAGGGATCTTTGACGGCGGCCATGTTGGCAAGCCTGTTCGCCTGGTCCATGTGCAGGTTATTGTCCTCGTCATCCGCCAGAAAACAGATCCAGTTTCGCCAGTCGCCCTGTGGGTAGTCGTTCTCCGCCACGTTACAGGAAGATTCCACAGCATTTGGGTCGAAGGTGGTATTGAGCCTGTAATAGTATTCTACCTTGGAAGTCACGGCATTCGATTCCTCCTTGGTTCTTACCGGGAAACGACCTACGCCGATATCCACAAGGTCGTTCGCCTGGAGGTCCCCTTCCGGGTCGTCCATCATCGCAAAAAAGTCATCCGAAGTAAAGGAGTTGGCGTATGAGCTGGAATTGTAGGTCTGATAAGTCGGAATTAATGCGCTGTTTCCGCTTTGGTTGATCGGCTTGTTTTTGTAAGAGCCATCGCCCAGCAACAAAAGGTATTTTGTTACCTTATCGGTATCCATCGGGTTTGCGTCGGTAGGGCGTTTGTAAAGCATTCTTACGAACTGCCGTATCCCGCTGATATCGGGTGTTCCGGAAGAGAACTCATTGTATACCTGCTCGGTAGTGGCAATGGCATAAGAAAGCCCGTCGTAGTCCTTATGAAGTTTGGCAACGCGGTTGGCATCGGCTATAAAGGCCGGATGCGTCACAATGACGAAGTCGGCCTGTTGGATCGCATGCAGATTCTGATTGGCAACAGAACCGTACACTTTGGGCGTGTAGGCCTGGTTGGCAGAGAACACACAAAACTCTCTCAACGAATCGGCCGTAGCCGTATAATCGAGCTGCGAACCCACCGTTGTATACAATTGGTTCCTGGCATTCAGCGGGTCCGTCACATCCCAGATCAAAGGCGCAGTAGAGCTGTTATTCGTTACCAGGTACCTGGCAAAGGTATTGGAGCCGCCGATTACACGCTGGTCTCTGAAGTTAAATTGCGACTGGCTGTAGATCAGGCTCCGGCGCGCATTGAAGACGATCTTATTGAGGTAGCCGATCGCCTGGCTGGTTTGTTTGCTAACGGTTACCTGCAGCGGGGAAGCTCCCAGGACACCCGTCAAAAAATTTTCGCCGGGATATCCGAAGTCAGCAGTATAATCATTGGTGTTGGTTGGATTACAGGAGATCTGGAAGCTGCCGGTGTTGAAATTCACCTGGTATACCGATGTCAGGTTACTTCTGGAAAGCACGCTGGTCCTGACGGATACACTGTCGCCGACTACCGCATCCGGAATGTTGAAACTGAAATTATAAGAAGTATTGAAATCAAATTTTTCACCATACAGCTCGCGTCCGCTTTTCACCACGTTGAGCGTGTTCAGCTCATGCACGCCGTAGCAATCCTGTGTATTGGTTGTTTTGTTGGCAGTGGCGGAAGAGGAGCCTTGGCTTGCCACCCGCTTGCCGGGCCCGAGATCCACCGTCAGGAAATAATAAGACGTGTCGCTGTACAGGTGCGGGATGTAGTTGAACGGATTTCCGCCGGTCGGGGTATATTTCCAGGTTTCGGTGCCCTGCCCGTAGAATAGCACATAGTCGCTGTTATCAAAGCTTCCATCATTTTCCCCGACGACCACGATGGCATTTTCAGTGAGGTCGTCGTATTTGAAATCCGCATTTTTTTCAGACATCAGCTTGCCTCCGTTGCCGTAGACCCTGATATTCTTAGGGTCCACGCCCGACAGGTTCAGCCCCAGCGAAGCCAGGAAGGCTTTGTCCATTTTGTAAATGCCGGTTTGGCTAAGACCGATCTTATACCATTTGCCATTGGCCAGCACCGAGCCGGACGCAAAAGAAGACACTGCATTTTTTCGGAGGGCCGCCGGCTGTATGGCGGTGTTGGGGGCCTGGTAATGCCACACAGGCGTATAGCTTTCAAGGTACTCGTAACGGTTGGTAGAAGGATTTAAGCGGATAGGCACTGTATTCTGGTACACGATCTGCTGATGGCGCGATCTGGCAGTGCTGTACGAAACCTCGAAGTCGGAAGTAATAAAATTTTTGTAGCCCTGGATCTGCGCCAGTTCCGCAGAGCTAAGCTCGCGTATAACAGGATTATCCAACCTCAGCACCGGGATGGAAGTTCCGTTGATAGCGATGGAATGCCTGAAAAACGGGAGGTTTTGTTTCCGGGTGTTGTATTGGGCATTCGACAGAAAAGGAGCTTTAGGCGTTGATACGGGAGATACATCGGCAGCGATAGGCTTTTCGGTAGGTTTCTGAAACTCTCTGATCTGTCCATACATGGCATCCAAACAGAAGGTAACAAAAACTAAAATTGTTAGCCGGACTTTGGTGGTGGAACGCATTTCGGTGTTTTGGGTGATTGTATCTGATATTTCAACGACAAAGAAAATAAAATATTGTTGCACAAAAGTTTTTATTTTTCAAAACAGACTGTTATATTTGTGATTAGGAATAGATTTAAGTGAAAATTTACATGGCGAAAAAACTTTACTTATTACTCACAATTATTTGTGTGACCGGCACTTTACAAGACTTGCAAGCTCAGGACCCTCAGTTTACCCAGTTTTACGCCAACCCACTTTATCTGAATCCCGCTTTTGCAGGGACCGCAAGATGTCCGAGAATCTGCATGAATTACCGTAACCAATGGCCTAACCTCTCCGGAACTTACGTAACCTACAGCGCTTCTTATGACCAGCATTTCGACGCTCTCAGTGGCGGCTTGGGGCTTTTGGTAACGCAGGACGATCAGGCCAGGGGAACGCTAAAGACCACTTCAGCAAGCTTGATCTACTCCTACCTTCTACCCGTAAACCGTGAGTTCTCTATTAAAGCCGGCCTCCAGGCGGGTTTCTTTCAGAAATCGCTCGACAGGACCAAGCTTAACTTTGGAGATATGATCGATGCCCGCAGAGGTTTTGTTTGGAACACCAACGAGCAGATTCCTTCTCAGACCAAGACCAACCTCGATTTTTCTGCCGGTTTACTGGGCTACAGCAAAAAATACTTTGTCGGCTTAGCCGTTCACCACATGACGCAGCCGGAAGAAGGCCTGCAGGGCAACTCAAAAATGCCTTTCAAAATCACAGGGCATGCCGGTGCGATCATTCCATTGGAAAAAGGCAGCGAGTCCTATATTTCACCTAACATCCTGTTCCAGCAGCAGCAAAACTTTACCCAGCTCAACCTGGGATTGTATTTTGTGAGAGGCTCTTTTGTAGGTGGCTTATGGTACAGGAACTCCGATGCGTTCATCGTGTTGCTGGGTCTTCAGACCGACCATTTCAAAGTAGGCTACAGCTACGACGTGACTGTTTCTAAACTCTCCAGCAATACAGCGGGTTCTCACGAGGTATCTTTACAGATCCAGTTCGAATGCCGTCCTAAGAAAAAGAAATACAGGACCATCAGCTGTCCTTCCTTCTAAAAAATAATTTGTAACCTTTTTAACAGACTTTCGTTATAGCCTTAAATAAAACCCAGATCATGAAGTTTAAATTCATCAAAAGCAGCAGAGCACTAGCATTAATTCTTTCCATAGTTGCCGTATCCTGTGCCAAAGAGCGTTCTCCCGTAACCGGTTGGGCCTACAATGACCCGGATAATGGCGGTTTTGAAAAGATGCCATATGAAGAGCAGGAGACAGGACCAGGCCTTGTACTGGTGGAAGGTGGTACTTTTACGATGGGCCGTACCGAAACGGATGTAACTTATGAGTGGAACAATGTGCCGCGCCGTGTTACGGTATCTTCCTTTTATATGGATGAGACAGAGGTAAGCAACTATTCTTACCTGGAATATTTATACTGGACAGGCCGTGTATTCGGTCCTACATTCCCGGATATTTATCAGAAAGCTTTGCCTGATACCCTGGTTTGGCGTGAAAAGCTGGCTTATAACGAGCCTTACGTAGAATATTACCTCCGTCACCCGGCTTACCGCGATTACCCGGTAGTTGGTGTCAACTGGTTGCAGGCAAATGAGTTCTGCGCCTGGAGAACAGACCGCGTGAATGAGTTCATCCTCATCCGCGAAGGTTTACTGGAGCATACTCCGAACCCATCCGATCAGGACTACTTTAGTACAGAAGCTTACCTGGCCGGTAAATGGCAAGGACAATTAAAACAAAAATTGCCTTCTTTCGACGAGCAAAACCCTGAAAGGGATGTGAAAATGGAAGACGGGATCTTTTTACCGAAATACCGCCTCCCGACAGAGGCTGAGTGGGAATATGCAGCTTACGGCTTAATTGGTAACACTATCGGAGAACGTATCACCGACAGAAGGATTTATCCTTGGAATGGTCACGGTATCCGTAACTCCGACGATAAATACATCGGTCAGATCTTAGGTAACTTCGTGCGTGGTAACGGGGATATGATGGGTACTGCAGGATTCCTGAATGATAATGCCGACGTAACGGCTCCTGTGTATTCATACTGGCCAAACGATTACGGCTTATATAACATGGCCGGTAACGTAGCGGAGTGGGTAATGGACGTTTACAGAGCTACAACCATGCAGGATGCCGACGAGTTCAGGCCTTTCCGCGGTAATGTATTTACAACCCAGGTGAAAGACAGTACCGACGGTACAATCTCTACAAACATTGACGGTCCTGTATTCCAGAAATTCAAACAAAAAGTGAACCCGGCAGGTCCTCATGGGGTGAGCCAGGAAACGACGGAGGTTATTGACAGCGTTCTCACAAGAATGACCGGTAACCCGAATGATATCGATGCGATGAACGGAAATAAAAACGTAACCGCTGAAGGTAAATCAGACATCCCGGGCCGCGTACAGTGGAGGGAAGTTTCTTCTGCCGTATCTACCGATAACCTCGATGAGCGCAGGAACTACAAAACATCTGATTATATCAGCTACCTCGACGGTGATGTCAACTCCAGCTTATACTACCTGGAAGGCGAAGATGCTTACGCTGATAAAGCGGATAAGTTAATGTACGAATACGCTAAGACATCCCTGATCAATGATAAGTCACGTGTGTACAAAGGCGGTAGCTGGAGAGACAGGGCTTATTGGTTGAATCCCGGCACCAGAAGGTACCTGGATCAAAGACAATCGACTGCATACTTAGGCTTCAGGTGCGCGATGACCCGTGTGGGCAGCCCTGTAGGTTTAGGAAAATAAGAGTGTTGAAAACTATCACGAAAGCCTTCCGCAGCAACGCGGGAGGCTTTTTACTTTTATGCTTGCCGCAGGACCGTGCGGATTAAAATTCTTTATCAGATGATCTATACCGACATTGCCGGGCTCTATGAGCTCTTTATAAGCTGTGGACAGAAAATCACCACAGACACGCGTAAGATTGAGCAGGGAAGCATCTTCTTTGCCCTGAAAGGGGAAAACTTTGATGCGAATACTTTTGTGAACCAGGCCATCGAGCAGGGCTGCCGCTATGCGATAACGGATCATGCGGGCTATGCCAACGGAACAACCATCCTGCTGGTGCCGGATGTCCTGCAGGCGCTGCAACAACTGGCAAAACACCACCGGAAGGTATTGGGAATCCCTGTCATAGGCATTACGGGAAGCAATGGCAAAACCACCAACAAAGAGCTGATTCATGCCGTATTATCCATGAAGTATAAGGTATATGCGACCAAGGGGAACCTCAACAACCACATCGGTGTGCCGCTTACCCTGCTTTCGGTCAGTCCGCAACACGATATGGCCATTGTGGAGATGGGCGCTAACCACCAGGGAGAAATCGCGTTTTTAAGCGATCTCGCTGGCCCTGACTACGGATTGATTACCAATATAGGAAAGGCTCACATGGAAGGTTTCGGTGGCGTAGAGGGCATTAAAAAGGGCAAGAGCGAGCTCTATCATTACCTGAGGTCAAAGGACGGGCTCGTATTCGTGAACGGGAACGACCCGGTGCTGATGGAACTGGCTGCCGGATTGAAAACATATACCTTCGGAGAGCTGGAGCAATTTGATGTACACGGCCGCTTGTCTTTGCAATCGGAATACGTGGCGTTCAAATGGAACGTTAAAGAAAAGAGCAGTGAAGAGGGGGCCCTGGTAAGCACACACATGTTTGGCCATTATAATTTTATCAACCTCCTCTGCGCAGCAGCCATCGGCCATTATTTTGAAGTGCCTGTTGCAGATATCAACGAAGCGCTGGCCTGTTACAAACCGGAGATGAACCGGTCGCAGGTGGTAAAGACGGAGAGGAATACACTTATCCTGGATGCCTACAATGCAAACCCTTCGAGCATGGCATTGGCTATCCATAATTTTTCGGAGCAGCCTTTTTCAAAAAAGTTGTTGATCCTGGGCGATATGTTTGAGCTCGGCGAGTATGCAGAGGAGGAGCATCGCCAGATCCTTGAAAAATTGCAGGCGCTTCACTTAAGCCATGTCTACCTTGCAGGCGCCTTGTTCTATAAATTTAAGACGCAGTACCCGATGTATCATTTTTTTAAGGATGCGGCAGATATTGGAAAATATCTGGAAGAGCACGTTATTGCTGAAAATACAGTGCTTATCAAAGGCTCGCGTGGCATGAAACTTGAGGGTTTGACGAAATTTTTATAAAAGCCATTTTCTTGTTAAATAATTTAACATTATGCTATTTTTTTGTTAGGTTTGCGTTAAACGTTGTTCAATTAAAAAATTAAAAACATGAAAAAACAAGTACTTTTAACGACAGGTATTGTGATTTCCGGCTTGCTTAGCGCTCAGGTGTCTCAAAGACAGAAGGAAATATCGCAAAGAATTCCTGCACACATTGCCAATATGGCTATCATGAAGAATCCGACGGCTATTGACCCGACGACATTGCCTAGCCTCATGAGTTCCGGAAAGAAAACTACTGACGATTCTAAACGGGTAGCTGCTGTGACATCTACCGTAGTTGGTAAAACGTACTATGACCTGCAGAGTAACAGCAGTGTTGGCGACAGGATCTTTGTAAATGCGGATGGCAGTATTGCCGTAGCATGGACCATGGAGCTAACCGGAGGAGACCCTTCATATCCTAACAGGGGTACAGGCTACAACTATTTCAACGGTACAGCCTGGGGCGCTCAGCCAACGGCAAGGGTAGAAGCGACCCGTGTTGGTTGGGGTAACGTTGTTAATACCAGGAGCAACAAGGAGCTGATCTTATCTCACGATGGTGGTGCCAGCAAACTGAACCTGGCGACAAGGGCAACCAAAGGCACAGGTGCATGGACCAATGCTTTTGCGATTCCTACTGCGACAGCAGGTGGCAACTACTGGCCACGTATGGTAGCGTCAGGAGATACGATCTATACAATCTCTGTAACTCAGCAAACAACAACTGCAGGTGCTTCTATGTACCAGGGGCTGAACGGTGCAATTTGCTTTGCCCGTTCAAAAGATGCAGGTGTTACCTGGGATCTGGTTAACACGATTCCTACAGGTTTAGACAATACAACCCGTTTCATGGGCTTTGGTGGCGATAGCTATGCTATTGCTGCAAAAGGCGCAACGGTAGCGGTTGTTGGCGGTGATGCCGGAAAAGATGTGGTATTATCAAAATCCACAGACGGCGGTGTTACCTGGACGGCAACAACGATTCTGAAATTCCCTCTGGCAAAATGGAACCCTGCTACAACGACTACTGATATCAATGGTGATAACGTAGCGGATACTGTGTTGACGAACGACGGTACTTTCTCCGTTGGTCTGGATAACTCAGGAAAGGCTTATGTATTCTATGGTAACTCAAGAATTCTTCAGACAACTCCTCAGGCAAACGGTGGCTATAGCTATTTCCCTGCAACTGATGGTCTGAATATGTGGAAAGAAGGTATGCCGGCAGATGTTGGCGGAACTGTGATTGCCGCTATCGAGGATTTAGGTGAGCAAGGAACGATTTTCTTCCCGACTCCTTCTGTAGCCGGTAACTTCTCTTTCGGATTATGGGGCAACTCGTTAACATCATACCCAAGCGTGGCATTTGATGCAAGCAACGTGATGTACTTATCTTATTCATCAGTTGTAGATAGCTTGATGTCTTTGGTAAACTCTGAGAAACTGGTGCGTCACCAATACGTGATCAAATCTACGGACGGTGGTGCAACCTGGACAGATCCTTGCGATATCGTAGGTTCTCCGGGCGGTGCTGTTTACGAAGGTGTTCTTGGCTCATTGGCTAAGCGTGTTGACGGAAACCTGCACATCCTTTACCAAAGGGATTTAGGTCCGGGTAATGGTATTCCGGGTACAAACCCTGGCGATAACAAAGATGAGGCCGACAATACAGGTATCAACGACATGGTATACTTTAAGTTTCCTGTTGCTGAGATCGGTGCCTGTGCGACAGACGTAGGTGTGAAAGAACAAAATTCTGTGGTAACAGGATACAAATTCTATCCAAGCCCTGCTGCTAACAACGGTACTTTAGAGATTACCCTGAACGATAACGCTAAAATGGATGTCAACATCATGAATGCGGTTGGTCAGATCGTTTATTCTACAAGCCTGACCGGTACGGCAGGTTTCAATAAAGTAGACCTGAACCTGAGCAATTTAAACAGTGGTATCTACTTCTACCAGGTAAAAGCCGGTAGCTCTAAAACAATCACCAACAAATTTGTGATTGCAAAATAAGCTCCGATATTAAACTAAAAAAAGCGTCACGAGAAATTGTGACGCTTTTTTTTCAAAAAATATTTTGGGATTAAAAAAAAGTGCTATATTTGCACTCTCAATTTTTGAGAAAGTTCGGGGTGTAGCGTAGCCCGGTATCGCGCCACATTTGGGATGTGGAGGTCGTCAGTTCGAATCTGGCCACCCCGACAAAAAAACCGGTAAAAGCCTTGTAGAAATACAGGGCTTTTTTTATGCAGGCATGTTTGTAGTCTACATTTTAGATATGTAGGATCAGGGACAAAAGTTGTGGGGAAAGGAAAATCTGATTTTTGAGGTCTTAAATTTTCTTATGAGCGACTTTCTAAAACTCATTCTTCCTGAAGGACTGTTTTAATATTTTGAGCTTACCTCTCACTGTCAGGAAGGATTATAGTTCCAACAAGCTGACTTCCAAGGGCTTTTTTGATGAAGTAATGATCCGGAATTTTCCTATTCGTGGCCGGAAGGTGTTTCTTACATATTAAGGGGCGGCGCTGGTTCAATGAGGGGACAGGTTCTGTGGTATTGCGCAACTGGGATGTTATTGCAAAAGGCATTCGAATTACCAATTCGCTGCTTTTTTAAAAGAACTCAGCCGATAACCAGGCCCATAGTCTTAAAACATTGGTTCTCCTCATGCAAGCATGGTTATCGACCGCTTCCATGTTTAGCAGCTGGCCACAGAAGCCTCCAGGAAATATTCCGGATTGAGAGTAAAAAATAGAAAACAACAGCCTGCGAGCTGTTAGGGATATGTTTGTATTTTCATGCTATACAGGCCTTGCCTATGTAGATGCATTGAATTTAAAACCGGAAAATCGCAATAAAGGAATTGATGGGAAATTATGGATTACCGTTTATCGTCAAAAGACAGATGGGAAATCGCAAATCCCTCTATTGCCCGAAGCGGTTGAAATTTTAGATTCATATAAAAAATATCCAAGGTAAAAAGAGATGGAACACATTTACCCATGCTCACAAATCAGCGCTTCAATGCGTTCTTAAAAGAAATCGCTGATCTCACCGGTATTACAAAAAACTTAACTCACCATTTGGTACGGCATACATTCGCTACAACAGTTTGTTTGCAAAAATGGAAAGCTCACAACCGAAAGCCATCCGGTTAAAAGAAGCTCAATAGGAGAAGCGCAGTGTAATTTAGAAAATAAAAGAATAATAATACGATTGATTTACAAAATCTCAAATTATTTCCAGTTCACTGTTCAATTTGTCCACTTTAATTTTTTTGCGAAGGTTTTATAGAAAGCAAGTTTGATTTTTGTTTCTGAAACCATAGACTTTTTATTTATTCAATATGACTTATAAGAATTCGAACACGCCATTCAATTGTAAAAAAAGATATTTTTTTACGCTGGTATTAATAGGATTATTAAATCTATCCTTAACATCACAAATTGCAAAACACACTATTAGCGGAACTATTAAAGACAAAAAAACGGGTGAAACAGTGATTGGGGCCATCGTAAAAGTGGCAGGAGCAAGTGGAATAGGTGGCGCTACTAATGAGTATGGCTTTTATTCTCTAACGATACAAGAAGGTACATATTCGATTGAAATTAGCTATATGGGATTTAAAAAAATCAACAGGCAAATAGTATTGGATAAGAACATAACATTAAATGCCGCCCTTGAAGAAGATGCTTCATTACTCAGTGAAATTGAAGTTACAGCTGAGAAAAAAGACGATCATGTCACTAATGCCCAAGGTGGCATGGAAAAATTAGATGTGAAAGAAATTGCGAAAATACCAGTTTTTGCAGGTGAAAAAGATATTATAAAAACATTACAATTAACACCTGGAATTAAATCCGGAGGTGATGGGAATGCTGGATTTTATGTGAGGGGTGGTGCAGCAGATCAAAATCTTGTATTATTAGATGAGGCAACTGTATATAACGCTTCACACTTGTTAGGTTTTTTTTCAACGTTTAATAGCGATGCTATTAAGGATGTCACTGTTTACAAAGCGGGAATGCCTTCACAATATGGAGGTCGCTTATCTTCGGTTTTAGATGTGAAAATGAATGAAGGAAACGATCAGAATTATCACGTTGGGGGAGGGATTGGTATTATAGCGTCAAGGCTAAATTTTCAGGGCCCGATCGTAAAAGATAAGGGTTCATTTCTAATTACAGCTAGAAGAACATATGCAGACGTTTTTATTCGCACAAATCCAGACTATAAAGATGTTTCATTATATTTCTATGATATAAATTTAAAGGCAAACTATATCATTAATGATAAAAGCAGGGTATTTATCTCTGGCTATTTTGGACAAGATAAAATTGGATTGAGCACTTTTGGATTAAATTGGGGTAATGGAACAGGAACTGTTAGATGGAATTCAATTATTAGCCCGAAGTTGTTTTCAAACACATCTTTTATCTTCAGTAATTTTAATTATAAAATATCGATTAATTCTGGATCGAATACTATTGATATTAAATCCAAAATTCGCGATTATAATTTAAAGGAAGACTTGACTTATATAGTCAATCCGCGGAGCAGTTTAAAATTCGGGTTTAATTGTATTCATCATAGTCTAACTCCAGGACAAATAGAATCATCCGACAAAACTCAAAATTATATAACATTACAGGATCGTTTTGGATTAGAGAATGCGCTATACATATCACATGATTGGAAGCCCACGCAAAAGATCAGTATAATTTATGGTTTAAGAACAACTTTTTTCAACGCCATTGGTGAAGGAGCGTTTTATACTTATGATAAAGCGGGTATAGCAACTGACACAACACTTTATGCTAAAAATAAAACGGTACAGAATTACATCAATCTGGAGCCTCGTTTATCAGCATCTTATATGCTTGGTAAAACAAAATCCATTAAAACGGGCTATGCGAGAAATATACAAAATCTACACTTACTAAGTAACTCAACAGTTTCCACTCCTACTGACCTATGGATAATGAGTAGTAAAAATGTCAAGCCTGAAATTTCCGATCAGGTTTCGTTCGGATACTATCAAAATTTCAAAGATAATATGTATGAATTTAGTACAGAGGTATATTATAAAAATATGCAGAATCAGATTGATTACAAAAACGGAGCTAATGTAAGAGCTAATGATAAAATAGAAGGTGAACTATTATTTGGAAAAGGCAGGGCATATGGTATTGAGTTTTTCTTCAAAAAAAAATACGGAAAATGGAATGGTTGGATAGGGTATACGCTATCAAGAACCGAAAAGAAAATAGAGGGTATTAATAATGGCGATTGGTATGCTGCCAAACAGGACAGAACACATGACATATCCGTTGTATGGATTTATGATTTTAGTAAAAAATGGTCACTTTCTGCGAGTTGGGTATTAAATACTGGAAGTGCAGTTACATTTCCTAGTGGAAAATATACTGTTGATGGACAAACACAATATTTATACACAGAGCGGAACGGATATAGAATGCCGAACTACCACAGGTTGGATATTGGTGTAACGTGGTTTAGAAAAAAAACTGAAAAATTTGAAAGTAGCTGGAATTTTAGTTGTTACAACATATATGGTCGGCAAAATGCATGGACTGTAACATTCCAACAAAACAAGAACGATCCAACAAAAACGGAAGCGGTTCAGACCGCATTATTCAGATGGGTGCCTTCGGTTACTTACAATTTTAAATTTTAACATAAGAATCACAGATATGAAAAATACAAAAACAATATTACTTTTTGGATTAATGAATACCCTATACTCTTGCCAAAAAGTAATTAATATTGATTTAAAAGATCAGGATCCCGTTGTCATGATTGAAGGAGTAGTGACGGACAGCCCATCAACACCACATACAGTAAAAATCACGAAGTCAGTTAATTTTAGTGAAGATAATGTATTTCCGGCAGTTACCGGAGCCTATGTAACCATTAGCGACAATGCAGGGAATTCCGTTACATTAAACGAATCATCACCGGGAGTTTACCAAAATAGCACGCTGCCTGGTATTTCGGGGAGAACATATTATTTAAATGTTACCGCTGATGGCAAAACTTACTCGGCATCTTCCAGTATGCCGCAGAAAATAAATCTTGATTCTGTTTTAATTGGGGAAGGTTCAGGACTTGGACCTCCCGGATCGATAGCTGCAACGCCACTTTATACAGATCCGGCAGGAAAAGGGAATTATTATAGATTCAAACTGCGAAATAATCAACAGGAAAGTAAAAACATATTTCTTTTAGACGATCAAATAAGTGACGGAACTACAAATAAAAGATCTTTGACGGATGGAGACTTGGAATTTAAATCAGGAGATACGGTAGTAATAATGATGATGTGTATTGATAAAGCTACTCAACTCTATTTCTACAGCCTTAGTCAAAATGGCAGTGGGCCTAATTCAAGTGCAACACCTGCAAATCCGGTTTCTAATATTACCGGCGCTACACTTGGCTACTTTAGTGCGCATACGGTTCAAACAAAGAAAAATGTAACACCTTAAAATTATAGAACTATAATTGTATTAATATCCAGACATGGAAATCCGAAGATATACTAACAGTGATTAAATTTGCAGTTAGCAGAAATATTAAGGCGATTTATTCGTTACATTTAATTATTAAGTAATCAATTCCCATGGATTGGTGATTTCGAAAAACGAATATTGTTAATGAAAAAAGCCCTTTACTTATATGCAATAATTTCAAGTCCCATTTTAGCAATATATGGGGTAAGTCCTTTTTATATTTTTGATAAAATCACATTGAGCAGGTTTTTATCTGTTGCAGTTGGTCTTTCTATAAACATATTTCTGGTATGGCTTATTAATATTTATCTTACTTTAAAACACAGCCATTTAAAAAACTGGCAAAAATTTCTACTCAGTTGTTTTTCCAATTTTGTTTTTCAGTTCTTTTTTTCAACAGTAGAAAAAATCTTTTTATCCAGACCAGACTTTACAGAAAGCGGTGTTACGATTTATGTGACCCATCCATTCATAACTTCCGTTGTATTTAATGCGATTATAATTATGCTTTGTAATTCTATTGTAACGGTATTTAAAAAATCCCAGGCTGAGCAGGAAGTCCAACAACTAAAATTCCAAAACAGTGAAGCTGAAAAACAAATCCTTCTACAGCAATTACAGCCTCATTTTTTGTTTAATTCATTAAGCGTTTTAAAATCTTTAATAAAAGAAAAACCCGATGAAGCCGAAGATTATACACTAAAATTGTCCGAATTTTTGAGATACTCTGTTAAAGCGCCAACAAGAATAGCTGTGCCCCTGGAAGATGAAATCGAATTTACATTAGGCTATATTGAATTACAAAAGGTGCGTTTTGAAAAAGCCTTTTTATTTACATTGGATATTCCGCCCGAAGCATTTAAATTAAAAATTCCGGTTTACGCTCTACAGGTTTTAGTCGAAAATGCTTTTAAGCATAATTACTTTACTGAAAAAAAACCATTAAATCTGCATATCGTTTATAAGGACAAAACTCTAAGAGTGAGTAATAATAAGGAAAATACTAAAGTAGTGGAAAAACCTTCAGGTACCGGACTAATTAATTTAAATCAAAGGCATTTGCTAATCACAGGAAAAGAAATTGAAGTTAAAGATGAGGAAGGTAATTTCTCAGTTATACTTCAATTACTACCCGCATAAATTTATTACCTATGAAAGTTGTAATAATTGAAGACGAAAAGCCAACAGCAAAAGATCTGGCGAGAACAATTACAGCATTGGGCATCGGAGCCGAAATTATTGCAATGCTATATTCGGTTGAGGAAGCTGTCAAATACCTGAATGAGAATCAAGACATCGATTTGATATTTTCTGACATTCAATTAGGCGATGGACTTAGTTTTGAGATTTTCGAAGAAACTAAAAATACAACTCCCATCATATTTTGCACTGCCTATAGCGAGTATACGCTGAATGCTTTTAATGCAGTTGGTATAGACTACCTACTTAAGCCATTTAGTAAAGCAACTGTTTCAAAAGCTCTTGAAAAATATCAAAATTTAAAGGCTAAGCTTTCGTTAGCCAGTCAGGATTATTCTTCTATTTTGAGCGCCATTAAAAAACATTTAAAGCCTGCCAAAATTGCTTCGGTATTGGTACACCAGGAAGATAGAATTATACCTTTCGACGGAGCAGAAATTGCGTATTTTTACATTGAGAATAATACAGTCTTTGCTTATACATTCAAGCACAAGAGTTTTATAGTATCTCAACAACTAGATAAGTTGGAGGATCTGTTCACCAGCCATTTTTTTCGTGCAAACCGCCAATTCCTTATCAATAGGAAAGCAGTAAAAGAGGCGTCGCATCATTTTAACAGGAAAATACAAATTCACTTAACTGTGCCATGCAAAGAACAAATAATGGTAGGCAAATTAAAAGTAACAGCTTTTTTGCAATGGTTAAGTCAAAACTAAAGTAATGAAATTGGAAAGCATCATTGAAAAAGAGTTTTCAGGAGATTCTTTTAAAACACTTATAGTAGTTTGTATTTTTTATTGTAATCTTCCGAAACCAAATTATGCAGTTTAATTATCTCAGTCTAAATTTATTATATGAACTGATCCAGGGTAAAACACACTACCTCTTCAACTTCTTCATCTGTATAAAATCTACCATAAAGGCAAAGCCCATTGAGAAATAGATATAGCCTTTCGGAATCTTGAAGTGCATGCCTTCGGCGATCAGCGAAAGTCCGATCATCATTAAAAAGCAAAGCGCCAGGATTTTGAAAGAAGGATGATTCTGTATGAACCGGGCAATGGGTTGCGAGGCCACTAACATGATGCCTACCGCTACGATTACGGCCGCATACATGATCCAGAGCTCCTGCACCATGCCTACGGCTGTGATGATGGAATCCACCGAAAAGACGAGGTCCAGTAAAATGATCTCCATCAGCAGCCGTTTAAAGCTTCCGGTTTTGATCTTCGTCACCTCCGGCCCACTGGTGTCTTCGGTATGGTGTAAGATCTCCTTAGTACTTTTATACAGGAGGAAGATACCACCTGCCAGCAGGATCAGCGATTTTCCGGAAAAGCCTGTGTCGAAAACCGTAAACAGCTCCCTGTCCAGTTTCAGGATCCAGGAAATAAAGCCCAGCAGGATAAGGCGGATGATCATGGCAAGCCCAAGGCCCCAGTAACGGAGCTTGTTGCCTTCATGCAGCGGGAGCTTGCCGGCGAGGATAGAGATAAAAATAATGTTATCGATCCCGAGGATCACCTCCAGGGCGATGAGGGATAAGAGTGGTACAATGGCGTCAAGTATCATGATGTAGGGGTTTTATTTCCAGCCGCCTCCCAGCGACCTGTATAAGGTAACAACAGCGGCGTTCCGGCGCTTGTCATAATCTACCAGCTCGAGCTGTGATTGCAGGGCATTTTTCTGTGCTAGAATGATCTCCATGTAATTGGCCCTTCCGGCTTTAAACAATTCGGAAGAGGTCAGGATCGATTGTTTCAGGATCTGAACCTCTTCGCTTTTCAGGGCATACATCTCGTTGGTGTTTTTAATATCATTTACCGCGGTGTATACTTCCGTAAAGCCGTTCACTACCGTTTTCTCATACTGGATGTAGGCTTGTTTCTGCTCACTGCGGGAAGCCATCAGGTCCGCTTTGATCTGTCTCCGGTTTAAAACGGGAGCGGCTAAGCCACCGAAGATGTTATAAGCCAGTGAAGCCGGTGATTCGAATAAGAGCATCGCAGTGAAGGATTGTAAGCCCACAGAAGCATTGATGTTGAGTGTGGGATAAAAGGCTGCTTTTGCGGATCGTACATCGGCATTGGTAGCCATCAGCTGGGCTTCTGCCTGCCGGATGTCGGCCCTGTTTTTCAGAAGTGCAGACGGAATGCCCGTATTGACTGTGGCCACCATGTTTTGAGGAGAGTAGGCTGTATCGCGGGCAATGGTTTTAGGAAAGGATCCGCACAGCAGATTCAGCCGGCTTTCGGTTTCAACGAGCTTCTGCCTGGTTTCTGCCTGGATGGTTTTTGAGCTGAGCAGCTGAGCCTGCAATAGCTCAACCGCCAGCTCATTGGCTTTGCCTGCTTCCTTCTGGATCTTCACAATATCTACTGCTTCCTGCTGGAGCGCAATATTCTCTTCCAGGATCTTCAGGCTCTGGTCCAGCGCCGTGAGCTCGAAATACGAATGGGCCACATCGGCGATGAGCTTTGTCACGATAAGGTCCTTGCCGTATTGGGAAGCAATGAAGCGGGAGGCTGCCGCCCGTTTTTTATTTTTCAGCTTTCCCCACAGGTCAATCTCCCAGGAGGACTGCACGCCGACATAATAATCGGGTACGGGATTCGGGATTCGTTGCTTGCTATTGATGTTGGGTGAAAATTGTGTATCGTAATTTCCGACACCATCGATGGTGTAGTCCCCGAATTTTCTCTGTCCCGCAGCGCCATACAGGCCTACTTCCGGAAGCCTGATGCCTTTGGTAAACTGAATACCTGCCCTCGACCATTCCATTTTTTGTAAGGCTTCTCTCAGGTCGTAATTATGAGCCAGCGCAGAGTCGATCAGGGAAAGCAACCTGGCATCGAAAAATAAGTCGCGCCAGGGCTTAAGAGCGGCATCTGTGGTGTCGCTTGCAGGCGCATAGGTTTTGGGAATGTTTTTATTCCAGCTGCCGGTTGCCAGATCAGTGGTCTTGCAGCTTACCAGGAGCGCAGCCATCATACCAAGCGGATATATCAATTTAGATGCTAACATGATCAGTTTCTTTTTCTTTTAGTTTTTTAGGTTTTGTTTTTCCGGCGGCAAACAACACATAGAGGCCGGGCACGACCACCACACCGAACAGCGTGCCGAACAGCATGCCGCCGGCAGCTGCTGTTCCTATGGTACGGTTGCCGATGGCTCCTGCGCCTGAAGCAAGCATCAGCGGGATTAATCCGGCGATAAAGGCAAAGGAAGTCATGAGGATAGGGCGTAAGCGGGCTGTCGCGCCTTCAATGGCAGCCTGGAGCGGACTCAGGCCCTGCTTCTGTTTTAAGACCGCATATTCTACAATGAGGATGGCATTTTTTCCAAGCAGGCCTATCAGCATCACCATGGCTACCTGCGCATAAATATTATTTTCCAGTCCGGTGATCCATAATAAAAATACAGAACCGAAAATACCGACAGGTAAGGATAACAGAACCGGCAGTGGTAACAGGAAGCTTTCGTATTGCGCCGAAAGAAGCAGGTAGACAAACAGTAAGCAGATCGCAAAAATAGAAATGACCTGGTTGCCTGAGGCGATTTCCTCCCGCGTCATGCCCGACCATTCGTAGGCATAGCCTTTGGGCAGGGTTTCTCTGGCAACTTCTTCGATGGCCGCAATTGCATCGCCGCTGCTGTAGCCATCGGCGGCTTCCCCATTCATCATCGCGGAAATGTACATGTTGTAGCGGGTAAGCTGCTCCGGACCGTAGATGCGCTCGATCCTGCTGAAGAGCGAATAAGGGACCATTTCTCCCTGGTTGTTTTTCACCCTCAGGTTCAACACGTCTTCCGGTTGTGCCCTGTATTTAGGATCCGATTGCAGCATCACTTTGTACATCTGCCCGAAGCGGATAAAGTTAGTGGCATAGTAGCTGCCCATCAGGGTCTGGAGATTACTCATCGCAGCATCCACGGTGATTCCTTTCTTAGCAGCAACGTCCTGGTCTATATGAATCAGGTATTGAGGGAAGGTTGGGTTAAAGCTTGAGAAAATCGTTTTGATCTCTTTGCGTTGCTTGGCCTTCTCTATGAACTTCTGGCTCACCTCGTAGGTTTGCTGCAAATTTCCGGAGCCGGTCTTGTCGAGCATTCTTAATTCGAAGCCGCTGGCATTACCGAAGCCGGGAACAGCCGGTGGAGGAAAGAATTGGATTTCCGCATCCTTGATGTGCCTGGTTTTTTCCTGAAGCAGGGTGATGATGTCATCCGCGGTCAGCTTGCGGTCTTTCCAGGCCTTTAAGCTGATGGTAGTCATGCCGAAGGAAGCGCCCGAGCCATCGGTCATCATACTGAATCCGGCGAGGGTGGAGGTAGACTCGATCTCGGGGATAGAAGCTGCCGCAACATCGATCTCGTTCATCACTTCTTCCGTCCGTTCGAGGGTCGCTCCTGCCGGTGTGGTGACGTTCACATAAATGGTTCCCTGGTCTTCCGTGGGAATAAAGCCCGTAGGCAGGAACTTTCCTACGCCCCAGGTTCCGAGGCCGAACACGACAAGGATACCGATGGTCACCACCCTTCTGTTGATAATCAGTGCCAGCAGCTTTCTGTACTTTTCCGAAATGGAATTGTAATAGCGGTTGAAGCCATCGAAGAAACGCGTGAGCAGATTCTTCGGCTTAGGATGGTGATGCGGATTCTTCAGCATGATGGCGCAAAGCGCCGGAGTTAGCGTCAGGGCATTGACACCCGAAATAATGATGGAGATGGCCATCGTGATAGAGAACTGCCGGTAGAACACACCTACAGGCCCCGAGAGGAATGCTACGGGAATAAATACCGCCGACATCACCAGGGTAATGGCAATGATGGCACCGCCCATTTCGCCCATCGCCTGCATGCTGGCTGTTTTCGCATCGCTGTTGCTTTCCTCCATCTTGGCATGCACGGCCTCGACGACGACAATGGCGTTATCCACCACAATGCCTATGGCCAGTACCAGGGCAAACAGCGTGAGCAGGTTAATGGAGAAGCCGAAGAGCTGCATAAAGGCAAAAGTTCCGATCAGGGATACCGGTACCGCCAGCACAGGAATTAAGGTAGAGCGCCAGTCCTGTAAAAAGATAAATACCACGAGTGCCACCAACAGAAAGGCTTCCAGCAGGGTTTTGATCACTTCGTGGATAGAGGCATCGAGGAAACGCGACACGTCATAGCTGATCGTATAATCCATGCCCGGGGGAAAGGTTGTTTCTTTTAAGAAAGCCAGTCGTTCCTTAATGTTGGCGATTACCTCGCTGGCGTTGGATCCCGGGCGTTGCTTTAGCACGATGGCCGCAGAAGGCTGGCCGTTCTCTTTGGAGAGCACATCGTAATCCAGTGAGCCGAACTCAATATCTGCCACATCTTTTAATCGGAGCATCTCGCCGCCCGGGGTTACCTTCACCACAACACTTTCGTACTGCTCCTTTTGGGTGAGCTTACCTGTGTAGCGTAAGACATATTGCAGTGATTGCGATTTTCTGCCGGAGCTTTCCCCGATCTTTCCCGGAGCCGCTTCGATGTTCTGCGCCCGAAGCGCCGTGATCACATCTTCCGCAGAGATCGCGTAAGCGTCCAGCTTGGCAGGCTTCAGCCATACGCGCATCGCATATTCGCGCTGTCCCATAATATCGGCAAAGCCTACACCGTCTATCCGCTTGAGCTCTGCGAGCACATTGATGTCCGCAAAATTGTAAATGAACTTTTCATCGAGCGTCGTATCGCTGCTGATAAGGTTCAGGTACAGGAGCATACTGTTCACTTCTTTTTCCGTAGATACACCTGCTTTGATCACTTCCTCCGGAAGCTCGTCGAGCACCGTGGCTACGCGGTTCTGAACATTGACGGCCGCCTGGTCGGGATCGGTGCCTACTTTAAAATACACCTGGATGATGCTGGTACCGTCATTGCCTGAAACCGACGACATATAAGCCATGCCGGGTACACCGTTGATGGCTCTTTCCAGGGGCGTGACCACGGCTTTCGCACATACTTCGGCATTGGCACCCGTGTATTTGGTAGTAACGGATACGGCAGGCGGTGCAATGTCCGGGTATTGGGTTACCGGGAGCCCGCTGAGGGCAAGCGCTCCTATCAGTGTTATAAAGAGGGAAATGACCAGGGATAATACCGGTCGCTGAATGAATTTTTTAAACATGATCGGGTTGTTATTTTGAGGCGAGCTTTTTAATAATTTGTCGCATGGTCATTAATTCCGGCTTGATGATCATCTCCGGTTTCACATTCTGGATTCCTTCGTAAATGATCCGTTCTCCTTCGTGAAGGCCGTTGCTTACCAGGTACAGGTGTGGCAGCCTTGTTTTGGCTTCGATGTTGCGAACGCTGATCTTGTTATTTTTGTCTACGACATACACATAGAGCTTATCCTGGATCTCGAAGGTAGATTTCTGAGGCACGATCATCACATCATCGTAGGGTTTCCGTAGGCGTATTTTTCCACTGGCGCCGTGCTTGATGATCTTGCCCGGATTTTTAAAACGCGCGCGGAATGCAATATTTCCGGTGCGTGCATCGATCACGCCTTCAATGGTTTCTATGACTCCCTTATGCGGATGCTCCATGCCATCGGCGAGAATGAGCGTTGCCACTTTGGAGTTGATGCTATCCTTACGGATAGTACGCGCATAGTTCAGGTATTCCTTTTCCGAGACATCGAAATAGGCAAATACCTCATCGTTCTCCGATATGGATGTCAGCAGGGTCCCTTCTTCGATCAGGCTCCCGATCTTATGCGGAATGCGGTTGATGATCCCGTTGAAAGGGGCCCGGATCTCCGTGTTGGAAAGCTTGAGCTGGGCGTGCGTCTGGTGAGCCTGGGCTTCTTCCATCTGCGCCTTTTTCGCTTCCAGTTTGTTTTTGGCCAGCTCTACTTCGGTAGAAGACACGATCTTTTTGTCAACAAGCTGCAATACATTTTTCAGCTCCAGCTCGGCGCCGTTCACATCGGCTACAGCGCTTTTGTATAGCGCTTTTGTTTTGGCCAGCTCTTCCACATATTCTTTATTGTTGATGCTGAACAGCAACTGGTTCTGGGTGACGTACACGCCTTCATCCACATGGAATTTTTCGAGGTAGCCTGTCACCCGCGCTCTTATTTCCACATTCTGAAGCGCGTGGATCTCTGCGACGTAATCCGTATAGGTGAAGGTATCTACTCTCACAACGGAAGTGACAGGAAATGATTCGGGTTGTTTTTCAGTAGGTTCTGAAAGGTTGCAGCTGCTCAATACGATGAGGCAGGCCGCTGTTAAGCCTGGTAGTTTCAAGGGAATAAAAAAATTAAGGGTTTCAGGCAAAGCCTGTCAATGAACATTTGCTTACCCGGAGATCAGGTAAGGAGCTAAGCAGCGATGTACTCGGGAGGAGGGAGCTGAATGTCGGAGTCCGCGGTGGACAAATGCGTGGTGAGGAATGTGAACAGGCGGCCGGAACCATGGCGGTGCGGCATAACTGCCGGAAGCAAATGCTCCTGGTAAAAGTCTATTTCTTCCAATGCTTCGTTTTCAGGATCCGGAATCTCGTAAGACTCCTTCATGTCTTTTTCGGGAAGATTTAAGGATACCTGTTCCTGGTCTGTATCCTTGAACTCAAGGATGGAGGGTAAGCTCAGGGATGCAAGGACAGACAGGAAAACAGCCGTGAGGATAAGGATCCCGGCGGCTTTCCTGATTTTATATGATAGCGTTTGTTGCATCGTAGCGCCGCAAAAATAGGATATATTTCTATATGCGGTGACGAATTCGTCTGCATTTTACAATTTTTGTGCATTGTGTTATGCTAACTCTTCTTGTCCAGCAGAAGTTGGATCAAGCCTTCCTCGCCGAAAGCATCGGGAGTCGAGACGTTCTTAATGCCGTATTCGGATAAGCGGAATCTGGTAGCGCTGCCCATAGCAATGACGCGCTGCCGCTCATCGACTTTGTATTTGGCAAGATAGGCATCCACGTTGGAAGGACTTGTGAAAATAACAATGTTGGTGTAGGGAATTTCGAAATCGTTCCTGATCGCAGTCTTGTAGGTATACAGATTAAAGAGTGTATTCGAAAAGGCAATGTATTTCTGAATGCTGCGCATCGAATCCATCGCCTGCGGAAACAAGACGCTGTCGTCTTTCAGCACTTCCCTGAAATGTTTGGCTATTTGCACCACGTCCACACCTTCTCCAATAAAATCAGCGGTTTTTCCAAATGTAGCGAGATGAGCGGCAGAGCGTTTGCCAATCACACCGTATAAGGTGCCGTCCGCGATCTCCGGGCGTTGTACGAAAAAAAAGTCTATGGCATTTTTGCTTGAAAAAAAGATCCATTTGCTTTGCGGTGTATAGGAAAAGGGGATTTGAGTGAACTTGATGAGCGGCTCGTCGGTAATGCTCACATCATATGTTTCAAGCTCCCTGAAAACACTGTTGTCGCTTAGCTTTTTCGAAATAAATAGTGTTTTGTTCCTGATTCCTTCAGCACTTATCCCGCTTCTATCCATTGGTATTTTTGATTTACAACAAATCTTAACAAAGACCCCTTGTTTTTTTTCTTACTTTTATGGCGACAAAAATGAGTAATTTAAATAACATATTAAAATCGATGTCTCATTTCAGAGGTGTAGGAGTTAAGAAACTCATTTTTTCTTCAAATAATAAGGTCTTTATTAATTAAGCCCCGCAACGCTTTTTTTGTGCGGGGATCAGGAGACAGGCTCTCTTTTCTATTCAACGCTTTCTTTTTGAACACTGTAAAACAGCGACAGGCAGTAGCTATCTTGTTTTGCTCAGGCCGATAGCAGGCCTGCAGATGGCGTTTGAACTCATGTTTATGTTAACAAACCGGGATCGTTTCTGAAAAGCAACAAGAGCCCCGGCATTCATCAACCATTCATCAGCAATAATGTCAACACATGAAACCAATTATTTCAGAATCAGTATACCGTACTTTACGCCATCTTATTTCAAGTTTAAAAACGCCCCAGGTGAAGCAGTTGGGTGAAGAATTGTCCAAAGCAGAGGTTGTGAAGGACGAGGCCTTGCAAGGCGACGTGGTGAGTTTAAATTCGATCGTCGAATTTGAGGATGTGGGCTTGAACAGACCGATACGCCTGCAGATCGTGTTGCCGGAAGAGGAAGATCTGGCGAAGCGGAAAGTATCCGTATTTGCGCCGATTAGCGTTGCCCTGATCGGTTTCAGGCAATCGTATTCCTTTCAGTGGAATATGCCTACGGGAACCAAAACACTAAAGATCATAGAAGTCCGTAATGAATCCGCCTAAAACCATATATCATGAATATCCTGTATGCCATCAAACAAAAAGGGAAGATCATTTTTCTCTTACTCGCGCTGGGAGCACTGGAGCTTGCAAATAGCAATGCCTACAACCGCAATATTGCCGAAATGGGAAATTCCATTTCCGAAGTATATGCCGACAGGCTCATGGCCCAGGATTATATCTATAAGCTCTCGTCTAAGATCCATGAGCGAAAGTGGGCTTTACTCGAAAACAGGAGCCGGGAGCCCGATGCCGTCACCCTGCCGGGTGCTCATAGCTTAAGTATCCTGGGCCTTCTCCGCGATTATGAAAAAACAAAATTTACACCGGAAGAAAAAACCAGGTATGAGGAATTCCGCGCGAACATTTTTAAAATGATTGCCCTGCAGCAGCGTTATTCCGGTGCCGATCAGGCGCCGGCCAGACATGCGATCCTGCAATCGTACCAGGCCTCGCTCGACCTTTCTTTGCAGCAGCTTGAGCAGTTATCCGGAATTCAGATGCAGCGTGGGAAGCACATTAATGCCGATTCCCAGAAGATCGTTTCCTTTTCGTTCTTCCTCAACCAGTTGGACTGGGTGTTGATCTTTATCATGCTGATGATTATCATGGCCTTGATCTTTGCCACCAAGACAACATTTCCGAAACAATTCCAGAACCACCTGCTGAACTAAAAACACCCGGCCACAGCGATCTGTAGCCGGGTGCCCTGGTAAGTACGCCGGTGAGATTACTTCACAACCAGCTGCATATTTTTCGGGGCTTTTACCATAAAGCTGAAAGAGTCCTTCTTGTTATCGCGCGCCTTGATCGTATGGCGCCATTTGATCTCACCGGTCACATCATTCTGCCTGGCACCGTTCAGCTCCATTTTCTGAATGGTCACCTGCTGGCTTTTTGCCAGGGGAACCTGGTCGAGCACTTCAATGTCTATGCTTTTGGAGTTGCCGTTCTTGACAATGATCTCGTAGGCCACTTCATAAATTTTATCGTTATCGGCTATTTTCTCTTTCGATTTATCTTTGATCTTGTTTCTCATCACGGTCACGTTCTTATCCTGTCCGAGGGAAAGCTCCAGCGTGTCCTCCGTGCCGCCCGTCTGCAGGAAAGTTTTCCCGACAAAGGTACCTCCGAAATACACATTCGCTTTTCCAGGAAGTAAGTTCAGCTCTTCGTAGTTCGTGATCCGGGCGGTGAGGTAGGCTTTCAGGTCGAGTTTTGGAATGGTTTTATGAACGTAATTTGTTTTCAGCTCTTTGTTGAGAATGGATACAACGTGATTTTTATTATCACTCGGGATCGAATAGGCAAGTTTGATCTCGAACTCGGCCTGGATCAGGTTTTCATCCATCACGACATAATCATACGCTTCTTCGGAGGTGATTACCACATCCTTTTGCTGATTGGACTGGGCATCGTCTTGAAAGCTGGGAGCGCTTAAGGTTGTGGTGGTATTGAAAGAGCTGCTTCTTTCCGAACGCCCTGATTTTTTAGAGAGGTGATTCTTGTAGACATCTACAAAATAAGGATTCAGCACAGGCATGGCAAAGTTTTGTTTCGGATTGGCCGTGCTCAGGGTAAGTCTCACATCTTTCCAGTCGTTGCCTGTGTTTTGGAATACAGTGGCCTTATAGGTCAATTGGATCGGCTTTTCCATGCTTTCTGTGCGCAGGTCGTAGGTTGGTGCCCAGCCGGCATCCGGCAGAAAATAATTAATACCGATGGTAGCGGTGGTGGGGGCATCCGCCACGATGGTGACAATGATGCGGTAATCCGGCTTGCTTGCCTGCTGGGAGGTAAGGTCTTTGTTGACCTGTTCCCCTTCAATCTGGGCTTTCCGGGTTTCGATGGAGCTGATTCTTACGGTTAGCTTTGCCTCCTCTTTTTTAAGCCTAAGTAATTCGTTGTTGATGTTATTTAATTTTTCGCGGAGGAATGCCAGGCCGTCTTTCAGGAAAGCGATGGAGTCTTTTTTGGAAATACCCTTGTAAAGACCGTAATTCAGCAAGACCCCTTTCTCGGTATTCAGCACTTCGCGTTGGTTGTGGATGCTCTCTGTGTCGTAGCCCAGCAGGATGAGCGAGTCGTCCAGCATCTTCAGGGTTTTGGCATACTTTACATTGCCGTTCACCTTCAGCTTTTGCAGCTCAGGGTAGTGCAGTAAATATTGCGTTTCAGTGATCACACAATTGCCGAGGCCCGACGCCTGGATGCTTTGCGGATCGATGTTTTTTTCGAGGCCATCGAAAATGATGGTGCTCTCACCTTGCGGAAGGCTCACCGCACTGTTGCGGAACACCTGTGCCCCCTGTAGGTAGACGGTTATTTTTTCGGGTTTCGACCGGAGGATCTTTTCGGTGTCGGCGGCGCTTGTACGGAAAGCCAGTAAATATAAGGCTGCCAGGAAGAAGGTATGTTTCATGAGACGTGTTTAATTTTTCGTAAACATAAAGCAGGCATGCCGGAAAGACCAGCGGCACTTAGTGAACAGGCTGTTACACTTGGTGTAATGTATTTATATGGATATGGCAAAGATGTAATGGAACGCAGATGACGCGGATTAAGCAGATCAGAGGCAATGCACCGATAGCTACTGCTAAGGACAGGATGGACTAATCAGGTAAATTATTACCGCTCTCACTTCTTATATAATTCTATGTCTTATACCTGTGCTGTTATCACGACAAGTCGTGATCGTGATGTCGAAGTATGGTTGAAAGAAATGGAACGCGGACCAGGGCGAAAGCCCTATGTTCTCTCACTGTTTCCTATGCCTTCCTGTGTGGCTATGTGGTTTTCTTGTCCTACTTCAGATTCGCTTTTACGATTAGTTCGTAAGCGCTTCTTCTTTCGGAGGGGTGGTGCAACCTGCTCAGCCAGTAGAGCGCCATGCTGTAATTCTCCTCGCGGATATACATGGCTGCCAGGTTGAGTTTCGGGTCGTCGAACCTCGGGCTGATCCTCGCCGCTTCCCTGTAATACCTCCTTGCTGTTTCCGCCTCGTTGCGAAAAGCATAAGAAGAGGCCAGGTCGTTGAGGACATTCCGGTTGTATGGATTAAGCCTGTATGCTTTCAGCAGATCCTGGTGCGCCCCGGCAAAGTCTTTGTTCTGGGCTTTGGCATTGCCCGAATACCAGCAGAGGGGCAGGGAGGTAGGATCGATGGTATACGCAAAGCTTTCGGCTTCCTTGCAGAAATCGATGACCTGCCTGCGTTCGCCACGATTTTTGGCAAGGTACATGTTGCGAAGGGTATATTCGCCCTGGTGGCGCAATATGCCCACAACGGTGATGAAGAGCAGCAGGGTAGCAACAGCCAGGTAATGTCCCCGGCGCACTGCAAATGCCGGGAGAGATCCGAAAGCCAGCGAGCTCCGGACCTCTACGTAAGCCATCCCGAAGATCAGGTTGATCCAGATCGTATGTTCCATCCGCTCGCGCGGAAAATCAAAAAAAGCTACCGTGAAAAAAGCGCTGATGATCGCCATATACCCGATGATCCGTCGTTGCCTCTGTATATCATTGGCGGCTGCAAGAGCACCTTTTAATAGGAAAGCCAGGATGGAAACCACAAAGAGGAGGAAAAGGTTGAAGCCAATGAGCCCTGTTTCGGAAAGAATCCAAAGCCAGTCGTTATGCGGCCTCTGAAAGGTGTAGTTCAGCTCCTCGGCGCGCCATAAATGATCCAGGCCGGCTTTGGGATAACAGATCTGCCAGTTGCCCATACCTGCACCAAGGAGTGGCTTTTCACGGAATACCGCATCCGTTTTTTTCCAGAGCATCAGGCGCTCGTCATCCAGCTCTCGGCTGGCGGTATTCACGCCTTCTACTTTGACGCCCTCGTTATAGGAAAGCCCACGATCAATGACGGCCGGCAATACCTTCAGGAAAAAAAGATTGGCGATCAACATCACGATGCCTGTCCATGCATAGATATTGAGCTTTATCCTGATGTTTTTGCGAAGGGAAATAAAGAGGCGCGCAGTAGCATAAATCAGCAAAGCGATGGCGAGGCCAAGCCACACCGCTTTGGTTTGTAGGAGGCCTATCAATCCAAGGCTCAGGACAATCGCCGCCGCCGCCAGGATTTTCCATGTTTTTTTCAACCGGAATAGTGCTTTGACCAGGAAAAACAGGTTCAGCAGAAGGAAGCTTGTCAGCAGGTTTTTATGCCCGTTCATGCCGCTGATGCTGTAAAGGGAATCCTTCTCCAGGTCGCCGAGCTCTGTCATCTGAATAGCGATGATGATGAGCTCCATGAAGAATAGGAGGATGCTGCATCTCAACAGCCTGTTTAGCCACGTGTCATCATCGCGCCGGAGTGTGAAGACCGTCAGAAGAAATACACAAAATCCAAGGAAGACCTTCGCACTTTCAAACAACGCTTCCGAAGTCGTATTCGCCCAGAGAACAGAGCAACAGCAGAATGCTGTATACAATGCATAAGCCGCCGTGGGGAGATCGGCTTTGACATTCAGTACTGCCGTTTTCCTGGCGAATACGGCAAATGCCAGGAAAAGAAACAAGGAGAGCGTGATGAAACGTGCCACCAGTGTGAGGTCCATCACATCCGGGGAAATGATAAAAGACGATACAACAATCCCGGTAAGGAAAATACCTGTCATGCGTCGATCGTCTTCCATCTTACAAAGATAGTTTCCTGATGCCCTTATTTAAAAAGAGCAGCGAAGAAAATCCTAGTGCTGTATGATTATTTTTTTGCGCTCTGTTTTCTGGCCGGCACTGTAAATAGAGAGGAAATAAACACCGCCCGCAAAATTGTTTGCATCCAGCACGTAGCTGTTTCCGGAAACCGTCTCGCTGAACAATATTCTGCCGGTCACGCTCATCAGTTCTATTTTTTCAAGTGGCGTTTTGCTTAAGATAGAAATGTGCTGGCTTGCCGGATTTGGATACACCGCGCTGTTGGACGCTTCCATTTCGCGGATACCGGTGCTGATCGCTTCCACGCTGGCAGAGCCTGCTGATAGCTGTGTTAAGGTGCCGCTGGCGTTGGATTGGGCGACCTGCGATAAGCTGAGCGTTAAAGGCGCCGTGTTACTGATGTTGGTGTTGATCCTGTAATGGATCGTTGCAATTTTTCCGTTACCGTTTACATTCGTATTATTCGTATGTGTAATGGCCGTATACAGAGAGCCGGAAGCATAATCGAGCTTGCTGAATCTTAAGCTTTGATTCGATGAGTTCAGGAAGGAAGCCGGATACACGATGTAGAAGCTGTTAGGCTCAATCAGGCTCTGATCGAAATCAACCGTAAAGGCAAGGCCATTGATCGCATTGATTGGCGTGGAGGCGCTTCCCAGGAATACGGAGGCGCTGCCCCACATGCCCTGGTTCACAAAGCTCTGGTCGGCGACAATGCTCAGCACAGGATCCACGCTGGTTTGACCAGCCCTGGCATGTGTCAGCCCGTAATTCAGGAACACCGCAGCCGTATCGTTGAGGTCAATCACGCCGTCGCCATTGCAATCGCTGTTGTTCATGTTTTTACCATTGCTGAGCAGTCCTGACCAGGCATCGGCATAGAAGGCCTGCCAGCTGTTATCGTAGCTCAGGCGCTGGGGGCCAGCCTGCGAAAAATGAAGGCCAAGCTCCAGGATGTCCATATTGTTGGCAACACCATCGTTGTTCACATCACCCGGCCACACATAGTTGCACAGAGGATTCACGCTTACGCTGACCTGCTGTGAGTTGGTGCAGGTGCCGATGGTCAATAATACCGTATACGTTGTATTTACTGCCGGGCTGGCATTTACCGAATAGCTCGTGGTTGAGCTCAGGCCTGTGGCCGGCGACCAGTTGTAGGATAGGGTAGAGCTGGCCGACAAAATAGTCGGGCTGGCGGATAAATTCGTAGAAGAGCCCTGGCAGAAGCTATTGGCGCCTGAAAAAGTGACAGTCGGTGTTTCAAATACATTGACCACGTAATCGAATGTATTGCCCGTTCCGTTGGCGTTGGTCGCCGAGCAGCTGATGGTATAGCTAAAGCCGGTATACGGGAAGGAAATGCTGGTAAAAGAGCCGTTAGGATTGCCGAATACAACCCCTGTAGACGGCGATGCGCTCCAGTTGTAAGAGGTAGGAGAGTTGGTAGCCCCGGCCGAATAGGTTTTGGGTGCTGTAGGAGCGGAGCATGAGCTGGAAGGCCCTGAAATGGCTACTACCGTAGGAACCTGGGCAACAGCCGTACTCAGAGAAAAAATTCCTGATAACAGGAAAAAATAAACACTTTTCATATAATAAATTTCTGTTAATCAAATATATGCAAAAAAACGGTTCCGACCTTACCGTTAAAAAAATACTCATTTGTAGGGATGGCTCAGAAACCGGAATCTGCCTGATTTTAATTTATTGTGGATTTAATTCCCCGATCGCCGCTTTTTTAAGATGGCATTTAGTTCTTACAGGCATTCATGTTTTACTCAGCATGTATGGCAGGACATAATTCCAAACCGTTTGTATTTTCCAGGAATGTGGATGATTATTTCATGGGGGTTGCCAAAGCGGCCCGTTTTGCCGGCCGTTTTTTCAGGGAAGCATTCAAATCCCCTTTTCATTTCCGGGAAATCATCAATCAATGCTATGAAGTCGGTCTCAGGTCGCTTCCACTCATCACGCTCACCGGTTTTATTACCGGGCTTGTATTTACCAAGCAATCCCGCCCCTCGCTCGAATCTTTTGGCGCCACGTCCTGGTTGCCCTCGCTCATTTCCATTGCAGTCGTCAGGGCCTTAGGCTCTTTGGTTACTGCGCTCATCTGCTCCGGCAAGGTAGGCTCCAGCATTGGTGCCGAGTTGGGGTCTATGCGTGTTACCGAGCAGATCGATGCGATGGAGGTATCCGCCATCAACCCTTTCAAATATTTAGTAGTCACACGCGTGTGGGCTACCACCATCACCATTCCTGTATTAGCTCTGTACTGCAGCTTTGTGGGCCTGCTGGGTTCTTATGTCAATGTCAATGCACATGAGGCGACCAGCTTTATCGGCTTTTTCGAGCACGGTTTCGAAAGCATTACCTTTCTCGATCTCTTTACCAGTGTTATCAAATCCATTTTTTTCGGCTTCACCATTGGCATTGTAGGATCATACAAAGGCTTTTATGCCTCGCAGGGAACGCAGGGTGTAGGTAAGGCCGCCAACCAGGCCGTGGTAGTGTCCATGTTTTTAGTATTCATTGAGGAAGTGGTGATTGTACAGGTCAGCAACTGGTTCCGGTATTTTTAGAAAATGGTATCAAAAGAAGAACATCAGATTTCCGCCACCGAAAAAGTGATCTCCATCAGGGATCTGTATAAATCTTTCGGGAGCCTGAATGTCTTGCGTGGCATCGACCTCGACGTGTACCGCGGAGAGAATGTGGTGGTGCTCGGCCGTTCCGGAACGGGAAAATCGGTGCTCATCAAAATACTCGTGGGCCTGCTTACGCCCGATAAAGGAATGGTGAATGTGCTCGGTCAGGAAGTGCCCTTGCTGAAAGGAAAGGAGTTGGATGCCCTGCGTCTTAAAATCGGCTTCTCGTTTCAGAACAGCGCCCTTTACGACAGCATGAACGTGCGCCAGAACCTCGAGTTCCCATTGGTGATGAATTTTAAAAATCTCAGCCGCAAGGAGATCGACCAGCGTGTGCATGAAGTACTGGAAGCGGTTGGGCTGAGGGATAAGATCAGCCAGCTGCCCTCCGATCTCTCGGGTGGGCAGCGCAAGCGTATCGGTATTGCACGCACCTTGATCTTAAAGCCGGAGATCATGCTCTATGATGAGCCTACCTCGGGCCTCGATCCCATTACCTCCATTGAGATCAACGAGCTTATTAATGAAGTTCAGAAAGAATATAAAACAAGCTCCATCATCATCACGCACGATCTTACCTGCGCCAAAGCCACGGGCAACCGCGTGGCCATGCTGCTCGACGGGAAGTTCCTGAAAGTAGGCTCTTTCGAAGACGTGTTCCGGACGGATGACGAGCGTGTACAGAGTTTTTACAATTACAATTTTATACAATAGACTATGAGCACATCACCAAACAAGCGGGCCGTTACCGTCGGGATTTTTGTTGTCCTTGGATTGATATTCCTGGTAGCCGGTATTTTAGTCATCGGAAATATCCATCAGACCTTCTCCAAAAAATTAAGGGTCACCACCCTGTTCGACGATGTGAACGGCCTTCAGAAAGGCAGTAATATCTGGTTTTCCGGCGTGAAGATCGGAACCGTGAAGCAGGTAGACTTTTATGGAGCCTCGCAGGTCAAGGTGGTGATGAACATCGACCGCGAAGCCCAGCAGTACATCCGCCGGGATGCGAAGGTAAAGATCAGCACGGATGGCCTGATCGGGAATAAGATCCTCGTGATCTACGGAGGTACGGAGCGCGTGAGCTTTGTGACGGAGGACGATACACTCAGCGTGGAAAAAACACTCTCTACCGAGGACATGATGAGCACGCTCCAGGAAAATAACCTGAACCTGGTTTCCATCACCAGCGATTTTAAGATCATCAGTAAGAAGCTGGCTGCCGGCGAAGGCACCATCGGTAAATTGCTGAATGATGATGCCGTATTTAAAAACATCGAAGCTACCACCGCCTCCTTGAATGCGGCCTCCAACAAGGCACAGCAGCTCATGACTTCCTTAAATACCTTTACTTCCAAATTGAATCAGAAAGGGACGCTTGCCAATGATCTGGTAACGGACACGGTGATGGTGGCTTCCCTGCGCTCCACGGTCAAAGAGCTGAATGAAGTGGCAGGCAATGCTTCTCTGTTTATTTCGGATCTGAAACAATCGGCCAACGATCCGAAGAGCATGGTGGGCACCTTGTTGAAAGATGAGCAAAGCGCCGCGCATTTGAAAGAAACCATGAAGAACCTCGACAGCGGTTCCAAAAAGCTGGACGAGGATCTGGAAGCTTTGCAGCATAATTTCCTCCTGAGGAAGTACTTCCGGAAGAAAGAAAAAGCGGAGAAGAAGTAAAACTTCAACTTACGATTATTTTAAAACATTTGGGCGTGTCCCTTCCGCAAAAGAACGCGGAAGGGTCAGGCTATCACTTCAATCTTTTTTGCCGGCACTTCGGCTGCGCCCTTCGACTCCGCTCAGGGTGCTGCTCAGTGACCTGCAAAAAAGGATTTCCGTTCTATCCTTCAAGCGGTACTTTCTTGTTTTTTGTGGATTTACTTTCCATTCTTGAAGCCGCGCCGCGCCAGGGACTGAGCGATTTGTCTGAGCTCCTTTTTTTGCCCCGGCGCGCCTCTAAAGCTTCCGATGCAGACTCCATGGCAAAAAAAGAGCGAGTCGCGAAGGCCCGCCCGGGCGCCTAAATACATTAACCCATAGCGTATCTTGATTCTGCGTGGTGACTTTTTAGATTACCACAAAAAAATAGTCCTTTTAAATCCCTTGATTTTTCTGCTATTTTTGGTAATGCTACAATTCATAGCAACAACCTGCTTGCTTTTTGATTTAGCTTTGTGAAAGATTCGGCCCTGTTACTATTTTGTTAACAGCGATCCGCATAAAAATTGTAACTTAAAAACAAATATATATCATGGCAAAGAAAACAGAAGAAGCGGTTGACACTTTAGAAAAGAAAACCGTAGGCAGCGAAAAATTAAAAGCATTACAGCTCACACTCGATAAGTTGGAAAAAACTTACGGTAAGGGAACGGTGATGAAATTAGGAGACAGTGTCGTAGAACCGATGGACTCTATCTCTACCGGCTCCCTGGGATTGGATATCGCCCTGGGCATCGGTGGCCTGCCAAGAGGCCGTGTGGTGGAAATCTACGGGCCTGAATCTTCCGGTAAAACAACCTTAGCCATTCATGCCATTGCCAATGTGCAGAAAGCCGGTGGTATTGCAGCCATCATTGATGCGGAGCACGCGTTCGACCGTTTTTATGCCGAAAAATTAGGCGTGGACACCAAAAGCCTCCTGATCTCTCAACCGGATAACGGTGAGCAGGCGCTGGAGATCGCCGATAACCTGATCCGTTCCGGAGCAGTGGATTTAGTAGTCATTGATTCCGTGGCAGCCTTAACGCCAAAAGCGGAGATCGAAGGCGAAATGGGGGACAGCCGTATGGGCTTACAGGCCCGTTTGATGAGCCAGGCCCTGCGTAAATTAACCGGAACCATCAACAAAACAGGATGCTGCTGCATTTTCATCAACCAGCTGCGTGA
>CALRIU020000010.1:0-187913 GCA_943362175.1 Hydrocarboniphaga daqingensis | reverse complement strand
GCGTTCTCAATAAATGGCTGCGTGAGCATAGGCGGAATCAGGATCGCTTCCGGGTCAAGGGCTTCATCTACCTCTATCCTGTAATTAAATTTGTTGTTGTACAACAGCTGCTGAATGCCGAGGTAATTTTCCGTCATGGCCAGCTCTTCACCAAGGCTGATGTAATTCTCGTTGGAGTTTTCGAGGATCTGCCGGGTGAGCTTGGAGAATTTGCTGAGGTAGCTGATGGCCTCCTTGTCCTGCTTGTTATGGATAAGGCTCTGGATATTATCCACCGAGTTGAAAATAAAATGCGGGTTCATCTGCGCCCGCAGCAGCTTTTGCTTGAGCTCGTTGTTTTTGCCTGCATTGATGATGTTCTTTTGCTGAAAGAATTTATACAGGTAGAAGAGGCTCACGCACAGGATGAGCGCCAGGAAGATAAGCCCGTACAGGATCAGGTTCTTCCTGGTGTTCTTTTTTTCGTTTTCCAGCTTCAGCACCGAAAGCCTTTGCTCCTGCTTCACCCGGTTTTGCAGCTCCCTTTTCTCGTAATCGTACTCGAGCTGCTTTCTGACAGACTCCTTTTTAGTGGATTCATTAATCAGGCTGTCGTTCATCTCCATCTCCAGCTTATACATGGCAAAGGCATCCCTGTAATTGTTCTGCTTCCTGTAGATATCTTTCAATACCTGGGCGATGGTCCTGATATCTGAAGGGGCTTTTCTTTTCTGAGCGACATCCAGGCTGCGAAGCCCATAACTCCTGGCTTCGGGGAGCTTATTCTTTTCAAGGAAAATACGCGCCATGTTGGTATAAGCTCCAGAAATAATATCATTATACCCGTATTTTTCAATCAGGTCGAGCGCACGGTTACTATAGGCCAGCGCCGTATCGGATTTCCCGAGCCTTAAGTAGATGCTGCCGATATTCATCAGGGCGTAACCCACACCGTGTGTATCATGGGCTTCTTCATACAAGGCGAGTCCTTTTTTATAATGCTCCAGGGCTTTTTCCTGGTCGTTGTTTTTGTAAGTTAATCCTTTATTTATAAGCACCATTGCCATACCGCTTTTATCGCCTGTTTTCTCATAGAGCGCGATGGCTTTGTTGTAATAATCCTCTGCTTTCACGACGTCGCCCTGTGTATCATAGGTATAGCCTATGTTGGCCAGCGTGTAGGACATGCCTTTGTCGTCCTTTAGCTCTTCCTGCACCCGCAGGTTTTCAAAATAATAATTAAGCGCCCGGCGTACATCGCCCTGGTTCTGGTAGATGTAAGCAATGTTATTGAGCAGGATCGCCGCTTCTTTTTTACTATTGATACTTTCGAGAATACCCGCCGCCTTTTTGTAATACTCCAGGGCTTTGGTCACATCGCCATGCCTGGAATAGTAGTAGCCGATATTGTTTACCAGGCCGCCATAATACCATAGGTAAAACCGCAACGGTTCACGCTTTTCGGCGATAGCTTTTTCACAAAGCTTCATCCCCGGAATGGCATAGGTCAGGATATCATCCATTTCGCAGGCATCGGTAAGGTCTGCATAAGCCTTCACGCGCGTGCTGTCGTGCCCGGCCGTTTTCAGAACATGCAGCAGGGAGTCGATCCGCGGCTCTTCTCCCTGCGAAAACAGGGAAAGAGAAACGGAACATACCATTGCCAAAAACAGGCGGCGCTTTGAAATAAAAGAAAAACGAAACAGCATCATATTATACAATCTCTATAAATCCTTCATCAGCGCTTTATAGAGATTGATCATCCCTTCAATGTCTTTCTTATGTACCTTTTCATCGGGCGTGTGTACAAATTGCTCGGCAGCGCCTACAAAACACCAGTCCCATACATATTCCGCCATTTGCAGCTCTTTGGCATCGCTTCCTCCAGCTCCTTCTACTTCGAGCTGGTATGGCACTTGATGGTTCTGAGCAATGGCAATGATTTTATTAATGTAGCTGCGGCGTGGAATAAGACTGTCGCGCAGGCTGATAACAGGGCCTTTGGCAGGGAACACGCCATCGGATATCCACGAAATATCAGAAATGAGCGCCTGCGATACCTTGTAATTTTCGGCAATATACTTTTGCAGGTAGGATACGCTGCCCCCGCCATGCTCTTCCCAGGTGCTGAACACAATGATGCCGTCCTTGAGGGTTTCAGCCACTTTCAGTGCATTGAAGCAGCCCAGGCGGTTGTCCATATAGCAGCATTGTACAAACTCCTTGTCTTCGCGCCAGTTGGCTTTAAACACCAGCTCGGTGCCCGTATCGAAGTTACGTTTGGCTTTATACTCGAGCGTGTCGTTCACGATGTTGAGCGTAGCCTCGCACTTGCCTTTGCTGTCGTTACCTACCAGTGCATAGCCTTTTTCGAGGCGCGGGCCACCGATCTTCACCAGCTGCTTGCCGTAACGCACTGTAAACCCGATGCTGTCGGTATGCGCAAAGATAGCGGTGCGCGGCTTCCCGAATACCAGAATGATATTGTCCTGAAAGCCTTTGCCATGAATGACTTTCGGCTTGTGTTTCCAGTGTTTGGATTCGGTTTTAATATAATCGAGCAAAAAATCCTTCATGGCTACTTCATTCCCGCTCGGAGAATGAATGGCACACATGGTTTTTAGTAAAGAAAGGTCTTTCATGAGATATCCGGGTTATTGAATTGTGAATCGGAGAGGTATTGGTATCGGTAAAATATGTTTGGCAAATAACGGTAAAAATAGGGGAAATAATGCATGTTTTATAGTTTCTTTAGGCTTGCTTTTTCCTGCAAAAGTCTATCCGGATACGCAATACATCTAAAATAACACCTATTTCTGGCTTCGTTAAACACACGCCTCAAACAGGTGTTGTGTTGAGATACTCCGAATCGGTGAAAATTTCACTTTCATTTTTTTGGGCGCCCCGCGAAAAGCGGCGGGCTCTTTGCTACAATCTTTTGCCGCTGCTGAACGCAGGCCGCAAAAGGATTTTCGCGCCGATCCCTGGCACAGGCATTCTCCATTCATGGAATTCCCCCCCTAACGATGTAACAAACCTGCGTGAAGGATCGCATGAAAATCCTTTTTTGCCGGTCACTGAGCTTACCGAAGTGACAGTCGACATGCGGCAAAAAAGAGTGAAGCCAGAGCCTGACCCCTCAGGGATACGTCCAAAAGCTACGCCATAGCCGGGACACACAAAAGAGTTTAAAGGTGTTTTATGACGCTGCGGATATCGTTGCCCTAAAATCCTGTAGTTTATCGCTTTACAAACAGGTTCTATACAATCACAGAAAAGCCTATCTTTAGCGTTTTATTCTTTGCTCTTTTGTCTTATTTTCTTTTACCCTAACCCATTCAATATGCCTTTCTCAACACTCGGATTAAGCGATGCCTTACTAAAAGCGCTGGCTGAAAAAAACTACACACAGCCCTACCCTATTCAGCAACAGGCCATTCCTGCCATCCTGGACGGAAAAGACGTGTTGGGAATTGCGCAAACAGGCTCCGGAAAAACAGCGGGCTTTGCCTTGCCGGTGCTTCAGCATTTTCAGAACTGGGGTTTTTCCGACAAACGCCATATCAAGTCGTTGGTGCTGGTTCCTACCCGCGAGCTGGCGGTACAGGTGAGCGAGGTATTCAAAGAGCTGGGGGCGCATGTCCCCGAAGGTGTGACCACCGTAGCAGTCTATGGTGGTGTGGCCATCAACCCGCAGATGATAGAGGTGCATGGCGCCGACATCCTGGTTGCCACTCCGGGCCGTTTGCTGGAGCTGATCGAGAAAAACGCGTTGTCGCTGTCGGCGGTGAAAGTGCTCGTGCTCGATGAAGCCGATAAGATGCTCAACCTCGGATTCCAGGAGGAAATGAACCGAATCTTCTCCCTGCTTCCTAAAAAGCGCCAGAACCTTTTGTTTTCGGCTACACTCAGCGACGATCTCCATACCATCAACAAGAGCCTGCTGAGAAATCCGGCGGTTGTCAAAGTAGAAGAAGAGCTGGAGAACATCGACCTGATCAAACAATTTGCTTATAAAATTGCGGAAGAAAAAAAAGGACCTCTGCTCCGCTACATCATCAAAAAACAAAAGATCAAGCAGGTGCTGGTATTCACTTCCTCTACACACCGCGCCGATGCTGTGGCCCAGAAGCTGAGCCAGAACGGCATCGACGCCTTTGCGATCCACAGCAAAAAAACACAGGGCGCCCGCGAGCAGGCACTCGACTTTTTCAAAAGCGGAAAAGTGAAAGTGCTGGTGGCCACCGACCTCATGGCGCGCGGCATCGACATACAGTTCCTGCCTTATGTCATCAATTACGAGCTGCCACGCTCCCCGAAAGATTATATCCACCGCATTGGCCGTACAGGCCGCGCCGAATCATCGGGCGAAGCCATTTCCCTCATCAGCCCCGAAGAAGAACAGCACTTTAAAGTGATCCAGAAAAAAATGAAAAAGCATGTGACGCTGGTGGATGGGAATGCGATTGACCTGAAGGGGTTTTAGTTCCACTATTTTCGCCCTTGTTGGTATTCTCACCAACAAGGAGGATGTTGTGGGAAATTTCATAATTTAGCGAAATGCCAAAATTAAATCATGCGGAACATCCTGTTCAGTTTTATACGGCTACCATACTCGAATGGGAATATCTACTGAAAAACAATAACTACAAACAGATTATTATCGACAGCTTAGCGTTTCTGGTACATGAAAAACGGGTGAAAATTTATGGTTTCGTGATCATGGATAACCACATCCACCTGATCTGGCAAGGCACAGACCTTTATTCCCTTAAGCATTCACAATTGAACTTTATGAAGTTTACGGCCCAACAGATAAAATTTGACCTGGAAAAGAATCATTCCGAATTGCTAAGCCGGTTTTACGTGGAAGCCAAAGACAGAAGATTTCAGTTCTGGAAAAGAAACGCTCTCTCTATTGATATTATGAGTTATGATGTGTTTGTTCAGAAATTGAATTACATTCATAAAAATCCGGTGAAAGCAGGCTTATGTGAATATGAAACGGATTACCTTTATTCATCTGCGAAGCATTACCAAGACCTCGAACATCCTTATCGCTTTTTAGAACCTCTTGACAGAAACATGTGGTAAACTCCATTCCCCCTGTTGGTGATAACACCAACAGGGGCAGAACAGCAGGCTTATGTAAACATGAAACGATTACCTTTATTCAGCTTCGAAGCATTACCAAGACCTCGAACATCCTTATCGCTTTCCAGAACCTTTTGACAGAAACATGTGGTAAACTCCATTCCCCCTATTGGTGATAACACCAACAGGGGCAGAACAGCAGGCTTATGTGAATATGAAACGGATTACCTTTATTCATCTGCGAGGCATTACCAAGACCTCGAACATCCTTATCGCTTTCCAGAACCTTTTGACAGGAGTATGTGGTAAACTCCATTCCCCCTGTTGGTGATAACACCAACAGGGGCGGGCCCTGCCGTTTCCGCTTTCACTTTTTAGTAAAATAAATTTGCGCAACCGAAACATTGCATGTATATTTGCAACCACTTAGTTTCATATTCCATAAATCCGTTACAGTATCACCCTCTTAACCCTCAGACACATGGCACATAGCAAGACCACACAGATCGTGAAAGACCTCAGGCACAAAAAGATCAGCATTACCCGCAGCTTCGATGCGGAACCCGAACTGGTATGGCAGGCCTGGACACAGGCGGAGCTGCTCGACCAATGGTGGGCGCCAAAACCCTGGAAAGCCGAAACCAAATCCATGGAATTTAAGAACGGCGGCCATTGGCTATATGCCATGGTTGGGCCCGATGCTGCCAAACGCTGGGTAAGAATGGATTTCCGGAACATACAGGCTCCCGGAAGCTATGAGGCCAAAGATGTGTTTTGTGACGAACATGGAACTCCTGATCCGGAGACTTTGACCAAAGAATGGAAGAATGTATTTATGGCTGAAGGGCAAGGGACTAAAGTGATTGTTGAGCTGAAATTTGCCAGCGAAACGGATATTCAGAAGCTGATGGACATGGGCTTCGAAGGAGGCTTCACCGATGCGATGGCAAACCTGGAACAGTATCTGAACGCCCGGTTCGAACTACGCAACGAGCTGAAGACGGGCAGCGGCGCAAGGGTATGCACTTACCTCAATTTTCCGGGCAATACCGAAGAAGCTTTTCTCTTCTACAGATCGGTATTCGGTACGGAGTTTAGCGGGCGAGGCATTCAGCGCTTCGGCGATATTCCTGCGGAATCAGGTCACCCGCCGGTTGCCGAAGCGATCAAAAAAATGGTTTTGCATGTGGAGCTGCCTATCCTGGGCGGGCATGTGCTCATGGCCACCGATGCACCAACGGAAATGGGGATGAGTTTGAACCGCGGCAACAACATGCACATTTGCCTGGAGCCCGAAACCAGGGCGGAGACAAAAAGATTATTCGATGCCCTTTCGGAAGGAGGAAACATCAGCATGCCCCTGGCGGATATGTTCTTTGGCGCCTATTTCGGTGAGATCACGGACAAGTTCGGCATCAACTGGATGTTTAACTATATGGAGAAAAAATAGCCGGCAGTATTCAGGTAGACCATAACACCCACAGAGCCAATAAAAAACTCCCGGCAAAACCGGGAGTTTTTCATACACAACAAAAACAACAAAACAAAACAAAACAACAAACAAAAAATCTTATTTCTTCTTTTTCTCGGGCATTTCAAAGGACCTGAGCAGGAGCCAGCGATGCGCTTCGTTCTCTTTTCCTTCCTTGGCCATCATCGGCGTGGTATAATGCCAGAAAGGTAATTTGTAAATAGCAATGGCCGAAGGAGAAGCGATGTCATAGGTGCTGTTCAGGAATCCATTCTTTTCATATACCAGCCACTGGTGCTTTACATACTCGTTGGAGAACATGAGGTGAATATCGTAATAGCCGTTTTTCACGTTATCATTTTCCGGGTGGTGATCGTTGTGAGGGCTTACATAATCGCCATGACGGTAACAGATGATCTGATTGTTTTCGGGCGAGCCGAATGTTTCGCCGGTTACCGCTTCCGCAAAGGCTTTCAGGGAATCGGAAGCCAGCATCTGCATCAGGCCGCAATCGTGCGCCAGCTGGTTGGTCTTTGTTTTTTTTACACCAAGCTCCAGCGTTTGCATCTTCAGGGTCTTCGCCAGCTTTTCTGTATAATTTTTCTTCATCGACTTAATGGCATTCGGATCCAGCCTGGAAGAAACGTTCTTCAAATGGCCGTGAAAGTTCTGACGCAAAATAGCAACGCAGTCGGCCGCTACAGCATCATCTATCACGCCTTTTACCACTTCGATGGGAGTCCCTCCCTTTTTTCCAAAATTATCGGCGACATACTGGCCCTTTAAAATCTTTTTGCCATTCTTATTCAGAAGGTCTTCAAATTCAGCGGGAAATTTTTTCAGTTTCATAATCAAACATTATACAATCATTGAATAAGGAAAACATATTACCGCACTTCATTTCCGGTAAGACCTTTTCGAGGGAACGGGATTTCTGCAATACTACAAACTAAAAAAGAAAAAAACACCTAAGGATAACCATAGTTTTTTCATTCAAAATTAAGGCGATTCTCAGGATAATTACCGGGTAGAAATAACCGTTTTTAAGCGGAACCGGCCCAACCATCCTATTTCACCATACCTCTTAAAACACCTGTCAGACAGGCATTTTCACTGTCTTTTCCACCTCCTTTTTTACCTATCCAAAACCATCCACCTAAGGTTATCCTTAGTTGCGCCTGGTTCTGGCATATCGTATCATTGCAATAGTCACACACACATGTTTTCATTCATCTCCTTAAACCAATCAACCGTATGGAACAATTCGATTTTACCGCATGGTCGCTTTACACAGGGCCTTCGTATTTAAAGACCATCATCAACGATCCTGATTGCCCCTGGGTAGTCGGACAATGGGACGGAGTCAATGCCGACACCTCGGCCGCAGAGATCAAAAAAGACCTCGACCAGCGGATTCAGCTGGTCATCAATGGCTTTAAGCAGGCTATGGGCTCCTATAAAACCTATAACCGCCACTTTGTGATCCCCGAATTCTTTTTTCACTGCAAGCAGGGTCCTTACCCGAACATCAAGGTGGATGGGCAACTCTATCCCTTTGATTACATTACCTCGCAATTGCACAAACAGCTTGGCGCCTGTATTCCTAACGATGAGAATTACTACTACATTGTGATCGGGTCTGTACTCACCAGCAATGTGGCTGATTATAATGCCTTGCTGAACTCACCGGCGGTGAAGGAACGCCAGGATCAGCTCAACGCGCTCCTTCCGAAAGGCATCAGCAAATCCTTAAAGGCATTCGGGCATGCAGCCTGGAAACGCAGGCTTAGTAATAAAGCCCTGCATACCGAAAACAGCGAGCTTAATGCCCTCAATAACTTTATGCTGATGGCCAGGGCTAATCCGTTTTGTACGGTAAGGAACAGGGGAGCTTTTTTCAACTTCCATAAAACGCTGATACCCGATGGTAAGGTATATGTTTATGAAAAGCAGTATGAGTCGACGGTTGATCTCACCATGGGCATGTTCGATGCCAACGGAAAGGTGACCCCCAACGGCATGATTACGGAGTGGATCGGCAACTATCCTTCCTACAGCATCCTGAGCGGTGATAAGCAAACCAACCCCTATTCAAACTTCGCACGCTTTACGCCTCCTTTTGCCGGTTTCTCCGATTACGGCGTGGAGATTTGCCTCGACCACCGCTTGCAGCGCCTTCGCCGCACGGTGGATATGAGCATGGCCAACGGTGCAGCGGCCGATAACTATCCCCTGTTCAAGCAGCTCATTCCTTCGGGAGGCATGCAGATCCTGGACTACAGCGTGGCAGCCGCTAAAAATTCCATAATTTTCAATGCCGACGGTTGCGATAAGATCTACTACGTGTATACAGATCCCAACAGCTATATCCTGAACGGCAACGCCGGGAAGTTCAAAGGCATTACCTGCGGGGTGTATACGCAGTCGGTACAATCGAAGTGGCTGGCGCGCGACGGGAACACCTATTACTCGCACAGCCAGCTGGCCTTTACCACCAACGATTCCAATGTGGGCGGTTTCAACAATGCCTTAGGCCTGAATAATCCGAAAGGAAAAACCTATAACGGACCACCGGATAAACCTTACAATGTGCTTACCGACAGCTTTAACCCGGTGATTACCCTCCTGCCTACCGAGAGTCTGTGCTTTGCCGGAACCCTCGGCGAACTGCACTACTACGAGCCTCTGTAGCCACTCATTCAAAGAGAGCTCTATGAATCTTTTAAAACAGGAATATCTTCGGATATTCCTGTTTTTTTTGTTGCAGATGGTGCTTTGTATTTGCTTACTTTTGTAGTGGATGAATAGCTCCCGGAATATAGGATGGAAGGGTACATTGGCAAAGTGCATTCTGGCGCTCAGCCTGTTTTTTGCGACCTTTTCGTTTTCTTATGATCAATTCCGGAACACCGTCAGTCATTGGAAACAAACCGAGCAATGTGTTTCCTCCTCTTCAAAGCTAGGCCCGCAAAACGTTTCCTTTAAAATAGCCTACCGTGCTTTATTTCATCCGGTCAGGCATCATGCCATAGAGCCTCACCGCGCCCGGCTTTTTGACAGGCTCATCCTGGTAAAGCTGCAAAACTTATCCAGGCAAAGGATCCCCGAAACACAGACCTTCCTGCAATACCTACCCAAAACCATTCCTGAATCTTCGGATGAAGACGAGCTGAATGCCTAAGAACGAACGCATTTTTCATTAATTCTTTAGTAGTCATTCAAATGCCTGATTACAGGCAATCGTACCCATTCCCTATCATGAAAAAATTCAAAAAAGCGCTGAGGCTGTTTGGCGTTGGATTACTGTTGGTATTAGCCACCCTCGGTGTCGGTCTTGGAGGCACGCCTCTTGTCACTATTAAAAAGCGGGAAGACAGTGATCCCGTAACCACTGAACTGGTGGAACAAATAAAAGATACAGCAAAAGAAAAAGAGGCCAAAGAAATAAAACCCTGACCGTAGCTGCTGATATAACAGAATTAAAATCACAAAAAAACCGGCAGTAAATAACTGCCGGTTTTTTTATAAAAGCACTTTCTATAATTTCAAGCGCAGGCAAATTTGATTATTGAAAGGATCTATGCCGGGTGTAATGCGTGACAATAAGGTTTTTTCTTTCAACCTGACTTTGTAGGTACAGCTAAATATAATGTATGCTAGCGATGCTGCTCCGAGAACCGACGCTGTAATTATTCCATTTCTTCTGTTATATTCGTAATCCAGCTTTGCTGTTTTATAGGCAAAGATTGACTGATTATACTTGCTGGAATAAGTACTATTATTAGGATCACTATCAAACATCATTTTAGCCTTCATCCTATTATCAGACATACTATTCATGAAGTTTAACTTGTCACCCAATCCGCTATTAAGCCTTAATACGTACAATACAGTGAGAGAAGCCGGAATTACCGTACTGATTCCTTTAAGCCACCTTTTGGCAACAAACAACCTGTATGCCCGGTATGATGAAGCTTTGTTGAATACAGCGTTTTATTTTTCTCAACCATAAAAGAGTCTTCCAATAAATGATACCCGGGAGCCCAGGCCTTGATATGATGCATACCTTTCTTCACATAAATAACATCATAAGAGGGCGCTATCTTTTTGTCGTCGAGATAGGCGATCACATGTTTTGTCCGGAATACCACATAGGATTTTAAGGAGTCCCGCGAAAAAAAGGTTTGCTGATGGCTAACAGCAGCAATAATAATACGATTCGCATAAACTCAATACATCAGCTTTTTCAGCTTCGCTTTCACCGTATCGTTCGGTTCTACCAGGGGCAGGCGCACAGACGATCCCGTGATCTTCTTCTGGGAAAGCACATATTTGATCCCGCCCGGGTTCCCGTCGGCAAACAATTGCTCGGTAATGTCCATGAGCTTGTAATGCAGCTTTTGTGCGGTTTTCAGATCGTGTACCAGCGCATGGCGCACCATGTCGCTGAAATCGGCAGGATAGGCATTGGCTACGACGGAGATCACACCGTCACCGCCGCTGGCAATGATCGGAAGCGTGAGGTTATCGTCGCCGCTGATGATGAGAAAATTATCGGGGCGGTGTTTGATGATCTTCATGCATTGCTCCAGGTTGCCGCTGGCTTCCTTGATGGCAATGATGTTCTTAAATTCGTTTGCCAGGCGGATCGTCGTATCCCAGGCGATGTTCGACGACGTGCGTCCCGGCACATTATATAAAATGATTGGCAAGGGGCTCGCCTTGGAAATAGCTTTATAATGCTGGTAAATCCCTTCCTGCGAAGGCTTGTTGTAATACGGTGATACGGAAAGGATGGCCGAAAAGGCCGACAGGTCGTCTTTCTTCAGGGTTTCAATGATTTCTGCCGTATTGTTGCCTCCCACGCCAAGCACCAAAGGCAGGCGTTTTTTATTTACCTTGACGATGTGCTCCACCACCTTTTGCTTTTCTTCTTTGGATAAAGTAGCAGATTCTCCTGTGGTTCCCAGAACCACCATGTATTCCACGCGTCCCTTGATGAGGTGCTCCACCAATTTGGTCAGTGCAGGGAAATCAACAGCGCCTTTTGTTGTAAATGGTGTAACGATGGCCACACCGGTACCGGTAAAATTGAGAGATTGTTTCATACTTCAAAATTATAGATTATTTTAATACTTAACGGAAATAGTTAAAAAATGGTCGTAGATAACAGTTAATCGCCGAGAGCACTGAGCATTTTGCGCTGAGAACGCAGAGGGTTTATAGCATTGACAATCTTTACGAGCTCTGCGTCTTCTTCGTTTATCTGCGGCTAAGATCTGTCTCCGGCTCTATGGGGGTTAAAGATCCTGGTTTTTATTTTTGATCATATTCAGATATACCACCACCTGTTTCAGATAGTCTGAACAATGAAGGGTTTGATCGCTATCAATGCTGAGATCGAAGATCATATCCTGGAAGCTGCTGATCTTACAGATGGCAGGCACCAGCTTACTCACTGCCAGCGCTTTGATCTGCCGGGCATTCCCGAGGTTGATGAGCACATCCCAGGGTTTTGCGTTGAGTTGTTGCAGGCAATCGGGAGTTGGTAAGCCCAGGAAGCTGAACTGCTTCTTATCCAACACCACATGATCGAAATGCGGCTTCGGAGCCTGCTCCGCTTTGCCATTGTAGATAATAGCCACGAGCACCTCAATGGAATCCCGTTTGCAGTTGTTAACAAACTCCACCAGGTCGGCCAGCTGGTTATCGTAAGCAATGATGAGCACGCGTTTTACCTGCTTCCAGTTCAGGAATTGCTTTTGGCTTTTCGGCACTTCTTTTTTAGAAATGAGCCGCAGTGCTATGTTTTGAATAATGGACAAGGTGTATATCTATTCTTTTTGTCGTCACCCTGAACTCGTTTCAGGGTCTCATAAAATAGGAGACGCTGAATCAAGTTCAGCATGACCATTACAGTGGTGAATTACTTCCCTTCAAATTGTTTCGCTTCGTTCCAGAACACATCCATCTCTTCCAGGCTCGAATCGGCAAGGCTTTTCCCCTGCCCTTTTATTTTCTCCTCCATATAGTTGAACCTGGAAATGAACTTTTGATTCGTTCGCTCCAAAGCGTCTTCGGGGTTTATTTTCAAATAGCGCGCATAATTGATCAGGGAAAACAGCACATCACCGAATTCCGATTCCAGCTTGTCCCTGTCGCCCTTCTCCACTTCCTCCTTAAACTCCCCTAGCTCTTCCTGCACCTTTTCCCACACCTGCTCCGGCTGATCCCAGTCGAAACCTACGGCCCGGGCCTTATCCTGGATGCGCAGCGCTTTCAGTAAGGAGGGCATGCTGTTCGGTACACCCGATAGGGTGCCCTTGTTACCTTCCTTCTGCTTCAGCTTCTCCCAGTTTTGTGTTACCTGCTCGGCGTTATCCACCTTCACCTCCCCATAAATGTGCGGGTGCCGGAAGATCATTTTTTCGCAGAGGGAATTAATGACATCCGTGATCGTAAAATCATTGGTTTCGCTGCCGATCTTGGCATAAAACACCAGGTGAAGCAGGATATCGCCGATCTCTTTTTTGATCTCGTTCTTATCGTTCTTTAAAATAGCGTCGCTGAGCTCGTAGGTTTCCTCTATCGTGAGGTGACGTAACGATTCCATCGTTTGTTTCTGGTCCCAGGGGCATTTCGCCCGCAGGTCGTCCATGATATTGAGCAATCGCTCAAAGGCCACTAACCGTTCATCTGTCATACTATTAATCTGTTATGTTCCCCCTCATCTGTAACAGGCAAGCCTTAAGGGAAGTTTGTTTTATGTTTCGGGCGCCCGGGCGGGCCGTCGCTACTCGCTCTTTGCTTGCCCTGCGGGACAAACAAAGGAGCTCAGACAGACCGCTCCGTCCCTGGCGCAAATCCACCGCAAAATAACACAATATTCGGTTTATGAAATCACAATAAATTTAAAATTGCCTGCTCCACCTCGGGGCTGTCCCAGGCAGCTTCAATATCAGGCCTTGCCATGATCCGGTCCATGATGGCCTGCTGTTTTTGTCCGCTCCTCAACGCTTCGCTGTAGCGGATGTGCGGCGAATAGGTTACCATCGAGTACAGGGGAATCCATTTTTCGGGATGCTTTTCGCTGAAGCGCGCCTCGATCTTCTTCTGCAATAAAAAAGTCTTATCCGCTGTTTTATCGCGCATCTCGATAAAGTTATCGAGTGCCAGGTCGGCAATGGCGTCAGCATCGGGCTTCCGCAGGGCCTGGTATTCGTCGAGGCAGGCAGCGTTCAGGTCACCGTGTTTTGCGATCAGTCCGTCGAGCACCACGCAGTCTTCAAAACCACAGTTCATGCCCTGTCCGTAGAAAGGCACAATGGCATGCGCCGCATCACCAATGAGCGCAATCCGTTCATCCCATACCCAGGGTTTGCATTTGACGGTTACCAGACTAGAGGTCGGATTATGAAACCAGTCATCGAGGTAAGTCGGCATAAGAGACACCGCATCAGGAAATTCGCTCTCAAAAAAAGCACTCACCTCTTCCTTTGTTTTCAAACCCTCAAAAGAAAGCTTCCCTTCCATCTGGAAAAAAAGCGTGCAGGTAAAGCTGCCGTCCATATTGGGCAGCGCGATCATCATAAAGCTACCGCGGGGCCAGATGTGCAGGGCATTTTTTTCAATCACATGCTCCCCGTTCTTTCCTGCCGGAATGGTGAGTTCCTTGTAGCCGCAGTCAATGTAAAACTGCTGGTAATCAAAACGGTCGGAATGTAATTGCAGCTGGGTGCGTACCGCGCTGAACGCACCGTCCGAGCCCAGGATGAAGTCACTTTTTACCTCACTGCTGCGGTCGGTTTTGGTATTATGAAAGGTCAGGCTATTTGTTTTACGGTCTACCTTATCGCAGCGCTCCTCGAAGTGGATGCTCACGTTAGGCTGTTGCTCTGCCAGGTCCATCAGGCGCATATTGATGCCGCCGCGCGATACAGAATAGATGGCGTGGTTGTCTTTTCCATATTGCTGGTAAGCCGAAGTTCCGTCTTTCAGGTGGATGGAGCGCCCGTACATCGGGATAGCGATCTTCCGGATCTCGTCGGCAATGCCAACACCTTCCAATCCGCGCCAGCCACGGTCGCTCAGGGCAAGATTAATAGAGCGCCCGGCAACAATTTTTTCCTGGCGCATATCAGGACGGCGCTCGTAAATGGACACTTTATGCCCGCGCTTAGCCAGGTAGATAGACATGAGGGAACCTACCAGTCCGGCTCCTACAACGGTGATATTCTTTGGAGTACTCATAGAGATCTTAAAATTTTCAAGGGCTAATGTAATATTATTTCCGGGATTATTTCCCACAGATGGCGCAGATGTTCGCCAATTTTTAAGGTTTTCCCGCGTCAGCGATTGTAGCGAAAATCCTTTGCGGGGCGCTGAGCTGTCACCCTGAGCGTAACCGAAGGGAAAGCCGAAGCGCGGGGTAAAAATTACCTGCACTGTCATCACGACAAGTCGTGATCGTGATGCCGAAGCATGGTTCCAAAAAATAAAGCTACTTCTTATACTTATCATGCAGCCCTTGCTTGGACTGCAGCTTCTCAATGGCCTGACCGATGCGCTTAAGACGGGTTTCCTCTTTTTTGGCAGAGTCGATCCATTGAATGTATTCCTTACGGTGAGAGTAAGCCAGGGAATCGAAATACGGGAGCACCTTTGCCTTTTTCAAGGCTTTCGCCACATCGGGCGGCGTTTCTATGGTTTTATCCTTAGGTGCCGTCAGCTTAATACCGTTGCGGTTATTGTCAATAGCCTGGAACAGCAGCTCCAGGATCTCCTCTTCATGTACCTGCTTAACATCCGTGTATTTGATATGCCTGTTGTGCAGGTTGCCCTCATTGGCACTGAGCAGTTTCTTTTTGTCTTTCAGTAAAGCTCCCTGGAAGAATACCAGGCTCACATGTTTTTTGAAGCCCCAGTAACCGCATACCATGCCATTGAGGTAATAGTTCGGCCCCCACTTCCAGTCTTCGACCAGCTCCGGGTCGGCACTGAGAATGATCTTCCGGAGGCGTGTGCAAATCGCTTTGGCAAAGGGTTCCATGCCGTTAATACCTTCCTCGATGAGCTCCGCTGCTTTTGGATTGTGTTTTACTTTTGCCATAAATAAACGTAGATTTGACCGTGCTAAAACAATTGGAAGTAAACATACGTAAAAACGATTTATTCGGCAAGGAACACCGGCTGCTGCTGGCTTTCAGCGGTGGCATCGACTCGGTGGTGCTGGCACATCTGCTACATGACATGGGCTACTCCTTTTCGCTGGCCCACTGCAACTTCCGGCTCCGGGGCAACGAGGCACAGGGCGACCGGGCATTCTGCGGGAGCTTTGCCAAAGACCTGGGCATTCCTGTTTTCACCAAAGATTTTGATACCAATGCCTATGCGGCGGAGCGTAAGCTTTCCACACAAATGGCAGCCCGCGAGCTGCGCTACACCTGGTTTAAGGAGCTGATAGCGGAGCATGGCTTCGACCGCCTGCTCACGGCGCATCACGCCAACGATAACGTGGAAACCTTACTCGTCAACCTGGTGAGGGGTACCGGCATCAAAGGCCTGCAGGGCATTCCGGAACGGCAGGATGACCTGGTAAGACCTATGCTGTTTGCAACCAAAGAGGAGATTATGGCTTATGCGGAGAAGCATCAGCTGCCCTACCGCAACGACAGCAGCAATGCCGAAGTGAAGTACAAGCGTAATTTCATCCGGCACAAGGTGATCCCTGAGCTGAAAAGCCTGAACCCGGCGTTGGAGGAAACCATCCATACCTCGGTGCGGTTCTTCAAACAATCGGGGGAAATCGTTCAGGCTTACGCCAAAGAAAAGTATGCATCCATTTGCCATGAGGCGAATGAGCAGCTGTTCATCGACATCAAAGCGCTCGCCAAAGAGCCTTACAGGGAAACTTTATTGTTTGAGTGGCTTCACAGCAAACAGTTCAAGCCCCGGCAAATAGCGCAACTATGTGAAGTGATCCATTCGGAAAAGCATTCCGGAAAACAATTCTCCTCGCCCACGCACCGCCTGGTCGTTGACCGGAAATACATCATTGTACAGCCTATAGAAAGGGCATTGCTTCAAAGCGCTTACACAATCAGCTCTCCGGACGACACGACCCATTTGCCCATCACGCTTTCCATCGAAGAGGTCACCGAAGCGGTGTTTTCAGGCAAGCGGAACGAGATCGTGATCCCTTACTCCGAACAGCTCTTTCCCCTGACGCTGCGCCGCTGGAAACAGGGCGATAAGTTCAGGCCATTCGGCATGAAAGGCTTTAAGAAGCTCAGCGATTTTTTCAAAGACCAGAAGCTTTCTTTATTTGAAAAAGAAGCCGTATGGATCCTGGCGAACAAGGAGCAGATCATCTGGATCATCGGCCATCGCCTGGATGACCGCTGCAGGATTGAGGAAACGACAGCCCGGAGCTTGCGAATAACGCTGACATAGCTCCCCGCGCCCTTATTGGAGAATAAAGAAAATAATGCTACCTTAATTTTTTAAAAACGGCTATGACAGACTATTTCCACACGATGTACCAGCTCTTTAATTGTGAAGACCTGTTCCTGATTTTTCTGTCCATTGTCATGGGCCTCATCATTGGGGCAGAGCGGGAATATAAAAATAAAAGTGCAGGGCTCCGCACCTTAATGCTCGTATGTGTTGGCTCCTGTACCTTTACGATCCTTTCTATCAAAATAGGGGTCGCTAATCCGGACAGGCTGGCAGCAAATATTATTACGGGAATTGGTTTCCTGGGAGCCGGCGCCATTTTCAAAGACGAGAATAAAATCAACGGTGTGACAACAGCCTGTACAATATGGGTAACGGCTGCCCTGGGCATGTGTATCGGCTCCGGGCATATCTACCTGGGCTTATTGGCCACCCTGGTTGTGTTGTTTGTCTTGCTGCTCCTGGTGCCCCTGGAGCAATGGATCGACCGTAAGCATAAAATACAGAACTATAAGATCACCAAAGTATATGACGTGGGAATCGCCGAACAATTTGAGAAGACGGCTCAGAGCTTTAACCTGAAGTCATATAAAATCTGGCAATCCAAAAACGAAGATCTGCTGACCATCAACTGGCGCATTATGGGGCACGAAAAAGACCATGAGCGCTTCATCGCCCACTTGTTCAGTGACCCTACCATACAGCAAATCACTCTATAATCAAACCCGATAGATGAAAAAATTAAAGAAGAACATTTTCATGGCCGATCCTGAAGCACACGACTACCTCGCTGCCATCGACTACCTGGAATTGCTGTATCCTCATGCGGCAGCGGTAAAAAAAGCGGACGCCTTAAAGCATGTCAAAACGGTCGTGAAAAAAGCCAAGGACATTTTCAGGGCCAGCGGCCTTCCCCTGCTTCCAAAAGACAATGTGCATGTCCAAAAGAACCTGGAGAAATTTAAGAAAGAGAAAAAACTGTCTCCGCTTCTTTTGGTAAGGGGCAACGAAAAGCTCATCATTGCCGACGGCTACCACCGCCTATGTGCCAGCTACTACCTCACCGAGGATCTCGAAATAAGATGCCGCCTGGTGTAACTCTTTATTTTTTCAGGAAACGGTAATCCGTCAGCGATAGCAGAAAAGCCTCCAGGTCTTTCTTTTCCTGTGGTGTGAGGTTTAAAGGCTTTGCCAGGGAAGTATCGCGGTTGACAGCGTTGGGTACAAACTGATCGGGCCTGTCGTAATAATCAATCACTTCTTTCAGGGTCTTAAACATCCCGTTATGCATGTATGGCTTAGTAATGGCAATATTGCGGAGCCCCGGAACTTTGAAGCGGCCAATATCTTCGGGGTCTCTCGTAATAAGGAAGCGCCCGCTGTCATTGAGGTTTTTCCCATTAAACAAGCCAATGTTCTTAAAGTCATCACCTGTAAAATCAGGTCCAAAATGGCAATCGAAACATTTTCCTTTCTCGTTGAAGACCTCCCGCCCTCGCTGCGCCGATAGCGAAAAAGAGAGGGTGTCTTTTCCGTTCATAAAATCATCAAAAGCTGTATGGTTCGTTTCCAGTGTCCGTTCATAAGCCGCCAGCGCCTCCACCAGGTTTTCCTTCGTGGCTTTACTTCCAAAGATCTTCACGAAGAAGGAGCGGTATTGGTGGTGCTTATTCAGCTTCTTCACGATCATGGATAAAGGGATATCCATTTCATTCGGATTTTCCATCGGGCCTCCCGCCTGCTCTTCCAGCGTTTCGCTGCGGCCATCGTGAAAGTAAAAATTACGCGCCGACAGATTCATGGCACTCGGCGTGTTGCGTGTGCCGATGATCCCGTCGATTCCCACACTCAGAGCCACCGTATCGGCAAAGGCATATTCCGGCTTGTGACAGGAAGCGCAGCTGATGCTGTTTCCCCTCGACAAAATAGAATCATGAAATAATAACTCGCCCAGTTCTTCTTTGCTTCCCGGCTCTTTCAACGGTTTTTCGCCGCTGTCGGCAGAGCATGAAAAAGCCATGATGGTTAGTATTACCAGGACACCTTTGAACGCTGTTTTAAACATGCTGCAAATATAACAGGAAAAACAGGTATACCGCCAATCGAACGCTAAAACACTCCTGTAACCATTTATGTATAATAATGACTGAAACTCCGCAAAAATGATAATTTTGTATGTAATTATGTCATCAGAGCACGCAGAGAGCAAAAGCGCCAATCCTTTCCCATTCGATAACCTGTTTTTGATCAAGGGCTACGTTACAGGCCGCAATGAGCCTTGGCTTTATGTCTTGGGACTTATCGCCGCTTTCGTTGGTTACTTTTGTTTCCAACTGATCATGATGCTGCCTCTAATGGCCGCAGCGCAGAGCCATGGGATCAGCATGGATAAGATCATGCAAAATCCTGCCATCCTGTTCAACCCGGATGCTATCGGGATGAACCGCTCGCTGATGCTTGCATTGCTGATGGGCATGTTTGTATTCACCCTGCTCTTTTTCTGGCTGTTTGCCAGGTTTATACAGCATAAACCTTTGTCATCGATGCTTACCGGTTTTGAAACATTCCGCTGGAAGCGTTACTTTTTTGCCTTTTCGGTATGGGGTGCCTTGCTGCTGGGCTTTACCCTGATCTCTTATCTCATGTCGCCCGGGGAGCTGGAGCTTCGCTTCGATGCCCCAAAATTTGCAGTGCTCTTCCTGGTGGCGGTAATCATGGTTCCGATTCAAACGGCTACGGAGGAATTGCTTTTCAGGGGATACCTCATGCAGGGCTTTTCATTGGCATTTAAAAACGCTTTGCCTGCCCTGGTGATTACCTCTGTCTTTTTTGGACTGCTGCACGCATCCAATCCTGAAGCTCAGGCACACGGCCTGCTGATCATGATGCCCTATTATATCCTCTTCGGTGCTTTCCTGGGGATTCTGACGCTCCTGGATGAGGGGGCCGAACTGGCCATGGGCATTCACTTTGCCAATAATTTTTTCTCTGCCTTGTTGATCTGCTCCAAAAATTCGGTGCTGCAAACCGATGCCGTTTTTTACACCTCTGTAGAAGAGCCTGTCAGCGAGCTCATCGCCTGGGTCATCATGGCAACACTCTGCTTTTTCATCTTTTACAAAACCTATAAATTATCCAACTGGAAATTATTAATCCGCTAATCCGCTTCACATGAAATATATCGTTTTTGCCGTATCCCTCCTTTGCTCTGTTACACGCGCGTTTGCCGACGGCAACTACCGCTATTACGTTGACCTTACCTCTGTAAAAGACGATAAGCTCACCGTGAGGCTCACTCCTCCCGACCTATCGGATAACGAAGCCGTGTTTATGTTCCCGGCTATGGTTCCCGGCACCTATGATGTATACGATTTCGGACGTTTCGTTTCCAACTTCAAAGCGGAAGGCAAAGACGGGAAAACCATTACGGTTCAAAAGCTGGATGCCAACTCCTATAAGCTCAGCCCGGCCAATGCCATTAAGGAGATCAGCTATGAGGTGGAAGACAGCTGGGATACGGCTATCAAGGAAAAAGTGGTATTTGAGCCCGGCGGGACCAACATTGAGGAGAACAAAAACTTCATTCTCAATACACACGGCTTCTTCGGCTATTTCAAAAATAAGATCGAAACCAATTTCATTCTGGAAGTTACCAAGCCCAAAGGCTTTTACGCCTCTACGTCCTTAACCGACCTTAAGAGCGGCGAAACCAAAGACGTGCTTTCCGTATACAACTACCACGACCTGGTGGATGCGCCTATCATGTATTGCAAACCCGACACAACCTCGTTGAAAATAGGAAACTCCACAATCCTGTTTTCGGTGTACTCGCCGAACGGCGTGCTGAGTTCCGGATTCATTGCCCGCAACCTAAAAGAGCTGCTCTACGCGCAGGCCGATTACCTGGGCGGTGAGCTGCCGATCAGCAAATACGCCTTCCTGTTCTATTTTTCGGATAAGCCTTCCCTGAGTGGCGCATCGGGCGCCCTGGAACACTCCTACTCATCATTCTACTATCTGCCTGAGGCTGATTCCATGGACCTGGCGCAGGAGATCAGGGATGTGGCGGCCCACGAGTTTTTTCACATTGTCACTCCGCTCAACATCCATGCGGAAGAGATCGGTAATTTTGATTTCAACAACCCGCAGATGAGCAAGCACCTGTGGCTGTACGAAGGACTTACCGAATATGCGGCACACCACATGCAGGCTAAAACCGGCCTCATCGATTACGATGATTTCCTGGCGGTGATGGTGGAAAAAATGCAGAACAACCGCAACAATTACAACGATACAGTGCCCTTCACAATCATGAGCAAATATGTATTGGATAAGTATAAAAAGCAATACAACAACGTGTATGAAAAAGGCGCCGTGATCGGCATGTGCCTCGACATCATGCTCCGTTACTACAGCAAGGGCGAATACGGCACGCAAAACCTGATGAAAGACCTGGCTAAAAAATATGGCAAGAACAAATCGTTTAAGGACGATGAGCTTTTTGATGACATTGAGAAGCTGAGCTTTAAGGAGGTGCGCACCTTCCTGGATACATACGTGGCAGGCAATAAGCCTTTGCCCTATAAAGAGATCTTTGCCATGGTAGGCCTGAACTATACCGAAAAACGCGTGGAAAAACAGATCACACTCGGCGGTATCTCTGTGGGCTTCAACCCCGAAAGCAACCGCCTGGTAGTGGTAAACACCAGCAAGCTCGACGCTTTTGGAAAAAAACTGGGCTTTAAGGAAGGCGATGAGATCGTGACCTTCAACAACCGTAAGCTTACCATGGAAAACCTGAGGGATGTATTGGGCGGCTATATGAAAGACGCAAAAAAAGGCGATAAGCTGGCTATTGACGTGATGCGAAAAGACAAGAAAGGAAACGAGGAGATCAAAACCCTGAAAGCAAAAGTAAAACCGGTGGATGTCACAGAATACGATATCCTGGAAGTGAACGACAAAGCCACCGACCAGCAGGTAATGACCCGTAAAGAGTGGCTGGGTATCAAATAAGGACGAACGATTAAAGACAAAAAGATAAAGGATACGGCCTTTCATCTTTGGTCTTACATCATGAACAATGAGCAGGAAACAAAAAATATACTGGGCATGCCAGGTCAGCGGCTGGACGTTTTACACGGTCATGAACCTGATTTTCTTCAAGCTCACTTACGACACCAACATCAGGGATATTTTAAACTACATGGTTTGGCTGCCGGTTGGGATAACAATAACGCACGTTTACCGCTTCCTGCTGCTTAAACTCAATGTGCTTCGCCTGCGCATTTTTTGGCAGATTCCTATTGTGATTATGTTCAGCATCGTGAACTCCGTCCTGTTCTTTACCCTGACGGTTGGGCTTGCCAAGCTGTTTGGTTTTATTACCTATAAGGTCGAGCTGTTCGCCGCTGTGTCCACCATTGTAAGCTTAACGGGAATCTTCACCTTGTGGTCTGTGATTTATTTCGGCTTCCACTTTTTCGACAATTATAAGCGTACGGAGATCCAGAGCCTCAAGCTGGAAGCAAATACGAAGGAGATTGAGCTGAACCAGCTGAAATCACAGCTCAACCCGCATTTTATGTTCAACAGCATGAACAGCATCCGGGCCCTGGTAGACGAAGACCCACGCCGCGCCAAGATTGCCATTACACAGCTTTCCAATATCCTGCGCAGCACGCTCATGATGCACAAGAACCGTTTCATTACCCTGGAGGAAGAGCTGGGATTGGTGAAAGATTACCTGGAGCTCGAGCACATCCGCTATGAGGAGCGCCTCTCTTTTTCCTTTGACATCGACCCGTCAACGCTCTACCTGCAGATCCCCCCCATGATGATTCAGACACTGGTGGAGAACGGGATCAAACACGGCATCAGCAAATACCCGGAGGGAGGCTCCATCAACATCAGCACGAAAAAAAACGAACAGCAGGTAACGATCCATATTGTGAATACCGGGCAGCTGCTTGTACAGGAAGGGAGTGAGAATGGCTTCGGTGTAGCCAATACCACCAACCGTCTCGAGCTCCTGTTCGGGAAGCATGCCAGTTTCTACCTGAAAAACCTGAACGATAAACAGGTCATCAGCGAAATCATTATTAAAAACTAAGTTGTTAAACATTTAACCATACCATCATGAAAGCCATTATCATCGACGACGAACGCCTTGCCCGGCAAGAGCTCAAAAACCTGCTTGCCGTACATAAGGAAATTGAGGTGATCGCAGAATGCAACAATGCGGAATCTGCCAAAGAAAAAATCGCCGAGCTCAACCCGGATGTCATCTTCCTCGATATCCAGATGCCCGGAAAAACAGGGCTGGAGCTGATCGAAGAGGTGTCTGCCCTACCCGATGTGGTATTTGTGACGGCTTATGATGAATACGCCATCAAAGCCTTTGAGGTAAATGCCTATGATTATCTGCTGAAACCCGTATCCCCGGAGCGACTCGCGGAAACCATCAAAAAACTCACGCTGAAAGAATCATCGGAGCGAAAAGAGAATACAACACCGCTTACCGAAAACGACCGTGTGTTTATCAAAGACGGGGAAAAAACCTGGTTTGTACAGCTCAACAACATCCGCTTGTTTGAAAGCGAAGGCAATTATGTGCGGGTGTATTTTGATAATTTCAGACCGCTGATCCTGAGAAGCCTGAACAGCCTGGAAGAGCGCCTGAATGAGAAATCCTTTTTCAGGGCGAGCCGCAAGCACATCATCAACCTGAGCTGGGTAGAAAGCATCGAAACCTGGTTCAACGGCGGGCTGATGGTAAAGCTGAAAGGCGGACAGCAGATCGAGATCTCCAGGAGGCAGGCCGTGAAGCTGAAAGACATGATGAGCCTTTAAAATAGTTAAAAGTTTCAGGTTTAAAGTTGCAAGTTATTACCTTTGCATAAGTAGAAACCTGTAACATCAACCCAGGAACCCGAAACCCGCAACTTGAAACCAACAAACTGAAACTGTAACATGATTGACGATAAAGAGATACCGGAGGACCTGAAAGGCGACCTCGTTCCGGAGATAGACCCAAAGAAATTATTCGATGAGAAGGAATATTCCACGATCATCATCGGGACTGAGGGTGCGAGTAAAAAAGACCTGCATAATGCCGATTATGCCACGATCGTTGTGAACAAGGAATCGACGCGTGAAGAAAAGGACGAGGCTCTGAAACACCTGAAAGAGAATAATGCCCAGGCATTCCTGATCAGCGCCATTAAAAAGACCGATGACCCGGAGCTCAAAGCGCCTTTGGTTGCCGCCTGCTGGGAAACCGGACTGGATTTCAGCAAAGATTACCTGTTCTTTGTGGAGCTCATCGGCCATGAAGATTTCTATGTATCTTTTGAAGCCTTCACCGTTATACAGGAAATGGAAACCGACCAACATACGCTTGGCCGGGCAATGGACATTCTGAAAGCCGTGAAAGCCCCGAATACTAATGTGAACGCTGCCATAGAATACATCCTGGAAAAATTAAACACCACCGATTGAAAAAAATACGATTTAGTTTCTTTTTACTCAGTTTCTGGCTGACGCAGCACCTGTATAGCCAGGAGCAGGAGCCCGTGCAAACCATTACCGTGAAAAAAGGCAGCCTCTTTTCCAAAGCGGCCTTCGATGAATCAGACTATAAGGTGATTGCTTTCGATCGTTATGGCAACCCGCATGAAAAGGCCATCAAGTCTTTTTCCATTTTTTATACCGAAGGCAAAACAGCTTACGAAGCGCCTGTGATCGGTAATACCTTCCCTGATAAAACCATTCGCTTTTTGACAAAGAAAAAAACAAGCGCTACCAAAATCTGCCTCACGAAACTCGTCGCTGTGGATCCTGATGGGCATGAGGAAAAGCTCCCCGACCTTTGCGACATTGTCATTTTTCCCGATTGTAAAAAAGTGAGCCACTAGCCTGGTTTTCCCGCTAAATCCCCAACTGTATTTTTCGCCTGGCGAATGAGGGAATTTTTTTCCACACCCTCTCTTTCCAAAAGCCTGCATACCTACTGACTACCAGTCGCTTAGCTTTGGCATATTTATCGCAAAACAGGAGTTCATAAAAGACCCACTACATGAAAATTCTGGAAACCAAGGTAATGCGCGGACCTAACTACTGGTCAAATTACAGAAAAAAATTAATCGTTATCAAACTGGACATCGGGGAGCTGGAGAACTTTCCGACCAACAAAATCGAGGGGTTTGCAGAACGGATCGAAAAACTGATCCCCTCCCTGTACCATCACGAATGCTCGGAGGGCCATCCGGGAGGATTTTTTCACCGCGTGGAAGCAGGTACCTGGATGGGGCATGTGATTGAACACATCGCTCTGGAGATCCAATCGCTGGCCGGCATGGAATGCGGCTATGGCAGAACCCGCTCAACGAATGTAAGCGGCGTATACCACGTCGTATTTTCCTATGAGCATGAAAAGGCCGGCTTGTATGCTGCCAAAGCAGCGGTGGCTATTGCGGAGGCGCTCATCAAAGGGGAACCTTACGATCTGCAAAAAGACATTGAGCAGCTGAGCTACATGAACCGGAGATTAAGCTTCGGGCCAAGCACCCATTCGATCGTAAAGGAAGCTAAAAAAAGAAACATTCCCTTTAAGCGCCTGAGCGAAGGATCGCTGGTGACCTTTGGCTATGGCCATAAACAACAACGCATCCGTGCTGCCATTACCGGCAATACCAGCGGTATCGGCATCGACATGGCAGGTGATAAGGATGAAACCAAACGGATGCTGCAAAATGCCTACATCTCCGTCCCGAAAGGCATTTTGGTAGCTGACGAAGAGGAGCTGCGCACAGCATTGCACAGCATCCACTTCCCCGTGGTGCTAAAACCGGTAGACGGCAATCATGGCCGCGGCATCACCACCAACATCACGACCGTGGAAGATGCCTTAGCGGCATTCCATGTGGCAAAAAGCATTTCACGCGACGTGATCGTAGAGGAATTTATCCAGGGCTTCGATTACAGGTTCCTGGTAGTGAATTACAAGCTGGTGGCTGTTGCCAAGCGTACACCGGCCATGGTGATGGGTGATGGCAAATCAAGCATTGCCGCACTGATCGAGCAGACCAATAAAGATCCGAAGCGCGGAAACGGCCACGAAAAGGTGATGACACAGATTGTCGTGGATGAGGTTACCGAACATATTTTAGAAAAAAAGAACATCACACTGTCGCATGTGCTTCCTTTGGGTGAGATCCTGTTCCTGAAAGATACCGCGAACCTGAGCACCGGCGGCACCGCAACCGATGTGACCGACCTGGTACATCCCGAAAATGCATTTATGGCTGAGCGCGTGGCCAGGCTCTTAAACCTGGACATTTGCGGCATCGATGTCGTAGCGAAAGACATCACTATTCCATTAACCAAAGATGTAGGCGGCATTGTGGAGGTAAACGCCTGTCCGGGTCTGAGGATGCATTTAAGTCCGTCCAAAGGCCTGGCACGCAATGTAGCGGAACCTATCGTGGATATGCTATTCCCGGAAAACAGCAACGGGCGCATTCCCATCATTGCCGTTACCGGCACGAATGGTAAAACCACCACGACCCGGCTCATGGCCCATATTGCGCAACAGGCCGGAAAAAAAGTAGGCTACACCACCACCGAAGGCATTTACATCCAGGGCAAAGCCATCAACATGGGCGACTGTACCGGCCCGGTGAGTGCTGAGGCCGTCTTATACGACCCTACCATTGATTTTGCCGTGCTGGAATGCGCGCGTGGAGGCATTCTCCGTTCGGGCTTAGGCTTCGACAACTGCGATATCAGCATCGTGACGAATGTCACGGAAGATCATATCGGGCTGAAAGACATTCATAGCATCAAAGACCTCGCGAAGGTAAAAGCCGTCGTAGCGCGCAGCACTTTCGATCATGGCTACAGCATCTTAAATGCCGACGATGACCTCGTTTTCAACATGTCGCATGATTTAAGCTGTAACATCGCGTTGTTCAGCATTACTGAAAACAATGAGCGCATCCTGGAGCACTGTAAAAATGGTGGCATGGCAGCCATCATTGAAAAAGGCTACCTCACGATCTGCAAAGGCGAATGGAAAACACGCATTGAAAAAATCAACAACATTCCGTTGAGCCTTAATGGCAGGGCCGAATGCATGATCAAAAACATCCTGCCGGCCACACTGGCTGCCGTGATCCAGGGCTTTAAAACGGAGGACATCCGTGCCGCGCTGAAGTCTTTTATTCCTTCAGCGGAGCAAACACCCGGCCGCATGAACATGTTCCGGTTCGAAAATTTCGAAGTGATGATTGATTATGCGCACAACCCGGACGGATTCCTCCAACTGAAAAAATTCATGGAGAAGACACCGGCCAGCGTGAAAGTAGGTATCCTGTCCGCAACGGGAGACAGAAGAGATGAAGACATCCTGACGATCGGGAAATTAAGCGCACAGATCTTTGACGAGATCATTATCAAACATGATAAAGACCTGAGGGGCCGCACCAAAGACGAGATCACCAAATTGCTGCTGGAAGGCATCTACTCCGAACGGAAAATGCCGGTACAGATCATTTCCAATGAAATTGACAGCATTCAATATGCCCTCGACAATGCGAAACCGGGCTCTTTCAATGTCGTGCTGGCCGACGAGGTGATGAAAACCATCGAATACATTAAGAACGCACAACAAAAATCAGGCATCACCGATACGGATACACCATTACAAGGCAACCTGAATACGGATCCTGTAACCATACCTGTAAATAAATAAGATCTATTCCTGGCTCTGTTTATTTTCAAGAAAAGGACAATCGCAAGGTTGTCCTTTTTTTGGTTGGTGGCGTTGATGTGATTGGCATACACAGGTTAGACAGATGGAACACTGATGACGCGGATCAGACAGATCAGAACAATTCAAATGGTGCCTTCGACTGCGCTCAGTCGCCGGTAGGTAGCTGCTTTTTCTCTATATAATCTATAGGGTTAAACAACTCACACGATACAGAATTCCTATTGCTGCGAGATCGGCGTCAATTCAGGAATACCTAGCTCCCTGAGTTTCACTTTGATTTCTGCTATTGTTTCGGGGCTCAAGCTCTTACTGCGGGAAATGACGTCGTAGCCTTCGGCCGTAGCCAGCGTTTTTTCGAAATGGATCAGCGTCCAGTCTTTGGTGCGGTATACAATTTCCCACTTGCTTTTAAATAAGGCCAGCAGGCCTTTCCCCCGCCATGTGAATCTGGTAGCCTCTTCATTTTCGGGCCTGTCAAAACCAACCAGTTGTTTCACCTTACTTTTTTTCGTGTAGCTCACCACATCGGCTAAACCTCTTTTTCCTTTTCTTTCGGCGAGCGTGTAGGTGAACGCAGGACTGTGTTTATTCCCCTTGAGCCACATCTTAAAGTTACTCATGTGTACATACCAGGTGCCTTCGAGTTCAGCCAAAGGATCACTCCCGGCTGGTTTCATCACCAGGGAGGAGAGCAAACAGAAAAGGATCAAACAGGCTTTCATAACTAGTTTAAGGAGGCAACATCAAACTCCATACTTGACGCCAACGACAGGCTCACTTCCGATGCCAAACGGTAACAAAAAATCCCGCCGAAAGCGGGATTAATTCAATCTGCAAATTTTACTCCAACTGCCCGTTATGGTATTTTTCGGTCTTGGTGGTAGCGCCTTTCTCGTCGTAATACGTCCAGGGACCTTCTTTCAGATAATCGCCAAGGTCTTTCCGGAAGTACATCGTACCTTCTTCTTTCACACGGCCGTTTTCATAGAATTCCTTTTTGCTGTATTTTTTGCTTTTCTTGTCAACCAGGTCGAACATGGAAGCCGGTAAGCCATTTTCGAAATAGGAATAACGCTTGTACAGGAACTCAATGTCCTTGTCATTTTCCTCTACGTATTCGGGAGTACCGTTTCTGAAGAAATCATATTGGTTCTGTGTATTACCGTCATAAAAATTGATCGTGGAGCGCACTTTGCCATCTTCATAATAGATCTCCATCTTCACTCGCTTGGCATCAACCACAGACAGCGTTCTCTCCACCTGCCCGTTCTCGTAAAAATTTTTGAAGATCTTGATATAGCCATCCTGGTAAAACCCCTTATGGAGCAGCTTACCGCTTACATAATAATCTTCCTGCCAACCCTGGGCATTGTACCCGTCTTTGGTATAACGGATCGAGTCGCCACCGATGGCAGGAACCATTTTATTGAAAATAGTGATCCCGTAATCGGGATCGGTGACCTGCGCTACCGTATAACGTTTCAGCTGGGGAACCTGATCGGAAAACTTCTGGGAAAACCCGTTGAAACAAACACTCAACAGTAAAAACAAATATACTGGTCTTTTAAAATTCATGGTTTATCTAAAACAAAACTAGCTAAAATAAATTATAAAATACATGAATTTCTACAATATTAATGTATTCCTTCTGCTGCCAGGTAACGCTCGGCATCCAGGGCTCCCATGCAGCCGCTTCCTGCTGCTGTAACAGCCTGCCTGTAGGTTTTATCGGCACAATCGCCTACCGCAAATACGCCCGGAAGATTGGTTTTGCTGCTTCCGCCAACCACGTCGATATAACCAAGCTCATCCATGTTAAGCTGCCCTTTGAAAATATCCGTGTTAGGCTTATGACCGATGGCCACAAAGAAACCTGTCACCTTCAGGGTGCGCAATTCGTTGCTGATAGTGTTTTTCACAACAACGCCCTCAACCAGCTCAGCGCCCAGAATATCTTCAGTAACCGTATTCCACAGGATCTCAATGTTCGGCGTGTTTTTCACGCGGTGCTGCATGGCTTTGCTGGCGCGCATTTCGTCCTTACGCACGATCATGTATACCTTTTTGCAAAGCTTGGCAAGGTAAGTCGCCTCTTCGGCCGCCGTATCGCCGGCACCAACAATAGCCACTTCCTGCCCCTTAAAGAAAAAGCCGTCGCATACCGCGCAGGCAGATACACCGCCGGCATTCATCCGCAGGCGCGTTTCGTTAGGCAGGCCCAGCCATTTGGCAGAAGCTCCGGTAGAAATAATGACCGTATCTGCTGTGATCTCCGTCGTTTCGTCGATCCAGATTTTTTTAGGCGTCGCCGTCAGATCGGCTTTGGTGGCCAGACCGAACCTCACTTCGGTACCGAAGCGCTCAGCCTGTGCTTTCAGATCCTCCATCAGCTCAGGGCCGGTCACGCCTTTGGGATAGCCCGGGAAATTATCTACCTCGGTCGTTTCCGTAAGCTGCCCGCCCGGCGTCAGCCCGGTGTACAGAACAGGTTTCAGGTCGGCACGTGCCGCGTAAATAGCGGCGGTATACCCTGCAGGGCCTGAACCAATGATGAGGCATGTAATATGTTGAGTGGATGTTGACATAATAAAATAAATGGTTTGTTTTTTAATAAGTCCACGAAAGTAATACTATTAGGACAAAGAATTTTTAATGGTTAAAAAGTTTTGAATAGTTTAAGAGGAAGAAATGGCATTCCTGACGGAAGACAATAAAAGCCCGGGATTGTTTATAATTCTTGGTTTTCATGTATCAATTACGAAAACGGCAGATATCCGGATGCCTTATTTTTCAGGGCGCCTCCTTCCGCAAGTGCTTCGATAGGATCAGCAACCAGCGGAAGGCCTGGCTGCGCCGGGCTCCACGTTGTTCCGGTTCTTTCCCGCACAAGGACCGGTGCAGGAAAGGAACCAGGCCCTTTGCATCCCATGGCGCAAAATACCGATGACTTAAGCCAGATACATTACCGGAAAATTATCTGATTCGGTTTACCTTACCTGCTTCGTAAACCACTTTTTCCGCCTGAAAAACAGCAGGGCCAGGAGGCAACCCAGGGAATTGGCTATAAAATCGGCCCAGTCGCCGCTACGCTGGCTGAACACGGTTGCCTGCAGGACCTCGAGCATCCCACCGTAGCCGATGCAGGCCGTTATCACCAGGGCGATGCCTGATGCCCTCACATTTCCGCTCTTCACCAGGAAAAAAAACCAAAGCGACGATAAAACAAAAAAGATACTGGCATGCACCAGCTTGTCGAAGCTCAGCAGGTCGAGCCAATGGGCTGTGGGGACATACCGGCCAGGCGTGCAGCAGAGCGCAAAGATCACAGCTGTCCAGGCAAGGGCAAAGGGAAAGACGTATTTTAAAAGGAATGGTTTCATGTTGTTGACTTCGGGAGCCTCAGTCAATAAGCGGTGGTTGAGGCTCCCGAAACCACCGAAGATGTATATAAAAAAACCTTCTGCATGTGACCATACAGAAGGCTATTATATGATAGAAGGTTGTAATTAAGCTCCGATCAGGGCTTTGTAGGCCTCGGCAGATAAAAGATCCTGTAATTCAGGCGTGCTCTCCACGCTGATTTTGATCATCCAGCCTTTTCCATAAGGATCTGTATTAACAGCCTCAGGTGTACTATCGATATCTTTATTGACTTCCAGAACTTTACCGGTTAAAGGCATGAACAGGTCAGATACGGTTTTCACAGCTTCAACGGTTCCGAACAGGTCTCCGCGCGCCACGATCTCTCCTACTGTCGTGACGTCGACATAAACGATATCTCCTAATTCTTTTTGAGCAAAATCAGTGATGCCGACGTAGGCTTCGCTTCCTTCTACACGAACCCATTCGTGATCTTTGGTGTACTTTAGTTCAGCTGGAAAATTCATAAGTAAATTTTATTTTTTTAGTTACCTGATTGGTATAGCCCTGTCATCATCATTTGCGGTTGTCATTACAACAAGCTGTGGTCATGATGGCTATTTCATAGTTAAATTTTTTGCACAAATATATCATCTTTCTACGAAAAAGAAAGAATTAGTCTAATAAAATACCTGTTTTTTTTACTCACAGCCAGCGATCCTCCAACGTTTAAAACTCTATTTGTATTTATCACATCCAGCTTTTAGATTTACAACGCATAAACAAGGTTTGAGTATGCTTTTTATATCGTTATTATATAGTATTTTTAAGCCCTGAAACAGAAGCGATTTATTAACCAACACATCACATCCAGTTTACACTAAATGAAATTGCCGCGTTTACAAAAAAAGGCAATACCATCAGTCCTTTAAAACAATAAAATATAACCTAATGAAACATATTACAGTGATCGGCAGCGGAACCATGGGAAATGGGATAGCGCATGTATTTGCACAACACGGCTTCTCGGTGAGCCTTGTAGACATCAGCGATAAGGCTCTTGAAAAGGCGCTCGCCACCATTTCCAAAAATCTTGACCGCCAGGTAACGAAAGGCTCACTTACGGAAGCTGAAAAGGCTTCAACGCTGGCCAATATCAAAACCTTTACGAAGCTGGAAGAAGGCGCTAAAAATGCCGACCTGGTTGTGGAAGCCGCCAGCGAAAATGTGAAGATCAAACTCGATATTTTCAAGCAGCTGGATGAGATCTGTCCTGCCAATACCATCCTGGCAAGCAACACCTCCTCTATTTCCATTACGCAGATTGCCGCTGTAACGAAGCGTGCAGACAAAGTGATCGGCATGCACTTTATGAACCCGGTTCCTGTGATGAAGCTCATCGAGGTGATCCGCGGTTACTCTACCAGCAACGAAGTGTGCAGCACGATCATGGACCTATCTAAAAAGCTGAACAAGATCCCGACGGAAGTAAATGACTACCCGGGCTTCGTCGCCAACAAGATCCTGATGCCGATGATCAACGAAGCCATCATTACCCTGTACGAAGGCGTTGCCGGTGTGGAAGAGATCGATACAGTGATGAAGCTGGGAATGGCCCACCCGATGGGGCCTTTGCAGCTGGCGGATTTTATCGGGCTCGACGTTTGCCTCAACATCATGCGCGTGTTGCAGGACGGCTTCGGCAACCCGAAATATGCCCCATGCCCTTTACTGGTGAATATGGTTACTGCCGGCCACCTGGGCGTGAAAAGCGGCAAAGGGTTCTATGATTATTCGGGCGGTACCAAAGACCTGGTGCTGGCCGAGCGTTTCAAAAAACAGCAACAACACATTCCTGCTTAAAAAACCAACCCCGGGTGCATCCAATGCCAGATACCTCCATATTCACGATAGAATTCCCTCCGATCAAAAGCGCCGGGGTGTATTATTTCAATACATCGTCCGGGTTACGCTATGAGGTGAGGTTCGGCAGGAGGCAGGATAACATCCTCCACTCCACCATTGTGTTTGGCGTGATCAACGAGGAGTTCGAAGGCGAGGAATACGTGACGACCAATCGTGGCGAGGTGTACAAGGTGATGAATACCATCGTGATGATCGTGAAGGACTTTATCGATCAGCACTCAAAGGTGAATATCTATGAATTTCATGCGATAGACCGTGACGACGAAGAGGAACACGGCTCCGAAAAAGAGCAGAAAAAGAATAAAATCAAAGGCAATGCCCGCCTGAAGCTTTACAAGCGGTATCTGCCGAAAATATTTGAGCGTGGCTGGAATTTTAATTTTGAAGGCAATAATGCCATCGTTACCAAAGCTTAGGAATTTGATAATTTAACAAGAAGAAGGCATAATTATGGCGGTTCGTTTAAATGCGTGATGTACCTTTGCAGCCTGAACCAAAAGCCAGTTTATACAGCTACCAGTACCTACTATGGCCATATATAAGTTTAAAATATTCGTAGAAGACAACGAAGACATTTACAGGGAGATAGAGATCTTATCTTCACAAACCTTTGAAGATTTCCACTCCATTATCCAGGATGCCTTTAAGTTTGACCGCAAGCACTCCGCTTCTTTTTTTGTAAGCGACGATTACTGGAGAAAAGACCAGGAGGTGACCCTGCGTAAGGAAGACCTTGAGCTCGATGAAGAAGAGATCAGGCTGAAAGTGGCGCCGAAAAAATTAATGTCGGCAACCAAGATTGCGAAATTCATTGAAAGCCCGCGCCAGCGCTTTCTGTATGTATTTGACCCGGCTGTAAAATGGACCTTCTGCATTGAGCTGATGAAGATCCTTCCGGATAATCCGAAAGGCAGCTTCCCGGCAATCGTCAGGTCTATCGGTAACCCACCGAAGCAATACAAGCAAACACAGATGACAAAAGGCGAACTGACGCCGGACCAGCTCATGAGCACCATGCTGGCGGATGCCGAAGTGGACGAAAGCGAGATCTACAAATCCATTAAAAACGACACCAACGGTGTGGATGAGGGTGACCTGAACCACCTGGAGGCGGAAGAAGGCGAAGATGTAGGAGGCGACGAGGAAGAGGAAATGCTGGACAATGAGGATGAGGACGAAGGATTTGAAGAAGAGTACGGCGAAGAAGAAGAGCATTAAGCGTAAAAACCAATAACCCATCATAAAACCCTCACGCCCGGCGTGACCAATAAACAAACATGGAAACCAAAGAAAAGACAAACAAAGGCTACGAATCGCAGTTAAATGAGTACATCGCCCAGGAGAAAGCGGCTATCGACCTGATAGGCATTATCGGTAAATTATGGTTTGAAAAATCCATAGAGCTGATCCTGTTCAGGAACCAGCTGAAAGACAGAAGTGCAAGCGAGATCATGAACCTGCATTTATATGCCAAAGACATCGTAAAAAAATCCATTTCAGTAAGCGACAGCGTGATGCTGGCGAATGAATTGTATAAAAGCGATGTTTGTCCTTCCCGTATCGATATTGGTAAACTGGCTTACGAATACCAACAGGAAAAAGCGAATTACAAAACCGCTACTGATTTCATCAACGATAAGCTGAAAGACCTGATTGGCAAAAAATACACGCAAACGCCGAAAGATGTGATATTATACGGCTTTGGACGGATCGGCCGCCTGGCAGCACGCGAGATCATTTCACAGGCCGGCAAAGGCGAGCAGCTGCGCTTACGCGCCATTGTCACCCGTGGCAACTCGGCAGAAGATATTGTGAAACGTGCCGATTTATTGCGCACCGATTCTGTACACGGAAATTTTCCCGGAACGGTGATTGAAGATGTGAAGAACAGCGCCCTGATCATCAACGGGCACACCGTACACATGATCGACGCCAAAAACCCGGAAGATGTGGACTACACGGCCTGGGGCATTGAGAACGCTTTACTGATCGACAATACCGGTGTGTTCAGGGACGACGTAGAGCTGAGCAGGCACTTAAAAGCCAAAGGCGTGGACAAGGTATTACTGACCGCTCCTGCCAAAGGCAATGTGCCTAACGTGGTACACGGCGTGAACCACGAAACGGTAGACCTGAAAAACACGAAGATCTTCTCAGCGGCGAGCTGCACTACCAACGCCATCATGCCGGTGCTGTATGTGATCGATAAAGAGCTGGGAATTGCCAAAGGGCACATCGAAACGGTTCACTCTTATACCAATGACCAGAACTTACTGGACAACTACCACAAAAAATACCGTCGTGGCCGCTCTGCTGCGCTGAACATGGTCATTACAGAAACAGGTGCAGAAAGCGCCCTGAAAAAAGTATTGCCGCACTTAGCCGGAAAATTCACCGCCAACTCGGTGCGTGTCCCGACTCCAAACGTGTCTTTAGCGATCCTGAACCTGAACATCAACCGGGAAACATCGTTAGAAGAGGTAAACGAGATCATGCGCAAGTATGCCCTCAACGGATCATTGGTTGAGCAGATCCAGTATGCCTTCAGCAACGAGCTGGTATCATCCGATGTGGTTGGAAATCCCTGCCCTTCGGTATACGACAGCAATGCAACCATTATCTCTCCGGATAAAAAGAGCATCGTGCTTTACATCTGGTATGACAATGAGTATGGCTACACCCGCCAGGTGATCCGCTTCTCGAAATACATTTCGGAAGTACGCAGGGCTATTTATTACTAGTAGTTAGGTCATTGCAAGCCGCTTCTTGCGGCAAAGCCATCTTATACGGATGAACGCTTGCCGCCCTTCGACTCCGCTCAGGGTGACAAGCCGGAGTAACACAACACTACCATTATTTTGAGAAAACCACCGTTTAAGCACGGTGGTTTTTTGTTTTTCAGGAATTCTGTAACCTGTTTTTGTTATACACATTAAAACCCATCGTCATGAAATACATTGCCGCTATTTTTTTTGCATGGAGTCTCAGGCTAAGTGCCCAGGATCCGGCCTTCACCAATACGCAGCAATCCCTGCTCCACTTGAGCCCTTCATTTGCAGGAAGCAACGGAGGCCTGCGTTACCAGGGCACTTACCGGAACCAATGGGTTGACCTGAATAGCCCATACAGGACATTATACAACAGTATGGATGCCTACATCAGGCCCATCCGCGGAGGCATTGCCCTTGCATACCTTCGCGACGACCAGGCAAACAAAACCCTTGTTACCGACCGCTTCGACCTGAGCTATGCCCGGCATTTAAGTTTCTTTGAACAGAAATTAAAGATCATTCCATCCATACAGTTCTCATATTTTCAAAGAACGGTGGATCAGTGGAAACTTACCTACGGAAGCCAGATTGACCCAAGGCGCGGCTTTGTGTGGGGGCCGGTTTACATGACGCGGTACGTCACCAAAAGCAACATTGACTTCAGCACCGGTCTGGTCGTAAATTATAAACATGTGTATATAGGTACCACTGTATTCCATATTAACCAGCCCGACGAAGGCACACTGGGCCCCTCCAAACTGCCGGTACGCCTGAGCCTCTTCGCATCCTATAACCTGTTTATCGGCGATAACGTTCTATTAAATGCCATATACCGTTTCGAAAAGCAGCAGAACTTCTATAACCATAGCTTTAGTATCAATGCGCTGTTCTTTAAGCACCTGGTGCTGGAAACCGGCCTTGCCTCACATGCAGTACATGGAAGCCTGGGCTTTCGCCATCACTTCTTTACGGTTACAGGAAGCTATATCGCTACCGTCCATAATTTTAACAGCAATGTTGGCTCTTATGAACTGGCAGCAAGCTTTAACCTGAGAAACAAAGAGGACAGGAAGCTGGTAACCGATTTTGAGCGCTGGTAATTCTACATCCTGCACAAGTATATGATACTTGCCCCCGGGCAAATAGCCTTGCCTGTGAGATAATCACGGTTATCAATAATCTCCTTCTATTCCTGTGATTCCAGTCCCGTCGGTTCAGGCGGTATATGCCTCTGTGGTAAAAATGATACCTGTTAAATTGCGATGACATCTTTTGTGTTTTCAATAATTGGTTTATATTTGGTATAGATGAATAAAATTTTACTCCCTCTTATCTTTTTGTCCTGCCGGCTTTTTGCCTCCAACGGCGAAGGTCCGCTGGGTGCGAGATCGGCGGCACTGGGGCATGCCTCCTCTACCCTGCGCGATGTCTGGAGCACTCGTAACAACCAGGGAAGCATCGGCTTTTTGAGGCAGGCCGAAGTGGGCGCTTTTGCCGAGAACCGCTTCCTGTTGAAAGAGCTTACCCAGAGTGGCTTTGCGGCAGTAATGCCCATCAAAAAAGGAACCTTCGGTTTATGCTATTCATCGCTGGGCTATAAGCTGTACCGTGAGTCGCAGCTGAGCCTCAGCTACGGGATCAAGCTGAGCGAAAATATTTCAGCCGGCGTGGCCTTCGATTACCTCAATACAAAAATTGCCGACATCTACGGGCAGGCCCATGCCTTTACAGGCTCTTTCGGCATTACTGCCAGGCTTCTTCCGCAGCTTACCATCGCCACCCACATTTATAATCCTTTCCGGGCGAAGATTACCGACTACAATAACGAAAAGATTCCGACAATCTTCAAAGTAGGCGCTCAATACATGTTTACCCAAAAGGTATTCCTCATGGCCGAAGCTGAAAAAACATCGGCACAAACCGTGAACATTAAAGCCGGCATCGAGTACATTCCGGCCAAAACCGTGTACATCCGCGCCGGAGCCTCCTCCTACCCGACCCAGGCTGCCTTTGGTGTGGGCGTCAACTACAAGGGACTCAAGATCGACCTGAGCTCTATGTACCACAGCATCCTCGGGCTTTCCCCGCAAATCGGGCTAAGCTATGCCTTTGGAAAAGACAAAAGCAAAAGCTCCGACTCCGTGATCCAGGAACCTGAAAAATTATAATTCTTATCCGGTCAAAATTATACATACTCACCCTGGGGCTTGTGGCATGTGTCATTTCAGGGCATGCACAAACCGATTCCATTAAAAATAAAAACAGCGAGCAGGTAGACGAGCTCATCAACCAGAACGTGGAGTTGCTTTCCGAGCAGCTGCAATCGGAAGAAGGCGATTTGTCGAGTCTTACGGATGTCTGGAATTATTACCGCCGCAACCCGCTCAACCTGAACCGCGCCAAAAAAGAAGAGCTGGAAGAGCTTCAGCTGCTGAACGATATCCAGATCAATAATTTATTGAAGCACCGCGAAAAGAACGGCGCCCTGATCAGCATCTATGAATTGCAGAGTGTGGCCGATTTTGATGTGATAACGATCCGTAAGATCCTGCCCTTTGTGTATGTCAGCGACAATTTCAATTCGGCCCATTTCAGCGCGAAGGAAATGTTCAAGGACGGAAGGCATGAGGTGGTGATGCGCCTCCAGAGAACGCTGGAAAAGCAGGCCGGCTATTACGTTCCGGACAGCATCAAAAAAAAGAAGCCTAATTCCTACTACCTCGGCGATGCCAACCGCTACTTCGCACGCTACCGTTTTCAATACAATAACAACGTATCTTTTGCGCTCAGCGGTGAGAAAGATGCCGGTGAAGAATTTTTCAGAGGCACGCAAAAACAGGGCTTCGACTTTTACAGCGGGCACCTGGCGCTCCGGAATGTCCGCTTTGTGAAAACGCTGGTGATCGGCGACTACCAGGCTACCTTCGGCCAGGGGCTTACGATCTGGCAGGGCTTTGCCTTCGGAAAATCGGCGTCGCCCATGAACGTGAAGCGTTATGGCTATGGCATCAAACCTTATTACTCTTTTGACGAGAACCGTTTTTTCAGAGGAGCAGCCGCTACCCTGCGTTATAAGAAATTTGAGTTCACCGGCCTGGTGTCGCACAAGAGCATCGATGCCAATGCGATTGCCGGCGATACGCTCAGCAATGGCGAAATTGATGTGGTAGGCGTGAGCAGCCTGGAGCTGGGCGGCCTGCACAATACCAATTCGCTGGTAGCCGATAAAGGCACGATCAAACAAACGGTATTTGGCGGCAACGCGGCTTTCAACAACCGGAGCCTGCACATTGGCCTCACCGCGCAAAGCACGCACCTGAGCAAAGAGCTGATCAAAACGCCGACGATCTATAACCAGTTTGAGTACCAGGGAAAATCCAATGTCGTGGGCGGACTTGATTATAATTATGTGTTTAAGAATGTGAACCTTTTCGGAGAGTTTGCCATGAGCTCCAGCACGGGCAAAGCCTTTTGCCAGGGTGTGATCGTAGCCCTCGATCCCCGCCTGACCTTCACGGCGCATTACCGCAATTTCGACCGCAACTTCCAGAACCTGTTCGGGAATGCAATCTCTGAAAATACGCTTCCGCAAAACGAGAAAAGCCTCTACATGGGCATGGAGGCGCGCCTCTTCAGATCAATGACCCTCTCCTTATACCTCGACCAGTACCAGTTCAACTGGATCAAATTCGGGACCAGCGCGCCATCCAGGGGCAGGGATATTTTCACGCAGCTCAATTATACGCCCAATAAAAAGCTGGACATGTATCTGCGCTTCAGGCACCGTACCAAATTCGAGAACAGCGATGTGGATAATGCCTATGATTACCTCGTTCCTTATGTGCAGTACAACTACCGCTATAACTTATCCGCCCAAATCACACCGGAAATTAAATTCAAAACCCGGATCGAATATACTTACGTGAATAAGACCGATTCGCCCGATGAAACCGGCATTGCCTTTGTGCAGGACCTGATCTACAAAAAGCTGAAATTCCCCTTTACCTTTACCCTGCGCTATGCTCTCTTCGATACCAAAGGCTACGACAGCCGCGTGTATGTGTATGAAAACGATGTGCTCTACTCTTACTCCGTACCTGCCTTATACTACAAAGGACAAAGGGCTTACTTCCTCGTCAACTGGGACATTACGCGCAATGTAGAGATCTGGGTACGCGTGGCCCGCACAGTCTACGATAACCAAACGGTGATCTCGGAAGGCAGTATGAACGAGATCGATGCCAACCATAAAACAGAATTGAAATTGCAACTGAGGCTGAAGTTTTGATAAATGACCTAAACACACACCCATGTGGATCTGCCCGAAATGTGAGCGTGAATTAAAAAAAGAGAACCAATGGCATAATTGTGTCAAGGTGAGTATCGACAGCTTGTTTGAAGGAAAGCCGATGGAGCTGATGGTTCTATTCGATCGGATCCTAGCAGAGGTGGCCGGGTGGGAAAATGTATTGGTAAGCACGACACAAAACTGCATCGTCTTTGTTCATCGACAAACTTTTCTCATCATTAAACCGATGAAGAAGGGACTGGATTTAAAATGTTATTCTGAAAAAGAACTGACCGGAAAATTTGTTTTTAAAAGCTCTCCGCATTCTTCCCGGTTCGAAAACCACATCAGGGTTTTCACACCTGATGACCTGACGCCAAACCTCTACAAGCATTTAAGGCACTCCTACGCTCTCCTGTAATTCCGAAAATCGTCACGGCCTCCCATCCTGCGCTCCGCCGGAGCAAGAGTTCAGCAAGCTCACATACCACGCCATTCGTCCCAGATTACCATTAAAAACAAAAATATAAACCAATTATAAATATTTTTAAATTATTATCTGATATATTTGAGCATCTTATATGAATACCCCGGTACCTTTTTTATTTTACTAATCCATAAAAATTAAAACCATGAAAAAAACCATCCTAGCTGCTGCCGTTCTGTGCTCTCTCCTGATTGCCCAGGCCTGCAAAACCGAAGTAAAAACAGAAGAGAAAAAAGAGGAAAAAGCCGTTCCGGTTACCCGTCTCCTGACATCCTCCTACCAGGTTCCTTTAGCTGTTGCACAGGAAAACATCCAGCATTACACTGAAAAGTGCGGCGAAGTATTAGGTATTGTGCCGATCAAAGCGTATACGATCCATGCAGAAGATTTGATGGAGGTTCTTGGCATCCCGGATACTTTAGCCTGTAAATACAGTCACGTGCGTGCTTACCTGGGTCTGGATACACTCAACCAGTTCAAATTATACCTCACGCCTGTAGAGGGTGCCAACCTGAGCGTTTCACCGAAAATCCCCGGAACCGATGTGATCCTGAAAAATGCAGAAGGCGCCCAATATGTTCTCGATCTGAACGCGCCATGCCCTGCCACCTGCGACATCACAAGCCCGCTTTATTACGACAATATCAGCAAAAAAGACATCGTCATTAAAAAATAAATGAGGGACTTTTCGAAATATATTATCATTATTTCGCATTTACCGATTCTCATAACAAGCTGTTATGCATTAATTACATTCAGGAAGCAGCAGACGATACTTAAGGTATTTTCCTGCTTCCTGTTTTTATCTTACCTGGTCCAGTTTGCGTCCCTGTTGTTCTGGTTCAACAGGATGAACAATATGCCCCTGCTGCACGCCTATGTTGGCATTGGGTTTATGATGCTGGCCGTGTTCTACAAAAAAGTACTGGAAGGCTTTATCAGCGGGGCAGTGATCTACTCCGTTGCTATTGCCTTTTTTATTCTCACCCTGCTCAACTCCCTGTTTGTGCAGTCGGTTTTTGCCTTCAACTCCTATGCCTTAACGCTCGAATCGGTGTTGCTCATCATTTTTTCGTTGACCACGTATATTCTCTTATTGGATAAAACCGTCAAGGAAAAACGAAAGTCGCTGGTCTCCAGCATCAACTGGATCAACTCAGGCATTTTTATCTACTACGTTTCCAACCTGCTCATTTTTTACTTCAGCGGTTATTTCAGCAGGTATTTTTCCTTAGAGTTTAACCGTTACACCTGGGTGGTACATTCCTTCTTTTCTGTAGTGATGTACACTTTTTTCTTTATTGGATTATGGAGACGAGCGAAGAATTAAATTTCCTGGCAACCCTGCTTCCCCTGGTGGGCATTTTGTTTATCATTGCGATGGGCGTGGTATTGCTGATGCAGCAGTTCCGGAAAAACCTGTACCGCCAGAAGCTGGCCCAGGAAGAGCTGATTACCCTCCACCAGCAGGAGCTCCTGCGGTCGAGCATACAGGTGCAGGAGGATGAACGGAAACGCATTGCCACCGACATCCACGATGAGCTGGGCGCTACCCTCTCCATAGCCCGCATGCATCTGATGGCGCTCGAGACGCAAAGCAAAAACAATTCGGCAGAAAATGCCGCCGCTTTCCAGAATATCAGGTCCCTTATTGAAACCTCTATGACTTCCGTCCGTAGGATCAGCCATGAACTGATGCCGCAGAATCTGCAGATGTTTGGATTACCGGAAACCCTGCAGAGCATTGTGAAGATGGTGAACAGCTCCAACAACATTCATATCCTGATCAACTGCGATGATGAGGTCAACGATCTGCCATGGGCAATGAAGCTGGGCCTTTACAGGATCAGCCTGGAGCTGATCAATAATACCATCAAACATGCACAGGCCAAAGAAATTTGTTTAGACATTCATTGCAAAGAACATAAGCTGACATTTTTTTATACGGATGACGGCATCGGCTTATCTGAAAATTTTGAAAAATTTGGCCTGGGCCAGAAGAGCATTGAGGCCAGGGCCATGTCTATCGGAGGAACTTTAAAAGTTGGGAATAATAAAACCGGCGGATTTTATGCTCAAATCACCATCCCGGACATTCAGGACAAAACATAAATAATCACTATATTAGCAAACAGATGGAAGAGAACAATCAAGATACAACCAGTGGACAGGACAAGCACCTGAATTCTGAAGGTGTAAGCGCGACTCACGACCAGATCAAAATTGGCCTGGTGGAAGATCAGTTCTTGTTCCGACAGGGGATCAAAGCGATCCTTTCCTCCTGGCCAGACCTCGATGTGATGTTTGAATCTACCGATGGTTACTCTGTGATCCAAAAGCTCAAAGAATGCAGCACCCTGCCGGATGTGATGCTCATAGATATGTCGCTTCCGCCGGATGGCAAGAAAGAATACAGCGGGCTGGACCTGACCAATGCGCTGAAAGACGCGTTCCCAAACATCAAGATCATTATCCTTTCGGTGTATGATGATAATCACTTCATTGCTAAAATGATCAAGACGGGTGCCCATGGTTACCTGGTAAAGGACAGCAATCCACAGGAGGTGTATGAGGCCATTGTGGCCGTGCATACACGCGGCATCTATATCAACGAACGCACCCTGCTCGCCATCCAGAATAATACCCATAAAAAGAATACGGCAAAATCGATGGGCAACAGCGTTCATGACGTTGTGCTGACCAGGCGCGAAGAGGAGATCCTGATCCTCATCTGCAAGCAAAAAACGACGGATGAAATTGCCGCAGAGTTATTCATCAGCCCCAAAACAGTGAACGGCCATCGCAACAACCTGCTTCAAAAAACGGGCTCGCGCAATGTGGCCGGCCTGGTAACCTACGCGCTCAGCCGCCAGCAATTCTGATTCCGGGCTGCGGCATGAACTGTGGTAAAAAGCAAGCATATTAACTAATTATCTTTACGTTATAATGGTTTATAGGGCGTGCCCTGCGGGCCAGGCTTTCCGTTCCTCCCGATAGATATCGGGACTTTTTTGCCGCAATCAACTGCGCTCAGTGTGCGGCAAAAAAGGATTTCCACTACTCCCGATAGCTATCGGGACCTTCACGCGGATTTAACTCCGAATTCCAGATCTACATTCATTGAGAGATTATTGCGCCAGGGATGCAAAGGGTTTGGTTCCTTTCCTGTGCCTGCCTCTTGCACAGGAAAGAACCGCAGCGAATGCGGAGCCCGACGCCGCCCGCCCGGGCGCCAAAATAAAATTATCCAAACAATTATGTGATGTACCGGTATCATTTACAACGTCTCTCCTGATCCCCCTCTTTGTATAAAAAACAAGGGCTATTCTCTCTTTTTCTTAAACAAATTCCCAAAATGATGGTTACCTTTGTGTTATAAAACAATTTAACTCCTTAACTTAAAACGATATGTATCCAGAGGCATTAGTAAAACCTATGAAACAAGAGCTGACTTCCGTTGGCTTCGAAGACCTGACTACCCCGGAGAGCGTTGAGAACGCCCTGAAACAGGAAGGCACTGTATTGGTAGTTGTAAATTCTGTATGCGGCTGCGCCGCCGGTGCAGCGCGCCCGGGCGTGAAACAAAGCCTTGATAACGCAAAAAAGCCAAGCCATTTAACCACTGTATTTGCCGGTTTTGATTCTGACGCGGTGAACCAGGCCCGCAAACATTTTGCGCCCTACCCTCCGTCTTCACCGGCCATTGCCCTGTTCAAAAACGGCGAATTGGTACATTTTGTAGAGCGTCATAACATTGAAGGCAGGAATGCCGCCATGATTGCCGAGCACCTGAAAATGGTATACGATGAGTTCTGCTAATTGCGAACAATCCGTATTTCAAAAGTCTTAAACAAAGAAGAAGCCCCTTAAGAGGGCTTTTTCTATTTTTAGATCATCCTAAGCTCAGATCATGCAAATCTCTTCACACATTTCACTGAAGCCTTTTAATACCTTTGGCATTGATGCGTCGGCAAAGCTATTCACCGTTGTGCGCTCAACGCCTGATGTACAGGAGCTTCTGCAACATCCGGACTACAAAAACAACCCGCATTTTATCCTGGGCGGCGGCAGTAATATATTGCTGACGCAAAACGTGGATGCCCTGGTTATTAAAAATGAGCTGAAAGGCATTGAGGTGGTTGAGGAAACGGAAGACCATGCAGTGGTGAAATGCGCAGCCGGCGAAGTGTGGCACGACTTTGTACTCTACTGCATCGACAAGGGTTTTGCCGGTATCGAAAACCTCTCGCTCATTCCGGGCAATACGGGCGCCAGCCCGATGCAGAACATCGGTGCTTACGGCGTGGAGATCAAAGATACTTTTCATGAGCTGGAAGCCATCGACCTGAAGACAGGAGAGCTAATGACCTTTTCGAAAACAGACTGCGAATTTGGCTACCGCGAAAGCGTCTTTAAACGGAAGTACAAAGACCACTTTATGATCCTCTCGGTAAGCTTCCGCCTTTCCAGGAAACCGGTCTTCCATACCGAATACGGCGCTATCAAACAAGAGCTCGATAAGATGGGCATTTCGGAATTATCTATCAAAGCCATTTCACAGGCAGTGATCAACATCCGGAGCAGCAAGCTCCCCGACCCTAAGAAAATAGGGAACTCCGGCAGCTTCTTCAAAAACCCGGAAGTGAACGCAGAGACTTACCAGCGCTTGTTAAAAGAATTTCCCGGCCTGGTGGCCTACCCGCTCGATAACGGCAACTACAAGCTGGCAGCAGGCTGGCTCATCGAGCAGAGCGGCCTCAAAGGCTACCGCAGCGGCGATGCCGGCGTACATGCCTTACAGGCTTTGGTCCTGGTAAACTACGGACATGCCAGCGGAAAAGAAATTTATGACCTTTCCTCGAAAGTACTGGAAACCGTTGACCGTAAATTCGGTGTGATGCTGGAGCGCGAAGTGAATATCATATAGTGCTGCCGTTGACTTCGAGGGCCCCAGGTAACAGATGGTGGCTGAGGCGTTGAGGCTACCAGGCATCCGTTCATGTTTTTAACCTTTACAGTATACCCAAATTTTGGTATTTCTTTAGAACGGTTCTAAATTTACCTTTGGGCCGTGAAAAAAAGAATCCCTTTGAATCCGTTTTTAGCAGGCCTGTTCATTTTACTCACCTGTTTTTCTTCCAACGCACAGGTAATAACCCGCGAAGATTCCCTGAACGCCGGCTTAACACCTAAAAACAATCCCACCGTTATTTCGGGATACGGCCAGGCCAAAGTACAATACGACCTCAGGTTACAAACCGGTATTGCCAGCCTCACCCGCAATGTGCTTTTCATCGGGCACCGTTTTTCGAACCGCATTTCCTTCTTTTCCGAAATGGAGCTGGAAGATGCCAAAGTCGTAGGCGGAAAAGCTTCGGGCGAGATCTCGATGGAGCAGCTCTTCCTGAAATTCAACATCAACCGCAACAATTACCTGGTAGCAGGCCTGTTCATTCCACGGATCGGCATCATCAACGAAAACCACCTGCCCACAACCTTCAACACCAATGACAGGCCTTATGTAGAGCAGCTCGTGATCCCATCAACCTGGAGAGAGCTTGGAGTGGGCGTTTACGGGCAGATCCCGAAAGTACCCGGCTTAAATTATTCTGCCGCTTTGATGAATGGCTTAAACTCCGGAGGCTTTGTACAGGGCACCGGTATTGCCGACGGAAAATTTGAAGGCAGCAACGCCACCGCTTCCAACCTGGCCATAACAGGCTCCTTGCTTTATTATGTGAATCATTTCAGGGTACAGGTTTCTTCCTATTACGGCGGAAGCGCCGGCCTGTCGCAGAAACAGGGCGACAGCCTGAAGCTGGACTACGGCGCTTTCGGAACGCCCGTGGCGCTGAACGAAGCCAATGTTCAGTATAACGGTACCAACGGCATTCATTTCAAAGCCCTGGCCTGCCTCGTTTCTATCAAAGATGCCGACAGGATCAATGTGGCTTACGCCAACAATACGCCGTCTTCCATGTACGGCTATTATGCCGAAGCCGGCTATAACCTCTTTCAGCCTTTTACAAGGCTTCATCCCAAAAGCCTCCTGCTGTTTGTCCGTTATGAAGCGATGAACCTCAATGCCAGCCTGCCTAAGAATGGCATCGAAGACGGCCTACAGCAAAAACAGTACATGATTGCCGGGCTTCATTTTCAGCCGCTGAAAGGCGTTTCCGTAAAGCTCGATTATGTGCAACGCATCACCGGAGAATACAACAAATTACTCTACGTCACCAATCCGTACGCCAGCAATATCCCTTTCTACACCACTTACCAGTTCATCAACCTGGGGATTGGCTACAGCTTCTAAAAACATGCTGCGCCGGGAATTCATAAAAACAACCTGCCTCGGATGCGCCGGCATCGTGGGCGGCTCGGCCTTGCTGAGCATGCTCAACTCCTGCTCGCCCCTTCCCGTTCTTAAAACCAGCTCCAAAGAAAAGACGCTTTCGGTGCCGGAAACATCATTTGCGGAAAACCAGTACCTGCTCATCATCAAAAATTCAAATTACGAGTTCGATATTTTGCTGGTGAAGAATAAAGACAATACCTACCATGCCCTTTACATGCAGTGTACACACGAGAGCCAGCCTTTGTCTGCCACCAGATCGGGCTTGTTCTGCTCATCGCATGGCAGCGCCTTCAACCTCGACGGGGAGGTAACCGTACAGCCTGCTACCCGGGCATTGAAAAAATTCAGAACACAAATAGAAAACAACCAAATCATTATTCATTTAACCACCTAATATCCGTACCCGATCATGAAAAAAAGTATTGTCCTTGCCCTGGCCTCTCTGGTGCTTGTGAATCTCACAGCCTGCAAAAAATCAAAAAAAACAGAAGAGGAAACCCTCACGCCTGCCGATAACAGCAGCCTGAAAAAAGACGTGCTGAACGATGTCGCCTCTAACGTGATCTACGGTACCTATACAGATATGGCTGCCAAGGCAAACAACCTGTATTCGAGCTGCGTGAATTTCAGCAATACATCTAATGCCGGAAACCTGGCAACAGCACAACAAGCCTGGAAAGATGTGAGAAGTGCCTGGGAGCAAAGCGAAGGCTTCTTATTCGGGCCTGTAAGCGTTGACAACATCGACCCGCGTATCGATACCTGGCCGGTGGATTTCCAGCGCCTCGATTCGGTACTGGCTACATCCAATGTATTCACCGCAACGTATGTAGACGGGCTGGAAGAATCTTTAAAAGGATTTCACCCGATCGAATACTTACTCTTCGGTAACGGAGGAAACAAAACCGCAGCCCAGTTCACGAGCAGGGAAAAAGACTTCCTGATTGCTTTGGCGGATAACGTGAGAACACTTTGCAATAACGCTAAAAACGCCTGGAACCCTGCGCTGGCAGACAATTACACTTCCTTATATGTAAACGCCGGTAATGGCGGCGTTTACGCATCGCAACGTGCTGCTTACGAAGAAACGATTGATGCCATGGCCGGCATTTGCGACGAGGTGGCCAATGGTAAAATTGCAGAGCCCTTCAATGCAGAAGATCCAAGCCTGGAAGAATCTCCCTTTGCTCAAAACTCACTCACCGACTTTACCAATAACATGAAAAGTGTTCAGAACGTTTACCTCGGAAAATACATTGCCGATGGAAGAGGCCTGGAAGACCTGATCAAAGCCAATAACATTGCAATGGACGGCGCCATTAAAACGAAAATTGCTGCCGCCATCACCTCCCTCAACAACATTACCGTTCCGTTTGGCACAGCCATTCAAACCAGCGGCGGACAAAGAACACAGGTACAAAATGCCATCAACGCCATCAATGACCTGAAAACCTACCTGCAAGGTGATGTAAAAACATACTTACAGACCATCACAAACGCTCAGTAATTCTAACAACAGGGCTTTGATCCACCTGCCTGCGCCCTGAGCGGAGTCGAAGAGCACAGGCAGGTTTCAACAATCCATACTTTTTAAATGAGATCTCCCACACGACTGATCAGCTACACCACCTTCGCCATGGCCCTGGCTTTTGTGGCTTTTCAATCGTGCCGGAAACCTAAAGAAGTAAGGGAAGAAGACCTGAACGAATGGTACAGCGGTGGCAAGCAAACGACCTTTGCCAGCGGCACCGGCGCTTTCGGCCAGGCGTTTACCGGGCTTACGGAACAAAAAGAAGAACTTCATGAGTTTGGCGATGCCGCTTTCGAAGCCACCTTCAACAGCGATAACACACAGCTCAATCACGGCCTTGGTCCTATTTTCAACAACCAGTCCTGCGGCTTCTGCCATGTAGCGGACGGACGCGGAAAAGCGCCAATGGCCGGCGAAGCACTGAGCTCGCTCCTGTTACGCATCAGCATTCCGGGTGAAGGCTCGCACGGAGAGCCGCTTGCTGTTCCGGGCTTCGGCGGGCAGCTACAACAGCGCGGTATTTTTGGCGTACTGGCCGAAGCAGGCGTCAATGTAAGCTATACCGAAGCTACTTACCAGTTCCCCGACGGAGAAAGCTATGCGCTCCGGAAACCGCTGTATACCATTACCACTCCTTACATCCCGATGCCGGCAGGTGTGATGGTTTCCGCCCGCATGGCCACGCCTGTGTTCGGCCTGGGGCTCCTGGAAGCCATTGACGAAAGCACCATTCTGAACAAGGCCGATGAGGCCGACAGCGATGGGGACGGCATCAGCGGCAAGCCCAATTATGGATATGATGTGATGTCGGGTACTGTAAGACTAGGACGCTTCGGCTGGAAAGCCGCACAGCCCAGCATTATCCAGCAATCGGCAGCAGCCTACGTGGAGGACATCGGGGTTACAAATATGATCTTCCCTTCCGAAAGCTCCCGGGGGCAACTGCAATACGATAACAAAAACGACGATCATGAGCTTGGCGACAGCACGCTGTATGCGGTGGCTTATTACATCAAAACACTGGCAGTGCCGGGCAGAAGAAACGCCAACGATGCGACCGTCAAAAACGGCAAGCTGCTCTTCAACAGCATTGGCTGTGCGAAGTGCCACGTTGCTTCCTATACCACTAAAGCCGACATGGCTTTCCCGGAAGTCTCCAATCAGTTGATCTACCCTTATACCGATCTGTTGCTGCACGACATGGGCAGCGACCTGGCCGATAACAGGCCGGACTTCAAGGCCACCGGAAACGAATGGCGCACCGCGCCACTCTGGGGCATTGGCCTCACCGCTACCGTCAACGGACATAACAATTTCCTGCACGACGGCCGCGCGCGAAACCTGACCGAGGCCATCATGTGGCATGGCGGTGAAGCGGCCGGCGCCAAACAAAAATTTGAGAGCCTGAGCAAAAGCAACCGCGATGCAGTCCTGAAATTTTTAGCGTCGTTATAGAGGCTTCTCTTAGAACCTCGATTTTATGACATGCGCCGTCTGCCTTTTGGTAATGATCGTATAATAATACTCCTCGGTCCTATCATTAAAATACCGCCTGTACAGGTAGGTTTTTTCGGGATCCAGGTCATGCGTGATCTGGTACGTCTCTTTAAAGGCCGCCAGGTCTTTTTCTATGTTTTCACCGCTTACTCCCAGCGATTCAAGAAACTCCAAAAATGAAACGTTATTGGCTTGCGGGATGGTGACATCGAAACAAACCGGTTCTGTAATAAAAGGAGAGGCTTTCGTAGCAATGAAGGTACGCCTGAAAGGGAAATGACCTCCCAGCTCAATATACGACAAGACCATCCTGTTTTTATCGTCTTTGTAGATGTCGCAGCCATTATAGGGATAGAAGCCAAGGGCATAGCTCTGCCAGGGCTTGTACATCGCCATGCCACAACCGATCACCTCGTCGGTGAGTGTACCTAAAAACGTCCACGTGCTTATTTCCTCCGCACCCGGATTGAGGTTCTCTTCATAGACATTCTGTGTATTCTCTTCCGGGAACTGTTCCAGAAAGGAGAGAAGCGTGTTGTAATTAATTGGTTCCATCAGAATTCATGGCGTTTTTATATTTAAGATCCCTGCCCGATTGATGGTCGTCACGGATTTATAACCCTATAGCTGCCAAATCCCCGACAGCGTGCAATCTTGCCGGTTTTCCGGGAAATGTTCTGTCGCACTGAAACAGCATTTATAAAGCATCTAAACAATAGTCGATACTCCTTCATACAGGCTCCAGGCAATTCTTATAACTAAAAAAGCCTCCCGGAAGGAAGGCTTTTTTGTATATAGTCGTTAGAATTATTTTTTGCTGGTAGTCAGTTTCTCGCGGATACGTGCCGCTTTTCCGGTACGTGTACGGATGTAATACAGTTTCGCTCTGCGAACGATACCTACTTTGTTCAACTCGATTTTGTCGATGAAAGGAGATGCTACCGGGAAGATACGCTCTACACCTACTCCATTGGAAATTTTACGAACGGTGAAAGAAGCTGTAGCAGGCTCGTTTTTACGTTGGATCACAACGCCTGAAAACTGCTGGATACGCTCTTTGTCCCCCTCTTTAATTTTGTAGTGTACGGTAATGGTATCACCAGCTTTGAATTTTGGGTGAGAAACCTCCGGAGTCAATTGTTTTTTTACGTAATCTAATAATAAACTCATGTTTTTTATTTTTAAATTTTACATTCCTGGCATTCGCTGCACCGTGCAACCAGAGGCTAAAAATTGGACTGCAAAGATAAGGATTCTTTATTGATCTGCAAAAATAAAAGCATAAATCCTCATTTTTCAGTCAAATCGTAGCGGCAAAGCCTAGAACATGAAGCCAATCGTCATAGTAGCCTGCGCTGTAAAGAAGTGGTGCCGGGCCTTTCCGTTGCCTTTGCCAAGCACCAGGCAGGTGGTGTAATCGGCAAAAGAGCCTTTTCCCATAAATTCAAATACCCCGTATTTCAGGAATTCAGCCCTCACGCCCCCTTCCACCCCTACGATCCAGCCGGCCACATGCCAGTTGTTGTTGAGCCTCGTCCCGAAAATCGTGACATCCGTCCTCGGGAATACGATCCCTGCACCCGGCTTGGCTACCAGGCCTACGTTCAGGTATTTGGAAGGATTATATATTTTCCAGCGCTTCAGGAAGTTGATCATCCAGAAATTAGCCCCGTCCGTATGCTCAAAATGTAAAAAATTCGCAGGGTCCAGGATCGTGTCCTTGTCCACGTATTCTCCGTTGAAATCGCCCTTCACCCGTACCTTCTGGTAATCGTCCACCACATATTTGGTATGGTCGTAATTGATCTCGATCCCGAAATCCTTTTTATTATTAAAATAATAACCGCCCCTTACCACAAATTGCGGAATGGTGATGTTGATGATATCCGGGATCTGGTCGAAATCGGGCCTGTCGTGCGCTTTGGCATCATAGATCGTGAAATCGTAGTTATGGTAGCGGCCCGTTTCCGGGTAATAGGTATTGGACCGGTTTACGAAATGAATGGTGCTTTTGCTATATGCCGCCCGCGTATAGCCGAACATCGCATAGAAGTTACCTTTCAGTTTTTTGGAAGACAAAGTCGCTGTAGGAACAGTTGTAGTTTGTGCCAGAAGCGATAGGTTCCAGATAAGAGTGCAAGCAAGAAGGATATGGCGCATGGTTACCCCGGGATAAGTTGGGCGCAAAGATAACGAATATTTCCATTGAGTTCTATGTTAACTTTTACATGTGATCCGATCAATGGCATAGCCAGTTCCGGCCATTCGATGAAGAGGTAACTGCCGCTCGACAGGTATTCCTCAAACCCGATGTCCAGCAGCTCCAGGGTGGTTTTGAGCCGGTACAGGTCGAAATGATACATGCGCTGATGATCGGCCGTGGCATACTCGTTCACCACCGAATACGTCGGGCTGCTCATCGTATCCTTCACTCCCAGCCGTGTGCATAGCGCTTTGATAAAGGTCGTTTTCCCCGCGCCCATAGGCGCTTCGAAAAGAAAAATCCTCTCCGGCCCTGCAAAAGCAATGAGTTCAGCCGCAGCAGTACTATGCATCTCTGGTTTAGAAACATCAATCCGTAAGTCCATCATTCCATGAATTTGTAAGTAAGTGTCCAAAAAGCCTCCTGATTCACCTTCTGCTTTTTCCCTGTTTGCAAATTTACGAGTAACCAGCTGTCCCGGTCAACGATCAGGGCTTTTTTGTGTTTCAGATCATAAAAATGCTGGCCTTCGATGCGATACAGGTCCTTGGTTTTACCGGCTACCACAAACAGTTCTTTGGGTTCATAAAGCACATACACATACAACCCTTTTGCCGCAAACTCAATGTGGTGCTTGTTGCTGTAGACCAGCGATCCTTTGTAGTCAAATACGTCATCGCTCAGGCGCCTGTTGAAGATGGCACTGCAGGCATAAATAACACTGTCTTCGGTATTGATCCGGATGTGTTTTTTTTCACAGCTTATAATGGTCCGGCCGCTGGTATCGATCAGCCCTTTGACCCTTACCACTTCCTTATCCCATTCGCTATAGGTCTCGGTAATAAAAAACCGGCCCTCTGCGCCCGCAGGATACATATCGTCGAAGCCTGCCGAAAGTTGTTTCCCTTGTTTGTTGAAGAGCCATACCTTTTGCCCGTACAATACCTTAAACACCGGGGAAGCCGAAAGATAGCCCAGGTTGAGCTCCTGCTGGGCGGGAAATACCGTTACACTGTCGGAAGATGCCTGAAGCTTCAGGCTCAGACGTATGTTATCGCGGTTAATAAAACAGTAATCCGTTACGTGTTTCTCTTCTCCTGTGAGGGGATTGATCTCTGTCAGGCTTTTATTTCTGATTCCCACCATGGCGATGCGGCCTGTTCTGTCGAAGGGAAAAGCCGTGTCGTACTGCGGCTTTATCAGCACCTCGCCATGGAGCCTGTAGCCCCATTTGTTCCCTGACAGAAAGGGCTCGGGTGCCTGCGCCTGCAGGCAGGCTGCCAGAAGGCATAAGCTGATGATATGAAAGGTCCGCCTGATAGGGATGGTATTTTTTCCGGATACGAAAGTAAGAATTATACCGATAGCAAGGCGCGATAAAGGAACCGAAGCTTCCGCATCCCTGGCGCAAATTATTTCAGAATGAAATGATGGGTATTACTTCAGGACGACTCCCTTAAAGCGGATAGTTTGTTTGGCGTTGGAGGCGTTGGAAATAACTTCCACGATGCGGTCCTGTCGGTCGTATACCGATTTGGTGTCGAAGTAAACCGTGAGCGTATCCGTTTGATTCGGCTTGATCATGTATTTCGGAAAATCAACTGTGGTGCAGGAACACTCTGCCCTGGCATCCAGGAGCTCAAGGTCTTGGTTGCCTGTATTGCTGAATACAAAGGTCACTTTTACCACCTCGCCTTTCTTTACAAAGCCAAAGGATTGCTTCGTGTTTTTGAATTTAATCTTTGCCTGTGCCGTTGCACACAAGCCCGCAAAAATAAACAGGCTTAAGCAAAAAGCCCTCTGCCAGGCAGGCAAAGGGCTTTTGATACTATGAATACTCATTGATTTCATTAAGGAGCTACCGGTGCCGGTGCAGGAGCGGCTTCCACCACACCTTTGATCTTCACGACTTTGCTAGGCTCTTTGGCATTGGATGTAATGGTTACATTCTTTTCGAAAGGGCCCGGGCGTTTGGTATCGTATTTTACACGGATAGCAGCGCTCTTGCCTGGTAGAACAGGTTCCTGCGGCCAGCCTGGTTTGCCATCGATGGTGGTAGAAGTACAACCGCACTGACCTTGTACGTTGGTAATGGTCAAAGGCGATTTACCGGTATTCTTTACCTTAAACTCTCTGACACCATTGCCATCGAATTTAACGGTTCCGTAATCCAGTACTTCCGATTCGAATTGCATGACAGGTGCATTAGGGTCGATGTTCGGGGTCACAGTTTCCTGCGCTTTGGCGGTGAAGCCAAGCCCTAAAACTAATGCAATAGCAGCGATTGATTTTTTCATGATTTGATAGCTTATGATGGGTTACAATTATTTTTTCTCTAATGGAGCACCCTGAGAAGGAGCATTGGTTGGGAACGCTTCTTCAACCGGTTTTGCAGCAATGTTTCCTTTGATCTGGATGGTTTGTACACCTGATTTAGCATTGGATTGAACCGTTACCGATTTAGCGATAGGCCCTACACGCTGCGTATCGTATTTTACTTTGATCTCTCCCATTTTACCCGGCAGGATCGGATCTTTAGGACATTGAGGAACCGTACAGCCGCAAGAGCCCTGACACATCGTAATGATCAATGGCTCTTTACCGGTATTTTTGAATTTGAATACGCACTCCCCGTTATCGCCTTGCATAATGTTTCCGTAGTCGTGGACCGTTTTATCAAACTTAATGTCTGCATTGCTGGTTGGTTGTGCTGTAGTAGCAGGTGCTGCTCCGTGGTTATGGCCATCGTTTGCACTGTGACCTTCCTGAGCAAAAGATATTGTGCTTAATGAAGCTAAGAATCCGAGGGTAAAAATTAATTTTTTCATTTTGAGGGTTTTTATGTTTTTGTGTGTGTTTAAAATTATTTCCAATATCGTGCCATAAAGATACTTGTGACCTAGTTTACTTTATGTATTTTTGCGAAATTTAACAAAAATATCAATACGCACAAATAATGGAAATCGAAAAAACATATAATCCGGCCAAAGCTGAGGAAAACTGGTATAAATACTGGCTTGATAAAAAATTCTTTAAATCGGTTCCCGACCACCGGACGCCCTACACGATTGTAATTCCGCCACCCAATGTGACAGGTGTGCTTCACATGGGCCACATGCTCAATAATACCATCCAGGATGTATTGATCCGCCGCGCACGCATGCTGGGCTTTAATGCCTGCTGGGTACCCGGCACCGACCACGCCAGCATTGCTACGGAAACCAAAGTCGTGGCTTTGCTGAAAGAAAAAGGAATTAATAAAACCGACCTGAGCCGTGAGGACTTTCTCTCGCATGCCTGGGAATGGAAAGAAAAATACGGCGGCATTATCCTCGAACAGCTGAAAAAGCTGGGGGCCAGCTGCGACTGGGACCGCACGCGATTTACGATGGAAGAAGGTATGAGCGAGGCGGTAATTGATGTGTTCATCGACCTTTACAACAAAGGACAGATCTATCGCGGCGTACGCATGGTAAACTGGGACCCTCAGGGACAAACGGCCGTGAGCGACGAAGAAGTAATCCATAAGGAAGCAACCGGGAAGCTGGTGTATGTCAAATACCAGATCGAGGGAACGAACGACTTTATTACAGTGGCCACTACACGCCCCGAAACCATCATGGGCGATACGGCAGTGTGCGTGAATCCGCATGATGAGCGCTACACGCACCTGAAAGGAAAGAACGTGGTTGTGCCTGTCGTAAACCGCGTGGTGCCGATCATTTTTGATGAATATGTGGATAAGGATTTCGGGACGGGCGCTCTGAAAGTAACGCCGGCTCACGACATCAATGACTTTAACTTAGGGCAGAAACATAAGCTGCCTACCATCGATGCCCTCACAGCGGAAGGCAAGATCAGCGAGGCTGCCGGCGCTTATGTAGGCATGGACCGCTTTGCCGCGCGCAAGCAGGTGATTGCCGACCTTACGGAGCAAGGCCTGGTGGAAAAAACAGAAGAGATCAAAAATAAAGTAGGTTACAGCGAGCGTACCAATGCCGTGATTGAGCCACGCCTGAGCATGCAATGGTTCCTGAAAATGGATACGGTGAGCAAACCGGCGCTGGAAGCGGTGTTGAGCGGTGATGTGAAACTGATCCCTGAAAAATTCATCAATACCTACAAGCACTGGATGGAGAATGTACACGACTGGTGCATCAGCCGCCAGCTGTGGTGGGGCCAACGCATCCCGGCCTGGTACGACGGACAGGGAAATACCGTGGTTGCTAAAAGCAAAGAAGAGGCATTTGAAAAGCTGAAAGTTAAAAATGCCTCTGTAAGCATCGACGATGTGAAGCAGGATGAAGATGTACTGGATACCTGGTTCTCTTCCTGGCTGTGGCCGATGACGGTATTCGATCCGAAGGTCATTCAGAACGGATGGGAGAAAGCCAATGAAGACCTGAAATACTACTATCCTACCAACGACCTGGTAACGGGTCCGGATATTTTATTTTTCTGGATTGCCCGGATGATTATTGCGGGCAAGGAATATACGGGCTTAAAGCCTTTTACCAATGTATATTTGACGGGAATTGTAAGGGATAAATTGGGCAGAAAGATGAGCAAGCAATTAGGAAACTCTCCCGATCCGCTTGAGCTGATTCAAAAATACGGCGCCGATGGTGTGCGTGTGGGCATGCTTTTGTCATCACCTGCCGGAAACGACTTGCTGTTTGATGAGAGCTACTGCGAGCAGGGACGTAACTTTGCCAACAAAATCTGGAATGCCTTCCGACTCATCAAAGGCTTTGCGGTTGGTAACGTAGAACAGCCGCAATCTTCGAAAGCAGCCATTACCTGGTTCGACAATAAATTATCGGAGCAGCTCGCCATTATCAATGACCACTACGATAAATACCGCATGAGCGATGCTCTGATGACAACCCGCGCCCTGATCTGGGACGATTTCTGCGCCTGGTACCTGGAAGCGATCAAACCTGAGTTTGTGGATGGTAAATCCCTGCCAATAGATCAGTCAACCTACGATGCTACCATTACTTACCTTGAGGCGGTATTGAAGATCGTTCATCCCTGGATGCCTTTCATTGCAGAAGAACTCTGGCACCTGATCAAAGAGCGCGAGGAAAAAGACTGCGTGATAGTTGCCGAATGGCCGAAAGCGAAAACTGATCTCGATCAGAAACAACTGGCAGAGTTTGAAGTAAGCAAGGAACTCGTAACGATGGTAAGGAATGTAAGAGTACAAAAACAGATGTCACCGAAAGAGAAGCTGGAAGTGATTGAACGCTCGGAGGCTACCCGCTCCTACTTCGATAATGTCATCATCAAACTGGCCAATTTATCGGCATTCAGTTATACCAAAGATAAAGTGGATGGTGCCTTCTCTTTCCAGGTAAAAACCACGGAATTTTTCATTCCACTGGCCAATAACCTCAATAAGGAGGAGGAAACGGCCCGCCTGAGCAAAGACCTGGAATACAATAAGGGCTTTCTGAAATCGGTGCAGGTAAAGCTGGCTAATGAGAAATTTGTGGCCAATGCCAAACCGGAGGTACTAGCCTTTGAGCGCAAAAAGGAAAGCGATACCTTACTGAAAATAAAAACCATTGAGGAACAATTAAAAGCTTTGTAAAGCGTTTTTGATTTGCGGAATACCGTAAATGGAGTAGTTGATTGAAACCAAAAAAACGACATTTAACTGACTGACAGAAGGTTGTATTTTGTGAATAAATCTAAAATACTCATTTATAGTGTTTGTTAAAATTGAGAGAATGCCTAATTTCACAATTTGTTAACACGAATTTTATTCCCCGCGCTTAAACGCTTTTTATGAAGTATTTGTTGTCATTAAACCTGATTGGGGAACTTTTAATCATTACGCTGAGCCTGTTTTTTATCGGCGAGCTGTTCTGGCAAACGGATCTTGTCGTTTTCTGTATTATTTTGTGGCTTATCGGCACGTTTATTTCGCAGAACTATTACATTAACCGTCTGCCCGGCGTACTGATCAATCTCATTAACCTGGCGAAGTTCTTTGCGATCTATTACCTCATTATCTTCCTGTATGCCAAGCTTTTTCACGAGGCCGACTTTTCCAATTACGGGCTGATCCGCTTTTCCCTGCTCTTATTTGTCTTTCTGCTCTGCTGGCGTACGATCGTCTTCTTTGCCATAAAGCAGGCATACAAAAGCGCCAAAAGCAAGCATAAGATCGTGATTGTGGGCGTCAGCGTCAACAGTATCCACCTCAAGGAGTTCATCGATACACGACCTCAGTATGGCATCAACATCCTGGGCTTTTTCTCCGAGAAGCCTAACGATAAGGTAAACGTGATTGGCGGCTACGACACGGTAATGAGCTATTGCCTTGAGCACAAGGTGTCGGAGATCATCTGCTCGATGGATAAGGTGAGCAAGGAATACCTCTCAGCCCTCATTGATTTTGCGGAGAACAACCTGATCCTGATCCGGGTTATTCCCGATTCGTCGGGCGTATTCGGCCGCAACTTTGTAACAACTTTCCTGGAGTATATTCCGCTGCTGGCGCTCCGTAAGAACCCCTTCGACGAGCTCTCGAACAAGCTCACCAAACGCATTTTCGATATCGTTTTTTCGTTGGGTGTCATCGTGTTTATCTTATCCTGGCTATTTCCGCTGATTGCGCTTTTGATCCTGATTGATTCGCGGGGCCCGATCCTCTTTGCACAGGAGCGTACGGGCCTGCTCAATAAATCTTTCAAATGCCTGAAATTCCGGACCATGGTCGTAAATACCAGTGCCAACACGGCACAGGCGCAACGCAATGACCCACGGGTGACCAGGATCGGCGCTTTCCTGCGCAAAACAAGTCTTGATGAGCTGCCACAGTTCTTCAACGTCCTGTGGGGAACGATGTCGGTTGTAGGGCCGCGCCCGCACATGCTGAAACACACAGAAGAGTATTCGCAGCTTGTGGATAAATACATGCTGAGGCACCTTGTAAAGCCAGGCATTACAGGCCTGTCGCAGGTGATGGGCTATCGCGGTGAAACGCAGCACGACCTTTACCTGATGAAGATGCGCGTGCGCATGGACCGCTTTTACATTGAAAACTGGTCCTTCTACCTCGATCTGAAAGTGGTATATGCCACCGTGTTTTCGGTATTCGGTTCGAATAAAAATGTGTATTGATTCTTTAGCTCCGGTTTATTCCTGATGCCCGGCCATAAAAAGATTTCCGACCTGTCCAAAAACAATAATTTATTACTAATTTAGATCGCGACAAAAAAACTTATCGATTCATATACCGATCTGAATTTAAATATGGAAGACAAAAGACAAGAAGACCTGGACATTTTAATTGTAGGTAAAGGCATTAAAAATGGGATTGTAAATTTTTTCAAATCACTGGCCTGGCTGATTGACTTTTCTTTAAAAAAAGCCCTTGTTTTATTCTTATATATAGCCGTAGCGGTTGCCGGATGTGTAAGCCTGTACTGTTTTCAGAAGCCTTATTACAAATCCGAGCTTTCCATTTCCCACATCCGCCTGGATAATTACTATTGTTTTGAAATGATCAGGAATCTGGGGGCTTTAATCAACGAGAAAAGAGGGAACAGCGAACTGGCGCAAGAGCTCAAGATAAAGCCCGAAGTTGCCAAGGCTGTCAAAGACATCCTTTATGTTCCGGCAAATCTGAATCTCGCCAGGCAATATTCGGATTCAATGGAGGTACTGCTTCCGTTCAAAGTAGAAGTTGAGATTTATGATAACGAGATTCTTCCGGAGTTACAAACGGGAATCATGAATTACCTGGAATCCAATGAATATGCCACAAAATTAAAACAAATTGAAACCCAGACGCTAAACCAGGTGGAACAGCGTATCAAAGACGAGATCAAAGAGATTGATAGCCTGAAGCTTCTGGTAAATAAATCCATTGTTCCCAGAGGACAAGGTAACGGGATCATCCTGGGAGAGCCTATCGACCCGGTTTCTATCTATGCACGCGCCATGTTATCCTACGAAAAGCTTATGAAGCTTAACAAGGAGAAAGAACTCAACAACAGTTTCCAGGTGATGGTTGGTTTCCATAAGAGCTATAAGCTGGCAGGCAAAGGCCTGTTATTTTATATTGCCCTTGGGTGTCTGATTGGTTATGTGATCGGCATCTCTATTCTCCTGAGAAGGCACTCCAAACGCCAGCAAAATGGCTCATCAGCGCTCAGCGAGTAGCTTATTGAAAAATGCTTCGTGGCTACGGATAATGATGTCCCACGAATAAAGTTCTTCTATTTTCCGGAGATTCGATGCTATTTTATCCTGCTCTTTTTCATTTTTGATCACAGTATTGAGAATATCTGTCACTTCTGATGCAGTTTTGAAATAATACGCATCCTGTTCCAAAATGGACGCGTTGAATTCGTTGTTGCTGGAAGCGATTAACGCACCGGAAGCCATAGCCTCCAGTAAAGAGGGATTAGTGCCTCCAACGGTATGCCCGTGGAAATACAGGTTCGAAAAATAACGCAGGTTATTTACAACCCTAATATCATAAACCCCGCCTACAAATACAATGCGCGCTGTGTCCTTGTATTTTTGCATAAGGTAGCTGCCATACGACGTTTTGAAATTACCCACCACCAGGAAGGGTCTTGTTGAAACAGACTTCACGACGCCATCCAGGATAATTTCGATACTGTTCTCCGGCTCCAGGCGTGCCATGAGCATATCGTACCCGTAAGGCTTGACATGATAGGCTTTGATTACCTCAGGATCAGGATCTTTGAAGATATGAGCACCGTAAGGGATATATTCTGAATCTACCTGGTAGGCTTCGCGCAGGTAGTTTTTAATCCCAATAGAATCGGCAATCAGGTAGTCGCTTTTTTTAACGGCGAGCTTTTCGGCATACTTTAAAAATTTCCGGGTAGAATTTCCATACTTTGTGCGTTTCCACTCCAGGCCATCCATATTGGTGACAATAACAGATGCTTTAGGGAACAGGAAACTGAATACAGAGCTGCTGGTATAACCCAGCTGAAAAATAAGATCAAAATGTCTTTTACGGGAATCGCGGATGCAGTTAAGGTCATAAATGAACTGACCGGCCGTTCCTATTTTGTATTCGGGGTCGTAACAGTGAATGATGTGAACACCATGCCATATTTTTTCCTGGTATACATGGTTATGTGAATTGTAAACATAAACCTCGTGCCCCCTTTGGGCGAAGCCATAGGAAAGGTATTCGGCAAACTGCTCAAAGCCGCCGTAATTGTTAGGAATTCCCCTGGTCCCCAGGATTGCTATTTTCAAGATGTGTGGGATTAAAAATTAAAAACGTTTGCAGCAAAAAAATGGTGATGAAAAAAAAGATTCCTGTTGCCCGCTGCAATACCGATTCCGTAAACATGGCGATTATAAACAAAAGCGCAGAAAACAACAGAAGGCGGTTATGCCTGGAACGCGCCACCCTGAATACATACGCACAGATAGCCAACAGAATCAGCAAGCCCACTGACCCTAATTTGTAAAAAGTAGTGATGTATTGGTTATGCGGATCGTACTTAATGTGGCTGGCATCCACATTCCTGGATGCTAATCGATTTTGCAATAAGTGATCGGCTGCCTGGTCGACACCTTGCCCGAAGAGAATTTGTTTGACGGTGTTAAATGTTTCCAGACTTTCCTGCCAGATGATGAGGCGTACCGTTACTCCAGTGAGGCGTTCATCGTTCTTCGACACAATCGGATCTTCTTTGAGAATGCTGAAGCTCTTTGGATTAACGATTTCCTGGAAGCGCTTACGAGTGGGCGCAAACACTAACACTGCAGCAACAGCGATGGCGATGAAGGCGTAACCAACATAGGGCTTTGTTTTAAAAAGCTGCAAAGCATAAAACAGGCCTGTGGTCACAATCATCAGCTTCGAGCCGCAGCACAGTAAGGCAAGGCCCAACACCGGTAAGAACAACCATTTATTAAAGTGTTTTTCATCACTAAGCTCGAGGTACATGATGGAGAACACCAGTAAATAGCTGAAATACACCGGATGTACGTATTTGGTAAATCCATCGAAAGAGAAGACAGAAACGTTTCGGAAGAAGCTGTAATCGATAAATGACGTCAACAAAAAATAGAGTGAGAATATCAGCGCTGCCACAGGAAATACCCACAGGTAGTGTCTTTGCGGCAGGCAGGCAATGTAAAAAGGTAAAAAGAAAAAAGGCAGCATGGTTTCAAATAGCTTCATATTAAAACTTTCCGAAACAAATACATTACTTATAACAAACCACAGGAAATATACCAGTACCAGTAAACCCAGCTTACCTGCCAAAAAGCGGCGATAGTCAAAGTCCATCACAATAAGGGCAAAAGAAATCATAAAGCCGATATTGAAAAAAGGCAGCGGAAGAAAGATCGAAAACAGGTACAGCCCTACCCCGAAGGATTTTAAATGGAATGGCACATAAAAATGCCTGATCGAACGGGCATACAGATAAGTCATGAACAGGACAAGCGGAAGGCAAAATAACAGAATGAGAATTTCGGCCAGAACAAGCTCCGGCACCGTGATCCTGCTTTTCTTCAATTCAAAAAAAGCACTTAGCTCGGATGCATACAATTCAGGCGTTATCTTCCTGAGCTTATCGGTATTAAACTCATTAGCGGGGAGACTTTCGCTACGATCAGCATACAGCAGCTTTACGTTGTTCAGGATAACCGAGTCAGTATCTTTCACTATGTAAATCCTGAATTTACGGATCTTCATGCCTAAGTCGCAATGAAACTGACCGTCAACCAGCCGCGGTTGAATCGGATGACTGAAATCCATCGTATTGCTATGCTCCTGGCTGGCATAAACCAACAACTCGGTTTCTTTCAAATTTGAGGAGAACGACAATTTTTCGATGGTAGCGGGGCCAACACTGTAGTGTGTAAACAGGTAGATGTTGAAGCACAGCAATGCTGCCACTAACAGAAGCCAATGGTTTACAGTGACCTTAAGACCGGGAATCTTTCGTTGATTATGTACGTCCGAACTCAAGATGAGGCTTTTAGAGTATCTGCTAACTGTTGGGCGATTCGGCTCCAGTTATACGTATCAACGACCGCTTGCTTGATCTGTTCTGCCGGATAAGCGGAATCATTTAAGGTATCCAGTATCTTGGTTTTCAGCTCATTCTCATCCCGGGGATTGAACAGGTATTTTCCAAAGAAGGCAAAATCGGCCATCGCCGTTTGATTTGAGCAAAGTACTTTGCATTTTTGAACGGCTGCTTCCAGTGGAGGAATTCCAAAGCCTTCTGCAAGAGATGGATACACAAAAAGGCTGGCATCTTTATAAAAACTGCTGAGCTCTTCGTCGGAAATGTTCTCAACGTATAGCACCTTATTTTTAACGAGATCAGGAAGATGATGGTAATAGGCGTCGTACTCCTTCGTTTTCAAATCCTTTAGTCTACCGACAAACACCAGGTGGTAGCCCTGATCGTAAAGTTTCAGATCGACATAGGATTTGAGCATCAGGTAATGATTTTTCCTCGGTTCAAAACGGCTCACAAACAGCAGATAATCCGAGAGGCCGTACTTCTTTTTCACATCTGTAAATGGGCCTTCATAAACTGATACAGCGTTGGCAGTGATTGTAATTTTATGAGCCGGGATCTTAAAATGCTTTATGAGGGCTTTTTTTGAATAGTCGGAAACGGTGCATATGATATCTGATTTCAGGGCCGAAAACCTGAACAGGTATTTTTTGCTCAGCCTGTAGCTAAATGGAAAATAATCCGGAAAATCCAGAAAAAGCAAGTCGTGAATGGTATTGATATACCTGCACTTTTTAAATAAAGGCGTGATGTATTGAAAATGTGCAAAATCGAAACCTTCCCGTTCAATGAGTTTGGGAATCTCGGACACCAAACGCTTATATTTCGAGGTTGAATGCAGAGTAACAAACCTGAACCGCGGATCGGTAAAAATAGTTTTCAAATGCTCTGTGTTGTGCGCCCCCAGATAAATTTCGAAACGCTCATCTTTCACAAGCGCGCTGTATAAGCCTTTCAGGTAAGTGGTAGTTCCCTGGTAGGACGAATCGAACACATGAGCGTCTACAAATATTTTAAGCTTCTGCATAGTTCCGGGCATTTAAACTAATCTTCCTAAATTTAAGGTTTATGATGTAGACTGTAACAAGTATGGCAAAATAATAGAACCGCATATCAGGAATATCCGTCCCGAGTAATTGTATTGAAAAGCCGATTAAAAGAGCGATGCTCAACAATTTATTGGAATAAAACACTTCCACCAAAAACAGCAGGTACATCACAAAGCCTAGGATTCCCATTTCGGCCAGCAACACATACCAATAAGCATCCGTTACTGCCGGAACTTTAGCGCCGTCTACGACCAGGTGGCGATCGATGAGGTGAGATGAGAGGAAGCCTACTCCATTGCCAAATACCGGTTTTTCCTGAAATGCCTCCATAGCATAATCAGAAAAGAACTGCCGTTGCGACATGGCATTGTATTCGGAATTGGGGTTGAAGCTATTGAGGAAGTAAAGTGTTGAAGATGGTAAAAACGTACCGGCTATGATGAGGGCAAAAATGAGGACTGAGGCAGCAATCCCCATAAAAATAAGAAACCTGACCCGGTATACCTGTAAGAGGTACACAAACATAATGAGGGCGTAAGTAACCATTCCACCCCTGGAGGTTGTAGTAATTACAATGATGAGGGACAGAAGAATATCCAGCCGGAAGTACTTAGGTTTATAGGCAATAACAAGCAGCAGATACAGGTAGGAATAAATGGCGAGGATCCGGTGATCCCAGAAGAAGCCCATGTTCCGGGTAAAGGACATGTAAATCAGGCTATACGAATTAGGCTCTGATGAAACACTAAAGACGGAGTCCGACTCTATCAACAGCCTGGTGATCGGCAGGTAGGACGATGAAAAATAAAGTAAAAGTGATGCAAAAAAAGTAGCCCGCAAAAAACGGATGAGCCCATAAACATTAAAATCGGTACGTTTAAAGAACAGGAGAAAAAGCAGGAAAAGCATAAAGGGCAGGTAGCGCTTTGTGACCAGGTCGTAGGAAATGGAAAAATTCAGGATAAATCCTATGGTAAGCAATAGAAAAAAAAGAGTGGTAAAACGGTACTGACGGGTAAACAACTGCAGATTAAGCCCAATTTTCTTTTTTAGCGCCAGAAGGGCCAGGTATAGAAAAAAGGGAACGACATTAGTCAGAAGATTGATAAGGAGATACGCCGTTTTATCATGAGGGATGATAAAGCCGTTCATACAACGAGAGTACAGGATCAGGATAATAACGACGTCGAGCCTCTGCCTTTTGAGAATCATCCAATAAGACATGAGAAGGATAAAAACATTGACCGCTGCCGCGAATCCCGGAAAAAAATAAACAGATATGTAGGAAACGAAAAAAAGCGAGTAATAAAGTCCGAAGTATTTACTGATAAATTTAAGCATGCTTTAATTATCCCGTATTAAAGATTAGCTGACACACCATCTTCATTCCTGGCAATAATATCAACCACCGCATCTGTTAATTGCCCGACATTTTCTTCGGTAAACACGATCTTCTCCAGGGGCTCCCAGGTTCCTTTATAGGAATGATGGTAGATGAAATTAGAAAAGGTTTTCAGGTCCATTTTCGCCGGGTTAGTGGCATTTTTATGAGCAATAAGCTCGGGTAAATTGCTGGAGTTTGAAAAGTCCTCGAGCGTTATTTTATGACAAAATTGTAACTGGTTAAAGAACATGGGCGCAAAGGTGAAAGCCGTTCTTTCCATCAATGCCGCTTCATAGCCAACTGTACCGCTCACCGTGAAAATTGCTTTCGACTTACGGATCAACTCATGCGAGTTGGTTTTTTCATGAATCATGAATACATTTTTCAGTTCCGCCACTTTCTTGTAAAAAGAAAGTGATCTGTCTCCGATTCCAGCCGAATGTTCTTTCACAATTAAGAGCCAGTTATTCGGCAACAGCTTCCAGATGTTGATGATATTCTGGAACTGATCGTTGTAATAACGGCCCATCACATCAATGGAAGCTTCAGGCTGCACGTGCAATGGATAGAATACATAATCTTTATCCTCTATATCCTTTAACTCCACACGATCTAGTAATTTGTAGGTGGAACGGAAAATCTCCTGCCTGGTACCTCTTACAAAACGCTGCGTGAATTTATAGGGAAGGCTTGGATCATTTTTTTCAATGTTCTCCTTGGTAAAGAAACGCTTGGCCCTGGCCAGCTTCACATTGAGTGAATAAGACTTTTTGATCAGGTCGTTGAATGCGGCAATATATTCCTGCTTTTGCAGTTTGATGAGCGGGAAATCCATAGCGCTGTAATCCACTTTCGGCTCAGGCTCCAGGAACTCCCGTTCGTTACTGAAAAAGGCAAAGCGATCGTTGGGAAGCCTCACCACATTCGGATTAAAAAATTTGCACCCCAGTTCTTTTTTATCCTTCACGATGCGGCTGACCAGGATCTCGTGCGACCAGGTAACCTCCCCGAAAATAAAACGGATTTTGTTTTTCTTAATAAAATCATACAACGGCTTTTGCGCCGCTTTCACAAATGCCAGGCCTTCATCAATATTCTGCGAAAAAAAACGATCGTTGTAAACGATCTCATTCAGCTTATATTCTCCCACCAGTTCAGGCTCGCCGTTTTCGGATAAACCTTTGTGAATGTACAGGATTTTACCGGCGGCGTATTCTTCCTCCAGATATTCCTTATATTTTTGATTGACTACTATCCAAAAGATGTCGTAACCGTATTTTTCTTTCAATGTTTTGGCTACAGCATTAAAAACATAGGTTTTAGTAAAATTTGATATAAAGCAAACAGGTGCGGGCATTTCTATACAATCTTATTTAATTCGCGTTTTCTATTTTTTTGTTAAAAGACAAGATGTTCATCTTTTTCAATCCGATGATCACCAGGATTAAATTCAACATCGTTGGAATAACCATACATAAAGATAAGGTAAATAGGTCAATATTTTTGAGTACCAGCAAAAGAAAGGTGTAAACGGCTGCCGATATCATGGAATACACCAGGATCTTTCTGTTTGCATGCATGATCCCGAAATAGATTTCGAGATAGCCGATATAGCACCAAAGCAGAATGTACAAAATGATTAAAAAGGTAGGTGCTGTCAGTGGAATGCTGATTTGCGAGCCGAAGAGATAATTGGTAATAAAGATGGCAAGAACAACAAAAAAAGCTGCCATCAATAAAACGATGTTGTATTGCTTAAAGATCCGGAAGTTGAATTTGTGCGACGTATCCATGAAAATGGATTTGGAATAGAACGAGGCGAAAGCGCTGTGGGTTAATTGCACCACAAGCCCTATACGCAGGATGTAGGAGATCTGGATCGTTTCCTGTTGCGACAGATGGCCGTAAGCATATATTTTAATATAGTTATTGATATAGCTCATGGCCAGCACGTTCAGGATAACCGGCCATGAAAATTTCAGGCATCGCTTAATAAACTCTGTAAAATCGGAAAACTTAAAATACTTCAGATCGGCTGCCACAAACCTGATGCTGATGGCCAGGATCAGAAGCAGGCATGGCACGACAAAATACACGGCCTTATGCTCCCATGAAAAATAATGGGCCAGTACCAATAAACAAAAGGAGGAGACATTCACCACCAGCGAGGCCAGGTATACACCGGAAGGATTATCTTTCAGCCGGTAGATATTGGCAGAAAAGGTAATGAAACAGGTAAATAAAGCCCTTGCCGCAATGATGATAAACAGCACAAACAGCTTTGGATCATAGAAACCGATGGCAACAAGAAGAACCGGGGTCAGTATGCAATAGACCAACAGCAGAAACTTAAAATATAAGCCTGCTTTGTAAAGGAACTGCTCTTTATCTTCCGATTTTTTATAACCATAAAATAAATAATTGCTGATTCCAAGCTCCATGACTACCATAATCAGGACGGCATAAGAGAAAGCCACTTCTACCGTAGCATACATCGCTTTATCCTTCACAATGAACAATATGGATAAAGGCAGCGCGAATGAAATGATTTTATCTAAATACGTTAGAAGAAAATAATGAATGAAGCTTCTTGAGCTTTTATATTTTGCCAGCGCGGACTTCAGCATTAATTTCCGGTTTTCTTCTCGTAAACATCCTCACACAGAGAGTATCCATTAATCTTATGGTATTTTTCCCTGGGATCAAGTGAGGCGTCGTAAGGGATAAAACGCAAAGCCTGGCTTACGTAAGTTCCCTGCTCCAGAAGGGATTTGGAGACGCAGCTGTTGGATCCCACCACAATTTTATCAGCAATCTTAAGACCGGCATTGATGACACACATGGAGCCGATGTACACATTGCTCCCAATCTCTATTTCTCCATCTACCCTGTATCTTCCGGGTCCTTCCTTATCGTGCGTATAACCATGCGTCCAGAGCTGGCTGTTGTGACCTGCCAGGATGCTGTAATCACCCATGGTAATGCTCCTGGTGCAATCGAGCCGGTGATTGCCTGTAATCTTTGATAAGATTCCCAGGTACAGAATGGATTTACCATAGGTAATGCCCAAAGGAGCCCTGTATATTTTATTGCTGTTTCCGATAGCGGCCGTTACAGCAAGTGTTACGTCGATAGGACCGGTTATTTTATTGTACTTTTCGATATAGCCTTCCTTGTCTATAAACAGGCTGTTGACCTTAATGAAGTTAAAATGCCCGATTCTTGTTTTTTCTTTCAGGGTAAGCTTTGGAACAACTAAAAATGAAAAGCCAATCCGGGCGCTGTGATGCACCTCATGCCCCAACAGGTTAAGCAGCCAGAAGCTCAGCTTTACCGGGAATAAAAAACAGATGATGGCTGTTACAAATTTCATTTATAAATCTTTAATCAGATCAGGCTTTAAGGCCGTTCCTTTATCGAGGTCTTTCGCCGCTTTTTTTCCCAGGATTGTTTTCAGATGTTTGGTATGCATACCGAAACCGGGGCGTACTGAGCGCACGTTTTTTTCCGTGAACAGCTCTCCGGCTTTCACAGGTTCGGCAATATACAAGGACCTCGAAAACTCCCTGCTTTTTAATTTCTTATCCGTAAGCTCATAGTCCACCTTCCCCATCATTTTTTCTGCCAGGCGTACGGCGCTTACCATCTGGGTAAACTCCTGCTCATCGAGCGAGAAGTGGGCGTCCGGCCCGCCAATGGATCGGTTCAGGATAAAATGTTTTTCAATAACCTTTGCGCCCAGCGCTACTGCTACTACCGGAGCTTCGATTCCCATCGTGTGATCGGATAATCCGACATTGACTCCGAAACGTTGCTTTAAATCCGGGATCGTGATAAGGTTTGCATCTTCGGGAGCTGCCGGATAAGCAGACGTGCATTGCAATAAAGTAATGTCGTTGTTCTCTGCTTTACGGCAGGTTTCCAGGGCCAGCTCAATGTCTTCGATTCCGGCAATGCCTGTGGAGATAATCACCGGCTTGCCTTTGGAAGCCACATATTCTATCAGCGGAATATCTGTAATTTCAAACGATGCGATCTTGTATGCAGGCACATGCAAGGTCTCCAGGAAGTCGACTGCAGTTTTATCAAAAGGCGATGAGAAGCACAGCAAACCCTCTTCCTTAGCCGTAGCAAACAGAGGCAGGTGCCAATCCCACGAGAGGGAAGCATCCATGTAAAGGTCGTAGAGGTATTGACCGTCCCAGTGTGTGCCCTGCTTGATCCTAAAGTCATCGGACTTCACATTCAGGGTAATCGTGTCGGCTGTATACGTTTGCAGCTTAATCGCATCCGCCCCTGCTCTTTTGGCAGCTCTGATTGTTTCTTTGGCGATTTCCAGGTCACCGCCATGATTCGCAGAAAGCTCGGCGATGATAAAACATTTATCCGTGTTAAATATGCTCATTTCTTTTCCAGTTTATAAACGAAGCTATCGGCATTATGTACCACTTCCGTTTTTAATAATGTGTAACCGGCTTTCTCAAAAGATTTGACAGAAGCCGTATTTTCTTGTTTGATGTATGCCCATACGGGCAGATCGTGTTCTTTGAAATATAATGTTGCTGTATCGGTTAAAAACACGGGAGCCAGGCCTTTACCCCTGAAACTTTCCGCAACGGAAATTCCGACAACGCTATGTTCTGCAGTAAAGTCGTAACGAATCATACCTGCCGGAGCGCCTTGTATTTCGGCAATATAAATGGCAGAAGACGGATCCTGTAGTTTTTTTTCATACCAGGCCTGATGCGTTTCGAGTGCGATGGGTTCTGTAAAATAAGAGTTTGCCCGGGCAACAGGATCATTGGCCCAATTGTAAATCAAAAGCATATCTTCATTTCTGGCTTTCCTGTAGGTGACCCCCACTATCAGCGCCCTGAATCGCTCTCCGCTCCCACCATCAAAACAGGCTGACTGTGCAGTCAATTTATCCCCGATCCTAAGGTCCTCCATCATCTCCATCACTTTCCTTCGAAAATCCTCTACTTCATACGTTTCAAAATTTCCTCCTTCAAAAATAAGCTGATTATCCGCACATCCCTGGTAAAGGCTCTTTTGGTTCTCAACATAATAACCGGAAAGTACGGGCATTTTCACACAGCAGAGCTCATACAGAATGGTGCTGGATGAAGCGATGGCCATGTTACACTCTTCCATCAAAGCCAGCAGGCCGGCTTCGGAAAGGTTACGGTGTATCCTGAGTTTTGGATTTTCCTGATCCAATGCATTGATGGCCGTATGAATGTATGCACCTCCTACAACAACGTATACCCGTTTGATCTGCGCTATGCTTAACAGCGCTGTGGCTGCCTTTAAGGTGAGATCCAGTGGATCCGCCCCCCCAAAACATACAAAAGCCGTATCCATTTCCCTGAACGCGCGTTTTCTTTTAGCGGCTTCCAGAAACAAAGGTCTTAAAATCGCATACCGGGCTCCAAGGGCAAATGTGGTATAAGGCTCGGCCTTATAATCTGTTGCCTTAGCAGCAAGCGAATGATTGATAATGATATCGGCGTAATAATGCTGGTTCTGCAGATCGTCGATGTATGCCAGGTGGTAGCCCAGGGCCTTGAGGGACTTTTGGTAAGCGGCTGTATAGTTGTAGCCATCAGCGATGATCCAATAGTCTTCGGGCTTAAAATGCCGGCTCAGCCACACAGGCTCTTCATCCAGGCTAATCCCTGCCGGAATTGTTGTTAAAGCATATGCTTTGGGGATAACCCCGGCGGTTGTACTTTCAGAACTCACCACCATACATTCAAAGTCGGTTTTGTAGATTTCTACCAACGCAAACAGGCGGTACAGATGGCCTAAACCTGTATCACTGTTTCCATCCGCTCTGAAAATAATTTTCTTCATCGTTTTGCAATCCTGTGCCTGAAAATTATGTATTGGCCGTAAAGTTCTTTTGTGTGATTCTTACCGGTTTTCCAACATCGGCAATGGCTTTTTTAATATCGTAAGGCGTGTACTGTGTAAAGTGAAAAATACTGGCAGCGCTTACCGCCTCTACACTGGTTTGTGTAAACAATTCTTTGAAATGCTCCAGGTTTCCACCCCCACCAGCAACAACAACAGGCACGTCCATAATATCTTCTACAAGCTTCACCAGCTCTATATCAAAGCCGTTCATCATACCGTCGTTATCCACCGAAGTAAGGATAATCTCCCCAAAATGATAAGCCGACAAGCCTTTCAGGTAATCCACCAATTTTATGGTTTCTCCCAACTTATTGTAGAGCATGTATTCGTCATCCTGTTTCACGGCATCTATAGCGAGGGTGATACATTGATCGCCAAACACGCCCGATGCCTGATTGATGAACTGTGGATCTTCGATAATTTTAGTTTTGATTACGATCTTATCGGCCCCGATCTTCAATAAGTTATTAATGTCGTCAATAGAGGTAATTCCGCCGCCAATAGCCACAGGCATATAGCATTCCTTGATCACATCTGCGACGAGCTTCAGGTTGATTTTTCGTTTCTGCTCCGAGGCAAAAATATCGAGGAATACCAGCTCATCCACACCACGGCTATTATACACACGGGCTGTCTGAACCGGATTTCCCACCATGCGTGGTGTTTTAAAGTTCTTCGTCTTTACGAGGCCAAAACCGTTAAATGTCAATATGGGAATAATCCTGGTTTTAAGCATGCTGGCTGAAAAATGTTTTCAATAATGTTAAGCCTGCATCCTGACTTTTTTCAGGATGAAACTGTGTTGCAAAAATATTGTCTTTTTGAATGGAAGCCACCACGTCCGTTCCGTAATGAACGGTAGCGGCTATCACCTGCTTATCTTCAGGCACCATGTGGTAACTGTGGATGAAATAAAAATCGCTGTTCTCCACTCCTTTGTAAAAGGTATCATTCACTACGGTAATGTTATTCCATCCCATGTGTGGCACACGCAAAGCCCCCGCTTCAAATTTCACTACCGTTCCTTTGATCCAGCCCAGGCCTTTGCAGGCTTCGGGCTCGGTACCGTTCTCGCTCAGTAACTGCATCCCGAGGCAGATCCCGAGAAATTTCTTTTTATTGGTAACAACCTCTTCTGTCAATAAGGTATCCAGGCCTCTTTCACGGAGGTTTTCCATTCCCTTTAAAAAAGAACCTACACCCGGCAGAATAATGTATTCTGCATCCCTTAAGGCCTGGTGATCGGAGGTAATGATACTCTTCAGGTTCAGGAAATTCAAGGCTTTCTGAACCGAAGCAACATTACCCATTCCATAATCAACAATTGCTACCATGTTTTTTTAAGAAACTTCAAAATTACGTACTAAGTTTCCGTCGGCATCTCTTTTAAAGTTGCCATTGTCATCCTGTGCAAATAAGATGGAGTTTGTGAATGAATCGATCACTGCATCGATCTCTTCCTTGCTCATACCGGAATATTTGATGAACTCGCCAACGCCATAGTGCGGGTATTTTCCATCGTATTGTTTTACCAGCTTCACCCCTTCTTCACGCGTCAGGCGATTGTTGCGGATATCGATGCAGGCATGATCTGTGGCCCTTCCGAAGCCGTATTTTACAAACTTCAGGTAATCGTGAAGGCCGTGCATTTTCTCATCAATATTTTCGTAGTTTGTATACGTTCCTTCCACCAATCCGTCTTCTTTCACGGAGAAACCATGCTGCTTCACAATCTCCAGTTGTTTGCGTGCATCCCAGAAAAAGTAATGGCCGAGGAAAATTCCCGTAACACCTACGCGATCAATATCTTCATCGGATGGATAAAAATACGGAGTCAGCTCTTTTTCCGTCATGCCTTCCACACCGATCATATCCTGGATGCGGTTTCCTAACAAGCCACCGAATTCCTCCAGCCATCTCCTGTTCAACACCCTGTTTTTAACCGAATCCAAAGACGGTCCGCCGTATTCCTGTTGAGGATTTTCGCCCCAGATAATCAAAGGAATATTGAATTTCACGGCAAACATCACCGGGATGGTAAAGATACCGATATGGTTCGGCCACATCTCGTCTCCCACACGCTTAAAACCTTCAATCACCATTTTACGATATACATCGTAGTTTTTTTTAAAATGGATGACATCAATCCCCATTTTACTGATATTATCGAGATTTTTCTGACCAACTTCCGTTACAGCTGTTGTTTCGAAACATACACATAAAGGGTTGAGGCCGCAGACTTCCTTCATAAAATAAGCCTGGTAGGTACTGTCTTTTCCACCGCTTACGGGGATCAGGCAATCGTAACCGGTTTTGCCGGCCGGTAATTTATAATGATCTACAATTTTTTTAAAATCGAGCTCACGCTGCGCCCAGTCGATTCCTTTATTTTTTTGCTCAGCAGCCACACAGGCGCTGCAAATGCCTTCTTCATTAAAGTGCAGATCCGGCTTGGTTTCCGGGAATACACATTTTTTGCAGTATCTTATTTCCATAATCGTTGTTTGTCCTGATGTTTTTGATCGCCTGTAGTAAAAATACAGAATTTATAAATTTATGATATAACCGTTAATTTGTGTTTTTCAGGTAATTGTATTTAACCGTCAGCATCTCCCAATCCAGCATGGTATCTACATCCTGTGCTTCCGTTTCCTTTATTTCGATAAATCCTGTTCGTGAAGTGAAAATGGTTTTTTCATTCAGCAGGGCTTCCGTTTTCAACCAGTAGAATTGTCCTGAGTCATGATAATAAGGCTCCAGGTCCTGGGAGCGTGAGCGTACATGCTCCGGTTCCCTCATGGTCAGCAATCCATGATTTTCTTTCAATGCCCGTTGAATAGGATATGCAAAGCGGATTACAGGAATAAGGGAGCTCACATTCAACTCCTGTAATTTCTCGTAACCTTCCACTAAACGTTGCTGCGAGATGAGCGCCGCCGTTGGTAAAATGCAGCACACCTTGTCAAATACCTTTCCTTGTGTCTTGTAGTTTTCCAATACTTCAAGAATAACATCAATCAGGGTGGCAAAATCATTGGCATTGGCCTCGCTGCGTCTGAAAGGAATAGTTGCTTTGCCGGCGAGTGCTACCGCCATAATTTCCTCATCGTCGGTAGATACCATCACTTCATCAAACAAGCCGGAATTGATGGCGGCATCAATCACATACGTCATGATAGGCCTGCCATTAAACTCCTTAATGTTCTTTTTAGGGATGCGCTTGCTTCCGCCCCTGGCAGGTATAATTGCCAGGTTAGCCATTCACAAATGCCAGTATTTTTTGGATCACGAATTCCTGCTCTTCGCTTGTTAAGGTCGGATACATCGGAATGCTGATACAATGTTTATAATAGTTCTCTGCTTTCGGAAAGTCGCCCGGCTTCCAGCCAAACTGCCTGTAATAGGGCATCAGGTGTACCGGTACATAATGGATCTGTGCAAAGATGCCGTTCGAGATCAGGAAATCGTACAAGCCTTTGCGGTCTTCCACTTCAATCACAAATAAGTGATACGCATTGAAATACCCGGCCTTATCTTCCTGTAGTTTGATCTTCGCGTGACCGGCAAAAGCATCGCGGTATATTTTCGCGATTTCATGGCGTCTCACAATACCTGCATCGGCACGCTTGAGCTGGCTATTGGCCAGGGCCGCCTGTATATCGGTAATCCTGTAATTGTAACCCAAGGCCTGCATTTCGTAATACCAGGCACCTTGCTTTTCAGGCTCCGGAAAATCGTATTGCAGATTTTCCTTGGTAATACCATGTGTGCGAAGCATCATGAGTTTTTTATACAATGCCTCATCGTTGGTGGTAATCATACCGCCCTCGCCTGCTGCGATGTGTTTCACCGGGTGAAAGGAAAAGGCTGCCGCATGGGCATAATTCCCATTCCCGCAATTCTGCTGTTGCCCTTTCGAGTCAACAAAATAGCCGCCGGGTGAGTGGCAGGCATCTTCCAGGATAAACAAACCGTATTCATCGGCCAGAATGCGGATCTCTTCGAGATTTACCGGGTAACCCGTAAAATCAACCGGCACCACCGCTTTAAAATAACCTTTGGGATGCTTTTGCAACAAGGCTTTAAGGTTCTCTACCGACATCACATAAGTATCCGGATCGATGTCCACAAAATGAACATCCGCATCGCAGTAGCGCGCAGCATTGCCGGATGCAGCAAAGGTAATCGGCGTGGTAATGATGCGGTCGCCTTTCTGCAAACCAATAGCCAACAAGGGTAAATGCAAAGCGGCTGTCCCATTTGAAACAGCTACGGCATATTTACAGCCAATATAGCTGGCGAAATTTTTTTCAAACTCCGCAATCCGCGGACCCTGGGTAAGAAAATCAGAATGCAGGGCTTCTACCACTGCATCTGTATCCTCCTGAGAAATGTATTGTTTTCCGTAAGGAATTTTATGACTCATGATTTAATTCACTTCGAAGTTAGGATCAACGAATTCTTTAATTTGTTTTCTCAGGCTTTCTACTGTTTCCCATTGGTCGTTGGTACCGGAGTTATAACAGAACTGCGCAGGAACTTCTTTGGCATTGAAATGTTTTTTATACTCGTCCAGATCAAAGATTGGCTGCTGTGGAAGAATCGCGTAGTATTTACCAAGATCCAGCGTATTGAACGAATCGGAAGCCGTAATCATTTCCTCATGCAGCTTTTCGCCCGGCCTGATACCTACTTCAATTTGCTTGCAGTTAGGAGCGATGGCTGTTGCTACATCTACAATTTTATAAGAAGGAATTTTCGGAACAAAGATCTCTCCTCCCCAGGAATTTTCAATGGCATTGAATACCATTTCGCAGCCGTCTTCCAGTGAAATATTGAAACGCGTCATACGCTTATCAGTGATCGGCAATACCCCTTCATGTCTTTTCTTCAGGAAGAAAGGCATGACCGAGCCATTAGAACCCATCACGTTGCCATAACGTACCACGGAAAACGAAAGGTCCCTTTTCCCTTTGATATTATTGGCTGCAATAAAAAGCTTATCGGAAGCCAGCTTCGTGGCACCATACAGATTGATCGGCGCAGCCGCCTTATCGGTGGATAAAGCCACCACTTTTTTCACACCTGTTTTAAAAGCAGCGTTAATCACATTCTCAGCGCCCAGGATATTGGTTTTCACACATTCCATCGGGTTATACTCCGCAATGTGAACATGCTTCATCGCCGCCGCATGAATCACTACATCAATCCCCTCAAAAGCACTGATGAGACGGCTTTCGTCCCTGACATCACCCAGGAAAAAACGGATAGCCGGGTATTTACTTTCCGGATACTCCATCGCCATCTGGTAATGCTTCTGCTCATCGCGCGACAGGATCACCAGTCGTTTGACATCCGGAAACCGTTCAAAGATGATCTTGGTAAACATCTTTCCAAAGGAACCGGTCCCCCCGGTAATTAAGACACTTTTGTTATTTAACATATTTTGATCACAGGTTTAAAATAATTGACTATCAATCACTTAAAAAGAATTAACCATTTTAAATGAGGATAACAAATATACTTAATAAACCCACACAAAATGTAGTCTGTGTAAATAATTTATTAAGTCCCGGACCCTGAAAAATGAGCTTTTTGAGCACTCATTTTAAACAGGAAAAGCGCCGCAGTCGTTTCTTTGATTTAACGTTGTTCAATTAACCGACTCCCCCTCCACCTGCGCGCTGCTTGATGTCATCGGCACCTCCCTGTCTTCTTTTGGATGCGGGAACGCTGTTCTTCCCGAATTTGTATGTGAACGAAACCGTGGCCACCCGTGTATCGCGGCTTACCCGGAACGTTTCCGTATAATCCGTGAACTGTGTGCTCGCTGTCGTAACATTCGAATAAAATAGATCGCTCAGATTCAGCTTCAGCACAGCACGGTTGGACAGCAGCTTATGCTGAACCCCGGCGCTGAGAAAGCCAATCGGGTGGATGTAATCGAAAGCATAGATCTCCCGCGAACGGTAATTGGCCGTCAGCTCACCCGAAAAACGCGATGTGAAGTTAAAGGTGTTCTGAACATTCACATTAAAGTTCAGTCCTCCGTTATTGCGGATGCTGGTATTGGCAATGGTGCCGGTGTAAAAGGCATAATAAGCTCCCACGTCGATGGCAGTATGCCACCACTTCGCTGGCTCCAGGGGTAAGGAGCAATTGAGCGTGTACATATCTACCTGCGACAGGTTTTTATTGGTTTGCACCGTTACTTTCGGCTGGTCATCGGCCGGTGCTATGACTTCCGTGATGTTCCTGTTGGTTCTGCTGTAGCCGATGGTCGTATACACTTTCTGCTTCAGCACATGCGTCAGCTCTACCGATTCCGTGGTCTGCGGGTTCAGGTAAGGATTACCCTCCTTATAGGTCGTTGGGTCCAGGTAGAACTTAAAAGGATTGAGCTGCTCGTAGCTTGGCCGCGCAATCCGGCGGCTGTAATTGAGCTCCAGGCTGTTTTTATCATTGACCTTATAGCTCACAAAAGCGCTTGGAAACAGTTGAATGTAATCGTTCACAAAGCGGGTGTTATATACCAGCTGCTTTCCGGTAACATGAGTATGCTCGCAGCGCAGGCCCAGTTGTGCAGTCCATGCTTTAAAATCCCTGGCCACATTGATGTAAGCCGCGTTGATATTTTCGGTATAGATAAAATGATTGCTCTTGCTGGAATCGAAGCGGTTCTGATCGTTGCTGCGGTTATAAAAAGCCAGGTTGTTATCAGCAATCACATAGCTCGACTTTTGCCCGGCTTCCAGCTTCAGCTCATTATGGAAGGTTTTCACAAAATCATTTTTAAGGGAATAAATATCCAGGCCGCCCTTCAGATCGCCGTGAAGCAGATAAGGATCCCGGTATTCCGTAGCATCCGGCGCATAATAGCGTGTCGTAAAATTCTGCTTCGTTGTGTTCCCGAAATGCGCATAATCCAGGTCGGTGCTCAGCTCTGTTCCCAGGGAGTCGAACTGGTGCTTGTAATTCAGGTTGGCCGAATAGTTCATCCAGTGGTCGTTGGAGCGGTTGGCCGTTTTGAATAAAGACACATAGGCATTGTTCCCGTCATATACCAGGGAAGTATTATCGCCTTGGGGATTGAATGTATTGCTGCTCCCGCTCACCACAAATCCGATGGTGTTTTTTTTGTTTACATAGTAGTCTATCCCGCCACGCGCAATGTGGTTGCTGAAATCAAACTTGAGGTAATTATCCTGCTTATAGGCTCCCAGGAAGGTATCGTTGTTATAAAACTTCCGCTCCAGCTTCAGGCTGGTAAAGGCAAGGCGATAGGCGTAATTGTAGGAGCCATACACGTTGATCCTTTTATTGCGGTGATTCAGGGAAATCCCATGATTCGTCTTCGGATAAACGCCCTGCCCGTATGACGAGGAAATGCTTCCGTTGGTCCCTACCCTCTTGTCTTTTTTGAGCTTGATATTGATAATGGAAGAGCCGGCAGCATCGAATTTAGCAGAAGGATTGGAGATCATCTCTATTTTCTCGATGGCATTGGAAGGCATGCCCCGCAGGTAATTGGCAAGATCTGCTCCTGTCATGGGCGTCGGGCGTCCGTCGATCCAGATGGCCACACCCTGTTTTCCATTGAGGCTCACGTTGTCATTGTTATCCACACGCACGCCGGGCGCTTTTTCGATGAGCTCAAAAGCCGAGGAACCGGCCGCGTTGATGCTGTTCTCAACATTCAGAATCACTTTGCCTTTATCCCGCTCGATGTAGCTCTGACGGACTGCGACAGTCACCTCTTTCAGATCGATACCCGATTTTTGGATCTGCAGATCGGGCAATACCGATGAACCCGAAAGCTCTGTCTTTGCTGATGTATAAGGCGCATAACCGATTACATTGATCTGTAAAAAATAAGCTCCTGCCACCAGGCCTTTGAATTCAAACATTCCGGCAGCAGTGCTGAACTCGCTCTTCACCAGGCTCGAATCGGCATAACGAAGCAGCTGCACCACGGCATCCGCCACAGGCTTCTTTTCCTGGTCGCTCACGTTCCCCGAAAGGCTTAAGTCCTGAGCCTGCAAGGCATTTCCTGCCAGACAGGCCGTCCATACCATACACATCCTGATGTAAGTTCCTGCGTTCATATTCTTCTTATTTACAGTTATTACTAATAGCCGCCATCACCCGTTTGGCGCTTTCTATGTCTTTGGCTGTAATGCCCTCCTGGGCCTGCTTCCGGTAAGCAGACACCACTTTGGCCGCTTTTTCCAACAAGTTTTTTCCCTGTTTGGTAATCTGTAACACGGCACGGCGGCCGTCGTTGTCGTGCGTGGCCCGTTTCAGGTAGCCTGCCTGCACCAATAGCTCGATGATGCGTGTTACGGAAGCCGTATCCTTAAATACCATTTCCGCCAATTCCTTTTGAGAGATCTCCGGGTGGTCGTTGAGGCAATTCAGCGTCAGCCATTGGTCTACGGTAATCTTCAGCCCCGCTTTCTTCAGCTCTTTCTGGGCAAACTGGCGGTAGGACTTAATCGCCTTTTCGATATAATAAAAAATAACGGAATCTAATTTTTGCAGCATAGGGTATCTTTATACAACAAAACTAATTGATATATCAATTATATGGTTAAAAGATATATGAACGACGCATTAAATGGACCGGAGGCATAATTCGAGGATAAAGAAGCTGTAGGTGGAAGTCAAAATTGAAGTGCTCACCTGGTCGTCATGAAAAGGATGCAATCATATTTGCTTATTTATGACAATGCCTGGCTGTGGTTTCAGTAAGAATACGGCTATCTCAATTTAACAAACTGGCTATTAAACACTTAAAATACTTCCCGAAAACTTATTTTTTATTTATGAAAGTACTTTTATAAATTTGTGAAAGCTATTTCATAAATACGGATACATTGAGTACAATTTCAAAAACAGGCTACCTGGGATGAGCCACACGCTTAAGAAGGATCGGTGAAAAGCTCCAGGCAGAAGGCGATAGGATCTACAGCGATCTTGGGATTAACTTCAAGGCCAGCTGGTTTGCCACCTACCATACGCTGGTACAAGCCGACAAGCCTCTCACCATGCAGGAGATCACTGCCTCCATTGATTTTACGCATATTACGGTCAAGAACATTGTGCGGGAGCTGGAGGAAAACGGCTACGTCAAAATAAAGCCGAACCCCCACGATGCCCGCTCCAAGCATGTCAGCCTGACGGTGAAAGGAAAAAATCTGCTAACGAAATTGCAGCCTGTCTGGAAATCGATCGCTCTCAATCTCCGGTTGCTCCTCACCAGCGGCCATCCCAACTTCATTGCCATCATTGGCCGCGTCGAAAAAGAAATGGAACAACGCCCCCTGCACCAGCGCGTGCTTCAGTCGTCGGTGCCGGAGCAGATCAGCATCTGTGATTACAGGCCTTCGTTAAAGCCTTATTTTACAGAGCTTGTGGGCCCCTGGCTTGAAAATCTCCTGGATGGCAAACTGGAAAAAGAAGATGAATTTACGCTTGAGCATCCCGATAAGGTCTATATCAAAACCGGAGGCTTTATCTTTTTTGCACAGAACGAAGCACAGAAGGTCATCGGATGCGTTGTCCTGAAACGCCTGAACGAGGACTCGTTTGAGCTCTGTAAATTGTATGTTCTCCCGGAGGCCCGCAAACTGGGCATCGCCACCAGACTGATTGAGCGTTGCATCAATCGCTGCATGGAAAATGCAGTAAATGAGTTATGGCTCCAAACCACCAACAGCATGCCCGAGGCCCACCGGCTGTACGACAGCCTGGGATTTAAAGACGCCGCCGCTCCACCGGATATGCTGGTATTAAACCGTACTCAAAAAATAATGCGCTTACACTTATAAAACCATCATCCTTTCGTATAAACACACGCCACATGAAAACCCAGAACGACATCAGCATTGTTGACTATCTACCCGAACACCGCCTCCGCTTTAAAGAAATCAATGAACAATGGATCACCCGCTCCTATGTGATGGAAGAGGAAGACATTAAAACCGTGGAAGACCCGGAAACCTATATTTTGAAAGACGGTGGCAAAATCTACATTGCCTTATACAAAGGGCATCCTGTAGGAACCTGCGCCTACCTTAATATGGGAGACAAGGTGTATGAAATGATCAAATTCGCTGTAGACGAGGATTACCGCGGCCTAAAAATCGGAAAGGTATTAGTGGAGGAATCCGTGGAAAGCATTAGGCAGCTGGGAGCCGGCAAAATCATCCTGTTTTCCAACAGGGGCGGCTCTGCAAAAGCCATAGAGATGTATTACAGAATGGGCTTCAAGGAAATTCCTTTGGGCAACTCTGAATTTGCAAGGGCCGATATCAAAATGGAATTGATTTTTTGAGTGCAGCCACTCTAAGGGGCTTTTCTTCATCCTGTAAATGGCAAACTCCGAAATGGGTTCAGTGTGAATTCTGATTTTTTTCTGTAACTATTATTCGTCGCTTCGTTATGATTGGAAACGAAACCTGATGAAACGATATCTACAATTTGGAATGCTTGTGATCCTGTTTGCATCGTCCGCAGTGCTGAAAGCGCAATCTAAAACCTATGTGAAACAGCAGCTTAATTTTGAAAGCGATGCCTCTGTTCTCACCAGGAGCCATAAGAGAACGATCAATAAATTCATTGACACCTTATTGCAAAAACACACGTTGGTGAAGGTATTCATCAAGGGAAATACGGACAACGTAGGTGACAGCGTGTACAACAAAAAATTATCCCAGCTCCGGTCGAAAGCCGTAAAGGATTATCTCCTGCAAAAGAATGTTCCGCCTGCCGTTATGCGTATTTCCAACTATGGCGAGGAGATGCCCATTACCAGCAACGACAATGAAAGCGGGAAGTTCAGGAACCGGCGCGTAGAGATCGTTATCCAATACGCTCCGAAAATCGTGGCGGAGGAAAAACCGGTAGCCAAAGCAGTCACGACAAGTCCTGAGAAAAAAACGGATCCCTGTGGCGGTGATACAACAATTAAGCTGGCCCAGGGCTCGACAGTGCGCATCAACAAATGCGATTACGCCCGCATGAAGGACTGCATCACGATCTCCGAATTCAACAACCAGCAGGCGCTCATCAACAGCGATCTCACCACCATGACCACCGATAATACGGCCCTGATCAGCGGCGGCATGTTCACCATAAACCTCTGCTCCAAAGATACCTGCCTGAAAAAGCCGATCATCATGCGCGTGCCTTACAATGACTCCTGCCTGGGCGATGCACGCCTCACCTTGTGGGACGTGACTATCGGGAATCGCTGGGGAAACAGTACCAGCAAGGGTCTGAAGCTTATTAAGGAGAACGGCAAAAAATACTATGAGTTTGAAGTGTACTGTTCCGGGGGAAAGAACCTGGACATTAAGATCAGTAATTTCATTAAGTACAATGTGAATATTGATTTCCGGATGAAAAGCAAACGCGTAAAATTGCTGGAAGTCCGCCTGGCCTATGATTGCCCGAATGCCGTGATCAGCGGCAGCAAAAAACATCCCTCTAAATCCATTACCCTGAAAGGGTTTTGCCCCGATAAAGAACCTTTTGTGTATGCCAAAGCAGTGACCAAAAAGGGCGACACCCTGCAAATGGAGTATACACCCATCCGGACCTTAACACACAAAAATGCTTATTGCAACTGCGAAAAATCGACCATTAAAACGGGCAGTAAGAAAGCGACGCTAAGCAGCGCGGCAACGGATACAAAACTTCCGAAATTCCCTTTGCACAAGCGCTATTACTTAAAGAAAAAAGATTTTGAGAAAGTGTCGCGCAGGCATGAAGTGGTGAAGAATTAACCTATGTGACTTGTCAAGATTTTAGGTGTTGGGATTTATAATCCTGGCAGATCAGACATGCTCACTGTAGCGTTCCGGGATAGACAATAAGGTTTCGCGGATCTCGTCGATGTGCTCGGTGGTTACCAGCTTCATGCGGGTTTCCTTGAAATGGTCGATGCCCTTGAAATAATTGGTATAGTGCGGGCGCATCTCCAGTACTCCCAGCTTAGGGCCTTTCCATTCGATGGATTTATTGAAATGTGCCAACGCCACTTCCACCCTGTTTTCCAGGCTTGGTTTCGGAAGGTGCTCCCCCGTTTTCATAAAATGCTTGATCTCGTTGAAGATCCAGGGATAGCCGATGCTGGCGCGACCGATCATGATCCCGTCGACACCATAGCGGTTCCGGTATTCCAGGGCTTTCTCCGGTGTGGTGATGTCGCCGTTACCGAAAATGGGAATCTGGATTCTCGGATTATTCTTCACGGCGGCGATGTGCTCCCAGTTCGCCGAGCCTTTGTACATCTGCGCGCGGGTGCGCCCGTGTATGGTGAGGGCTTTGATGCCCACGTCCTGCAGGCGCTCGGCCACTTCCATGATGTTAATCATGTTGTCGTCCCAGCCCAGCCGCGTTTTCACCGTTACCGGCAAAGAGGTTGATTTCACCACGGCTTTGGTCAGGCGTACCATCAGGTCCACATCCTTCAAGACCCCTGCTCCTGCTCCTTTGCACACTACTTTTTTCACCGGGCAACCGAAGTTAATATCGAGCAGGTCGGGTTGCGTGGCATCCACAATTTTAGCGGAAAGCGCCATCGCTTCCTCATCGCCCCCAAAGATCTGGATGCCGATAGGCTTTTCATAATCGAAGATGTCGAGCTTCTGTCGGCTTTTGATGGCATCGCGGATCAGACCCTCACTGCTGATGAATTCGGTATACATGAGATCAGCACCATATTTCTTACACACGTAACGAAAAGGCGGATCACTCACATCCTCCATCGGGGCAAGCAACAGCGGGAATTCTCCCAGTTCTATGTCGGCAATTTTTACGATGGCGCAAAGGTAGGCTTTTTTTGACATGTATCAAAGTGGCTTCGGTCAGGCCTGATCAACCTCGGCTTTGCCAGACTTATCCTGTTTGCCGGGCCTTATATACGGCGGCAACAAAAATAATGTATAAAAGAGCCGGGGAAATCCCGGCGGTCATCCAATTCTGGCTCTAAATCAATAAAACCATTAAATTTATAAGCTGCTAAACCATGGAACAACAGGAAAAGATATCGGCAAAACGGCTTAAAGCCATTGTTGGCGGCTCAATCGGAAACCTCGTGGAATGGTATGACTGGTATGCTTACTCGGCATTCTCTTTATACTTTTCGGGAGCCTTTTTTCCAAAACAGGATGCCACCGCACAATTACTGAATACCGCAGGCATCTTTGCCGTTGGTTTTTTAATGAGGCCGATCGGCGGCTGGATGTTTGGCGGCATTGCCGATAAGATCGGGCGTAAACAAGCCATGACGCTTTCCGTATTGCTCATGTCTCTTGGCTCCCTGTTAATTGCGCTGACACCTTCCTATAAGTCCATTGGCGTTCTTGCACCTGTATTTCTGCTCGTCGCAAGGCTGCTACAGGGGCTAAGCGTAGGCGGGGAATACGGCGTATCAGCGACCTATTTAAGCGAGATGGCAACTGCGAACCGGCGGGGATTTTATTCCAGCTTTCAATACGTAACCCTGGTGGGCGGCCAGCTGATCGCGCTAGGCATCCAGCTCATTTTACAAAAGCTCATATTAACCGAAGAGCAACTGCATGCATGGGGCTGGCGGATTCCTTTTGTGATAGGCGCAATCTTAGCGGTAATCGCCCTCTATCTCCGCAAGAACCTGCACGAAACAGAAGCATTTGAAGCGCAAAAGGGAAAAAAGACAGAGAAAAAAGGCACCATTAAGGAATTGCTGCGTCATCCCAAAGCCTTGCTAACCGTAGTTGGCTTAACCCTGGGAGGCACACTGGCATTCTATACCTATACCACTTACATGCAGAAATTCCTGGTGAATACCGTTCACATGAGCAAAGGCCAGTCCACATTACTTTCCTTTATCTCGCTGTTTATCTTCATTTGCCTTCAACCTGTTTTCGGGGCCTTATCGGATAAGATCGGGCGGAAGCCTTTACTGATCAGCTTTGGGATCTTAGGCACTGTTTTTACCGTTCCGTTGCTCACAACCCTTAGCCATACGGAATCGCCATGGGTTGCCTTTTTCCTGCTGATGGCAGGCCTGATCATCGTCAGCGGATACACCAGCATCAATGCCATTGTGAAAGCAGAGCTTTTTCCGGCGCAGGTGCGGGCACTTGGTGTGGGCCTCCCCTACGCGCTCACGGTAGCCATATTCGGGGGCACCGCCGAATACGCCGCCTTATGGTTTAAAAACTCGGGGCACGAACCTTATTTTTACTGGTATATTACCGCCTGCATCGCCATCTCCCTCTTCGTATACCTGTTTATGAAAGATACCAAAAAAACATCGCAGATCAACCACGATCTCAAACCGGCCCAAACAGATTTGAATGGCGATAAAGAAAAATAAAATGCCAGCTCATCTACTGAACCATGATCGCCATTCATTTTGAGCAGCACTCATGAAAGTATGAGTAATTGAGGAGCCCGTCATGAAAATGGCCGGCACATGATGGAATTGACAGTTTAGAACGTTTCCTATCACAAACCACTTAGGCTCCTCCCATCGCTTAGTGGCCTGCACCCAGGATCCGGTCCCTTAATTTCATAAATGGCTTTTCAATGGCCAGGTTCAGAATATAAGCGCCCAGGAAGCAGGTCACGATGCAGATAACAAGCATGATATTGCTGTCGGTTACAAACTCTTGTAGCAGCTGATGCGTGACATGGATGATGCCTTTATGCGTCAGGTAAACAGCATACGACAATGTAGCGATGAAGGTCGTAATTTTTGAATTCCATTTGTACAAAATACTGGTTGGGCTTATGGCTCCGACCACCAGAAAGCCATAACCGAAAGCGACAATTGCAAACCCAAACACAGAGGCCTGAAAGCTCTGCTGGTCATCGCACAACACATAAGCGGCTCCTAAAACCAACAGCCCCAGCCCCAGAAAATGATTGCCATACGCCGAGATCCTCGCCCAGGCCTTGGGCAGAAACTGATAGAGCGCTGCTATAGAAACGCCCACCAACAGCCCATCCAGGCGGTTGTAAGTGGGGTAATAGATATGCCTGTACCAGTACATCCAGCTATTTTCGTCTTCTAGCTTTGGAAGGTATAACTGGTTAAAGCAATAGCTCCTGATTACAAAGCCGCTTAAGAACAACACGATCAGCACCCACCAGGCTCTTCTGGTGAGCTTCGTATATTGCAACAGCATTAATAACAAAGGCAGAGCCAAATAGAAGTGCTCTTCCACACATAGCGACCAGGCATGGGAAAAAGTACCGAAATCTTTCAGGTTCAGCCCCAGGTTTTGGGTAAAGGTTAAAAACTTCCACAGGGGCGGAAGGCTCTCTTTCTCCCGAAAAACCGGAACACAGAAATAAAGGCCGACCGTCACTAAAAATGCCGGAACAATTCTGAAAAAACGCTTCAGGAAAAATGACCTGAATGACATGAGCTGCCCCTGCTTTATTTGCAGGAAAAGTTGTGATGAGATCAGAAAGCCGCTCAATACAAAAAACAGATCCACGCCCGTCCAGCCGAATTTAGCAAAGCCGGGCAGCCATTCCGGTTCTCCGCCACTCAGGATGAAATAATGAAACAACAGAACATAAGATATGGCCAATGCTCGCAGGTGGTCGAGTCCGTATAGCTTTTGCGGGATCATTGCCATGATGTCTTTATTCCTCTTCCCCCTCCGGTGTAGCAGCCGGCGCCAATGGCCCGTCGATGGCATTGTAAATGCGCCAGGTGGAATAGACGCTACGGTTGAGGCGGTTGCTCAATACCACGATGGTGAGGCTGTCTTTGAAACGTCTGTGGAAAGAGGTCCGGTAGCCATGCCACCAGCCGTTGTGAAACACTTCCTTGTCGGGGGCGTTCATATTCATGCGCCAGCCGAGGCCGTAGTTTCCCAGCTTTTTTTCAGGGCTGTATGCCGTGTAAGCCAGGTCCTGAGTCTCCCGGTTCAGCAGCTTGTTCTGGTAAAGGGCATTGCTCAGCAGGAACAGATCGTAGGTAGTGGTATAAATGCCTTTGTCTCCCAATACCCCGTCATTGCGGTCGGCAGCCACTTCGCGGTATTTCATGGTATAGCCGTGGGTGAGATTCGGATCTTTCACATTTAAGGTGGCGCGCGTAAAGGTATGGTTCATTCCAAGCGGCGTAAAGATCTCATCCGACAGGAATTGCGAATAGCTTTTGCCGGATGCTTTTTCGATGATGAGTGCCAGCAGCGCATAATTGGTATTGCAATAGTTAAACCGTGTGTCGGGCTTGAGCCAGGCCTTCGGCTGCTCTTTGATCATCACATCCAGCATGTCCTGCCCGCTGATGAGATCCGGTTTTTCGGGCAGCAGGCCCGAGCAGAAATACAGGTAATTGGGAAGGCCCGAACGGTGGCAAAGCAGCTGCTTCACCGTCACGCCTGCATAAGGGAAGCCGCTCAGGATGTCGCTCACCGGCGTTTCGAGCCTGAGCTTGCCCTGTTCTATCAAGAGCAAAGCAGCAACGCCGGTAATGACCTTGGAAACCGATGCCAGCTGAAACAAAGAGGTATCGCTGAGTTTCACGTTACGTTCTTTGATGCCATAGCCGAAAGATTTCCGGTAGATGATGGTGTGGCCTTTGGCAACCAGCACATTTCCATTGAAGGCATCGCTGCTGTAGAGCTTTTGAAAAAGCGTATCAAGGCGGTAGATCTCGGCCTTATACTTCAGCGAATCGGCCAGGGCCGGCTCCGTATGCTTTTGTGCAGGCGATGCCCTGGATACCTCTGTCTGGTTACAGGTAACGATTAAAAACGAACAGAGAACAAGTGATAACAGGTACTTCATGCCTTAGTCGGTGCTTGTGGACGAACGCTTCTTTGCCGGGATTTCCTCTTCCTCATCGTCGTCCTTGTATTTATTATAATCCAGTTTATTGCCCCAGAAATTCATCTGCTGCTTGATCCAGGCTTTGCGGCCGGTGATGTAGGAGCTCGGCGGGCTGGCCTTGTACTGTAATGGATTAGGCAGAATAGCGGCAATAGCGGCAGCTTCGTCTTTACTAAGCTTTTTGGCGGATTTGTGGAACCAATACTGGCTGGCAGCTTCGGCGCCATAAATGCCCTTGCCCATCTCAATGCTGTTGAGGTACACCTCCATGATCCGCTCCTTGCTCCAGAAGGTTTCAATCAGCAAGGTAAACCATACCTCCAGGCCTTTGCGGATATAGCTGCGGCCGGGCCAGAGAAATACATTTTTAGCGGTTTGCTGGCTGATGGTACTGGCGCCTCTTGTCCGCTTGCCCTTCTCATTTTCCTTCATCGCTTTTTCGATGGCACCAAAATCAAGCCCGTAATGCTTCAGGTAGTTCTGGTCTTCGCTGCATACCACCGCCAGCTGCAATTTTGGCGAGATCTCTTCCAATGGCACCCAGTCGTGCTTCATCACAACTCCCTTATCGCTACCGATCTGCTCGATGTTCCGGATGAGCATCAGGGGCGTAATGGGTACCGGCACCCAGCGAAATACAATGACAGAAACAATGGAAAGGATGATGAAGATCACACATGTTTTCCACAAAATGGTCCAGGTTTTGCCTAATATTTTTCTAAGCATCCCGTAAAACTATTCTATAATTTACTGTAAGTTTACAGTCTCGTTATTTTTTAACAACAATCTTTTTTTAATAACATGAAATCACCATGTTACTGAAGCATAATCACACATAAAACACAAGGCGATTCCATCACGACCTGTCGTAACAGGGATGAGCGCTGAAACCACTAAATACCACACGATGAAGGCGAAACATATTTACACCACACTGATGCTCCTGGCTGTAGCGGCTCTTGGCCTTTATTTCTATAACAAATACAAGGTGGCGCCGACGATCGACATCTCCAAAATCCAGGTGGTAGACCAGGATACCAACCTTTTTGACATCCAATCGCTGAAAGGCAAAAAAGTGATTGTGAGCTTCTACGCCAGCTGGTGCCCCAACTGCCTCGAGGAGCTGAAAGAAATCAATGCCATCAAAAACAGCAGGCTGAGCGACGTGACGGTGTTGTGTATTACCGATGAGAGCATTGAAAAAATGGTGTCGTTCCGGGAAAGGACGGCCTACCCGTTTACCTTTGTGACCCTGGTGAGCAACTTCCGGGATTTTGGCATTCATTCTATTCCCACAACCTATTTGCTCAATACCAAAGGCGAAGTGGTATACGACAACGTAGGCTACATTGACTGGAAGGACGAATCGACCTGCGAGCACCTGAAAAGTTTAATGCAATAATTCCATGGGAATAGCGTCTTTTAGCTATTTTTCAACTATATTTAAACCTGTTTTTACAAAAAAAATACCATGACAAAGATCAAATTCGGAACCGACGGCTGGAGAGCGATTATCGCAAAGGACTTTACTGTAGAGAATGTAGCACGCGTGACGGAAGCCACGGCTGCCTGGATCAAGCAAAATTTTAAAGAGCCGAGCGCAGTGGTTGGTCACGATTGCCGTTTTGCCGGTGAACTGTTTGCCGAAACGACAGCAAAAGTATTTATTGCCAATGGTGTGAAAGTATACCTGGCCAAGGATTATGTATCCACTCCGATGATCTCTTTAGGGGCTTTGAAATTGAATACGTCGCTTGGGATTATCATTACTGCCAGCCATAACCCCCCATCGTACAACGGCTATAAGCTGAAAGGCCATTACGGCGGTCCGCTGGTTCCGGAGAAGATCCAGGAGATCGAAGACATCATTCCCGATAAAGCCAATCCCAACTACGACGCCATCGACCTGAAAGAGGCCGAAGCAAAAGGCATGCTGGTGTATACCAACCTGGAAGACATGTACCTGAAGCATGTGGAGGAATCCTTTGACCTGAAAGCAATCAAGTCATCGGGGTTAAAACTGGCCTACGATAGTATGTTTGGCGCCGGCAAGCGTGTGATGAAGCGCTTGTTCCCGGAGATCATTCACTTGCACGACGACGATAATCCGGGATTTCACGGGCAGGCGCCCGAGCCTATCCACAAGAATTTACTGGAGTTCAGCGAGCTCATTAAAAAAGACGGGCATATCAACTGCGGCCTCTGCACCGACGGAGATGCCGACAGGATCGGTCTTTACGATAGCAAAGGAAATTTTGTGGATTCGCACCACATCATCTTGTTACTGGTGAAATACCTGGTGGAAGAGAAAAAAATGGGCGGAAAAATCGTGGCTGCCTTCTCGGTAACGCCGCGCATCCATAAGCTGGCTAAGCATTACAACCTGCCGATCGTCATCACGCAGATCGGCTTCAAGCACATTGCAGGCTATATGATCAATGAAGATGTGATCATGGGCGGCGAGGAAAGCGGCGGTATTGCTATCAAAGGGCATATTCCTGAGCGCGACGGCATCTGGATGGGACTCACCATCTGGGAATACATGGCCAAGTCAGGGAAAACCCTGGAGCAGCTGATTGAAGACCTGTACAAATTAACGGGTGCTTTTGTGTATGAGCGTAATGACCTGCACCTGACGGAAGAGGTGAAACAGCGTATCATCAAAGGCTGCAAGGATGATATTTACAAATCCTTCGGGCCTTATAAAGTAGAGCGCCTGGAAACCATCGATGGCTGGAAATATCATTTCGACAACGACCAGTGGCTCATGATCAGGGCCAGCGGAACGGAGCCGGTACTGCGCCTTTACGGAGAAAGCGATACACTCGAGAATACGCGCAAATTGCTGAAAGCGGCGCAGGATACCTTATTGGGGTAAATACCAAATGACCGTCATTGCGAACGATAGCGATGCAATCTGCTGTTATAGGAGATTGTTTCGTCATTCTTCCCCGCAATGACGTTCACTCCGACATGTTGACTCTCCGCCTGACAAATACACCTCAATAAACAATTGATGAAATACCGTATTGCTCTCTTTTTTTGCATCATTACTGTAAAAGGTATCATTGCCCAAAACATCAGCCTGGAAACCAAAACCGGGAAAAGCGGCACGACGTATACTTTCTTTAAAAAGAATGCCTGTAAAATAGCCTTTACCAATGTGCGCCCCGACAAGAACGACGCTTCGGTCCTGCTGTGTATTCCTGCGGCCTTTACCAATACGGGGAACGATCAGATCGATGGCATCTTTGCTGTAAAAGGCAAGGTGGGTAATACCGGTGTGATCAACAAAACGCTGGGCGGCGTGTGCTATATGGAGAAGAACAGCTGCCGGATCTTTCAATCCGCTAAGGGGCGCCTGTTTAATGACAGCCTCCTCCACGTGGTAAAGTCCGGCAACATCTCCTTTTTCCAGCAAATCCAATGCATTCAGAACGGTAAGGCGGCGAGCTTTGCCGATCAAAAGATTTTCCAGCGCCGCGGCATTGCGGTGTTAAAAGACCATTCCATTGCCATCATCGAAAGCAGAGAGAACATTACCCTGAAAGTTTTTTCGGAGGACCTCGCCACGTTAGGCGTTGTGGATCTGATCTATACCGACATGGGCGCCTGGGACGAAGGTTGGTACCGCGATCCGGCAAGCCAAATGCGGAAAACGATGGGCCGGGACCTTTCGCAAACAGCACGCCAGAGCAACTGGGTTATTTTTCAAAAATAGAAGCCGGACTGCCTGTGGTTTGCCGTCTGTCACATTGCCTGCTAAACGCTGAAAGCCAATACGTTAATTTTACAAAAATTCCACATCTTTGTTGAAATTTCATTAAGTTTGTGACCTGACAATGTCATTAGAAACCAACATTAAGGCTGCCATCCGCGACATTCCCGATTTTCCGAAACCGGGCATCATGTTCAAGGACATTACACCTATTTTCGAAAACCAGGCTTTATGTAACGAGATCGTCGATGGCTTCATTGAGCGCCTGGGCACAAGGCCCGATGCCATTGTTGGAATTGAAAGCAGGGGATTTTTATTCGGGATCCTGTTGGCCAATAAGCTGAACGTGCCTTTTATCCTGGTTCGTAAAGCAGGCAAACTACCTTACAAAACCATCAGCTATGAGTACGCTCTGGAATATGGCACATCAAAAGTAGAAATGCACATTGGCAGCGTGCAGAAGGGCTGGAATGTATTGATTCATGACGACCTTCTGGCAACAGGCGGTACAGCGGCAGCAGCGGCTAATCTGGTAGAGCAGCAGGAAGCAAAAGTAAGCGGTTTCAGCTTTGTTGTGGAGCTCGGATTTTTAAACGGAAAACAAAAATTAAATATACACTCAAATAATATCACATGTCTAGCGCAGTATTAGAAAACCCGGTTGGAATGAGCTTCCAGACCAACGAAAATCAGCAAATGATCGCTGATATGATCCGCAAATTCGGTAAAGAGCATATCTATCCTAAAATGATGGAATGGGATGAGGCACAAACCTTCCCGGTAGAAGTATTCAAAAAATTGGGTGAGCTTGGTCTCATGGGGGTACTGGTTCCTACAGAATACGGCGGCTCAGGATTCAGCTATACCGAATATGTAACGGCGATCATCGAGCTGAGCAAAATCTGCGGATCGATCGGATTATCGATGGCTGCACATAACTCATTATGCACGGGCCACATCCTGGCTTTCGGCAACGAAGCGCAAAAAGCAAAATATTTACCGAAACTCGCTACGGCTGAGTGGATCGGTGCCTGGGGCTTAACAGAAACCGGAACGGGCTCTGATGCCGGCGGAATGGCCACCACAGCAGTGAAAGACGGAGATTACTACGTTCTGAACGGTTCCAAAAATTTCATCACGCACGCCATCTCCGGAAATGTAGCCGTCGTGATTGCCCGCACGGGTGAAAAAGGCGACAGCCATGGTATGAGCGCGTTCATTATTGAAAAAGGAACGCCTGGCTTCAAATCAGGTAAAAAAGAAAATAAGCTGGGCATGCGCGCCAGCGAAACAGCAGAGCTGATCTTCGAAAACTGCCGCGTTCACAAAGACCAGATGATGGGCAAGGAAGGCGAAGGCTTTATCCAGGCGATGAAAGTGCTGGATGGCGGCCGTATCTCCATTGCAGCCCTGAGCTGTGGTATCGCCCGTGGTGCCTACGAGTGCTCCCTGAAATATTCCAAAGAGCGTGAGCAATTCGGCAAGCCGATCTCTGCGTTCCAGGCCATCAGCTTTAAGCTGGCAGATATGGCTACCGAGCTGGAAGCAGCTGAATTATTGACGTTCAAAGCGGCAGACTTAAAAAACCGCGGACAGAAAATGACCAAAGAAGGCGCTTTCGCGAAATACTATGCTTCCGAAGTGTGTGTGAGAAACAGCACGGAGGCCGTTCAGATCTTCGGCGGATACGGATTCACCAAAGATTTCCCTGCTGAGAAATACTACCGCGACAGCAAACTCTGCACCATCGGGGAAGGAACCAGCGAGATCCAGAAAGTGGTCATCGCCAGGGAATTACTGAAAGACTAACTTTTTCTTTTTTTCTTAAAACAAAGCCCGGTCATGCGATCGGGCTTTTTTAATAACGTGTTTTATGTAAAAAAAGCAGGACGAAACGTCTATCCTGAAAAAGGATATTCTTCCGTGAAACATACCGCACTTACCATTTCCATTTCTCTCCTCTTGCTTAATGCTGCTGGCGCTTACTGCCAGCGCTGGACAAGGATTCCTGCACATCATTGGACTATTCAAACCTCCTGAAAAAAGACAGCTCTCATTGCAATGAGCACCGATCTGAATATGTCTAACAAGCTAAGCGGATTATTGCGGCGCAACACTCGTTGACGAAATATTTTCATGAAGTCATTGCGCAATATAATTATCACGATGTAAGAACAATTTTACGTGAAGCAACACGTTCTCTGGCACATGAGATGCATCAAACACTCCCTCGCCTGCGCGGCAGCATTGGCCCTATGCCCGGCTCTACATTCACAAACCGATACGCTCGTTACACCAGATGGAAAAAAAATTGCCGTCATGATTACAGAGATCACCACCGACGATATTATTTATAAGCTCCCCGGTAAGCCCGACCTTCCGCTCTTTCATTTCAGACGGAAGGATGCCACTGAAATTATTTTTAAAGACGGCAGCAGCATCAATCCAATGTTCAACACGGTTAATCCATTTGCAAAAGTGGAATATCCTAAAGCGAGGACCATCGTTTATTTTACACCCACTAAACTTTTTCAAAATCACATCGGCTTTGCTTACGAGCATATCTTCCGGAAAAACATCGTCGGCATCCGCATCCCGGTAAGCGTAAGCTTTATGGATGCCAATTCATTTAAGCCCCAGGGCCTGTTCCTGTATGAATCCGACCTGCACAGAAGATTCACGGCAGGGATCGATCTGAACATCTATCCTCTCAGATTGGGTAAATTAAAATACATGACCGGCATCGGGCTCATGTATGCTCCATACACCTATCAATTATTCAGGGGGTATAACCACACACCGATGTACAGCACGGAAAATGGCTTGCATTATTCGTTTGTAATCAATAACGGTTTTATGGCTCAACCTACCAAACATCTGATGATTTCAGGAACAATGGGACTGGGTCTTCAGTACCAAACCGGCTATGGGTATAGAGACGACTTTTCGCCACGGCTGAATAGCACGGTTCACGTGGGCTACATCTTCTAGGCATTTGGTACCAGGCAACAGAGCGTTCCTGATCAAAGGGCTTGACTTGTGGTATAAAATGTTGTAAATTAGATAAGCCGGACTTCTTCTCATTATAAACCGCTTGTTTATGAACAGCATCATCCAGGATACCACTGTCAGGATTATAGCAACAGAAGTCTGTGAGGCCTTTACACTCCGTTTACGAAGCGACGGGATTCTGCACTCCCACACGTCCAGCAGCCTGGAGTTCAATGTAGATTCGTTGAAACAGTTCAGCCTGGTAATGGGCCGCATGCTGAATTACCAAAAAGCGCCGATGCTGGTTACGCTCGACGAGTTTGCCATTCCACCGGTGGAGACCAGGGAGTTCTGGGCCAAGGAAGACGCCTGCCCTTATGCATCAGCAGATGCTTACATCGCCACAAATTTCGGGCATAAGTTTATCGGAAATTTTTATCTGAAATTCAACAAGCCGGGGCGTCCTACCAGGATATTTTCGGATGAGGCCGATGCTGTCAAATGGCTGAAAACCTTTTTGTAAGACTCCCCTACCCGTTCACGACTTTATGAGCCGTGATTTGTCCGGCACGGTTCACAATGATGGTATAAATCCCTTTACCGGATTCACTGAGGTCAATTTCCAGCGACCGGTCTGTGATGTATTTTTCCAGAACGGCTTGCCCCAAGGAATTGAAAACACTTATATGCGCGCCTCTGCCGGCTTCAACGGTAACGATTCCGGTACTGCTTGGGTTCGGGAAGATGCTCACGGCATTTGGGGGATGAATCTCCACCGCTTCTATCGGAGAGTAAGCCTCCGTTCCGTCCTGATCCGTTTGTTTCAACCGGTAATAGGATATACCTGCGAGGGGTTGCCGATCCTCCTCTTGGTAACCGGTTTTGCCGGGAGCTTCAGCGCTGCTATTTACCTGCAGCAGCTCTTCGAAGTCAAGCCCGTTGTGGCTCCGCTCTACGGTGAAGTGGCTGTTATTTTTCTCGGAAGCCGTCGCCCAGCCCAGCTCCACTCCCGCTCCATTGTAAGTGGCCTTAAAATACAGAAGCTCCACCGGTAAAAACACCGCGCAGCTTCCACCGGTCATATCGAAGGCAACCTCAATGTCATCTATAGCCATGTGATGATCGTTATTACTATCATCCACATCGCTCCACCTGAGCAGGATATAGGAATTGTTGGCAATGGTTACCGGAATGCAGGCTGATTTTGCAGAGCTTTGCGTACAGGGATACCAGTTGATCTGGGTTCCTCCGCCAGTAGCCGTACTCTGAAGCTGCGAAAAATTTAACGCGGTGACACCGGTCCCACCGCCCGCCGTGATAGCAGGAGGCGAGGCAGATACCAGATAATCAAAGGTCGTGGTATTAACAGCGCCCCCGTTCGACGCCAGGCTCATCTGATAACCGGTATAGGATACCCGGATGCTTCTGATGACCTGCCCTGTTGTATTTCTCAGGACAACCCCCATACGCAAAGTACCTGAGCTGCCGCTGGCCCTTGACCCGATCTTGGAATCGCTGCCGCAGTTATAGGAATAAAAGCCACCTGAATTAAAGGAATTGACGGAGGCCGAAAGGTTGGCCTGCCCTACAAAAGTTCCGCTGAGGTACCAGCCCGGGAATGTCGAGTTATTGGTCCATGAAGTCATGTTAGCCGTCCCGAAATCCTGTGAATAGGTACCTGTTGTAATGTTTACCTGTGCATTACAAATACCGGGCAGAAGAGCCAAAATAAAGAGGTGTGTTTTCATTTTAAACGTTTAGCTTATGAAATGAAAGTGGTTCAGGCAGTTTGTTTGTTCTGTATAAACACCTGTAGGATATTCACTTTATTCAGGGAACAGAACAAAACTATAGGTCCAATGAAAAATTAACCTATCGCCTGCGTTAAGTTTTTCTCAAAAATCCGCACATGTAAATTCCATATTACGGGATAAGCGATGTGCCACAACAGAAATTAAACAAATGATAACGTCGCATTAAAACACCGCATGTTTTGTTTAAACAACTTTGCCTGTATGAGGCTACTTCTATTTTCACTGTTCTTATCATTTACACTCCAAAGCCTGCAGGCACAAACAGCCCTGATCAGCGCCGGAAGCAACTGGAAATACCTTGACAACGGAACCTATCCGGGCTCGTCGTGGTACAGCACATCCTTTAATGATGCCTCCTGGCAAAGCGGAAATGCCGAGCTGGGTTACGGCGATGGCGATGAAGCAACCGTGGTCGGTTATGGCCCCAACTCTTCCAGTAAATACATCACCACTTATTTCCGCCGGAGCTTCACGGTCACCAATCCGTCCCAGTTTACCTCGCTCGATCTGCAGGCCGTGCGTGACGATGGGATCGTTGTATACATCAACGGGAACGAAGTATGGAGAAACAATATGCCATCCGGGACACTCACAAACAATACGCCGGCGAGCTCTACCATTGCTTTTGGCAATGAGAGCTCCTGGAACCAGGCCAGCATCAGCGCTTCCTGGCTGACAGCAGGAACCAATGTGATTGCGGTCGAAATTCACCAGGATGCAGGCAACAGCTCCGACATCAGCTTCAATTTAAAATTAGCAGGCAATACCACGGCCATCGGGGCTAGCGTCGACCGCGGTCCTTATCTGAATACAGGCACCGCGTCGGGCATGATTGTGAAATGGCGCACCACACAAAGTACAGATGCTAAGGTGTATTATGGCACCACGGCCGGAAACCTGAACATGGTAGCTTCAAACGCTGCTTTTGGCACAGACCATGAAGTAAAAATCACGGGACTGAATGCCTCTACGGTTTATTATTATGCCGTCGGCTGTACAGGAGCAACGCTCACACCACAGGCTACGGCTAACTATTTCAAAACAAGTCCTGCAAGTGGTACGAAAGGAAATTATAAATTCTGGGTGGTGGGAGATGCCGGCATGGGCGATGCCAACCAGAAAAACGCCAAGGCGGGATTTTTAAGTTACATCGGCAATGCCCACATCGACGGCTGGATCTGGTGCGGCGATAATGCTTACGACAACGGCTACGACAGCCAATACCAAAGCAATGTGTTTTCCAATAATACCTACGAGAATGAATTAAAACGTTTTGTCGTATGGCCGGCCCCCGGCAACCACGATTATAATAACCACATCCCTTTTTCGCCTTCGCCTGCTTACTATGATATTTTCACGCTTCCCACCGCGGCCGAAGCCGGCGGGCTGGCATCGGGAACCGAAAAGTATTATTCCTACAATTACGGCAATATTCATTTCGTAGTGCTCGATTCATACGACGAGGGGCGTAATACCTCCGACCCGATGGCCATCTGGCTGACAAACGACCTCGCGGCCAACACACTGCCGTGGACGATTGCCTACTGGCATCATCCGCCCTATACGAAAGGAAGCCACAATTCGGATAACAGCAATTTCCTGGACGGAGAGCTGGTGGACATTCGCCAGAATATCATCCCGATCATCGAAAATGCCGGCGTAGACCTTGTGCTGAATGGCCACAGCCATTGCTATGAGCGTTCTTTCCTGATGGACGGACATTACGGCAATTCAAATACGTTGCAATCATCCATGATCAAAGACAATGGCAGCGGCACTTACCCGGCAGCCTGTCCTTACCAGAAGCACACCGCTGTTTCGAAATCCCACAAAGGCACGGTATATACGGTGTGCGGCTCTTCCGGCAAACTGAGCTCTGTCTCGAGCGGCTGGCCTCACCCGGTGATGTATAAATATACCAACACCACTTTAGGGAGCATGCTCATTGAAGTAAATGATAACAAGCTGGATGCGAAATTCATTGATGCCTCAGGTGCTGTAGCCGATGCCTTCACCATCGTGAAAAATGCCGGGAAGAAAACAACGCTCACGGCCTGTCCCGGCGACCGCAAAGTATTAAGGCCTTCCTGGCCCGGAACCGTACAATGGTTTCCCGCAGGCAGCACTCAGGACTCGCTGGTGGTAAACCCGATGGTATCCACTTCCTATTATGCCTACGATGCCCTGAGCTGTATCAAAGATACCTTTGTCATTAACATGCTTCCTGCCGCCAATTGCTCAACAAGCACAGCCCTTGCAGAGAACGAGCTCAATAGCCAGGTGATGGTTTACCCGACCGTGAACAGCTCTTTACATGCGCAAATCCATGTGAGATTTCTCCCGGAGCTGATCATCGAACGCATCAGCCTGATTGACATCAACGGAAAACACTATCCTGTAAGCAACATCGAAAACCTCTCCTCTTCCCTGCTCCGCTTCAGCCCGGGAAACCTGGCTGCCGGAATCTATACCGTTGAATTGATCCTGAGCGATGAGCGCAAAGCCACTAAGAAAATCATCATCACCGACTAATCTAAATTAATACCAGCAACCATCTATGAAATCTCTCCTGACCTTTTTATTAACGAGCTGCTTTTTGCTAAGCGCCCACCTCATGATGCCTCAATGTACGGTAACGACTGTTCCCGGCGACTACACGGTTACCTCCAGCATTATCCTGTCGGGGACTTACAGTGTTACCGGCCGATTCGTTGTACCTCCCAATGTAACAGTGTTTGTCAATAAGTACTCGGCCAACAGCTGCGGCAAGCTCACGGTTTATTGCAAAAGCGCCATTATCCAGGGCACCATCAATGCCGATGATGCCGGTTATACAGGCGGTGCCGGAGGCCTTGCAGGCAGCACAGTCACAAGCCTTACGGGAGATATTGTATCCTTAACGGGTTGCAGCAATAAAGATAATACAGGCCAGGTAACCATTCAGGGTGGCCAGCAGGCAACAGCCGGAAATGGCGCCGGTGGCGGCCAGCCGGGAGCTGCAGGCCAGAATGGTTCCGGTCCTAAGCAACAGTGCTTATCCAATAACGACGAAGCCGGCATGATTGGTTCCGGTGGTGGCGCCGGTGGCGGGGCGGGCGGCTCTTACGGCGGAAAAGGCGGCAATGCTTCCAACGGAGGCAATGGCACCAGCTCGTATACAGCCACGGGCGTGAACGTTTCCACAGCATACGCCATTGTTCCCGGTAGTGGTGGCACAGCAGGAACCGCGGCAGCAACTTACGGCACGATCCAAGCCAACGACATCGATATGGGTTCCGGCGGCGGCGGTGCCGGCGGTGGCGCACGTTCATACATTGCCGGAGGCAATGGTGGAAAAGGCGGCAACGGCGGTGGTATGGTAAAAATCATCGTACAGGATACGATGATTCTTTCGGGTGCTATAACAGCCAATGGCTCCAACGGCCTCAATGGCGGAACGGGTGGCAATGGCGGCGTGACCGCCAAGTGCTGCAGCGATGGCTGCGATGATTGCGGGGAGGCCAACCTGTCGTGTGGTGCCGGTGGAGGAAGCGGCGCCGGCGGAGGAGCCGGGGGCGGCATCTATCTGGAATCTCCGAACTATATGAATATCTCCGGGGTACTGCAAGCCAAAGGCGGCAATGGCGGAGCCGGAGGATTGAAAGGCAACGGCACCAGCTGCAATTACAGCGCGACTTTCTGCGGAACGCAGGCGCTTACGAGTGGCAGCGGATCGGATGGAAATGCAGGCGGTGGCGCCGGCGGCGGAAGGATTAAAGTATTTGCCTCTTCCTGTGTGAGCAATCCCATCAACCCGGTAATTTCCCTGAACGGCGGAACAGGCTTTGCAGCGGGCGCTGCGGGAAGCTACAGCCTCACTTGCAGCAACACCACCTCGCTTGAAGAAAACACAGCCTATCATAAACTCACAGTATACCCTAACCCTGTCACAGATGTGTTGAACGTGCAATTCAGGTTTCCTCAATACCTCACTGATTCCGGAGCCGAGTTTCAGATGTATGACCTTCACGGAAAGCAGGTCATGGCACAGAAATGCGATCTGGATACCAAAGCCGGACAGCAATTAAACCTGTCGGGGCTGCCTTCGGGAATTTACATCCTGCGACTGGTTTCCAACGAAGTCATCCTTACAGAAAAAATCATCAAGCAATAATTCCGGACCATGTATAAAAAGATCCTTTTCTTTGTTGTTCTCTTCCTGGCTTATTTCTTATCCAATGCACAGGAGCATAAGATCAGCCTGCAAAGCTGCCTGAAGCCGTTTTACCACGGCGTGGCATCGGGCGACCCTCTGGCCAACAACGTCATCATCTGGACGAGGGTAACTCCCGATTCCGCGCAAATGACCCAGTCGGTAATTGTGAGCTGGAAAGTAGCCACCGACACGGGAATGGCCAACGTGGTGAAAACAGGGGTGCTCCTCACCGACTCCAGTGCCGATTTTACGGTGAAGGTCGACGTGAGCGGCTTAAGTCCGAATACGGTTTATTATTATGAATTTCAAACGGGAAATTTCCTGTCGCCCAGGGGCCGCACCAGGACTACGCCTGTGGGCAATGCCGTCGACAGCCTGAGGTTTGCCCTGGTATCCTGCGCCAATTTTGAAGCCGGCTATTTCAATGTATACAGCAGCTTATGGCAACGCGAGGATTTTGACGCCGTGATTGCCCTGGGAGATTACATTTACGAATACAATACAGGCGGCTATTCTCCGAACGCAAGCGTGAACAGGCAATGGTCGCCGGCCAACGAGATTGTTTCCATCGCCGATTACAGGATGCGCTATTCTTCTTACCACCTCGATAACGACTTACAGAAGCTTCATCAGCAATTTCCGTTTATCATTGTGTATGACGATCATGAATTTGCCAACGACTCCTGGATGAACGGTGCCGAAAATCACCAGCCCAACGAAGGCCTGTGGAGCGCACGGAAAGCGATGGCGCAGAAGGCCTTTTTTGAATGGCTCCCGATCCGGCAGACCAGTGTTTCCAACCCTTACCAGATTTACCGTACGATCAGATATGGCAACCTGGTGGAACTGATGATGCTGGACACCAGGATCCAGGGAAGGGATGTGCAGGCAGGCACCACGGGCGCTACCGTAACGGCCAGCTCCCGCAGGCTTTTAGGCGCTACACAATACAGCTGGCTTACCAATAAGCTGGATTCTACCACCGCCCAGTGGAAAGTGCTGGGGCAGCAGGTGATGATGGCACCTCTCAAAGTATTCGGCATTGCCTTCAACGATGACCAATGGGACGGCTACCCTGCCGAACGGGACAGGGTGTATAACCACATCCTGAGCAACAATATTTCCAACATGGTGGTAATTACCGGCGACATCCATTCTTCCTGGGCCAATGACCTCCCCACTGCCAGCTACAATGGCTCAACGGGCGCGGGATCGGCCGGCGTGGAATTCGTGACGCCAAGTGTCACCTCTCCGGGAATGTCCATTCCTTTGGGAGCCGCGGCCATCCAGGCAGCCAACAGCCATATCAAATACTGCGACCTGAGCAGCCATGGCTATGTGATCATGGACATCAATAAAAACAGGACGCAAGCCGACTGGTACAATATCTCCACGATCGATACCCAATCGCCTTCTTTTAGCTATGCCCGCTCGTTTTACGTGAGCACCCTGCAACGGCGCCTGCAGGCCAGCAACTCGGCGGCCATTCCCCGCAGCTCCCTCTTTTTTGCGAAAGCCCCGCTTTGCCCCAGAACCATCGTGGTATCGCAGCCCAATGCTCTGAACGAGCTTTTGAAGCCTGTGATCTTATCGGCATATCCCAACCCTGTAAATGATTACATGACCTTACAACTATACCAGCCGCTGGACGGCGACCTGCAATTCACTATTTACGACATGGCCGGAAAAAACGTAAGCACGGAGGAAGTCAAAGGTGCGGTGAATGGTGTTTCAAAGCATTTCATCAGGACCTCTCATCTCAGCCAGGGGCATTACATTCTCAACATTCATGCAGCCGGATATTCGCAGACACTTCGCTTCATCAAAAACTAAGAGGGCCTCTGTCATCAGGATGCTGTTCGGAGCAGTATTGTTTGCCATGCTGTTCTCTTCCTTTACGGGTACCGATGAAAGAACGGTCTCTCAACGCATTAACCAAAAGGTTCAGTCCCATCTTTCCGGCATCATCCAATGCCTGGACAGCCTGGAGACCTCGTTAACGTATCATTCGGGCCGCTCAGCAGCGCAGACCTACTACGTCAAAGCACGGCAGCTCTTCAAGGAAATAGAATACTACACGGAATACCATTTCTCCTTCCACTCCAGGCAATTCATCAATGCGCCCCTGGTATATAAAGCGGAGTACGAGTACAATTACAGAACCTTTGCGCCTCATGGCTTCCAGGTAATCGAATCTTTTTTATATAGCGCCGGTACCGATTCGCTGATCGACATCAACCATGAGCTGGCCCTGCTGAAACAGACCCTAAGCTACGTGACCGATAAAAGCCGCGATAAGCAATTCAAACCTTCGACGGCGGTAGATATGCTCCGCTTTGAGATCCTGCGTGTTATGTCACTCTACCTGAATGGCTATGACTGTACCGTAAACAAGCAAAACCTGCCGGAGATCAGGAGCATTCTCTCAGGCATTGAACAAACGGTTTCCCTGTTTCCTGTGAGCGATACCGATAAAACAGCGGTAAGCGCTTTGATCAAACGTGCCGGTCATTATCTTTCCGCACATCCGGATTATGAGCACTTCGACAGGCTGTACTTTATAACGGCCTTTCTCAAACCTTTGTATGAGGATTTGTACACGTTCTACGATGAAGCGGCCAGGAAAGAAACAACGAACTACGCGGTGAATATCCGCCGCAAAGCCTTTTATGACAAGAACTGGTTCAACAAAAGCTACTTTTCGGTGGTATTAAAAGACTCTGTGCTTGCACCCAATCAGGCGGAGCTTGGGCGCCTCCTGTTTTTTGATCCTGTGCTTTCGGGCAATAACCAACGAGCCTGCGCTTCCTGCCACGATCCCAAACATGCCTTCGGAGGAAGCATCGCCTTCAACCAAACTTTCGGAGCCGATGATCATTTAAAACGCAACACCCCTTCGCTTCTGAATGCCTTTTTTCAAAAAGCGTTTTTCACCGATGGCAAAAGCCTGCAGCTGGAAGACCAGGCCAGCGAGGTTTTGACCAGCCACCGGGAAATGTTCTCATCACCGGAGCAACTCGTATACAAGCTCAGGCAAAGCCCGGGCTACAGGCACCTGTTTCATAAAGCCTTCCATCAAACGGAAGACACTGCCATTACGTATTACGGCGTTTTAAAAGCTTTGAGCGAGTATGAGCGGACGCTGGTATCCCTCAACTCCCGTTTCGATCAGTATCTCCGTGGTGATAAAACGCAGCTCTCGCCAGACGAGGTCAGGGGATACACCCTGTTTGCCGGCAAAGCCCTCTGTGGCAGCTGCCACTTCTTCCCGCTGTTCAACGGCCTGGTACCACCCTTTTACAACGACCAGGAATTTGAAGTGATTGGCGTTCCCCAAAACAAGCTCAACCGGGAGCTGGATGCCGATAGCGGACGATACCACATCTCAAAGAACCGCATTCACCTGGCCTCATTCAAAACGCCCGGCATCCGCAACATTGACCTTACCGGGCCTTATATGCACAATGGCATTTATCAGAGCCTGGACGAAGTGATTGATTTTTATAAGAAAGGCGGAGGCGCAGGACTGGGCATTGCCGTTGGTAACCAGACCCTGCCTTTTGACTCGCTGCAATTATCTACTCAGGAAACGATGCAGTTAAAAAAATTTCTGCTATCGCTCACGGATCGGTCGGTGAAAGAGAAGGTTCCTGTCGCTTTACCCAAAATAAACATTAAAGGACTGGAAAACAGAGCGGTAGGAGGCCTCTATTAAAGTCCATTGTTATTAAAATGCAACGGTTTCTTAATATTAGGTATATATAAGGTTTTCATAGATTGCCTAACTTTGCGGCAGATTAAGCGAATATCCTACAGGAGTTTTGATCATTCCCTTCCGGGAGCAAAATAGTCCGAAACCGCTTAGATACTTTAAATTTAAGAAGTACATGAGGAGATTCACTGCGATATTTATGACAATCCTGAGCTTAACATCCCTGGCGCAGGTATCCGTTCCCACAGGTTCGTACTTTCAGAATTTTGGCGTTGTCGATATCAATTCCTGGACAAATAATGTGACTTATCCGGGATGGTATATGGTAGGGACCTTTCAGTCGCACCAGGACATTACAACTTCTCCTCCCAGCAATACCGGCGGCTTTTATACCTACGAGTGCAATGGTAACAACGATCAGAAAATAGGTTCCAGGGCCAGCGGAAGTACCGGTACCTTACGTTATGGCGTTGTCTTACAAAATACTACAGGCTCAGCGGTAAGCCACGTTCGGGTGACCTATAAAGGTTATCAGCTTTCGCTGGCACAAAACGGCAATACCAATGTGATTGGCTTTGATTACATCGTGGGCGCCACAGCCCCCGCCATCGGCGCCGGCGGAGGAACCAGCGTGGCCGCGCTCAATTTCACACAGCTCCAGAGCAACAGCTCGAGCGGAAGCAGCCAGGTGATGGGTTATCCCTGTACCCAGATGGCAACCATGTCGGCCTGCATTACGGTTACCATTCCTAATAACTCCTATATTTTATTACGGTGGAATGATCCGGACGACAACGGCAATGACCATCACATGGCTATTGATGATGTTGATGTGCAATTTCTTTCCACTAACCTGACGGTTAATTCGGCCACAATCTGTAGCGGCGGTTCTGCCACGTTAACAGCAACCGGGGCTTCCAGCTATACCTGGACACCAGCTGCCACGCTGAGTTCGGCCACAGGAAGCGTGGTAACAGCCAATCCTGTTTCTACAACCGTATACACCATTTCAGGAAGTGTGCTTTCATGCCCCGTAAAAACAATTACATCTACCGTGACGGTAAACCCGGTAACACCATTGACCGTAAATGCAGCCACGATCTGCAGCAGCAGTTCCGCTACCTTAACGGCAACGGGCTCTACCAGCTATAGCTGGACTCCGGCAACGGGCCTCTCTTCTACAGCCGGAAGCTCGGTGGTTGCTAATCCCGGCAGCACAACCGTTTATACCATTACCGGCAGCGGCGGGCCCTGTGCTGTATCTCCTGCGACCACTACTGTAACCGTTCTGCCCGCACCTGTTCTTACGGCTAATTCACAAACCATTTGCAGCTCCGGATCGGCCACACTAATCGCCGGCGGTGCAACGTCTTATACCTGGAGCCCAGCAAGCAACCTGTCTTCTGTGAACAGCGCCACCGTGCTCGCCAATCCTCCCGCCACCACAGTGTATACCCTCAACGGCAGCAACGGCTCCTGCGTGGCTTCACCGATTACGGTAACCGTTAACGTGGTCACGACACCTACCCTTACCGTAAACTCTGCCACGATGTGCCCGGGCGGAACAGCCACTTTAACTGCCAGCGGAGCGACCACCTATACCTGGGGTCCTGCGACGAACCTCTCCTCTACCAATGGATCCGTGGTGACTGCCAATCCTGCGTCTACAAGCGTGTATACAGTGAGCGGCACCATCGCCAACTGCGGCGGCGCCGTCGCAACCTCTACGGTGACGGTTCTCTCTGTTCCGGTAATTTCCGTAAACTCCCCAAGCATCTGCCCGTCAGGAACAGCTACGTTAACGGCAAGCGGCGCAGCGAACTATACCTGGGCGCCTGCTGCCACCTTATCCTCTTCTACAGGCTCTACCGTGACAGCAAATCCGGCCGCAACGACTGTTTATACCATCACGGCAACTTCCGGCGCCTGTGCCATCACACCTGTAACCGCTACAGTGAGCGTTGTAGCCAATCCTGTAATCACAGCCGCTTCGCAAACCGTGTGTGGCACAACCCCTGTGCAATTAACAGCCAACGGCGCCACAAGCTATACCTGGAGCCCGGCAACCGGTTTATCCACAACCAGCGGTAGCGTGGTAACGGCAAATCCTCAGGTAAGCACCGTATACACCATCAACGGCGGAAACGGCTCGTGCCAGGCGGCGCCGGTAACTCTTACCTTAACGGTGATCCAGCTTCCGGCCTTATCCGTAAGCTCTGCGAGCCTCTGTGCTTCCGGCTCGGCTATCCTTACGGTAAGCGGCGCCAGCAGCTATAGCTGGACTCCCTCCTCAAGCTTAAGCGCTTCTACAGGAAGCGTCGTAACAGCAAACCCTGCAAGTACAACCATCTATACAGTCATTGGAACCATCAACACCTGCACGGTAGCAGCCACAAGCACACTTACTGTTGTTCCGGTAAACAATGCAGACTTCAACTACCAGTCTTCCATCTATTGCCTTTCATCCTCTGCCAATCCGGTTCCTGTGATCACAGGCGTTACAGGAGGAATTTTCAGTGCTTCACCGGCAGGCTTAGCCATCGACAACATCACCGGCATTATCGATCTGGCATTAAGCGCCCAGAACTCCTATACCGTGAGTTATACCACACACGGTATATGTAACGAAACAAAAAATTTCGCAGTGGACCTAAACCCTACGCCTGCCCTGTCGGTAAATTCCGCCAGTGTGTGTGTCGGCGAACATGCCCTGCTTACGGCAACACCTTCTACCAATGGGGGCTTCTATAAGTGGCAACCGGGCAATCACACAGCCAGCAGTATTTCCATATCGCCTGCTGCCAGCAGCACCTATACCGTAACTTATACGTTAAACGGATGCTCCATAAGCGAAACAGCTAAGGTAGATGTAAAACCAAGTCCTTCTGCGACAATTACACCATCATCCACCTATGTGGCGGAGGGCGACGAGCTGACCCTGACAGCATCAGGAGGCGAATCTTTCTTATGGGGTGAAGGCAGCTTTGGCAGCATGATCCGCTTACATCCTTCCGAATCGGCAGAGTATTGCGTGACGGCTTCCAATAGCAACGGCTGTAAGAGTGACGCCTGTCTCAAAGTAGATGTGGTGAAGGAATCCTCCCTGTATGTTCCGAATACGTTTACACCTAACGGTGACCTGTTGAACGATGTTTTTTTAATTCCTACAACCAACCTGATCGAATACAATATTAAAATCTTCGACCGCTGGGGAAACTTATTATTTGAATCGAATGACGTGACCATCTGCTGGGACGGCACTTACAGAGGAAAAGAAGTCGCTGAAGACGTGTACGTGTATGCCATTACCGGAAAAGGCATTGATAAAGCAGAATACGAAAAACGCGGCCACGTGACCATTTTAAGATAAACCCTCGTCTTTTTGTTCCGCTGATACTGCTAAGGAAAAGCTAACTCAAATCTATTCCGGACAAGCCTGCCTTGTATAAATAATGATCTCCTGAAAGCACAAATACCCATTCTCAGAGGATTGACAAGCTGATTGAAGACAAAAGCAAGGCACAAGGGATTGCCCCCTACCTACCCCTCATGAGAGTGTAAGTAGTCCGCTTCAATGTATGCCTCATAATCTGGGGATTAACCTGCCGGTTTCCCGTTAAGGTGCGCCACACCAGGCATTGCGCTGATTACAATCATGAGGTGCATAGTGATTTGGCTTTTAAAGTTAAAAATCAGTATTGCTGCTATTATACTGAGGATCCCCGCCTAGTCAAAGCCAACACCAGAATACAAGGGCTCATCACGTTTATACTTGCTTCAATCTTACTCCGGATAGTTTAAACCGATTCCGTTTATGGATAAAGCCAGGAATACACCCCGCAAAAAAGAACCGTAAACCACCTTTTTTATTCGCCTGTATCGTTTTCCCGGAAATAGGAAGCGTTGGCTGATCGGAGCCTAAACCATTATGCCTCTTAACTATCACCGTAAGGATCATAAAAAAAGCTGCTCCTTACGAAGCAGCCTTTGATTAAACAGCAGGATCGTTATTGTGTCACGATTATTTTCTGACCGAAGGTCTTCTTGTCTGTCTGCCCTACCAGCACATACAATCCCCAGGAAAGTCCTTCAATCAGGACGCGGTGATCGTTGGCATCCTTTAATTCGATCGCCCGGACAAACTCTCCGAGGCTGTTAAACAGCACTAAGCTGGCATCCGCATTGGCAGCAATCGTAAAGCTACCGGCATTCGGATTGGGATAGGTCTTCACTTCCAGGCCATGATTACTTAGCTCTTCGATACCGGTACAGGCCGATACGCTCTGCGTAAATGCTACCGTGCCGATGCAACCATTAGCCCCTGTTCCACTTACCGTATAACTTGTGTTGACAGCCGGGCTCACCGCAATACTGGCGGAAGTCTGGTTGGTGCTCCAGGTATACGTTGACGCCCCTAAAGCCGTAATAGTAGCCGTTTGCCCGGCACAGATCAGGGAGCGGTTGGTGGTGGCGCCAAGAGCAGGCAGAGCATTCACCGTAATTGTTTTTACCGTGGTAGCCTGGCAGCCGTTCGCATCTGTTCCTGTAAGCGTATAAGAAGCCGTGGCTGTAGGTGTAAACGCAACGCCGTTTGTCACCCAGTTGGTCCAGGTATAGGTATTGGCTCCCGTGCCGCTCAGGGTCACCGGCGAACCGTTGCACACCACCGAACCGGAAACTGTTGCATTGATGGTTAATGTATTGCTGATGACTACAGAACTGCTGGTTGTATTCACACAACCATTGGCGTCTGTGCCCGATACGGTATAGGTTGCAGAGCCTGTCGGCGTGAACGCTGTGCCATTCGTGATCCCATTCGACCAGGTGTAGGTGCTTGCTCCCATGCCGCTCAGAGTGACAGAAGCGCCTGTACATACCGTTGAGGAAGGCGAAACAGATACTGTCAGGTTCGGGAGGGAGTTTACTGTAACCACCGCCGTTGCTGTATTCACACATCCGTTGGCATCTGTACCTGTTACTGTATAAGTGGCCGATGCGGCCGGGTTGAACAGAACACCATTGCTGATACCGTTTGTCCAGGTATACGTCGTGGCCCCGGTTCCGCTAAGTGACACCTGGCTTCCGGAACATACAACAGCAGAGGCCGGAGAGGCCGTTACACCAATCACAGGCAGTGCGTTGACCGTTATGGCCAGCGAAGCGGATGCGCTGCTTCCGCAGGTGTTGGAAGGTGTTACAACGATGGTACCGGAAGAAGAGCCAAACGTGACAGTGATTGAATTGGTGTTTTGTCCGGAGGTGATGCTGGCACCTGAAGGCATCGTCCAGGAATAGCTGCTGGCACCGGTAACTGTAGCCGTGGAGAAGGCCATGGTAGCGCCCGGACAAAGAGAAGAGGAACTGCTTGTAATCACAGAGGAAGATGCCGGCATGTTGCAGGAGGTATACTTTGTAATAAAGGCGTCGGAGCCTCCCTGTAGGGCGAGCGTATTAACTCCGGGCCCCGGGTCGGCATCCATCGAAGAGGAATAGGCCCCTCCCACGTAAATGTTTCCTGCAGCATCTGTTGCGATGCTATTACCCATGTCGGAACTTGTGCTCCCGACAGTCTTCACCCATCCGAAACTTCCGGAGGCATCCAGCTTGCAAATAAAAACATCTCCGCCGCCATTCGTATTTACGGTATAGGTTCCCACGCCTGGATCAAAATCCGTAATACCCGAAAAAATTCCTGTGATGTAGACATTTCCGAAGGCATCAACCGATGATGAATAAGCATGATCAGATGTTCCGGCTCCTGCCATGCCTTTTGCCCACAGAAAGTTGCCGGCATTATCCAGTTTCGCTACAAAAATATCGGAACCTGCTGTCGGCGTCATGGTATACGTTGCCGGACTTGGATCAAAATCCACTGTTCCCACATGGCTTCCGCTTATATAAATATTGTTTGACGGATCAAGCTGCACAGAAAATCCGTTTTCATTGCTTGGGCCCGTGATTTGTTTGACCCAGCCAAAATTACCGGAAGCATCCATTTTAGTAATAAAAATATCGGTGCTTCCGGCTGCCGTGAGGTTGAAGGTGCCAGGCCCCATATCAAAATCTGTTACACCGGCAAACATCCCAAGCATATACACATTGCCCGCTGCATCGGTTGTGATGGAGCGTGGAGCTTCATGACCAGTACCTCCCAGGTTTTTAGCCGATATGAAATTACCGGAAGCATCCAGCTTGGAGATGAATATATCGTTGCCGCCCGTTGTGGTAATTGTATAGGTTCCCGCTCCCGGATCCATATCGGCCACGCTACTCAACGTTCCGATGGTATAAATATTACCTGATACGTCAACCTTAATCGCATAAGGGATCTCGCTTCCTGTCCCTCCCATATTCCTGGCCCATACAAAATTCCCGGAGGCATCCAGCTTGCAGATCACCACATCATCAGCCCCGGTAGTAGAAAGGGTATAGGTTCCCGTTCCCGGATCGAAATCGCCACCGATGGAGGAAGTGGAACCCGCCACATAAATATTTCCGGACGCATCGATCGTCATAGCACATGCCAGTTCATTATTGGAACCTCCCATGTTCCTGGCCCATATAAGATTTCCGGAAGCATCCTGCTTGGTGATAAAAAAGTCGGTATTGACTCCGTTCGCTGCCAGGGTATAGGTTCCCGGTCCCGGATCGAAATCAATGACAGCGGAAAAATGCCCCAGAGTGTACACGTTGCCGGATGCATCCAGGACAACGGATTTCACGACATCAGTCGTACCTGTGCCTGCAAAGTCATTAGCCCATTGATAATTCTGGGCAGAAGCGCCTGTGCCGAGAGTGGCCAGCGCCAGGCTTGCTAAAAGTTTCTTCATGTTTTTTGTTTAATAAAGTTTATTATGTAATTCCCTACTCTTAGGTTTTTCGGTTACACCCCCGCTGTTATGCTCATGGCTCACGGGTGCCATGTTCTGGAAAATTGCTCCGCCCGGAGCATTGTGTGGTGGTGGTTTAGCTTGAACGGAACTGTTCAGGCCCCATCCTTAAAAAATAATTTCTTATGTTTTAAAGCGGTTAAAGAATCCTGCTTTGAGAGTTAAAGCAAGTCTTTTAAGGTTTTCACTTTACAGCACAAACCTAATAGAGGAAATAAAAGCTTTTACTATGGCTGTATTACGATAGGGTTATAAAAAAGAAAAGCAGAAGTATAATCTGCTGTTATTGAACTTTACATAAAAGGGAGAAGCTGCCGGAAACCATCCCGTTATTATCCGTTGGTGGGATCGACAGATGCCTCAGCTATCGCGAATCCGGGGCCAGCTTCAGGATATCTTCGGTGGTGCGGGCGTAGCCTTTCAGCTGGTTTTTCTCATCGTACACCACCAGGATCGGGTAATCGGCTTCCGTTAAATTAAAACTTTTGAAGACCGATTTCATAGGGGTGGAATAAATCTGCGTAGGGATGTCAGATACAAAATCCTTTGACGCTTTTTTGGTAAGCTGCCCCGAGAAATAAACGGGAAAGATGGATGCGTCCTTATCAAAAATAAATTTGGCGCCGCTATACATCAGCTCTGCCCAGGCTTCCGACTTCACATCATAGAACAGAAAAATCTTTTTTTCTTTCTTGGTCAGTGCATACTCCTCCACGACTCCGGCCTTATTCTTCACTGTAAAACCCGGCAGCGACAGTTCCTGAGGGAATGTCTTCTGCGCTGTCAGCAAAGAGCTGAGGGCTACAAAAGCGATGGTATAAGCCAGTTTCAACATGGTCTGCCGTATTATTCCGATTTATAGAACCGGAATTCCGTTCTCCGGTTTTGGGCCAGCTCTTTTTCCGTACAGGAAACGCCATCCACACAATGGTTCAAAGGCTCCTCCTCGCCTTTGCCAATAGCTTTGATATGATCGTTGGCAATACCCTTGCTGATGAAATAATGCGCGACGGACTCGGAACGTTTCAGGGAAAGGGTTTGATTGGATTCACTGCTTCCACGGCAATCGGAATGAGAAATGATCTCCACCATAGCTCCTGGATAGTTGCCCAGCTTCACCAGCAGGGCGTCCAGCCTGGCCTTTGATTTCTGAGATAAGGTATAGCCTCCGTCCTCATAAAGGTTTTCGCTAAAATACAGGTCCTTGATAAAGGATTTTAATTTGACTTCGGGCTCGGCTAAAGGCTTGAGGAAGGAGAGCTCCAGCTCCAGCAGGCGGTATTCGAATTCGTGAGCACCTTTGGTAAAGCCCGCCACAATTTTTCCTTTCTCATTGGCCAGGAGGACATCGGCGGTAGGGCCGATCTTTTCAGATTGATGGATGTTGAGTGTCATCCCTTCCAGGTTTTCGTTACTCAAGGTAAACTTACCGTTGCCGTTCGTACGGGTGGTTTGCACGGTATCTTTCCGTTCGTTGATCACATAGATTTTCTCATTTGTCAACGGTACCACCATGCCGTTTTTCACCAGGATCTGGCCGCTCACCTTAGTCACCGGCTTGTCGTCACCGGCATAATCACGCTTGTCGTTCAGGATACGGATGGTTGTATTCACATCGGGATTCACGGCGATGATCTTCCCCTGCTCGTCTACCAGCAGGGTTGCCGGAGTTCCGCTCAGCTTAAAATTCTTGACGTAGAAATCATCGACTCCTTTTAAGCAGATGCCATTTTTCGCCTCCAGTAAATTGTATTTGGTCACATCCGCCATCCAGGCATTTTTGTCGCTCTGCAAAGCGATGAGGATCATATCAAAGCCATTTCCTGTTTTATACTCTTCGGAAGCGTATTTGTTGTAAATTAAAGAATAGCGGTAAAAATCCTTGATGGATTCCGGATTAGAAGAAGACCAGAAATGGAGCATGGTTATTTTCCCGGCATTGGGAAATACGAAGCTTTGAATGGAATTATCGGAGGTATTCGCAATAATAGAAGGACATGCCTCTCCAACGGTTAATCCCGTGGTAGCAGTTTGTGAAAAGAGAGTAAATGACCCCATACAGGCCAGAAGAAAAGAGAGAAATGATCGCATATATTACTTTTTTAGGGACTGGATTTTCGTAGGCAAGTCCTCGCCCCGAAGGTTCTTAGCAATAATTATTCCATTTCCATCAATCAATACATTAGATGGGATGCTGTTTACCTTGTACGTTAAAGCGGCGGCATTGTTCCACTGCATCATATCACACACATGGTAAGGCCAGCTCAGCTTATCTTTTTCGATAGCGCCGATCCACCGGTTTTTATCGCTGTCGAGTGATACGCTGAAGATCTCGAAGCCCTTGCCCACCACAAACTCACTGGTGTGATAGGTGGTATAGGTCGTCACCACCGTAGGGTTTTCCATGCGGCAGGGACCGCACCAGCTGGCCCAAAAATCGATCAGTACCAGCTTACCTTTTAATGACGACAACTTAATGACTTTACCTGCGGGGTCGGCCATTTCAATTTCCGGCGCTTTATTTCCCAGGTTCAGGCCTTCCACCACGTCTATTTTTACCGTGCCTTTGTTGTCTTTCGTCTCTGCTTTTTCAGGTTTGGCTGTTGCAGACGATGTTGATGCCGGATCGCCCGGCTTAGCCTCTTTGTGGTGCCTGCAATTGACAAGCCCCAGACTGAGCAGAGCGGCAATGGTAATATGGAAACAGAATGGCTTCATAAGCTTAGCGCTGCTCTTTACGGATGATCTCTGCACCGATGGCGTTGAGTCGTGTATCGATCTTCTGATAACCGCGATCGATCTGGTTAATATTGAAAATAGTACTTTTTCCTTTGGCGCTCATGGCTGCAATCAACAGGGCCACACCGGCGCGGATGTCGGGCGAAGCCATCTGGATAGCGCGGAGCTGCACCTTACGGTCGAGGCCCATAACGGTGGCCCTGTGCGGGTCGCATAAAATGATCTGTGCTCCCATTTCGATGAGCTTATCCACAAAGAACAAACGGCTCTCAAACATTTTCTGGTGTACCAGCATATTGCCGCGCGCCTGGATGGCCGTTACTAAAATAATACTCAACAGATCGGGCGTAAAGCCCGGCCAGATGGCATCAGCCACCGTGAGCATGGAACCGTCAATGAAGGTATCGATCTCGTAATGCTCCTGCGATGGAATATAAATATCATCGCCGCGGCGCTCCATCTGGATGCCCAGGCGTGAGAACACTTTAGGAATGCAGCCCAGGTTATCGTAGGAAACGTCCTTGATGGTAATTTCAGATTGTGTCATGGCTGCCATTCCGATGAAAGAGCCGATCTCGATCATATCAGGCAGCATGCGGTGTTTTGTACCTTTCAGGGAAGTCACCCCTTCAATGGTGAGTAAATTGGAACCAACGCCGGAGATTTTCGCACCCATGGCGTTGAGCATTTTACAAAGCTGCTGTAAGTACGGCTCGCAGGCCGCATTATAAATGGTGGTGGTGCCTTCGGCCAGTACAGCGGCCATTACGATGTTGGCAGTTCCGGTCACGGACGCCTCGTCGAGCAGCATGTAAGCACCTTTTAATTTGGTAGCCGTTACTTTAAAATTTTCGGTTTCCGAATCGTACTCGAATTTAGCCCCCAGGTTCTCGAAGCCGATGAAGTGCGTATCCATACGCCTGCGGCCGATCTTATCGCCACCCGGCTTTGGCATATAAGCCCTGCCGAAGCGCGCCAGCATAGGGCCAATGATCATGGTAGAGCCGCGCAAACCGCCGCCCTTCTTTTTAAACTCGTCCGATACCAGGTAATCTACTTTAATCTCGTCGGCCTGGAAGGTATACTCCTCATGACCGGTTTTCTCCACCTTCACGCCCAGGTCGCGCAGCAGGTCTATCAGCTTGTTGATATCCACAATGTCGGGGATATTGCTGAGTGTTACTTTTTCCGGGGTCAACAACACGCCACAGATAATCTGCAGTGCTTCGTTCTTGGCTCCCTGCGGGATGATGTCTCCTTTTAATTGCCGGCCACCTGTAACTTCGAAAATTGCCATAGAATACGGTTCGTCTTATTTATTGTTATTATTGCGGTGCTTGAATTTGTTCTTATTCTTTTTGTTGAAACGGTTCTTGTTGTTGCCTCCACCGCTATTGCCCGGGTTGAGGTTGATCGGTGTCTGGTTGTTATGGTTCTTGTTCTTCAGCTCGTTGGCATGGGTCAGCGCCGAGTTCTCGTCAATGATTAGCTCGTTATTGGTCATTTCCCTGAATTGCTTGAAGATCACATCATCCGTTACCGAATCCTTGTTCCAGTTCACGTAGGATTTTTTCAGATGGTTCGCGATCAGGCGCGATAGCTCTCTCTTCTCTGCTCCTTCTTCATAAGTCTTGGCCACATCGATGATGCGCTCAATGGTTTTACCATAATGCTTATAGCGGATTTTATTGGCCGGGTAAGGCACCGTTTTGGGCTTGGTGGTAAAGGTTTCGGCATTTGGCCGCGGATAGGGAGAGTCCACATCCAGCTTAAATTTAGAGATCACGAATAAGTGATCCCAAAGCTTATGGGTAAAATCGGCAATATCGCGCAAATGCGGGTTCAGCTGCCCCATGATCTGGATAATGGCCCTGGCGCAACGGTTACGCTCATCACGGTCTTCGATGGTGATGCAGTGATCGATCATGATCTGGATGTTGCGGCCGTACTCGGGTATTTGTAAATGAGGCAGTTGGGTGTTGTATTCCATAGTGTGTATAAAAGTTTAAAGATAGTTATTTTTAAAGGCTGGTATGGGTGTTTTTAAAGAGATATAAAGAATCAAAAGTTGAAAACGGGGGCTGTCGGAAGTTTCCGGTTTGAGGTTACAGGTTTCGGATGAGGTTATTTTATCACAAACAAGAAACTTGCAACTTGGAACCTGAAACATTTAAAGCTAAAACTTTCTCTCCATCACAAAATCATTCATCTGGTAGCCATTGCCAATGTCGAAATCCTCCACGCTTTTGATCTTAAATCCATTTTTGAAATAAAAATTGATCGATTTGTAATTCTGACGATTCACTGTGAGTGTCAAACTCTTAGGATCGGTCATCCTGATCAGTTCATGAAGCACTTCGGTTCCGGCTCCGGCATTTGCTTTCCGGTTGTAAATATACAACTTATGCAGGAAATAATCACGGTCGCCGCTTTTGCTGATGGATAAAAATCCAAGGAGCTCATCCTGCTGCCGGATGAGGTAAAAGCGGTGGCCTTTGCGCTGCTGCTCTACCAGGCTTGGATGGCTATAGAATTTACCGAGCATATAATCGACCTGGCTCTGCCCTACCATGGGTACATAATGCAGGTTCCAGATCTCGCGGGCCATAAGGGCAATAGCGTCCAGGTCGCTTTCATTGGCTAAAATCAGGTGTATCATCAAGCGTATTATTATGTATCTTTGCCCCGGAAATTAGTATAAGGACAAGCGAAGAAGAAGCATAGGATTGTGAAACCAAATATACAGCAAAAAATATCAATCAAAAACCGGCGGGCGGGTTTTGACTATACATTTATCGAAAAATTTACGGCCGGCATTGTCCTGCTCGGCACCGAAATAAAATCCATCCGCGAGGGCAAAGCCTCTTTAGTGGACAGCTACTGCTATTTCAAGAACGACGAGCTCTACATCCGGAGCCTGAACATCAGCATCTACACCGAAGGCAACCTCTATAACCACGAGCCTACCCGCGAACGGAAACTGCTCCTGCACAAACAGGAGCTCACCAAGCTGAAGAAGAAAATGCAGGATAAAGGGTTAACCATTGTACCAACCGTCCTGTTTACCTCCGATAGCGGCTATGCCAAAGTGGAAATTGCCGTGGCCAAGGGTAAAAAACTGTATGATAAGCGCGAAGACCTGAAAACCAAAGACCTGAACCGGGAAATGAACCGGAAATTCAAATAAGGCACCAATTTTGTAAAAACCGCTTAAACCATTTGTTATTTTATGAAAACCATCATTATCCTCAGCTCTGTGATCAGCCTGTCTTTTGCCTCTGTTGCCTGCAAATCCCATAAGAACGCCAGCTCTTCAGGCTCGGCCACAACCTCTTCCTCACAAAACACGGAAGCAGGGAGCACCTCTTCCGAACAATCTTACCGCATTATCGTATCCTTTACGAGTAAAGGCGCCGGCACCAGCGCTGAAAAACGCGAAGCTTTTCTGAAATACGTGGAGTCGCATCCCAAAAAACCGGCTTACAAGGAAGTGCTCTGGGGCCGCGAAGGAGAAACGGATTACTGCCTGACGCTAAGCGAACTATCTAAAAAAGAACAGCTTACATTCGTGGAAGAGGTGAAGAAAGCGATGGCGGGAAGCGACCAGGTGATCATAACAGAAAATGCGGTGTCGCAGCATCGCGGACGGTAATTTTTTTAACAAAACAGAAAGTTTTCACCTCTAAATTGTGGAAAATCGGGCCGGTATAAGCCCGATTTTTTTCGTATTTTTGCAGCCTAACTTTAAACTAAATTCTTTTTATAATGAATGAAATTGGATTGAAAGCACAAGATGCTTCTGTTGCCCAATTAGGCTTAGGAAATGTGGAAATGGCTTATTGGAATTTACACCCGTCTGAGCTGATCGAAGAAACGATTGTACGCGGACAAGGTGAATTAACTGATGTTGGTGCTTTAGCCATTGATACGGGAGAATTTACAGGCCGTTCTCCGAAAGATAAGTTCGTGGTATACGATGAGAATACCAAAGACAGCGTTTGGTGGGGAGATGTGAACAACCGCTTCGAGTCGGATAAATTCGATGCCCTGCACAACCGCATGCTGGCTTATTTAGGCAATAAAGAGATCTGGATTCGTGATGCTTATGCCTGCGCCGATCCGACCTTCAGGATCAACATCCGCGTGGTAAACGAATACCCGTGGAGCAACTTATTCGCTTCCAACTTATTTTTACGTCCTACTGCCGAAGAGATCAAAACCTTCAAACATGATTGGGTGATCATCAACGCGCCAGGCTTCATGGCCGATCCTAAGATCGACGGTACACGCCAGCACAACTTCGCCATCATCAATTTCACGAAAAAAACCATCCTGATTGGTGGTACAGGCTATACCGGCGAGATCAAAAAATCGATCTTCGCTGTACTGAACTATATTTTGCCACACGAGAAAAAAGTACTTTCCATGCACTGCTCTGCCAACATTGGCAAAGACGGTGATACCGCTATATTCTTCGGCTTGTCCGGAACAGGTAAAACCACCTTATCGGCTGATCCTAACCGTAAGCTGATCGGTGACGACGAGCACGGCTGGGCTGACAATTCGGTATTCAACTTCGAAGGCGGATGCTACGCGAAATGTGTGGACCTGACGGCTGAAAAAGAGCCTCAGATCTTCAACGCGATCAAATTCGGCTCTTTGCTGGAGAACATCAATTATTTTGAAGGGACTACAACCGTTAACTACGCTGATATTTCCCGCACGGAGAATACGCGCGTGAGCTACCCGGCTACTTACATCGACAATGCCGTGACTCCGGCTGTGGGCGATGCTCCTAAAAACATTTTCTTCCTCACTTGTGATGCTTTCGGCGTATTGCCTCCGATCTCCAAGCTGAACAGCGCCCAGGCCATGTACCACTTCATTTCGGGTTATACTGCTAAGGTAGCAGGTACCGAAATGGGTATTACCGAGCCTACCACCACCTTCTCGGCCTGCTTCGGTAAAGCGTTCTTACCGCTGCACCCAACCAAATATGCAGAGTTACTGGGCGAAAAGCTGAAAGCACATCCTGAAGTGAATGTTTGGCTGCTCAACACCGGATGGGTTGGCGGTTCTTACGGTATCGGAAGCCGTATCAAATTATCTTACACGCGTGCCCTGATCACGGCTGCTTTAAACGGTGAGCTGGACAACGTGGAATACGGCACGACCCCATTCTTCGGATTGAAATTCCCTAAATCATGCCCTGGTGTTCCTACCGAGATCCTGGAACCGAAGAATGCATGGCAGGACAAAGACGCCTTCAACAATACGGCTCAGAACCTGGCTGGTCAATTCATCAAAAACTTCGAACAATACGCTTCTGCTGCCAACGAAGAGATCATGTCGGCTGCACCGAAAGCGGTTGCTCAAACAGCATAAGTTTTTAATTGCCTGTTACTTGAAAGCCCTTGGTTTGCACCAGGGGCTTTTTTATGCCTGGCAGAATACAATAAATCTTAATTTTTTTTGTTAGAGCCTGTTAAAGGCTTATTTTTAGGAACTTGAGTCGTGTTGTTCTGTTTTGCTGCCCTTCGACGGCGCCCGAACTGGCAACAAATCGTGTATCATTTTAATTATACAATTATTTTTTGAAAAGGATTTTATTAGTAGAGGATGAAGCCAATGTGATCTCTTTTATCAAAAAGGGATTGACGGAGGAAGGCTATGAGATGTCGGTGGCGCTGGACGGCGAAACCGGCCTGAGCATGGCGCTGGCGCACAGCTACGATCTCATCATCCTCGATATTATGCTTCCGGGAAAAAACGGGCTTGACGTATGTAAGGCCATCCGCAGCGAGAACAACCACACGCCTATCCTCTTCCTCACGGCCCTGGGCACGGCAGAAAATGTGGTGATCGGCCTGGATACCGGCGCCGACGATTACCTGGTAAAGCCTTTTAAATTCATTGAGCTCCAGGCCCGCGTGAAATCCCTGCTGAGAAGAAGTACGATGATTGCCCCGGCCAGTAACCCACCGGAAGAGGACGTATATAGCATCGACGACCTGGTGCTGAATGATACTTCCAAAACCGTGAAGCGCGGCGGAGAACAAGTCAGCCTCACGTCAACGGAATACCGCCTGCTCCTGCTCTTCCTGAAAAATAAGAACCGCGTGCTGTCGCGGATAGACATCCTCGAAAAAGTGTGGGACGTCAATTTTGATATGGGCACCAACGTGGTGGATGTGTATGTGAACTACCTTCGCAAAAAAATCGACAAGGATAAATCCACCCGATTGATCCACACCATGGTGGGCATGGGTTATGTGATGAAGGAATCATGAAGAGTCAAACCAAAATAGCCTTGATCTTCATGGTGGGCTGCCTGTCCATTATACTGGCACTGAGCGTATCGGTGTATTATTTTTCCTCACAGTACTCGTTTACCGATTTTTACAAGCGGCTGGAGATCCGGGCCATCTTTAAGGCGAAATCCACGCTGGAGCCGGAGGATACAAAAGCCACAGCCTTTAAGGAAGTACGGGACCAGCACCTGGAGATCCTGCCCGAAGAAAAAGACTACCTCTTCGAAATAAAGCCAGGTAAGAGCTTCGAGACGGAAGCCGGGGAGCTCAACCTTCCGGTTTCTTTTTTCAGGGATATTTCCGAGAGGGGAACTGCTACTTATAAAAACCGTAATACCTTTTATGCAGGGATTAAATACAGAGCCCGGAATGCCAACTATGCGGTGATCGTATCGGCCAACAACTATTATAATACGCAACAGCTCGACCATTTGGGAAATATCTTCCTGGTAGCGATCCCGCTGGCCTCCCTGCTGGCGCTGCTGGTTGCGGTATTCATCTCCAAGAAGGTACTGAACCCGGTGAAGGAAATTACGGACCGTGTGAAACAGATCAGTTCCGAAAGCATGCATGTGAGGCTGGAAAACCTGACGGATAACGACGAACTGAGCAAGCTCATCATTACCTTTAACCACATGCTCGACCGCCTGGAAACGGCCTTTGAGACCCAGAACAATTTCATCAGCAACGCCTCGCATGAGCTGGGCACACCACTCACCGCCATTATCGGCGAGGCGGATGTTACCCTCACAAAGCAACGGCCGGCAGAAGAGTACCAGGCTTCCCTGAAAATCATTCTTAACGAAGCCGAACGCCTGGAGAAGATCACCAAATCCCTGCTGTTCCTGGCTCAGACGGGCTTCGACGGCAAAAAACAAAAGATGGGCGTTGTGCGTATGGATCAGTTGCTGTGGGACGTCAAGGAAACGATCGATAAGATCAATCCTAATAATGCGATTCTCATTGACCTGAGCCTGATCCCCGAAAATCCGGAAAAGCTGAAGATCACCGGCAACATGCAGCTGCTGCACCTGGCACTGAGCAATATTGTGAGCAATGCCTGCAAATACTCTTCCAATAAGCCCGTACAGGTATCTATCGGCGCTACAGATATGCATGTGGTGATCATCGTGCGGGACGACGGTATTGGTATTCCGGAGGCGGAGCTCAAATATATTTACGACCCTTTTTTCAGGGCCTCCAACACCAAGCACCACGAAGGCTATGGCATTGGCCTGCCACTGGCCCGCAACATCATCCGGATTCACAACGGCACGCTGGTGGTATCTTCCAAAAAAGACGAGGGCACCGTGGTGCAGCTCAGCTTCCCTTCGATTGCTTAACCATATTTAACCGCAGAGATGCAAAGGAGGCGCAGAGAACGCGGAGTTAAGCACAAAGTTTCGCAGGGAATTATTCTTAATTTATTTCTCTCTGCGAGCATCCGCGTATTAGTCTGCGTGATTCTGCGAGATCTGTTCTAATCATAAAAATCAGCGTCATCCGTGTCTATTACCTTTGGTTCTGATCCGCGCTCCTACGCTGCGTTCTCTGCGAAAAAACGTTTCGCTCTTTGCGGTTAACTGAATTTCACATCTCTTAACAGCTTTGACCTCATTCTAATGCCGTTCTAATCCCGTTCTTAGACCATCTTAAGACGGGTGTTCTAATCTTGTAACCAAAAACAAGACCATGAAAAGAACCATTCTGATACCCACTGATTTCTCCATCGAATCACTCATTCCGGTTAAACAGGCCGCACTGCTCAGCACCTACGACGACATCGAGATTGTCCTGATGTTCTGCGATCTTTTGCCAGGCTCCATTACGGATCTGCTCTTCTATACACCTGCCAAAGCCATCGCGCAGCATTCCAATAAGGAATTTGAAGAGGCCTGCAGCATCATTATGAATAAGTATGCATCAAAGATCAGCAGCATAAGAACCGAAGTATTCCACGGCACCAGTGATGCAGCCTTCGATAATTTCATTTCCGGCAATAAGATCGACGAGGTGATCTTTCCGAAACATTATGTTCTTAAAGAACACCGGAATGGCTTCAATCCTCTATCCTATATCAAGAACAGCTACTTACCCTGCCGCGAAGTGGAATGGAAAGTAAACAACCCTCATGAAAGCGCCAGCCTCTCCACGCTGTTCATGGAAGGCATGCATGCCAAAACCGATAAATTAGTTGATTATGCTTCTCAAAAATAACATACCCCTGTCCTATATTTTCGGGCAGATCAAATACGAGTTGCTGCTGGTGATGTGCTACGGCTTATCCATCGAGCTGGCCTACTCCTATTTCAATATTCACGTCACCGCGGTGTCTATTCCGATCACCGTATCGAGTGTCTTCGGTACGATCCTGTCGCTCCTGCTGGCTTTCCGGTCGAACCAGGCCTACGACCGCTGGTGGGAAGCCCGGATGATCTGGGGAGCCATTGTAAACGATTCCAGAAGCTGGGGAAGGCAGGTGCTTACCATGATGGAAAACCCGGAGAATGAAGAGATCAAAGCGTTCCAGGACCGGATGATCATGCGCCAGATTGCCTGGTGCTATGCGCTGGCCAAAAGCCTTCGCGGCAGCGATCCGATGCCCTTTATGCGTGAGTTTATCAGCGACAAGGAATATGACTATATTAAAAAATTCAGCAACAGGCCGGTGGCTCTTCTCGACCTTCATGGAAAGGATCTTCAGTATGCACTGAAAATGGGATGGATCAACACCTTCCAGCAGGTGAATTTTGACAGTACCCTGACACGCTTCTCCGACTCGATGGGGAAAGCCGAACGTATCAAGAAAACGGTTTTTCCGACAACCTACGGCTTATATATCAAATCGGCGGTTTGGGTATTTATCCTGCTGCTGCCTTTCGGCCTGGTGGATCTCTTCGGTTTTCTGATGGTGCCGGTATTGATGATTGTGGCGACTTTCTTTTACCTGATCGAAAAAACAGCGGTGCAATTGCAGGATCCGTTTGAGAACAAGGCCACCGACATTCCGGTATGGGCTATCTCCCGCACCATCGAGATCGACCTCAAGGAAATGATGCACAGCGAAGAGGTCGTGATCCCGAAACCATACGTTGCCAGGAAATTCTACCAGTTGTAAATCAACAGCTATCTCAAAACATCAAAGCCTATGCTAAACCAAGCCCCGCATAGACTTTGATGTTTTTTGGTTTTGAATCCTAAGATCCTGAAACAAGTTCAGGATGAATTCTGTAAATTCATGCCGCAAATCAACGTGGCATGACTATTATAGAACAATACATTGAAGACAACCATTTCGGAAGGGTGCTGGGCATGAATTTTAAGATTGTGGAGCCGGGGCTGGTACATTATTTTCTGACCATCAACGAAAGCCATCTGTCGACGCCAAGAGCCACGCATGGCGGAGTGATCGCCGCCATGATGGATGGGATACTGGGCGTTGCCGCCTTATCGAAAACCGTTGCCGATAACCGGATCGTCTCTACCGTTGAATTTAAGATCAATTACCTCTCTCCTTCCCTGCTGGGCGATGAGCTGATGGGCATCGGCAAAATCGACAGCCAGGGAAAGCGCATCATCGTGACAAGCGGCGATATCATCTGCACCAACCGGAATAATGTATTAATTGCTAAAGCGATGGGAACCTTTAATGCCTATCCTTTGGAGAAGGCGGGGTACTCTTTATAAATCGTCATGGCGAGGATCACGCCCTGGCGTGAGGCAAAGCCATCTCTCCATTCAGGAGATTACTTCGCTACACTCGCCATGACGCGAATGAAAATGAATGAGCTACACTCGTTCGTAATGGCCCCCTTACAACGTCCTCAATAAGCCCTGCATGCTTGTTTTCTCTGTGAGGATCGCATGCAATTCGCTGATCGCGACACGGTCCTGCTTCATGCTGTCGCGGTGACGGATCGTGACTGTTTTATCTTCGAGGCTCTGGTGATCGACGGTAATGCAGAAGGGCGTACCGATGGCATCCTGTCTTCTATAACGTCTTCCCACCGCATCTTTCTCATCATAAGCCACCATGAAATCGTATTTCAGGTCTTTCATAATGCTCTCCGCTAATTCAGGAAGACCGTCTCTTTTCAATAATGGTAATACTGCTGCTTTATATGGTGCCAGGGCCGGTGGCAGGCTCAACAAGGTTCTTGTTTCTCCGTCTTCCAGTTTCTCTTCCTGTAAAGAAGATGCCAGAACAGCCAAAAACAAGCGGTCCAGGCCTACGGAGGTTTCTACTACGTAAGGCACATAAGACTGGTTTAACTCCGGATCGAAGTATTGTAATTTTTTTCCGCTGAACTGCTCATGCTGCTTCAAATCGAAATCGGTGCGGGAGTGAATGCCTTCCAGCTCCTTGAAGCCGAATGGGAACTGATGCTCGATATCGGCGGCGGCATTGGCATAATGCGCCAGCTTGAGGTGGTCATGGAAACGGTATTTCTCTGCGCCAAGGCCTAAGGACAAATGCCAGTTGAGGCGTGCTTTTTTCCAGTACTCGTACCATTCCATTTCGGTGCCCGGCTTCACGAAGAACTGCATTTCCATTTGCTCGAACTCACGCATCCTGAAAATGAACTGCCTCGCTACGATCTCATTCCGGAAGGCTTTTCCGGTTTGCGCAATACCAAAAGGAATTTTCATCCGTCCCGTTTTCTGCACATTGAGGTAATTCACAAAGATGCCCTGCGCTGTTTCAGGCCTCAAATAAATAATATTGGTTTCATCAGTCACAGCGCCTGTAGAGGTGTTGAACATCAGGTTGAACTGGCGCACATCCGTCCAGTTTTTAGTACCGCTTACCGGGCAAACGATTTCCAGGTCGATGATGATCTGTTTGACATCCTCTAAATTACCGGCATTTAAAGCCGTTTTGAAACGCTCGTTGATGGCATCGATCTTTTCCTGGTATTCCTTCACCCGGCCGTTCGTGGCTTTGAACATCTCCGCATCAAAGTTCTCGAAGCGTTTTGCCGCTTTTTCCACTTCCTTGTTGATCTTATCTTCGATCTTCGCCACGTGATCTTCGATGAGCACATCGGCCCTGTAGCGTTTTTTACTGTCTTTGTTGTCGATTAAAGGATCGTTGAAAGCATCCACGTGGCCGCTGGCTTTCCAGGTAGTGGGGTGCATAAAGATCGCAGAATCAATGCCTACAATATTCTCATGCATCTGCACCATGGCTTTCCACCAGTATTCCCGGATATTCTTTTTAAGCTCCACCCCCATTTGCCCGTAATCATATACAGCGCTTAATCCATCATAGATCTCGCTGCTCTGAAAAATGAAACCGTATTCCTTACAGTGGGAAATAATATTCTTAAAAAAATCTTCGGGCTTGATGTTGCTCATAATGGGTAATTCAGTGATTATAATAAATTCAGGAAACAAAAATAATATTTTACATTCAACTATTCTACTGGCACCCGGGCAAATAGCCGAATGTTACCAACATTTTCCGGGGAACTTGTTACTTTAGCCGGGATGATGCATTATGTTGGCATGAGGTCAAAAAGTTACTTGATATTTCTGGTCAGCGCAGCAAACAGCTTATGCTCCCAGATAGATTCCGCGACCTTTGACCTGAGCTCCTTTCATCGAAAAGCCGGCAGGGACGTCAGCTACCGGATCGCAGATTATAGCTACAGGGAAAAGTTCTGCGTTTTAAAGACCAACGATTCCCTGGAATACATTTTAAAGCCCGATAGGGTTCACGGCCCTTTCAAGGGTGTTTCCAATTTCCACAATGAAAGCCTGTTCGAGGTAGAAACCATGAACGGCGTTTATTCAACCTACTCCACCCGCTTCAACCGCATGCACGAAGCCTACGCCTGGGCCGACGCCTATGTGCCCGAACTGACAAGATCCATCACTCTCTACACATATAACCCGGATTTTGGAACTTATATTTTTCAGCAGGACGGCAGAACATACGGACCTTATAAACGCACTCCGGGCCTGTTGTGGAGCAACGACACGTCGACGATCTACCAGGTATTTCAAAAAGACAATCGGCATTTCGAATTATTCAGGAACCGCAGCTCTTTGGGCCGTTACAAACTTTACAAATGCCGGCACTGCGGCGAAGGTGATCAGGACATCGTGTATCCCAATATGTTTACCGATCTTCGCGGCAGGCATTTTTTAGCACAGCAGGATTCTCTTTTTGGCCCTTTAAAGACCTTAAAACATGGAGGTATATGGTATATGTCTGGGAATAGGTACTTCACGACGTATCTGGTTCAGTATAAAAAAGAGGATTTTTGCAGGCTCTTCCTTGGTAAAAAAGACCTCGGCTTTCAGCTCACCAAAGACGCCATAGGTTCATACATCATGTTCCCGGACTCTTCCCTTCTGTTTGATGCCGGGTATTTAAAGCAATACGAATTCTTAAAGGACGAAGACGAACTTTATTTTTATCATTCGGCCTTCGGATTGATCAGTCCTCCCCCAGTTGAAAAACATACCTTGATCTATGGAAAACTTGAGGTGAAGATCATATCCAATACGCTCTTTTACCTGCGGGGCTTCGACGGCGAAAAGCTGAAAGATTTGTTTATTTATAAAAAAAATAAGCTGATCGATGCCCTTTCCAAGGGCTTTTCGGTGATCGACAACACTTACTTTTACGAGAAGAACGGGCAGTATTATATGGACGGCCGGAACCTGAACCTGCCGAAGAACGATGCCTTCTGCGTTTTTCAGGCAGATACCTTTTATGTGATCAAAACAGGCGCGAAAACCTGGGACCTTTACAAAAACAGGATCAGGCAGCAGACACAGAAGGTCGACATCATCGACAACATCCATAGCTTCCATTTCAGCTATTACCCGCTCGAAAAGCAATTGATCTTAGGAATCGAAACAGGTTATGATTACAGCGTGTACTGGCAAAAGCAATGCCCTAACGGCTGTTTTTTGTATGAATACGATGTCTATAAAAATAAGCCGGATAATCATGTTAATGGCCATAATTCGGAATGGCTGCTGTCGCTTTACGGAGAAAGCCGGATGAGCTTTCGAAACAACGTTTCCTTTATTATGGATCGCAAGCGCTATTTTTTTAATTCGTTCAAATCCGACGATTACACCGACGAATGGGGCTGGCACAGCCAGGAATTGTTTTTAAAAAAGCAGAAAGCCGCACTGACCATTTACGCGTTGACAAGATAAAGCCGTCCCGGCATCGGAGTTCGAACTTTTCATGACTCTGTACAAAAATAATTTTATCTTAGAGCCGTTATTCATCTATGGTTTTCAGCAGCATTGTCTTTTTGTTATACTTTCTCCCCCTCTTCATGCTGGTTTATTTCAGCGTCGACCGGAAGTATAAAAATGCAGTGATCCTCCTCGGCAGTATTTTCTTCTATGCCTGGGGCGCGCCGAAATTCATCTTTGTCATCCTTGGCACCACGCTGCTCGATTTTTACCTGGTTACCTGGATGGACCGGACTGCCAGCGAAACCAGGCGCAAGCTCATGCTCACGCTCTCTGTATCGGTCAATATCGGCCTGCTCTTTTATTTCAAGTACTCCAACTTTTTCATTGAGAACGTCAACCAGGCTTTATCGGTGTTTACGGATAAGCAAATCCACTGGACGAAGTTGGTACTTCCCATCGGCATTTCCTTTTACACCTTCGAAACCATTACCTACGTGGTGGACGTATACAGGCGGGTACACAAACCTTTGACAAAATTCTGGGACTACCAGCTCTACATTATCCTCTTTCCCAAACTCATTGCCGGCCCCATCATCCGTTACCATGAGCTGGCCGATCAGATCACCGAACGGCCGGAAAGCACGGACGACCGCCTCACGGGCTTTTACCGCTTTGCTTTAGGGCTTGGCAAAAAAGTACTCATTGCCAACCAGATGGGCGCTGTGGCCGACGCTATTTTCGGCAGCGATTATGCGCAGATGGATACGCTCACCGCCTGGGTAGGGAGCCTGGCCTACACCTTCCAGATCTATTTCGACTTTAGCGGCTACAGCGATATGGCCATCGGGCTTGGAAAAATGATGGGCTTCCGCTTCCCGGAGAATTTCAACAACCCCTACATCTCGCGCAGCATTACGGAGTTCTGGAGGCGATGGCACATGACCCTGGGCAACTGGATGCGCAACTACCTCTACATTCCTTTGGGTGGCAACCGCGTATCTACCTGGCGCCTGTATGTCAACCTGTGGCTGGTATTCCTGGCTTCGGGCCTGTGGCATGGCGCGAGCTGGAGCTTTGTGTTCTGGGGCGCCTATCATGGTTTTTTCCTGGTCATCGAAAGGGCGTTCTTCGGGAAAGTGCTTGACAGGATCGGAAAGGTCCCGGCCATGCTCCTCACCTTTTTTATCGTCAACATCGGCTGGGTGTTTTTCAGGATCGATCATATCCGCGATGCCTTCCACTACATCAGGCGCATGTTTAGCCTGCATAGCAATCACACCACGACCTTTGATGTGGAGTTCCTGACCTGGTTTGCCATTGCTGTATTATTCTCCTTTTTTGCTGCCGGCCGCCGGGGACAGGGCATTCAGAATGCCGTTTACCTCGATCCCTACACCAGGCGCAGGCATGTGCTGGTGTGGGGCAGCTCCATTATCCTGTTTATTTTATCGGTGAGCTCTATCACCTCTTCAGGCTTTAATCCTTTTATTTATTTCCGTTTTTAATGAAGTGGTCGGATACATATAAAACATGGCTGCTGGCGGGAATTTTTGCCGTGATGCTCATCCCGATGATCCAGGAGAACCTGCACCTGAAGAAAGAGCATCCTTTAAAGGGCGACATCCAGCTCCCGGAGAACATTGAGTTTGACAAAGAGGATTGGTTCAGCGGCTATTACCAGGAAGAAAAAGAAAAATACATCAACACGGCTTTTGGCTTCAGGAACCAGTTCGTGAAGCTCAACAACCAGATTGCCTACAGCATTTTCAGAAAAGCCAAAGCCAATGGCGTGATCATCGGCAAGGAGACCTACCTCTACGAAAAAAGCTACATCGACGCTTATACGGGTACTGATTTCCTGGGGAAAGACAGCATCGACCATACCATAGCGCGCCTGAAATTTATTTCTGATACGCTCAATAAGCTGGGGAAACAGCTCATTGTGGTGTTCGCTGCCGGGAAGGCCTCGTTTTACCCGGAGTACATTCCGGACAAGTACCTGCCGGTGCGCGGCCCTACCAATTACGGATACATGTCGGAGGAGGCAAAAAAAGCCAGGCTGAATGTCATCGATTTCAATAAATGGTTCATTGATAACAAGCGCCGCTCAAAATATCCCTTGTATCCGCAACACGGCGTACACTGGAGCACCTACGGCACAGCGCTCGCCGCCGATTCCCTGCTACGTAAAATTGAGGAGCTGAGGCACATCGATGTGCCGGAGCTGGCTTTCGACGGGGTGAGCATGGAGCCGCCGCATGATGTGGATTATGACATTGCCGACGGCATGAACCTGCTGTTCCGCTTCAAAAGCTTTGATGTGGCCTACCCGCGCATGTTGCCGGTGAACACCGAAGGAAAGACAAGGCCTAAAGTGCTGGTGATCTCCGACAGCTTTTACTGGGGCATGTACGGCCTGGGAATTGCCAATTGCTTTGAGAACGACCATTTCTGGTATTACAACAGGCAGGTGTTCCCGGAAAGCTCCTCTAAGGAATTGCTGGTGGAAAATGTAGACCTGGGAGATGCGCTCGCCGGGCATGATGTGTTTGTGATCATGGCCACAGAAGCCACGTTACGAAAAATAAGCTGGGGCTTTATTGAAAATGCAGAGCAATACTATAAGGGCCTTGCTCCCCACAAAGCAGCCCCTGAAAATGTGGACTATCAAAACAAAGTGAGGGATCTCGTCAACTATATCCGCCACGATGAGAAATGGTTCAGCGATACGAAAAAAAGAGCCCGTGAGCGAGGCGTCTCCTTGGATTCCATGCTTATACTGGAAGCACGCTGGAACATCGACCACCAGGGGAAATAACGCTTACTGGTAAGGTGGCAGAAGCTCCCGAAGCCGCCGGTTCGTTGGACTTAGGCAATGCATCGTGACAGTCGCCAACCGATTATAAACGCCTGTAACATTCCGCGCCGGGCACTTATACCAGCCAGTTATCAATCAGGCGCACATTGCCGACAAATACAGCAATGAGACTTACCGTAGCCTGTCCGGATTGATAATGCTCCAACAGCTCCAACGTATCTGCCTTGCATACTTCGTAATAATCGAGCTTCATGAGGGCCTGTTTGGCTACTTCCTGAGCGATATACTCTTTAGCAGCCGCAATACCTTCGCGCTTTACCAGTTCCCTGGCTTCCTGCATCATCAGTGGGATCTGGGCCGCCACCTTTCGTTCTTCTTCATTAAGCCTCACATTACGGGAGCTCATGGCCAGGCCATCGGGCTCCCTCAAAATAGGACAGGCAACAATTTCCGTGGGCAGCTCCAACTGCCTTGCAAGCTCTTTCACGACCATTACCTGCTGGTAATCCTTACTCCCAAAAAAGGCTTTATCGGGCTGTATACCTTCGAGCAGAATGCTGACTACCTGCCCTACACCATTGAAATGGCCGGGCCTGTGAGCGCCTTCCAGGATAGTATCGAGGTAGCCAAAGTTAAAGCTGCGGGTATCCTTCTCAGGATATACATCGGCCACATCGGGCATGTAAAGCACATCGCAACCGGCTGCTTCCAGCATAGCCATGTCTTTTTCGGGCGTACGCGGGTATTTGGTAAGGTCTGACTGGTTATTGAACTGGGTGGGATTGACGAAGATGCTACACACCGTCATGTCTGTTTGTTTCCGGGAGATCCCGATAAGCGAGATGTGCCCTTCATGCAAGGCACCCATCGTAGGCACAAAACCAACGGTTGCCTTGTCTTTCCTCTTTTGGCTGAGATATTCCCTGACATCCCTGATTTTGTCAAATACAAGCATAAAATGGCGCTTAATCTATAAATAATCGGCTTCAAAGCTAAATAATACTTTGATATATGGTTTTTTTTTTATTACTTTTGTAGAACGAAATCCTAAATCCATTTTATGAGAAAAGCAAGAGTTCTTTTTGTGTCGCAGGAAATTACCCCTTATTTAGACGAAACCCACATCGGAAAAATTACCAGAAGATTGCCACAGGCAATCCAGGAAAGAGGGAAAGAAATCAGAACTTTTATGCCGAAGTATGGCAACATCAACGAAAGACGCCATCAACTCCATGAGGTGATCCGTTTATCGGGGATGAACATTGTCATCAACAACGCCGATCATCCCCTGATCATTAAAGTGGCTTCTATCCCTACTGCCCGTATGCAGGTGTATTTCATTGATAATGACGATTATTTTCAAAGAAAATCGGTGCTGACCGACAAGGCTACCGGCAAATATTTTGATGATAACGATGAGCGCGCCATCTTCTTTAACCGCGGTGTGATTGAAACGGTAAAAAAACTGGGCTGGGCTCCGGATGTGATCCACTGCCACGGCTGGTTTACCGGCCTCATGCCACTCTATATCAAGAAAGCTTTTGCTGAAGATCCTTTGTTTTCCGATACCAAAATCATTTTTACGGTATATGACGAAGAGTATACCAAAGCCCTGAATAAAAAGGTGGTGGATAAAGCCATTATCGACGGGATCAGCAAAAAAGACCTGAAACACATGGAAGATGCGTCGTATGTAAACCTGATGAAACTGGCCATTGACAATTCCGATGGCATTGCTTTCGGTAGCGAAACGGTGAATGCAGAGGTAGAAAAATACGCTAAAAAATCAGGGAAACCGGTCCTGGAATTTAAAGGCGAAGCGGAATATACCGATGCATACAACGAGTTTTACGACCTGGTTCTGGAAGACTCTGAAGTGCTCGCCGACTAACAGGCCGCAGCGATAAATTTTGTAATTTTAACTATTAAAAACGCATAATTTTGATTAATTATGCGTTTTTTAATTCCATTCTATGAGCCAGGTCCGAGCAGTCATTTTTTTAAGTGTTGTCGCATTACTTTTTTCCTGCAAGAAAAAAGATACGCAAAGTATGCTCGGCCTCGACGTGCAACCGGAAAATGACCTCCTGGGCATTACCGTAACCGATACGGCTTCGGTATTTACCCACACGCAGCGGGTAGACTCTGTAAGGACCTACAACGATCAGTACAAGTACCTGGGCAGCATACAGGACCCCGTTTTCGGACAAACCCATGCCGGCATCTATACCAATTTTTCCATTATCAATAATTTAACCAACGTCTCGTATGGCACCAACCCGGTGCTCGATTCTTCGGAGATTGTGATTCGCTACGCCGATCAGTTTATGGGCGATTTTAACCCGGAACTCACTTACGACATTTACCTGCTCAATGAGGTGATCAGCCCAAGTGTAGCCTATTATACCAATAAACACTTTTCGAAAACCAAAGTGGCTACGGCAAAAGCGAGGATGAGCTATAGAAACAATGCCCTGTGCCTGGTGCTTCCTTTCGATAATAACCTGGGCCAGTATATCCTTCAGACACCGGCCAACCTTACGAATAACAGCAACTTCATCAATGCTTACAAGGGCCTTTACATTTCTTCGGCAAGCACGCCTCTGTCGCCTCTCAACCAGGGGACCATTGCCCGCTACAACATGGAGGACGAGATCTCCGGCATAAACCTTTACTACCACGACGGAAATTCGGTAAGCTCCAAAATTAAAACAGCCCAGTTTACCTTTAAGGGCAGCGATGCGCAGAGGCTCAACCACATTGACCACAACTACTATGCTGCCGCATCGCCCAACCTGTTTGACCAGGTGGTTAATAACGACACCACAAAGGGCAGAGGCAGCGTTTACCTGAATAGTTTCGGTGGTACGCGTGTAAAGGTTTACCTGCCCTTCTTAAAAGCATTTTCCGATTCGGAGAATGTGTCCATCAGCCGCGCGGAGCTGATTGTGAAGGTCAACAAAACAACCTTAAGCGCAGCCTACACAGTGCCGGATCAGTTGGCACTGATTGCTACGGGGGCCGGAGGCGTTGAGGAGCTGGTGTACGACCAGATTGAAACGACGGATTTTATCAAGTATGGCGGCAGCTACGATCCTAATTACTATTACTACAAATTCAACATTGCACGTCAAATGCAAAAGATCATCACCGGAAAGCTTTATAACTATGGCTTCTACCTGGTGAACGCACTTCCAAGCAAGTCGCTGGCAGGAAAAAGGGACAACCGGATGCAGCGTATTGTAATGGGCGGTAAGGAAGACCTTATGTACAAGCCGGTGTTTAAGGTCACTTACATTAAGTATCCTTATGATAAGTAAATTTCGGCGTACGGGTGATCCATTTATAGAAAATTCATAAATTGCTTCTCCTAAACAAGGCCTGATTTTAACGCTTGGAAAACCCGAAACATATCTTACTGGTCTCTTATGTTTTCCCCCCCTACTATGGCATCGGTGGCAGGCGCTGGGCCAAGCACGCTTCCGAATTAACCAAAATGGGTTATACGGTACACGTGATCTGCGCCAAAAATCCGTTTGATGAAAAATCCCTGTGGTGGAACCTTGTCAAGGACAATCCCAATATCCGGATCTATGAGCTGGCACGCATGTACCCTAAGGTGCTGGTGAAATTCGAACACCATTTTCTTCAAAAGATCCTCTACAAATTCTGGGTGACGCTCTTGCCTTTTCTGACAAAGGGCTCCTCGCTCGACCGGACTATTTTCTGGAAATCGACCATGCTCAGAAAGGCAAAGCAATTGATCATTAAACACCAGATCAACCACGTGATCTGTTCGGGTGGGCCTTTCGGGGCCATGTACCAGGTAACAGAGCTCAGGAAATGGTTCAACAATTTGTTTATATTAAATGATTTAAGAGATCCATGGACCTGGGGGCCTAACTGGGGCTTCCCGAATTTAGAGCCTAAAAGGAAGGCTTATGAGCTGTCGTTGGAATCGAAAGCGATCGAAAATGCAGATCTGTTCTCCGTTCCGAGCATGGATATGAGTATTTACCTGAAAAACAAGTATCCTCAATTTAAAGATAAGTTTATTCATATTCCCCATTTCTTTGACCCTGCAGAAGCTGTCCCTCAAACCAAAAGCAGCTCCGACAAGGTAAGGCTGGTCATGTATGGAAACATCTACCATAACATCCAGGAATACGTGGTAAGGCTTGCCGAACTGATGCATCAGTACCGCGATAAATTTACCCTGGACATTTATACCGACAAACAACAGCATAGGTATACCTTCCAGGAGCGACATGCAGACAATGTCCATTTCTTTAACCAACTGGACGCCGGGGAGCTTTTCAAAAAATTTGGAGATTATGATTATGTTCTGTTATTCAATCCGTCTTACAACATCAATAATATTTCGACCAAGTTTTACGAGATCATTTCCACGAAAACACCGATTATCCTCTTTTGTGAAAAGGGCCTTGGCTCGGACTTCCTGGTTACGAACCGATTAGGCCTGCACGCCGATCTGCCTGACATCGCAGCCCTCCTGGAAAAGCTGGCAGACGGCAGCATCAACTTTAAGTACAACCAGGATTATGACCTCAGCCATTTTTCGCTCCAGGCGGTTACCCGCTCGATTTCTGATATTTTGTTGAAGGCCAGGCCATTTGTTATGCCTCATAAACAGGAAAAACCCCAAAAGGATATCCTGATTACTTTTGATTACGAGCTTTTCCTGGGGGCAAGAAGCGGTACTGTGGATAACTGCATGATAAAGCCAACTGCCAAGCTCCTCGGGCTTCTGGAGAAACAACGCATCACAAAGGCGTTATTTTTTGTAGATACCATTTACCTGATGCGTTTGGCAGAACGCCCGGAAAAGGAAGCGCAGGAGGATTATGAAAAGATCAGGATACAATTATGCCTGCTGCTAAAAAAGGGGCACCTGATCTTTCCTCACATACATCCTCACTGGCTGGATGCCAGCTATGACAGCAGCACCAATCAATGGGAATTGCTGAATATTGACAAGTACAGATTTCACCATGTTGATGAAGAAAACAGGAATGAGCTGTTTGAGTTTTCGATGTCATTCCTTCAGGGAATCCAGAAGCAGGCACAGGTATTTTACAGCATTGACGGATACCGCGCCGGTGGTTGGTGCCTGCAGCCCTTCTCCGATTTTTTGCCTTTCTTTAAAAAGCATGGCATCCGCTATGACTTTTCGGTACTGAAAAATTTCAAAAATTTTTCCCCGGTTGTATATTACAACTACACCAAAGTACCCCGCAAAGCCATTTACCGGTTCAATGAGTCGGTGGAAACGGAAGAGGAAAACGGTCCGTTTAAGGAGTACAGTATTTCCTGCATCACAATCAAACATAAGCTACTCCATCGGCTATATTCCAAATACCTTTCCGTGTTAGGCATCAGGAACCTGGGAGACGGCCTTTCCGTAAGGAAGACGGAGGAACAGATCATGAAAGACATCGACGAAGGGCTCACAAATGATACCGTTGGAAACATCGAAATGGTATCTGTCGAGCTCCTGAAGCTATCGAAACTGAATGCTTATAAAACACTCATTCATTATAACACCTACACGCATTTTATTTCTCACCCCAAAATGCTTAGCCCTCATAACCTGAAGTCTTTCGATAAACTATTGACCCACATACAGAAAAGATACAGAGTACAAACCAATTATGAGTTAATGAATTGATGCCAAAGCTATCGATACTTCTCATCTGTTATTCTTATCCTCCGTATCCCGGCACAGGTGGGCGACGCTGGGCCAAGCTATCCAAATACCTTGCCCGCGAAGGCCATGCCATTCATGTGATCAATGCAGCCGGTACACAGGCACCGTCGGTATGGCTGGACGACACGAAGCATCCAAACATCAGGATTCACAGCATCCGGAACAGGGAAACATTAACGCCGAAGGGTATTTTTTCCAAAGTGGTCAATAAAACGCTTTTCTCCTTGTCGAAGATGAGGACCAAAGGCAATTATGCCGACCAGTCGTTGTGGTGGAATACCAAAGCGCTGGCTTGTGCCAGGAAGATTCTTGATGCCGGGCCCGTTGATTACCTGGTTGTGAGCTGCCCTCCTTATCATCCGATGTATGAATTTTCCTCTTTGAAGAAAGACTATCCCGGGCTAAAGCTGGTGCTGGACTACCGCGACATCTGGATCATCCGGCAAAAAGGCAAAGGATTTTTCTCGCACCTCGATGACAAACGCTTCGAAGAGGAAAGGCAAAAAGAAAGACATGCCCTCGCCTCTGCCGACTATATCTTTACGGTAGCCGAAGATATGTCGGAATCCATCCGGGAAGATGCCGGCCACAAAACGGTTCATACACTAACCAATGGTTATGATGAAGAGGATTTTTCGGAGGAGCATAGCCTGCAAACCATTTATACAAAACCCGGTAAGATCAACATGGTGTTTGCGGGCTCCCTGGTGGTAGATTCAAACCCCTATGCCACTCCTTTCTTTCAGGCGATTGCGCTTCTCAAAAAAGAACGCCCGGATTTATACAGCAAACTTCATCTTTGCATCTTCGGTGCCGTGAATCCAGCCATAGAGAAGCTCATTGAAGAAGCGGATCTCGATTGTGTTGTCTTCTATAAACCCATCAACTCAAAGCTCATCGGGCATCTCTACAGGCAGTTCGATTATTTGCTGTTATTCCTGATCCCTTATTATACCTATGCGTTTATTTCAAAGTTCTTTGATTATCTGCCTGTCCGGAAACCGATTGTCTCGGTAAGTGAGCGAGGCCGTTTCTCCGAATTCCTTGAAGGGAACCACTTAGGCAGAAACATCGAGCCCCGCTCCATTTATGAGAACCTGCTGACACTGCTTGAGGCGAAACACCACCTGGAAATTAATACTACCTTTGACCTCTCGACTTTCAGTTACCGGGAGCTGGCGAAAACATTCATCACCTCGCTCCGGGAGAGCTGAAAAACCAGGACACACCTGAGAAATACCATAGCTTGAAACAGTTAAAATATATTATAAAACGGACCCTGTATTTTCTGACGAATAACGTTGTGGTCAATAACGTACTCATTGCTTTGGGCAAAGACCGTTATGCCAGCCAAAGAGGAAATCCTTATACCACCTACGTTCCGGCGGGCAGCAAATCGGTCCAGGAAAATGCAGGTTACTCCAACCGGGAGGAGATCAACCAGGTGCTGGACAAATCAAAGAGGGATCTCCTGCTGACAGCGCAAACACAGTTGAAGGCCAATGCCAAAATCCTGGATATCGGCTGTGGACCGGGCATGTACCTGAGCTTATTCAAAGACGGGCCCTATGAGCTACACGCCACAGATATTAACAGTGGGATGCTTGCGCTTGCCAAAAAAGAAGTGCCGCATGCCGTTTTTTATAAGGGCGACATTCATGACGTCGCCATCCATGAGACGTTTGATCTGATCTATTGCATCGGCGTGCTCATTTATATTCCTCCTTCCGGGCTTCGGGCTTTCATTGAAAAAACAGTGTCGCTGCTGAATGACGGAGGAATTCTCTACCTGAATTTTCCGCATGCTATTTCTGTCTGGGATAGCTGGTACAAAGACATTACCTATGTGCAATACAGTCCTTCACACCTACGGAAGTTGCTCGCACCTTATGTTGAGATCCTGGCCGACCATCATGCCTTTGATAACCGCCGGGTCGACCGTTACGATCAAACACCTTATAAAAGCCTGAACCCCGATACGCACAGAACCTATAAAAATTCGTACCTTTTGGTCGCGAAAAAGAAAAAACCATGAGTGTCTATAATTTATTGTCTAACAACCGTTTCGTCAACAATGTGTTGATTGCAACAGGCTACGATGCCAGGCTGCAGATGGCTGCTAAACAATGGAAACTATTCAGCTATAATAACACAAAGACGATCCAGGAGAATGCCGGCTTTTCTCATACCAAAGAAGTAGAGGAAGCCCTGAGCATCGTTAAGCAAAAACTAAAAGACACCCTGAAAGCATACGTTCCGGAAAAGGGGCGCCTGCTTGACTTTGGCTGTGGGCCGGGCATTTACATGAAGATGCTGAACACCGACTACGAGGTGGAAGGCATTGATGTGAGCGAGGCGATGATTGCTTCCGCCAAAGAACAGCTTCCTGGAAATACATTTTATCACGGCAATTTCCTGCTTACTGATTTCCCTAAAAGCTATGCGGCCATTTATTCCATCAGCGTCCTGGAATATGTTCCCGTAAGCAAGATCGACGAGTTCTTCCGGAAATGTGCCTTGCTGCTGGATCAACAGGGAATTATCTTCATCCAGTACCCGCACGCACTCAGCAAAGCCGACTTATATTACCCCGACCGAAATTACATCACCTATTCGCCGGAGCTTATTTCGAGGGTGGCCTCGCCCTACTTCGAGGTCCTGGAAAACAGGCAAAGTTACGACGGACGCGACACCTGCGCTTACGACCGGAATCCCTACCCGACTACTTCTAAAGTATTTACCAACGGCTACCTGCTGATAGCCCGGAAAAAATAAATGCAGCTGCTCAACTATACGGAACATGCTGCCTCCCTGGATCTGATCAACAGGGATTTCCCGTTCTCCTTTCAGAAAAGCTATGCGGCTTTCATAGAAAGGACGGGCGCTTCCTTGTTTATCCTGAAAAAGGACGGCATGCTGGCCCCGGTAGTTCTGAAAAAAAGCAAGTTCCTGCGTCTTCTTCAATTTCAGTTTAAGCCCCTTGGCCCGGGCGCAAGGGAGCTCAGCGCAGCGGAAGAGCAACACTTCCTGGAAGAGGCTGTCGCCTATACCGGCGCGCACCAACTGGCACACCGCATTGTACAGCCTGCTAATTTCGCGCTGTTTTCTGAGGTTCCGCCAGGCAGCCGCTTCGCACCTTACGGCTCTTATATCATCAACCTGAAAGGGCTGAGCGACGAAGCCATACTGGCCGGCATGCAGGCACGCTACCGGACGGCCGTGAGAGCCGCTCAAAAACTGAATCCCGAGATCAGGATGGGAAAAGAGGAGCTGAAAGCCTTTTGGGAATTGCACAAGGCCACGATGGACCGCACCCGCATGTATGCGGAGTCTTATACGGAACTGCAAGCGCTGTCCGACACATCGGACCGAAGTATACTCATTGCCAACTGCTATATCAACGGCGAGCTGCAGGGCGGCGTGTATATTGCCTGGTCGGGCTATGGTGCTTATTACCTGCACGGCGCCTCGGGCAATTCGCCTTTATCGGATGGCGCCATCAAGTACCTGCACTACTGGTGCATGTGCTATCTGAAACAGCAGGGCGCAGAACGTTATGATTTCGTAGGAGCCCGCCTGTCGGATGTTTCGGGCACCAAACTCGAGGGCATTCAGAATTTCAAAAAACGTTTCGGCAGCGAGCTGAAAGCAGGCTATTTGTGGAAAAAAGATATTTCCCCGTTTGTTTGTGCGGCTTATGATAGTTTATTACTTTTAAAACTGACTTTGAAAGGGGCAAAAGCTCCCAAAGACATTATTGACCAGGAAAGGAACATATAACGTATGAACAGGAAGAAGATATTGGTCGTGATCGGCACGAGGCCTAATTTCATCAAGGTGACGCAGTTCAAACAGGTTGCTGCGGCTTACGCGGGCCTGGAGCTGAAGATCGTCCACACCGGGCAGCATTTCGATGAAAAAATGGCCGATGTGTTTTTTAACCAGTTTGGTCTTGCCCCCGATTATTTCCTGAACATTTCTACAGTCGCTTCAGCCAATACACAGATTGCAGAGATCATGATCAGGCTCGAACAGTTGATCACTTCCGAATTCAGGCCCGACCTGGTGATGGTAGTCGGCGATGTGAACTCCACCATGGCTGCGGCCATCACGGCGAATAAGCTGAACATCCGGATTGCCCATGTGGAGAGCGGCCTGCGCAGCTACGACAAGAGCATGCCGGAGGAGCACAACCGCATCATTACCGATAGTATTACAGACTATTTCCTGGTGACAGAGCAAAGTGGCTGGGATAACCTGTTGAAAGAGGGCGTGGACGAGCGTAAATTATTCTTTTCGGGCAATACCATGATCGATACCATGGTGGCTTTCCGCGAACAGATCGAAGGCTCCGCCATCTTAAGCGAACTTAACCTGGAAGCCGGCAAATATGTGCTGATGACCATGCACCGCCCGGCATCCGTGGATAGCAGAGAAGGCCTGCTAAAGCTGCTCGACCTCATCACCTACATTTCCGGCAACTATAAGATCGTGTTCCCGGTTCATCCGCGAACGCTCAAAAACATGGAAAGCTTCGGACTGAAAGCGGAATTCAGCAAGATCGCATCCCTCATCTTTACAGAACCTCTGGATTATTTCGCTTTTCAGAAGCTGACCAGATACAGCCGTTTTATCCTCACCGATAGTGGCGGGATCCAGGAAGAAAGCACCTTCTTAAAGATTCCATGCCTTACCCTGCGTGATAACACGGAGCGGCCGGTTACATGCAGCGTGGGCACCAACACCCTGGTTCCATTCGACCTGGAGGTCATCAAATCCTACCTCGCACAAATAGAGAACGGAAGCTACAAACAGGGAGAAATTCCGAGGCTCTGGGACGGCAAAGCCAGCGAGCGTATTTTCAAACATCTGTCGGAGGTATTGGCATGATCTATCTTACCTACAACGATCCTCCCTCGGGCATCTACCATTCGCAGGTGATTGATGTGGTACACTACCTGGACCACCTGGCGCCCAAAAAAGTAAAGCTGATTGCGCTGATTTCCATACGTAAATTTTTCAGCAACAAACAAAAGATCACTACAAGGTGCCGCCATGCTATTGTATTACCCATGGTCCCGAAAGCGGCATACTGGCATCTCAATTTTTATCTGCTGGCGCTCGTGCTTCTGTTTCATAAAGACCGCACCATTATGGCCCGCGGCCCTTTTGCCACCAATCTGGCCCTCAGGCTCAGGCAATTCGGCTTTTGCAGAAAAGTGATCTTCGACGCGCGGGGCGCTTACCATGCGGAGCTCAACGAATACAATGTGGTCGATAACGAGCAGCTGAAACAACAGATCAAAGAGCTGGAACAAAAAGCCCTCGATAAAAGTGATTTCAGGCTGGCGGTATCCAGCGCGCTGGTAAGCTACTGGCAGGAGACCTATGGTTACACCAAAGAAAAGCACGTGATCATTCCCTGCACGCTGAGCAACGACTTTGGGGCGTTTTTTCCGAGCCCGGAGCAGATGGAAGAAAGGCGCCGGAGCATGGGCTATAAAGCCGACGATATTATTTTTATTTACTCGGGCTCTTCTGCAGGCTGGCAATCCTTCGCCCTGGTGGATGATATGATGTGCAGCTACCTGGAACACCCCAATACAAAGCTTATCGTGCTGTCCGACCATTTCGATGCGTCTTTCAAGGTCATGCAGAAATTCAAAGAGAAGGTGAGTGTACAGTTTGTAGAGCCGTCGAAGGTGAAGGATTTTCTGTTTGTTTCCGACTACGGAATTCTTTACCGTGAACAAAGCATCACCAATAAAGTAGCCTCGCCGGTAAAGTTTGCCGAATACCTGAACGCCGGACTTAAAGTCATCATTTCCAAAAACCTGGGCGATTATACTGATTTTGCGGTTTTTGAAGACCTCAATTTCGACCCCGAAACTATAAGCCCCGTCCCTTATGCCGAAAAGCTCCGGATCCACGACCTGAGCCTTACCTGTTATACCAAAGAACGCTTCAAAGAACAGTACATAGAGCTACTCAATGTATGAAATAGCCATGTTTCTATTTAGTATGAATACAATGAAGATAACATGGCTATACCATGTGACCTTAAAACAATAATATCTCCACATGAAACAGGTCAACATCATTGATAGCTTACGGTCCTTCGCTGCCATCAGCGTATGCCTCTTCCATTTTATCTGCACCACCACAGGCCTCGAATATCCTGCCATGATGAGCGCCATAGCGGCATACGGACAAAACGGTGTACTGGTATTTTTTGTCATCTCCGGCTTCATCATTCCCTGGTCGATGTATCACAACCACTACCGCCCGGGCTCTGTGCTGCGGTTCATGGCCAAGCGCCTCATTCGCCTCGAGCCTCCTTACCTCGCCTCCATCATGCTGATCCTCATCATTGCTTTTATCAAAACCAGGCTCCACGTTGGCACCGATTCTCCCGAAGACATCACCGCGGCCCGCATCGGCCTGCATTTTGGCTACCTGATCAATTTTTTCCCGGAATATAAATGGCTCAACAATGTGTATTGGACGCTGGCCATCGAATTTCAGTATTACCTGCTTATGTCATTCCTATACCTGCTTTTTGTACACCAATCCCTTTGGCTGCGTGTGCCGGCTTACCTGCTTTGTTTCGCGATGGCCTGGTATGTGCCTGATGCTTCGCTGAACCATTTTCCGGCTTATGCCCCTTTGTTCCTGTTCGGAATCTCGGTGTTCCAGTATAAAACCAGGCTCGTGGGCATGCTCGAATGCGCCTGTATCATGATTGCCTGCTTTGTGTACAATTATGCTGTCATGAGCCCCACAGCAGCTTGTTTTGGCCTGGCCACAGCGCTGGTGATCCTGTTCTTCGCCGGCATCAAAGTTCCGGTGCTCAACTGGCTGGGAAAAATGAGCTATTCCATTTACCTGATTCACCCGGTGGTAGGCGCTGCTGTGGTCAATATCCTGAGTCGCCAGGCACATACAACCGGGATAAAACTGGTAGTCTTACTCGCCGGATTAATCGTTACATTTGTGTCCTCTTACATCATGTACCTGCTGATCGAAAAACCTTCCAAAAACCTGTCCTCAAAAATTAAACTATAATGCGTGTTGCACTGGTGACAGACGGGATTACGCCCTACGTGATAGGAGGAATGCAAAAGCATTCGTTTTACCTGGCCAAATACCTTGCGAAAAATAAGGTCTACGTTGATTTGTTTCATTTCAACGATTCGGCGCTTGACATTCATCAACTGGAGTGTTTCAGCGAGGAGGAAAAGCCTTACATCACTGCCACTGTGCTGGAGTTCCCGAAAAATCTGAAATTCCCGGGGCATTATATTCTGTCGTCCTGGCAGTACTCCGGGCTCGTGTATGAAGCCCTTCTCCCGAAGCTTGCGACTTATGACTTCATTTACACCAAAGGTTTTACGGGTTGGAAGCTCATCAACCAGAAGTTCAGGAAGAAGATCCAATGCGCAACGGTGGGCGTCAAATTTCATGGTTACGAAATGTTCCAGATCCCTCCCGACTTTAAAACAAAGCTCCAGCACTACCTCTTACGGCCTTTTGTAAAAACCATCAGCCGCCGCGCCGATACCGTGTTTTCGTACGGTGGAAAAGTAACGGGCATTATCAGGGCCATAGGGGTGGATCCGGCAAAGATCGTTGAAATTCCGTCGGGGACTGAAAAAGACATGATTGCCCCTACCATTGCCGGCCATGAAAAAGGGCCGCTGCAATTTGTATTTATGGGGCGCTTTGAACGCCGGAAAGGTGTGCCGGAGCTCAACGACGCCATTCGCAGCCTGCTGTCCGAAAACATTCCGTTCCGTTTTGAGTTCATTGGTCCGATCCCGGACGAGTTCCGGATTAACCATTCTTCTGTAAGCTATCATGGGGAGATCAGGGATTTTAACAGGATCCGGGAGCTCCTGCAAGGCTCCGATGTGCTGGTGTGCCCAAGCTGGAGCGAAGGCTTTCCGAATGTAATCCTGGAAGCGATGGCCAACGGCCTGGCGGTAATCGCTACGGATGTGGGCGCTGTGGCTGCCATGGTGGATGAACAGAACGGCTGGCTCATAAAGCCGGGCGACACCGAAGGCCTGAAACAAGCCCTTAAAATAGCCGTGGCCTCGCAGGGATCGCTCAATCAAAAAAAGCAAAGCTCCCTGGAGCGGATGAGGTCCACCTTCAACTGGGACAGTATTTTTAAAAAACTGGCGCAACACCTCCGTTAATTTTCATGGTGAACAGAAGCGCTTCATTTAGGATATTCTTATTATCTTCATCGGGTAGAACATGCTGAAGACACTTACCGACATTGCCATATTTTCCGTTATTTTCATCAGTTCTATTGTTCTGTTCAAAACCCCCTTTGAATTTTACATTTCCTATATCGGTCTTATTATTCTGTTGGGAGTGTTTGCCTTCAAATACCGGTTCCCAACCAAGCTATTGTACCTGTTCCTTCCCCTGCTCATTTTCGGCATTGTCAATATCCTCTACCAGAATAACACTTTTGGCTTTTTTATAAAGATCTACGCCAATTTGTTTGTGTCCACCCTGTTTTTCTATTACGTATTTGAGTATTACGAACGGGACATTGTCCGCTTTTTTTCCATCTATATGTCCTGGGCCTATGTTGCTGCCGTCATAGGCGTGGTACAGCTCGTTTCCTACATGATAGGCTTCACCGCGGGTTACGATTTCAGGATCCTCTTCGGCTTCAACAAATGGGGCGTTACCCTGGGAGGCCTTGGGATCCGCGTCAACAGTATTTTCTGTGAGCCGTCTTACGTAGGAGCGACCTTAGGACCGGCGTTTTTTATTGCCTGCTATAATCTTGTTTTTAACAAGACCTATTTCATCACCCGGCTGCAATGCTTTGTGATTGTCTTTACCTACCTGTTATCAACCTCTTCGGTTGCTTATATCGGTGTTTTCTTTGTTCTGATCCTCTTACTCATCAACTTTGGCGTGGTACGTTACATTGTGTTGGTAATTCCCTTAAGCCTTGTCCTTTTTTATGCGCTTTACTCCAATGTCAAAGAGTTTAAAACACGTGTGGATGGGATCAACGCGCTTTATGTGGATGGAATCCTGGAAAAGGAAGCTGCCAAAGACGACCGGGGCGGCTCACTGGTGCAGGTGATGCGAAAAAGGTACCTGCTGGACAAGATCCATGGCTCCAGCTTTGTGCAGTACAATAACTACGTGATCACCAAAAATAACTTTTTTGAGAACCCTCTGTTTGGTACAGGCCTAGGATCCCACCAGTATATTTTTTCGAAATACGACCTGAGCTACCTGCTTGGGGGCGAGTATGACAATAATATGGCCGATGCCAATTCCATGCTCCTGCGCACCATTTCGGAAACAGGACTCTTCGGACTTATTTTCATTATCCTCTTCATCCGGAGTAATTATGTCAGAAAAGACCCCGATCATCCGGAAGCCGACTACCACTGGCTGATCTCAAATGCCGTGCTGGTGATTATTCTGTTACAGCTGGCACGGCAGGGCAATTATACCTTCGGCGGCTTTATTGGCTTTATGTGGCTCTACTACTACACCAAGCTGGATTATGTGAAATTCCTGGAGAATGAGAAAACAGCGGAAACTCCCGAAACGGAGGAGGCGGAGCTTGTAAAAATTGATCCCGCTTTAAGCAAATAGTTTTTATATTTGCTGCTCAAAAAAATACCACCATGCAAGCTCTTACCTCTACCCGCTTCGATCTTCCGGGCCAAACCAGTTTTTATAAAGGAAAAGTCAGGGACGTTTATACGATCGGTGATAAGCTGTTAGTGATGGTAGCCAGCGACCGCATCAGTGCTTTCGATGTGGTGCTGCCTAAAGGGATCCCGTATAAGGGACAGGTGCTTAACCAGATCGCTTCCAAATTTTTGGAGGCTACCAAAGATATTGTTCCGAACTGGATAACAGCTGTACCCGATCCTGTAGTGAGCATGGGCAAAATGTGCAAGCCTTTCAAAGTGGAGATGGTGATCAGGGGCTACCTGGCGGGGCACGCTGCCAGAACCTATAACAGCGGCCTGAGAACACTGTGTGGTGTCACCCTTCCGGAAGGCCTGAAGGAAAACGACAAACTGCCGGAGCCTATCATTACGCCTACTACCAAAGCTTCCGAAGGACATGATGAGGACATCAGCCGCGAAGAGATCCTGAAACAGGGAATTGTGGAGGAGAACTATTACGTGCAGCTCGAAGAGTATACGCGCAAGCTGTATGCCCGCGGACAGGAAATTGCCCATAACATGGGCCTGATCCTGGTGGATACAAAATACGAGTTCGGCTTATACAATGGCGAGGTAACCCTGATGGATGAGATCCACACGCCTGATTCCTCCCGCTATTTTTACCTCGAAGGCTATGAAGACAGGCAGAAGAAAGGGGAAGAGCAAAAACAGCTGAGCAAGGAGTTTGTGCGCCGCTGGCTGATTGAGAACGGCTTCCAGGGCAAGGAGGGACAAAGCGTACCGGAGATGAGCGAAGCCTGGATTAATGAAATTTCGGAACGCTACATTGAGCTGTATGAAAAAGTGACGGGCGATACCTTCGTGAAACATCCTACGGAAGAGATTGCAGCCCGCGTGGAGAACAATATCCTTAAGGCATTGAAGCAGTAGGCAGACTAGAACGCTGATGACGCAGAGGCGTCTGATTTATACGATTAGGAACAACTATATCTGGATACCTGAACTTCTTAAGTGGTGTTTGGTGAAACGCTAACAACGGCGTCGAGACTATCATATAACGAAGAAATCGTAGACTTTACTCTATCATCATAACGCGACTGCCTGCCGTTTTTTCTCACAAACACACTAAGCTGTTCTATATGTCCCTTATTTTTTAATCATCATAAGACATAAGAATGTTTTTATAGACGATGTTCCAATCCCTGTTCTTATCTTAATAAACCGCGTCATCAGCGTTCTATTTGTACCAGAGTTACCAACATTTTTACACAGGGTTCCGATAATCCGGGCTGTTTTTTTTATTTTTACGACACTAAAAATTAATACTCTTATTTCATGTATCAGAAAATCAGTAAAAATATCCTCGAAACTATCGGAAATACCCCTTTAGTTCAGATCAATACTATCACCAAAAGCCTGCCTTGCACCGTTCTGGCAAAAGTAGAAACGACGAATCCGGGCAATTCCATCAAAGACCGCATGGCCCTGAAAATGATTGAAGATGCCGAAAAAGACGGGCGCCTGAAACCGGGCGGAACCATCATTGAAGGTACCAGCGGAAACACAGGGATGGGCCTGGCGATAGCGGCGATCATCAAAGGCTACAAATGTATTTTTACAACAACGGATAAGCAAAGCAAGGAAAAAGTGGATGCCCTGCGTGCCTTTGGCGCCGATGTGATCGTGTGCCCCACGGATGTGGAGCCGGAAGATCCTAAATCCTACTACTCTGTTTCTTCCCGCCTGGTGAAAGAAATTCCGAATGCCTGGAAGCCAAACCAATACGACAACTTATCCAATACGGCAGCGCACTACGAGCAAACGGGCCCTGAGATCTGGGAACAAACCGAAGGCAAGATCACGCACCTGGTAGTGGGTGTTGGTACCGGCGGCACCATCTGCGGCACCGGAAAATACCTGAAAGAAAAGAACCCTAACATCAAAGTATTGGGCATCGACACTTACGGCTCGGTATTCAAAAAATACAAAGAGACGGGTATTTTCGATAAGAACGAGATCTATCCATATATCACCGAAGGGATCGGCGAGGATTTTTTACCTGAAAACGTGAACTTCGATGTGATCGATCACTTTGAAAAAGTAACGGACCGGGATGCTGCCATCATGACCAGGCGCATTCCGCGCGAGGAAGGCATTTTTGCCGGAAACAGCGCGGGCTCTGCCATGGCGGGCCTCATGCAAATGAAAGATATGTTCAAACCGGGCGATGTGGTTGTGGTGATCTTCCACGATCATGGCACGCGCTATTTAGGTAAAATGTTCAACGACGACTGGATGCGCGACCGTGGCTTCCTGGAGATCAAAAAGCCGAAAGCCATCGACCTCATCGCTTCTCATAAAAACCAAAAGCTGATTACCGTAGATGCAGAGTCAACAATCAATGATGCGCTGAACGTGATGAACAAGTTCGGCATCTCCCAAATGCCGGTGAAAAAAGGAAACGACTTTGTGGGCTCTCTCAACGACAGCATGTTGTTCTCGAAATTGTTTGCCGATCCGTCCTTAAAAACCAAAACCGTGGAAGAGCTCATGCAGGCACCTTTCCCGATGGTCAGCGAACAGGCTCCCATGGAAGAGATCTCAAAACTCATCAACAAGGAAAACAATGCCGTGCTGATGACCGACCTGGGAGGAAGCGTTCATATCATTACGAAGCACGACCTGATCCAGGGGATTTCTCAAATGAGTAATTAAGTAATCTTTGTTTTTGCAGAAGAGAAGCTCCGCATATCAAAAAATAAGCAGAAACATCCTGGAGACCATTGGCAATACGCCTTTGGTCAGGATGAACACAATTACCGGGGGCCTTCCCTGCACGGTACTGGCAAAAGTGGAAACGACAAATCCGGGCAACTCCATCAAAGACCGCATGGCGGTTAAGATGATTGAAGATGCCGAAAAAGCGGGGCATCTGAAGCCGGGCGGAACCATCATTGAAGCTACCAGTGGCAATACGGGAATGGGCCTGGCTATTGCTGCTGTCGTGAAAGGTTATAAATGCATCTTTACAACTACCGACAAACAAAGCAAGGCTAAACTGGATGCCCTGCGTGCCTTTGGCGCTGAGGTTGTGTTATGCCCTTCCGATGTGGAGCCGGAAGATCCCAGGTCTTACTACTCCGTTTCTTCACGCCTGGCCGCAGAAATCCCCGGCTCGTGGAAGCTTAACCAATACGACAACCTGTCGAATACCGTGGCACATTACGAGCAAACCGGCCCTGAGATCTGGGAGCAGACCGAAGGCAAGATCACGCACCTGGTAGTGGGCGTTGGCACGGGCGGCACCATCTGCGGTACCGGAAAATACCTGAAGGAAAAAAATCCAAACATTAAAGTACTCGGCATCGACACATACGGCTCGGTGTTTAAAAAATATAAGGATACCGGTGTCTTTGATAAGAACGAGATCTATCCATACACCACCGAAGGCATTGGTAAGGATTTCTTACCGGAAAATGTAGACATTGACCTGATCGATCATTTTGAAAAAGTAACAGACCGGGATGCTGCCATCATGACCAGGCGCATTCCGCGTGAGGAAGGTATCTTTGTCGGAAACAGCGCCGGTGCCGCACTGGCGGGACTGATGCAGATGAAAGACCTGTTCAAACCGGACGATGTGGTCGTGGTGATCTTCCACGATCACGGAACACGGTATTTAGGTAAGGCCTTTAACGACGACTGGATGCGCGACCGTGGCTTCCTGGAGATCAAAAAGCCGAAAGCCATCGACCTCATCACGTCAACCGGGAAGTATCAACTCATTACCGTTGAGGCCCACTCCACGATCCACCATGCGCTGAAGGTTATGAACCAATTCGGCATCTCCCAAATGCCGGTGAAAAAAGGAAACGATTTTGTAGGCTCTCTCAACGACAGCATGCTGTTCCCGAAATTATTTGCCGATCCGTCCTTAAAAACCAAAACCGTGGAAGAGCTCATGCAGGCGCCTTTCCCGATGGTCAGCGAGCAGGCTCCCATGGAAGAGATCTCAAAACTCATCAACAAGGAAAACCATGCCGTGCTGATGACCGACCTGGGAGGAAGCGTTCATATCATTACCAGGCACGACCTGATCCAGGGGATTTCTCAAATGAGTAATTAACCATTCATCCCGGCTATTTCTTTCCTGCAAAAATTAACATTTGTTTCAAAAAATAAAATGTTAACTTGCTTATATAATTCAACTTGTCTTCGCTCAAAGCAAGGCAGTTAAAACTTTAATTTAATATATGAAATAGCCATGTTTCATCCTCGTAAAGGAAATTAAAAGAACATGGCTATACCATATGACCATTAAAAAACAATAAAATCAACATATGAAAAAGATCACCCTTGCTGCTGCCCTATGCTTTGCTTTGATGAGCCAGGCACAAACCAAACGCCCCGACAACTGGTTTAATCTAGACGCCACGAAGGATGGCGTAAACGGTGTGAGTACGGAGAGGACTTACGAAGAGCTCCTGAAAGGAAAAAAATCAACCACCGTGGTTGTAGCGGTCCTGGACAGCGGCGTGGACTACACGCATGAGGATCTGAAGGATGTGATGTGGAACAACCCGGGAGAAATTGCAGGAAACGGCATCGATGATGACAAGAACGGTTACATCGACGATATTCACGGCTGGAGCTTTTTGGGAGGCAAAGACGGAAAAAATGTGGAGAAGGATAACCTGGAGCTGACGCGTGTGTACAAGGACCTGAATGCCAAATACAATGGCAAAACGGAAGCGGACCTGAAAACGAAGGAGGAAAAAAAGGAATTCAAATTTTACCAGGTGGTAAAAGCCGACTATGATAAGGAAGTAGCGCAGGCAGAAGCTACTGCCAACCAATATAAATTTATCCGCGACGCGGTGGTTGGCGTATTGGACAAGATCAAAAAAGAAAAAGGCGTGGAAAAAGTGACGGTGGATGATCTGAAGAGTTTCGATGCCAAGGAACAAAAAGACAAGCAGGGAAAAATGATCGCGATGGCGCAAGCCGCTTCAGGGATGGAACCGGATGAGCTGGTGGAGCAACTGGACGAAGCCCTGAAAAGCATGGATGGCAGCCGGCTGGATGTGAACTTCGACTCCCGTGCGATTGTAGGCGACAACTATAACGACATCAACGAGAAATATTATGGCAATGCGGATTGCAAAGGCCCGGGTGCTTTTCACGGCACACACGTCGCCGGCATTATTGCAGCTAAAAGGAAGAACGGTATTGGCATGGACGGCGTGGCAGACAATGTGCGCATTATGAGCGTACGCTGCGTTCCTGACGGCGACGAGCGTGATAAGGATGTGGCCAACGCGATCCGCTACGCGGTTGACAACGGCGCGCAGATTATCAACATGAGCTTCGGCAAAAAATATTCGCCGGGCAAAAAAGCGGTGGATGATGCTGTGAAATATGCCGAAAGCAAAGGGGTGCTCCTGATCCACGCGGCCGGTAATGCTTCCGAGAACATTGACGAGATCGTTCATTACCCTTGCAAAAAAATGGAGAATGGAAAAATCCCTTCCAACTTCATCGATATTGGGGCCTTGAGCTGGAAAAAAGACGATGCGATCGTTGCACCTTTCAGCAACTATGGTAAAAAAACAGTCGATATTTTTTCTCCGGGTGTCGACATCTACTCTACCGTACCTGACCTGAATCAATACAAAGACGCCAGCGGAACCAGTATGGCCGCCCCGGTTGTAGCAGGTGTGGCAGCTGTATTGAAATCGTATTTTCCTGAGCTGACGCCAAAACAGATGATTAAGATCCTTACCAAATCATCGGTAAAGACCTATAAAAATGCCAAAGTTATCAAACCGGAAGCCTCAAGAAAAGGCGATGAGCTTGTAAAATTCAGCGAGTTATCCAAAACGGGTGGCATGGTGAACCTGTACGAAGCCGTGAAAATGGCACAAGGCATGGTGAAAGTAAAAGGCTAACGAGTAAACTTCTGTTTCCTTGTAAATCCCGCCCGAAAGGCGGGATTTTTTTTGTGTAAAGCCAAAAATAATTTTGCAACAAAATACTCCTAAAATTTGTTAGGAATACTATTTTTTATCTATTTTAGTCAAATCTTGAGCTACATGTAACATCAGGCTCTACCAACCTGTTACTTTTACGTTCTTTTTTCCGTTTTTTTTGTACGCTCCTCCCCCCATGTACATGCTGTATTATTTTAAAACTATGATCACATGGCTAAAAAGTTTATTTTTTTCTACGCATTCGTTTTAACAGTCTTCGGGCTTCGTTCGCAAACACAATTAGGCTCCCACATTACGATTTCCTCTTCAGTTCCCACAGAGATGACCATCTGCGGGCAGGCAAAGGTGTTTTCATTTACCATCAACAATCCTTCGCCCTTCACCTTAACGAATGTGAGTGTCAACCTGACAATGCCCAGCGGTGTGGTTTACCAGGTAGGCTCTGTGAGCAATGCTACCGCCACCAGCACCGTTCCGTTAAACGCTCCCACCTTTTCCATTGCCAACATCCCTACCCTTTCTTCGGTGGTGGTTAGCTATACCGCCTCCGTGAACTGCGATGTGCTGGCGTTTTTATCGGCGGGGAATCCTATAGAAAACACGCTCAACGTGAACTATACGGCCAACTCAAGCGCATTTTACAGCACCCATACCACCAACAATTATGTAATCAAACAGCCCAATCTCTCAATTACAACCATTACCAATCAATCCTATGCCGGAGCCATCGGGGGAACTTTCAGCCGCTGTATTACGATTATTAACGGTGGCCTTGGAGAGCTAAGCGCCGTCACCCTCAAGGACATTCATGGCAATGGTGTGCAAATTACAGGAGTAAGTGCCGGTGGCTGGAGCAGTGCAGGCGGTACAGAAACGATCCTATTGGGACCTGCCGATTTTATGTCTGTCGGCAATAACAACGGACTCTTTGAATCGGGAGAAAGCATTACCGTCTGCGAAACGATCTCCATCCTCAATTGCTCCTCGGTATTGTCGAGCTTTGAAGCCAGCTGGGGCTGTGGCGGCCAGGCCTGCCAAACGACCTTATCGAATGCCAACGTGGTGTTCCCGAACTTTATACCCAATCTCCGGATCACGCCTCAGGCAAGCCAGGTTGTTTGCCTGGCGCCGGGCAACATCAGCACCCAACAATTAAAAGTAGAAAACATTGGCGTGGGCCAGGCAGTGAATGTGAACCTGGAAATCTTCCAGGCCACAAGCACGGGCTATAATGCAGGCTTGCAATCGGCCATTGATATTTCAAGCATCAGGCTCAGTGTCAACGGCGGAGCTCCGGCTACCTATACGCCTGTATCCTCCCAGAACAACTCGGCCTTCGGATGCCTGCCGGCCAACCCGAAAGGAGCCTTTATCCTGAACATTCCCTCCATCAATGCAGGCGATGTGGTCATCATTACCTGGGATGTGACCTCCTGCTGCCAATCGAGTGTGATCAATGGCTGGCGCTACAAAGGCGATTACCAGAGCATCTGCCAGAACAACTACCAGGTGGCGGAGAACTGGGGAAAAGTGTACAACCATCTGCAGTTTAACTCGGCTGTCTCCAACAACGGCTCTCCCTCCTCGCTGGTATCGGGCTCCACCGCAACCTTCAATTATTTATTGTCCGGCTATAATTTCTCTTACCCTGTAGGCTCCGATGCTTATTGGAAAATAAAGTATACGCTCCCTCCCTGCGCCACCTATAACCCGGGAAGTGTGAAAATAGTGGCTTATGATAATATTACAACCTGGATGCCGACCAGTGTCACTCAAAGCGGGAATGTAATCACAGCCGTATTCAACGGAGGTGCGCCTTTCACCCTTGAGCAGGCACAGATCCTGATCGGGCTGACAGCCAATTGCAGCTCCTGTGCCGGTGGCCCCGGAAATGTAGGGGTGGACCTGTTCTACTCGCCTTCTGCTGCCTGTGGCTGTGAGATCCTCACTACCAACAACAATTTCCCACTGGATATCCTGTGCCCGATTACCTGCGTGGGACTGACCTTCAAAGACTTTTCGATCCAGCGTACCTCTTACGGCTTGCCGGACAACGATAACAACGGCCTCCCGGATGCTTCCGGATCCTTAAACTTCAGCGCTATCCGGACAAACCGAGCCATGTATGGCGATACCATTACCTCAAAATACACCGGCGTTATTAAAACGGATGTCACCCATCCTTCCTGGCAATACTGTTATGTGAGCTCTACGATTACCAATGGAAATTACCTGACCGCCCTGGGAGGTACTTTAAAAATCTACAGGGCCAATGCCTTGTTTGCCACCTGTAATGTTCCGGGCGGCCCGTCTGTTCTTCCGGTAGCCACTTTCAAGTATGACCTCAGCAGCGCGGCCCTGATTGCCTCCGGCGGCGCGGCCCTTGGCTTTGTGTACCTCAATAACGACTCCCTGGTATTTGAGCCGAAGTACAGGGTGTCTTCCAATACCGGAGGAACCATCTTACCGGCCGTATGTACCAATGAATTTTACACCTCCGACATTGCCCTGCCAACCAATGCCGTCAACAAGTTCTCCTGCAACAATTTCCAGGGCAACTTCAGCATCATCGGCTATTACTATACCAATTACGGCCCCGACAGCTATACCGTAAATGATTGCAATACCATCAACATCACCCAAAATTATTACCTGAGCATAGGGCCCTGCTGCAGTAACTACGCAGGCGGTAACCTGTTTCCGTTTGAGGTGAGGCGCTGGGCTACCATTGATACGCTGGAAGTGATCGTGCCGGTGGGCTATCAGTTTGTTTCCGCTAATTTTTCGGAAGTAAGAACTTCGGGAACCCTGGCAGGATCAGGCTCTCCAAGCTTTACACTGAGCCCTTTAAGCACCGCCACCAACGTGTTCAAATTCCCTGTAGGGCAGTTTTTCACAGGTGCCACCCCGCTAATCACACCAAGTGATGACGGCTTTTATGGCACACTGAATGTGAGGATTCAGCCGAGCTGCCAGGTGGTACAAAACATACAGCAGCCCATTACCTACAACTGGAAATTCAAGCCGGGGCCTTTCCTGGTGCAGAATCCGGCGTCAAACATATCCTCCACCGTTGGCCAGGATATTATTTTATACAATGGGCCTGATATTTTTCTGCAGTCGCCCCTACCCAATATCATTGCCAATACCAATGTGGTAACCTGGGATATTTCCTTATCCAACACATCCAACTCCACGGCAGCAAACACCTGGTTCACAGCTCCCACCATATCGGGCGTGACAATTACGCAGGCAGTGGATCTTGCTACCTCGGCCACCTTAACTCCTGTAGGCGGCATTTACCAGGTAGGCAACATCACGGCGGGCAATACAAAGAATTACCGTTTAACAGGCACCTATACCTCCTGCGGTATCGACAGCATCACGGTGCATGCCGGCTGGAACTGCCAGGGGTATCCTGCCAACCTGGCCAGCTACCCATGCACTCCGAAGACCATTAAATTAAAGCTCACACCTCAATCGCCTCTGCTGATTACCAATGTCATCAGCCCTCCTACCAATATTAATTTGTGCGACACGGCCACCTATACCGTGGAAGGCATCAACATTCAGCTCGGCAGCGCTTATTCCCTGACCTTAACGGTTAACCTGCCCGTTGGTGTATCCATTATCCCCGGGAGCTCCTTACTTTCCTACCCTGCCGCCTCACCTTATGTGTCTATCAGCAATCCTATCTATATAGGCGGAACGCTTTACCAGTATAACGTTTCGGTACTAAGCCCTTCCATTGCCGCCAATGGCTTGCCGGGCATCCTCGATCCTACCCTGAATTCGGTGAAAATCAAATTCAAGGTGATCACCTCCTGTGGCTATACTTCCGGAAGCCTCGCCAGCTTTAGCTTCCAGGGCAAGAGCGCCTGCGGCTCATCTACCGGGCAGCTGGTTTCGCTCTCGTCGCAGCTTGGCATCAACGGTGCCACAGCTCCCTATTTTACCGATACCCGGTTGAAGAGTACTTATATCTCTCCATGCAACAGTCCTTCAACCCTTGAGATTTATGTAAAAAATTCGGGGCCTTTAAGCTTTGGCAATACAGATTCCGTCACCGTGATCCTCCCGCCCGGCGTCTCCTTTGTGGCCGGCTCTTTCACAGGCCTGCACAATGCGCCGGTGAACACAAACCCTACCATATTCACCATCAACAACCAGCAGGAGCTTTCCTGGAAGCTCCCACAGGGCACCGTGGCCGGAGACAGCGTCAAATTCAATATCAATTACAGGGGCGATGCCAAGGCCTTAAGTTGTAGCATTTTTAATTTTATTTCGAAAACCACCAGCAGCACGAATTTATACTGCACCGTTTCCGGGAACAACTGTGGGGTGAAAGTGTATACCGGTGGCGATACGCTTCCTGTATTCACCTACAAAGGCTACCTCACCCTCAGCAACCAAAGCGGCTATGCCGTTCCGAATCCTCCTTCGGGAGAAATCGGTTACATCAATTTCACGATCAATAACACCGGAGAAGCGATCAACCCCAGTAATAAAACAAAAATCAGCTACTACCAGGACGTCAACAACAATGGCGTCTATAACCCGGGCGATGTATTGGTAGGCATGGATTCTATCAACGCCCTGATCCCCAACAACGGCTCCTACAACTACTCCTATACCTTAAGCATTCCTTCGGGCAGCGCCTGTAATCTGATTGCCGTGGTGGATACTGCCATCAATCCATGCAGCTGTAACCCGGCACAAATCCCGATCATATTACCTCTCCGGCATTTTGCAAGGGATACAATGATCTGCTCCGGACAGCCTGCAAACATTGGCTATCCGGCTATTACAGGCTACACCTATACCTGGACACCGGTTGGCAGCCTGAACTCTTCCACTGTGGCTAATCCTGTCGTCACAGGGACCAATTCTACAGGAAATCCGGAAACCACCTCATACGTCGTTACCGTGAACCGCAATACCTGCCTGTCGAAAGATACGGCGACGGTGATCGTGAACCTCACGCCTACTGCCAATGCCGGGCCGGACCAGGCCTTATGCAATACCTACAGTGTGACCTTGTCGGCCGCTGTACCGCCGGGAATCCTGACAGGCGCCTGGACTCAATTGAGCGGTCCTAACAGCGCCGTCTTCAGCAATTCAGTATCACCGGCTTCTGCGGCAGGCTCCCTGGTTGAAGGCACCTACCGCTTTATCTGGACAGTAAGCAACGGGAATTGTACACCGGCGAAAGACACGGTCGAAATACGGATCTATAACCCACCTACAGCTAATGCCGGGCCGGATCAAAGCTTATGCGCCACCTACTCCGTGGCCCTGGCAGCCAACACACCGACAGGGACAGCCACCGGAACCTGGACACAGGTAAGCGGACCGAATGGCGGCGTCTTTACCAATACCACCAGCGCCACATCATCCGTCACCGGTTTAGCGGAAGGCACTTACAAATTCCTGTGGACCATGAGCAATGGGAACTGTGCGCCGGTGAATGATACCGTGACCGTGAAAGTATACAACGCTCCGCTGGCCAATGCAGGACCGGACCAAAACCTTTGCGCCACCTATTCCGTCAACTTAGCCGCGAATACACCAACCGGTACAGCCACCGGAGCCTGGACTCAGGCCAGCGGCCCTAACAGCGGAGTGTTTACCAATACGACCAGCGCCACATCATCCGTAAGCGGATTAATGGAAGGCACCTATAAGTTCCTCTGGACCATGAGCAACGGCACCTGCACGCCTGCAAAGGACACGGTGATCGTGAAAGTGTATAATACACCGACGGCCAATGCCGGACCGGACCAAAGCTTATGCGCCACCTACTCTGTGGCCTTGGCAGCCAATACGCCGACCGGAACCGCTACTGGCGCCTGGACACAGGCCAGTGGGCCGAATACCGGCGTCTTCACCAATACCACCAGCGCCACACCATCCGTCACCGGATTAGCGGAAGGCACTTATAAGTTCCTCTGGACCATGAGCAACGGAAACTGCACGCCTGTGAACGATACCGTGATTGTGAAAGTGTATAATACCCCAATTGCCAACGCCGGACCGGATCAGAGTTTGTGTACTACTTATTCGGTAGCGCTGGCAGCCAACACCCCAACAGGCACTGCTACCGGAGCCTGGACGCAGGTAAGCGGCCCTAATAGTGGAGTTTTCACCAATACCACCAGCGCCACCTCTAACGTGACGGGATTGGCAGAAGGCACTTACAAATTCCTCTGGACCATGAGCAATGGTACTTGTACGCCTGTGAAAGATACGGTGCTTGTGAAAGTTTATAATACACCAGTGGCCAATGCCGGACCGGATCAAAACCTGTGTGCCACCTACTCCGTGAGCTTAGCAGCCAACACTCCAACGGGAACAGCCACAGGAGCCTGGACACAAGCCAGCGGGCCGAATGCCGGCGTATTCACCAATACCACCAGCGCAACCTCGAGTGTGAGCGGCTTAGCGGAAGGCACTTACAAATTCCTCTGGACCATGAGCAATGGAAATTGCACACCGGCAAAAGACACGGTGATTGTGAAAGTATATAATACACCAATTGCCAATGCCGGACCGGATCAAAGCTTGTGCGCCACCTATTCTGTAGCCTTAGCGGCCAATACACCTACCGGCACTTCCAGCGGAGCCTGGACACAGGTAAGCGGGCCTAATGGCGGAGTCTTCACCAATACCACCAGCGCCACCTCCAGTGTGACCGGTTTAGCGGAAGGCACCTACAAATTCCTCTGGACCATGAGCAATGGCAATTGTACACCGGTGAACGACACCGTACTTGTGAAGGTCTATAATACACCGCTGGCCAATGCAGGGCCGGATCAAAACCTTTGTGCAACCTATTCTGTAAGCCTCGCAGCCAATACACCAACCGGCACGGCGACAGGAGCCTGGACACAGGCCAGCGGACCTAATGCCGGAGTCTTCACCAATACGACCAGCGCGACTTCTAATGTAACCGGATTGGCGGAAGGCACTTACAAATTCCTCTGGACCATGAGCAATGGGAACTGTACGCCTGCGAAAGACACGGTGATCGTGAAAGTATACAATACACCGGTTTCTAATGCCGGACCGGATCAAAGTCTGTGCGCCACCTACTCTGTGGCCTTGGCAGCGAACACCCCAACAGGGACTTCGACAGGAGCCTGGACACAGGTCAATGGGCCGAATACCGGAGTCTTTACCAATACGACCAGCGCCACCTCCAATGTGACCGGTTTAGCGGAAGGCACCTACAAATTCCTCTGGACCATGAGCAACGGCAACTGCACGCCTGTGAATGATACGGTTGTTGTAAAGGTCTATAATGCACCTTTTGCCAATGCAGGACTGGATCAGAGTTTATGCGCTACTTATTCGGTAACGCTCGCAGCCAACACCCCAACAGGTACGGCTACAGGGGCCTGGACACAGGCCAGCGGACCTAACACCGGAGTCTTCACCGGTACTGCGACAGCAACTCCGGGTGTGACGGGGCTGGTGGAAGGCACCTATAAATTTTTGTGGACCATGAGCAACGGAAGCTGTACACCGGCGAAAGACACGGTCATCGTAAAAGTATACAATACTCCGGTGGCCAATGCAGGGCCGGATCAGAGTTTATGTGCCACTTATTCTGTGGCTTTGGCAGCCAACACTCCTACCGGCACAGCCACAGGAGCCTGGACACAAGTCAATGGCCCTAACAGCGGTGTCTTCACCAATACCACCAGCGCGACATCATCCGTAAGCGGATTAATGGAAGGCACCTACAAGTTCCTCTGGACCATGAGCAACGGCAGCTGTACGCCTGTGAAAGATACGGTGGTGGTAAAAGTGTATAATACACCGGTGGCCAATGCCGGACCGGACCGGAGCTTATGCGCCACCTACTCCCTGGCTTTAGCGGCCAATACCCCAACCGGTACGGCCACAGGAGCCTGGACACAGGTCAGTGGACCGAATACCGCCGCCTTTACGAATACCACCAGCCCTACCTCCAACGTGAGCGCTTTAGCGGAAGGCACTTACAAATTCCTGTGGACCATGAGCAATGGTACTTGTACATCGGTAAACGATACTGTTGTTGTGAAAATATACAATACACCGGTGGCCAATGCCGGACCAGACCGGAGCTTATGTGCCACCTATTCTCTGAGCCTGGCCGCGAATACACCAACGGGAACAGCCACCGGAGCCTGGACACAGGTAAGCGGACCTAATGCGGGAGCCTTTGCGAATACCAGCAGCGCGACTTCAGCTGTAAGCGGATTAGCGGAAGGCACTTATAAATTCCTGTGGACGATGAGCAACGGCAACTGCACTTCGGTAAATGATACAGTGATCGTGCATGTATACGATACTCCGGTTTCCAATGCAGGGCCTGACCAGATTGTGTGTGCGCAAAGCTCTGCGTCATTAGCCGCGAATAACCCGGCAGGTACCTCTACAGGCTTGTGGACGGCGCCAGGCGGCGGAAACTTGACGACGGCCACCCAATACAATACAGACGTGAATGGCCTGGCCGGTGGCAACTCCTATGCTTTTGTGTGGACGGTGAGCAATGGCAATTGTCCTGTAGTCCGCGACACGGTTATCATTAAAGATTATGATCTGCCGACCGTGAAATTTTCTGCCGATAAAACCGAGATCTGTGAATACAGCTGCATCACCTTTAAAGACCTGAGCATTGCCTACCAGCCTGATACGATTGTTTCCTGGTACTGGAACTTTAATAACGGAACGGGCTCCAGCCTCCAGAATACCAAAGCCTGCTATGGCACACAGGGCGTGTACCCAACCCAGCTTACAGTGACATCCCGGGCCGGCTGCGTGAATTCAGCAAGCCTTCCGGGAGGCATTACCGTGCATCCGAATGCGGTGGCCAACTTCAGGATAGATCCATCAGACATCGATCTCACCACCATTGTACAGTTTATCGATCAATCGGAGCATACGGATAACTGGAAATGGGGATTTGGGGACAGCCACGTGGATTTTAATCAGAACCCGACACACCTTTACCAGGATACCGGCCTGTTTGTGGTGACTCTGATTGCCGATAACCAGTACCAATGTCCTGATACGGTCAGCATCAACATTCGCGTGAAGGAAGTCCCTTCCCTCTTTATCCCGAACAGCTTCACGCCTAATGGCGATGGCTTAAACGATGTGTTCCTGGTCGTGATCAACGACCACGATCCCGCCGAATTTGAGCTGAGGATCTTCGACCGGTGGGGCCAGCAGCTCTTTATGAGCAACGATCCGGCAATCGGATGGGACGGCACTTTTAAAGGGGCCGACGTGAAAATGGAGGTCTATGTGTATATGGTGACGGCACGCTTTAAAGGTGGGCCTGATAAGCGCGTCAGAAAATATACAGGCAACGTCAATGTGATCAGGTAATTAGCAGGCTCCGGGGAGTGTGTGCGAAGCCGTTGTTAACAAAATAAAGGGCAGGGATTATGCAAAAACTTTTTTGTTAATGTATGGTTTACATGATATCTTTATGCCTGAATGCTCACCGGAAAACAACTTATACTGGCCACCAAGCCATTTGCCAAAGAAGACCGTACCAAAAGCTGGGTTTTAACCATATCCAGTTTCCTGATTCTGATCGCCCTGCTATTCGGCACCGTTTACAATTTTCACTGGTCCCTGAAGCTGCTGTGCAGTATCTGCGCCGGTTTTGTGATTGTCCGCATCTTCGTGATTTATCACGATCACCAGCATAAGGCCATTCTCGACAAATCGAAGCTGGCTGATGCTTTATTTACTGTTTTCGGATTTTATGTGCTGGCTCCAACAGGCATCTGGAGCGCCAGCCACGACTACCACCATAAGAACAACTCCAAGCTTTTCAGCGCCAGCATTGGCTCTTACCCTATCTATACCAAGCAGAAATTCGAACGGATCAGCCGCGGGGAGCAGCTTCATTACCTGTTCATCAGGCACCCGCTCACCATCATTTTCGGTTATTTTTTCACCTTCATGTACGGCATGTGCATCAAATCCATCATCAACCGGCTGTCTAAAAATGTAGATTCCCTGATCGGCCTTGTCCTGCACTTCGCTTACCAGTTCTGCGTGTTTTATTTTTTGGGCTGGCAAACCTGGATCCTCATGTGCGCGATCCCTCACTTTATTTCCGGTGGCTTAGGCAGCTACCTGTTCTATGCCCAGCATAATTTCCCGACGGTAACCTTTGCCGGCAACGAGGAATGGACCTATGAAGGCGCCGCCCTCGAGTCTTCCAGCTATATGGAGCTGATCGCACCTTTGCGCTGGGCGACAGCCAATATCGGCTACCACCATATTCACCACATGAATTCCAGGATCCCGTTCTACCGCCTGCCGGAGGTGATGGCGGCTATTCCTGAATTGCAAACACCTAAAAAAACATCCCTGAGCCCAAAAGATGTGATGGCCTGCTTCCGCCTGAAAGTATGGGACTTTGAGAAGCAGCAAATGGTGGGACTGTCGTAATGGAAAAGGGAAGATGTCAAATGGAAAAGGTAAACAAGCATCTTTTATGAAAGAAAAACGTTACTGAAGCATTTTCCCTCTTACCTTTTAATCTTACATTATTTTCTATCGTTTCGAGGAAATCTGCCCAAACTCATCCTTTGTGAGTAAGAGGTCGTTGATGAGCTTGATCACAAAATCCAGTTGCTCTTCCTTGCTGAGATCTGTATTATCGAGCACGATGGCATCTTCTGCCTGAACGAGTGGGCTTTCCTTGCGTGTGGTATCATCGTGATCCCGTTTTTCGAGACTGCGCTTCACATCCTCAAAGGTATGGTATTCGCCTTTACTGCTGAGCTCATCGAGGCGGCGCTGCGCGCGCACCGCATTATCGGCTGTCATAAACAACTTCAGCTCGGCATCCGGAAATACATGGGTACCGATGTCGCGGCCATCCATAATCACGCCTTTATCCTTACCCATCTTACGTTGCAGGCTCACCATTTTCTGGCGCACTTCCCTGATGGAGCTGATGGAGCTTACATGGTTGGCAACTTCCATCGTGCGGATGATCCGCTCCACGTGTTCTCCGTTGAGCAATACTTCAGATGTTTTGGTCTGGGTATTATAGGCAAACGACACTTCCACGTCGTTTAAAGATGCCAGGAGTTTTTCCTGGTCTACTTTTCCATCGGCAATAATGCCGTTGCGCAGGCAGTAAATGGTGACCGCCCTGTACATGGCCCCTGTGTCGATATAGTTGTAGCTGAGTTTTTGTGCCAATGCCTTTGCCAATGTGCTTTTCCCGCAGGAAGAATAACCGTCTATGGCAATGGTGATTTTGGACATCGGGTAAAAGTAGGATTTTTTTGTGGGCCGTGAAACAAAAAAATGTTATAATGTATTATGATGATAAAGATCTTATCATTTCGTTGACTTCGAGAACCTCAGTCGACAAATCGATGATTGGCGTTATCCTGCCGCTCTCCGCAAACGATCGTTGATGGCCAGGCCCAGGCTCATGCCCGGTAGGAGATCGCACAGGATCACCTCGGCATCCGACTCGTCCAACTCGCGCAGGTGTGCAAATAAATTAGCGGCTGCTTCTTTATAGTCCTGCGTTGGCGACAAATTTTTCACCAACGAACCGTTCAACCCCGGATCCTGTATCCCAAAAATGAGGAAGCCGGCTTTTTGCGACCGATGTTTTTTTTGAAGTTCCATCACATTCCCAACAAACAAAGGCTTCCTGGGCGCATAATGGCTTTTCAGCTGCCCGGGCGCTTTCGGGTTGCTGGATTGGTTCAATTGAATGGATACATTTCCGACAATGCTTTCGATGGCATCTACCGATAAGCCTCCGAGGCGGTAAATAATGATCTTATGATCTTCTTCGCCTACAATGGTTGATTCCAGGCCTACTTCGCAGGGACCGCCATCGAGGATATAGCTGATCCGATCGCCCAGCTGTTTCTGAACATGAGCTGCTGTTGTCGGGCTGATATACCCAAAAGGATTCGCGCTAGGCGCCGCCAATGGAAAGTTCAATTCGCGTAATAGTGACAGGCTAAGCAGGTGTGCCGGAATTCTCACGCCTACCCTGCTCAATCCCGAAGTCGTTAAATCAGGAATCGTATCCTGCCTCGGGAGCAATAAGGTTAAAGGCCCAGGCCAGAAGGCTTCCGCAAGCTTCAACAGTTGAGGATGGATGTCTGTCACGAAATCATACACCGCATCCAGGCTGTGTGTATGCACGATGAGCGGATCAAATTCGGGCCGGTTCTTGGCTTCAAAAATTTTCGCTACAGCATTGACGTCGAACGCATTGGCTGCCAGGCCATAGACGGTTTCGGTAGGAATAGCCACCAGTTGCCCATTCTCCAGAAATTGTTTTGCTGCTAAAATATCGGTTCCTGTTTGTGACACGCTGCAAATGTACTCAAAGTGAGTTTATAATATACTTTAATCTACAATTAAAACATAATTTTGTAAATTTGTTTGGATTGAATTAACTATAACAAATGACTTCAACACAAGTAAAAAAGCAGCTAGATACCTATTTACCTTTATTGACTTTTAGGCAACAAGAGATACTATTGGAAATGGTAAAAAATATTTTGCAGATCGATAAAAAAGAAAAGCGTATTACCGTCGATCAATATAATGATGAATTAAATGCCTCTCTGAAGCAAATAGAAACCGGAGAAATGGTTTCTCATAAGGATGTTGTAAAACAGAGTAAAAAATGGCTAAAAAGAAAATAAAAATAATTGCCTGGTCAAAAAATGCTACTGAACAATATTATCAAATTTTAGAGTACCTGAGCGAAGAAGCGCCTGACGCTGTCAACATTGTTGGAAACGCCTTACTGGATATGATAGAGGCTTTGACATTGGAATACAATAACTACCCTCCCGACAGATTCAAAAAAGATAATGACGGAACGTTTAAGGCCGCTTTGGTCTTTAATTACAGGGTTTCTTACAGGATAACAGAAAAAGAAATACACATCCTTCGAATCCGTCATACAAGCCGGGAACCAATGAATTATTAATCTCTACAAACACGACATAATCTCAATAATATTACATGAAAATATCTTACAACTGGCTGAACACCCTGATCAAAACAGACCTTAATCCCGAACAGATTTCCGAATACCTGACCAGCTCCGGCCTTGAAGTAGAAGGCATGGAAAGCTTCGAGAGCATCAAAGGCGGCCTGCAGGGCATTGTGATCGGTGAAGTGATGGAGAAAGAAAAACACCCGGATGCCGATAAGTTAAGCCTCACCAAAGTAAACATTGGAAAACCGGAATGGCTGAGCATTGTGTGCGGCGCGCCGAATGTGGCAGCCGGGCAAAAAGTACTGGTAGCCACGGTGGGCGCGAAATTATACCCAATGACCGGTGAGCCTTTTGAGATCAAAAAATCAAAGATCCGCGGTGCGGTGAGCGAAGGGATGATCTGCGCGGAAGATGAGATCGGCCTCGGTACAGGGCACGACGGCATTATGATCCTGCCGGAGAGCGCGACTCCCGGCATGCCGGCAGCGGAGTTCTTCCAATTAGAAAAAGACACCGTATTCGAAATTGGCCTCACGCCCAACCGCGCGGATGCCGCTTCGCATTATGGCGTGGCGCGCGATCTGCAAGCCATCCTCAATACTAAAAACAGTACAACTGCTTTTAAAGCAGAGCCCCGGGGCATCTACGGATTGCCGGAAGCCAGCCATGTGAATACCGTAACGGTAAGCATCGAAACCCCGGAAGCCTGCAAGCGCTACAGCGGCCTGGTGATCTCGGGCATTACCGTACAACCCTCACCCGACTGGCTGAAAAATTACCTGCTGGCCATTGGCCTGCGCCCAATCAATAACATTGTGGACATTACCAACTTCGTGCTGCACGACCTGGGGCAGCCTTTGCATGCCTTCGATCTCGACAAAATAAAAGGCAATACCATCATCGTGAAAACAGGATTGGAAAACCAAACCTTCAAAACCCTGGATGGTGTGGAGCGTAAGCTCTTTGCCAACGACCTCATGATCTGTAACGAATCGGAGCCGATGTGCCTGGCCGGCGTGTTTGGCGGGGAAGACAGCGGCGTATCGGATAAAACAACGGCTATCTTTTTAGAGGCGGCTTATTTCGATCCGGGCTTCATCAGGCGTTCGGGCAAGCAGCACGGATTGAAAACCGACAGCAGCTTCCGCTTCGAGCGCGGCACTGATCCTGAAATGACGGTGACAGCCCTGAAACGCGCAGCTCACCTGATCTTTGAACTGGCCGGCGGTGTGATGAGCATGGACCTCGTGGACCTCTATCCCGAAAAGCTGGAGCCCTTCAAAGTGGCTTTCTCTTATACCAATTGCCAGGAATTGATCGGTAAAGATATTGACCGCGGTATTATCAAGCATATCATTCTTTCCTTAGGGATTACAATCGAGCAGGAAGGCAACGACGGCTTATTATTATCCGTGCCGCGCTACAAAACCGATGTGACGCGCGAGGCCGACGTGGTTGAGGAAGTGATGCGCATCTACGGATACAACAACGTGGAGGAAAGCACACAGATTAAATTCAGCGCCAACTTCGCCGACAGGGAAAAAGCGACAGCCGCCGAGAATACAAGCGCCAACCTGCTGGCAGGGTTCGGCTTCCATGAAATGATGGGATTATCCCTGACCAAAGAATCGTATTATGCGGAAAGCACGCCTTTGGTAAAAGTGCTGAACCCGCTAAGCTCCGATCTGAACGTGATGCGCCACAGCATGCTGTATGGCGGCCTGGAGTCGCTGGCCTACAATATCAACCGCAAGCAGACCGATTTAAAATTATTCGAGTTCGGAAAGACCTATCAAACCGTAGATGCTGACTTTAAATACAGCGAGTCTAAACACCTGGCCCTCTTCATCACCGGCCGCAAGTATGCTGAAAATCCTTTCGGTAAAAATGAGAAAGTGGATTTCGCCTTCCTGAAAGGCTGCGTGGAGGCGGTCTTGAACAAACTCTCCATCACGTTTAAAACAACAGAGCTGAGCGATGAACACTACAGCTACGGCTTGTCCTTTGCACATAAGAACAAGCACCTGGTGAGCCTCGGCCTGGTAGATAAGGCCATCTGTAAAAAAATGGATGTGAATGCAGAGGTGTTTTTTGCGGATTTCAACTGGGACCATGTATTGTCGCTGCTTGGAAAAACAAAGCTGGAATTTACAGAGATCCCTAAATTCCCTTCTGTACGCCGCGACCTGGCTTTGCTGATCGATAAAAAGACAAGCTACCGGGAGCTGGAAGAGCTGGCTTTCTCAACAGAGCGCAAGCTTCTGAAAGCCGTGAACCTGTTCGACATCTACATGGGCGACAAGCTGGAAGCCGGCAAAAAATCCTACGCCCTGAGCTTTACGCTCCAGGATGAGGAAGCAACGCTCAACGATAAGCAGATCGATACGGTGATGCAAAAGCTCATCAAAAATTACACGGAGAAAATGGGCGCTACCTTACGCTAAATTCTTGCCGGTGTTCCTTCTCATGCTGACAGATTTTAAAGACCTGCCGGCATTAGGGGATGAAGTATCAGATACTCGATAAACCCATGCGGTTGGTAATTCGAGATACACACATAAACATTCCATTCTGTTCTTCTGAAAATTCCATCTACTTTCGGGGCGAATGCTTTTTTGTTGAATTCGGATAAACCCGGAAGACTCATCGCAAAACGCTACAGGCAACCGTTCCGGTGGTTAATTCCATCTGAAGTTTAGCTTAGGTGATCGTTAAGTCTGCCCTGGTATATTTTTTAAACAAAAACAGCTTTTGTTTCAAATTATTATTATTTTTAACTCAATCCTATTTTTTTGAATTATGGCAATTAATTTACAAAAAGGCCAAAAGATAGATATTGGCCTTACTAAAATGAGTGTGGGTTTAGGTTGGAACCCAAATGAAGGAACCGGAAACGATTTTGACCTCGATGCGTCGGCATTTATGTTGAATGCAAAAAAATTAATTCCGGCCGACGAGTACTTTGTATTCTATGGCAATACCGATTCCCCCGACAAAGCCCTGCACCACACGGGCGATGATCCTACCGGCGGCAACAGCGCAGATGGCGACGACGAAACGATCCAGGTGGATTTGTCAGTGGTAAACCCTGATATTGAAGAGATCTTATTTGTGGTAACGATCCACGAATCTGAAAAAAGGAAACAAAATTTCGGACAGGTACGCAACTCCTACATCCGCATTGTAGACGACAGCAATAATACAGAGATCGCGAAATACGAGCTCGGCGAGGACTTCTCCGTAGAAACGGCGGTTGAGTTCGGAAGGCTGTACAAGCGTGCCGGAGCCTGGAAATTTGAAGCCAGCGGTATTGGCTACAAGGAAGACCTCTCTTTCTTTGTGAGCAAATACTTTACAGGCGATATCATTAAATAATTTTACAAATCAACATCATAACATCTAAACCTAAACAATTACATTATGGCAATTAACTTACAGAAAGGGCAAAGAATTGATTTAAGAAAATCAGGCGGTGCCACATTAACAGAGTTCTGTGTGGGCGTAAACTGGGGCGCTATCGAGAAAAAAGGCGGATTCCTGGGCTTCGGAAAATCCGTAACCCAGGTGGATCTTGACCTGAGCTGCGTGATGATCGATTCGGCCGGACAGGTATCCGACCATTTATATTCTCCGGATTACAAGCCTGATTTCTTAGCGAAATTCGGATTGCCTCCCGGAAAGTTATTATCACGCAACAATGCCTTAAGGCACTCCGGCGATGACCGCGCGGGTGACAGCGGCGGAGATGACGGACTGGACAACGAGGTTATCACTGTAAACTTAACGGCTGTTGAGCCGAATATTTCCCAGATCTTCTTTTTCCTGAACAACGTCGGCCAGGAAGATTTCTCCATGATCCCTTACGCAAAAATCCGTATGTACGAAGGAACACCAACCAAAGTAAAAGAGGTGTTTGCCGACTACAACGTGTCTGCAGAAGGACAATACGCAGGCAAGAAAGCCCTGATCATGGGTAAATTATACAAAAAAGACAACGAGTGGAAATTCAACGCCATCGGTGATCCTACAGAAGACGTGTTCTTAGGACAAACCATTCACCGGATCGTAAAATCATACTTATAGATGAACTTTTTTAATGTTCGTCACGTTTCCTTTGATTTATGGTTAACTCTCATCAAATCGAATCCTGTTTTTAAGCAGAAACGCGACGAATTATTAAAGTCTTACTTTCAGATCCCACATCCTGTTGAGGCGATTACGGCCCGGATCAGGGTGTGGGATCTTCGTTTTAATGCCATCAACGAAGCCAGCGGCAAAAACATCGATGCCGACGAGATGGTGCTCATCATCCTTTCCGACCTGGATGTGCATGTGAAAACCATCACACCTGCCATGCTGGAGGATTATTATCAAACGATGGAAGAGCTGTTCTTTCAGTTCCACCCGGTATTATACGAGGAAAAGCTGATCGACTACCTAACCGCCTTAACTAGACAGGGCATCACGCTGAGCCTCCTGAGCAATACGGGATTCATCAAAGGGGTGACCTTAAAGAAATTACTCGACAAGCTGGAAATAGCACCGCTGCTGAAATTCCAGATCTACTCGGACGAAATTATGTTCTCCAAGCCTTCGAAAGAAGCTTACCGGCATGTGTTCGATCATATCCAGCGGTTTAACACGCTCGAGCCCAATGCCATTTTACACATCGGCGACAATGAACATGCCGATTTCAAAGGCGCGCAGCTTCAGGGCATGCAAAGCGCGCTCATCAATTCAAACCAGGTCTCATTACTGAGCTTAACGATCCAATACTAAATGTATCATCACTATTCCCTGCATCACATCGAAGATGATACCCAACTCAGCTTCGATCCGGCCGACTACAGCAAGTTCAAGTTCGGCGATCCCGACGCCACCTCGCGCTTCGGAAAAGCGCTGGCAGAAGGCTTTTTAAAGCAATACGGTAACCTGCTGCTCCAGCATCACGATATTGTATTCCTGCCAAGCCCGTTTAATTATATTCCCACAGCTTCCTATTATTTGTCGCAGCGCTTTAAAACGGAGGTCAATAAATTTCTGCACTTACAGGATAAAAAGGCCCTGCTGGAATCGAAGATCCACCGCTATAAAACCTACAGCGAAGATTACGGCAACCTGAATTTCGAGGAGCGTTTGAACCTGATCTCCACCGATACCTATCATGTGGACACCCGTTTTCTCACCAACCGCTTATGCATTTTCCTGGATGATATTAAGATCACGGGGAGCCACGAGCTGGTGATCCGCAAGATCCTGCAACAAAATAACATTGAAGGAAATTTCATGTTCGTATATTTCGCAGAGCTCATCAACCAGCAGATCTCCCCTACCTTTGAAAACTACCTGAACTACTACCATGTGAAGGGAATTCCGGAGATCAGCAGCTTACTACACCGCAGCGATCTGCAGATCAATACGCGGACGATAAAATTCATTTTAAATGAAAAAAATCCAATAAATTCTATTATTTTAGACGTACCAAAGCACACCCTGGAAAAGATCACAGACTACGCTATTGGCAACAATTACCATTTAATGGACGAATATAAAACCAACTTAAGTCAAATTATTAAACACATCAATTATGGCAATTAACTTACAAAAAGGACAAAGAGAGAACTTAAATGCTCAGAAATTTACCATCGGCTTAGGCTGGGATACCAATGCCAGCTCTACCGGCGCAGCCTTCGACTTAGATGCGTCGGTGTTTATCTTAGGGGCAAACTCCAAGCTGGTAAGTGATGACTATTTCGTATTCTATAATAATGCCAAATCACCGGACGGTGCGGTGACGCACACAGGCGATAACTTAACCGGTGACGGTGATGGTGATGACGAGTCGATCCTGGTGGACCTGTCGAAGATCAACTCCGCTGTACAGGAAATCTGCGTGGTGGTAACCATTCACGATGCTATTGACAGAAAACAAAATTTCGGACAGGTGCGCAACTCTTTTATCCGCGTGGTAGATGAACAAAACAATGTCCTGGTAAAATACGAGCTGGACGAGGATTTCTCTGTGGAAACAGCCATCGAGTTCGGACGCATCTACAAAAAAGAAGGCCAGTGGAAATTTGAAGCGGTAGGCGCCGGTATGAAAGGCGGACTGGAAGATTACCTGAAAAAGTATAACTAAGACGCAGTATGAAAAAATTTCTTTTAATTGCTGCATTTTTAGTTGCAGCCAATATCGCTTTCGCTCAGGACAAGTATGAGTTTATGACGATTACTTATGAGCTATCGGGATCAAGCTCTATTACGATGTCGATTGATGGAAAAGAATTTTTGTCAGAAAAGGTTTCCTTACCCAAAGGAAGCAATAGCGAATTCAATATGAATCCTTTGTTGGCAAAAGTAAAGGAATTTCAGGATAAGGGCTGGGAAGTCATGAGCTTCAATACAGCCGTATCAACTTTCTATTTTCATATTGCTTACTTAAAGAAAAAGAAAAGCTAATTAAACCTACATGACAACAGACTATGCAGCGGTGATGGCAGGAAACAGCAATGAAACGCTTGTAAAAATTTTAACGGTAAAAAGAGACCTATACCAGCCGGAAGCCCTGGAAGCAGCCCAACAGGAAGTTGAAAAACGCGGACTGAAGCTGTCCGACTTTGCTGAAACACAATATGCAGGAGCATATGCCATTAATGGTATCAATAATGGCACCAGCCGGAATGCTCAAACTCAGCCGGATATGGATTCTGTGTATGACCAGGAGAGAAAGAAACAAGCCAATAAAGACATGCTCTATGGCGCCTTATGGTGCGTTGGCGGCATTATAGCAACCATGTCTGATATTGGAGCTATATTTTGGGGAGCGATCATTTTTGGCGGCATCCAGTTTTTCAAAGGACTTATAAACAGCCAATCACATTAAATAAAACCAAAACCATGGCCATCAATTTAGAAAAAGGACAACGCATTAACCTCGAAAAAAGCAATGGCACCAAGCTCAATAACATCTGCGTGGGTGTGAACTGGGGCGCGATTGAAAGCAAAGGGATCTTCGGAACCAAAAAGGAAGCCGTGGACCTCGACGCCAGTTGTGCTGTGTATGATGCCAACAAGAAGAACATCGATGCGGTACACTTTCGCAAAAAACGCTCCGATGACCAGGCCATCCAACATAGCGGCGATGACTTAACCGGCGACCTGAACGGTGATGACGGACTGGATAATGAAGTGATCAGGCTGGATTTCTCCAAACTGAATCCGAATGCGAATTACGTAGCGTTCTTCATTAACAGCTTCCGCGGGCAGGACTTTAAGGACATTCCGTTTGCAAGCATCCGCATTTACGAGGGCACGCCGACACAGGTAAACGAGGTGTTTGCCAAATACGATGCTGCGAATGACAAAACCTTTGCTGGCAGCGTTTCGATGGTGCTTGGTGTATTCTACAAAAAGAACAACGAATGGAAATTCAATGCCATTGGCGCTCCTACCACCGACAAACGCCTGGAGGAAACCATCGTGACCATCCAAAACAACCACTTATAATCACACACATACATGGAAACCAATAACGAAATAACAATTACCGGCAGTAATAATCCTATTGATAAGGATGGAAATGTGAGCCTGGAAAAAGTGCAACAGCAAGACCTCGCACAATATACAAGCCTCTCCAACCAGCTGAATGAGAAGGATGTGAATTCCATCATGAACTACGGCGCGGACATCCAGAATTCCATTGCCAAACAAAGTGATACCTTCCTGTCTAACGTACGCACCTATAACTCGGGCGACGTTGGCGCACACATCAATGAGCTGCTGACGGAGCTGAACTACATCGATGTGGACCAGCTGAACCAAAGTCCTTTCAAACGCTTTTTATCGAAAGTTCCTCTGCTGAACAAGCTGGTAGTAGACATCAAAAAGCTGTTCCAGCAATACGACAAGATCACCGCCAATGTTGATAAAATCAGCAATAAGGTAAAAGCAGGCATGATCAATTCGGTGAAGGACAACTCTTCCCTGCAAACGATGTTCGACGGGAATGTGAACCTGATCAAGGAAATAGAGAAATACATCATTGCGGGGCAATTGAAGTTCAAGCAGGCCAGCGACGAGCTCGCAGCTATGGAGGCTAATGCCGCTCAGCACCAGGATTACGAGATTGCCGACAAGCGTAATTTTGTGAACCGCCTCGACAAGCGCTTAGCTGACATGAAAGTGGTACGCTTTATCATGATCCAGTCGCTGGCGCAGATCCGCGTGGTACAAAACAATAATACGTCCATTGCTGAAAAAGCCCAATCGATCCTGACAACGACGATGCCGGTGTGGAAGAACCAATTGACGCTGGCCGTGGCCCTGCAACGCCAGAAAGCCAATATCGAGATCCAGCGCAAGGTATCGGAAACCACGAATACCATCCTACAGAAGAACGCCGATATGCTGCGTCAGAACAGTATTGAAGTAGCCAAAGAGAACGAGAATACCATCGTGTCTTTGGAAACGCTGAAAATGACGACCAAATCGCTGATCGATACCTTGACAGAGGTAAAAGCCATCCACGAGCAGGGCACGCAAACCCGCCGCGAGCTCGATGCCGGCCTGCAAAGCCTGGAGGCCGAGCTGAAAAAGGGCGTGGTGAGCTAAGGCATAACCAAGGAAACAGAAAAAGGACCGTAGAAATATGGTCCTTTTCTTTTTACAATCATTAAAGATGGATGAGAAAAACCCGCGCCAGGGACGGAGCCATTTGTCTGAGCTCCTTTATTTGCCAGGTGCCTGAATTAAAACTTCGGGGAAAGCTTAAGGCAAATAAAGAGCGAGTGGCGACGGCCCGCCCGGGCGCCCCAAAAAATAAAAAACAGAAACTTGCCGAAGCTTCACGACGCACCTTGACATCCTCCTGTTTAACCACCATGAATCATTCTTCAAATCCTTTGTAAAATCTCTTCAATTTTAGTAGATTTGTTAGGTATGTATTCCGGCAAAAGACCGTGATAGAGATGGCAGATAACGCAGACTTAGAAACATTTAAACAAATCATCGGGGACAGTCAGAAAAAACTCTCGACACTCAAAGTCCTTTCCAATTTTTTCAATCATCCCACCCTTATTGCGATTGCCATCCGCACCAATGTGATCCACAATCTATTTGAGAACAACCGCAACCTGGATATCCACAAGCTCGACCTGTTCCACATTCAGTACACCAATAACCTGATGGAGCTGTTCCAGAAGCTGAAAAAATCGAAAGAGCAAAAGTACCTGGTCATCAGCGACGAGATTTACATCAACGACGATTTCATCAACAGACTCAAAGCGGAAGTAAATGTCGTGCCCTTCGTAGATGAAGCACGTCAACATTCGGCCAACATGTCGCGCAAGGTGGAGGAACTCTACAGGCTCTTTGCCGAAGACGGGCAGAAACCCTTCGACTGGTCGGCGATCACGCAGTTCATCAATAAGCGCAGCGGCGAATTTTACCGGCAGCTGACAGCTCAGCAATACCAGAAGCTAACAGACCAGGAGGAAAAAAGCACCTACGAGAATGCTTATGTAACGATAGAGAAAAAACTCCTGGGCAAGCTGAATATCCAGAAGTTCCGGGTGAAGCTTGTCTGCGGATTACGCTACGAAGCGGAAGAAATAGAGCTCTACGAATTTGTGAATTCTAATGATAAATTTATTTTCATAAATGACGAAAAATCCTTTTATTTAGTAGACGATTCAAACCTGACAGGGATCGATCTGTCGAGGAACGTATCGTACAAGACAGAAACGATTAACCGCTTAATGAGCAAGAATGAATTACTGAAAGACCAGCTCAGCGCCGTAAAAACATCCATGCCCAAAGATGTGGAAGCGGTGATGGAAAGCTACCTGGAAAAAATATCGGGTGTTGAGTTTCTGGAGGATCTGCAGAATGTGGATGAGCAAACCAACATCCTGAAAGCAATGTTAAACATTAATATAAAATAGCGTATGGCAATTAATTTAGAAAAAGGACAAAGAGAACCGATTTCAGCACCAAAGTTTACAGTTGGCCTCGGCTGGGACAGTAACTCAAGCTCTACAGGCGAAGCCTTCGACATGGATGCTTCTGTATTTATCCTGGGTGATAACGGCAAGCTGTTAAGCGATAGTCATTTTATTTTTTACAACAACCTGAAATCCCCCGACCAGGCTGTTGTGCATTCGGGTGATAATACTACCGGCGATGGTGATGGCGACGATGAAAAAATCATGATCGACCTTTCTAAAATTTCCGGCGATGCCACAGAGATCTCTTTCGTGGTAACGATCCACAAAGCACAGGAGCGCAGGCAGAATTTCGGGCAAATTCGGAACTCTTTTATCCGCATCATAGACGCAAACAACACGGTTCTCGTGAAGTACGAGCTGGACGAGGATTTCTCGATCGAAACGGCTGTACAGTTCGGAAGGATCTACAAGCGTAACAATGAGTGGAAATTCGAAGCGGTAGGAAACGGCATGAAAGGCGGACTACAGGATTACTTAACGAAATACAACTAATTTATCACTTAAAAAAGTACATTTTATGAGCTCCCTTATCGAAAAAATAAATTCATTCAGACTCCAGAGAGGTTTTAGAATTCTGACCGGCAACTTAAAGAAGCTGCCTGAAAAAATGTCGACACCGGATGTCATGGAATTTTTGTTTTCAAAAAAAGGAGCCTTAATTACTCCCTGGCAATTTACCAGTGAGATCACGTCCCTGTTTAAGCTCTATGAAAGCCTGAAGCCGCAATATGCGCTCGAGATCGGCACTGCCAATGGCGGCACGCTGTTCGGGCATTGCAGGCTGGCCAACGATAACGCTACGGTCATCAGCGTCGATCTTCCGGGAGGAAAATTCGGCGGCGGCTATCCCGATTGGAAAATCCCTATTTACAAGAACTTCGCAAAAAAGAACCAAACCCTGCACCTGGTGCGCGCCAGCTCGTATGATCCTGCTACCATCGAACATGTCAAAGGCCTGCTGAAAGACAATAAGCTCGATTACCTCTTCATTGACGGCGACCATACTTACGAAGGCGTGAAAAAAGATTTTGATTTGTACAGCCAGTTCGTGAAACCGGGCGGCGTCATTGTCTTTCACGATGTGGTGCCGCATCCGGGCTCCCACTGCAAGGTGGATGTGTTCTGGAACGAGATCAAGCAGAAATACGAGCATAAAGAATTTATTGACAAACCGGATCAGGACCATTTCGGAGTGGGCGTCCTTTTCTACAAATAATGTATCTGAACCAAATTAAAACGACCTTATGAGAAGATTACCCGTTTACTTATTACTGGACACGTCGGGCTCGATGAACGGTGAACCTATAGAAGCCGTGAAGAACGGTGTGCAGATGATGATCAGCTCGCTGAGGCAGAATCCACAAGCCATTGAAACGGCTTTCCTGAGTGTGATCACCTTCAACAGCACAGCCACACAGCTGATTCCTCTTACCGACCTGGCCTCTTTCCAGATGCAGGACATCAAAGCCGGCGGCACTACGGCTTTGGGTGATGCCCTGCGCCTGACAGCACAATGCATCGACCGCGAAGTACAACAAACCACCAGCGAAAAGAAAGGCGACTGGAAGCCGCTGGTGTTTATTATGACCGACGGGATTCCTACCGACAGCTGGCAAAACGGGCTGGCGGAGTTCAAACGCCGCAAAGTGGCTTTCACCGTGGCTTGCGCAGCGGGCTCATCGGTGGATACCAACATCCTGAAACAAATCACGGAGAATGTGGTAAGCCTCGACACCGCTGATGGCGGAAGCATTGCGAAGTTCTTTGCCTGGGTAACAGCTTCTATCGGCGTGACCTCTACAAAAGTAGAAGACGCCGGAAAAGAGGTCACCACGCTCAACGAGCTGCCACCGCCACCATCCGAATTAAATATTGTTGTTTAAACGATTCATAACACATGAGACGATTACCTGTATACTTTTTGTTAGACACCTCAGGCTCTATGTATGGAGAGCCGATCCAGGCTTTGAACAATGCCCTGAGCGGCATGATCAATACCCTCAGATCCGACCCACAGGCCCTAGATTCCCTGTGGATCAATATCATTACCTTCGACCGCGAAGTGAAAGAGCTGGTACCCTTGACGGAGCTGGTTAATTTTCAGTTGCCGGAGATCGTTTGCCCGCAAAGCGGCCCAACCAACATGGGAGAAGCGCTGATGCTGCTCAGCAAAACGGTAAAGGCCAACATGAGAATGGGAACCGAAGACCAGAAAGGCGACTGGAAACCCTTGCTGTTTATCATGACCGATGGCAGCCCTTCGGATATTGCCCTGTTCAGGGAAGCAGTGCCGGTTATCAAAGCGATTAATTTCGGAGCCATCATTGCCTGTGCAGCCGGACCAAAATCGAAGGATCAGTTCCTGCAGGAGATCACGCACAACGTGGTACACCTCGACACGGCCGATAGCCTCACCCTGAAATCCTTCTTCAAATGGGTATCGGATACCATCGAGAACGGCAACAAGAGCGTGGGGGTAACGGAAGAGCTCACCCTGCCTACTCCACCGTCGGAAGTACATTTAGTCATCTAAGCCATGCGCCTGCTCTTTTCCTTACTGACGCTTTTTATCAACGTGCTCGTTGCCGGCCTGTTCCTGTATTCCAAATTGTTGCCATACAAAGACAGGCTCACCGGGAATTACAAAGCGATGTTCGATTTTTTCGATTCGATATTCAGCCCGGTGCTGAAGTGGCTGAAACAACGTGTGAAGCCACACCAGGTAGGAAACGGCCTGTTCATTGATATGTCGCAGTTTATTATTCTGCTGCTTTTATTACTTTTAATAACCTTCTTACATTAAGAACCATGATCAAAAACATGAACCCCCACATGACCACCGCAGAGCTGAAACAAAAAGTAGCAGCGGGCGCAAAATTCGTTTATTTCGAATACACGGTCTCCATTGTCGTTGCCACATTCAAAAGACCAACGGATATTTATTTCATCGATGCACATGAGAGCGCCGCCAAACACAGCTGGCATTTATCAACCTTAACAGGCATTATGGGCTGGTGGGGCATTCCCTGGGGGCCAATCTATACCATCGGGACCTTCGTCACAAATTTTGGCGGCGGCAAGGATGTGACCGCTGAAGTGATGGGCAAGCTCCTGGCTAACGAACACTTAAATGCTACCAACAACAGCCAGACGGCCACCGGCGCTTATGGTATCAACCAAACGAATGCAGGTTCCGGAGATACAAGCTCTTCGCAAAGCAGCGCTGGCAGCTCCGGCGCAGGCGGCTATAATATTCCGAGGTAGAATTTATTAAAATCAGGACAATGTCATGCTGAACTTGTTTCAGCATCTCATTGTGAGACCCTGAAACAAGTTCAGGGTGACGGTTAGATCATATTTAACAAACATCATCATGAGAAGATTACCCATTTATTTTTTAATCGACATTTCTGAATCCATGGTTGGAGAGCCGATTCAGCAGGTAGAAGAAGGCCTGGCCACGATCATCAAAGAATTGAAAACAGATCCCTACTCTATCGAAACAGTATGGGTATCGATCCTCGTGTTTGCCGGTCAGCCTAAAACCCTGGTGCCTTTACAGGAGATCATCAATTTCTATCCTCCGAAGTTCCCGATCGGGAGCGGAACATCCCTCAGCAAAGGGCTCGGCCACCTGATGTACGAGCTCCGGAAAAACCAGGTGACAACAACGATGGAGCGAAAAGGCGACTGGAAGCCGATCGTTTTTTTATTTACCGATGGTGTGCCTACCGACGATACCTCCCAGGCCATTAAGGAATGGAAACAAAACTGGCAGCGCACCGCCAACATGGTAGCCGTTTCCTTCGGGGAAGAAACCGACATGCAGATGCTCTCCGAGCTCACGGAAAATGTGCTGCACTTCAAAAACACAGACTCTTCCTCTTACAAGACATTCTTCAAATGGGTAACGGATTCTATTAAGACCAGCAGCGTAAGCGTAGAGAACAATACGGGTAGCTTCGACCTGGCCAAGCTGGATGGAGACACACTCTCTCCTGCCGATCTGAAAAACGAGCCGGGAGCAGCTTCTTCACCGAAAGGCATTTATGCGAATTTCTTTGACTCCAACTTCGTCGTGCTCTCAGGCAAATGCCAGAACACCAAACGCCCTTACCTGATGAAGTACAGGAAAACCACGTCTGATTCCGGGATCTACGCCGGGCTTGAAACCCGTGGCTATAAGCTGGTAGGCGCTTTCCAGGTGGACAACACTTACTATGAGCTCAGCGATAACAATGAGAACAGCTTTCAGATCAACACCAGTGAGCTGATGGGCTCGCCTACCTGCCCTTCCTGCGGCAACCAATACGGTTTCGCGATGTGCAGCTGCGGCAAGATCCACTGCATTGGCAACGAGGAGGAGAGCACCTGCCCGTGGTGCAATACCAAAGGCAAATACGGCGTGGGTGGCGCCGGAGGTTTCAACGTAGACCGTGCGCAGGGGTAAATTCCAGGGGGTTCGGGTCGCAACACCTTACAACTGACATTCACTCGTCGACTTCGAGAGCCTCAGTCAACGAATGAATATGAGATATATCCTAATCATCCGTCGATGCGCTGGCTGAGGCTCTCGAAGTTAGCGCGATTTGACAACGTCGCTTTAAAAGCGATTTCATTAATGGACAAAACAACACGATATTTAAACAGCCTTTTCCTGAGCAATAACCTGCCCGTAACGGATAAGCGGAAGGAGCTGTTTGAAGCCTTTGCAGGCGATGAACACAACAGGGAACTGGTAAACATAATCCTTCAAAATCAAAAAAAGATGGTCACAGACTGGAGAATAAAGAACAGGGTCGAAGATATTAAACAGCAGACCTTCATGGTTCCCAATGCCACGGTAGGTAAGGCTTACACAGCTGTTATCGATTTCGAAAAAAATAACTGGACGGATTTTTCCTTCTACCAGCTCGATCACCTCGACGCTGTTGGCGGGATGACTTACGATAGGGACAGCAAAACCATTTCGGGAAAACCGGAGAACAGCGGGGAATTTAGGCTCAGCCTGAAATACAGGCTTAATGAAGAACCCGAAGATTCGGAGCTTCACGAAAAGATCATTCCTTTCATCATCAATCCGGATCCCAAGTCCTTATGGAAAAACATCCCGAGCGACCCGGCCGATGAGTTCTGGAAAGAAGACAACGCAACTGCTTTCGGAAACATTGCCAACAGGCATATCGTGGTGGCTTCCAAACGCGGCAGAAGCCACGCCAATGTGGGTTCTTTCAGGGACGACGATTTCGCCTTCGCCGATCTCGGCAATACAGGCTGGAGCCTTGTTGTGGTATCCGACGGAGCCGGTAGCGCCAGGGTAAGCCGCCATGGCTCCAGACTGGCCTGCGAATACATCATCGATTATTTCAAAACCGCTTTGTCCGGCGAAACACATCAGAAGCTCGAATCCCTGATCCTGGGCAACCAGGCCGAGTCCAACGACACCATCAGAAAAGAGCTGAACCTCTGCATTTATAACCTGATTGGCGGCGGCGCGAAACGGGTACACGACAGGCTCCTGGAGTTCGCAACAGCGAAGGGTTACACGATCACCGATTTCAACAGCACCTTTATTTTTACCTTATTCAAGCCTTTTGATTTTGGTACAGCCGTGCTCAGCTTCGGCGTGGGCGACTGCCCGATTGCCGTGATCCCGAAAGACTTTTCGGAAGTGAAGCTCATGAACTGGCTCGATGTGGGTGAATTCGGCGGAGGCACACGCTTCATCACCACCACCGAGATCTTTGCTTCGCCGAAGTTTGCCAGCCGCATCAATTTCAAGGTATTTCCCGATTTTGCCTACATGTTCCTGATGACGGACGGCATCTACGATCCGAAGTTTGTGGTGGAAGCCAACCTGGAAAAAGTGGAAAAATGGAAAGAGTTTGTGGATGACCTGAAAGGCGCAAACGATGCGGGAACCAAGGTAGAGCTGAGTGCAACGAACGAGCACATCGAACAACAGCTGTCGGACTGGATGGATTTCTGGAGCCCGGGAAACCATGACGACAGAACACTGGCAATCATTTTTTAACAAAAGAATACTAAAGACGAAGTGAAAGCGCCATTCCCGGATGCAGCGCTGCAAAACACAAACCAATTGAAATACAGGTATGGGAACAATAACCGTAAGATCCATTATAGATAACACCAAATCCTACCAATACGTTGATAACGGCGAGCCGATGCGCGGCGGCATGAAGGACGTCTTCTTCAGTCCCGACAAGTCCTATGTAGTGGCCCTGTTTCGCGATCCGCAGGATTTCAACTCCAAAGAGCGGCTTAAGAAAATTGCCACAACGTACAGGGAAGCTTTTTTCAACAAGGAAGGAGGCGCCTACTACAAAACGCTCTTTTGCTGGCCAACGGATGTGATCGAAAAAGGCTCGCAGACAGGCATCATCGTTCCTACCTACGATAAGAAATTTTTATTTCAGAAAGGCTATGCCACCAGCAACCTGATCCAGGGAAAAGAAAAGGAAGGCAAATGGTTTGCCTCGCCCAAATTCAGGAATAAGCAATTTCCGCTGCGCCTTGACGATTCGGAGCTGGGCAACTGGCTGAGCTATTTCCAGATTGGCGTGAACATCGCGCGCGGCGTGAAACGCATGCACGCTGCAGGCCTGGCGCATTCCGACCTTTCCTACAAAAATATCCTCATTGATCCGGTTACCAAATCGGCCAACATCATTGATATCGACGGTTTGGTAGTTCCCGGAATTTTTCCTCCTGATGTGATCGGTACCGCCGATTTTATTGCACCGGAAGTACTGGCTACCAAGCACCTCAAAAAGGACGATCCTAACCGCAAGCTGCCGAGCCGCGTCACCGACCTGCACGCCCTTGCTGTCCTCATCTACATGTTCCTTCTGTACAGGCATCCGCTCAAAGGCGGCAAGGTGCATGACCTCGATACGGAGAAGGACGACCTCCTGTCGATGGGCGAAAAAGCGCTGTTCATCGAGCACCCGACCAATGCGGAAAACCGTCCGAAAATCAACCAGCTCAATCCGAAAGAGCTGCCCTGGGCCGATATCAACAAACTCCCTTATACCATTACAGGCCCTTACCTGACAGAGCTTTTCAACCAGGCCTTCATCAATGGCCTGCATGCGCCGATGAACCGCCCGACAGCCGACCAGTGGGAACAAGCCTTGCTGAAAACCACGGACCTCATGCAGCCCTGCTCCAATACCAAATGCGATCAGAAGTGGTACGTCTTCAATAATACGACCAGGCCGGCCTGCCCTTTCTGCGGGACGCCGCATGTGGGGACGCTACCGGTGCTCGATCTCTATGCCCAGTTTACACCGGGCGTCTGGAAGCCTATCAACCACCGCCTGATGGTGTACCACGATCAGTATTTGTTTCAATGGCATGTGAACGGAAATATTATCCGCAACGAAAAGCTCACCGACCAGCACAAAGTGCCTGTAGGTTATTTCAAGCTGATGGGTGATAAATGGATGCTCATTAACCAGACACTCACAGGATTGAAAGACCTGACGGAGGATAAGCTGATCCCGACAGGCTCCTCGGTAGAATTGAGCGATGGAAAAAAACTATTGCTGTCGCCGGAAGAAGGCGGCCGCGTGGTGGTGATTACCCTTGCCAATAAATAGTGTATGTATTTTGTTCTGAGAAATAACCAACGGTTCGGGCCCTACTCACTGGATGCGCTCAGAACGTATGTGGAGGACGGCAAGATCCTGATGAGCGACCAGGCCAGCCCTGAGCACGCGCCGGGCATCACGCAAACCGTGAGGGATGTTCTCAAACAGAACCGTGTCAAAGTCCGGATCAAAAACAATGGCTCCATCATCAACCAGGTCAAGCTGATCGGAAAAGAGCTGATCCTGCCCGGCTTCGACTTCATCAAAAAAGACCTGATCAAAGACAAAAAGCTGATCTGGCTGGCGTCGATAGGCCTTGCCCCTGCTTTTCTCATCACCTTTACCTTCGGCACACTGCTCACCTACTATGCGATCTCCCTGTATTTTTCAGTGATCTGGGGTATCTTTTTCTATTATATGTTCAGCACCAAACAGGTGACCACACGCAACACGGTCATCCTGTTTTTCCTGACGCAGATCACCGCTTTCATTTTGGTGAACCTACAGAGCATCCCACCATTAAGCTTTTTGTATGCTATGACCGAATCCGGAAATTTCTTCGGGAGGCTCGTCGGCTATATTTTAGGCGTAGGCCTCACGGAGGAAACCATCAAAGCCCTGCCCCTGCTCTTCTTGCTGCGCACCACCAAAGAACCGTTGGTACCGCAAACGCTGGTATTTTACGGCCTCATCTCCGGGATTGGCTTCGGCGTGCTCGAAGGCGTCCATTACCAAACCACCACGAACACAACCTTAGGCTATGATGCTGCTTTTTTTATGAATGTGGCAAGGCTTACCTGTCTTCCTTTTCTGCATGCCATCTGGGCGGGCATCGCCGGTTATTTCATCTCCTTTGCCAACATCATTCCCAAATACCGGCAGAGCCTGTATACGCTCGCCATTTTAATTCCTGCTATTTTACATGGCGTGTACGATGTGTTGGGATGGAGCCTGCCGGGCCTGGCCAGCACCCTGTTCTCGGTTCTGCTCCTGATCTACTACCTCAAAAGAAGCCGCGATTACCAGTCAAAATTAATTCAGATCAGGTAGCGTGGCTGAGTGAAAATAAAACCTATATTTATCGAAATTTTTAAACTATGAGCATTTACGACAACATCCAGGAAATCATCAATAACCCTTTGGTATCCGGTGGTATTATTTTGAACTTAATCGTCATCGAAAGCTTGCTTTCTGTAGATAACGCAGCCGTACTGGCAACCATGGTCATGGACTTACCGGCCGAGCAGCGCAAAAAAGCCCTGCGCTATGGTATTATCGGCGCTTATGTGTTCAGGGGCATTGCCCTGCTCTTTGCCGCTTTCCTTGTGAAATTCTGGTTCCTGAAACCAATCGGCGGTTTATATTTATTATACCTGGTGTGGGATTGGTGGAAAGGCAAACAAACCGAAGATAAAGAAGATGACATCCTCGATAAAAAAGGAAACTGGCTTTACCGCTCTACCGTTGGCGCTTTAGGCAATTTCTGGGCAACGGTAGCCCTGGTGGAGCTCATGGATATGGCCTTCTCGATTGACAACGTGTTTGCCGTAGTAGCCTTTACCGACAACATCGTATTGGTATGGGGCGGTGTATTCATCGGTATCCTGGCCATGCGTTTCGTAGCACAGGGCTTTGTGACATTAATGGAAAAAATCCCGGCTCTGGAAACAGCGGCTTTTGTGGTGATTGCCGTGCTCGGAATCAAACTCATCCTGTCGCTGGTAGAACACTTCATGCCTGAGTCTGCGTTAAGCAAATTCCTGGAAAGCCCGGCTGCCGATTGGGGCACCTCCATCCTCACCGTACTGATCTTCCTGGTGCCGATCATTATCGGTTCCATGCGTAAAAAAGAAGTTTCTGAATAACACGTTTTTGATTTTAAAAGAAAGCCCTTCACGATGCATCGTGAAGGGCTTTTTTAATCCACCACTTATAAAACAGCTACAGCCGTTTATCGGATCTACATGACCACTTATCAGAAATCCGGTACCAGATATGAAATTAAATTACCGTTTTTTATAATATATAAGTAAATTAGTCCTATGGTAAAAATCTACATCTTCCTTCTGTTATGCCTTTTCAATGTACTGGCAATGGCACAGGTAAAACCGGCCAGAACCATCAAAACACCCATCAGGGCAGCAAGCACTCCTTCCATTACTCCTAAGCAGACCCAATATACCAGGTGGAGCGCAAAGGCAGGCGCCAACATCAGCGTGGTATACCTTGCCCGCAATATCAAAGACAACAACAACGCACCGGGCTATTGCGGAGGCCTTAACTACGAGATCAATAATTTCATCCGTGTTTCTACGCTGTACAGCTATTTCCGTCCCATCAACATCGAACCGACCTGGCTGAATGTAAGGGCAAGCACCACCGAAATGAACCTCGAAATGGTGGCTCACTTCCCCAATAAAAAAACCTTGCTCTATCCTTTTGTAGGCGTGAGCTACAATACGTACGACGGCTTTTTTACCGGGCAGCTCGATTACCTGAACCTGAAAGAATACTATGCGGTGAACACGGTCGTAAGGAACCGCTGGGTGGGCCTCAACCTCGGTACCGGTATTGAGCATAACTTCGGGATCCTGGGCATATTTTTGGATTACAGGATGCGTGTCGGGAAGCAGGAAGATGCTGCAGGAGTCAACATCATGGATGTATGCTACACAGGGGGATTAAAAGTACGCTTCCCTTACGGCAAAGGCGCTAAAAAATTCGCTCAGAAATTCAGGACCAACGACCGCTTCAATATCCAGACACGCTAACGTCGTGCCTCTAACTGGCATTAAACTTTATGTAAGACAATTAGCTATCCCAGGGGAAGCTTATCATTCGTTTACATGAAGAGGCTAATCATCTTATTGTCATTTTTTTGCCTTTCCTCTTCCGGTTTTGCCCAGCTTGATAGCCTTGCCCGTAACCTCATGGACACGGTCATTCATAAGCTGATCGTTGACGATATTCCGAAAAAAACATTTGCCGATAAGTTCATGTACCCGCACCGCTGGTATGTGAAGCAGCTCCTGGCGCCCAAGGTTCCGGCATATGATACCAACTACATCAAAAACCAAAAGCACCGGCTGACGATTGCCATACCTGTTGCCAAAAAATTTTACGGCTTTAACCTCACCGACCTGGAAAAAAAACGCACCATGCGCTTTTCGCCCAACAACTATTACCACGTCGGCTTCAATTTCAGTAACATCATCCTCACCTTTGGCTTTTCGCCGGGTATTAAGTTCGGGGCCAAACCTGGCCGTGGTGATACCAAAAGCAGGGATTTCCAGCTCACCCTCATCGGCAGGAAAGTGATCACCGACCTCAATTACCAGAGCTATAAAGGCTTTTACGTATACAACACCAGCGATTTCAGGGCCAACGAAAGCAGCGACGATACCATCGTGGTGAGGCCCGACATCAACGTCACCTCTTTCGGCATCAATACCTTTTATGTATTCAACAGCGAAAAATATTCCCTGCGCGGAGCCTTTTCCTTTACCGATGTCCAGAAAAAAAGTGCCGGCTCCTTTATGGCGGGCATTTACCACTCGCATGTGGTCTTCTCTTCCAACGACTCGTCGTTTATCCGCTATCCTTTTATCAATAACTTCTCGCCTGCCCTGAGCGAGATCAACCAGGTATCGCAGATCTCTGCCGGCGTTAACGGTGGCTACGGCCACACCTTCGTGATCTATAAAAAATTCAGCTTCGCCATAGCCGTCAATGTGGGCATCGGCGGACAAAAAACCTATTACCGCACCATTAGCGGGCAGGACAAATCGTTCAGGATCAACCTCGCCACAGCCGTCAATGCCAAGAATGCCCTGCGCTATGACAACATGCGCTTCTTTGCAGGCGTGCTGGCCACTTACGACGGTAATTTTGCCTTCAACGAGGTGATGTTCAACAATACCAAATACATTGCCCGCGTGGTAGGCTTTGTAGGTTACCGCTTCAACATCAAACAGAATGGCCGCAAGATGCTACGCTTTATGGGACTGATAGATTACAACCGCAAAAAAAGTAAAAAGTAAATCCTATGAGAACCGACGAGCCCAACATGTCGTATATGAGTCATCATCTTACCATCAGAGCTTTCTTTATGAACCATCCCTTTCTCTTTCTCCTGGCTACCTGCCTGCTCATGTCTGCCTGCTCCATCAAGCCGGTAAGCAAAACCAAAAACGTGACGTATAATGCCCGGCACAATCTTCAGCTCGATGTGTATACCCCACGAAAAATCAAAGAGCCCAAAAAGGTATTGATTTTTGTGCATGGCGGCAACTGGATCCACGGCAAAAAATCCATTTATCCGTTTTTCGGAAAGGGCATGGCGCGCAAAGGCATTATCGGCGTGGTGATCAACTACAGGCTAAGTCCGGCCACCAACAATGAAGGCATGGCCACGGATGTAGCCGAAGCTGTGAAGTGGGTAAAAGAAAATTGCAGCTCTTTTGGAGGCGACCCCGGAAGCCTCTATATCTCGGGGCACTCGGCCGGTGCGCAGCTCGCGGCATTGGTGGCTACCGACGACCGTTATTTTGAAAAGCTCGGCATCAAGAATCCGATCAAAGGAACCGTGCTTATCGATGCCTTCGGCCTGGACATGTACCGCTACTTTTCCCTCTCGAAAAACGAAAACGACACCATGTACCGGCGTGTATTCTCCAACGATCCCGCTACCTGGAAAAAAGCGTCACCAGCCTATCACTTAAGCAAAAGCATGCCGCCGTTCATCATCTTCATGGGAGGAAAGACCTACCCGGTGATCAAACAGATGAATGAGGCGTTTTACGCAGAGGCGGTGAAATACCAACCGGCCACGCCCTTCATCATCGTGAAGCGAAAACGCCATGTACCGATGATCTTCCAGTTCATCAACCCGGGAGCAAGGGCATATAAGCAGATCTTGAGTTTTATGGGCATTTAAGCAAACCTTCCCGTAAGCAAACCTTCCCGTTTTCTAAAACCTGGAAAATTTGCTTAAGCGCTAAGCCGAACGGCGCAGGTAATCGTCCTGGGAAGAAATCAGGTGGTGGATGGAGAACTGATCGGCATTTCCCTTGTCGGTAATGTTCAGCAGATGCGTCTC
>CALRIU020000009.1:0-197788 GCA_943362175.1 Hydrocarboniphaga daqingensis | reverse complement strand
CGACAGGGTGTAAAGCGAGGGATTGCAATTTCCCTGCTCATCTTCCCAATCGCCATATTGCCCGCCTGGTGATACATCGGCCAGCATAGTTATGTAAGCCGCATCGCACAGGCTCACATACTCGCATGGCTCACGGCAAATATCATATTCCCTCTGCCAGTCTTCCGCGGTTCCTTTTCCGGAAGTTGTATAGGAGGTGAGTGTTCCCAGGGCCGCCACACAGGCGTCGCAGGTGAGGTTACAGCCACTGGTATCCGGCACACTGAATGCAGCAAAATCCTCCCGCTGTTTCACACAGTCACTTTTTAAATATTCAGCCAGGTAATAGGATAAGGCTTCCTGGTTTACTTTAAGGGTTTTCGTGATGGTATATTCTCCCTGCTGCAGATCTACCAGCAGATGACTTCCTGAATAGCTCAGTTGCGAGGTTGAAAAATGGACCTCGTCATTACAATCCAGGTCCAGCGCATAGGCTGGCGTGACAGAGCCATTTTCCGTTGCAGGAGGAATGATGTTACCGAGCGTATGGGTGATTTTTGTAAAGCCCGGAGGATTGTTCTGGCAATTATCAACGATATTGATCTCAAGATCATAGACGCAATCGTAGCAAACATTGGCTGGCAGACAGCTGTAGGTGAATGAGGCACCATTCAGGTCGTAGCTGATGGTATAGGTTGCCGCGGAAGGGACGAGTATTTTTTTGCTGAAGCTGAGCTCGTTCCCTATCAGGTGATTGTTATCGAGCTCTGTATCGGTATCTCCGGGATTTACTTTGTTCAACAGATCAGCGTTGATCACGTTGGATGCTGTAGGCGCAGGAAACAGGGGATGACCTTCTCCATCTGTGAGCGGCGATAAATTAGCCGGGCTTTGCCCTGATAGCGCAGTAGCGATGACTCTGTCCTGCTGGTCGAGGTAGCTCACCGATACCTGGCCATTGGCATCCACCACCATATTCTTTTGATAATGCTGGTTGTAGCCTACTTCCGAACCGAATAAGCGGTCGAGCTCAATCTGCTCCGGGCTGCCATAAAAATATTTGGTTTCATGGCCGCTGCCGATCTGGAAAGTCTTCCCTACTCCACCCTGCGCTGCCAGTCGGCCGGTATTGTCGTTGGTAAATACCGTTTGACTGATAGGCAGCTTCTCTGCGTCAGGCACATAGCCCTGGGCAAATAGCTGGTTGAGATTATTGGCGGAGTAATATTTGGAAGAGCCATAAGCCGGGTCGAGCCCGTTAGCAGAGGCCACGCAGGTGGTACTGGTACCGGCGGCACTTTCCTCATCGAAGAATTTTTTGGTATAAGGCTTATGCGAGATCTCGTCGAAATTAAAGCCAAGCTGTCCCGATACGTTGTATTGATAAAATTTAATCGTCGCGTCTTCTACCGGAACCGGCAGGGCCTGCACTGCTGCGCGCCCGTTATAGTCGTAATAGCTTTCTCCCACAATGGCATTGTTATCCGAATTGATGCGTGTCACCATCTGCCGTCCTCTCAGGGAGCCGTCGAAATAGCTGATCACTTCCTTCTTTTTTCCTTCCTCGGCATACGTCGCCTGGTACTGCCAGTTCTTATCAAATTCATGCACCGGAGGGATTTGTGATCCTCCCGAAGCAGACAGTTGAATCGCCGTTATACCATCGATGGTGACATAATACAGAAAATCAGTTCCGGTGGTAGGCGCCGGTGTGCTTGTATAGGTATCTCCTGCCGGGAGCCCGGTGGAAAGCAGCGTGGTCTTATCCTGCCACGACCATGGCGTATAACACAGTTTATCCCAGGCGTTAGGACTGGAGCCCGTTCTGCCGACTCCCCTGAGCCGGACACAGAGCTGGCCCTTCTCAAAGATATTGCTTACCCTGTACGACTGCTGGCTGGTGCGCACGCGGGTAGAATTATTCCGGAAATCGATTTGCGGGTTATTCGTCCAGTAGCTGTTCTTGGCACCATCGAGCCAGATCCACTCCAGGTCGTATTCTTCCGCACCGTGAATGCGTTTCCAGGAGATCTCGAATTCATCGGATGCCGGCAGGTAAAAGATCGTGACATCTTTATTACTGGTATAAGGGGCCGTATTCACCCTCAGCGGATAGTAACGGTCGGCATCGGTCTCGGATTCCAGGTAGACATTGGCGGGCAATACAGAACCGTTCAAAGCAGGGTCTGAAGACGTGACAGCAATACCCGTTATTTTTGTTGCCACCCTGTAGCCATCGTTAAAGGTGCAGACATCCTGATCGATAGAGAGGTGCGGAGATGAGGACTGATGATCGTTCTTCCCTTCATAACTTACCGAGAGGGTTTTGGTAAGCACGGTCACGGCACCACCCAATGCCTGCGGCGCGGTCGATGTCACCTGGAGGGTTACAGTAGCCACAAAATCGGCCAGGGCCACTGTGCTGTAGCGGTTGATACCGAGCGTCAGCTTGTTCCTGAAAGACTTATCATAAAAGCCCCAGGTGTTCATTGCCGGCATCGCAGCAATATCATCATACTTGTTATCCTGGATAAACAGAACAGAATTGACTGCTGCTGCCGGGCCCGACAACCGCGTTGTTCCTATCTCATGTGTAGCCCTGACGGTATTGGCAAAGCCAGCGATGAACAGCACCATGATGAGTGCTAAGCGTAAACGGATGCTATGTTTTGTTGCCATAATGTGTTTATTTTTTTCTGAATCTCACAGATTGCAATTGGTTGATGATCTCGTAAGCGGCGCATTTGCCCTTGCCTTTGTAAGAAATAGGGGTTGCCGGGCCAGTCGGTGTAGTGCTGAGATAGGCCGACTCTTCAAAAAAGGCCGGGTTAAGAGAGGCGACGGGTGTAAAGGAAGTATAAACGATTTCCAGGCGCGGCTTTTTTTCCTTCGCATAATAATCATTCGCATCCAGTGGCATTTCCTGGTTGTAGTACAGGATCATTTTTTTGAGGCTGTAATCCGAAAGGTTGATGAAGACCTCTATTTTCGAAAACTCATGTTCCTCTTCTTCCGAAAAGTTCAGGGTGTAATGCCTGCCTGATGTCCCCTGCTCTTCTACATCAATACTGCTACAAAGCTTAAGCAGGACGGCAGCATCTGCCTGCAAGGGCGAAAGCTCTACTTTCCTGGTATCGGTAATCACAATGAACTTATCTTCGTGATTGACGATCAGTGTCCGCTTCGGGTTGATGATCGTTTCCACATCCAATACTTTTGAATAGCTCTGCGCGCCGTGCTTCAGGTATTTCCCCGACTTCTGCTCTACCAGGTTCCCTCCTGCATAGCTATCAAACACCGAATACCGGATATCGAGCGAATAAGACGCCGTTGCGGCATACAGGTCATTTACTTTTTTAAAATCTACCAGTGCTTTCTCAATTGGCGTATTGGTGGCACCTGCTACAGATGACAGGAGCAGGAAGGCCACTGACAACTTCCAAAACGCTCGTGACTTCGGGAAAAACGTAGCGCTCAGTGCGCTTGCTATGAAATGGGTCATGATCAGTGCTATTGTTTGGTATGATTTTTCGTTTCCTTGATCGTCATAATGCCCCGCTCGGTTTCTTTTTTCACGCGCACCAGGCTTCCCTCTTCGTCATATTCATAAAACGTGGCAAAATTGTTGGCATCCAGCTCCGCCACGTATTTCAGGGTCACAGGATCGTATACATACGACTTCATGTTGCTGTTGAACGGATGGATCCGGATGTCGTCGAAGTAGCTGGTAGACCAGGCGGTATTCTGAAGTGTCACATTCAGGCTGCCACTGGATAATGCGGCAATCGTAAAATCCTGCTCGACGCGTTGCCATCCGTCGATGATCTCGCTTTTCTTCAGGCTTCCCATCGCTACCGAACCAGGCCCTGAAAGCGAAATGCCGATGGACGAGTTCGGATAGGTGATCACCGGTATGGCTGATACAACTGTAGGTTCTTCTTTTACCCAATACGACACCATGTATTTTTTCGGTCCACTGGCCGTGATCGGTGCAAAAGGATAAATAAAATCCGAACAGCTCAACACATAGTTACACGTTGGCGGTGGCGGCACCATGCACTCCGATTTCAGAACGTCGTTTGAGATAGAGATGCCCGATAACGGTCCTACTTTAATACTGTGACTACCGCTATGTGCCTGTTTATGGGTAATAGAAGCCGCGTATTTTGAAAAATCGAAATGGCGTTTTTGGCTCGTGGCATTGCAAATAACTGCAAAGAAGCCATAGTCTTCGAAACCATCGTAAGCAATTTCCTGCAATTGCGCATTGGAAGCTACTGCCACAGGCAAGGTGGCATTATAGCCATATAACGCTGAAGAGTATCGGCCCAGGGCATCCTTATTTTCTACTTCCATACCATGCGGTGTGATCTTAGTCGCTTCAGAAGTATAGGTCCAGCGGTTCTTGTTGGCGACAGTCACCGTCCAGGGACCACCCGAAGCGGGAATGTCGTAGAACGGATAATATTCCCGGATGGTTCCATCGTTCCGGATATCCATGTTATTGTTTGCCATCGATGCGGTTTGCTTCCGCCCTTCCAGGTACGACCAGCTGGTTTTAGGCCTCCAGGAGCCTTTGATTCCATAAAAAAACGGATTCACTTTATCACCTTCCCTGACACCGCATTTCACGGTTGTACCACCTTCCGATGAACAGTTATACAACGGAGGGCAGTTAATTCCTCCGCTTATGGTAAACTGTACATAGTCTCCAGGTCCCGGCAGGCCTAATGACTCGTCATAGACCCTTCCCACGATGGATGCCGAGCAGGTTGCCGGATCTGTGACGAAATCATAATTAAAATAGCCCATTTCCAACAAGCTTTCCCAGTTGACAGGATAGCCATGATACATCGATACCGGATTCATATTGAATGTTAGCTCGCAATGATCAGGAAGGGTATGGGTCGCTACATTTCCATTCATGTTCAATGAGTCGAATGCTCCGGGGATTACCCCGTGCGTTGTAGAAAAAATATAAGTCTTTAGATAATCAATGCAGCTTGTACCATAGCTTGTCAACGCGCAGGTACATTTACCCCGCTCTGTCATTTCATAACCTCTAAAGGTTTGCCACTGATCGCTGTATTCGATGGCAGACGTACTGAGGATTTTATAGTCTTTGCCCGGAGAGGTCCTCACATCGAGCTTCGCATCGAGGCCATCGTTTCCGTAGTCCACCGGATTGACCATGCTCGTGAGAGAGGCCATGGGCGAGCCGAGCAGGTTGCGCCTGCCCGAGCGCAATACTTTCACCGTCACATTCGTTCCTGTAGCCGAGAGGTTTCCGGCCTGGTCCATGATGCTTACCATACTTCCGGTTACACTACACACCCAGCCCTTGTTTCCTGCTCCAAGACTTACTTCGTCGCCCACGAGGAAGAGGTCAGGACGCGCTACCGTAGCCATTCCCGGCGAAGAAAAGCTCACTATTTCAGTGTAGCCGATGTTTTTATAAGCAGGTCCCATCAGGTCGTAACCCCAGAACGCAGGGTACTTCAGCGAGTAAATGTCGTCGTGGAAATCATTTTTGGTTTTTGTCACCAGGACATCCCCTGTTTGCGAATCGAAAGCCAGGTTAGAGGTGGTGACACTGGAGCCATTGTCATGAGCAGTTGTTTTTTCAAGGATAGCATACTGGCTGATCACCTTAGTCATAACCGCCGAGCGGAAGCGTGTTTTTTCATAGCTGAAATCAGGCCATACAGAAGGCACAATACCAGGAAAAACCCCTACCAGGAACATCGACAGGTTGATCTGTGCGCCTCCCATCACCGAGGTAGTCTGCGTTTCCCTGAAATCAGCCACGGCATCAAAATCCACGCCTATCGTGGTTTTCCGGATGTCTCCTTTCGGGTCAATCACCACGCAGGAATTATCCAGCTCATTTGGCGTACAGCGTGCATCCGAATGAATGTCTATCAGGCCGTAGTCTGTGTAGCCATTCCCTTTCGTCTGATAGAAATATTCCACCTTGCTGAGCGCTGTCGCAGAGCCTTCCGCGTATACCGACTGGGCCTTCGGCTTTCCGTGCATATCATTCAGCTTAATTACATAGCCCTGCGAAGCAGACACATAATCGCGCGACATGATCTTGAGCAGGCCTCCCAATGGTGGCTTGTATTGCTTCGGATTGATGGGCGTATGCGACGTAATGGTCGGGTAATCTTTGGCGGTATAAAACTCATGCACCACAGAACCCGTACCGTGTGTTTTCACATTGGCATCCGCGGGTATTCTGTTTTTTACCTTGACCTTGCTGTAGGAAACCGATGCGGAAGGGAAAAAGGTTTCTCCAAAAGGTTCCTCCATAAAGAAGCGCTCATCGGGAACAAGCATCGTAAATTTATTAGGCCCCATGAATACCGGCTGGCGGAAAGGGTTTTCATCGCCGCCAAGCATCGGCTCATAAGAAGCCACACCGGAGCTGATGCTCTCACCGTTCAGGGTTGTTTCGTAGGAGTAGTCCTGCCCGTATTCCGAGCTTTGCTGCCCACCGGTCATCTCAGTCCAGCTATCATTGATGCTTAAGGATTTGACGCGTGAGCCACCACCGAACTTATGTCCGTTCGGGTTATAAAGTCGGACCCAGGATTTGCCATAGACGAATTCCTGGCAATACTTTTTACCCATGAGGCTGTTGTTAGGTCCCTTGATAGCCTGCATGATCGTTTTAAAAGGTCCGCCGGTAGCCTCAGAAGCCAGTTGTTTTAAGGCATCCACCACATCGGAGGGAGGAGAAAACGAAGCGTCCCACACCATGTTGTTGTAATTCACCTTACCGAAATTGAGGGCCGCTTTGGTAATAGGGTTTGTTTTTAAAAGACTTCCGACAGACGTCTTGTCGTCGCGTACTACATCGTTCAGCTGCAGGTAGCCTACCTGGCGGCCATTGGACATCAGACCCGGCACAATTCCGCAATCGGGGGTTTCGCCATTAAGCTCGGCATAGCCCGACACATATTCAAAGTGATCACCCGTGTTTTGCGTCGGCACATTATGGGTATTCGTCAGATTCACCAGGAAGCGGAAATAAAGGTATTTGCCTCCTTCATGAATGTCCTTTAGGTAATTCTTCGTAATGAGCGCTTTTGCCACAGCAGGATCCGAATTGTAATTGAGGTTTTCCGTCAGCTCGAAAAACAAATACTTTTTATGGTTGCTATCAGAGCCGGATGAATACAGATCGCCCACTGTTCCTGCGGTAGCGGTACTGCCAATGCTAGCGTTATCGGAGATCCCGACTACTTTCATCATCTGCATTGCCGGCCTGTTTTGCACAAAGGCATAATCGTCGGATTCGTAATTCACCTTGATGACAGCTCCCGAAGGAAGATCGATCCGGCTAAGGTTCCAGGCCGAGGCCCTGAAATCCGCATGCGCCTTGCTGAACTGATCGACATAAGGGAATTCAGAATTGTTCAGCGCACTGTTGTAAGCGTAATTCGTAGGAATGGACATATTGGTATAAGCTGCCGGATCATTGTTCAGAGGCATGTAATTACCCCAGCGGTCATAAGCCTTCGGATGATAAGCAAAATTATTCAGCTGCGAAGATCCACTCAGTACCTGCCCGTAATTGAATTTATACTTATTGACTTTTGCCTTATCGGATTTGCCATAGGTAAAATACACTTCCTTCAGGGTGAGCTTTCCTTTACCGGCATTGATGTTGGTTCCGTTTACAATTTCAGCAGCGCCATCGTTGTTGGGTACTCCCGGACACAAGGAGTAATCATAGACAAAATGTACCACTTTAATCGGCACGGCATTGACGTAATTATTGGCTGCATCGGCGTCATATTCGGGCTTCGCATACAGAGCAATGGATTTAAGGTATTTGGTTTTGGTAGGATTGGTGCCCTGGCCACCATTCACGCTCTGCGCGGCAAGGGCATCGTGCCTGTCGCCCAATTCAAAAACAGCCACATAGCTCCTGGTAGTGATCTTTTTGACAAACCACAACTCCTTTTCGCCATACACCAGGTTTCCCTGATCGTCGTTCTCAATGGATTTTCCATTTTCATTGAAATTAGCCTTGCCAGCCTCGTAAGGCATCCTCCAGCCGAATTTATCGGAGGCTTTGGCGGTGTTGTATACTTTTTCGTACTCGAACTTCGTGTAATTGCCAAAATCGCTATCGTCCGGCCCGTTATCGGACACATCCACATAATCGGGCGATACGATGGCCGTCAACAAATAGGAATGGGCATAAGCCGGTGTCTTTACACGGTTGTAATAATGATCGATGCCTTTCTTGTTGTCGACGCTGATGTCCTGGCCGCCGTAGGACACATTGCCGCTTGTATTCACATAGGAAGAATTGGCTGGTGTAGTGGAATTATTGCCGGTACTTGTTGAAGAGCTCGCATTGAAGGTGATTTCCTCCTGGTGCGTATTGTAGGCAGGCAAACCGTAGATGTAACGGCTACCATCGAGGCGCAGGGCTGTAATTTCAGCAATGTGATGCGCTTTGGCAGAGGTGCTGATGTTCATCGACGTATTCCCTGCATACTGCCTGTTGTATATTTTCTTGTCCAGTCCGTATTGCTTTGCCTCATTAAAATTAAGTGTTGACAATAGCTGGTTTCTCTTCTGGCGCTCCGGTATGTAATTGGCTGAGGGGACAGGAATTGTAGATCCACCGCTCCATTTTTCAAGTTCATTGGTAGCCCTGTGATCTATGAGCTTATCGATTTTGATCCGGTAAGCCTCGTCGCCGCCGATGGCCGTATACAAAGCTCCCTGCACATCATCGGCCGACTTCTCGCCCACTTCCTTGAAGTAATAAGGCTCGTAATCTTTGTTTGCGCTGGTACTGCGGGCATACAACCTGTCTTTCGCATCGTTGTCGTCTTCCCACTTACCCGCCACCGTATTCACATCTATCACCGAAATATTGACTCCCAGGTGCGCTGTTTGGGTAGCCGCCAGCTCTCCGCTGGCCGAATAGCTGTCGCTTGTATTGGTAGACCTGTTGTCGAACACATAGCCTACCTCACTCCTGAATGGCCTGAAAGCACCGCCGATGCCTTGTCCGCTGACGGAAAAGATATCAAAGGTCTGGTTAGTGACAGGCAGGTTTTTTGTATAGCGGCTAAAAGACTGGTCTTTCTCGCGGTTAAAATCCATGAGCACATTATTCGCATGCTGCCCTGCCTGGCTGAACATATAACCGTAAGCTGGCGTAGAGGTATAGCGATCTTTGAGTGATTGGTTGGAAAAATACCCGCCCAGGGTCACGTCGCCATCCAGGCCAAACACCGTGGTTCCGAATTTGAAGTTGACGGCCACCGACGTGTTTACCATCGAGTTCTGGATGCGCGGCATGTAGCTGGACGCACCGAAATTGATGACTCCCGCCGATCCCAGATCACCACTTTGCGAGGAGGAGGATTTTAATGTCAGATAGCCAATAGAGGTCGGGATCACCAACCTGCTGTTTTTTTCTTTGGTTCGTCCATAACCGGAGTTGACCGTTAAATCTTTCAGGCCCGAACGTGAATTCGTACTTATACCAATCCCAATCGATGCAGAGCCCGTGGTGGTTTCATCCCACTTTTCTTTTTTATCAGTGATCGCCGAGAAACTCAGGTTCGGAGTAATGGTTAAACCACCGCTATTGCTGGATTTCATGCCCAACGAGGCATTCATGGAACCCTTGGCAGGATTGGATGCAGAAATGCCAATGCTGGCAGATTGTTCCATGCCGATGCCTGTGTAATTATTGTAACTGATGCCTAAGCCGATATTCAACTTGCCTTTGGTTTTGGTGGACGACTTTGGTTTCTGGTAGCCAAACAGCTCAAGCCCGGCTCCTACGGTAACACCATACGTATTGTTGTCCTTCGTGTTAAATTCTTTTTCGATGATCTCCCCTTTGAAATCGTCGGGCAAGCCACGCATGCTCCGGTTGATGCTTCCTACATTCAGGTTCCAGCCGAGACCTGTCCAGCTGGCCTCGTCGTCCATCCCAATGCCTGAGCTGTAGGCAATGTTCAACGGATAGCCGCCTACATCCATCAAAGGAATGTTGTACCGGAAATCACCCGAGGTGAGGTCCACCATTTCGGCAGTACTCACCGGTGTAAAAGCCTGCACCTCCGGCTGGCTCGGGCCGCCCGTGAGCGCCCACGTGGCTGTGGGCGTTACAATCTCAGAAACGATCGTAATGAGTAGAAAAAAGCTAATGATGCGTTTTCGCCTGGTTGTTCCAAATAATGTTGCCATAATATTTTAATTGATCGTGATCTTCGGATGATAGGTTAAGTCCTGTTCTTTCAGTGCAAACTTGACGGGGCCGGTTGCCAGCAATTGGTTATGATACACCAACACGACATCCTTGACACGCGATGTCCGGAAGCCCAGCATGAAATGGTTCTGCGGCGAAATGCCATAGTTTCGCTCGTAATGATACGCAGTACATGGAATTGTATCCATCCCGCTTATCAGGCTGATGTCTTTTTGCATACCGAACGAATAATACGCTACACGGTTTTCAAAAGAAGCTTCGTCATTTGTCACTATGCCATAATGAATCATCTCTTCATTGAAATGATCAATGCTGATTGCCATGTCAAAAAACAGCAGGCCTTCATAGCCCTTCACCAGAGTATCAAACGAAGCCTGACTCGCCTGCGAGAGATCGCCTAGTTCACGAAGCGCCATGGCCTCGGCAGGAATGTAACTCAATTTAAAATTCACGTCTTTGAGCTTCGTTTCGTAAAATCCCTTTTCTTTTTCCTCCCCGAGGAAAGCCTTTGCCTCCGCCGGCGAAGAGATCTCATGGGTGAGCGGCCCACGCTTCCCGCATGAGCATACCATACACAGGATGGCGATGATGATGTAATTATTCCTGAGCACCTGCATACCTTCTGTTGATGTATTCCGAAACGTTTTTTGTAATGTCCTCTTCCGTCCTGGCAAACATGATATTGCCCTCACCGGTTGCTCCCAGGATCAGGTCATATCCCTGTTTCTTCCCATAGTCGTTGACATACTGGTTGATCTGTTTCCAGATCTGATCTGAATATTGCTGCATCGTAGCGGCATTCTCATCCGAAAATTCCTTTTCCTTATACAGATACGAGCGCTGCAGGTCATTCACCTGCATCTTCTCCTGTTCCGAAAGCGCAGCGCCCTTTATCGACACATACTGGATCCTGAATTTGATGCTGTCCAGCAAATTCTGCCTGGCCAACTGCACCTTGCTGAATTTTTCTTCCAGTTCTTTTTTCAGCTTAAAACTGTCATATAGCTGTATGGTGTTGACATAAGCTATTTTTTTGGAGCTGCGGAGTGTCCAAAAAATGCAGAAGGCAACAGCAAGGATAACGACAAGCGGCGTTATTATTTTTTTATAACTCATCGTTCTTAATATTTAAAGCGGGCGTAAAACACTTCTTTCTTTTTGTTGGTGATGGCAATGCGGTAAAACTCTCCCGGCGACATGGCACCTATAGTGCTCAGATCAATAGAAAAACGATTATCTCCTATAACCTCTACCAAGCCCGGAACGCTTGTTATGGGATCATTCAAGTCGTTTACAACCATATAGGTAAGGCTGTTGGCCGTACCTTGTGCCGAATCAAAGTATTCCTCTTCAAAGGCAAAGTAGATGGTATTATGATAAGCTGTATAATAACCACTACCGAGTGTTTTTTTAAGCACAAAATAATGAGGGATCTCTGTACAGGTATAGGTCACTGCTAAGGTATTTGTTGAGACACAACCATTCACCGGATTTTTTATTTGCAGAACATAGCTGCCTGGCGCTGATACGCTGAGAGTCGGTGTAAGCGCTCCGCCGGGCGACCAGGAATAGGTAACGCCGGAAGTCGTGGAAGTGCCCGATAAAACAGCGATGGGATTTGTACAGGTAACCGACGGGTTTGCGGTGGTACTGATATTGGGATAAACGATGTTATTGACGACGGTTGCCGTTGTGCTGGCGGAGCAGCCATTAACTGGATTGGTGACTTTCAGGGTATACGTTCCTGCGGATGATACGATGCGGCCCGGGGTGGTGATGCCTCCCGGCGACCAGGAATAAGTCACTCCCGACGTGGTGGATGTGCCTGATAAAATGGCATTAGGAGTTGTGCAGGTCAATGTTTTATTTGCTATGGAGCTGATGTTGGGCAACACGGTATTAGCGGTAACAGCTACCGTGGAAGAAACCACGCAGCCATAGAAAGAATCGGTAACCTTCAAGGTATAGGTGCCAGCCGACGACACGCCAAGTGTAGATGTCGTGGCGCCACCGGGCGACCAGGAATAGGTGACACCTGTAGCGCTGGAGTAACCGGTCAAAGCTACGGAGGGACTGCTGCAGGTAATGGTTTGGGGTAAACCGGCGTTCGCCGTATTCGCCGGGGCGCTGCAACCGAGGTTTTCGAGGCGCGATGTGGCATCGTACAGGGAAGCCCTGATCTTAAGAACAGAAGCGGCCATACCGGCACTGATGCTTCGTGTCCAGAAAGTAGTATTGTTTTTTTTGAAATTAATGGTGCTTCCTACTCTTTCGATTCGCAGCACATCGCCAACGATATAAGTACCCATCGAGGATGTTGTCATCCCCACATTATCAAGGGCAATCATGCTCCCTCCCGAATTTAACTGAAAGGCATAGTCAACGTTATTCCAACCCGAGGATGATCCGGCATCCATAAAACCAAAGCCTTTGTTATGCGCCGTCGTTGTCACCACGTATTCGATCCATCCGGAGGCAGAGGCAGGAATTTCATTGCTGGCTTCAGATGTCCTTGTCCAGGCGGTAGCAGCCACATTGTTTTTTAAAGTATCACCATTCGTACTTGTCGTGTGTCCCAGAGCCAGTAATTGCCATTTGGTTTTATAGCCGATGTTGTAAGTAAATGTAGCTATAGGAAAAGGATTGACCATACGTGTCACTTTCACGACATAAGTGCCCACTCCCTGGCTGGTAATGCTACTCGTGTTTTGCCCGCCAGGCTGCCAGGTATAGGTATAAGAGGCTCCGGGCGGCATTGTCATTTTTATGGAACCGTTCATACTCCCCACACAGCTCACGTGTGTAATAGCAGGAACCTGCGGGTATAGAGGCTTTGCAAACACAATAAGGAGCAAAGCCAGGTAAAAGACAGACTTCATAAAAACATTGTTTAGAAATTTCAATAAAAACAGGGGACGATAGTGATTGGGAATATGGATGGATAGTAAGGAATTTATATCATGGGAAAACGACGATCTGTTATTAAAGAAGCTATTAAAAGGAGTGTTTTCATGCTACGCAGTTTTTTATGCTCTCGTATTCTGTTTAAAGTTTCCGGGTTCCGCACTTTTGCAGTTCTCCGGCATCCAATCGGATTTGGTCCTGGCCTGTTTGTGCAGGATGTATCAAACATAGTGATTCGGTAAGCGCTTTTATCGGAAGATTTAAATTCGTTAGTTGGATTTCAATAAGTGCCGGAAAGCGATTTAAATTCGTTTTTATGTTCGGTACATAAAAAAAGCATGAACGGAATCCATTCATGCTTTCTGATCCGCTACAACGAAAGTGCAACGAATTCATGAACCTGTCAGCCCAAACCTGTTTACGGATGACGTGAGCTTATTTAAGGTAGAAAAAAGGAGCAACTATAGAACAATTGCCGCGCTCCTGATCCCGGAGAAGAAATGATCACATTTTTCCCCTGACACTCATTGCCCGCAAAAATCCGTCTTTTTTCCGCCTGGCCACTTCAATCAGGGAGCCGTCGCCCATTTCCAGGAAATTGCCATCGGTATGGGTGAACTTCACTATTCTATGAATATTGACCAGGTGTGATTTATGCACCCTGAAGAATTCTTTTTCCGGCAGCAGTTCCTCATATTCTTTCAACCCTTTCGACACGACATAGCGTTTGCCGCCCGCAACGTAAAAGGTAGAGTAGCTGCCATCAGATTCAACACGGATGACATCTGCTACCGCACAGTAAAGAATCCCTTCTTTTACCGGAATTTTCAACTCACCTGAAAAGGTCAGCCTCAATGTATTTTCGTTTTTTTCTTTAATAATTGCTTTCATAAACATACATAATGGGGATGTATGATTTTGATCTGATCAGTATCCAAAATTGCTCGTAAATGAACGCTGATTAACTATTCTTATTGCAAGAACGAAAAAAAACACCTCATGAAAAAAAATAGTTTCAAATCATCTTACATACTCAAACCTGACCTGCCGCGCTTCACAGGTCATTAACCACGATTCATCTACAAAATGATTTATTTAAGAGATGTATTATCGGTATTGAAAAAAACATTCCGGAATATTTTTTTCAAAAAACCAATGCCAAGGCCAGATTCATGATTTTTTTCAAAATACCCGTGCAGACCCGGAACAGGAATCTGTATTCTCAAAAATTCCCTTAATTTTACGGGGTGGAAAAGCATTTAACTCACCCTATTTTTAAAGTAATAGCCGAATGCGCCGACCGGCTGAATGTAGAGGCTTATGTGATCGGCGGTTTCGTGCGTGATATTTTTTTAGGAAGGCCCAGCAAGGACATCGATGTGGTGACCCTGGGAAAAGGCATCGAACTGGCCGAGCTGGTATATCAAACCATTGGCGAAGACAAAGCGCACCTGGCCGTATTTAAAAATTTTGGCACGGCCCAGGTGAAAACCGGCGACCTTGAACTCGAATTTGTTGGCGCCCGTAAAGAGTCCTATGACCGCAATTCACGAAAGCCTGTTGTAGAGAATGGAACCCTGGAAGACGATCAGAACCGCCGCGATTTCACCATGAACGCTTTGGCGATCGGGTTAAACAAATCCAATTTCGGAAAACTGCTCGATCCTTTTGGAGGATTGAAGGATATGGAAAGCCGCAGCATCCGCACCCCACTCGATCCGGAAATTACCTACAGCGATGATCCCCTGCGCATGATGCGGGCCATCCGCTTTGCGACCCAGCTCAATTTCACGATCGAAGCAAAGTCCCTGGAGGCGATCTCAAAAACAAAAGCGCGCATCAGCATCATTTCCAAAGAGCGTATTGCCGATGAGCTTAATAAGATCATCCTCGCGCCCGTTCCATCCACCGGCTTTAAGCTGCTTTCGGATACGGGACTGTTACAGCTCATCTTCCCCGAGATGATGAAGCTGCATGGCGTGGAAACCATCAACGGCAAATCGCATAAAGATAATTTTTACCATACGCTCGAAGTACTCGACAACGTCGCCAGAAACAGCAAAGACCTCTGGCTTCGCTGGGCCGCTATCCTGCATGATATCGCCAAGCCACCCACTAAGCGCTTTGAGCCCGAGCACGGCTGGACCTTTCACGGGCATGAGGTGAAAGGTGCGAAAATGGTTCCGAAAATATTTGAGAACCTGCGCCTGCCATTGAACGACCGGATGAAGTATGTGCAAAAACTGGTGCTCCTGCATTTACGACCTATCGTATTGGCAAAAACCGAAATCACCGATAGCGCCGTGCGACGCGTATTATTTGAAGCCGGCGACGACATCGATGACCTGATGACCTTATGCGAAGCAGATATCACCACCAAGAACCCGAACAAGGTAAAACGCTACCTGCACAACTTTGGCCTGGTGAGAGAAAAGCTCATTGAGCTGGAAGAAAAAGACAAGATCCGGAACTGGCAACCGCCGGTGAGCGGCGAAGAGATCATGTCCATCTTTCAACTCCCACCCTGCAAGCGCGTTGGCGATCTTAAGAACGCCCTGAAAGATGCGATCCTCGACGGGATCATTCCCAATGAGCGGGAAGCTGCCCTGGAATTTTTGCATGCAAAAGCCAAAGAAATTGTTTAAATTTATCCTACACATTTAATTGCCTGAGCATGGCTGTAAGTTTACATGAAGAATTGCATACCCTGGCCGAACAGGGCGATTACAGCCAGCTATCGCGTAAGCTGCTCGACCTTTCCGTGGAATATCCTCTGGGCTCCTCTACCGAACAGCAAATCTATGATTTCAGAAAATCTTACCTCTACGCCACGGAAGCATCCAAAGAAAGCTTAGGACAGAATGCCAGGATATTGGTACAAGCCGTGAAAGACATTCCGTTTTCATACAACCAGAATACACAAGCGGCCCTGGTGTGCGACGCCAGGAATATCAGCAAGCGCTTTTACAGCGGGCGCTCGCCTTTCGTCTTACAGGCGCTCAACGTACAGTTGAAATCCGGGGAGATCACCGGCATCGTGGGTGAGAACGGCAATGGCAAAACCACCTTATTAAGAATTCTTGCGGGAGAGCTGTCGAGCGATAGCGGCCACATCTCCTACCCTGCGTTGAATGCGGACGATACGAACTGGTACGATGTGAAATCGCAGTTTGTCTTTATTCCACAACGCGTTCCGCGCTGGTATGGCAGCCTGCTGGACAACCTGCGTTTTTTTGCGAGCATTCACGGCATTCAGGATGTAGAGAATAACAAACAGGTCGAATATATTTTATTCCGCCTGGGCCTCGATAAGTTCCGCGACCTGAAATGGAGCGAGCTTTCGGGCGGCTACCGATTACGCTTCGAGCTTGCCAAAACCATCATGCGCCGACCTAAGCTCATCCTGCTTGATGAGCCATTGGCCAACCTCGATATCAACGCACAGCAACTGTTTTTACAGGACCTTACCTTCTTTGCCCGCTCGGCAAAGCATCCCTTAAGCATTGTCCTCAGTTCACAACAATTGCATGAAGTGGAAAGCATCTCCAACAATATTATTTTCATCAAGCAAGGAGAAACCATCTATAACGGCAACCAGACTTCCTTTGCCAATGAGCGCGTCACCAATACCTTCGAAGTATCCGGCACATTTAGCCGTGAACAGCTTCAGCAGATCTTCAGGGATTACTCCATCAAAATAGAAGACGCCGGAACAACCACGGTGGTGACAGTCGGCAAAGAGATCAGCAACGACATCTTCCTGCAAACCTTATTATCCAATAAGATCAGCGTCAGCTATTTCCGCGACATCAGCACCTCTACGAGAAAATTGTTCCATAAGGATATTTGATGGCATATTGATCACGGATGACAAATCTGCGACAATAGGTTCGGGGCTTCAACTAGGCTCAGTCACCGGTTTGGTCACTGGTCCCACTACGATCTATGGTTTCCCCTTATATGATCTTCTATGTCTTATATGATTTTAAACACCTCTGTTTCTCCGCACCTCTGTGGTGATTTCGACTACGCTCAGTCAACATAAACTATTCTTTCCGCAGTTCATTAAGCCACCATAGTGTTTCTTCCGATTGAGCAGGATCTGCTTGCAGAAAAATATTTTTTGCTTTATCTATGAGCGATGCATTCATTTTATAACCGATTTCATGCAAATTATCGGTTAAGATCTCGAAGGCAATATACCATTCATTATACTTTAAAAAGTAACGAGCTTCTTTTACCTCACGTTCGAGATTTTCTTTTTGCACACTGTCAGTGCATGACCGGGCCAGAAAATCAATCTCATCGACAAACGCGATGACTTCTGTCATTATCTTGCTCGTTAAAGATTTCATTTTACCCTGCCGTATGCTTTTTATCCGGGAGCACATTGCTCATATCCCACTCCAGCTTTTTGACGAGGGCATGCTGTCTTACCTTGCAGTCCTGCATCACGCATACCGAACAGGATGTGGGCAAACAGGGATCGGAATGAATAAAAAATTCGATCTCGTGGTTAAACTCCTGCGTAGCCAGCTTATCTACCGCATCAACTTCGGTATGCGCTTCTTCCAGCGTAAAATACCAGGGCAGCGTCATGTGGCAATCCACATGTACCACCGAACCGTATTTCACCACGCGCAGGTTATGAATGTCAATCCAGCTCTCTTTGCGCTTGCTGTTCAGCACCTGGATCAGGTGTTCGATCTTTCCGTAATCGGCTTTATCCAGCAAGTTGAAGACGGATTCCTTTACCAGCTGAAAGCCCGTATACGCAATTAAAATCCCCAGGCCAATGGTAATCACATAATCTATCCAGAAAAGGTGCGTAAAATAAATGATCACTAATCCGATCACCAGCCCTATGCTGCTCCAGGTATCGGTTAGCAGGTGGCGGCCATCGGCCACCATGGTAGAGGAGTTTAAAAGGGTCCCTTTTTTAATAAGCATCCTGGCCATCATATAATTGACCACCCCCGAAAAAACCGAGATGATAAGTCCGATATCGATGTTGGTGAGCGCATGGGGATTAAAAAAAGCAAGAATGCCTTTTATAAACATGGCAATACCGGCCAATGTGATCATGCCGCCTTCCGCCCCTGTCGATAAGAACTCGATTTTCCCATGACCATAGGGATGATCCTCATCCTTTGGCTTGGCGGCGTAGTATAAGCTGTATAAGGCAAATGAGCCGGCCAATACGTTCACGATCGATTCGATGGCATCCGTTAAAATAGCACTCGAAGAAGTTAAAAAATAGGCCAGGAACTTAAGAAGCATTAATATAAAACCAACAATCAAAACGATTTTCATTGTTCTTATTTTAGTGCTATCCTGATTCATACAGTCCGTTCAAAAAATGTCCGGCATGAAGGTATAAAATTTGAGTCACAAAACGGTTGTTGCTTTTTATACGCATTTGCCTGCCAGGGTTTGGATGCATACGTTAAAAAAGGCCTTTTTTACCAATAGGTCGAACCATTACTTGCCTTTGTCGTATAATACTACCGGGAATAGTAATTGCTTTTTCTGTTTAAACCCTTTAAAAACCGAAGCTATGAAAAAAGTACTCATTCCATACGACTTTACAGAAACTTCGCAAAGCGCCCTCAACTACGGTATTGAGATTGCCAAATACCTGTCGGCCAACCTGGTGCTGCTCCATATCAGCCAGGTGCCGGTGATTAGCTCTGAGTTCGGACTGGCCGGTTATTCCATGACCGAACTATTCAACGACCATAAAAGCGCTATTCAGAAAGTTGCAGAAGACATCAGGCTGAAAGAGCCCCTGATCACGGATATCGAATACCAATGCGAAATAGGCAACGCAGCAGAAGTAATCATCGAATTCAGCAAAGCCCATGACATTGATTTGGTTATCTCAGGTATCGGCGGGCACGGAAGCGCGTTCATGAAAAACATGGTAGGCAGCACCTCTGTAGCAGTGGCGCGCCATATCGACAACCCCTTAATCATTGTGCCACCGAACACGAGCTATAAAAAAATTCAGAACATCGCCTATGCCTGCGACTACGACAAGCAGCTCCTGAATAGCTCTTCGCTCATTAAGGTAAAATACATCAACACCCTGTTCGATGCGACGCTTCACATCCTGCATGTGATCCCCGAAAACCATGAACTCAATGCCAAAGAATCCCTCATTGATAATTATGTGGAGCAAAACCTGGAAAATGTCTGTCACAAAACCTACATCATTGCCGAAAATACCGTCGCCGACGGCTTACTGAATTTCATCAACCATCACGAAATCGACATGGTGATTGTGGAACCTAAGAAACATTCCATTCTCCATAACCTGTTTACATTCAGCACCACCAACGCCATGGCCTTTTACAGCCCGGTGCCGGTATTGACAATCCATGGGTAGATCCGGAACGATTAACCCCAAAGTACGCAGAGAATAAGGCAGAGAAAAGGAGCGTATTGCCTGAAATGAATCCTGCTGAATCTCAGAGTCCTTTGCGTTTTTTCCTGCATCTCTGCGGTTAAAGCAACAGAAACGCTCCGTCATCTTTCGTTAACCTGTTTTGTTATTCAGGATCGGCGTATAAATTTTTCCTTTCCAGGACACAGGCTTTCCGGTAAGGCTGTCTTTTCCGAAGTCCAGGTTAAACTCCGCTTTCAGGATCCCGGCTTTCCACGATTTTTGCTCCATACGCACAACACCGCTCCGAAGCTTGTAAAGGATCGTATTTCCGGAAATAATACGATGAAGCTGTACTGTGGCGATGCAATTATTTTCAAACAAGCGAAGATGCAGGCTGCAATGCGTAGCGGCATTACACAGGCTGTAACAAACGACAGTGTCATGTTGCCACTGTGCGATCATATACTCTGCACCGGCATACTCATCGCATTGCGCTTCACCTTGCAGCGAATGAAAGCGGTGCGTTGTATCCACCAGCGCATAAAATGCCGGAAGAGAATCTTTATAAATGCGGCCGGTACTGTCTTTCATCGCATCTGTTCCGGGAGGGCAGAAACCATCACAGCTCAGCTGGCCATGTCCATTTCTGTAAACCCCTTCGGGATAATCCCATGCCCTTGCAAACGCATAATCGCCTTCCAGCTCACCAACCCATGCCGTCGTGACTTGCCCCGGACTCTCTTTCGTTTGGTGGCAGGCAAACAGGAGCATCGTGCCTATGATCATGATGATTTTCATCTCAATGCAGCTGTTTTAGCAAGTCATGAAAATAAGCCACACTTTTGAGCAGGCGGCTTCCATACCAGCTGAACAGCTCGCCATCTACCAGCACCACTTTTGCATGGGGAAGGTGTTTTTGCAATTCATCGGCATGAGTTTGCTTGAATGGAAAAGGCTCTGATGATAAAAAAACCAACTCAGGATTCAGCCCCCGGATCTCTTCTATATCAAGTTGCGGATAACGGGAATCTTCCCCGGCAATCACATTCTTCAAGCCGGTTTTCTCCAGCATGTTCCCGATAAAGGTTGCCCTACCTGCTGCCATGTAGGGCTTCCAGATCAGGTAGAGCACGCTTTTTTCGAGGAAAGGCAATTCGCAAAAAGACGATCGGATCTCCGCGGCGATACTGGCCGCTTTTTCTCCGGTATCCGTTAGCTCCCCGATAGCCGTAATGGTATTAAGCGCATCTTCCAGATTATAAATATCACTCATCCATACCTTGAATTCCTGTTGCAGGACTTCTACCTGCGAGCGTTCGTTCTCCTCCTTATTCCCGATAATGAGGTCGGGCTTCAGGGCGCGGATCTTATCGATGTTCAGGGTTTTTGTTCCGCCTACACGCGGAATGCTTTCAAACAGCTCTTGGGGATGGATGCAGAATTTGGTAATACCTGCCAAACGGTCTTTTAAGCCCAGATCCCACAACAGCTCCGATTGAGAAGGAACTAAAGACACAATGCGCTGCGGCGGGCTTTGCAGCTCAATGGTATGTTGGAGGTGATCCGTAAAAAGCATGCGCTAATTTCAGAATAATACTGCATATTTGCTACGCCTGATGAATTCTGTTTTAAGAGCCCATATTTTCCTGTTTGCCGCACAGGTGATTTATGCCTTAAATTATTCCATTGCCAAAGACCTGATGCCAACACACATCAGTCCGCTAGGCCTGGTCACGATCCGCATCGGCGGCGCCTGTATCCTCTTCTGGCTCTTATCCCTGTTTATGAAGCCCGAAAAAGTGGAAAGGGCCGATCTCAAGAAACTGGCCGTGCTGGCGCTCTTCGGCGTATGCATCAACCAGATCTTTTTCATCTGGGGCCTCAGCCTTTCCTCACCCATCAACTCTGCCATTATCATGGTGAGCAATCCCATTGCCGTGATGCTCTTTACCTTCTTCGTCATGAAAGAAAAAATCACGGCACTCAAAGTAACAGGCATTAGCTTCGGAGCCATCGGCGCCCTGACCTTATTGCTCTTCAAAGCCAATGGCAGCTTTTCCATCGGCAGCGACACCATCCTGGGCGACCTGATGACACTCGTCAACTCCCTGTCCTGGGCCATCTTTGTGGTCATGGCGAAACCTTACATGCAAAAATACCAAACCACCACGGTGATGAAATGGGTGTTTTTATTCGGCGTTCTCTACATGTTTCCCTGGTCTACTCCCGAGCTGTTTAAAACAGACTGGCTGCATTTGCCGGTGCATGCTGTTGTAGCGATGGTTTTCGTTGTTGTCGCTACCACGTTCCTGGCCTATCTCTTAAATATGTATGCGCTTAAAACACTGAGTTCTTCGGTGGTGAGCATGTACATCTATCTACAGCCTTTCCTGGCCACACTGATTGCCATTGCCTGGGGAAAAGACACGCTCAGCCCGATCAAGATCATATCGGCAGCCTTTATCATCAGTGGTGTTTACCTGGCCGGAAAAAAACAAAACGTTCAGCGCGCTAAAGACTAAATTTTCATAAAAGCGTCTCAACACTACCTAAATTTATAGTATATTTAGAACATCAAAACAAGACAATACCGGCTAAACCTATGGTTCATATCCTATCTCAACAACAGTCCATCTTCAATCAGTTCATTGCTGAATTGCGTGATACGTCTATCCAGAGCGATAGCATGCGCTTCCGGAAAAACCTGGAACGCATCGGGGAGATTATCAGTTATGAGATCTCCAAAACAATGGAATATGAAAGCCGTGAAACCACCACGCCACTAGGCATTGCACAAACCAGTCATTTGAAAGCACAGCCCGTGATCGCCACAATTCTGCGTGCAGGATTACCGATCCACCTGGGAGTTCTTAATTATTTTGACAGGGCGGACAACGCCTTTATTTCGGCTTACAGGAGGCATCACAAAGACAATACCTTTGATATTCACGTGGAATATGTATCGAGCCCGAACATCGAAGATAAAGTGCTGATCATGTGCGATCCGATGATTGCCACGGGTTCATCCATCGTACTGGCTTACAAAGCTATCCTGGCGAAAGGCATGCCAAAGCATGTACACATTGTTTCTGCCATCAGCAGCAAACAGGGCGTGGATTATGTCATGGCCAATATGCCCACACAGAATTTCACCATCTGGTGCGGTGCCGTGGATGAAGAGCTGACAGCGCATTCCTATATTGTTCCCGGGCTTGGAGACGCCGGTGATCTTGCTTTTGGAGAAAAAATATAACACACGTATCCAGGACCCACTTCATGGACAGCAACGAAATATGGAAATTTATTTCTGCGGTACTTGCCAATACCATTTCTTTATCTAAAATCGGGACACCCACCATTATCCTGATTTACGGTTCCAATTATGTTATGGCATTGCTCAGTAGCTGTATCGGCGCGATACTCGGCTCAGTCGTATTCACCTACCTCAGCGCAGGGATCCTGAAATGGTGGGACAGGCTCAAAGAAAAATGGTTCCCGTCGAAAAAACCGAAAAAAATCTTTACGGGCGGAAACCGCCGCATCATCCGCATCAAGCGCCGTTTCGGGCTTGTTGGTATTGCCGTAATTACCCCTGTGCTCTTGTCCATCCCTATCGGGGCTTTCCTCGCAGAGCGTTTTTATAAAGACAAGAAAAAAGTCATTCTCTATTTAAGCATATCGGGCGTGGTATGGTGCTTTGTATTCTACTTTGCTTTCCTGTTTTTCTTTGATACCTTCAAGGCACTGTTTAAGTAAAAAACTAACAAGACTACAATTGGCCTCTGAGCTTATGTCATGTTCGCCCGGTTAGTTTTTTTTGGCGCCCGGGCGGGCTGTTGCGACTCGCTCCTGTATTTGCCCTGCGGGACAAATACAGGAGCTCAGACAACCCGCAACATCCCTGGCGCAGGGATACACTGTTTGTTGAGTTTATTCCTGAATACCGGGGCAGCCCGCGTGAAGGATAGAACGGACATCCTTTTTCGCCGCCTCGATGCAAAAAAGATGGCAGTGATAGCCTGATCCGCCATCCGGCGGACACGCCCAAAAATTTAAAATCAAGTAGAAACCGTTTGTGTAAAAAAATCCGGAAGCTGAATTAACCTGTCCGGAACTATTTATTTATTTGGCTGTTGCCGATTTTATAAACTTCTGTACACTGCGTTTTTCCGCCGTAGTAATTTCCAGGGTATAAACGCCTTCTTTCAATTCACTCACCGGTAAACGGTTCGCGTTTCTTGCCTGCATTACCACTTCGCCCAGTACATTGATCACCGTGAGCGAATATTCCTCACTGGTATTCACGCGGATGTATAAGTGATCGCTTGCCGGGTTTGGAAACACAGTCGCCGCCAGTATGTGCGCATCCTCTCCCACAGACATCACTGCGCCCTGCTGATGGATCACACCAACGGCATCAAGATCGAAGCCGCCACTGCCAAAAGCCGTTGGCCAGGGATCATTGACCTTATGATGATTCATATCGCGGGTACAGTATGGATCCTGGATGCAGCCTACCACGTCGATGATGCGCACATGCGTAATGGCCTGCTTGTTCAGCAGAAGGTTATCCGGAATGTCCGACAAGTCGAAAGGCGTGCCGTAATTGGCCCTGTATTTTCCGGCGAGGTTATGGATTTTTGTAGGATCAGTAAGGCCGAAACTCCCTGTCTGGGTGCTGGCATCGGTATTGCTCACGGCAGGGAACCTGAAATACGTGCCACCATCGCTGCTGACTTCCACAAAAGCCAGCTCCAGGAAAGAATCGTCAAAGCTATTTTCAAACACGGCGAGGTCAGGCCCCGGGGCGTTCTGAACAGGGCTTGCAAACTGCAGGGTTGCCATGCCTCCATCACCCAGGCTGACCACACCTGTGGTGCCTGCTTTACCATAGGCAGAGGTGCTGTCACCAACATTGGCGTAAGGCCCCGAGCTGACAGAGATGTCCTGAAAACCTCTGGTAATGCTACATTTGGTGGCCCAGCCTACAAAGGCGGAACTGTCTTTAAACATGGCCGTGGTGCCTGCCTGCCCTACTCCCGGGGCAAATTGAGCAAAAGAATGGAGGCCCGATACCAACAGGCCCGACAAGGAAATAAGCGTGATGTGCTTCATTTTAAATGGTACAATGTCTTTATGAGTCTTTTTCCCGAAACTCTAAACATCGGTTTATTAACAGGTCTTCTGACTTGCCCGGTTATGCGCCTTCCCAAATCATCTGCGATGAATCAGTGGCCAAATAAGCATAACACCAGAAAGGCTTACAGCTGCGGGTACAGTTTTGGATTTTAACCAAATTCCCTTATTAACGCTGCAAATATACTATTTTCCGAAATAACGTTAAATACCCCGCTTTAAGAGTACTATGACACAAAGTCGCAAAACACAACTGGCACAATAATCGTATATTGTTAAGCAAATTTGAGCTATGAGTTTCTTTAAAAACAACGATAAACTGCCCTTTGAACCATTGATGGACGAGGACACCGATTTTATACCCCTGCTTTCCAGTGAAGATGAAGACAGTATGCATGCCGAAGACATTCCGGAAATACTGTCAATATTACCGCTCCGGAACACCGTTTTATTTCCGGGAGTGGTGATCCCCATCACGGTAGGCCGGGATAAATCCATCAGCCTGATCAGGGAAGCCTATAAAGGTGATAAAACCGTAGGTGTAGTGACACAAAAAAACGACACCGTGGAAGATCCTGAGCCGGACGACTTATACAACATAGGCACCGTGGCCCGCATCATCAAAATGCTCCGCATGCCTGATGGCAATACAACCGTCATTATCCAGGGAAAAAAACGCTTTAAGATCAAAGAATTTATTCAAACCGAGCCTTTCTATAAGGTACGGACAGAATCCTTTGAGGAAACGCGTCCCGAAAAAGACGATGAGGAATTCCAGGCGATTGTCTCCGGCTTAAAAGATACGGCCCTGCAGATCATCCAAAAATCATCGCACATTCCTACGGAAGCAGGCTTTGCCCTTAACAACATCGAGAGCCAGAACTTCATGGTGAATTTTATTTCATCCAACATGAATGCTTCTTCCGCCGAAAAACAGGCGATGCTGGAAGTGCCTAACCTCAAGGAAAGGGCCACCATGGTGCTGGCGCATCTGGCCAAAGACCTCCAGATGCTGGAGCTGAAAAACCAGATCCAGAACAAGGTGAAAGTGGATATCGACAAGCAGCAGCGCGATTATTTCCTGCACCAGCAGATCAAAACGATCCAGGAGGAATTGGGTGAAAAAAGTTACGAGCAGGACATTGAAGAGTTCAAGGAGCGCGCTGCTACTAAGAAATGGACGGCTGAAATTGCCGAGGTATTTGAGAAGCAGCTCGGAAAATTATCTCGCATGAACCCTAACTCGGCTGAGTTCGGCGTACAGACCAATTACGTGGAGCTCCTGCTGGACCTGCCGTGGGGCGAATACACGACCGATAATTTCGACCTGAAACATGCGGAAAAAATCCTGAATGAAGATCACTTTGGATTGGATAAGGTAAAAGAGCGTATCCTGGAACACCTGGCGGTATTGAAACTGAAAGGCGACCTGAAAGCGCCGATCCTTTGCCTCTACGGCCCTCCGGGCGTTGGTAAAACGTCGTTAGGAAAAAGTATTGCACGAGCCATTGGCCGTAAATACATCCGCATGAGCCTTGGCGGCTTAAAGGATGAAAGCGAGATCCGTGGGCACCGCAAAACCTATATCGGCGCGATGCCGGGAAGGATCTTACAAAACCTGAAAAAGGTACAGTCATCGAACCCGGTATTTATTCTGGATGAGATCGACAAAGTCGGCAACGACTTCCATGGCGATCCCTCTTCCGCCTTGTTAGAAGTTCTGGACCCCGAGCAAAATTCCACCTTCTACGATAACTTCCTGGAAAACGACTACGACCTCAGCAAGGTGATGTTCATTGCGACCTGCAACAATTTATCGACCATACAGCCTGCCCTCCGCGACCGGATGGAGATCATCGACGTGAGCGGCTATACGGTGGAAGAGAAAATTGAAATAGCCAAACAGCACTTGCTGCCTAAGCAGATCGAAGAGAACGGCCTGAAAAAATCGCAGCTGAAATTACGCGATAAGCTCCTCGAATATGTTATTGAGAATTATACTGCCGAGAGCGGTGTGCGGAACCTCGAAAAACGTTTATCAAAGATTGCCCGCCACGTAGCCGTGCATGTGGTGAAAGAAGATGAGATCCCTAAGATCAACGAGGAAACAATTGCCAAAATCCTGGGCCCTTCGCATGAAAAAGCGAAATACCAGGGCAATGATGTTCCCGGTGTGGTGACAGGCCTGGCCTGGACACAGGTAGGCGGCGATATTTTATTTATTGAAACAAGCCTTTCTAAAGGTAAAGGCGGCAAGCTTACGCTGACGGGGAACCTGGGCGATGTGATGAAGGAAAGCGCCACGCTGGCCCTGGAATACATCAAGTCGCACAACGAGCAGCTGAACATCGATTCGGCCGTATTTGAAGAATACAATGTACACGTACACGTTCCGGAAGGCGCTACGCCGAAGGACGGACCGAGCGCCGGGATTGCGATGCTAACCTCTGTTACTTCGGCCCTGACCAAACGCAAAGTGAAAAAGAACCTGGCGATGACCGGTGAGATCACCCTGCGTGGTAAAGTATTGCCTGTTGGCGGTATCAAGGAAAAAATTCTGGCAGCAAAACGGGCGGGCATTAAGGAAATTATTTTATGCGCCGACAATAAAAAAGACATCGAAGACATCAATGCGTCTTACTTAAAAGGCCTGAAATTCCACTATGTTACTCAGATGAACGAAGTGCTGGAGCTGGCGCTGCTGAAGTAGCCCCTGGTTGTTGACAACAGGCCGGATATAAGATAAAAAAGACACAAGAGAAGAACTTGTGTCTTTTTTTATGGTCACAGATTGCAAATCCGCGACAACGCAAACCTCGGCAAGGGAAACCTTATTAAAACAAAAAAGACACAAGCCTCTTAGGTCCTGTGTCTTTTCTCTTTCTATCTTTATCTTGTTTCTTACTTAGCGTTTCTCCTGCGCATCCACGACTGCAATCGTGATCATGTTCACGATCTCGCGCACAGAAGAGCCCAGCTGCAATACATGCACCGGTTTCTTCAGTCCCATCAGCACAGGACCGATGGCTTCTGCGCCACCCAGCTCCTGCATCAGCTTGTAAGCGATGTTGCCTGCTGCGAGGTTAGGGAAAATAAAGGTATTCACATCGCGGTCCACCAGCGTGCTGAACGGAAACTGCTCTTTCAGCAATTCGTTGTTCACCGCGAAGTTGGCCTGAATGTCGCCATCCACAATCAGTCCCGGGTAATTATCATGAAGGATCTTAACAGCCTGCTGTACTTTTTTAGGCACCTCGCCTTCTGCGGAGCCGAAATTGGAATAAGACAGCATCGCCATTTTTGGGGTGATGTTGAACTGCTTCACGGTACTTGCCGTTAAGACTGCAATATCTGCCAGCTGCTGTGCCGTAGGATCAGCATTCATCGTGGTATCGGCAAAGAAATAAGGGCCGCGCTTGGTGACCATGATGTATAAGCCCGCCACACGGCTCACTCCTTCCTGCACTCCAATAATATCCAATGCCGGTTTGATAGGTGCGCCATACTTGCGGGTAAGGCCGGAAATCATCGCATCTGCCAGCCCCAGCTCTACCATAGAGGCGCCGAAGTAGTTCCTGTCGCGCATCAGTTTGCGGGCATCATACTGCGTAAGGCCACGACGCTGGCGCTTCTTCCAGAGCAGGTCGCCGAATTCGTTGCGGCGCTCTTCCTCTTCCGGCAACCAGGTATCGATGATCGGAATATTGCCCATGTCGAGGCCGTGCTCTTCGATCAGGGAAAGAATTTTTTCTTTATTGCCTAACAGGATCGGCTTGGCAATGCCTTCGTCTTTGGCCACTTGCGCGGCTTTCAGGATCTTGTATGTATCCGCCTCGGTAAACACCACGCGTTTAGGATTCGACTTGGCTTTGTTAGCCACGCTCCTCATCAGCTTATTATTCTTACCTAATCGGTTATCGAGCTCATTGCTGTATGCATCCCAATCGGTAATCACGTGCTTGGCCACACCACTGTCGATGGCTGCCTTAGCCACTGCAGAGCTCACCGTAGAGATCAGGCGGTTATCGATCGGTTTCGGAATGATGTAATCCGTGCCGAAGCTCATATTCTTGGAGCCATAAGCCAGGTTCACATAATCAGGAACAGGTTCTTTGGCCAGGCGGGCAATAGCTAAAGCCGCCGCCAGCTTCATTTCTTCATTGATGCTGGTTGCCCTTACGTCGAGCGCTCCCCTGAAAATAAACGGGAAGCCCAGGACGTTATTGACCTGGTTAGGATGGTCGCTGCGGCCTGTAGCCATAATAATATCCTGGCGGGAAGCCAGCGCATCTTCATAAGAAATCTCAGGCGTAGGATTCGCTAAGGCGAATACGATGCAGTTAGGCGCCATCGAACGCACCATATCCTGCGACAGGATGTTTCCTTTGGAAAGTCCGACGAATACGTCGGCGCCTTTAATGGCCTCATCCAGCGTATTGATTGTTGTATTCTCCGAAGCGAAAAAGGATTTATACTGGTCGAGGTCCGTCCTGCCTTTATGAATTACGCCTTTACTATCGAGCATGGTAATGTTCTCTTTCTTCACCCCCACGGCAATGTACATCTTGGCACAGGAGTTGGCAGAAGCACCGGCACCGTTGATCACGAGCTTCACTTCCTCCATTTTTTTACCCGAAAGCTCCACCGCATTCAGTAAACCTGCCGACGAAATAATGGCTGTACCGTGCTGATCGTCATGCATCAAAGGAATATTCAATTCCTCTTTCAGGCGGCGCTCGATCTCGAAGCACTCAGGTGCTTTAATATCCTCGAGGTTAATCCCTCCGAAGGTTGGAGCGATATTTTTAACGGTGTTCACGAATTCGTCAATGTTCTTCGTATCTACTTCAATATCGAACACATCGATGTCGGCAAAGATCTTGAACAGGAGACCTTTTCCTTCCATCACGGGCTTGGAGGCCAGCGCGCCTATGTCGCCTAAGCCGAGAACGGCGGTACCATTGGAAATAACGGCGACCAGGTTCCCTTTGGCCGTGTATTTATAAGCATCTTCGGGGTTCTTTTCGATTTCCAGGCAAGGCTCTGCTACACCGGGAGAATAGGCTAAGGTGAGGTCTCTTTGAGTACTGTATGGTTTAGTGGGAATTACTTCAATTTTTCCGGGTCTTCCTTGGGAGTGATAATCTAAAGCGTCCTGCTTTCTGAATTTAGCCATAAATGTTAAATTTTAAGAGAACGAATGTACATTTAATTCAGGATAAAGTCAAGAAAATAGAGCCTAGAACCAATGGCCCGCAGATATGGCGGATAAAGAACAGGAGCCGATGGAGTGCGGAAGAGAAAGAAATGGAACGCGGATAAACTTTTTCGTCCCCCCTCCCCTATAAGGTTTTAAAACCTTACAGAGGCACAACCTAGCTGAACATCACGCTGCGCATGCTGATGGAGCCCAGGTCGAAATTTTCCGTGAAGTATAGTTTTTCGTCCGTTTTATCGCGCAGGCCCAGCGTATAGATCAAGGGCAGGTAGTGATCGTTTGAAGGATGCGCCATCGTTGCCAGGGCCCCTAATTTGGTATAATCCACCAGGTTTTGCGGCGTATCCTCATCAATGTTCTTTTTCACGAAAGCATCAAATTCAAGCGCCCAGTCGAAGGTTTTTCCGTTCATGCTTAGCTTTCCGAGGTTATGCACCACGTTTCCGCTTCCTACAATCAGCACACCTTTCGTTCTTAAAAAGGCCAGTTCTTTAGCCAGCTTGAAGTGGTAGTCTGCAGGCTTTGTATAGTCGATGCTCATCTGGTAAACCGGGATGTCGGCAGCAGGATACATGGCTTTCAGCACACACCAGGCGCCGTGATCCAGGCCCCATTCAAAATCCTCATGCACGGGAGTTGACTTCACCTGCTCGATGGTCATTTTTGCATAATCCACGGCGCCTTTAGCGGGATATTGCTGCTGAAACAGCTCTTCCGGGAAGCCGCCGAAATCGTGAATCGTTACCGGTTTATCAGACATCGTCACAAAGGTGCCTTTGGTGAGCCAGTGGGCCGAAATGCATAAAATGGCTTTTGGCGGCGTGATCTTCTTAGCGATCTGCTCCCACTCTTTCCGATAGATGTTATCGGTAATGGCATTCATAGGATTACCGTGCCCTACAAACAATAAGGGCATTTTTTCGTTGGGCGATGCCTGTTCCACCCTGCTCACAAAGTCTTTTAAATTCATAGCGAAGCTGCTAAAAGGTAAGATGCTTAAATATTTCAGAAAGGTCCTGCGTTCCATGGAGTTCTCCAAGGTAACAATTTGCAGCTGATCTTGTTTAACATACCGGCATTTCTCTATCACTGATTTTTTTGTACCTTAGGGATTAGATTTCAGCTTTCAACACATGATTAAAAAACTACTTCCGCTTGCTTTACTGTTTTGCTTTTTAGGCAGCTTTTCCCAAACAACCGTTGTCGACAGTATTTTTGCCGGTGGCATTTACCGCTCCTACAGGCTTTATGTCCCTGCTATATACAATGCTTCCAGCGCGAGGCCTCTCATCATCAACATGCACGGCTATACAAGCAATGCCTCCGCCCAGCAGCTTTACAGCAATTTTTCGCCTATTGCCGATACGGCCAATTTCCTGATGGTATTTCCACAAGGCACCATGTACATGGGCCAGCCTTTCTGGAATGCGGGTATTTCGTCCACGCTGGTAGACGACAAAGGGTTCCTCGATCAGCTCATCGACTCCCTGAAACTGAGTTATAATATTGATATGAATGCCTTGTATGCCACTGGGATGAGCAATGGCGGCTATATGAGCCAGACCCTGGCCTGCGAGCTCAGCAACCGCATTACGGCGATCGCCTCCGTTACGGGAGCGATGTTTACTACCCAGGCCGGCGCTAACTGCCACGCCAACCGGCCCGTGCCGATGATGCAAATCCATGGCACAGCGGATGGCACAGTGCCCTATACCGGAAGCTCAAGCTCTCTGCCGATCGATTCAGTGGTGAGCTACTGGGTCAGGAAAAACGGCTGTAACCCAACGCCCGCCTTCAGCAACGTGCCAAACACCAATACCAGCGACGGTTGCACTGCCGAACATTATGTATACAGCAACGGCAACTCGGGAAGCAGTGTAGAATTGTACAAGATCATCGGTGGCGGACATACCTGGCCGGGAGCGCCCTTTACCGTTGGCGTTACCAACCAGGACTTTAAGGCTTCGGTGGAGATCTGGCGCTTCTTCCGGAAGTACAGACTCAATACCTTAACCTCTTTACAAAAGTCTGAAAGACAAGAGGCAAACCTCAAGGTATTTCCCAATCCGGCGAAGGATGTCTTGCATGTGAGCTTTGACGCGAACGGAAAACCTTCTGCATTGATTGTTACCGATTTGCTAGGCCATGTGGTCATCAGCGAAGCATCTTCTGACGGTGAAATCAATACCTCAACGCTGGCACCGGGCATGTATCTGCTGTCTGTTGTGAGCGAAGGCCAGGAGATTGGGAAACTCAAGTTCATCAGGGAGTAAATCATGTTTGGCTCTTACGGAGCCAGGAAGCTTATCATCTACTTGTTGTGAGTTAATCCTATTTTGCTCCTAAGGAGCGCATCAAACTATGTGGAACTTAACCCGGAAGGATTCACTGGTTCCCATGGATGCAGAATGAAATTTGACTACATGACTGCTACAGATATTCTTAATGGTGCCTGGAATCGTGATTCAGATTATTTGCTCCGCAGGAGCAAAACCTTATTAAAAAAAATAGAAAACATCTCTAACGCGGCTCCGTAGGAGCCGAACATCCGGTACCTGAAAGCATACCGATAGTTATCAGTTCAGAGTGACTTTCATTCCGGATGGCCTACTTCTTCAGAATCTCTTTCTTATAATCAGGCAACAAAGCCAGAAATTCTTTAATGGTGGCATCGAGGTTATTGACATTACCTCTCCCGCCGGCAGCGTTGATATGGCCGCCACCGTTGAAGTGCTTACGTGCAAACTGGTTGACATCGAACCTGCCTTTGCTCCGGAAAGAAATCTTGATCTTTCCTTCGCCTTCGCTGAAGAAGGCGCAAAAGCGGATGCCTTTGATGGAGAAGGGATAATTGACAATACCTTCGGTATCTCCTTTTTTATGCTGGAAGCGGTTCAGCTCTTGTTCGCTCAGGGAAATATAGGCAGTTTGGTACTCGGGAAGCACCACCATTTTTTCGGTGAGGCAGTAGCCCAGGAGCCGTACGCGGCTTTCGCTGTATGTATCGTAGATGGCAGAATGAATATCGCTCGGCACAATGCCGGTTTCCAGCAGATGCGCCAGGATACGATGTGTCACCGGAGTCACGCTGTCGAAACGGAAAGAGCCGGTATCCGTCATAATTCCTGTATACAGGCAGGCCGCAATGTCCCGGTCGATCATGTTCTTTCCGCCAAGGCCAACAATAAATTCATAGACCAGCTCGCAGGTCGAGCAGGCTTTGACATCGTGGTACATGAGCGCGGCATAATTGTCGGGCTGCTGATGATGATCGATGAGGATCTTGGCCGCCGCCGACTCTTTTAGCAGGTCGCCGAGGCCTTCGAGCCTGGAATAGTTATTGAAATCGAGCGTAAAGATCAGGTCGCATTTGGCAATGAGGGTAGCGGCTTTCTTAGGCTTGTTGCTGTATTCTACCACTTTTTTGTTGCCGGGCAGCCATTGCAGGAAGTCGGGGTAATCGTTTGGTGTGATGACCGACACGTTTTTACCTGTTTTTACGAGGTAATTGTACAATGCCAGGGAAGATCCCATCGCATCGCCGTCGGGATTGAAGTGCGTAACAATAACGATGTTGTCCGATTTTTTTAATAAGGCTTTAAACTTTGGGAAGGGATCTTTTTGCATGAGGCGAAGGTAAGGTTTTTATCGGTACCACTGTGTCAGGGATTGAGGCATTGCCTGAGCTCTTTTTTGCCGTGCTTCGGCTCCGCTCAGCAACCGGCAAAAAAGCGAGTGGCGAAAGCCCGCCCCTTCTGCGCTCCTTTGCAGAAGGGAGACGCCCAAAATAACCAAAGCATCTAAACAACAGATTGTTTGATATAATGGTAAAAAGTGTATCTTTGCAGCCTAAAAAAACAATAATGGCAGGAAACATCACTTTTACAATGATCAAACCCGATGCGGTTGAAGCAAACAACATCGGTCCTATTTTAGCAAAAATCAACGAAGGCGGTTTCAGGATCGTGGCTATGAAATACCTGAAGCTCAGCAGAGAAACAGCCGGTAAATTTTACGAAGTTCACAAAGAGCGTCCTTTTTACGGTGAGTTAGTGGATTATATGAGCAGCGGACCTATCGTGGCAGCTGTGTTATCCAAAGACAACGCGGTAAGCGACTACAGGACCCTCATCGGTGCTACCGATCCTTCCAAAGCAGAAGAAGGTACGATCCGCAGAATGTTCGCCAAATCTATTGCTGCTAATGCCGTTCACGGTTCCGACAGCGATGAGAACGCCAACATCGAAGCAAATTTCTTCTTCTCCCAGACAGAACGTTTCTAAACAGGTCATTGACTTATACCATCGAAAGGGCTGCATTTTGTAGCCCTTTTATGTTTATCTTTACCGGTAAAAAAGGGTTTTGAAAAAATTAATTCCGCCATTTCTCAGGCGCATCGATGCTTACCTCCTCCTCAACCATCCGGTAGCCTGGATCAGCAAAATTCACATCGTCCTGTTTTACGGCCTCATCACCTGGTTGCTCTCGGCCCTATCGGGCTTTGCCATCCCCATCAACCTGTCGCAAACCCAGGACCTCGGCCTCTGGTATTTCCTGTTTACCATCCTGGCAATCGTCGCGCTTTGTTTCTGGATCTACCACAATATCATCTTCAACCTCGAAAAGAAATTCGGGAAACGAAGCTGGACCGACGCGTATAAGGTTTTTTTTCTGAACCTCTGCTGTGTGTTCATTTTCATCAGCTTTCCCATTCCCTTTACTTCCATTTACAATACACGTGTAGCCAATACGGTGAGCGATGAGGAGTTCATCAACGACATCAATACGCTGAATGCCGGTGAAGCGTTTGTCATTAACAACATCAATAACTACGAATCCATCTATGATACGCTTACGCAACTGACTTCCTTTGACCTCAGGAAACCCTCGGTACTCGATCCTTATACACCTTGGACCATCAAGTATGATACCCTCCGGTACAGAGGCCTGATGAGTCCTTATGCCATTGAGCGCCTCTACAAATCCTCTAAAAGCGACGAACAGATCAAAACGCTGATCGGGAACTACATCAATGTCTGGAAAAAATACGGCATCACGGAATACGGCTTTATTTCGGAAGATTCCCTGCTCATTAGATCCAAGTACCTGCGGACACATTCGCCGATGGAAAGCAGCCTGCTTTACAATTACCAGCGTAGCTATTTCAATACGTATGAGATGGAGCAAATTTTCAGCCGTATCTCGGAAGCCAAATACGGCAGCCTGTTTTTATGGAAGGCTGAGTTCCTGAATTTTATCCTGTATACCTGCTTTTACCTCTCGCTGCTGGTGATGCTGTTTAAAATGGTTCCCTGGAAGCAGTTTCTTCTCACGGTCATTGCCTGTATCATTATCCCGATCCTCCTCTTCATCATCAGCCAGCTCTTCCGCTTTTCGGGTTCGAGGGATGACTCTTACCTGGCCTTAATGCTCTTAACCCTGTTGGTGGCAATTGTCTTTACAGGCCTGGGCTTTTTGCCGGCCCGGCAGTTCAATCCTTTTAAGAACATCTGCGCACAGATCACCTACCTGGTGCTGCCTATGCTGCCGGTGATTATCCTCCTTGTGTCCAAAGAGTTTTTTTACACATCTTTTGACTACAACCATTATGATTACGACTATGCAACCTACGAACAGGTCTCTCCGGAGCAAGCCTATACTTACCAAAACCAACTTTACAGAACCTGGCCACACATCTACATGCAGCTGGTAAACGACTACTGGCGTGCCTGGTTCGAAAAATGGATCTTCATCACCTTATACGGCGGTCCTGTTTTATTCGTCGTTGTATGGATGCCTTTGATGAAACACTTATTCGTCAAACAACTCTCCCTGCCCCACCGAAGCTAATGCGTTTTCACCTCGACCTGGATACAGGCCTCAGCCCTGCTCACATGCAACACCGGCAAAAGCTGCTACTGATGGGTTCCTGCTTTACAGAGCATATCGGCAAACGCCTGAACGACCTGAAATTCGACTGCCATGCGAATCCCTTCGGAATCGTTTTCAATCCGGAAAGCATGCTTCAGGCGCTGACACGCCTGTTGGAAAATAAGCCTTTTGCGGAAAGCGAACTGATGGAGCAACAAGGTTCCTGGCTCTCCCTGGAAACCCATACGTCCTTAACCAGATCTTCAAAAGAAGAATTGATAACAACACTCAACGCCCTGGTGGCAGAGTGGCATGAACATCTGAAGACGGCCCGCTGGCTGATGCTCACCTTTGGCTCGGCCTTTTATTATGAGCATCAGGAGCAGCAACGTATTGTAGCCAACTGCCATAAGCTGCCGGCAAAACAGTTCACGAAAAAAATGGCTGACCCTTCTGCCATTATCGCTTCTTATACCGACTTGCTAAAAGCCCTCCGAAGCTTTAACCCGGACCTGAACGTGATCCTCACCGTTTCGCCGGTAAAGCATGTGCGTGATGGTGTGGTGGAAAATAGCCTCAGCAAAGCAGCGCTCATCCTGGCTGCACACGGCATTGTGAATGCCAACGACCAGTGCTATTATTTCCCGGCTTATGAGCTGGTCAACGACGATCTGCGCGATTACCGTTTTTACGAAGCCGACATGGCGCATCCCAACCAACAGGCGATTGACTATGTGTGGCAAAAGTTCTCCGGCAGCTACTTCGACCCTGCCAGCCGTCCCCTGCTCGACCGCCTCGCTGCTCTGAATACCGCTTTCCGTCACCGCCCTTTACAGGAAGCCACACAGGCCTTTGCCGACTTCAAAAGCGCCCAGCTGCAAAAATGCCTGGAGCTTAAAACCGAATTTCCTTACCTCGATCTCAATACAGAGATAAACTATTTTTCGCAACGATGAACCAGGTCAAACATATCTTCTTCGACCTCGACCATACCTTATGGGATTTTGAAAAAAACTCGCGGGAAGCCATGCTGCACCTCTTCCTGGAATATGGCTTCGATACCGCCTTTCATACGGATTTCAACACCTTCATTGCCGTGTATGAAGGCATTAACCACGAGCTCTGGAAGCAGTATGCGCTAAAACAGGTAAGCAAAGAGGAACTAAGGTATCAGCGCTTTCACCAGACCTTTCTGCATTTCGGATACGACCGGGTCGAAGTAGCCAAAGCCTGGGCCGATGAGTACCTTGCCATCTCGCCCTATAAAACCCACCTCATCGAAGGCTCCCTGGAAGTGTTGAACTACCTGAAGGAAAAAAATTATGAGCTGCATATCATTACCAACGGCTTCCGGGAAGTGCAGCACATCAAGCTTAGTCAATCGGGATTGAAGGACTTTTTCCGTCACATCATTATTTCCGAAGATCATGGCGTTAATAAGCCGGATGTGAAGATCTTTGAACTGGCCCAAAACCTTTCGGGGGCCAAACAGCCGGAATGCATCATGATTGGTGACAACTACGACGCCGACATCCTCGGTGCGCTCAATGCCAACTGGAAAGCCGTTTATCTGTCGGGGATACCTCAGCAGAATGAGCAGGCGGGCTTCTTCCAGATCTCTGCGCTGAAGCAACTGAAAGAAATTCTGTAAAATGGTTTGCAAGCTTGCGCCACGCGGTTGGATGCAATGCCGAAGTGTCAGCTGTAATTTCTGCTTTGGGTTAGTGTTGATGCCGGGTTATTTTTCATTAACAGCAACTTCCTGTCCATTGGTGTTTATGTAAAACCAACGATTCTTTATTGACACATAGGCTAATCCATCATGAAAATCATTGACAGTATCATATTGTAAAGGTATGACCTCTTTACCGGTTCTATCTATAAATCCAAATTTAAAATATCCGGTTCGCTCCTCGTCGTTGTTGATGACCCCAACAACGGCAAAGCCATTGTTAAATTTGCGGGCAAAATCATATTTCATAGGGGTTATCATCTTGCCTGTTTTATCAATATAGCCCCTTTTAAATTCTTTACTGGTTAAGCTGCTCCCAACGGTGGCATAACCTTCCTTAAATTCTTCAGCGCTATCGTATTTTAAGGGACATATTTCTTTGCCTGTTTTGTCAATATAGCCCCATTTTATTTTTTTATTGTCCGAAATAATTGAAACTCCGGCGAAACCTTCTTTGAATTCTGCAATATCTTCGTACTTTATCGGTGTTATTTCTTTACCTTCTAAATTCACTACCCCCCATTTCCCGTACAGGATATAATCCTCATTTTTGTTTTCACGTCCGCCGATATTTACAACGGCAACGCCCTCAAAACAAGACGATACCCAATCATATTTAATGGCAGTGATCTCTTTCCCTGTTTTATCGATAAATCCCCATTTCCCACCTAAATTTACTCTGGCTATACCTCCTGAAAAAAAATCTGCTTTATCATACTTTATCACAGTAATCTCTTTTCCTGTTTTATTAATAAATCCCCATTTGCCTTCATTCTTATAATTATCACAATCCCTCTTGCCAATATTAACTAAGGCTATATCTTCCGAGAATGTTTTTGCATCATCATATTTAAATGAACCCACTACCTTTCCTGTTTTGTCTATAAATCCACACTCCCTGTTTTCACAATAACTGCCACCCCTTGCCAAAGCTAACTCGTCTTTAAAATAGTCGACCTCGCGATATATTACATGAATTACTTCTTTTCCGGTTGAGTCAATGAACCCCCACATGGGGCCGCCTCCGTCTAAATTCCCGACTTTACACAAACCATTATAAAAAAAGTCATCGGCAAATTCAAATTTTGCCGGCACAACTGTTTTTTCATTTTTGTCTTTAAATCCGTAGAGGCCATTGGATCCCCGGTATCTTTTCAAGTTTTGCGCGTAACCACAGATAATACAAACCAAAAAAAATGCCGCTAAAATATTTTTTTTCATAACTAAAATGAACTTACTCTGACTATAATGTAAAAGCCAGATAATCGTTACAAAAAAATAATTAAGGAATGTCTACGGAATCACCAACACCCATATCCGGGATGGGTTGTCTGGTCGCTGTTTTATGACTCTACGTTAGCTCAAAACAAGTTTAGGGCTTCGCCAGCCATTTCTCGATCTCCGTCTGATCGAGCTCCATATAGTTAAGGTTATTCTCAACTACTGAATTATTCACCAGGAAGATCGCCGGTAGGTTCAACCCTCCGAGGTAAACGAAGCTGGGACCATTGAGAATGCAATAATCCAGGTTCCTGGCTTTGGTGTCATCAAAAAAACGCGGGATATCCTTATAATCGCCGTTTAGCACCAGGTACATGGAAATGTCCGGGTTCTTTTCCTTCATGATCTTCAGTTTTTTGGCGGCAATGCGGCAATGCGGGCAGGTGAGGCTCATAAACGAAATGAGGTGCTTGCCCTTGCTCAGGCTTTCCGGTGCCTCATGGATCTTATCGTGCTTGTACAGGCTGTCGAGCTCGAGCTTAAAGCTGTTCTCTTTTTTAACGAGGTAAGCTGCCGAGTAGTTCAGGTCGACATAGTTCAGGATATGAGGAAGAGCAAATCCCGTCAACAGGAGCAGGATAAACAACCATTTACCGGGCTTTTTAAACTGAGCGTTTTCGTAGAAAAAGCTGAAACCGTCATAGAACCTGTAAATGACGAGAGACACGGCAATCATAATGATATTTTTAATCAGGGCCTGCAGCGGCGTCATGGAAATAGCCGTGCCAAAGCAACCGCAGTTGCCATTGTTGCCGGCGGTAGCCATAATAAAAATAAGGTAGATACAAAACACGATCAGGGAGATCACCGTGAGCTTAATCGTGAAGCGCCTGATGTACAAACCCGTGATGAGCAGGAAGCCGATGAAGAACTCCAGGCCTATCATAAAACGGGCGATGAAAGGCGCCAGCCGCCAGCCGCCGATACCAAGATCAACAAAGGTAAATTCGAAAGGCTCGATAGGTTCCAGTTTGGTGTATCCGCTGTATAGGAACACCAGGCCCATAAAGGCACATAACAAAAAGAAAAAGAGCTTGATCAGGATGGATTTCACGGGATATAAAATTGTAGGATATTCTTAAAAACGATTCGTCAAATGTAGCTTTTTATTTGTTTTCTAAACCGGCACATGGAAATAGAAACAGCCTGCTTTTCCTGTATTTTGTTAAAATAAAAAAGCTATCCATTAAACAATGGATAGCTTTTTTTATTGAGTGACTTGAATTATTTCAAAGTACAAGTTGATTTTCTGGTTTCAGTTTTTGTTGAAACGCTTCCACCGCTATTTGAAGTGACAGTTGTTTCGTCTGAATTATGGTCAACGCAACCATATTTCCTTCTTGTGTCTTTTTTAGAGATTTTGTCTTCTACTACTGAAATTTCAGTGCTTGAAGTTTGAGGATCAGTTACAGTAACGCTTGTTCCACCAGAATTTGTTGTTGTAACAGTTTTGTCATAAGTCGAGTTACAAGTACAAGTTCTTGACTTTTTACAAGACGCAGCTGCTAATGCCATCATAACAACTGCTGATAATATAATCGTTTTTTTCATAGTATGAATATTAAATGTTTTAAATTATTTTAATTTGCAATCTGCAGTTGATGTACCGGTAGATGAACCACCTGAGCTGGTGTAAGTGTTTGTGTTGGTTACTTTGTCGCAAAAGTATTTTGCATCTGATTTCCTTACTTTAGTATAAGTAATGTTTTCAGTGTTAGAAGTAACGTTTGTTGTTCCGGATTGTGTGTATGTACACTCGCAAGTTCTGTCTTTTTTGCAGGAAGCAAGGCTTAACGCTACTACTGCAAAAGCAAATAAAGTAATTTTTTTCATTTTTAGGTTTTTAAAAGTTTCCGCAAATATAGATATCTTTTTTCAATTCCAAATACCCACTGGACGGTATTTAACGAAAACACAGTCAAAAACAGGCTTTGATATGTTAATTCGACGAGTCTATCGAATTTCCTGCCTGTCCACGGGAGCTTTACCAAACAAAAAAGCTACCTGTCGTACGACAGGTAGCTTTTTTTAAAACAATCAGGTTCTGATTATTTAATCTCGCAAGTTACACCAGTAGTGTTTTTTGCAGTACAAGCGTCTTTAGCTTTTTTCTTAGTGTCTTTGATAGTAGTGCTAGCAGAGATAGAAACACCACCGCTAGTAGCTGTACATTCGCAAGTGTAATCTTTTTTGCAAGAAGCAAAAGTGAAAGCAGCGATAACAGCCGCTAATAACGTAATTTTTTTCATTTTAGTAGTTTTTAAAAAGTTTGTGCGAAATTAGGGTATTTTTTCTAATGAACAAAATTAAGTTGCCGCCTTTTTTCTTTGTTTTCGGGGGAAAATTAAGATGCTCAAGTGCTAAATCCCCTGTTTTTCAGAACCTTAAAGGTTTTTTTTGTTTTCCACACCCCGGGTTTCATATCTCAAAATCACTATTTATGAGTAGGGGACGAGCCTTAAACATAGCTTCTCAGCCATGTATGGTTTCTTTTTTACCATAGTTCCTTAAAACACCGGCTTCATATTCCAGCCATTGCTGCCAGCGCGCATCCACGTCTTCCGTATCCGAACCATATTTCCGGGCAAAGCCGATAAACATGGTATAGTGCGTTGCCTCACTGATCATCAGCTCCCTGTAAAAGCCCCGCAGATCTTCATCGGCGATCTGCTCCGAAAGCAATTTGAAGCGCTCGCAGCTCCTGGCCTCGATCATGGCGGCAAACAGGAGGCGGTCGATCAGCACAATCCGTTTCCGGTGATCGCCTTTGCGCATAAATTTATAGAGCTCTCCCACATAGTCGTCTTTTCGCTCATAGCCAAGGCTGAGGCCTCTTTCCTTAATTTTGGCATGCACCATCTCAAAATGCGTCAGCTCTTCTTTGGCAAGCGCCACCATTTCGTCCACCAGGTCGGTAAACTGCGGGTAGCTGATCATGATCGAAATGGCGTTGGTAGCAGCTTTCTGCTCACAGTAAGCATGATCCGTTAAGATCTCTTCAATATTTTTTTCTACGATATTGACCCAGCGCGGGTCGGTTTCCAGTTTTAAGCCAAGCATGAGGAAAATGTATTTGCCTGCAAATGTCGGAAACTAATTTAGAATTTCACGTGTAGATATGGATTGTTTTTAAAGACCGCGTGGTGTACCACGCTTTACCTTCATCAAGGTTTGTCACGATATATCGTGATGGCTATTTTCATCTGAATTTTAAGGAGACGGAATCAATCCCTTAATTTATCCAGCAAATGGTTGAGGGTTTTCATTTCCTCATCCGTTAATGTTTTAAAAACGCCCTTAAAATCCTCATCGATGCTATCCATCGACTTCAATAATTCCAGGCCTTTGTCGGTGATGAGGATATCCACGCTTCGCCTGTCGACAGGGCATTCGCGCCTGTCTACCAGCTCCTTGGCTTTCAGCTTATCCACAATCCTCGATGCATCGCTCATGCGGTCGAGCATGCGCTCCTTGATGAGCTTTACACTGCAGGGATTCGGGTATTGCCCTCTCAGGATCCTTAACACGTTGAATTGCTGCATCGTGATGTCCGAGCTGCGAAACATCGCGCTGTAATGAGCGTTGAGCCAATTGTGAGTATAGGTAAGGTTTATCGCCAACTTCTGGGTTTCACTCTTAAACTTCTTTTGTTGTATTTCGTCTTCTAATTTCAATCGATGGCATTTTGAAAAAGAGGCTGCCACAAACCACAGGTTTAAGGCAGCCTCCGGTATAATTCTAAAACTTATTTTGCTTTGGTGAGCTCGATGTTCACATCGATTCTTACGTTTTCGCTCACTGCTACCCCACCTGCTTCCAGAGCGGCGTTCCAGCCTAAACCATAATCTTTACGGTTAAGGTTTCCGGTTACTTTGAAAGCATAACGCTCCATTCCATAAGGATCTTTTACGATTTTAGATGCACCGATCGCCGTTAACGTCACCGGCTTGGTCACACCATGCATAGTTAAGTTACCGATCAATGTGTAAGTGCCTTTTACTTTACCCGGTTTCATGGATGTGCTCACGAACGTGATTTTTGGGAATTTCTCCACGTCAAAAAAGTCAGGACTTTTTAAGTGACCGTCCCTTTTTTCATCGTCGGTGTTAATGCTTGCTGCCTCTACTGAGAATTCCACTTTAGCATCTGTAAAGTCAGCATCCGGTTTCACAGAAGCTACTTTTCCTTCGTATACTTTAAATTTACCTTCTGTTTCGCTCACCATCATGTGAGTTACAGCAAATCCTAATTTGCTGTGAGAGGCATCTACATTCCAGCTTGCCTGTGCTTTTGCACCAAACGTTAAAGCCGCTACGGCTACTAAAGTTGTTAATGTTTTTTTCATTGGTTTATGGTTTAAGGGTTTTAAATTATGGCACAAATATATGTTACAACATTTATTGTTACAACTCCTAATGCAAAATTTTTGTTAATTTATCATGACCAAGGTGTTTTCCTTATGTCAATGAGGCGATATATTTAGCATGACATGATGTAAAATTACCGGATTCTGCTATCTTTGCTCCCCAAATTCAAACCCACGTTGTAAGTGGGACACACGTTATGATAAAAATTACCTTACCCGATGGTTCCATCCGCGAATATGAAAAAGGAACCACCTCTATGCAGGTTGCACAGAGTATCAGCGAAGGCCTTGCACGCAATGTGCTGGCGGCAAAAGTTAGCAATGTAGTAGTAGATGCTAACAAACCCATTAACGAAGACAGCACGCTCAGCTTACTGACCTGGAACGATGCCGAAGGAAAGAACACCTTGTGGCACTCCTCGGCTCACCTCCTGGCGGAGGCGCTGGAAGCCCTGTACCCTGGCGTGAAGTTCTGGGTGGGCCCACCCCTGGAAAACGGCTTCTACTATGATGTGGACATGGACGGGCAACCGCTCACGCCTGCCGATTTTGAGAAGATTGAAGCCAAGATGCTGGAGCTGGCGCGCAAGAACAGCGAGTTCATCCGAAAGGAGATCAGTAAAGCAGATGCGATTCAATATTTTACGGAAAAAGGCGATCAGTACAAGCTCGACCTGCTCGAGCGTTTGGAAGATGGCAACATTTCCTTATATACCCAGGGCAATTTCACCGACCTGTGCCGTGGCCCGCATATTCCTAATACCGGCTTTATCAAAGCGGTAAAGGTATTAAACGTGGCCGGCGCCTACTGGAAAGGGGATGAGAAAAACAGGATGCTTACCCGCATTTATGGTATTGCCTTCCCGAAGGATAAGGAGCTGAAAGATTACCTGGTATTGCTGGAAGAAGCCAAAAAACGCGATCACCGCAAACTGGGCAAAGAGCTGGAATTGTTTACCTTCTCCGAAAAAGTGGGTCTTGGCCTGCCCTTGTGGTTGCCAAAAGGCGCCATGCTGCGTGAGCGCCTGATCAACTTTATGCAAAAGGCGCAAACCAAAGCGGGCTACGTGCCTGTGGTAACGCCGCATATTGCCAATAAAGATTTATATGTATGCTCCGGGCATTACGAAAAATACGGCGCCGATTCGTTTCAGCCGATCAAAACCCCGCACGAAGGTGAGGAGTTTTTCCTGAAGCCGATGAACTGCCCGCATCACTGCGAAATTTATAAGTCCTCTCCGAAATCATACAAGGACCTTCCGGTGCGTTATGCCGAGTTTGGTACTGTATACCGCTATGAGCAAAAAGGTGAGCTGCATGGCCTTACCCGTGTGCGTGGCTTTACCCAGGACGATGCACACTTATTTGTGCGCCCCGACCAGGTAAAAGAAGAGTTTTTGAAAGTGATCGACCTGGTGCTTCATGTATTTAATGCCCTTGACTTTAAGGAATATACCGCGCAGATCTCTTTGCGCGATCCGGAGAACAAAGCCAAATACATTGGTACCGACGAAAACTGGGCTTTAGCCGAACAGGCCATTATTGAGTCGGCTGCCGAGAAAGGACTGAAAACAGTCACCGAGCTGGGTGAAGCGGCTTTCTACGGACCTAAGCTCGATTTCATGGTGAAGGATGCTTTGGGCCGCAAATGGCAGCTGGGAACCATCCAGGTGGATTACAATTTGCCGGAGCGTTTCGAGCTGGAGTATACCGGTTCCGATAACCTGAAGCACCGGCCGGTGATGATCCACCGTGCGCCCTTCGGCTCGCTGGAGCGCTTTATTGCCGTACTGATCGAACACTGCGCCGGTAAATTCCCGCTTTGGCTGACACCAGACCAGGTAGCGGTATTGCCGATCAGTGAAAAATATAACGATTATGCAAAAAAAGTTTTAGAATTGCTAAATAATTCCGATATTCGCGGCCTTGTTGACGAAAGAAACGAGAAAATCGGGAAGAAAATCCGCGATAATGAGTTAAATAAAATTCCATTTATGCTCATTGTAGGCGAAAAAGAGGCGGAAGAAGGAATGGTAGCCGTTCGTGAACAGGGCAAAGGCGATATCGGCACTATGTCGGTAGAAGAGTTTGCGAAACTGATCCATACAACGATCGACAACGATTTTAAACAAAAAAATAATTAATAACTAAAAAGCGGAGGTCATTATCAGCGTTTTTAAGAAACCAATAAACAACAACAACAAAAACACCGGGCCTGTAAAGCCGGGTGAAACGCCGGCTCCTGTCTTCAAGCGTCCACGTGGATTAAAAGAAGGCTTCAAACGTCCGGGCGTTAAGGAAGAACAACACCGTATCAACAGGAACATCCGCAACACACCGAAAGTGCGTGTGGTAGGTGATGATATCGAAGCGGGTGTATACCCGATCGACGAAGCGATCAAAATGGCGGAAGACCGTGGGGTTGACCTGGTAGAGATTGCGCCGAACGTAGATCCGCCGGTATGTAAAGTCGTTGATTACGGTAAATTCTTATACGAGCTTAAGAAGAAAGCGAAGGAAGTAAAAGCCAAAGCTGCGAAAGTAGTGGTAAAGGATATCCGTTTCGGACCGCATACGGACGAGCACGATTTCCAGTTCAAAAAGAACCACGCCACGAAGTTCTTACAGGAAGGCTTTAAAGTAAAAGCATTCGTATTCTTCAGAGGCCGTGAGATCGTGTTCAAAGAGCAAGGCACTATTTTGTTGCTGCGTTTTGCCTCCGAGCTGGAAGAGTTCGGAAAAGCAGAACAGCTGCCGGTATTGGAAGGGAAGAAAATGTTGATGGTTCTGGCACCGAAGAAAAAATAAAGAGAAAGTACTAACAAATAAATAAAATCACGCAAATGCCAAAAATGAAAACAAACTCCAGCGCAAAGAAGAGATTCTCTGTAACTGGGACCGGCAAAATCAAAAGAAAACACGCTTTTAAAAGTCACATCTTAACCAAGAAGACGACTAAAGGGAAACGTGCGTTGACAAAATCAGGTTTAGTTGATAAAACTGATATGAACAACGTGAAGTTCCTGTTAGCGATGTAATTTTGAATTACCCGGTAGAAAGGTCAAAAAACAAGTGTTTAACCGGATTTTATGTAGAAAAGTATCGCCGAAAGCGGTCGCGTAAAATCAAAAACTAAAAAAAGAAATGCCACGTTCAGTCAATCACGTAGCCAGCAGGGCTCGCAGAAAAAAAATCCTAAACTTAACCAAAGGTTATTGGGGTGCAAGAGGTAATGTTTGGACAATCGCCAAAAATACCTTAGAAAAAGGTTTAACTTATGCTTACCGCGATCGTAAGAATAAAAAACGCACCATGCGTTCTTTATGGATCCAGCGTATCAACGCCGGTGTACGTCAGTATGGTATGAGCTACAGCGAATTTATCGGTAAAGTAAATGCTAAAAACATCAACCTGAACCGTAAAGTATTAGCTGATTTAGCGATGAATCATCCTGAAGCTTTCAAAGCAATCGTAGAGCAGGTAAAATAAAATTTATTTGTTACTGTATCATACCGAAAAGCTCTGCAGAAATGTGGAGCTTTTTGTTTATATGAAGGTGGCTTCGACTCCACTCAGAGTTACCTGTGATAATTCGTCGATGAGCTAATGGAGGCTGAGCGGAGTCGAAGCCTCACACTAAAAATACTATGAACATACTATACGGAGTTCCCGGAGAAGGCATGGGCCACGCCACCCGAAGCAAAGTGGTGATCGATCATTTATTGGAGAAAGGTCATAACACATGCATCGTTTCCAGCTCGCGGGCTTTTACATTTTTGGACAAAGCCTTTCCCGGAAGAGTCATCGAGATCAAAGGCTTTCACTTTGCGTATAAGAACGCCGAGGTATCGAAGACCGCCACTTTCCTGGCAAACCTGAAAGCGGCAGGAAAGAACCTGGTCTATAATGCCGGCAAGAAACGCCTGATCGAAAAAAATTTCGAGCCGGACTTTGTGATCAGCGATTTTGAAAGCTTTAGTTTTTTCTTTGCGAAAGAGTACCGCCTGCCCCTCATCAGCATCGACAACATGCAGGTGATGGACCGCTGTGTGCTGGACATTAGCATTAGCAAGGAAGAAAAGAACAACTACCGCCTGGCCAAAGCCATTGTGCAGGCCAAAGTTCCGGGATGTGATCAGTATTTCATCAGCAGCTTTTTCGACGCGGAGATCAAAAAGAAAAACACGGCCATTGTTCCGCCTATCGTAAGGCAGATCATCCAGGATGCAAAGACCTCGAAAGGCAGGCATATTGTAATGTACCAGACCAGCAGCAGCCTCAACACCGTAAAAGAGGTCCTGCAGCAATTGCCCGATGAAACGTTTTATGTGTACGGAATGAATCGGGATGTAACGGAAGGCAATGTGGTGTTCAAGCCTTTCAGCGAAACCGGTTTTATCAACGACCTGGCTTCTGCCAAAGCGGTAATTGCCAACGGCGGCTTCTCCTTTATCAGCGAAGCGGTATACCTGAAAAAACCGGTATACTCCTTCCCTATCGCCAACCAATTTGAGCAATGGATGAATGCTGCTTACATTGAAAAGCTTGGCTACGGGCGGCATTTCGACACCTTATCGGCCGATCATCTGAAAGCCTTTTTATACGATCTTCCGCTATTTGAAAAGAAGCTGGCTGCTTATAAGCAGAATGGGAATGAGGTGCTATTCGGAGAACTGGATGAAACATTGAAAAAATTAGTATAGCACTCATGTGGAGTGACCGATATCATTATTATAACATTCAGTATGATGAAGGCTATTCTCGGAAAGAGCCGACCAATAAAGTCATGGAACTATTTTTGCGACATGGCTTATTCAAACAGAAAAATCACCAGACCTTATCCAATACAGAGAAAACTCCGTGGGCAGAAATCTTCCTGACCAGCACCACCGATGGAAATTATGCTTCCAGTACAACAGCGCTTCCTTATATTAATCTGATTGCCATTGTCTGTAGCAAAGGCGAACACACAGACCAACAGATTTTCATCAAAACGTTTCTCGATATAGCGGAAGAGTTGAACTGGAAGCTCTACCTGGAACAGGATGATGATGGAAATGAAAACGTTGAAATTAAACACATCTAAACCAAATTTTACGATGAGCTGGAATATTGTAGAACGGAAAATCGGGAAAGCGGGCGACCAGAAGCAACAACGCAAGCGTCAATCAGAATGGGACCAGAAGTATGGTGAAAACTGGATGATCGGTTACATGATCGACGGAGATTTTATTTCACAGCAAGACGCTTTGGAAAGCATTTACTATAAAAGCTATGAAGAGCATTTTGCGGAAAATCCCGGCGACCTCGAAGAGCTGATCCGCACGGCAAAAACCCTGCGGAATCCACATTCAGAGCTTACAGGTGGCGTGGATTTGCAAGTACCGATCATTTATGAATACCTGGAGCGGAACGGGCTCAGATTGCAGGGACAAGAAGTCGTTGACATTGGGACTTACGGCAGCAGGTCACATAAGATCAGTGTCCGTTTAAGTCCTTTGACAATTAAAGCAACAGGCAATCCGGGAATGACGCTGGAGAAATTCTGGCAGGATAAAAAATGCCTCGCCGTTTGGAAAGACTAATTTATACGCATGAACCATCAGAAATTGAATGAATCCCTTTCACTGCTTGGCTACACCGTCAAATGGCTTGACTATGGACTCCTGACACCGGAGCTGCTTTCCACTCAGATTCATACATTTCAACACGCGGAGAATAAGAATCCGGAGCATTACCGCTATGCCAGTTTCCGGAATTACCTGGCAGATAAAGAAATCCTAACAGATGAGGAGCTTACGCGGTACATCGGGCTTGCGATGACCGATGAAGACCGGGTAATGGCCGGCGCAGCGCTGGTCGATGTTTTTAAAACGCAGCTAACACAAACTCAATTTCACACGCTGATCGCTCAACTGGAAACCCTTGGCACATGGACCTCAACAGTCATTTCACGGCAAATATTGTTGAGAAGACTCAAGCAGGAAGTCCTGACAGAGGCGCTGTTTGAGGAATGCTTTGCGCAGGGTGATAACGTCGTCCAGGAGTACCTTATCCATTTATCAAACCGGGAACAGCTACAAATACTGGCGTCGAAAGGCCGGACGAAAAGAATAAGAAGTATGGCCCTGGAACAGTTGCACTAAAGAAGCGATCCCTCATGTAAAGACCTGACAGCTGCTCACACCCCATACATCACACCTGATAACTTGCAGCTATCGTTTTAGTACACGATCTTATTCATGCGGCTGGTAAAGCTGTGATTGAACAGAGGCTGTTATCTGTATCTATTGCCAGGATTGCGTAAAAGCCGGCGACCAGAAGCAACAAAGGTAAGCTGTAAGCGAAATGGTTTGGAAATATGACGAAACCGGGAACCGCCTCCATGACGTCACATTACATTTAGAGATTAGATTTTGAAAAAAACCATAGACGCGATGAAACCGGCAACACCGGCGACAGCCCATATTATTTTATGAAGTTTAGGTGCCTGCTTATAAAAAGCGTCTGGTGCAACTTCCCTGTTCCTGCTTTGCTTTAAGGTAACATGGTATCCCGGAAAGATTAGCATGGCAATTCCGATCATGAGAAATACAGGTGCTGCTATTAAAAATTTAAAAACAGAGCCTGTTTCTGTAAACATATCATAAGCCATGAAGCAGCCTATGCTGCTCAACAAAATAATAGTTATTCCGTAAAATCTTCCTATGGTCATCGTTTTAGTTGGTTGGTTAAATTGTTGGTTAGTTATTCGTATTTGTGACTCTTCCAAAACAAATCTCAGAGTGCTTATTCTGAGAGTACATGCTATGGCGGGTTCAAAATTAGGCTACAGGAAAGGATATTTTTAATCGGATGTACATCCCTGGCCTGTGTATTGACATTTGAAGGAACATAATGAATATTCGTGTTGACACAGGCGATGCAAAACATGTTTTTACATTTCTAAAATAAAACTGAAACGCATTTTAATTTTCAATTTGTCAATTGATGAAGCTCAGGTCCATGCCCGAACAATTAACAATGCCTGAGGGATAATTGACAATTTTTAAGAATACCGGTCTGTAATTTAGCTGTAATTTGCGAACAACAGATGCCTACTCAACCCATACACCCTACCCTTTCCAAAGTTCACCTTTCCTTTAGTGAAGGCATCTTATACATGCGCTTTGCGGAGAAGGCTGTGATTGACGTGGAAGATGTGATCTACATCTATTGCTACGGGCTCGAGAAATCGGGCCAAAAGCCCTACGGCATCTTATTCGATTCCACCAGCGAGCACGAATTGACGGAAGAAGCCGTGATGTACCTGGGCGATTTTCGCATGGCTCATCATATCATTGCCATCGCTTACATTTCAAAAACGCTCATCAGCAAGATCCGCCTGAGCCTGCTCCTGATCTTTGAAAGACCTCCAATCAAATTCAAACTGTTCAGCCATGAAACGGAAGCCCTGCAATGGCTCCGGCAGCAGGTGAATCTCATGAAATAAAAAATCCCGCCACGTTGTGGCGGGATTTTTATTTTGAAAGCGGTTAGCTTCGACTACGCTCAGCCAACGCCGTTCGATAAATCTTACCAACCAAGCACCCAGCTGAAGATCAGCGGCGCCACGATGGTCGCATCACTCTCCACAATGAACTTCGGCGTGTTGATGTCTAATTTACCCCAGGTAATTTTTTCGTTTGGTACAGCACCTGAGTAAGAACCGTAAGAGGTTGTACTGTCGGAGATCTGGCAGAAATAGCTCCAGAACGGAATGTTTTCCATTTCCATATCCTGGTACAGCATAGGCACCACGCAGATCGGGAAATCGCCGGCAATGCCACCACCGATCTGGAAAAAGCCCACGCCTTTTCCTTCGCTGTTCTTCACATACCAGTCGGCCAGCCAGGCCATGTATTCGATCCCGCTTTTCATCGTTGTCGCTTTGATCTCACCTTTGATCACATAAGAGGCAAAGATATTTCCCATGGTGCTGTCTTCCCAGCCCGGAACCACGATCGGCAGGTTGCGCTCTGCGGCAGCCAGCATCCAGCTGTCTTTCGGGTCGATCTCGTAATATTGTTTTAATTCCCCGCTGTTCAGGATCTTGTACATATACTCATGCGGAAAAAAACGCTCACCGGCGGTGTCGGCGTCTTTCCAGATCTTGTGAATGTGTTTCTGCAGGCGGCGGAATGCCTCTTCTTCCGGAATGCAGGTATCCGTTACACGGTTGTAGTGGTTTTCCAGCAGATCCCATTCGTCCTGCGGAGAAAGATCGCGGTAGTTAGGCACGCGCTTGTAATGACTGTGCGCTACCAGGTTCATGATGTCCTCTTCCAGGTTGGCGCCTGTGCAGGAGATAATGTCAATTTTTCCCTGGCGGATCATTTCAGCCAAAGACTTTCCAAGCTCGGCTGTACTCATGGCACCGGCTAAGGTAACCATCATTTTACCGCCTTCGGTCAAATGCAATTCATAACCTTTGGCGGCATCTACCAGAGCCGCAGCATTAAAGTGTTTGTAATGGTGTTCTACGAACTTCGAAATAGGGCCTTTGTTTGCTGCTGTCGACATATCTTAAAATTTTTAGTCCGCAAATTTAGTGTTTTATGGGAGAAAAACAGCGGGAATTTTTAAGAGATTTAAATCTCACTCTCTCATCAAACGTTTTGGGTTTTCTTGGTTTGATGATTTGGGCGCCGCCTTCCGCAAGAGACAGGCGGAAGGCCGGGCTATTCCGGGCTTCGCTTCGCTCCGGTTCTTTACCATCATCACGACAAGCGTGATGATGGTAAAGGAACCAAACCCTTCATATCCCTGGCGCTGCCCTGCTCCAAACGAAGAGTAAATCTGCAAACCCAGGGAAGTACTGCGCCAGGGACAGAGCGGCCTGTCTGAGCTCCTTTTGGTGTCCCAAAGGGCAACAAAAGAGCGAGTAGCGATGGCCCGCCCGGGCGCCAAAAAATAAAGACTATATTGAATAAAACTAATTAGCCCTGGCTTTGCCCGACATGACTAATCATAACAATTCATTAACGTATTAAAAATACAAATTCAAACGAATGCTGCCGCTTGGCCCGAAGATGGAATTTTTATTATCGTTGTCGAAAAAGAATTTATTCGTTTTCTCTCCGCTGATCTCCTGGCGCCCAACTACCAGCTCGGTACCATTATTTCCGATACTTTCCAGGGAGTACTTCGCCTTGCCCGAAGCGCCATAGCCAATACCCCAGCCAAACTCACCGGCAATCGACATTTTAGGCGCAATAAAAAACTCTGCTCCTAAAAAGGCCCTCGCTCCTATTTCGAAGCCCAGGCCCGAGCTTTGTTTCAGGATGCGCGCATCGTTGCTATAAGTATCTTTGGTGATGTTCATTGAGGTGGTGCCCGTAGTCACACCAAACGCATCGTTCACCACATCCACACTTACCGGATTTTTAGAGCTGGTAGATAAGGCATTCCCGTATTTATAGGTATTGGATCCCGACGAAAAGCCGATACCGCCCTCAACCCCGTAAAAGCCCTGCAGCCTGGTTTTGCCACGGCGTTTCTCAATTCCAAACGACAAGCCGATATTGGTATAGGATTGTTTCCATGAATTTTCAACACGGAACGGTACCGCCGGATACACCGGTGGCGTTGTGATAGAACGGTCGTCTACCTGTGTTTTTTTGGTCACATTGTTAAAGCCCAGGCGCACCGAAGCCCTGTAGGCCGTTTTGGGATCAATAAATTTCTTTCCGGAAATGGTAAAGTTATTGGCCAGGAAATTCCAGCCCGGAGCCTGGTTGGTATAGTGCGAAGCCGTTTGCACGGTGCCCGTTGTCACCGTAGTGGAGCCGCCTTTGCCGAAAAAATTTCCGAGGTAATTAAAAAAAGGAGTGGCATCGAGGCCAATGCACCAATCTCCCGTTTCAGGCAAAATAGGATGGCCTTTCCGTGACGTGAGGTCCTGCGCGGTAATGACATGAGCAGCTAATAGAAGGGCTGCAGCTAATATTCCTTTTTTCATAGAGATTGTTTTTGTTTTTTTGATCCGATACCTAACGCTGACAAATGTAAGATTATTGCCATGAATGAATCGGGCTGCTTAATTTTTATTTTGCAGCATCGGTACAAATTTGAATTTCCCGAAGGTCTTTTTGTCGAATTCCGTTTCCGAGCGCTTCACAATCACATTCATGACCTGCTCTTCGCCTTCGCCGAGCGGGATCACGAGGATGCCACCCACACAAAGCTGGGCCAGCAGGTCCTGCGGAATATAAGGTGCCGCCGCCGTTACGATGATCTTATTGAAGGGTGCAAATTGCGGCATGCCTTTATAGCCATCGCCATACACCAGCTTCGCTCCTTTGTAGCCCAGCAAGGGCAGGAAAATCTTCGTTTTGTCGTACAGCTCTTTCTGGCGTTCTACGGAAAACACCTTTGCCCCCATCTCCAGCAGCACGGCCGTTTGATAGCCACAGCCCGTGCCTATTTCCAGGATCTTATCGCCTTTCACGATCTCCAACTTCTCGGTCTGGAACGCCACCGTAAAAGGATGCGAAATGGTTTGCCCGGCACCGATTTTCAGCGCCTTATCCGAATAGGCATGGTCCAGAAGGGCGGGCCTTTCGGTCGACTGATCAAAAAACAAATGGCGCGGGATCTTTAAAATGGCATTCAATACCGTCTGGCTGGTAATTCCTTTCTCCTTCAGTTGTTCCACCAAACGCTTTCTCTTTCCCTGGTACAGGTACTCATCTTCTTTATTTACCTTCAATACGATCATCTCTTTCTGCTCCCGGAAAATTAGGTACGGGGAGGCTTCTAAAAATAGACATAATACTGCATGTTTTTTTAGGGTTATGAATTCAATTTTTAACAATGTGATTTTAATATAAGCTTATATTTGGCGAAAAAAAATTGAAATGGACATTGGAATTGTTGGATTGGGGCATCTGGGGAAAATTCATTTAAAACTGCTGGCTGAAATTCCTGATTTTAAAATTACTGCCATATACGACCTCAATACGGAGCTGACGACCGAACTGGCCTCCCTGTACCAGACCAGGGCCTGCAACAGCTATGAGGAGCTGCTCGACAGCTGCGAGGTGGTAAGCATTGTCACCTCCACTCCTACCCATTTTGAACTGGCGGAACGAGCCATCCGGAAAGGAAAACATGTGTTCCTGGAGAAGCCTGCCACCGATAATTATGAAACCACGATGCAGCTCATGCGCCTTGGGAACGAGGCCAACGTCACCATCCAGGTTGGGCACGTCGAAAGGTTCAACCCGGGCTTTACGGCCGTAAAGCCTTTTATAGGAACACCTATCGTCTTTGAAGCCAACCGTTTAGCCAAATACAACGTGCGCGGAACCGATGTGTCGGTGGTGGTGGACCTGATGATCCACGACATCGACCTGCTCCTGAACATCACCCAAAGTCCTATCAAAAAAATCTCGGCCAACGGCTCCCGCGTGGTGAGCCATACAGCCGACATCGCCAATGCCCGCATCGAATTTGAGAACGGCCTGGTGGCAACATTGACTGCCAACCGCGTTGCCCCCGAAAATGTGCGCTCCGTTAAGATCTTCCAGAAAAACACCTATATCACCGTCAACCTGCTCGATAAAACGGCCCTGGTTCAAAAAGTGATCACGGAAAAGCAGGCCAGCGGCGAGCCCGAGATCATCGAAAAATATGTGACCGGAACGCCGGTAAACGCCATTAAAATGGAACTGGAATCATTTTATCAAAGTATCATCACCAACTCGCCGGTGATGGTAAGCCTGAAAGATGCGGAGGCTGCTCTGCGCGTGGTACATGAAATAGAGCTACAAATCAATGCTTCATTAGCCTGAAAGCCCGATTTTTAACGACCAGAAAAAAAAAGCGCTTTTCACCTGATTTTTAGGAAATCAAATACAATAACAAGGTTATATTTGCGTTTTACTTATTAATATGCGTGCATTTTTACCAGTGTTTCTCGCGGCGGCCCTCAGCGTTCTTGTTTCCTGTAAAAAGGAAAAATTAAAATCGAATGCCGCATCCTTTATCGTTGTCAACGAGGCTGCCGTTACCTCTACCTTAAGCGGCATGGCCGACAGCCATAAGATTACTGACATCTGGCTTTATGTCGATGATAAGTTCCAGGGAGTCTATCCCATCGGCAGCGTGATGCCCATCATGAACAGCGGCAGCGCCAGTGTGAGGCTTTACGGAGGCATTGTGAATAATGGCATTGCGGGAACCAGGTTACCATACACTTTTTATAATCCTTACATCTACAACGGCACTTTTGAAGCCGGAAAAACCTACACCATTGTCCCAACCTTCGAGTACCGCGGCGGCATCCAGATCCAGGACGATCCCTTTCTTCCCAGCGGCTCCTATTACCAGGCCAGCGGTGATATTACCCCGGTGATGATCTCCGATCCGGCTAAGGTTTGGGGCGGTAGCGGCAATTCTATTTTTATGACCGTAACCGACGCAAAGCCCCAGGCGATGCTGAAAACCAGCACCGCACTGGCCTTACCCTTAGGTGGCGCCGATGTGTACCTGGAAATGGATTATAAGTGCAACCATGAAATAACCGTGGGAGTGATCGGTGGCGGTGTGGAACAGCGCTCGGCACTGACCTTAAGGCCTACCAACGGATGGAACAAGGTATACATCAGCCTCACCAGCGTAGTGAGCACGCAGCCTTCCTATACATCGTACCAGGTCTTTGTGCAGGCTATCAAACAGCCCAGCGCACCTGATGCCGAAATTTATTTAGATAACCTCAGATTGGTAAGACCTTAGTGAATAAACATTTACAGACATTCAAATACGTTTTCGCTGATTACCTGTCTGCGGCACTGGCATGGACGCTCTTTTACATATACCGCAAATTATACATCGAGCCCGATAAATTCGGGATGCTTCCCGAAAAGATCTTCGACAGCCAGTACATTGTAGGGGTGCTGATCTTACCCTTCGGCTGGGTGCTTACCTATTACCTGACCGGGATCTACAAAAATATTTTCAGAAAATCGCGGATCAATGAGATTGCCCACACCTTTACGACTTCCGTGATCGGTGTGACCTTCATCTTCTTTGCCATCCTCCTCGACGATTTCGTTTCCAGCTACAAGGCCTATTACAAAGTGTATTTCGTGCTGTTCCTGCTTCATTTTTTCCTGACGGCCATTTTCCGCTTTATCCTCTCTTCCATTACCATTCACCGCATCAACAAGGGCACCATCGGCTTCAATACCGTGATTATCGGCAGCAACCAGCGGGCCCTGAAATTGTATGAAGAGATTACCGGCAGCCCGAAATCGAGCGGCAATAAGTTCATCGGATTTATTCACCTCGATGAGAAAAACGGGTTTTCGCAACAGCTCAAGGATAAGGTGCCTCACCTGGGAGAATACAAAGACCTCAAGCAGATCGTCAAAGACAACCAGGTAGAAGAGATCCTCATCGCTATCGAATCCTGGGAACATGAGTACCTGGAAAAGATCATCAACGAGCTCAACGACTTTGGGGTGATCATCCGCATCATTCCCGATGTGTACGACATCCTCTCCGGGCAGGTAAAGATGAACTCTATTTCGGATACGGCCCTCATCACCATCAACCAGCAGGTAATGCCCGACTGGCAACAAGCTGTAAAGCGCTTTATCGATGTGAGCGTGTCGCTGTTCGTGCTCATCACTTTCAGCTGGCTTTACCTGCTGCTTGCCATCCTGGTAAAGCTCAGCTCCAAAGGCCCGGTATTCTTCCGGCAGGAACGCATCGGCAAGGACGGGCAGGTCTTCAATATCATCAAGTTCAGGACCATGAACGTGGACGCCGAAAAAAGCGGTCCCTTATTATCCAGCAAGAATGACCCACGCATTACCAGGCTGGGCCGCTTCCTCCGGAAAGTGCGCCTCGACGAGATCCCGCAGTTCTATAATGTAATCATTGGCGATATGAGCATTGTAGGCCCGAGGCCGGAGCGGAAGTTTTACATCGACCAGATCGTGGTTCACGCGCCACATTTTGTGCATCTTCATAAAGTGAGACCGGGCATTACGGGCTACGGCCAGGTAAAATACGGCTATGCCGAAAACATCGAGCAGATGGTGGCCCGTGTGAAATTCGACCTCCTCTACATCGAAAACATGAGCCTCAGCATGGATTTTAAGATCCTGATCCATACCACACTCATTGTGATCCAGGGACGGGGGAAGTAGAGAACGGTGTCCATTGTAAGCTGTCTGTTGTCCCTTGATTATTTCGCCCAAACACATACGTCGTTGCAAACCATGGACATGGTACAACAGGCAATGGACAGCAAACACTAAATAATTTCTCCAAAGGGATCCTCATAATTCTCACATCTATTCCATCTAATTACAGACAGATTCGTATATTCGTAACGATTTTTTGCAAGATAAAAGAAATGAAACTATTAATTACAGGAGGCGCAGGCTTTATCGGCTCACACGTGGTGAGGTTATTTGTAAACAAATACCCGGATTATACGATTTATAACCTGGATAAACTGACCTATGCCGGAAACCTGGCCAACTTAAAGGACATCGAAAGCAAACCCAACTATCATTTCATCAAAGGGGATATTGTGGATGCCGACTTCATCAATAACTTATTTACGGAGCACCAGTTCAACGCGGTGATTCACCTGGCGGCCGAAAGCCACGTCGACAGGAGTATTACCAACCCGCTGGAGTTCGTTTATACCAACGTGATCGGAACCGTGAACCTGCTGAACGCCGCCAAAGAGCTTTTCAAAGCGGACGCTACCAAATTCACAAAGTTCTATCATGTGAGCACCGACGAGGTATACGGCTCCCTGGGCGACACCGGCCTGTTTACCGAAACCACGGCTTACGATCCGCACAGCCCCTACTCGGCCTCCAAAGCCAGCTCCGACCATTTTGTGAGGGCTTATCACGACACCTATAAATTACCCTGCGTAATCTCGAACTGCTCCAACAACTACGGACCGTACCATTTCCCGGAGAAGCTTATTCCCCTGTGCATTAACAATATCAAGCATAACAGGCCTTTGCCGATTTACGGAAAGGGAGAAAACGTACGCGACTGGCTTTTTGTGGAAGACCATGCCAGGGCAATTGATGTGATCTTTCACAAGGCTGCTCTGGGTACGACCTATAATATCGGCGGGCATAATGAATGGACCAACATCGACGTGATCCGTTTGCTTTGCGACATGATGGACGGAAAGCTGGGAAGGGAAAAAGGCTGTAACCAAAAGCTGATCACCTTTGTAACCGACCGTGCAGGCCACGATATGCGCTATGCCATCGACTCGTCGAAGTTGCAAAATGAGCTGGGCTGGAAGCCTTCACTCCAGTTCGAGGAAGGCCTTTCCAAAACCGTGGACTGGTACCTGGCGAATGAAGAATGGCTGACCAATGTGACTTCCGGCGCCTACACGCACTATTACGAAAAACAATACCAATAATAATGCTTTGGATGGCAACATAAAAAGATCCCTTATCTATTTCAGAGCATAAGCTTCTGTACCCATAACTCCGACACATGGTTTTCAGTAGTATCACGTTTTTAGTTTATTTTCTTCCGGTATTCTTATTGGCCTATCACCTCACGCCCGATAAGTTTAAAAATGCCTGCATCCTGTTATTCAGCATTGTATTCTATGCCTGGGGAGGTCCTAAATTTATTTTTGTGATCCTCGGCACTACCCTCCTCGATTTTATCCTGGTGAAGAATATGCACGAGGCCAAAACAGGAAGGGCCAAAAAGCAGCTGCTGGTGATCTCGCTCCTGATGAACCTGGGACTCCTGTTCTACTTTAAGTATTCCAACTTTTTCATCGACAACATCAATGCGGTGCTGGGAACGATGGGCGTGAAAGAGATCACCTGGCTTAAGATCGTGCTGCCCATCGGGATCTCCTTCTATACCTTTGAAAGTGTGACCTATGTAGTGGATGTGTACCGGGGTGTACACAAGCCTCTGAAAAGCTTCTGGCATTACCAAACCTATATTCTCCTGTTCCCGAAACTGATTGCCGGCCCTATTGTGCGCTACCACGACATTGCCGACCAGATCACCGACCGTGAAAAGAATTATACACCCGATGTGAAGCTCAGCGGCTTTTACACCTTTTGTATCGGCCTCGCCAAAAAAGTAATCATTGCCAATACCATCGGCTCCCAGGCCGATGATGTGTTTAAGCTTGGCATCGACCAGATCGACACGGCGGCTGCCTGGGTGGGCGCCCTGGCTTATACCTTCCAGATCTATTTCGATTTCAGCGGCTACAGCGATATGGCCATTGGCTTATGCAAGATCATGGGCTTTCGCCTGCCGGAGAATTTCAGCAACCCTTACCTCTCGGGCAGCATCACCGAATTCTGGCGGAGGTGGCACATCACGCTCGGCAGCTGGATGAAAAACTATTTATACATTCCGCTCGGAGGCAACCGCGTCAATTCAGCAGCCAGGCTTTACCGCAACCTCTTCATTGTTTTTCTGCTCTCGGGCTTATGGCATGGTGCCAGCTGGAACTTCATTATCTGGGGCGCTTTCCACGGCCTTTTCCTGGTATTGGAGCGCCTCTTCCTGCTCAAGGTTTATGACAAAACGGGACGGATCGTTTCAACACTGATCACCTTTTTCATTGTGGTGGTTGGCTGGGTTTATTTCCGGATCGAAGACCTTGGCTATGCCAACCACGTGGTAAAAGCCATGTTCAGCTTCCACTTCTTCGATGGCAAGTTTGTCCTTCATAATGACTTTTATTTTTCACTGGCCCTGGCGGCGTTCTTCTCTTTCTTTGCCTGTACGGCCTTCACCAAAAACATCCAGGCCAAAGTCTACGGAGAAAATCACACGCAAACCTCCAACATTGTTCTGCTCAGCACCTGCATCCTGCTCTTCTACATTTCATTAAGCTATATTGCTGCGCTCGATTTCAACCCTTTCATTTATTTCAGATTTTAAGGCATGCAAAAGAAAAAGTCATATAACCTCCTGGTAGTGATCGCTTTCGCAGCGCTGGCTTTCCCTATGCTGAAAGGCTTTGTCAAAAAAGACAAGAACCCGCACCTGACGGGGATCGTAATCAACCACGTAAACCCCGACTCCCTCTTTAAATCCGAGCAATGGTTTAGCGGGGAATACCAAAGTCTGAAAGACGATTACAATAATGATCACTGGGCTTTCAAGGGATTGTTTGTACGCCTCAATAACCAGCTCTACTACGATCTGTTCAACCAGCTGCGTGTAAATGGCTTTGTATCCGGTAAAGAGCATTACGTATTCAGCGAAGGCTATATCTTTTCGGCCTTTGGCGATGACTATATCGGCCGCCAGCGCATTCAAACAAAACTGGAAAAGGCGAAGGTGGTGCAGGATTCCCTGAAGCGAAAAGGCATAGACCTGTTATTGGTGTTTGCGCCGGGCAAAGGCGAATATTGCACCGAGCAGGTGGAGGATAAATACAAGCACCCGATAGCGCATACCAATTATGCGGATTATGTGAGCATCTGCAAGCAGCTCAACATCAATGTCCTCGACCTCAATGCCTGGTTCCATCAGCTAAAGCCCAAAGCGGCCTATCCGCTGTTTCCGAAGTTCGGGCATCACTGGAGTTTTTACGGTGAGTGCCTCGCTGTAGATACCATCATCGGGCATATTGAAAAGCTGCATCACTGCGACCTGCCCGACATGGTATGGAACAAGGTAGATGTGGTGGATACCGCCCGCAGCCGCGATGCCGATGTGTTGAAAAGCATGAACCTGTACCGCAATCCTCCGCAGAACATGAAGCTGGCCTACCCGGACGTGTTGTTTGAGCAGGACACGGCCAAAAACAAAACCCGCGTGCTCACCATCTCCGACAGCTACTGGTATGGGCCCGTGTACATGGGCGTAGGCCAGAACTGCTTTGCCGGTGGGCAATTCTGGTACTATTACAATAAGATCATTCCTAACCCAAATCCGCAGGAGCGCGTGGAAGTGTGGCAGCTCGACCTGAAGCAAAACATCGAAAGCAACCAGGTGATCATGCTGCTGTACTCGGACGGGAACCTTGGCGCTTTTGCGAACACCTTCATTGAAGATGCTTACGAAATGTACACCAAGCCGGCGGCTTACAATGCCCGTATGGAAAAAACCAGGCAGCTCAGGCAATTTGAAAAACAGATCCGCGAGCAACCGGTGATGCTGAAAAAAGCCACTAAAAAATCGTTCGACCTGCAGATCCCGCTGGACTCGGCCATTAAGCTGGATGCCATGAAACTGGCGGGAATAAAGTACTAAGCGCTGCATGTTTAAACCACACATGGTCCGTTGATTCAGGATAGCAACGAAACGCCAAAAAGGAAGAGACAGAACTTATAGCGCTTGCCCACGTTCCAAAAAATCTTTGGCTATAACCTGCTTGATCCAGGCCATTCGCATTCCATCGCCTCCTTGTCATTCTCTTTTTTGAAAAGACAATAAAGCCTGTGTTTTTGTGAGCATTCAACCTGATTTTTTTCGTATCTTGTGATTTATAAATTCATTCTATGAAAAAGTGTTTCGTTCTCATAGCATGCCTGTTGGGCATCCATCCTATTGTAACCGCGCAAACGTATCCGAGCCTCAACATCAACCTGCTGTCGCACATGACTCCCGAAACGGATAATACAGGTGGCGACGGCCGCAAATATTCCGGCTGCTGGGGATGGTTCCAGGCCGCCAAGAATAAAGAATATGCGATCGTGGGCACAAGCGCCAAAACCTATTTTATCGATGTGACCAATCCTCAAAATCCGGTGATCAGGGATTCAGTAATGGCCAGGCATGCCGGCTGTACCTGGCGCGAGATCAAAAACTACCAGAATTACTGCTACATTGTGAGCGACGATGCCAAGCCGAACACCTTCCAGATCGTGGACATGCAATACCTGCCCGATTCGGTACATGTAATCCATGACGGCACCACTTACTTCGAGCGCTGCCATACGATTTTTGTGGACCAGGACCGCTTATACTGCGGAGGCCCCACGCCGGCAGGCACTAATGCTCCTACGGAAAACATGAGGGTATACAGCCTTGCCAATCCGGCCAACCCGGTGCTCCTGAGAACACTCTCGCAGGATGTTCCTTCCATTACCTATGTACATGATATGTTTGTAAGAAACGATACGGTGTATGCGTCCTGCGGCGGACAGGGCCTTCATATTTTAAAGTTCAACCCGGTGACCAATACCTTTACGCAGATGCAGAGCTTTACAGGTTATCCATACAACGGGTACAACCACAGCTCCTGGCAGACGGATAACCGGAAAACGATGGTATTTGCCGATGAGGTGCCGGCGGGTCTTCCTGCCAAAGTGATCGATGTATCCGATTTCAATAACATCACCCTGGTGGATACCATTCGCTCGCACCTGAGAGCCACCGCCCATAATCCTTATATCATGAACAACAGATGGTGCTGGATGAGCACCTACCAGGACGGCATTTACCTCTACGATATTTTTAACCCTTCGAACACCAATGTTTATGGGTATTTCGACACGCATCCGCAACACGGCACGAATGATAATTTTGCCGGAAACGACTATAGCGGCAACTGGGGCGCTTATCCGTACCTGCCCAGCAAGATCATTATTGCCTGCGATATGCAGAATGGCATTTTCATCCTGGACGGTAATAACGGCTACAAGTCTTCGGTGGGCCTGGATGAAACACAGGGATACACGAAACAGGCTGCGGCATTCTCCGTATACCCAAGTCCTGCCAGCGACGAGGTCATGCTGCTGATTGCCAACCAGGACAACCGTATCCTAAATTACAGTATCTGCGACGTGAGCGGTAAAATCCTGCAAAGCGATAAGCTGGCTACCGGCAATGAGCTGTTGCACAAGGCAAGCATCGACACCAGGGCGCTAAGCAGCGGCTGTTATTTTATTACCCTGCAGGGCACCAACATCAACGAAACCCAAAAAATCATCATTCAAAAATAAGATATGTTTACCAAAGATTCTATGATCGGCGTAGTAGGCTCCGGAGCTATGGGCAGCGGCATTGCACAGGTAGCTGCAACAGCCGGACACAAAACCCTTGTCTACGATACCAATGCGGCAGCGCTCGAACGCGCTAAAGCCAATCTCTCAAGCGGGCTGGCGAAGCTGGTGGAAAAACAAAAGATCACTTCAGAAAAAGCCGACAGCATTCTCAAACTCATTTCCTTCACCGGCTCATTGGCTGACCTGAAGCCCTGCAAGCTGGTGATAGAAGCCATTGTAGAGAATATCGAGGTGAAACAATCGGTGTTTAAGGAGCTCGAACATACCGTAAGCGAGCATTGCGTGCTGGCCTCAAACACCTCTTCGCTTTCCATTACCTCTATTGCCTCGGCCTGCCGGCAGCCGGAGCGTGTACTGGGGATCCACTTTTTTAATCCGGCAACACTGATGCCTCTGGTAGAGATCATTCCGGGTATTGCCACAGACATGGTGATTGCCAATCATTGCCAGGCGCTTATCAACAGCTTCGGCAAAATAACCGTGATGGCCAAAGACACGCCGGGCTTTATTGTAAACCGTGTGGCGAGGCCTTTCTATAGCGAGGCGCTGCGCATTTATGAGGAGCAGCTTGCGGATATGGCCACCATCGACTGGGCCATGCGCGAGCTGGGAGGCTTTAAAATGGGGCCTTTCGAGCTGATGGACCTGATCGGGCATGACGTGAACTATGTGGTGACGGAAACTGTATGGAAACAATTTTATTACGATCCCCGTTTCAAACCGTCGCTGAGCCAGAAACGCCTGCTGGAAGCTGGTTTCCTCGGAAAAAAATCCGGGCGCGGCTTTTACGATTACCGCGATGGTGCGGATGCAGCCAAACCCGTCAAAGATGAGCAGCTGGGAAAATACATTCTTCACCGGATCCTTTGCATGCTCATTAACGAGGCCTGCGACACCCTGTACCTGGGCATTGCCTCGGCGCAGGACATCGACCTGGCAATGACCAAAGGCGTGAATTACCCGAAAGGCTTGTTGAAATGGGCGGATGAGCTCAGCCCTGCCTATGTGCTGCTGACATTGAACGGGCTTTACCAGGAGTATGAGGAAGACCGCTACCGCGCCTGCGTGAAACTGAAACAGATGGTCAAACAGGGGAAACTATTTTATTAACGATTCAATGTGTTAAACCACTGAGTGTAGGTATTTGTTAATATTATCAAAAAACAATACATTTGAGTATAAAAATCCAAAAAATGAAAAAACTCATTTTATCTACGCTTTCCGTGCTTGTTTTGGGAAGCATTATTTTTATTTCCTGCAAATCCAAAAACGATGGCAGCGCCATCACTCCTACTTATAAAGAAGAAGGTGGCACCGGTGGCAATCCTAGCATTACCAACGTGACTACTACAGGCACTGTGGCGACAACGGCTACAGCCTACCAAAACTCCAGTATGAGCAATGTTGGCCTGGGCGGAACCTGGTCGAGCGTAGGCTGCTCCGGGCAAACCTGCTTAACTGTCAATAATACAAGCACAGGAACGTCTATCTCCATTTGTTTTTCATCACCTCCGACAGCAGGTACTTATGCCCTGGTAAGCAGCTCAGCGGCTCTATCGGGAGGCGGCAAAGCGTTTATGACAGTTAACAACCCTACTGGCCAGCCTACAGGCACTACCTGGTATTCGGCCGCCGGCAGCGTTGTGGTAACCATCTCAGGCAGCAGTATCACCGGCACCTTCTCAAACATTGCCTGCCTGCAATCAGGCTCAGCATTCCCTACGGTAACGGTTTCGGGCCAGGTAGGTTGCTTATAATGAAAAAAGCATTTAATTTTAAGGCTCCCACGATGGATCGTGGGAGCCTTTTTATTTCAGAGCATTTACGAACACCGTTCACCACATAACCGCTTATTTAAAAAAGGCTTACTCGCTGGATACACGGGCCTTGTCGCTCATGCGGATTGGCGTAGGCCTCGTTTTGCTGGTCGACCTTTTCATCCGGAGTCTTTCCATCCGGGCATTTTTTACCGATGAAGGCGTGCTACCTGTCGAGGTGCTGAAAGCGTATAACTGGAATCCCTATTACTTTTCGTTCCATGCCCTGAGCGGTGAGCTGTGGTGGCAGGTGGTGTTATTCCTGGCGAATGCCCTATGCATCGTGTTACTCATCCGGGGTTACCGGACCCGCTTGTTTACCTTTATCTGCTGGGCTTTCCTGGCATCATTGCAAAACCGGAATCCCTTTATTTTGCAGGGTGGCGACGATCTGCTGCGGCTAATCCTGCTCTGGGGTATTTTTCTTCCCTGGGGCGAGCGTTATTCGGGCAGGCCTTCCTCCTATCCCGACCGCTCTTTTTCCTATGCACATGTGGGCTACATCCTCCTGATCGCTTCCGTGTATTTTTTTTCAGCCTTGCTAAAAACCCACGCCGAATGGCATTCGGAGGGCACAGCGCTCTATTATGCCCTGAGCCTCGATCAGCTACGCATGCCTTTGGGCACTGTGCTGTATCACTATCCGGGTTTGATGAAAGTCCTGACCCATATCGTATTTTACCTGGAGCTCATAGCGCCTGTGCTCCTGGTGCTGCCGGTTGTCCATTACAGAATCAGGCTCACAGGAGTCATGGCCATTGCCCTTCTCCACATCGGGATTGCGGGCACGCTCTACGTGGGATTGTTTTACATCATCGGCCTGGTGACACTCATTGGCATGCTGCCCTCTCATTGGATCGACCGGCTGGATGCCCGGTTTGGCATGACGCACAAGCTTAGCGAACCGGAGGAAAGACAAGGCGGCTCAGTATTCCTGAGGGAAACGGGCAGCATGCTTGTCAACGGCCTGGTCTCGCTGATCATTTGCTATTGCCTGATGCTGAACCTCGGCAACGTCAAAAAATTCCCCTATGTGCTGGATCCTTCCCTGGTGAAATTCGGAAATACCTTACGCCTTGAGCAAAGCTGGGGGATGTTCTCGCCCAGCGTCTATAAGGACGACGGCTTCTATATCTACAGCGGTTACACCAGGAGTGGCAGCTACATCGACCTGAAACGCGGCGGGCAACCGCTGAGCTATGCGAAGCCTCCGAGCATCGTTTCGGAGTTTGAAAGCGACCGCTGGCGAAAGTTCGGTGAGAATTATTTATTCCATAACAACAATTACATGCGGCCTTACTTTTGCAGGTACCTGATCAGAACCTGGAACAGGCAGCACCCGGAGCAAACGGTGAGCGACCTCACCATTTTTTTCATGAAAGAGGAAAGCCTGCCCGATTACCAAACCAAAGCCCTGGAAAAAAACGCCCTGTGCAATTGCCAGGATCATTGATATGAGTGCAACACGCCTTCTGAAATACCTCAATTACCGGCTCACGGCTCATACCGAGCACGATGTGCATTCGCCGTTCGTGTATAGCTTTTACCAGGAGCTCATCGCCAATGCCTCTGGCTATGAGGATTTCAAGGCGTTAGACCAGATCCGGAAAGAACTGAAAGAGAATCAGGCAACGATCCGCATAACCGATCTCGGGGCCGGATCCAAAAAGCTCAACGGCAACCTCCGCAGCATCAGCGACATTGTCCGCCACGGCATCGCCCGGAAAAAACAGGCTGAATTTTTGTACCGCCTCGTCAAGCGCTTTGCCCCGGAAACCATGATTGAGCTGGGCACATCGGTTGGCTTAAGCTCTTTGTATCTTGCCAAAGCGCAAGCGGCCTCCACGCTCTATACCATCGAAGGCTGCCCGGAGCTTTCCGCTTTTTCGAAAAAACAGTTTGAAGATCAACAGGTAAACAACATTATTTGTATTACCGGAAACTTCGATGAAGAGCTTCCGAAAGTCCTGTCATTGCAACAAAGCGTGGATCTTGTGTATTTCGACGGCAATCACGCCTACGAACCTACCCTGAAGTATTTCAGGATGGCGCTCGCCAAAAAACATGCCGGCACCATTTTTATCTTCGATGATATCTACTGGAGCGCCGGGATGGAAAAGGCCTGGAAGGAAATCCACACGCATCCCGAGGTAAGCCTGAGCATGGATTTTTTTCAATTCGGGATCGTGTTTTTCAGAACCGAGCAAAAAAACAAGGAGCATTTTGTACTGAAATTTTAAACGAAGCTCACATTGCCCACACGCCCGTGGGTCTTTCCAGGCCGGAGACTTTACGGATCAGCGGCCGGCTGCATCCATTGCAGAGCGGCACATTCGCCATACTCCCTTTGTGGTAAGTTTGAAAAAAGCTGAGCTCGCCATGGCAGACCTTACACCTGCCCTCTTCCGTTGTTTCATGCATTAGCTGTAGCTTGTTGATTTCCACGATCAGCTCCTCGGTCAACTGCCTGATTTTTCCATAGCTCTCCGGGAAAGCGGTTTCCGAAAAATCAAGCAGCTCTTCGGCGGTGGAGATCATATCCCTGAATACAGGCTGCCGCTCTTCAAAATCCATCAGGACATACTCATAGCAATCGCCTTTGAGGCGGTCGATATACACCGATGCCTGGAAGATGTGTTGGGAAGAAGGGTGATTGGGATCTAACATATTGTGTATTTAAAGATGGATATTTTATGGTGGCTTCAGGAGCCTCAACCACCATTCGTTGACTGATCAAGCCTTAGCGTGACTCGAAGTCAACAATGCAATGTCGTTCCAGTATTTTTCGCCTCCTGCGAAATCCCGATCGCTATCGGAGTTAACCGGAACCACTTCCCGATACCCATGGCGTGATTGCAAAGAAGCAGCATACATCACTCGCAATGACAATACATCATACTATTTCCGTTTTGCCGATTTCTTTACAGCTTTCTTCGCGGCGCTTTTCTTCAATTCTTTTTCCTTTGCTTTTTCCAGGTTTTCCTTCACCCTGAGCTTCACGATCTTCGTGATGAGTGCAATCGGTAATGGCTGATCCAGTGGAAATTGGACCGAGCCTTTCGCCCCTTTATAGACAGACAACTCTTTTTTAAAGGCCTCGATGCCTGAACCACTGGGATAAAAACCAATGTGCCCTTTGTAGCCTGCAAAATAGACCAACACACCATGCAGGCGATAGGCCGGCATCTTATAGCCAATCACCTCTTCCGCGCCCGGAGCCGCTTTCAGGATTGTGTGGCGCATTTGCTCCAGCAAGCCCTGCGTAGGAGCCGGAAAGTCTGCAATATAACGGTCTATTTCAGGGTTTCTCTGTGTCGACATAAATCAAATGTTGTAGCATCATGGGTTATTGACCTGCCGCTTTCTTATCCGGCATCCTGATAAAAAAGACAAAGCCGTTCTGGCGGTAAAGTTCTTTTAAAGCCGGGCGGCGTTCCGTGATTTCGTCTACATGGGTGATCTTGCCGACAAAAAAACCGGGTTTCTTAATGTCGCCCACTTCCAGCCAGTTGGTATGGATCAGCCCTGTATACATCACGGCATTCTTGGTTTCACCCTGCTCCCGCAGCTCTACCAGGCGCCTGATCGCATAAGCCTTATAATCCGGGGCATTCATCGTTTCAGGCATGATTTTTCCGTAGAACAGGGTGGCGTAACTTTTAAAGCCGATGGTTTCCACATCATAGCCATGCTTCGCACACATCTTGTAAAACTCAATGGCCGCATGTTGCGAATACTGCTCTATTTTAGGTGCCACTACCATGATGAGGCTATACACCGTGAGGAGGGAACCGAAGAAAAGCACGTAGATGAATTTTGTTTTTTTGGCCCTGATCTTAAAAATACTGACGAGCATCATGACCATGAAACATAAGCCGATCAGCCATTCAAAGCCCGACCAGCTGACATCGGCCTTCAGATTTTCTACGGCAAACTGGTCGGCGATGAGATTGCCGTGGATCAGCCAGTCTTTCAAAAACGGGATGCAGCATACGAGGATAAAGGCCAGCCCCATGAGGGATGTGAGCACGATGAAAGAGGTATGCAGCCATCTTTTCCAGGAAAATTCGCCACTGATGAGCTTCTGAATGGCATAGGTAGCCAGGTAGGTCAACGGAAAATAACACAGGGAAGAATAATGCACAATCTTGGTTTTCACAATGGAAAACAAAACAAGCACCACCCAAAACAGAATAACCATCCAGCGCTTGCTGTGCTTCTGATAAGGCGTATCGTGCGGCGAGCGCTTGTGCGCCAGGATCAGGAATAAGGAAGAGGGAAAGCAGCCCACCAGCAATACCACAAAATGGTAAATGAAAGGCCCGCCATGGTCGCTGTCTTCCGTCTGGAACAGGCGCACCTGGTAGTCGATGAACTCCTTGATGATGGCACCATTGCCTTTGAGCAGCTCGACACCAAACCAGCTAAAGCCCGTAACCAGGAAGGCCAGAAAAAAGACAAGCACAAATTTAAGTTCCGAGATTTTCCTGAACCGCGCGAGGATAAAAAAGATAACCACCGTTAAACCCACGAGCAGCAAAGCCGCCGGGCCTTTGGTGAGGAGCGCCAGACCCAGGAAAAAACCGGAGAATAAGGCTGTTTTGTAACCTTCGCGCCCTACCGGATTGTTGGTATGCTGCACCAGGAAAAACACCGAGCAATAAATGAACAGGTTGAACCAGGGGTCGATGATCCCGCTTTTGAAAAAGAGGTGAGGCAAGAGTGTAGCCGCATATACAAAAGTCCAGGTCAAAGCAAATTTACGGTCGTTGAGGCGTTTTCCTGTCTGGTATAATACCAGCAAGGTCACAACGCCACAAATGGCATTTGGAAAACGCGCCGCAAATTCGTTGATGCCAAACTGGTTCATGCTGATAGCCTGTAGCCAGATGAAGAGCGGCGGCTTTTCCCAGAAAGGCTGGAAGTACAATTGCACATTCGAATAATTATCGGACACCAGCATTTCGCGGGCGCACTCGGCAAAGTTGATCTCATCCCAATCGAACAAAGGCATATTACCAATAAATGGAATGAACAACAGCGACGACGCGATGATGATGAAAGACCAGGCTTTCCAGTCGGTATTAAGAAGCTTAAACACGTGTTTGTTTCCTTTCTGCTATCAGTTTTGGTAAAGTGGTATTGAGGCGGGCAAAACGGGGATCGTTGGTGTTGTAAAATACGGCATAGAACAAGAGTGAAAAGCCTACGCCGATTATTGACCCCACATACACATCGATCAGCCAGTGCTGCGACAGGTAAAGCCTGCTAAAAGAGGAAACGAAAGCCAGCAGAAAGAACAGCGCTTTCAGCGCCTGGTTCTTTGTCATAAACATCAGGCAAAAGAACAAGGCAAAAGAGGATAAGGCATGCCCGCTTGGAAAAGAGCGGTTAGATGCCATTTCCACACCTTCCACTTCATGGAGTCTGAAATCCCGGATAAAATAGCCGAAGGTAGAGTGCGGCCTGAAAATATCGGGATAGATGATGTATTTCAGGATGGAGGAAATGGCCGCCGCCCCGAGATAGGACAGCAAAATATAAACCGCCTTCCGGACATCCACGAACAGGAGCACTGCGATGATCAGGGCTGCAAAAATGCCATCACCGATATGGGTAATGTATTTAAAGATATTATCCCACAGCGGATTTCCCACCCAGGCGTTGATGACCATGTGGATCTGCACTTTGCCGTGATGAAGCAGGATGTAACCCAACACGGCCAATACAGCAACATAAACGAACAGGTAAAACCCGTTCTGCTTAAAAAATAATTTCATCAGGGCTTGGCGGGTTTAGTGGTGGCAGTATTCGTCGCGGTGGCAGGTTGATTTTTTTTATCGTTGGTTGCCTGGATCGGAGGCACCACTTTGATCAAAGGCTTGAAAGGCTTGTCGCTGGCGGCAATCTCGCAGGAGGTGATAATGGACTGCCTGATAACACGCATCACACAATCCGTAGGCTGCACATAGATCTTTTTAAGCGTACTGTCGGGCATGGTAAATTCCATGTCGGTGGCAAAGCTCTTCGGCCCTTCAAACACAAAAGGATCTTTGAAATATTCTTCGAGGTGAATGTCCTTGATGTGGATCTTATTTCCCAGTACCATCGTGTAGAGCTCAAAGATGGCGCGGGTGATCTTAATGGAGATTTCGTTGGCTTTATTATCGTAATTGATCTTCACATTACCAATCACTTTCGACTTGTAGCTGAACGGACCGACATTTACTTTGGCATCGCAGGTAAAGTCGCTGCTGTCGGGCAGGAGATTGATCCTGGGATTGGAAATGATCCAGGTATATTCACCCTTCATCATCATCACTTCGTATTCGTTTTTGCCGCTTATTTCACCAATCACCGAGAAAATTTTGTTGATGGCTTTCTCATTAAGAACAAAGGAAAAATCGTTATAGGTCTGGGCTTTTAAAAAACTGGAAAAGGTCAAAAAAAGAAAAATAAGTTTTTTACATTGCATGCTACAAATGTATAATTTTGCTTATCATTACACGCAGCAATTTTTCCTTTTTTAACAAATACATCATGACGCTTAAAGCCAATAATCCCCAGTTAAAATCCTGGATAGCAACCTCTTCCAATTCCGATTTTCCCATTCAAAATCTCCCTTTCGGCATTTACAGCGATGCGTCGGTGCTTCACCACGCCTGCTCTGCCATCGGCGATTATGTGATCGATCTGTACGAGCTGGCAAAACAAGGTTACCTGGATTCGGTAAAGATCCCGAAGGAAATATTTGACGCTGTTTACCTGAACGATTTGATGGCGCTTGGCAAAGAAACCACGCGTGCGTTGCGCAACCGCCTCTCCGACCTGCTGGAGGCTGATAATACGGAACTGAAAGGTAAAGAAGGCATCTTTGAAAGCATCTTCAAAAAACAGGATGCGGTCAAGATGCTCATGCCCGTGAAAGTGGGTGATTATACGGATTTTTACAGCAGCATCGATCACGCCGTGAATATCGGCACCATGATCCGCGATCCTAAAAATGCATTGATGCCCAACTGGAAACATTTGCCGGTGGGCTACCACGGCAGGGCCAGCAGCATCTGCGTGAGCGGCCATTCCTTTCACCGCCCCAAAGGACAGCAAAAGCCTGCCGACAGCGACAATCCTGTTTACGGGCCCAGCAAGCTGCTGGACATTGAACTGGAAACGGCTTTCATTATCGGCAAGTCCACACAGATGGGCGAAACCGTAAGCACGGCCAATGCCGACGATTATATTTTCGGGATGGTCTTATTCAATGACTGGAGCGCGCGCGATATTCAAACCTGGGAGTATGTACCACTCGGGCCTTTCCTGTCGAAGAATTTTGCCAGCACGATCTCTCCCTGGGTGGTGACCCTCGATGCACTGGAGCCTTTCCGCACAGCGGGCTACACGCAGGACCCAAAAGTATTGCCTTACCTGGAATACAGCGGTGATCAAAATGTAGACATTAAGCTGGAGGTATTTTTGATCCCGGAAAACGGACAGGAAAACCTGATCTGTACTTCCAATTACAAATACATGTATTGGACCATGGAGCAACAGCTGGCACACCATACGGTGAACGGCTGCAACATCAATGTGGGCGATATGATGGCAAGCGGCACGATCAGTGGTCCTCAGCCACACGAATACGGCAGCATGATGGAGCTTACCTGGCGAGGCACCAAACCGATCACCTTAAAAGACGGCACAGAGCGCAAATTCGTCAACGACAATGACACCATTGTTATCAAAGGCCATTGCGAGAAGAACGGTGTGCGTATCGGCTTCGGCGAATGCCGGGCTAAATTGTTGCCGGCGACATAAACCCCATACGGTGTCAGTTTTTATAAACCTGGCACCTTATGCTCAACAACTTAAGTAAATAAAAAAATCCGTCTCCTTTCAGAGTACGGATTTTTTAATGCGTTTACCGAGAGAATCTGTCAGATTAATCACATCAATCGGGTTTTTTAGAAGAAGAAACAGGAACCGGTGCAACAGGTGCTGTCCCGGTGTTTTCTTTTTCCAATGGCACTTCCTTTACAACCGGCTGCCTGTCGCCCGACACCAGTGTTGCAGTAGCCGGTTGATCGGGCGAAGCGGTTGTGGTTTCTGAAGAAGCCTGTAGTTGCCCGTTCTTCTTTGAAGAAACGGCTTCCTGTGTCTGGGCTTTATAAGAGCCGAATCCACAGAGGAACAAGAGAGAGAGTAGTGTTTTCATGACCCGGATCTTAGTTAACAACCATGATGGTGAGTTCTCCCGGATTCGTATCGGTTGAGGAATTTCCCCCGATATCAACCGATACCGTGCCGTTGGAACGTGCGGTACGCAGATCAATGGTGTGGGTTCCTGCCGGTAAGCTTACCACGGTGTTGATGGCGCATGTGTTGAATCCATTGGCACCGGTAGAAGGATTTACCGTAGAGAAACGGTTCCAGCCTCCGTTTGGCAGGAAGTTATTATTCAGGTAGATGATCATATCCACATTAGACCAGGCCCCTGCGGTGGTTGCCGTGTTACGCGTTCCGATCGTCGCCCAGATCATCACTGTAGCCGGTGAAGCAAGCGTAAAGGTTTGCGTGAGGCCCGGTTGGGCCGTAGCTACCGTCGACGTTACCGCCAGTCTTCCTGCGCTGCCATATACGTGGTATTTCTGAATCACACCGGAAGGACCTTGCGGACCTGTTGCACCGGCTGCACCCGCAGGACCGGCAGGACCTGTTGCTCCGGCTGCTCCCGCAGGGCCTGTAGCACCAACCGGACCGGCAGGACCCGTTGCTCCTGTAGCACCAGCTGCACCCGCAGGGCCGGCAGGACCTATTGGACCGGCAGGACCTGTAGCGCCGGCTGCACCCGCAGGACCGGCAGGGCCGATTGGACCGGCAGGACCCGTTGCTCCTGTAGCACCAGCTGCACCCGCAGGGCCGATTGGACCGGCAGGACCAGCAGCTCCTGTAGCTCCCGCAGGACCTATTGGACCGGCAGGGCCCGTTGCTCCGGCTGCACCCGCAGGGCCGGCAGGGCCTGTTGCCCCGGTGGGACCGGCAGGGCCGGCAGGACCTTGCGGACCAGCAGGACCGGTGGCCGCAGAGCATAAGTTTTTCCAGGTAGCGGAAGTTGTTTCATAAAAGAAAAAACAATCCACCGTAATATCATATACCATTAAGCCTTCTGTAGGGCTTGCTATGGCAAGTCGCTGGGCTGTGGTCATCCTCGGTACGAGAACACCCTGCGTGGTCGATTGCATTTCCAGGATCGAATTAGGATTCGGCGTTGTAGTCCCGATACCGACATTGTTCTGGGCGCTAAGCGGGCTAAATGCCAGGCCCGCACCTACAGCAAATAGAAAAAGGATGTTTTTTTTCATAGTTATCAGATTGAGGAGTAAATTAATTAAAGACCGTGACGTATCCCTGGAACTTAAACTCTTTGCTTCCGGAGGATGCATTTAAAATGTAAAAATAAGCGCCGTCAGCTACAGGCTTCCCGTTCTGCGTACCGTCCCAGTGATCTTTAGGGCTTGTTGACCTGTACATCCGGGTTCCCCAACGGTTGAAGATCACAAGGTCATAGGTTTTTAATCCGCTGGATTTGATGGTGAAGATATCGTTGATGCCATCTCCGTTAGGAGAGATCACATTCGGAATAATGATATCGCCCATGATCTCGATGATATGAGTCGATGAACCGCTGCAACCTGTACCGTTCGATGCCACCAGGACCACGGTATAAGTTCCGCTGCCCGGAAACGTATGTGAAGGATTCTGTGACGTGGAAGTTGTACTGTCGCCAAAATTCCAGCTCCATTGAGAGCTGCCGTTTGTGAGGTCGGTAAAGGAAACATGATTCATATCATCGGCAAAACTAAAATCAACCGTTGGCGGAGGAACGACATTGGGCATGCAGGTAGCCGGTAAGGAATTACATCCGCCGGGCCCGATAGCAATCACAGATACAGAGCCTGTGCCTGTTGTCCAGTTTGCTGTAACATTGGAAGTGCCCTGACCTCCGGTGATGGTTCCGTTGTTCGGAAAAGTCCATTGGTAAGAGCTGCTGTTACCGCTCAGGGTAAAATTATTATTCGTTGAATTCTCACAAAGTGACGGACAGTTCAATACCGGTGGCTCCGGTCTTACATTACTGAGAATATAAGGATCGCCCGGATTGACGAAGTTCCAGCCTGTACGCGTGCGTGTGGCAAAAGCACCTGAGGTTCCTGCGCCCTGGGCATTCATATCATTCCAAATGTTATTGGTGGTACGCCATTGGGCCATTCCGGACCAGTTGCCATCGGTGGCTGCTATATAAAACAGGCGTACATCGGTCGATGATGTCCCGGCAACGCGGTTTATGGAATGGAAATACAGGGGATTCAAATCACAGGGCACGCCGTCCGTCTGATTGCGATCAAAGCTTTGCGTACTGGCATCACTATTATTTAAACGTGCCACATAGGTATTGGCACTGGCATTTGCCGGAGTCAATTCTACCGGGCGGTAGCGCAGGGTGCCTGTGCTCGATCCGGTTGGAAATACATAGACGCCGCTGCTGTTGGTTTCGCGCGAAAAGGTTCCGGGGCTCACACTGCTTACGAAGCCTTCGCTGCCCGGTGTGGTATTATTATTCACGGCTCCGGTGGCGGTATTTAACACAAAAAAGGTCTGGGTCTGGGTTTCGAGCTCCCTGTCGTTAATCTGCAGGGTTCCTCCGGTGCCGGTTTTCGCATCCACTCCCTGCAATGTTTTTTTGCGGTTGGTGCCTGTTCCTGTACCCAATAGTTCAAGATCGTTGAAGGTGGTGGATGTTCCGTTGGTGCTGGTAATAAATTGCTGGGTGTTCCCGTTCAGCCTTACTTTGGAAGTGCCCGCCGCAAAGGTAGCGCTGTTTACCCAATCCTGCTCCACCTCATAAATCCCATTTCCTGAAACGGTACTGCCGGTTTCCAGATTGAAGGTTCCTGCTACCGGGAGCGTCGAGTTCTTCGTAATGGTCAGTGCTCCGTTATTTATACATGTGGTGGTATTGGATACGTTCATCCCGCCATTTACCCAAACAACCGCTCCGGGACTAATGCTGAGGTTTGCAGCGTTGGCGGTTACAATCTGTGCTTGTGCCAAAAAGTGTATAAACTGTACACCAATCGTTATAACGTAGAGTTTTTTCATAATTCAGGCAGAAAGGAGTTAAAGCTAATTTAATGACAATTTAATAGCATTAAATCAACATTCTCGTGTTCCTATCGCTTTACTGAGTAAAAGAGCCTTCTGGCTTTTTAAAGCAGGGAAATTTAAACCGCCAAAAAAAGCTTTTAACCGAAAAGCAATGAATTGTCTAAAATAAAAGGGCAATTCCAGTGTAGAATTCTCTACGCAGCCTGTCTCAAATCATTCTGGCACCAGGATTTATTATTCCATCACGGATCATCAATAAGCACATACATTATGGAAAGTACATTGCATGGAAAAAGAGTAGCCATCTTAGCCACACACGGATTCGAACAATCGGAGCTGCAACAACCGTTGGAAACACTGATAAAAGCCGGCGCCACCGTAGAAATCGTTTCTTTGAAAAAAGGAAACATCAAAAGCTGGAAAAATAACAACTGGGGCGATGAGTATGAAGCCGTCAAAGGTATTGATGAGGTAAAAAGCACTCAGTACGATGCCCTGGTACTGCCGGGAGGTGTGATGAACCCGGATTCCCTGAGGGTGAATGAAGACGCCGTGAACTTTGTTGCCGATTTCCTCGAAGAGGGGAAACCATTGGCGGCCATTTGTCACGGGCCCTGGACCATGATTGAAACCCGCCTGCTGAAGGGCCGAAGGCTAACCTCCTACCCTTCCATCCGGACCGACCTGGAAAATGCCGGTGCTATCTGGGAAGATGAGGAAGTGATTGTTGATAAGGGGCTGGTAAGCAGCCGCAGCCCGAAAGATCTGCCCGCATTCTGTAAAAAACTGGTAGAAGAGATCATGGAAGGCGTACACGATTAATCTATATATAGCACAAATAGCATGGAAACATGTTAATTTGTTTTTTTAATAGCAGTTCCTTTAAACGGGAACTGCTTTTTTAGTTTACTTTTATAAGAGCTACCGGAAGGATCCGAAGATTTGAATGTTTTTTCAAATCGCCTGCGGCAGCCATATATCATAAGTTATACCTCTTAAAAACCTAAAACACATGACAGCACAGGAGAATGCCCTTAACTGGTTCGAGATCTCTGTATCGGACATCAAAAGAGCCAAAACATTTTACGAAACTATTTTTGGGATTGGCATGGATGAGCAGGAAATGATGGGAATGAAAATGGCCTTCTTCCCTGCCGACGGGATGAACGGAAAAGTATCCGGCGCCCTTGTGGAAAGCACCATGCACAATGCAAGCGAGGAAGGTGTCAAAATTTACCTGAACGGAAATCCGGATCTGCAACACGCACTCGATAAGGTAGAAAAAGCCGGCGGAAAGATAACCATGCCTAAAACCAGGATCAGCGATGAGATTGGCCACATGGCGTTTATCATGGATACCGAGGGAAACCAGATCGGCCTGCATTCGAATAAATAACCTGTATCCTTAAAAAAAATTAGTGCGAGGAACCGATTGTTTCAGATCATATCGGGCAGATCAATACCTTTGGCGAACATCTACCTTTCAACTGTTCTGTCCAACATAAAAACACATAGCACGGAAGCCTTTCGCGAAAGGTATATCAAAGGTGAAGAAGAAACGAATGCTCTTCTGAAAGCGGACTATGGTAAATTTTTCATCGTGCAGGTCCAGGACCTGATCAGATTGATCAGGCTCCCTGTCCCTCCTACCCGCTCCACCACACATACTCTCATCTACCTCACCTCGGGAGAAGCCAATATTACCATTGGCAGCCGCTCCTACACCATCTATCAGCACGAGTGCGTTATCGTTCCGGCAGGACAGGTTTATTCCTTTGCTAAGCACGATATCAACAAGGGCTTTCTCTGCAATTTTCACAACGACATCATTGTAGGAAAATCCGGGACACCGGGATTGTGGAAGCGCTTTGAATTTCTGCAGGTCTGGGGAAATCCTTTCATCAGGCTTCCTAAGGACTGCTCGGCGCATGTGCTGCAACTCTTCAAACGCCTTTATACGCATTACAATGCTTCCGGGCTTCGCAAACCGGAGCTCATTCAGGCCAACTTCATCGCCCTGCTGTGTGAGCTTCATGAGGTTTACAAGCCTTTGTCGGATAGCCGGCAGACAAGCGCCGTAGCGCTCACGAATAAGTTCAAGGAGCTGGTGTTTAAACATATCCGCTCCAAACACCTGGTAACGGAATACGCCGCTTTACTGCACGTAAGCCCCAACCATTTGAATAAGCTTGTGAAGCAGATCACCGGCCGGTCGCCTATCAAATGGATCGACGAAGCCATTGTGCTCGAAGGCAAGGTACTCCTGCACCAGACGGACCTGCCGGTAAACGGTATTGCCGCGGAACTGGGCATTACCGATGCCTCTTATTTCAGCAGGCTCTTCAAGAAATATGAAGCGGTGACTCCTTTACAATTTCGCCAACGGATTGAAAAGTCCTGAAAGAAGAGTCTTATGTCCTCTCCTGTTTTTGATTCTGCCACTTACTTTGCAGAATACTTTCTGCCATGTTCGATAGTCCGTTATTCTTTTTGCTGATCCATTCCCTGTTGCGCTGGCTCGTCCTGCTCAGCCTGCTATACGCCATTTTCAGAGCCTACAGGGGACTTTCACAAGGGCTTGCTTTTTCAAAAACGGATAACTCGGTCAGGCACTGGACCGCGACCATGGCGCATATTCAGCTCATTGCGGGCATGATTCTCTACATACAAAGCCCTGTAACGTCTTACTTCTGGAGAAACTTCGCTGAGGCGATCCGCCAGGTGAATACGACTTTTTTCGGACTCGTTCACATCTCCCTCATGCTGATTGCCATTGTGCTTATCACGATCGGATCGGCCCTGGCCAAACGCAAACAGAACGCCCCTGAGAAATTCAGGACCATGCTTATCTGGTTCAGCCTCGGGCTACTGATCATTCTCCTTGCTATTCCCTGGCCTTTTTCACCCTGGGCGGCAAGGCCTTACCTGAGAATTTTTTAAACGATGATACATTCTTCTTTTTCCTCAGCGCTTGGCCGGCTCAGGTTAGTGGGCTGGCTCGAAGGCAGCTCGCTTCTGCTCCTCGCCGGGTTTGCGGTCCCGCTCAAATATATGTTTGATGCGCCGGCTCTTGTCAGGATCATCGGGCCTGTGCATGGCATCTTATTTCTGCTGTTTATATTCCAGACCATCAGCACGGGCATTGAGCAGCAATGGCGCTTCAGGCAAACCACCTGGAAAGTGCTTGTTGCCTGCCTCATCCCCTTCGGAACATTTTACATCAACGCCAGGCTTCTTAAATCAAATACAAAGGAGCAATGAAATACACGGCAGTTGCGCTACTTATACTGATTGTTATGTATGCATTATATAAAACCTATCAGCGTGCTCACATCGACAAAGGGCTGGATGCGCTTATCAAAGAAGGCGCTGTGATCCTCGATGTGAGAACGCCGGCCGAGTATGAAGACGGACACATAGCCTCCTCCGTCAATATTCCTTTAAGTAAATTAAGAACGGCTTTTGTTTCCCTGGATACGGGGAGAGCGTATATCACCTGCTGTTCGCACGGACTGAGAAGCGTAAAGGCTGTGGAGATCCTGAAAGAAAGAGGTTTTCGCAGGGTATATAACGGCGGCCCCTGGACGGAGCTGGACCTCTGCACACGCCCTGCAAAAAAGCCATAACCGTTCATATAATTTCCGGGGGAAGTATCAATCCATTGTGTATCTTTAAGCACACCCTTTGTTGATTGACAATGATCCGCTTCTCAACTTTAAGAAAAACCGCCTTGTCTCTTCCTGAAGTGACCGAGGAGCCTCATTTTGAGAAAACATCTTTCAGGATAAAGCAAAAAATTTTTGCCAGCTACGACAAGCAGCAACACCGTGCCTGTATCAAATTATCGGAGATCGATCAGAGTGTCTTTTCTGCATATGACAACCGCATTATTTTTCCTGTGCCCAATAAGTGGGGGAAACAAGGCTGGACATTTATTGACATGAAGCATGTACCGAAAGCGATGCTCGAAGATGCGCTTAAGACGGCATATTGCGAGGTCGCTCCCCAAAAACTCTCTGCTTTAATTCAAAAAGACGCATGAAACATCTGCGGGAAATACTGAAAAACAGTGCCTGCTCTAAATTAGTTTTCCACGAAAGATCAAAGGAAGCCTATCCCTATTCAACCATTGATAATCAACACTTTTAAATACATACCTGCGTGAAAAAGCGCGTAAAACTACGCGAATTTACAATAGACTTAACAACAAAAAGCATGGCATTAAATTGATTTAAACATCGATGAAGAAAAAATAAAATCATTTATGCACTTATTGTATTAAAAAAATCAATATTTTAGTTTTTGTCAGACCACACATTTTATGAAGCCGAAAATCAGTATTGCCATTGCCGAAGATCATGTATTATTCAGACAAGGAATGGTGTCATTACTCAACGAGGAAGAAGATATCAGTATTGCATTTGAAGCCGGTAACGGTCAGGAACTTCTGGATCGCTTAAAACATACGATCCCTCATGTTATTCTGTTGGACATCAGCATGCCTGTGATGGAGGGTAAGGAAGCCCTTACCAGGATCAGGGAATTATATCCGGAAGTAAAAGTGATCATGCTGAGCATGTACTACGAAAGCAGCTACATTGCCGAATACCTTGCCAAAGGCGCACGTGCTTTTCTCCCGAAAAACTGCGATATCGAAAAGGTGATTGATGCCATCAGAACGGTTCACCATAAAGGCTTTTATTTCGATGATGAGATCTCCGGATTACTGATGGACAAGCTCATTCATGTAGAAAAGCAACATGATGACAATGTGAAGCTTCGCCTTACGGAGCGGGAAACGCAGGTGCTCAACCTGATCTGCCTCGAAAAATCGAATAAAGAAATTGCGGAGATCCTTCACATCAGCATCAGAACCGTTGAAGGACATCGCCAGTGCATCATGGCGAAAACGGATACCAAGAATGTATTGAGCCTGGTGATGTTTGCTCTCAGGAACAAGATCATTTCTCTTCCATCCTGATTTACCCTGACGTATTTTCTTTCTTCACACGATACGTACGTAATTTTACCTTGAAAAACGGGTAGTTACACGTGTTTACAATGCTTTCAGAAGGTCATACTTTTGTTGGAAGATTTCCTGACAAGCATGTGGCCTTTAAAAAACATAACGCGTTTATGTCCTGCGCTTCTATTAATCTTTCACTCCGTCAACGTATTGCCTCAATGTGTCCCGACGGGTGGCGCGATGCCATCAACGGTTACAAACAACAGCTCTACAGGCAGCCTTGGCTGGTCTAACCTGCTGAACGGCATCTCCTCCAACAACTCCTATATTTCCTGTGGCACCTTGTTGGGCATTCTGGCAAGCGCACAAACCAATTACATTCAGTCATCCGGCTATGGCTTTGCAATTCCTGCCACAGCAACGGTGTGCGGCATCGAAGTGCGTGTGGAAAGAAATGCTGCAGGATTGTTGATCGGCTCATCGATCACCGACAAAAATGTGTTCTTAATGAAGGCGGGCACCCAGGTTGGGACCAACCATGCATCATCATCAGGCTGGAGCGGATCGGATGGTGTGGCAGTATATGGACATAATGCCGACCTCTGGGGCACAACCTGGACGCCTGCCCAGATCAACGCCTCAAACTTTGGCGTCCTTTTTTCGGCGCAGATGAATGCCGGCCTGGCCTCTTTGTTCCTTACGGCGAACATCGATGCGGTTACCGTTACAGTATACTACGATGCCGGGACGCTTCCGGTTGAATTCATCTCGTTCAACGGAGAACCGGAAAGCCAGACAATCCGCCTCGAATGGCGAACTGCGACAGAAAAGAACAATGCTTATTTCGATGTGGAGAAGATGAATGAGGATTATAGCTGGAGGGTTATTGGAACCATTGCCGGTAAAGGAAATTCTTCAGGAGTAGCCGCTTACCTGGCCTACGACGAATACCCGGATGCGATCAATTACTACAGGGTCAGGCAGGTGGATCTGAACAGGCAGTCGTCGCTTTCCGAAACCATTTCGGTGGATTATAAAATACCGGCCGGCCGCAAACCCCTGGTATACCCTATCCCTGCAAGCAGTATCCTCACGATCGATTATGAATCAGCGATCCAGCAGGTAGAGGTCTTCTCCTCAAATGGTCTTACCATTGAAAGCGGATTCCAGAAAGAGGATAAGCGGATCCATTTAAACATTGCGTCCCTGGCTCAGGGAATTTATTTCCTGAAACTCTATACGCCCACGGAAGTGATTGTGACGCGATTTATCAGGGAGTAAGCCTCAGATCAATGCCCCGGTCTGCTTTTCATCATCGGTTTCTTCGGCCGAGAGCAGGCCTTTTCCGAATTCTTTCAGACGTCTTTCATACCTTATTTTCACACGGTCTGAAACCGGGATGGCATTTCCTTCTTCATCGATCCTGACGAACTTCACATTGGTATGCGTAACGATTTCCTGCTCGCCGGTATATACGTTGTGCTTTCTTACTTCCATATACAGCTCCACGGAAGAGCTGCCGAACCGGATCACACGCCCGTAGATCTTAATGATGTTTCCTACTTTCACGGGCTTCTTAAACACCAGCTCGTCGAATTTGATGGTCACCATGTGCGGCGTATCACAGATCTGCGAGGCATAAGAGCCTGCCGCATCGTCGATAAGCGACATGAGCGCCCCGCCAAACATATTTTCGTGGACACCGATGTCGAATTTTTTGCAAATGTATGTGGTAATTAATTCCATGTTCCTGTTCTGTAATGTATCATCTAATGTATGGTTCCTGCTGCAACCGTGTTATTCGTATTTTCATTGATGAGGATAAAAGCTCCTGTATGGCGGTTATCCCTGTAGCTGTCGAAGCTCACCGGCTCTGCCGTTTTGATAAGCACTTTACAGATATCGTTCAGCTTCATGACGCCGTCGTAAGGATGCTCCTCACAAGAGTGAATATCTATTTTTGCACTTACTTCCCTGATCACGGCCTTGGTCCGGAAACTGTTTTGCTGAAACAGGATCTTTTGCCCCGGAATAAACGCGGCATTGTCCATCCAGCAGATCACGGCCGAAAGCTCTTTTTCGGTTTTGGGTAAATGTTCTACCGGAACAATGCTGTTGCCGCGGCTGACATCTACATCATCTTTTAAATGAATGATCACGGGCATGTTTTCGGAAGCCGATGCGACTTCCTCCCGGTTGCTTTCTATCTTATCAATCACGGTTTCAATACCCGAAGGCAAAACGGCAACCCGCTGTCCCTTTTGGTAAAGCCCACTGGCAACGCGGCCGGCAAAGCCTCGGTAATCATGCAGTTCTGTTGTTTGCGGGCGTATCACATACTGCACCTGGAAGCGCGGCAGATCGGTTTTCCCGCTTTCGCTGATCTCTACTGTTTCCAGGAAATCCAGCAGCGTCTTACCCTGATACCACGACAGCTTCTCCGATTTCTTCACCACATTGTCGCCTGCCAGCGCACTGGCCGGAATAAAAGTCAGGTCTTTCAGATTCAGATTTTTGGAAAAGGCACGGTAATCCGCTTCTATGTTTCGGTATACGTCTTCGGAATAATCCACCAGGTCGATCTTGTTGATGCACACCAGCACATGCGGAATCCCAAGAATCGCAGAGAGCACGGAGTGCCGCTTGGTTTGATCGGTGATCCCGTTACGTGCATCCACCAGGATAATGGCAAGGTTGGCATTAGAGGCGCCTGTAAACATGTTGCGCGTGTATTGGATATGCCCGGGCGTATCGGCAATGATGAATTTTCGTTTTCCGGTGCTGAAATATTTATAGGCCACATCGATGGTAATGCCCTGCTCGCGCTCAGCCCTCAGGCCATCGGTCAGCAAAGCAAGGTCGATCCCGGCATTCTCGCTTTTGGCTTTGCTCTGCCTGGTGAGGGTTTCGATGATATCCGTTGAGATCGAATGGCTATCGTAAAGCAAACGCCCGATGAGTGTGCTCTTTCCGTCATCAACGTTTCCTGCTGTAAAAAATCTTAATAGTTGCATGGTCTTAGATGTGAGTAGTGAGATGTCAGCTGCCTATTGCTCCTTCAGTCTCTTTAGTCTTTTAGGTCTCTTTAATCCTCTTAATTTTTTTCTAAAAATAGCCTCCTTTTTTGCGGTCTTCCATGGCGGCTTCGCTGATCCTGTCATCCATGCGGGTAGCGCCACGTTCGCTGATGGTCGTTTGCTTCAGCTCCGCGATGATATCATCTACCGTATACGCTTCGCTTTCTACAGCGGCCGTACAGGTCATATCACCCACGGTACGGTAACGTACTTTTTTGGTGACGACCACGTCGCTTTCTTCCAGCTGCACAAATTCATTGGTATTCATAAGCTGCCCGTTCTCCGTGAGAATGCATTCCCGCTCGTGTGTAAAATAAATAGAAGGCAATTCAATATTCTCCCGCTTAATGTAATTCCAGACATCCAGCTCTGTCCAGTTGCTGATCGGGAACACCCGGACATTCTCGCCCTTGTTGATCTTGCCATTGTAGATGTTCCAAAGCTCCGGCCGCTGCATCTTCGGATCCCATTGCCCGAACTCATCGCGCACAGAGAAGATGCGCTCCTTCGCACGCGCCTTTTCCTCATCCCGTCGGGCACCGCCAATGCAGGCATCGAATTCAAACTCTTCGATCACATCGAGCAGCGTATAGGTTTGTAAGGCATTGCGGCTCGGAAATTTCCCTTTGCCATCCTGGAGTTTTTTGGCGCGGATCGTTTCTTCCACATAACGCACAATCAGTGTTTCATCCAGCTTTTTGGCGAGCTGATCACGGTAATCGATGGCTTCTTTAAAGTTATGGCCTGTATCCACATGTACCAAAGGAAACGGGAGCTTCCCCGGCCGGAAGGCTTTCAAAGCCAGGTGTACCAGGCAAATGCTGTCTTTCCCGCCACTGAACAACAAGGCAGGCCGGTCGAACTGCCCCGCTACTTCACGCAGAATATAAATCGCCTCCGCCTCCAGCTCATCTAAATAATCTAATGGTTTATTCATTTTTTTATTCCAGTAATCGTTGATTTTTTAATTAACCTCTATCCATCCGGTGACTTCGGAAGCCTCAGTCTCCGGACCGATACACAACATTCTTTTCTTTCATTCTCTTCAATCCTTTAAGCCCCTTTGGCTTCAACGGCACTCAGCCACCGGGTTTAATCTTTATCTCTTTTATCCCTTAAGTCTCTCCTCTCACTACTCATATCTCACTACTAACTCTTACTATGTAACCCGCACTCCTTTTTATCGTTTGTTTCCCACCACCAACGGCCGGCCCTGAAATCCTCCCCTTCCCTGATAGCCCGTGTACATGGCGCACAGCCGATGCTCACGAAGCCTTTATCATGCAGGGGATTGTACGGGATGTTATGCTGACGGATGTATGCTTTCACCTCTTCCAGGGTCCAATGAAGGATGGGATGGAACTTCACCATCTGGTTGGCGTCGTCCCACTCTACGGAAGGCATGTCCTGCCTGTTTTCCGACTGAGCGGCACGGATGCCGGTAATCCAGATCTTATGCCCTTTCAGCGCGCGTTTCAATGGCTCTACTTTACGGATATAGCAGCACTCTTTCCGGTTGGCCATACTTTCATAAAAGCTGAAAGGGCCTTTCTCCGTAACGAGCTGCTCTACCGCTTCCGTTTGCGGATACATGACGGTGACAGGTGTTTTATAACGGCTGAGCGTTGAGCTTAACACCGAATAGGTTTCGTTGAATAAGCGTCCTGTATCCAGGGTAAAGACCTTCACCGGCAATTGGTTTTCGAAAATGAAATGAGAGATCACCTGGTCTTCATAACCGAGGCTTGTGGAAAAAACAACCTGCCCCGGAAATGCGGCTGCCAGTGCCGCCAAAGCCTCTTCCGGAGATTTATCCTTCACAAGTTCTGTTATATATTCTACTGTATTCATTTTTTTGTAAGCACATAGGAACATAGAGATCATCGTTTAATTTCTAGGTTTCCTGTTAGCCATGCACTTTAATTTATACTTTCTCTTTCTCTATGTTCCTAAGTATCTATGTGGTTATTTTTTTAATTCAATGCCTGCAACAGATCATTCAAAATATCTTCCTTGTTTTCGAGACCTACCGATACACGGATCAGTCCCGGCAAAATCCCTACTTTCAAACGTTCTTCCTCGCTGAGCTTGCAATGCGTAGACGAAGCGGGATGCGTTACAATGCTTCGTGCATCACCCAGGTTCGGTGAGATCTTCAGGATCTTTAGTTTATCCAAAAATTCAGTCGCGCCTTTGTAACCGCCTTTTACGGTCACGGTGAGGATGCCTCCGCCTGCTTTCATTTGTTTTTTGGCAATGGCATACTGGGGATGCGATGGCAAAAAGGGATAAGACACTGCTTCCAGCTTCGGGTGATTCTCCAAAGCCCGGGCGATGTAAAGCGCATTGTCGCAATGCCTGTCCATCCGTAGCGCCAGTGTTTCCAGGCTCTTGCTGAGAACCCAGGCATTAAAGGGACTCATCGACGGGCCGGTCAGTCTCCCGAACAAATAAATACCGTTGATCAGCTCTTTGCTTCCAACCACGACTCCGCCTAATACACGGCCTTGTCCATCCATGTATTTCGTTGCCGAATGGATCACCAGGTCGGCGCCAAACTTCAGGGGCTGTTGCAAATAAGGCGTCGCAAAGCAATTATCCACGATCAGAAGCAGCTTATGTTTTTTCGCTACAGCGGCCACCATTTCCAGGTCGATCAGCTCAATAGCAGGATTGGTAGGCGTTTCCAGGTAAATAATTTTTGTTTCAGGCTTCACCAGCTTTTCGATCTCTCCGGCTTCACGGGTAGAGAAATAAGAATGCGCCATGCCCCATTTCGGAAAGTAGTTGGTGAACAGCGCATGCGTTGCGCCAAATACCGAGGAGCAGGAAATCACATGATCCCCGGATTTCAATAGGGCCATGAAGGTCGTGAAGATCGCCGCCATGCCCGAAGCGGTGGCAAACCCGGCTTCCGCGCCTTCGAGCAGACAAACCTTATCAATGAACTCGTCCGTATTAGGGTTTACATAGCGCGAATAAATAAAAACGTCCGACTCATCATTGAAAGCGGCGCGCATTTCCTCAGCCGTATCAAACACAAAACTGGAGGTCAGAAAGAGTGGCGCCGAATGCTCGTTATAAGCTGTGCGCCCGAGCTGTGCCCTGATGGCCTGTGTTTCAAATTGTTTATCCTTCATGCGTATTTTCTGTGTTGGTAGTGGCACCTTTGATGATGATCTGATTTACAAGGAGCGTGTAGCTGATGTCTGCTGTTGGCTCCAGGATCTTTGAGACGGAACAGTATTTCTCCAGCGACAGCTTCACGGCTCTTTCCGCTTTTTCCGGATCCACGCTGCCTGTAATTTTAAAATGAATGACAATCGTTTTAAAGATCCTGTGCTCCTCCACTTTTTCCGTGTGACCCTCCACTTCCACCTCAAAGGATTCCACCACCTGCTTTTGTTTTTTCAGCATCAGCAGCACGTCGATTGAGCTGCAACCGCCTGCTGCCGATAACAAAAGCTGCATAGGCCTCATGCCTTTTCCATCTCCGCCGATCTCTTTTGAGCCATCCATGGCCAGGATATTGCCATCTTCGTTGGATGCCAGCATGTGGAAATCGCCTTCCTGTTTTTTGATTGTGATCTTCATGTATGATCTGATTAAAATGTGGGGTATCCTTGCAAAGATACCAATTTAAAATTCCTGAACTCCGTTCACCGTGGTATATTTCATGGTATATTTTACGCCGGGATTCAGGTATTTATAAGCGCTGTGACTCATCAGGGCGGCCTCATGAAAACCGCACAGGATCAGCTTCAGCTTGTTCTTATAAGTATTGATATCGCCAATGGCATAGACTCCCGGGATATTGGTTGAGTAATCGTCGGTGTTCACTTCGATGGCGTTCTTATCAATATTCAGGTTCCATTTCTCAATCGGCCCCAGCTTAGGACTCAGGCCAAAGAGCGGAATTAAATGATCGGTAGCAATCAGCGTTTTCTCCTGTGTTTTGGAGTTGACCATCGCTACTGATTCCAGCCTGTCGTTGCCATCCACGGATGTTAGATTCGTATTCAACACTAAGCGGATCTTTCCTTCCTCGGCGAGCTTCATTACTTTGTTGACACTATCGGGCGCCCCCCTGAAGGATTCGCTGCGATGCACCAATGTCAGCTCTGAGCAGAGATCACTCAGGAAAATCGTCCAGTCGAGTGCGCTGTCGCCGCCTCCCGCAATGACCATGCGCTGCCCACGGTATTTCTCCGGATCAAGGATCATGTAATTAACGCCTTTCCCGTTTTCAAATTTCGCAAGGCCTTCCACTTCGGGCTTGCGTGGCTCGAAACAACCCAGGCCTCCGGCAATCACAACTACGCCGGCGTTGATGCTTGTGCCCATATTGGTCCTGAGAATAAAATCGCCTTCGCCGATCTTATCAAGCGACTCAATGCGTTCTCCCAGGGTATAGCCCGGATGAAAAGGCTCTGCCTGTTTCACAAGGTTGTCGATCAGGTCCTGCGCCAGAACCGAAGGGTAGCCGGGAATATCATAGATCGGTTTTTTGGGATAGATCTCCGAGAGCTGTCCTCCTACCTGCGGCAAATAATCAATGAGGTGGCAACGCATTTTCAAAAGGCCTGCTTCAAAAATGGCGAATAAGGCAACGGGGCCTGCGCCGATGATGGCGATATCTGTTTTGATCATAGGGTATGTGTTGAATGGCTTTTAAAAAAATAATCGTTTTAAACTCAGGATGATGACTACTAAACCCACAAGGATCATAATTGTTTTTGCGGGAATCTTGTTGGCTAAATACGCTGCGATGGGGGCTGCAATAACACCGCCGATAATCAGGCCGGCAATAATGATCCAATGTGTCAGGCCGATAATGGTAACAAAAGTCAGGGAGCTCGACAGGGCAATGAAAAATTCCGCCAGGTTCACCGATCCTATTGTATAGCGAGGATTTCGTCCACGGGCAATCAGCGTGGAGGACACAATCGGCCCCCAGCCTCCGCCACCGATCGAATCCAGGAATCCGCCTGTTATTGCCAGCGGAAAAATTCTCCGGATACGCTGCCTTTGCCGGTGCTTCCGGATAGCCTTTACTAGGATGATCACGCCGAGCACCAGTGTATAGAGGGAAACCAGGGGCCTGATGATATCATTATACTCCTCGAACGATGATAAGATGTAAGCCCCAAGAATAGCACCGAGCACACCCGGAATAAGCAGGCTCTTAAATAATCTGGTGTTGACATTCCCGAATTTCAAATGCATCAATCCCGAGACACCGCTTGTAAAGACTTCCGAGGCATGCACACTCGCGCTCGAAGCAGCGGGAGGAATTCCAAAGGACAAGAGGAAGGTTGTGGCCGTTACACCATAGGCCATGCCTAATGCGCCGTCTATCATCTGTGCCACAAAGCCGGCCAGGATATACAGCAGAATGGTGGAATCGATGGCCTGAGCCAGGTGATAGGCATAGCCGCCGATGATGTCCGGCGACAGGAAATAGCCAGACAAATAGCCGGCCATCCATAAACCGGGGACCGACAGGCTATAGATCCAGATTCGCTGACGGCTGATGCGGTTGATCTTATCCGGATTCCTAAGCAAGGAAGCGGTGATTTTATTCAGCCGTTTCACCTTGTCCGTAAAATCCCCTTTCAGGTAAGAGCGGATCTTCGACAGGCTGTCCAGCGATTCGTTGATCTCCATTGGAAAGGATTCCTCAAACATTTCGCGGATGCGTTTCGCCAGTGTCGGTGATTTGCCATTCGTGGAAACAGCAATCTTTATATTTCCTTTCCTGACAATGGCGCCCAGGTAAAAATCGCATTGCGCCGGTGTATCCGCCACATTTACCAGCAGATTCTTTTGTTTCGCAAGTGTCTTAATCTCCAGGCTCTTTTCCGGATCATTCACTGCTACAATTACCAGGTCGATGTCATCCAGGTCATGAGGCATAAATTCACGCTCATGAATGCAAAGGACGTCGCTTTTTTTCCGGAAGGCTTTGACCTCCTCCCTCACTTCTTTCCCTACCAGCACAATCCTGGTGGCAGGGCTATTCAGTGCAATGGCTGTCAGTTTTTCCAATGCCACCTTCCCGCCGCCGACAATCAGCACACGAAGCTCTTCAAGCTTGATAAAAACAGGGAATAAGGTATTCTGTGATTCAGGAACGGAGCTCATATCTTTTAATTAAATGAATACCTCAGCGTGAGGCCATAGGTTCTCTGATCTCCGAGAACTCCCGCATATTGACCGGCATTTCCTCCGGCAGGTAATAACTGTTCGTAATAGTTTTGATCCAATACATTTCTGCTCCATACGATAAACGAAATGCCTTTTGCTGTCCGGAAACCAAGACGGGCATTCACCAGGGAATAGCCATCAACATTCAAATACAGCGATGGCGTCGGGCTTGAGGAGAAATCGGAACGCCAGGAAACTTCGGAAGCCAGGTAATATCTTCCGGTAGTATTCAGAAAATAACCCGCCGTGGATAGCTCAGCGCCCAATGTTCCTGCCCAATCAGAGATGCCCGGGAGCCTGCTGCCTGAAACATCTTTAAAAGCAACCTGTTTGCCATCCACGGTTTTTCCTGTTTCCTCCAAAGGCAAAGGCGCATTGGTAAACTTCACGTATTTACCTTCTGTGTAAGATAGGTTTGCCATTAATGACAGGAATTTTCTAAGGGCTAAACTGCTTTCCAATTCAACTCCCCTCACATTCACTTTTTCTGCGTTGGCCAGATAACCACGGTTTACGCCTAATTCAGGCGACTGAACATTGGTTTGATAATTAACGATATCCGTGTTATATACCGTGACATTTAATGTTGAGCGCCTGACAGGAGATGTTTTAATCCCAAGCTCGTAATGAGCAACTTCCTCCGGCTTAATAATGGCGAGCTCAAGATCCGCTTCCCCTGTGCTTGTCGTTGGGAGTCCTGCTACGTTTACCCCCATCGGTTTATACGCTGTAGAATAGGTGCCGAAGACGTTAACCCGATTCGAAAAATTATAAGAGACGGTTAAGTTGCCTGACAGATTGGTATTACCTGCTCCTTTGTGATAAGCCTGGTCAGCATACACCGATTTTTTAAGTGCTACTAACTGAGGGTTTGTTGTTTCCAGGCCTCCGAAAGTTGTTCTTCTGTAATCCGCAATTTTTTCATCAAAGTTATACCTGATCCCCGGTAAGATGTGCAATCCTTTAAACACATTCCAATCGGCCTGAGCAAAAAACGCCGCGCTGTTAGATTGGATGCTTGAATTTGTGTTAATGCCATAGCCTTCAAACAGGCCTGGAGTTTTCCAAAGGGCGCTGGTTGAGCTTTGCGCAAAACGCCACTGATCTTTACCGGATTCTTCCGTTCCAGATACCTTAACCTCCTGTGTAATGGCATATAGCCCAACCACAGCGCTTAGCCTCGTGGTAATCTGCCCGGAGTACCTGATTTCCTGGCTCCACTGCTGCTGTTTGGAGGGATTTTGAGATAAGCGCAGCACTTCCAGACCGGTAAAATCGCGATCATTGGACGGATCCCAGTTCCAGAAAGCCCAGGCGGATGTAGAGGTTAAGGTTCCGGGCCCTATTTTATAATCAATATTTAGCGACGCTCCACCTAATTCCTGGTACGACCTCCACGGCGTGTCCTGGTCTATTTTGCGGTCGAACGCATTTGAAGAGGGCAAGGTATAATTTAAATCTTTGGTAATCGCATCAAACTGACGGTAAGATGCCCGTTCGGTCGTTACAACACCGGCTATCACCTGAGCATAACCATTTGGCTTTTGACTGTTGTAGTTTCCGGAAAGTACAATCTGCAGTTTATCCGATGGCGTGAATAAGAGCTGCCCTCTGACTCCCTGATTATTTAAGGTGTTTGTATAGGAATTGCTTCTTACATTTTGAATAAGGCCGTCTCTTTGTGTTCCGGAAAAAGAAATGCGCGCAGCCAGTTTTTTGGTAATACCATCCGACACGCTTGCTTTCGCCTGTACATATTGAAAATTACCATAGCTTAATTCAGCCGTAGCTTCCGGAGTAAATGTGGGCAAGCGGGTGGTCACATGAAACGCACCGGCAGTCGTGTTTTTACCGAACAGGGTGCCTTGCGGACCCCGCAAAACCTCAATTCTTTCAATATCAATAAAATCAAACGTTGTGGCCGCAGGGCGTGCATAATATACACCGTCTACATAAAAGCCCACGCCCGGATCAATGCCATCGTTGGTTAATCCAAAGCTGGAACCTAATCCGCGAATGTTTAAGCCTGTATTTCTCGGATTAGAGGAGTAAAGCTGAACAGAAGGCGCGAACTCTTTCACCCGGTTAACGTTAAAGGCTCCCGCATCATCCGCTTTGGCACCGCTGATGACGGTAATCGGGATAGGAACCTGCTGAACGGTTTCTTCGCGCCTGCGGGAAGTCACAATTTGTACCTCGCTTAAGGTGTTATCCGGTTCCAACGTAAACTGAAGCGGTAATTGCGACTGATCCTTAATTTCGGCTTCAGCTTGTTTATAGCCAAGATACGTGACATGTAATTTTACAGGAAGCTGCCGGACAATATCAATGCTGTATTGCCCCAGCGAATCGGTTGTAGAGCCCAGGCCGGAGCCTTTGACGTGTACTAAAGCGCCGGGCAAAGGAGATCCGTTCTGATCCTTTACAATTCCTTTGAGTTTTAATGGATTGGTTTGAGCGCTGATAGACAATGTAAATAAGGATATTAAAAAAAGTAAAGCGTTGGTTTTCATAAAATGAGAGATGTTCTTTTTGTTATAAGCCAGAGTTAATTAAGATGAAGACTCATGAACGGTAACATCGCTCAAAATAGATCAGGGTATAGATGCGGTATTTACTTTCCACTAGTTCACAAGGGCTTTTAAGTGTTGGGATAAAGCGGCAAAGTCCCGGTGTTGCTTCACCACCTCGCCAATCACAATCACCGCAGGTGATTTGATGCCTTGCCGCTCCGCCTCTTTCACGATCGTCCGGACCGTTCCAAGGGCCACCCGTTGCGTAGGCAGCGAGCCATCCTGCACCAGGGCGATCGCAGTATCCTGTTTTCCTGCTCGCGTAAAAATCTCCGCAATTTCTTTCAGTTTCGACAGGCCCATCAGGATGACTATCGTCGCATTGGTTTTTGCGGCAGCGAAGACATCCTTCGATACCGTATTGTCTTTCGTGGTGCCGGTAATGACCCAGAAACTTTCACTCGCGCCGCGATGCGTGACCGGAATGCCCGCCAGGGCCGGCACAGCGATAGAGCTGGAGATCCCGGGTACTACCTCCGTTTCGATCGCGAAGGAGTTTGCATAATTCAGCTCTTCCTGCCCTCTGCCAAACACAAAGGGATCTCCACCTTTGAGGCGCACCACATGCCCATGCGCATAAGCCTGGCTCACGAGCGCAGCGTTAATCTCCTCCTGTGTATAGGCATGCTGATGATTGCGCTTGCCAACATAGATCCTCACAGCCTCTGCCGGTGCCTGTTCCAGCAATTCGGGGTTCACGAGAGCATCGTATAAGATCACATCGGCCGAGCGGATAGCCTGTAAGCCCTTCACTGTAATGAGCTCGGGATCTCCCGGCCCTGCGCCTACCAGCGTTATTTTTGGTGATTTCTTTTGTGACATGTTTTTTTGTTTTAGAGGTATTTAAGACATAAAGCCTTGTCAGTTCGAGTGTTTTTTTGCCTGCTTTTGCAAAAAATGTATCGAGAACGCTTCTCGATTCGGCGCTTGCAAAGAACAGGCAAGCAGCACTCGAAGTGACAACTTATTATATTTTACACACCATGTATCATTCTAATGTTAATTGCTCAAAATTTCTTTTTCCCTTTCCCTGAAATGGCTGACCTGTTTCAGAAACGATGCTGCCTGTTCAAAATAAGCCTCGGCAAATGTTCCGGAAGGCTCCTGCTGATTGATTTGCAAGACCAGCTCCTTAAAGCCGCCGGGCAGGAGGATCAAACCTGTCTCAACAAAATGGGTATCAAAATCGCCGATGAGCGCCTGATGTGTATTCACATGCAGCTGCCTGTCGAGCAAAAGGCCTTTGGCGGAACTGATAAAGGAGGCATAGCTGTAATAGATGCTATCACCATAGCGCCCGTCTTCAAAGGCTTCTGCAGCCCAGGCCAGCTTTTCCTCCGATTCAAAAAACAAGGTTGCCACGAGGTCGATGACCACGCCTGCGCACTCCCCGGTGCCGATAGCCGTTTGAAAACGTTCATCTGATCCCCAGTCGAGGTAATCTCCCGGAGCGAGTGTGCTGTTATCACCCAGTGGTTTCAGCAGCTGATAAAAATAATCCTTCCCCTTCCGGTCGTAATAGGCGTTGAATGACTCTTCACTCTCTGCATGATCTTCAAAATCGTGAAAGAGCCTGCGCAGCACATCAGGTGCGCGTTTGCTGGCCACCTTGATCACTTTTTCCGCAACCCTGCCATTCCCGTTCCCAAGCGTGCCGCCGCCCAGCACTACCTGCAAGGCAGGCACTACGCTCGCTCCCACTTTGAAAGAGCTTCCGTGAAAACCGATCTGTGCCAGGCCATGCTGTCCGCAGGAATTCATACAGCCGCTGATCTTGATCTTAATATCATGGTTATAGATCAGTCCGGAAAATTCGGCATAGATCAGTTTTTCCAGCTCAAGGGAAATGTTGGTGCTGTTGGAAATCGCCAGGTTGCAGGTATCCGTACCCGGGCAGGCGGTAATGTCTGCCACCGAATCGAAGCCGGGATCTGCCAGACCAAGCAACTGGAGGTTGTGAAAGACATAAGGCAGGGCTTCCTCTCTCACGAATCTTAGCAGGAAGCCCTGGTTGACCGTGATGCGTGTATCTTCCGGAGAAGCCAGGCGCTCGATCAGTGCCGCCAGCGCTCGCGCCTTTGCAGACGAAATATTGCCCAGGGCAACTTTGATGTATACACCGAAATAATTCTCCTGCTTTTGCTGAAAGGTGTTGGTTGCCAGCCATGCCGCATACAGCGATTCATTCAGCAAAAGCAAGTCTCCTGGCAGCTGCCTGATCCCGGGCGCTGCCGGTGAAGCGCTTGTATCAACCTCAAAGGTTTTATAAAGAAGGGCCTTTTCCTCTTCAGCGACCAGCTTCAGGAATTCTGCCACACCGATCCTGTTGACCAGGTATTTGATCCTCGCCTTATGCCGGCTCAGCCGTTCGCCATAGCGGTCGAACACGCGCACCGTGGCTTCCACAAAAGGAATGAGCTTATGCTCCGGCAAAAATTCATGCGCCACCTGTGCGAGGAAAGGCTGGGCGCCCAGCCCACCGCCTATCAGCACTTTGAAGCCTCTTTCGTTCAGGGCATTGAGCTTTGGGATCAGGCCGATATCATGAATGTAGGTAAAAGCCGTGTCCCTGTCGTTGTTTGAAAACGCGATCTTGATCTTCCGTCCCAGCTCCTGCCCGAAGGGCTTACGCAACAAATAACGGAACAGGGCCTGCGCATACGGCGATACGTCAAAAGGCTCATCCGGGTCGATACCTGCCTCCGCAGATGCAGTAATATTCCTGACCGTATTTCCGCAGGCTTCCCGCAGTGTGATCTCATCCTGCTCAAGCTTGGCCCAGAGTTCCGGTGTACGGTCGAGGCTCACATGATGGATCTGGATATCCTGCCGTGTGGTTAAGTGAAGGTTCCCATTGGAGTACTCATCGCTTATGTTGGCTATACACAACAGCTGCTTTGTGGAAATCTTCCCGAAAGGCAATTTGATGCGAACCATCTGCACGCCCTTCTGGCGCTGGCCGTAGACGCCACGTGCCAGGCGCAGGCTCCTGAATTTCTCTTCATGGATCTTCCCCTCGCGGAACTGCCGGATCTTTTGATCGAGGTCTATGATGTCCTTCTCTACCAAAGCTTTTCCGGAGTGACTCACCAACTCCAATTCTGTTCTGAAACTTTGCATGTTCTTATTTTTGATGGGTTGAGTTTATCGCGGTGAAATAGATTTCGTACCAATCCTGCCTGTCGAGCTGAATATTTACAGCCGATGTCGCGTTCCTGATCCGTTCTACACTGTTCGTGCCGACAATAGGAAGCGCTCCGAGCTTGAGCAACCAGGCGATGGCCAGCTGTTCCTCATTGATATTATAATGAAGCGCTATCTTTTTCAAAACCGTCCTGATGTTGAAGGTGGATTCATCATTCGCATCCAGCAATCGCCCGCCTGCGAGAGGCGACCATGCCAGCGGCCGGCTATACTGCTGCTTGATAAAGTCGATGGTGCCATTGGTAAGCGGCTTTACATTCAGCAAATTCAGCTCCAGGTGATTGGTAATAATCGGGATGCTTAAGCGCGATTGCAGGAGCTGGTGCTGGTGTACGGTAAAATCCGCCACCCCCACATGCCTCACGGTTCCTTTTTTCACAAGCGTTGTAAGGGCAGAAGCCGTTTCATCGGCATCCATCAGGGGATCGGGATGATGCAACAACAAAATATCGATGTAATCGGTCCCCAGGTTTTTCAGGGATTGCTCGATGCTTTTCACAATATGTTCAGGGCTGCTGTCGTAGTGCCGTGTGCGGTATTCCGGGCGAAGGACATCGGCCTGGTTGATGCCGCATTTGGTGGAGATCACAATGTCTTCCCTGCGGATGCCGCTCTCTTTGACGGCTTTCCCGAATAAGGCTTCCACCTGGTAATTGCCATACACATCGGCATGATCGAAAGTAGTGATGCCCTGGTCGAGGCAGGCATGCAGCTTCGCCTGTACCGTGCGGTAAGACACACCATCCGGATCTTCCAGCGCGCGCCAGAAGCTATAGATCACCGGCGACACTTCGGGTCCGTGCTCTCCTAAGGTTATTTTTTCCATGTTCTTATTTATGTTAGATAATGTTGTTGAATGATATAGAGTTAAAGGTATCGGGAACATTTCCCGATACGATGTCCCGATAAGGACAACCGGGACATCACCCGAAGTGACAGCAAAACTCATGGTATAAAAAAAGCCCCTGCATACGACATGTAGGGACTTTACCGGAATAACGATCCATACACTAGCGCTTACGGTGCATACAACACCATACGAAACACATTGCTTTTTTAGTCCTGATTTTATTTTTCATCACTTAGAGGTTTGGCTGGGGCGTGGTTCTCAGGTAGGGTTTGATCTCCGTGAAACCTTTCGGGAACTTTGCCGGAATGTCTTCCGTTTTAATCGCCGGGATCACCACCACATCTTCTCCCTGTTTCCAGTTGGCAGGTGTGGCCACACTATAGCCGGCTGTCAGCTGGAGGGAATCGATCACCCGCAGGATCTCGTTGAAATTTCGTCCGGTAGAAGCCGGGTACGTGATCAGCAATTTCACCTTCTTATCCGGCCCGATCACCACCACCGACCTGACCGTGAATTTATCGGACGCATTGGGATGCACAAAGCCATAGAGCTTCGACACTTCAAACACCGGGTCGGCAATGATCGGAAAATTCACTTCCGTGTTCTGCGTTTCATTAATATCGCTGATCCATTTCAAATGAGACTCCACAGGGTCGACACTCAGGGCGATCACTTTCACGCCGCGCTTGTCGAATTCCGGCTTCAGCTTCGCAGCACTGCCCAGCTCGGTCGTACATACCGGCGTGAAGTCGGCAGGGTGGCTGAACAGAACGCCCCAGCTGTTGCCAAGCCATTCATAAAAATTTAGTTTTCCTTCGCTGGAATCTGCCGTAAAGTCCGGCGCTGTATCTCCTAATCTGATTGACATGTTGTTTATATTTTATGGGTTAATAATTCACTAGTTCTTTTTCTTTGATCGTTTGTACTGCTGCTTCGCGCAGGCCCACCTGCTCATTGACCAGCGAGATAAAGAGGCGGTTTTCCAGGATATAAGCCCTTTGGGCGATCAGGTGACGGAGGCCGATCTTACCAACCACATACTGGTACTTGTCTCCGCTGTAACGCTCGGTGATCTCTTCGAACGGAAGCTGTTTCAGATCTTCGGCACGGTTATACCTCAGGTAGATGCTGATCAGCACATCGTTGGTGAATTGCGGCGCATGCCTTTGCGCATATTTTTTAAATTCATAGCGGTAGCCATGCGACAGGGCAGACACATCCGATAACACCGCCGCTCCTGTCGGCAGGCTCCCCGCTCCCCGGCCCTGCAGGAACTGCTCGCCCGAAAATGTTCCTTCCACGATCACGCCGTTAAATTCATTATCCACATTGTAAAGCTGGTTCGTTGCTTTGATAAAGCGCGGAAGCACGAATACACTGACCTTATTATTTTCCAGGCGGCGGATCACCGGCGTGAGTTTGATCTTGTAGCCTTTCTCTGAAGCATAGGTAATATCATCCTCATGAAGCGTGGTAATGCCTATGTTCAGCACCTCTTCCGGCTTAATGATCAGGCCGAAGGCATGCAGCGCCAGGATGATCGCTTTGTATTTCGGGTCGTAGCCTTCCACATCGCTGGTCGGGTCGCTTTCCGCAAAGCCCTGTTCCTGTGCCTGTTTCAGGGCCAGCTCATAGGATAATTTTTCGTTGATGGTTTTGGTGAGAATGTAATTGGTGGTGCCGTTGAAGATGCCCGAGATTTTTTCCAGCTCCTCGTTATCGAAATACTCTTCCAGTGTGCGGATGATGGGAATGCTCCCGCAGGCAGCCGCTTCGTATAACAGCGATATATTGTTCTCCTCCTGCAGGCGGTACAGCTCCTCCAGGTGCAGGGCCAGTAGTTTTTTGTTGGCCGTGACCACGTGCTTTTTCCGTTTCAGCGCTTCGCTCACAATCTCAAAGGCATCGTCTGCGTTGTCGATCAGCTCCACCACCACGTCTATTTCCGGATCGTTCAGGATGTCCCACTTGTCGTAGCTGATGAGCTCCGGTTCCACGTTCCTGTCTTTATCCTTGTTCTTCACCACTATTTTTTTGATGTCCGCCTTAAAGCCCGTGCTCTTGTTCAACACGTGATAAAGCCCCTGCCCGACACAGCCGAAGCCAAATAATCCTATTTTTAATTTTCTGCTCATGGTATTAATGATTGGTTTGATGAATGCTTTGTTCTGTTGATACGTAACTGCCTTTGTAAAATGTTCTGATCAGTCCTGTTAATTTTGCTGTTTCGATCAGGAAACCATCATGCCCGTAGAGCGAATCGATTTCCTGAAATACTGCGCCCTTGATGCCTTTTGCCAGCCGCTTTTGCTCGGCCGGCGGAAACAGCAGATCCGATGTGAGCCCGATGACCAGCGTGCGCGCTTTGATATCGTTCAGCACCGTCTCCACGCTATAAGCTCTTTCCCTGGCAACATGGTGCGAATCCATGGCTTCCGAAAGCCGCACATAAGAGTAGGCATTGAAACGCTTTACCAATTTCTCACCCTGGTAGCGCTGATAAGATGCTGCCGGATGGTGAGTGAGCGGCGTCGCTCCGTCGAGCTGCTGAGTGCTATGATAAGTATGGTAATTCCTGTAGCTCAGCAAAGCGATGCTGCGTGCGGCCTGCAAGCCTTTCTCTCCGCCATTCACCAGGTTCGAAAAATAGGTCCGGTCTGCTTTAATGGCCAGTCGCTGCGATTCGTTGAAGGCAATTCCCCAGGGCGAATGCTGTGCGTTGGTAGCAATTAGTACCAGATTTTCAGTAAGCTCCGGCGTTTCCAGCACCCATTCCTGGGCGATCTGCCCGCCCTGCGAGCCACCGATGAGCGTATGGATCTTTTCAATCCCGAGGTGCTGCCTCAGAAGCTCAAGGCTATGTGCCATGTCGCGAATGGTGATCTGCGGAAAATAGCTGTACCAGGGCTCGTTTGTATCCGGGTTGATGCTCAGCGGCCCCGTTGTTCCATAGCAGGAGCCGAGGTTGTTGGCGCACACAATGAAATACTCTTCCGGATTAAAAAGAGCTCCTGTGCCGAACAAGCCCTTCCACCAGTCGAAGACATCGCTGTTGGCGGTGAGCGCGTGTGCTACCCAGATCACATTGTTTTTAGCCGCATTGAGTGTTCCGTAGGTATGGTAAGCGATTTCCAGCTGGGGAAGCGATAAGCCACTCTCCAGTGTAAACCTCTTTTTGTATGTGTATTTCTGACTCATGATGAAAGGATTAAGAACAGTGGGCTAAAAAACCTAAACAAAACCTGGCCCACTGTTCTCTTTTATTAAATTTCTAATTACTGAAAATGGATTCTGAAAAAACCAGTTGCCGGTGCTCCCGCGACGACAGGATGTTGATATCGCTGACGAGGCGCGCGTTATGCTTCTCTTCAAACAGCGGAAAAATGACACCACCTCTCTGCGCCACGCCGTATGAGGCCTGTAGGCGAATGTACTGACGGTGTTGTATTTCTCCGATGAGATTCGTTGAAACGTTGGCAAGGGTATAGGTATTTCTGGATGTGTTCATGATGATGGTGTTTAATGGTTTTTGAAATGGAAATTGACAGGCGCCATTGCGTTGAAAGCATGCGCAGAAGATCCCGGTTTGCCAGGCTTGTGTTTTTCCGGTAAATTAAAAACGAAAAAAATCAGCTTAGCATGTGCAGCAGCAGCAACACATACAAGCCATCATCATGATAGGGCTGGTAACGCCTTTGTTGGAAACGAAGCTGTCAGATAAGCCCGTTTGGTTGAGAAAGATACTTTGTTTGTTGGATGTTGTGTGTGTCATGTTGTTGTTTTTAATTTATTTTTCCCTGTTTTTCATCAGAGTAGGAGTTGGCACCTGTTTTCCAATCCCGCCAAAGCGTGACTTCTAGTTGGTTGCCAGTGGGTCTGTGAGCCTATTCTCTCGCCACTTCTTAATAAATTAATTACACACAAAAAGGATGTAACTAATCCGCGACAAAGATAAACCAGTTTTTTCCATACTTCCAAATGTTTTTTGAAAATATTTTCAAATTCCGCTATTATCAATGGTTTCAGGGCATAAATGAATTTATGAAAACTAAAAACATCAATAGTGCTTAAAGTTCAAACTTAAAAAAGACGATGACGTCATGCTATTTTTAGGCGTGCCGGCGCAAAGAACAAGCGCCATCAGGCTTTCCGTTCCAATCTCCGCAAAGAGGCAGCGGAGGATTTCCACTGCAATCCTTCACGCAGCATAACATTCCGGCTACAGTCGCATAAAAACAAAACGAAATCCCTCTCATTAATCTGTGCTGATCCGGTTCCAATCCGCCTGATGCGCGTCACCTGCGTTCCATTTTTATTTTTGCGTTTAAGGAGCATGATATTATTATACAAAGCGTACATTTGCACGTGCTAAAAAACGTCGGCAAACACCACTTACTTCTTCACTTCATTGTATTTATCTGGGGCTGGTCGCCCATCCTGGGCAAAGGGATCAGCATCGACGCCTTACCATTGGTATGGTACCGGATCGGGCTGACCGTTTTTCTCATGGGCCTATACCTGGTGTACATCAAAGCCAGCCTGAAAGTGTCGCTGAAGCGGCTCCTGCAGTTCTCTGTGATCGGCCTGATCATCTGCATTCACTGGCTTTGTTTTTACGGTGCCATCAAGGTGTCCAATGTTTCCGTGACGATGGCCGCTTTCAGCACAGGCACGCTGTTCACGGCCATTGTAGAGCCGCTGGTGTACAAGCGCAAAATTGTCATCTATGAGCTCATCATCGGCCTCATCATCATTGGCGCCATCTGCCTTATTTTTTCCGTAGAATTTCAATATGGGCTCGGCATCCTCCTGGGCATTTTAGCAGCCTTGACAGCAGCCATCTTCAGCGTTTTCAACGGCGTGTTTATCCAGGATCAGAACGAGCCGGTTTCCTCACCGGTGCTGTCCTTCATTGAGCTCAGCGCCGCATTCATCGGGCTCAGCATCTTCCTCGGCTTTAAGGGAAGCTACACCACGGAGTTTTTCACCCTTACCAACCGCGACATTATCCTGCTCATCATTTTTGCCGGCGTGTGTACCGTGTATCCCTTCATTGCCAGCGTTAATCTTATGAAGCATCTCACGCCCTACACCATCAACCTCACCGTAAACCTCGAAGGACTGTATGGCATTGTGCTTGCGAGCCTGCTGTTCCACGAAAACAAATACCTTTCCACCACGTTCTACGTCGGCTTTTCCATTATCCTGGCGGCCATTTTCGGGAATGCCATTCTTAAACAAAAGTTTAGCAAGGGATAGTTTTTCTCTAACATAAAACCCTACCTTTGCAAGGTTCAAAAAAAACAGGATCATGCAGTTTGAGCTCAGTCTCGAATATCTGGAGGAATTAAAGGAAGCCATCGCCCGTAAGGACGAAGCGACCATTAAAGCGCAGCTCGAAGAGCTGTACGCTGTGGATATTGCGTTGATCCTGAACAGGCTCGATGTGGAAGAAGCCAACTTCCTGTACGATATCCTGGATGATGAAATGGCAGCGGATGCCCTCCTCGAAATGGAAGAGGAGAAACGGGAAGCCTTACTGGCGACCTTCTCTACCAAGGAAATTGCGGAGCAGCTCGACAACATGGAGTCGGATGATGCCGCCGACGTGATTAACGAACTGCCGGAAGAGATCCAGGAAGAGGTACTCTCTCACATCGAAGATATTGAGCAGGCCAGCGACATTGCCGACCTGATGAGCTTCGAGGAAGGCACGGCCGGTTCCCTCATGGCGAAAGAGCTCGTGAGCGTATATGCCCACGAAACGGTAACGGCCTGTATTGATGAGATCAGGCGTCAGACCGAGAACGTGGATGTGATGTATGCCGTGTATGTGGTAGACGACAATGAAAAGCTGATCGGCATGCTATCGCTGAAAAAGCTGATCATCTCGCACCCGCTGGCTTTGGTGGAAGAAATTTATGATCCGGATGTGATCTCCGTCAAAACATCGACTTCGAGTGAAGACGTGGGAGAGCTGATCCAGAAATATGACCTCGTGGTTCTGCCTGTAGTAGACCAGCTGGGAAGGCTGGTAGGACGGATTACCATTGACGACGTGATGGATGTGATGCGTGAGGAAGCGGAGAAGGACATCCAGCTGATGAGTGGTATTACCGATGACGTTGACAGTAACGACAGCTTATGGCGCCTGTCGAGGGCACGTATTCCATGGCTTCTGGTAGGAATGTGCGGCGGCATTATCGGCTCGCGCATCATCGGCAGCTACGAGCAGCAAATTCAGCTGCGTCCCGAAATGGCCTTTTTTATTCCGCTCATCGGTGCCACCGGCGGCAACGTGGGCGTACAGTCCTCGGCCATTATCGTGCAGGGGCTTGCCAGTAATACGCTAGTGTTAGACAGGATCGCCCCGAAATTATTTAAGGAACTGGGTGTAGGCCTCATCAATGGCCTGATTTGTTCGGGCTTAATTTTAGGATACAATTTATTGATCAACGAATCCTGGGCACTCGCGGCAACGGTAAGCGTGGCCTTGCTGACCGTGATCATGTGTGCGTCTTTTTTAGGGACCTTTGTCCCCTTAACGATGCATCGCTTTAAAATAAATCCGGCTTTAGCAACCGGCCCTTTTGTGACAACCCTGAACGACATCATCGGCATTTCTATTTATTTCCTGGTAGGACGCCTGCTCTACACCGTTTTGTAGCAAAGCATATCATGGAGATCCGGTCACTCGAACAACTGCATTCCAATACCTTTCCGCATGTCAGCAGGATTACTATTTCCGCACAACTGACAGCGTTTCCGAAAGCGCTTTTTTTGTATACCGACACACTGGAGATCCTCGATCTTTCCAATAACCTGCTCGACCATGTTCCCGATGAGATCGTCCGCTTCAAAAAGCTGAGGATCCTCTTCCTTTCCAACAACCGCTTTACAACATTCCCGCTGATCCTGGGGCAATGCCAAAGCCTGAGCATGATCGGCTTTAAATCAAATGCCATTTCGGATATCCCGGAGCATGCTTTTCCTGAAACGCTGCGATGGCTGATCCTTACCAATAACGAGGTAGAGCACATCCCGGCATCCATTGGTAATTGCAGGCCCCTGGAGAAAGTAGCGCTGGCCGGAAATCAATTAAAACACCTGCCGGAGGAGATGGCGGCTTGTAAGAACCTGGCGCTGCTTCGCATCTCTGCCAACAACTTTGAAACACTTCCGGCCTGGTTGCTCCGGATGCCGAAGCTGGCCTGGCTGGCTTATTCCGGAAATCCCTGCTCCCTGATCCGGAAAGAAAAAACATTGCCGGGCATTGCCTGGAGAAACCTGAAGATCCTGGAAACACTGGGCGAAGGGGCTTCGGGCGTCATCTCGAAAGCGGAAATAACACATGGCGAATTTGAGGGCCATCATACCGTGGCCTTAAAATTATTTAAAGGAGAAGTCACGAGCGACGGCTACCCCGAAGATGAAATGAAGCTCTCCTCCCTCCTGCCCGCTCACCCGAATCTGGTGAAGGTGCTTGGTAAGATCAGTGGGCACCCGGAGCAAAAAGAAGGGCTGATCTTTGAGCTGATCCCTGCCGGCTACCGCAACCTGGGATTGCCACCAAGCTTCAGCACCTGTTCACGCGATACATTCAAAGAAGGAACAACCTTTAAACTAAAAGAAATTCTCTCCGTGTTAACAGCCGTAGCGCATGTGGCCTTGCAACTGCACAAAAACGGTATCATGCACGGCGACCTTTACGCTCACAACACGCTCATCAACGATGCCGGACATTCCATCTTCGGCGATTTCGGTGCAGCAACGGCCTATGCTGTTTCCTCGGAACTCGCCAAAAGCCTGGAACGTATTGAAGTGCGGGCTTTCGGGAACATGGCGGAAGACCTGCTCCATGAGCTGCACCCGGAAGAAAAAAATTCGGAGCTGGTACATGAGCTCCTTAAGCTGAAAGAGATCTGCCTGCTGGATGAAGTCCTGCTAAGGCCGGATTTTAAACATGTTTCAGAAAAGCTTGAAGGGTTAAACAAGTTGTAACTGACGTGACTGAAGCTCCCGATGTCAGCGGGTGTAGCTTCAAGAGCCTCAGCCACCTTCTTCACTAAACAACGTTCTGCTTTCTACTTTCTCAAACTATTAAAGCGCTTGATTGCGACAAGCTGATCGTAATAAGTACCGCGCTGGCGGTGGTATACATAGATCGCATACTCATTCTCGGTTTCCCAGTGGCTGCCTTCCGTCATCGTATCATCCCCACCTTTCTTATCATCCCTTAAATACACGTAAGTATAGTTGTAATAGCCCTGTTTGATGAACATGGTACACTCATATCCAAAGCGCTTGTAATTATAAGTCATTCGGTTGGCCTTGCTCAGGCGCCAGTCTGTGAGTTTGCCAAGCACATAAAAATTCCCCTCTCCCTGTGCATTATCGTAAGGAATGAAAAATTTTACCCAGGCGTAATCGGCTTCTATATCAGGGTTTGTAGCCATGTCGAGGTTTTTGATCAGGTAGCCGCCGTTGAGATCGTTATAGAAGGAATAAGGCTTGAAGGTGCGAAGCTCGTCTATTTTCAGGTCAACATGGTAGATGGAAGCACTGTCGCGGTAGATATCCGCTATCCGCTCGGTATAGGTGCGCAGCGAGCGTGTATCAAAAAAACGGAATTCATTTCCTCCCTTGAAGGTCGATTTGTCATCAAGTGAATAGGTCAGCTGCTTAGGCTCCGTAAAGGTTGGCTTGATGTCCCGCACGGCATTATCCCAGCGGTTGTTCTGCGTGATGACCACTTTCATATCCGTAAACGGATTCGTTAATTCATACACACTGTTGATGATCGAAAAATCGATGTGCTGGCTTTCAAACTGCTCGTCATTGCCAATGGCCTGCCTCGTGGTTGCCACTACCGTTACCTTATCATCGTAGATCATGAAACGCTTGGTCAGGATCAGCTTTTCCTTATCGTTGTCCTCATACACATAGGCAATGTAATTTCCCGATTTGGAAAACTGCATATTGGCCTGCGGAAACGTGATGGAATAATGCGTGTACTTCTGAATGGTATTGGTGGAGTAGCTGAAGTTTAAAAAATTAGCATCGAAAAAGCCGTTCATGTATTCTGCAAACATCAGGTCAGATGGCTCCCAATTGGCCGTGCAATGCACAAAGCTGATGGAATAATTTTTTTTATCGGCCTCCAGGTCGTCGAAGCTCAGCTCCAGCAATTCGGAAGAGTTGAACTTAATGATAGGCGGGTTCGCATCGTAGCTGGCTTCGTGAAGCTGGGCGGTTTTGATGTAAGGCTTATAAACCCAGTCTTCGTAACGGAGCTGGTTATCATTGGCATAATCGTCCTGCGCCTGTATAGAAAAAGACACCAGCGCCAGGCATGCCATCATGGTTTTCCTGAAATGCATAGGCTAAAAATAACGAATAAAACAGAATGTTAGTGCTCCCTATTCTTTGATAAGCTCACCTTTACCATTTTTTACCAGATTGATCTGCGATGGTTCGCCATTGTAATAAATATTCCCGGCCCTGTCCAGCACAATGTCCATCAGGCCACCGGGAGGTGCATTCACGTAAGCATGCCCGATGGAAACACTGTGCAGGTAAATGTATTTTCTTACCGTCAGGCCAGCAGCATACAGGTAATTAGTACCCGTATAATCATTCTGCAAATTATCGGTGATCCCCGTCAGATAGATATCACCGTTACCATGCGCACTGCACATAATCACACCGATATCGGCATCGAGCCTCAGCTCCCCCGAATTGTTGGTGCGGCAGGTCAGCGTATCCTGCACGATGCGGTTGGTTGTTTTCATCGGCCCTACGCCGTTGTGCAGAATATATTTGAAATGCGGAGCCGTGATGTAGACATTGATCTCATGCTTGTAGCCGCGTACCCAATTGCAACGGTTGGTATTAAAAATGTGCAGGGTATCGCCCTCCATTTTGGCTTTGATGAGGGGCTGCAGATTTCTACCCGCTTCTACCTTTACCTCATAATTGGGCCCCTGGGTGAGGAACACGTTGATCTTGTCCTTCACATCGATGCAGGTAAAATTCTGCACATCATGGTAAATCACATTCGTAGGCCCAGTGGATTTCACGCAATCGCAGAGGTTTTCTTTTTTGCAGGAAAAAAGAAGCCCCAGCAGGAACAGAAGCGGCATGTAGACTTTATAACGCATGAACGGTTTTCTTTTTTACACTGAACCGGTAACCAATCCCATAATCAAAATGTGCAGCCACCACCCAGTGAGATTTCATCGTGAAATTGAACATCAGGCCATTCTTACAATAATGCCGGATCCCGATGCGGTGAAAGATCGGCCCATCCTCTTTCGGCTTGGAGATGGCGTAATAACCCATTTCGATGGGAAAGCTCACCCTGCCGATGTTATAGGCATAGCATACTTTTACACCAAGCTGCGCCACATCCGTCCAGCTTTTGGCAGGATTGCCGGAGGTCATCAGGTGGTACTTGTTCTGCTCATCGTAGCCCAGATCAATTCCAGCCCCCCACTTGTGTGTGTTCCTCACATTGTAATAGTAATTAATCCCAAGCGTGTTGGTAAAATATTTCGGTCCTCCCGGCGGCTCATGTTCGTTGAAACCAGCCGCATACCACACCAGCACCTCATGCCTGGAAGGCCACACCGAAGCGGAATCCCGGAGAGTGGAATTGATCGGATGGTTATCGAATTTAAGATTCATCCCCAGGTTAAGCGATACCACATTGAGCCCGAGATTCGGCACCTGCGAGCGCCCGTTGGAAGCATGGGCAAAAGATAAGCCCGGCTCCAGCCTGACCTTTTCATTGAGATTCAGGTGCCAGAGCAGCTTCCATTGCACAAAGGTATTGAAGTGACTGCCAATGGGAATATCCTTGGGATTGGTATTGATATCGAAGCGTTTGGTAAGGTAGGAAAAGCCCCAGCAGATGCGCAGCACCGGGCGCGACGCCCTTACTTTCTTATTGAGCGGAATCTCTACAAAAGGCGATAGGGCAAAGCACCTGCCCAACTGTTTGGGATTGGCAAAGTCGATATAATTAAAGGAGATGCCGATGTCGGGAAAATTATTTTCGTGATGCCAGCGTTTGTTACCATACGTAGGCTTTACAAAATCCACTTCCATGCCCGGGATATAGCCTTTTACCAACGCGCCGGTGGTATTGCGCTGCTCGAAAATAAAACCGTAAGTAGGTGCGATCTTGATGTAAAAATTCTTAGAGCCTGTCATCCCTTTTTGGGCTGACAATGCGCCAGAGAAACATAGAAATAAATATATACAGAGCCGTTTCAAAAAAGTCGTTAAAAATAAGTTTATTATTTTGGATTCAACTGAAGTTTTTTCAACTAATTCTTTTTAACTCTTTCGCCTGTTTTGACAAGATGACCAATAAGTAAAAATACCTGCTTCGTAGAAAACTAACACGTTTTAGGAATGCGATTTATACTGAATTATAGATTATTGCGTAACCATAAGTCATCTATAATTGTTCAAAAGATAAACCAAGCGCCATGGAACGTCAAAAGCTAAAAAAAGTATTACTGGTTGTGTTTGCAACAACGTTAAATAACATAGCATGCGGCCAATGCAGCGGCGGTACAAATGGCGGGGCTCTTAATCCTGTTCCGGCAGCTACAACCCGCACCATGACTGTCACCAATGGAAATTACTACACCCTTTCTGTACCAGCCAGCCCCTGTGTTCCTGTGTATATGTTTTCGTTTTGCTCGACAGATGGCGGGAGCAACAGCCAAACCGATACGCAGATCACGATCCTGGATAACAGCGGAACATACGCCGGCGGATATAACGATGATTTTTGCGGCACCTTATCCTATCTGACCTGGTCGCCCAGCTCTACGGTAGCTGCTACCTACAGGGTTCTGATAAACAAGTATAATTGCACAACCGGCGGAACCGGTGTTTTAGCGTATAAGGTAACAAACACCTATACCAATACCGCTGAATATACGATCATCGGCTCGGCAGTGTATTCAGCGGGCTGCACAACGGTTACGCCCAATGCGGGAGGCCTGACAGGTTGCACCTGGGATGTGAATTCGACCTTAAATTTCGCCTCAAACTGGAGTTATGATTTTAGTGTGAATTTAGGAGCAAATGATGCCGGGGCCGACGGCATGGCCTTTGTCATCCAGAATGATTCGCGCGGAAGATGTGCCTGCGGAACAAACGGGGGAAGCCTTGCTGCAGGCGGGATCAGCAATTCGCTCATTGTTGAGATCGATACGTATATCAATTACGAAGACAGGGACGATTTTGTATCGCCCACCATTGGCTGTGCCGGCACTGAAGATCCCGATCACCTGGATTTATGGGTCAACGGGGTTGTGAATCCCGACCTGGATGCGAATTGCAATGCCGTTGCCGCAGGTGAACGACCTGTCACAGCGAATGCGGTAAGGCTTCAGAATCCACCGGGTACAAATTATAATATTGAAAACGGACTAAACCATACCCTCAGGGTTAGCTGGGTGACCGGCTCCCCCGGAACGTTTACGGCCCGCATCTTAAATACTGCCCTGACAACAACCTATGGCGTTATTTCAACCACCCTGAACCCGATGACGACGTTCGGCACCACGACTCCTTACTTCGGATTTACCGGCTCTACAGGAGGGCTGAGCAACCAGCAGAGTTTTTGCAGCCCACCCGCTTTGCTGCCGGTTCAACTGCTCTACCTGGATACAGAATGCGGCGAGAAAGGAATTACCGTTTCCTGGGCAACGGCCAGCGAACTTAATAATAAGCAATTTGATATTTTAAGGAGTGAAGATGGGATTCATTACACAACCATCGCTACCGTAAACGGTAGCGGAACGACACAACAGAAGATCTTATACAGCTACCTCGATGCAACAGGATTACCTGAAACCATCTATTACTATAAACTGCAACAGGTCGATTTTTCGGGTTCATCCAAAATGTATCACCTCACCGGCAGCGCAGACCTTTCGTGCAGGGATGCAGGCCGCGACGTAACGCTCTCCCCGAATCCTGCCCATGAACATCTAACCATCAGCTTTGGAAAACTTTTTCCTCAAAGTGTCGAGATATACAATACGGAAGGGCAACTCGTCTATTTTCAAGAACCAGTTTCCGGACCGGTTCAAGCTTTAGACATTACAACCGCTAATTTTCCTACCGGGATCTACCTGCTGAAACTAAATACCGATGTAAAGGTGGTTACTGAAAAATTAATCGTCCATCATTAAAACGGGCTCACACTTACCTGCTATACCGGGAGATTGGGTTCTGCTTAAATTGTCATAATTCTTAAATAATCCTTGTTCTTTTTAAGGTTAATACTAAAAAATACTCCTAAATTAGCGGCGTAAAAACCAAACATCATGGAAGTAAAAGAATTAAAAGATTCGGCAATTGCACAAAATCCGGTAATCGGGCAGATGCTTCAACATAACCACGAACAGATTTTATTTTGCAATGACAACGCGACCGGCTTAAAAGCCATCATTGCCATTCACAATACGGTATTGGGCCCCTCACTGGGCGGCACCCGTATGTGGAACTATACGAACGAAATGGAAGCTTTAACGGACGTGCTGCGTTTATCACGCGGGATGACCTACAAATCTTCGGTAGCCGGCCTGAACCTGGGCGGTGGCAAAGCCGTAATTATCGGCGATTCCACGAAGATCAAATCAGAGGCTTTACTGCGCCGCTTCGGAAAATTTGTGAACAGCCTGGGTGGGAAATACATTACCGCCGAAGACGTGGCCATGAACAGCCGCGATATGGAGATCATCAAAATGGAAACGGATTACGTGAGCGGCCTTCCTGAAAATATGGGTGGCAGCGGCGACCCTTCTCCTGTAACGGCTTATGGCGTGTACGTGAGTATGAAAGCGAGCGCGAAAGAAGCGTTTGGCACCGATAGCCTGAGCGGTAAAAAAGTGCTGGTGCAGGGCTGCGGAAACGTGGGTATGCACCTGGTAGAGCACATCAGCAAGGAAGGTGCAAAGGTATATGTATACGATATTAGCGAAGAGCGTGTAAAAACCGCAGTGGATAAATACAAAGCGGAATTTGTTCCGGCTGATAAAATGTACGATCTTGATATCGATATTTACGCGCCATGTGCCTTAGGTGCTACCGTGAATGACGATACCCTGGCAAAATTAAAATGTAAAGTGATCTGCGGTGCAGCCAACAACCAGCTGGCTGATGAGAAAAAACACGGCGAAATGGTCCTGCAGAAAGGCATTCTCTACGCTCCTGATTTTGTGGTAAACGCCGGTGGCATCATCAATGTGTTCTACGAACTGGAAGGCTACAACAGGGAACGCGCCATGGCTCATGCTGAGAAAATTTATGCAACTACCTGGAATATCATCCAGACTGCTAAAGCACAAAGCATCCCGACGTATGCGGCGGCCAATAAAATTGCGGAACAACGTATTGAAAGCATCGCAAGAATAAACGCGGTATTATAATTATAAAAAAAATTACGAATTTCAACATACGGCGATGCGAACCGGCCTTATCAGCACTTCACCTGTAGATAGATTCGCATCGTCGTAAACATTCGTCATTAAAAAACAGTCATTCTCTAAATCTTGAACTCAACTCTTAATCTTCGTTCTTTATGCTAAACAGACGTTATCTCCGGATAAAAACCATGCAGACTTTGTATTCTTATTTCCAGCAGGACAAGGCTGACATCGGATTTTACGAAAAGGAGCTTTTTAAAAGCCTTGACAAGATCTACGATCTGTACATTTATGTATTAGCGCTCTTCAACGATATGCACCACACAGCGCATTTGGTGATTGAAGAGAACAAGAACAAACGCCTGCCTTCGAAAGAAGACCTTGATCCGAACTTAAAATTCATCAACAACAACCTCCTGGTGGCTTTGTCGCACAGCAGCGAGCTGAAGAAGGAACTGGCGAACCGCAAAATTTCCTGGCAAAACGATTTCGACCTGGTGCGTAAGCTATATACCGAATTAAGGGCGACAGACATTTACAAAGCCTACATGGCTACGCCGGAACAATCAGTAAAGGAAGACAAGCAGTTCCTGATTGCTGTAGCAACGGAATTCCTGTACGAGCACGAGCTGCTCAATCATTTCTTTGAAGAAAAGAACATGCACTGGGCCGACGATACGTTCGGCGCCTTCTCGATGGTATCGCGTACCTTCGAAGCTTACAACAGCGGCACACTGCATCTTCAGCCCTTATACAAGGATGCCGAGGACGACAAGAATTTCATCTCGGTACTGTTCCGCAAAACCATTGCAGGTGATAAGGAATATGAAACGCTCATCGATCAGAAAACCAAAAACTGGGAGCTCGACCGCATCGCTTCTATGGATATCCTGCTCATGAAAATGGCAATCGCTGAATTCCTCAATGTTTCCAATGTTCCTGTAAAAGTGTCCCTGAATGAATACATCGACATCAGCAAAGAATACAGCACGCCAAACAGCAAGACCTTTATCAACGGCGTGCTTGATAAAATCATTGCGGAACTGAAACAGGGAAACAAGATTCAGAAAACGGGCCGCGGCCTCATGGAAGGAAACTAGAGTGACAAGGCTTTCAGAGCCTTCCTGGCATTAATTTTGTTAAATCGTAAAAATAAATTTGGAACTTCGGTAAAAGTTAGCTTAGCTTTGCTGCACCAAAATGTTCAATCAATTCGTCAATAAATTCTGGTGGCTTTCATGTAAACTCATGAACAGCTAAGATTTTATTATACTTAACAGGCATATTCCAGGCCCGCTGTTCAACAACAGCGGGCTTTTTGTTTTTCCACCATTTCAAAAAAAATCATATCATGAAACTAAAAGTATGCGGGCTCAGAGAGCCTCAACACATCGAACAGATCAGCCGTCTGGACATAGACTATATCGGCTTTCATTTTCACACGGCCTCGCCTCTGTTTATCGGCGACCGTATCGGCTTCGACTTTGTGAGAAGTATTCCAAAACACATCCGCAAAGCCGGTGTGTTTGTCAACGCAGACACTTACTCTATCTTCAGCGCTGTAGCACGCTACGATCTCGATCTGGTGCAGCTTCAGGGCAAGGAAAGCCATGTCGTTTGCAGGGAGCTAAAACCTTATGTGAAGGTTGCGAAAGCGTTTGACGTGACCAAAGATTTCCATATTAAGCTCCTCGAGAGTTACCTTCCCCACGTCGATTATTTTTTATTTGACGGGCGCAACGGAAACGGTTATCCTATGGATTATGAAGTCCTGCGGCAGTATCCTTACGAGATCCCTTTCTTTCTGAGCGGGGATACCGGCCCGGAATCCCTCCATGCCATCGGGAAGCTCCGCTGCCCGCAACTTTCCGGCCTCGATCTGAATCCGGAATTCGGAACACAAGCGGAACTCAAAGATCCTTCCGGAATCCGTGCGTTCATCCATCTGCTGCGTCAAAATAACCATGCGGACTAGCATTCATTATGGCTTAAAGTGCTGTCATAAGCATGCCAGCGGCTTTGCATCACCGGATCAGCCATTTCATATATTTTTATGGGTTTTTAGCTATTGTTAATCGGTATAAAAGCCTAAATTTACATCCTGTAATAAAACAGAAATATGAAAATATTATATCTGATCCTTGCCTCAGGAATGCTCCTCACTTCCTGCACGCAGGAAAGTAAAGAGGTCTCTACCAACGATATCAACAATTCGCAGACAGCGGACGGCAGCTCAAAAGGCAGCCTGCCAGACATGAAGTTTGAAGAGGAAACGCACGACTTCGGGCGCATTACGCAGGGCGAGAAAGTGGCATTTGCCTTTAAATTCAAAAATACGGGTTCTTCCAACCTGATCATCTCCGCCGCCAACGGAAGCTGCGGCTGCACGATCCCGGAATATCCTAAAAAACCGATCGCACCGGGCGAAGAAGCGGCCATCGATGTCGTATTCAACAGCGAAGGCAAATCGGGCATTGCCGAGAAATCGGTAACCCTGGTAACGAACTGCGAGCCGAGTACCAAGATCATCTACATCAAGGCCAACATCATTGTACCGACGAGCACCAACTCCAATGAGTCGCCTACATTCACTCACTAATTTTTAAACAACCATAACACAAGAACCAATCACATGAGCAACTTAACTATTTTAATGACCGGCGGAGCACAAGGAGGAAATCCTATCACACAGATCGTACCTTTGATCCTGATCGTGGTCGTATTTTATTTTTTCATGATCCGTCCTCAGATGAAAAAACAAAAAGAACAAAAGAAATACATTGAGGCCCTGAAAATCGGAGATAAAATCCTGACCATCGGTGGTATCTACGGAACGATCTTCAAAATCAACGAAGACGGAACCATGATCATCGCTGTAGAAGACGGTGGTAAATTGAAAATCGCAAAAAGTGCTGTTTCCAATGACGCCACTGCCGGCTTAAACCAAAAATCATAACGCGTGAGCCGGACAAATGCCATATTGCGCATTCGGCGCCGCTTTCTCAATACCAAAATTGTTACATTCCTGATTTGTTTGTGCATTGCATCACTCCTATGGGTGGTGCATGCACTCAACAAAAACTACAAGTACACACTGACCATTCCGGTAAAATTCACCCGCCTCCCGGAGAATAAGCTCATCATCGGTGAGCTTCCCGAAAAGCTCCAGGTCGACATCAAAACAAGCGGGCTGAAGCTCCTGTTCATTAAGCTCCGCAAGCTTCCTTCGGAAGTGCTCATCGATTTTAACACGCTTAAAACAAACGCCAAATCGCAGGCTTACTCCATCAGTAACGGTAACTTCAACGTGCAGAACATCATTAATTTTGATGTGGACGTGGTAAAGATCCGACCTGATACGCTCTTCTTCTCTTCCGAAAAAGGAACCTCACGCCTGATCCCCGTGAAAGCAAACCTGCAGGCTTCCTTCCTGCCGGGCTATTCCGCCATTACCAAACCGGCAATAAGCCCTGCCTACATTACCGTAACCGGCGATACCCCGGACATTGACAACATCGATACGATCTTTACGCAAAATATCAACCTGAAAAATGTACACGAGAACTACAGCGGTAACGTCGCCATCAAAAAGCTGCCTAACCTGAACTACAGTGCCAAAGAGGTACAGCTGAGCTTTACGGTAGACCGCCTGGCGGAAACGAGCATTAAAGTTCCGGTACAGATCATGAACCGGACCAGCAGCGAAACGGTGAAGCTCCTGCCGGAGTTCGTCACCATCCACTACCTCGTGGCCATGAAAGAGTACGATAACATCGACGTAAGTTCCTTTAAGGCAACAGTGAATTTCGACGACATCCTGGCAAAAAACAAAACACTGACGATCGACCTGGCACGCAGTCCTTCGGAGGTAAAAATTATCCGGATAGAACCGGCTACTATTTCCTATTTAATTTACAAATAATGATCGTAGGGCTCACAGGCGGCATAGGAAGCGGAAAGACAACGGTTGCCAGGCTGCTGGAAACGATGGGCTGCGTGCTTTATAATTCCGACGACCGTGCGAAAGACCTGTATTTTGATGCCGGAGTGAAAGCGGATGTGATCGCCCTGCTTGGCGCAGAAGCTTATTCGGAAAAGGGGGAGCTGAATACATCCCATATTTCCGGAAAGGTATTTTCTGATAAAGCTTTATTACAACAGCTGAACGGGATCATTCACCCGGCAGTGAAAACAGATTTCGAAACTTTCACGGCGCGTTTTTCTCAACGGATCATCATTAAGGAAAGTGCCATCTTGTTTGAAACGGGCATTTACAAAGACCTTGAGGCGACGATCCTGGTGACGGCGCCCTTATACCAAAAGATCCAACGCGTGATGGCACGCAACCATGTCACGAAAGAAGAAGTGGAAAAACGCATGCAGGCGCAGTGGACCGACGAGCAGAAAATTCCCCTGGCCGATTACGTGATCGGCAATGCCGACAACCAGGCGCTGATTCCGCAGGCCCTGGACATTCTCACTAAACTCCGCAAACATGCTCAGGCGTGACTACCTCGTGAAACAGGCCGAGGAATTCGGCAAGGTTCTGGCAGTGATCCTGGGCCTCAAGCGTGACGGGCTATTCCCCGATATGCTCGAAGAGATTTACAAGGCTTCACAAAAATATACCGCACTGGAAATCCTGTACATCGAGAAACAGGAAAATGCAGACCTCATCAAAGACCTGACGGAAGATAAAAAGCTCAACGACGAGCAGCTGAAGCTCCTGGCCGACCTGCTCTTTGAAAAAGCAGAATATTATATGCATGCAGAAGGCGCTGGCGAAGCTTCTGATAACGCTTACCGCAAGGCTTACATCCTCTATGTATTCTTAAAGGAACACGCCACCACCAACTACTCGCTCGACATGCACTACAAGCTGGAGCTGCTGGCTAAGATGGGGCTGTAATTTGCCCAAACCCTTGCTCCGCCGGGCTGTAAGAGCATTCCTTTTACCCTCTGGTTACATGAAGCTCTACGACAAGGAGTATACCGAAACATGACCAGCATACTGGAACTATTACCTGGATCCTCCGGAACGCTGTCGTCGTGGGTTTCCACAAATCCTAAAAAAATTGCGTTGTTTTTTAAAATTTATACATATATTCGTTTTAACCGGTTATGCATAAGTTAGTAGTTCTGATACTGTTTTTTTCGCTGTGTACTAAGGCACAAAATGAATTCGACAAATACGGTCCTTTTGGCTCACAGGTATTTACAGATCTGAAACTGGCACTGGACGTGGAAAAAAACGTCTATAAAATGGATCTCAGCTATCAGAAGCTGGAGCCTAAGTTGTATGCGAAGATCGGAAAGCTGAAAGACCTGCAGGCGCTCAAGCTCAGCGGCAACGAGGTTTCCTCTTTTCCCCCGGGCTTTAATGATCTTTCCAACCTGATCTATTTCGCAACGTACAACAATGAATTTTCGGAGTTCCCGGAATTCAAAAAGCTCGGCAACCTGAACTACCTGGAGTTTTTCGGTGCGAAGATCGACAGCATCCCCTGCCAGATCGCTTACCTGAGCAAGCTGAAAACCTTCAAATTTTCGTCGAGCAACGACACACTGAAAATTCCTCCTACGCTGAAATACCTGAAAAACCTGAAAGAGCTGACGATCGAGAATTGTGTGCTCGATAGTTTTCCGAAAGATATTTTTAAAATCCCGAACCTGACCTATCTGAACCTGAGCAATGCCAACGTGTTTTACATCACCAAACATTTTGAGCGCTTCACGGGCCTTGAAGTGCTGGTGCTCGACGGCAATAAGCTGAATACGCTTCCGGTGGAAATTTACCTGGCCAAAAAGCTGCGCCTGCTCTCGGTAAAAAACAATTTTCTGCAAAAGCTCCCGGATTCCATTGCACAGCTGGAGAACCTGACTTTACTGGATGTTCGTGGGAATAATTTTTCGAAGCAATACATTGAAGAGCTGAAAGCCCTGCTGCCCGGCTGCGAAATCAGATTTTAAATGATTTAATTACGAATTAGTACGAATATACGAATCAGCTTATCGCTGGTATTGATTCGTATATTCGTAATTATTATCTGTATTATTTATCGGCCTGGAATTTTTTCCTGAAGCCTTCCAGGAACCAATCGGGAGGAACGGTGGGCTTGTTTCTTGTTTTATCAATAAATACAAGGGTTACAGAGCCTGTATTCAGGAGGTCGTTTTTCTGATTATAACATTCGTAGTCGAAGGTGATCCGCACTTTCGGCATTTCCTTTACCATGGTCACCACACGCACTTCGTCGTCGTACAGGGCCGGCTTTTTATAATTGATGGTGAGGTTGATCACCGGCATGAGGATTCCGCCCTCCTCCATTTCCCGGTAGCTGAAACCCAGGCTACGCATAGCTTCCACACGGCCAACCTCATAATACTGAGCGTAATTTCCGTAATACACAAAACCCATCTGATCGGTTTCTCCGTAACGAACTCTTAACGTTGTTTCTGTTTTAATCATCCGATTTTGTATTATATTTAAAGCATCTAATTTAAGTTCTTATTCCATCATTAGAAAACATTCCAAACAAATTTATCCATGAAATTCCTACGACGGCTTGTTCCGGTTTTGTTCCTGGCTACGGTGATCTCCTGCACTCACAAGCCTCTTGTAACCAATGTCAACGAAACGCATTATGTCATTAATCAAAATGCGATCGACAGCAGCAGCTACAAAACGATTCTGCCTTACAAAAAAAATCACGATGAACAGATGGGCAGAGTCGTAGCAACGAGCACGGATGCCTTCCTGAAAGCGGATGTGGAAAGTACCCTGGGCAACCTGTTCTGCGATGCGGTGATGGCGGAAACCAAACTCCTGCTGGCCAAGGATTCGGCGATGCTCGATGCTGCCATCTTCAACAAAGGTGGCCTGCGCAACTCCCTGCCTAAAGGAGCGATCACGGTTGGAAATATTTTTGAGCTGATGCCTTTTGAAAATGAAGTCGTATTGCTGAAGCTCAGCGCAGAGCAATTCAAAAGCATGTGTGATATGATTGCCCGGAAAGGCGGCATTCCTGTTGGCGGCATGCGCATGACGATGAAGGAAAATTTTGCGAAAGATATTACCGTGCAGGGAAAGCCTTTCGATCCCAACAGGGAGTACTGGGTAGTAACCTCAGACTACCTTGCCAATGGCGGAGACAACTACATCTTTTTCAAAAATGCGAAAGAGCGCAAACCAATGAATGTATTATTACGCGACATGATCATCACGTATTGCTCACATATCACCGCACAAGGAAAAACATTAACACCGTATTCAGATGGAAGGATTCAAATATCAAAATAGAAGGGATTTCCTGAAGTATTTCATGGGAACATCCGCCGTACTGGCCGGCTTTCCGGCCATGTCGAAAGACATGCTCGCTGCAAAGGACATCGAGCGCCTCACGATCCTGTATACCAACGATGTGCATAGCCGCATCGAGCCGTTCCCTGCCAACGATCCCAAGTTTGCCAACCTGGGCGGCTTTGCGCGCAGGGCAGCAGTGATCGAGCTGGTTCGCAAAGAGAACGATAATATCCTGCTGCTGGATGCGGGCGATATTTTCCAGGGCACGCCCTACTTCAACCTGTTTCACGGCGAGCTGGAATACAAGCTCATGAGCACGATGCAATACGATGCCACAACCATCGGCAACCATGATTTCGACCTGGGCATCGATAACCTGATCAAGCAAATGCCCCATGCCGGCTTCTCTTTCATCAACTGCAATTACGATTTCTCGAACACCGACCTGAAGGGCAAAATAGCACCCTACAAAATTTTCACAAAAAGGGGGATTAAAATCGGGGTTTTGGGTTATGGCATTGAGCTGGAAGGACTTGTTGATAAAAAAATGTATGGTGATACCGTTTATCAAAATCCGGTTGCAATTGCGAATGCAACAGCTAAACTTTTGAAGTATGATTTAGGTTGCGATTATGTGATTGCATTATCACATTTGGGATATGAATTTCCGGATAAAAAAATCAGCGATAAAAGCATGGCGCCTCTCTCCGAAAATATCGATCTGATTATCGGAGGTCACACACACACCTTCCTCGAACACCCAGTAAAAATAGCCAATCGCGCGGGTAAGGAGGTTTTCGTCACGCAGGTTGGATGGGCTGGAATCTGGCTCGGAAAACTCGATGTTTATTTCTCTTATAATAAGAAAAAAATCTCACATAATTCAGATAATAGAAAAATTTGAAAAAACAATAGCCCGGCGAAATTTTTTTGAAATTATTTATCCCTTTTTTTGTTGCGAGATTAAATAATCGCTATATATTTACAAACTCGGACTTGTTCATAACACTTAACACAATATACTTTAAAACTATTTTTCGAATATGAAGGAAAAAACTGCTGAAACCGTGTGGAAGAATTGCCTGAAAGTGATCCAGGATAATGTAAGCCCGCAGAATTTTACCACTTGGTTTGAACCTATTAAAGCAATTAAGATCCAGGATAATGTTTTAAACATCCAGGTTCCTTCTCAGTTTTTTTACGAATGGTTAGAAGAACATTACATCACAATTATCAAAAAAGTTATCCGCAAAGAATTAGGTCCTGAGGGAAGGATCGAGTACAGCATCGTGATGGATAACGGAACAGGCAAATCTGAAAAAGCAGTGATGCTGAAAGTTCCGAACATTAACACCAATTTAAAAAACAATCCGGTTTCCATGCCTATCGACATCAGCAATGGTGCGATCAGAAATCCCTTCATCATTCCGGGTCTTAAAAAAGTTTCCGTTGAATCTCAATTAAATCCTAACTATAGCTTTGAAAATTTCGTAGAGGGCGATTGCAACCGTTTGGCGCGCTCTGCCGGGTATGCCGTTTCTCAAAAACCGGGCGGCACCGCTTTCAACCCACTCCTGCTATACGGAGGTGTTGGTCTGGGAAAAACACACTTGGCACAGGCTATCGGTATCGAGATCAAAAAGAACTTTCCAAATAAAACCGTTCTTTACGTTCAATCTGAAAAATTCATCGCACAGTTCATCGATGCGATCAAGAACCACAACCAAAACGATTTCGTACATTTCTACCAGATGATCGACACGCTGATCATTGATGATATTCAGTATTTAGCAGGCAAGGAAAAAACACAGGACGTGTTCTTCCACATCTTCAACCACCTGCACCAGCTGGGCAAGCAGATCATCCTGACGGCTGACCGTGCGCCGGTGGAAATGCAAGGCATCGAACAGCGTTTGCTGTCCCGCTTCAAATGGGGCTTAAGCGCCGATTTACAAACTCCGGGACTGGAAACACGTATTGCGATCCTCGAGAAAAAAGTATACAACGAAGGCATTCAGCTGCCGAAAGAAGTATGCGAGTACCTGGCTTACAGCATCACGTCGAATGTGCGTGAACTCGAAGGTGCGCTCATCTCCTTACTCGCACAGTCTTCACTCAACAAAAAAACCATTACGCTGGACCTCGCCAAGCAGATGATCGACAAGTTCGTGAAATCAACGGCCCGCGAGGTATCCATCGATTATATCCAGAAAGTGGTGTGCGATTACTTCGACCTGAACATCGACCTGATGAAATCCAAAACGCGCAAGCGCGAGGTGGTTCAGGCACGCCAGATCGCCATGTACTTTGCCAAGAGCATGACCAAATCATCGCTCGCAACCATTGGCATGCATTGCGGAGGAAAAGACCACGCCACCGTATTACACGCCTGCAGGACAGTGAATAACCTCATGGATACCGATAAACGCTTTAAAGCTTATATCGAAGAGCTGGATAAGAAAATAAGCATCAATAACTAATTGTTACATGTCAGTCATTTTTAAAAAACCTCCTTTACGATGGGAGGTTTTTTTATGCTTATGTTAAACGCTTACCAGACTTACCTCATATTTCCGATCCTTGGCGCCGTTGCCGGCGCGATGCTGTGGCTCTCTTATTTTAAACGCATCGACGTCCTGGAAGGCGAGCGCGTGCGCGATATGACCGTTGCCCTCGTAATAGGCTTTCTGACGCCTTCGATGGCTGTATGGATTTATAAGCTCCTCGAAGCACAGGGCATCAATTTCAACGGCTCGTTATGGAACGACTTCCTCTATGCCATTTTTGGCGTTGGCCTCACCGAAGAGCTGGTGAAGCTGGCAGGCGTCTTCATTGCGTTCCGGGTACTGAAAAAAAGCATCAACGAACCCCTCGATCACCTTCTGTTTGCAGGCATTGTCGCGCTTGGCTTTTCGGTGCGGGAAAATTTTATTTACTATAACAACTACGGTTCACAGATCATCACGGGCCGCACCTTTATTTCCAGCCTCACGCATATCATCAACACGAGCATCTGCGTATACGGCATCTACCGTTTCTCCATGTTCAACAAGGGAAACAAGTACCTGAACGCTTTTGTGGCAATCAGCCTGGCCGTTGGCTCGCACGGGCTTTTCGATTTCTTTCTCACACAGCCGGTGATCGGAAAGATCACACCTTTCCTGGCAACGCTGGTGTACCTGGTAGGGATCAATTTCTGGATCCAGATGATCAACAACTGCATCAATTTTTCACCCTTCTTCGATTACAAAAAAGTAAGCTCGCTCACCACCTTATACAAAGGAGTCTTGTCGTGGTATGTTGTTCTGCTTGCCATTGAGTTTTGTTATGGCTTCTATTACAAAGGTTTGATGTTCGCTGCCAACGACCTTTTCAAAAACATCATGAAGGAAGGCGTGCTCATCAGCATCGTATTGCTCCGCATCAGCCGGCTGAAGATCAATAAGCGAAAATATTTCCCGGTGAAGATCCAGATCCCGATCTATTACTCTGCCAACGATGATGAAGACTTCCGCCTGCTGGGAATCCCGATCAAGATCAGAGGAGAGAACCGACGCGAGTTCCGCTTCCTGGAATACATGGGCAGGGATATTTATATTCATCCCGTTTCCGGGCAAAACACCCTCGTAAAAAAATCGCAGCGTGCGCGCCTGCTGAAAAAATATTTTCTGAAAAACGATGTGGTGATATACCTCGCCGAGATTACCGGCGAAGACGAGCATAAAAACATTTACCTGTTGAAGCCGCTCACACGCCGCCTCAAAGGCATCGACGATTCTTATCCTGTAGGCATCCTGATGGAGTATCACGATCCGGCGCTCTTTCAGAAAGAACATGAGCAGATGCCTTATAAAAAGCTCAAAGCCCTGGAGCAGGTCTACCTGGTGCATGCCTGATATGGGGCTTCGGCTGCGCCCTGCCCCGGTTATTGATTCCGCCCCCGATAATGCATAACTTGTTCTGTCGTTCAGCAGCTGAGCGATTTCATAATGGTGGATGAACACAGCCGAAATCACCTGTTACTTTTACGCAACCTGCTTACGTTATAAATTCCTGATGAAAGTGATTTCACCTGACACGGTGGTTGAGCTATTGTATCAGGATGGGACTGAGCGGAGTCGAAGTCACCTGTGATTACAAGCACAAGATCCTGTCGTACACGCTCATCATCTGATGGAGGTTGTGTTTCCAGTTGTAATTCTTCCGCACGCGTTCCAGGGCATTTAAGCCGATCACCTCACGGAGTTTTTCACTCAGCATCAAACGCTCAAGTGCTCCAACGATCTCTTCGATATTGTGGCAGGCCACAATGCTTCCGTTCCTCTGATCATTTACCACTTCCTTCAATCCTTCGGCCTCGCTCACAATAACCGGCACCTGGCAGGCCATCGCTTCTACCACGCTGACACCAAAGCTTTCGTATTCCGAAATATTGACGAGCACATCAAGCTCATTGATCTTATCGGCTACCAGGTGATGCGGCAACTTCCCTTCAAACACAACCTGCTCTTCGATGTGCAATTCCCTCGCCAGCTCCTGCAGGTTCGCGCGCTCCCCGCCTTCTCCCACAATCACCAGCTTCAGGTTCTTACCGGGATGCCTGTCTTTGAGCTTTGCAAAGGACACAATCACAGAGCTTATGTTATAATTCTTTTCCAGCGATTTGACACAGCCTATGGTAAAGGCGCTGCGGTCTTTTAAGGACGGCTTATTGATGAACTCATCCAGGTCGACACCAAAGGGAATGACTTCCACTTCTTTATTGGTGAGTCGGTGAACGTGTTTCTCCAGGGTATATGAAGTTGCGCACACGGCATCGGCCTTATTGAGGTTATACTTCACAATGCCACGCGTAAAGCGGTTTTTGTAAGGGAATTTCATGACATCGGTTCCCCATACGGAAATAATGTAAGGATTAAAGCCACTGAGTGCTCCGAGTAAGCCATAGCTGCTGGCATAATGGGCATGCAGGATATGCGGCGCAAATAATTCGATGGCCTCTTTCAGCTTCGGCAAAAAACGGATGTAGCCTAGCTTTTCCCAGAGCTTGCCGGCGCCGGAAGAAGCAACAGGCTGATGCAGGCACTCGATGTTGTAAAAATGGTACCAATCGCTTTTAGGAGCTGTGAAGCTGAAAATCCCGATCCTGTAACCACTGTCAGCGAGGCCCACAGCCCACTTTTGGGTATGTTCGGAATTAATATCGGCAAGAAGAAGAACACGTATAGCCATGATCGTATCATAAACAGCCGTTTGACATCCCAAAACAGAAAAGGTTTAATCATACAACTATTTTGTTTTACAACTACCTCCCAAACAAAAAACTCCGGCGAATAGCCGGAGTTCTGAGATGAATAAGAATTCTACTCGTATTAGTTTCTGAAAACGATCTGGTTATCGAACATATCCACAATGATCTCTTTGTCTTTATTCACTTTATCAGCCAACAGTTGTTTCGATAATTCGTTCAGCAATTGTTTCTGCAACATCCGTTTCACAGGCCTTGCACCGAACTGAGGATCATATCCCAATTGGGCCAGCCATTCGATGGCTTCCTCGGTTGCCCTGATTTTAATATGCTGCTCGGCTAAGCGATCGGCAATGTGCCTGAACTGGATTTTCACAATGTTGGTCACATCCTCGCGGGTCAGCGGCTCAAACATGATTACTTCATCAATCCTGTTAAGGAATTCCGGCCGGATGGTTTTCTTCAGCATATCGAAGACTTCCGTTTTGGTTTTGGCAAGAACAGCGCTTTTATTCTTATCGTCCATTTTCTCGAAATTTTCCTGGATGATATGCGAACCGATGTTAGACGTCATGATGATGATCGTATTTTTAAAGTTCACCGTTCTGCCTTTGTTATCCGTGAGACGGCCATCATCGAGCACCTGCAACAGGATATTAAATACATCCGGATGCGCTTTTTCGATCTCGTCGAGCAGGATCACGCTGTAAGGCCTTCTCCGCACGGCTTCTGTGAGCTGCCCGCCTTCATCAAAGCCAACGTATCCCGGAGGCGCACCGATCAGGCGGCTCACCGCATGGCGCTCCTGGTACTCGCTCATATCGATCCGCGTCATCGCATTCTCGTTATTGAAGAGGTAGTCTGCCAGGGCCTTTGCCAATTCCGTTTTACCGACACCGGTCGTTCCTAAAAAGATAAAAGAGCCGATGGGTTTTTTCGCATCCTGCAAGCCTGCTCTGCTCCGCCTAACGGCATCCGCAATGGACTCGATGGCTTCGTTCTGCCCGATCACACGCTTGTGCAATTCATCTTCAAGAAACAAGAGTTTCTCACGATCGCTCTGCAACATTTTAGACACCGGGATTCCGGTCCAGGCAGAGATCACATCGGCGATGTCCTCGCTATCCACTTCCTCTTTCAGCAATTGTGAGCCACTGGCTTTCGCTTCGGTCAGTTTTTCCTCGAGGCTTTTCAGGAGCGTTTCCGCTTCCTGGATCTTGCCGTAACGGATCTCCGCCACCTTCCCAAAATCGCCCTGCTTCTCGTAATTCAGCGCTTCCTGTTTATAGTCTTCAATCTGCGCTTTTACTTTCTGCACGCCTTCAATCGCTTCTTTCTCGCTTTGCCATTTGGCTTTCAGGGAAATCCGTTTCTCGTTCAGGTCGGCCAGGTCTTTGTTGAGCGCTTCCACTTTCTGATTTTCATCTTCCCGCTTCATCGCTTCCCGTTCAATTTCCAATTGCATGATCTTACGCTCCAGCTCATCCAGCTCAATCGGCATCGAGTTGATCTGCATCCGCAATTTGGAGGCAGCCTCGTCCATTAAGTCGATGGCTTTATCCGGCAGAAAGCGGTCGCTGATATAACGCTGCGATAATTCAACCGCAGCAATGATTGCCTCATCCTTGATCCGCACTTTGTGGTGCGCTTCGTATTTTTCCTTGATCCCACGCAGGATGGAAATCGCATCTTCCTCCGATGGCTCATCCACCATCACTTTCTGAAAACGCCTTTCCAGGGCTTTGTCTTTTTCAAAATATTTCTGGTACTCGTTTAAGGTGGTGGCGCCGATGGCTCTTAATTCGCCGCGTGCCAGGGCAGGCTTCAGAATATTGGCCGCATCCATCGCCCCTTCTCCGCCACCGCCGGCTCCCACCAGGGTGTGGATCTCGTCGATGAACAGCACGATGTCGCCATCGCTGCCGATGACTTCCTTCACCACCGACTTCAAACGTTCTTCAAATTCGCCTTTGTATTTGGCACCGGCAATCAACGCTCCCATATCCAGGGAATACACCTGTTTGCTTTTCAAGTTCTCCGGCACGTCGCCGGCAATGATGCGGTGCGCCAGACCTTCGGCAATGGCGGTTTTACCAACACCTGGCTCACCTACCAGGATAGGATTATTCTTGGTACGGCGTGAAAGGATCTGCAATACGCGGCGGATTTCTTCGTCGCGGCCGATCACCGGGTCAAGCTTACCGTTGCGCGCCTGCGCATTGAGGTTGATCGCATATTTATTTAACGAGTTATAGGTCTCTTCCTGTGACTGGCTCGTTACCTTGGAGCCTTTTCTCAATTCTGTGATAGCCGCTTTCAGCTCTTTTTCCTTGATGCCGTTATCCTTCATCAGGTGCGATACAGCATCGCCGCTGGCCAGGATCCCGAGCAGCAGGTGCTCAATGGAAACATACTCGTCTTTGAAGTCTTTCAGGTAATTGGTGGCTTTCCCTAAGGTTTGGTTGGCACTGTTGGATAGGTAAGGCTGGCCCCCGGTTACTTTTGGATAAGAGTTAACGATGGCATCCACGGCTTTTGAGAATACTGCCTGGTTGACACCCAGTTTTTTGAGAATAAAAGGCGTCACATTCTCGTCGATTTCCAGAATCGCTTTAAGGATGTGCCCGTTCTCAATGGCTTGCTGGTCATTCCCGGCAGCAATCTGTGCCGCCTGCTGAATGGCCTCTTGTGATTTTATAGTGAAATTATTTAAGTTCATAAGCGTTCTAATTTTTGTCTTACAGTCTTCAAAATATATTCCAAATAAAGGTAACTGAAATTTAGTCGCATTCGGCACAAAACAACAGACTAATTGTCTGATTTTGATACAAATTACTGACGTTTAGGCTTAACAATTTTTTGTATTTTGCAGGAATGAATCCCTGAGATTATACCTACTTTCACTTAAAAATAAAATCCATGCGCCACCTTTTTCTCTCCCTCTTCCTGGCACTCAACCTTGTTGTGTTTTCCCAGGCTCCCTTAACACCGGTTTCCTGGTCGGTAAGCTATACCGATCTGCCAAACAATGAAGGGGAAATCATTTTTAAAGCAAAGATAGACCCGAAGTGGCATATCTATTCGCAGCGTCCTACAGATGCCGGCCCTATCCCTACCTCTTTCAGCATTACGCCTGCACCGGGTTTCGAACTGCTGGGAAAGGTGCAGGAGAACGATGCCCATGAAGAGTTTGTGGCGGCCTTCGATGCGAAGGTCTTTATCTTTGAAAAAGAAGCGGTGTTCAGACAAAAGATCAAACGAAAATCGACCGCATGGTCTAAAATAAACGCTTCGGTAGAATACATGACCTGCAACGACAGGCAGTGCCTGCCTCCCAAAACAGTAGACCTGAGCGTTGATGTTCCGGCGAAGAAATAGGAATCTCATAATCTTATAAAACGTACCCAAGAGCTTCACAATCATTTTTTACATTTACCCCCCAACATCCCGATTATGCTAAAAAAACTATCCCTTCTTGTTGTATTTGTAATCAGCACCCTGTTTGCGATAGCACAGGAGCACAAGGCTACCTTCAAGCTTTCGACAAAAAAAGTTTCGGACTGCGAGTATGACCTTGTGTTTAGCGCTACTATTGATGAAGGCTGGCACGTGTACTCCGTAAAGAAGTCCGCTGAAGACGGCCCGAACCCCACTTCGTTCAGCTTCAAGGCTTCCAGTGATTATGAGCTTGTCGGAAAAGTCAAGGAAAGTAAGACCATCAAGGAGCATGACAAGGTATTTGATGTAGATGTAGAATATTTTGTAAAGACCGCTGTTTTCAGCCAGCGTATTAAGCTAAAAACCGATAAAAAAATCGCGATCAAAGGCAAGTCTGAATACCAGGCCTGTACAGAGTCACAATGTGTGTTTCCTCCGGCTGAGGATTTTGAATTCAGCATACAGGGAACTTCCTCCTGCAACAGCGCTGCCGGTGCAGCAATCACGGCAACGACAGCATCAACGGAAACCGTTGCTTCAAATCCGACAAGCGACAGCATTACTGAAACGGATAAGACAAACTCATCTGTGCAAAAAACGGTTGTAGAGCCTGCACCTGTCGCATCTACAGAGCCTGTACAGGAAAGCAGGTCGTGGTGGGGTATCTTCCTGGCCGGATTTATCGGCGGTTTTGCAGCTTTGCTCACACCTTGTGTGTTTCCGATGATTCCGATGAACGTGAGCTTTTTTACCAAGCAGAGTAAAAACAAAAGCCAGGGTATCAGGAATGCCTTGCTGTACTCTGTATCCATCATCATTTTGTACGTAGCGCTCGGGCTTGGCGTGACGATGATCTTCGGCGCAGGCGCGTTACACACGCTATCGACCAGCGTATGGTTCAACCTCGCCTTCTTTGTGTTATTGCTGGTGTTTGCGTTGTCTTTCCTCGGAGCCTTCGAGATCACCCTTCCAAGCTCCTTTGTCAATAAAATGGACGCTAAATCCGATAAGGGCGGCTATATGGGTATCTTCTTTATGGCCTTTACGCTGGCACTGGTATCCTTTTCCTGCACAGGCCCTATTATCGGCACCTTGCTGGTAGAAGCGTCTTCCACGGGGCACATGTCCGGGCCTTTCTTCGGGATGTTCGGTTTTTCCTTAGCGCTTGCCTTACCTTTCGGCTTATTTGCGGCCTTCCCTGGCTGGATGAATTCCTTACCGCAATCGGGCGGCTGGCTCAATGCCGTGAAAGTAACCCTGGGCTTCCTGGAGCTGGCGCTAGCGCTGAAATTCGCCTCCAACGCCGACCTTGTGACTCAATCCGGCATTCTCACCCGCGAAGTATTTATCGGCTTATGGGTCGCGATCGCCGCGATGCTGACGATGTACCTGCTCGGCATGTTTAAAACATCCCACGACAGCGACGTCAGGCACCTTTCGGTAACGCGCCTGCTGATTGCTCTTGGCTCTTTCTTCATCACCATATACATGATCCCGGGCTTATGGGGCGCACCGTTAAAATTATTCAGCGGGATCCTGCCTCCTCTCGAATACTCCGAATCGCCTCATGGTTTCGGCGGGTCACATCCTACTGCCGCCAATACCAATATTCCTAAAGATGATGAGTTTGACAAATACATGGAGATCAATAAAAATGGCATCGTTCATTTCAAAAATGATTACGACAGGGCCCTGGCCTATGCCCGGAAAGTGGGTAAACCATTAATGATCGACTTCACAGGGCATGCCTGCGCCAACTGCCGGAAAACGGAAGATTACATCTGGCCCGATCCGGAAGTAACCAGGCGCCTGAATAACAATGTGGTATTGGTGTCCTTGTATGTAGACGATAAGCGGGCCCTGGATCCGAAAGATTATATGACCGTAAACTGGTACGGCAAAGAACGGGAGATTACCGATATCGGGGATAAATTCAAATACATGGAGGAATCCATTTACAAACAAAGTACTCAACCTTTGTATGTATTAGTTGATGGAAATGAAAAACCTCTGAACGCAACACGGGGTTATAACTCCAGTATTGAAGAGTATATCAAATGGCTGGACGAAGGGATCCGCAATTATAAAAAATAACCATGCGTTTTGTCATTCAACGGGTAAGCGAAGCCAGCGTGGCAATTGATGGTCACTTGTATTCGGCGATCAAACAGGGCTTCCTGGTGCTGGTGGGCATTGAGGAAACCGATACCGTGGAAGATGCGGAATGGCTCTGCCAGAAACTGGCCGGCATGCGGGTCTTCTCCGATGCCGAAGGTAAAATGAACCTTTCCGTACAGGATACGGGTGGTAATATTTTACTGGTATCACAGTTCACCCTGTTCGCATCTACCAAAAAGGGAAACCGGCCTTCCTTTATCCGCTCGGCCAGGCCCGAACAGGCGATTCCCTTATATGAAGCCTGTATTGCACAGCTCAGCGCCTTGCTGAAAAAACCGATTGAAACAGGGCGCTTCGGCACCGATATGAAAATAAGTCTTGTGAACGACGGACCGGTGACGATCCTCATGGACAGCAAGCAAAGGGAGTAAGCCCCCTTTGTTTCCAAACCTTTTGTTAACTCCGGCTTAATCCCCGCGGGCACATTCCGGCCAAATCTTTAATAATTTACCATCAAAGCTGGTGAATTAATCGGGCAATTTGAATATATTTATGCATTAGATTATAGATTTATGATGATCAATGTAACCAAGTCGTATCTGCCGCCCCTGACAGAATACAATCAGATGATAGAAGGGATCTGGCAGAATTTCCACCTGACGAACCGGGGGCCTTTGGTCCAGAAATTAGAAAAAGATATTTGCGCCAAGTTAAAGCTCGATAACTTACTGTTTGTATCCAACGGCACCATTGCCATCCAGCTGGCCATTAAGGCCCTGAACATTACAGGAGAAGTGATTACAACACCCTTTTCCTATGTGGCTACTACCAACTCACTGTTGTGGGAAGGCTGTGAACCTGTGTTCTGCGATATTTCGCCCGAAACGTTCTGCATTGATCCTGCTAAGATCGAAGCGCTCATTACACCTAAAACCACGGCCATTCTTGCCACACACGTCTACGGGATTCCCTGCGATGTAGAGCAGATCGAAGCCATTGCCACAAAGCACAAGCTCAAAGTCATTTATGATGCGGCGCATGCTTTCGGTGTGGAATATAAGGACAAAAGTATTTTCAGCTACGGGGATGTGAGCACCTGCAGTTTCCATGCGACCAAGCTGTTCCATACCGTGGAAGGTGGCTCGGTAACGGCAGCCGACCCTGCGGTTTTTAAAACCATTTCCCTCTTCCATTCCTTCGGGCACCTGGGCGATGATTATTTCAGCCAGGGCATCAACGGTAAGAACAGCGAATTTCATGCAGCGATGGGCTTATGCAATTTGCCAAAGCTGGAAGAGTTGACGGCTGCCCGCGAATACCGCGCCGGCCTTTACACCTCACTGTTATCCACCGCCGGCATTTCACGTCCTGTTGTCCCGGCACATGTAAAATACAATTACGCGTACTATCCGGTGGTATTTGAGAGCGAGACTGTTCTGCTGAAAGTAAGAGAACTCCTGCTGAAACACGAAGTGAGCACCAGGCGTTATTTTTATCCTTCGTTAAACGACCTGCCCTTCCTGGCGAAAACCAATCCCTGCGCGGTTTCGGAAGACATTGCCAAACGGGTATTATGCCTGCCTATGTATTTCGACCTGGAGGAAACGCATATTGAACGCATTTGTCAACTCATTAATTCGGCCGTGTGATGAAAGTGGCCATCATGCAACCCTATTTATTTCCTTACATTGGATATTTCCAGTTAATAAACAGTGTTGATGCCTTTGTGATTTATGATAATATCCAGTTCTCCAAAAAGGGCTGGATCAACCGGAACCGCATTCTCGTGAACGGCACGGATGCCTATATTACCCTGCCTTTAAAAAAAGATTCGGATTACCTCAATGTCGTGGACAGGCAATTATCCGATGACTGGCCGCAGGAACGCAAAAAGATGCTGAACCGCATTACCGAATCGTACCGGAAGGCTCCTTACTTTGCCGAGGTATTTCCGGTGATCGAAAAGGCCATCCTGCATGAGGACCGCAACCTCTTCGGATTCATCTTACATTCCCTGCAACTGACCTGCGAGCACCTGGAGATCAGCACACCCCTGGTAATTTCTTCCTCTGTGGAGATCGATCATAGCTTAAAAGCAGAGAAAAAGGTGATAGCCCTTTGCCAGGCGCTGAAAGCTGATACCTACATCAACCCTATTGGCGGTGTTGAGTTATACGACAAAGCCGGCTTTAAAGCAGAAGGGATCGATCTGCAGTTTCTGAAAGCCAATGCCATACCTTACCCCCAATTAAAGAATGAGTTTGTTCCTTTCCTCTCCATCATTGATGTGATGATGTTCAACAGCCGGGAGAGCCTGAAACGAATCATCCGGGAAGAATTTACACTTAACTAGATAAAAATCATGACGGCGATCGGAGGATATTTCAGTCTGGAACTTCATCAGGGGAAAGAATACCACCCCGGAGCCCTGAGGCTTAATACCGGTCGCACGGCTCTTGAATATATTCTAAAGGCCCATGGGTATCAAAAGGTCTACATCCCTTTCTATACCTGCGATGTGCTGATTCCTTCCATCAACCGGGCCGGCGTGGCGCATGAGTTCTACAGCATTGACGATAACTTTGAAGCCATCTTTGATTTCGATGCCCTGAAACCGGGCGAAGCGTTTTTATGCACCAATTATTTCGGTTTAAAGGAGCATTACGTGGCCGGCTTAAGCACCCGTTGCCGAAACCTGATCGTGGATAACGCCCAGGCTTTTTTTGCAAAGCCTACCAAAGCCGATACATTTTATACGGCACGGAAATTTTTTGGCGTGCCCGATGGCTCCTATGCCTATTCGAACCAGGCACTCGCAGAGCCCCTGGAAAAGGATCGCTCCTATACACGCTTTGAGCATTTGCTGAGACGGATCGATGAAAGCGCGGAAAGCGCTTATCCCACGTTTGTGAAAAACGATGAGCTGCTGAATGACGTGCCTATCCTGCAGATGTCAGAGCTAACGCACAAACTGCTGGCCTCTATCGATTACGAGGGCATTGCCGCCAAACGTAAAGAGAACTTCGATTACCTGCACGGGCATCTGAAATCCCTGAATCCACTGGCATGGCAGAGGGAAGAGCAGGAAGTGCCGATGGTATATCCTTTTTATAGCGACAACAGGAGCTTACGGAAAAAACTCATTGAACACCGCATCTACACGGCGATGTACTGGCCCAATGTGCTCGACTGGGCCGCAGAAGGAAGCACAGAACATCGCTATGCCGGCAACATCATTCATTTGCCGATAGACCAGAGAATGGATAAAAGCGGCCTTGACACCATTTTAGAAATTATACGATCATGAATATAAAAGGAAAAAAAATAACGCTGAGAGCGATAGAAGCGGAAGACCTGAACCGCCTGCAGGTATGGGCCAATGACCCCGACATCCAGTACATGCTTGGCGGCTGGCATTTCCCAACAAACATGAACGATCAGAGAAAATGGTTTGAGACCTTGTCCTGCAATTCCAATCAACAGCGTTTCATCATCATTAATGAAGGCAATGTGGCTGTGGGAATGGCCAACCTGGTAAATATCAATTTCAAGGATGGGAATGCGGAGCATGGCCTCTTACTGGATCCGCAGTTCCAGGGCAAGGGCTACGGCTACGATGTGGTGACCACCATCATGAAATATGCCTTCGAAGAGCTTCGCCTGAATCGCCTGGAAACAACGATCATCGCGAATAATAAGCCATCGCTGAGCCTGTTCGAAAAATGCAAATGGAAACAGGAAGGGATCTTAAGGAACTGGTATTACCGCAAGGGCCGGTACATCGACAAGGTATTCCTGGGGATTCTGAAAGAGGAATTCTCAGCTGAATAGAGATCCGGGGATTCATTATCCTCTTCATTTGCCGGCCTTCCGGATGGCATGTATGATCCCTCATTTATAGTAGGATTTTATTTAGAAAATAATGCTAAATTTGCTAAAACGGGCTGTGTTTGACGCTTTTCCGGATGATGGCCTTTTGCCGCGGAGAGCCTGGATAAACAAGCCGTTTTTATGAACAATTGATGATTATGGAAACAAACAAAACGGAATTAGAAACAAACGGCTTCACCATTTTCCCGGCTTTTTTTGACGAGGATTATATGTTGGAAACCAGCCGTTCGATGGACCGAAGCTATGAGCTCTGCCGAAGCATACAAGTAAAAAATGGCATAGCGGAAGTAACGGATGGCACGGTTCACCACCTGGTGGTAGATCATAACGAGCCGATTTACCTGGATATTCTTGCCAGGCTTTGTAACTCGCCGATGTACGATTTCATAAAGGCTTATTTTGGCGGCAACTTTATTTTAAATACTTACGGCGGTGTCATCAACCTGCCTTCCAAGCCTTCTTATGTGGCGAATATCCACAGGGACATCCGTTTCTTTTCGGGTGATTTTCCGCTGATGCTGAACTTCCTGATCATGCTGGATGATTTCACGCTTGAGAATGGCGCAACCTACCTGTTGCCCGGCTCTCACAAGCAGCCCGACAAACCGGGCGATGAGGAGTTTTATGACAAATCGTACAGGGTAGTGGGCAAGCGCGGCGATATTTTATTTTTTAATTCCAACTTATGGCACGCCGCGGGGCTTAATAAAAGTACGATGGCAAGAAGGGCGATCACCGTGAATTTCTCCAAGCCTTTCATGAAACAGCAAATGGATTATCCACGGGCTATCGGCTATGAGAAAGTGGTAAAGATGAGCAACGAAATGCAACAGATGCTGGGCTACTTTTCAAGGGTGCCAAGCAACCTCGACGAATGGTACCAGAAACCGGAGAACCGCTTCTACAGGCCTGGACAAGACTAATGATGTAACTAACTAATGAAACAGATATGAGCAACCAACGTGACTACAATACTGAATTAAAAGACACCAAAGATCATAAATATGCTTACGGCTTCGATTTTGATGTGATGCATCCTTTCATGCTGAAAGCATTCAAACCTTTTTTCAAAGCCGGAAATTTCCTGGAGCTGGGAAGCTTTAAAGGTGATTTCACCCGCAAATTCTTGCCGCACTTTGAAGACATTACCTGCGTGGAAGCTTCGAGTGAAGCTATAGAAACAGCGAAACAGGAATTCGGAAGCAAGGTGAAATTCGTGAACTCTTTGTTTGAGAACGCCAGCTTACCTGCCAAATACGATAATATTGTGCTGACGCACGTGCTGGAGCACATTGATGACCCTGTCGCGGTCTTGAAACGCATCAACGATGAATGGCTCAGCGATACGGGAAGGTTCTTCCTTGTATGCCCTAATGCCAATGCGCCTTCGCGCCAGATCGCCGTAAAAATGGGTCTCATCTCTCACAACTCTGCTGTAACGCCTGCCGAAAAAGAACACGGGCATTTGATTACTTACACGCTGGACACTTTAGAGCGCGACGCCAAAGCTGCAGGACTGAATGTGGTTCACCGCTCAGGTATCTTCTTCAAGGCGCTCGCCAATTTCCAGTGGGACCGCCTCCTGGGTACGGATATTATTTCACCGGAATACCTGGAAGGATGCTACCAATTGGGGCAACAGTACCCTGACCTTTGCAGCAGTATTTTCCTGATGTGCGAAAAAGGAAAAAAATAATTCTGAAACACCTGTCATTTCACAAATCAAGGAAACATGGAAAACACGACCGAACAGCCTTCTGCAAACGCTTCAAAAAAAGAGGATAACATTGTACATGGCATGGACTGGGGAGCTGATGAGGAACTCAGGGACTTTGAGCTTTCCAATTACAGGAAGTACCAGTTTGACCTCATCGGGAAACATATCGGGAAAAACATCCTGGAAGTAGGTGCCGGCGACCGGAGCTTTACCAACCAGATCGTAAAAAACTGCCCGGGCTTTGAACGCATTGTTTCCATCGAGCCATCGGAAACCTTATTGGAACTGTACAGGGACAAATACAAGCTGCCTTCCAATGTGATTGTGACCAGCGACAATTTATTTGAGCTGACCCCTGAGTCGTATGGGCTTTTTGATACCATTATTTTTATTCACGTGCTGGAGCATGTGGAAAAAGACAGGGAGGCTGTGGATCACATGTACAAGCTGCTGAAACCGGGTGGAAAGATCCTGATCGAGGTTCCTGCCATGCAGTCCCTATTTTCGGTGCATGATAAAATGCTGGGACATTACCGCCGTTACAACAAGAAAAATTTCAGGGCCATGGTGAATGAGAATTTGTACACCATCAAGAAATTATGGTTCCAGGATGCAATCGGCATGGTAGGCTCTTTCATCTTCTTCAAATTAAAAAAGGTGGAGCTGAAATCCGATGAAGGTGTTGACCTGGTGAAGAACCAGGGAAAATTCTACGATAAATACCTGATCCCGATCGAGAAATTCTACGAGCGCTTTATCACCCTGCCTTTCGGCCTGAGCATTACAGGCATTTTAGAGAAAAAATAATTTTTACTTAACTACCTATGAGCCATATTTCTGTTTGTTTTGCCGTATACCAAAACCAGGGCGCGCTGACACAGTTGTATAATGAAATGACTTATGAGTTGACGACTCATTTTCCGGAAGACACCTATGAGCTCATTTTCGTAAACGACGGCTCAAAAGACGGCTCACTTGAAGAGCTGATCGGCCTGAACCAGAAAGATAATCGCGTGAAGATCATTTCTTTTTCACGTAATTTCGGGCAAATGGCTGCCATCCTTGCCGGCTGGGATTATGCGACCGGCGATGTGGTACTGAATTTAGCAGCCGACCTGCAGGATCCACCATCACAATGTACAGCCATGATCCGCGAATGGAAAAAAGGCTATGAGGTGGTGATCAGTTACCGGAACTCGCATGGCACCAGCTCCTCACGCAAAGTAACCTCCAAATTATTTTACAAGATCGCCCTTCCGCAGGCGCCTCCAGGCGGCTTCGACTTCGTATTGCTCGACCGCAAGCCAATGGATGTGATCAATTCCTTAACGGAACGCAACCGTTTCTACCAGTATGATATTTTGTGGGTCGGCTACAAAGTAAAATACCTTCCGTATGATAAGCTGGAGCGCACCATCGGCAAATCGCAATACAACTTCTTCAAGCGCTTTAAAAACTTCTATTCGGCTTTCCTGAATGTGAGTTACCTGCCTCTGCGCCTGCTTACCTCTATCGGCGGCATTGTGGCGGTATCCGGCTTTCTGTACGCCATCAACATTGTGTACTCCTATTTCGTTCATAAAACGCCTTTCAACGGCTGGGCACCTATCATGATTGTGCTGCTCATCATCGGCGGACTCATCATGCTGATGCTGGGCGTGGTTGGCGAATACATCTGGCGTATTCTGGATGAGGTAAAAAAACGCCCTCATTACATCATCGACAAAAAATGGGATCTGTAAAACAGATTGATAACATACTTTATTAGCAAACAATCAAAAAGTAAAAGGACCCGAAGCGGGTCCTTTTGTTATTAAAGGGAAAAAAGGGAAATAAATATTGTTAAAGCTCCACAATCTTATTAGCATAGCGCAGGGCCGAATCGCGGTGGCTGATGATGATCGAGGTTTTGTCTTTCATCACCTTTTGTAAATTCCGCAGGATCAGCTCCTCCGTTTCCACATCCACCGCCGAGAGGCAGTCGTCGAAAATAAGGATGCGCGGCCTCGAAATAATGGCACGCGCAATGGAGATGCGCTGTTTCTGTCCGCCGGAAAGTGTGATGCCACGCTCTCCAACCATGGTATCAAAGCCTTGCGGGAAAGACATGATGTTGTCGTACACACCGGCATCTTTGGCTGCCTGGTAGACTTCCTCATCCGTATAGTGGCGGTCGACAGAAAACGCAATGTTATTTTTTATGGTATCCGAAAACAGGAACACTTCCTGCGGCACGTAGCCGATGCTTTTCCGGAGCGCCGACAGATCGTGTTTTTGAATAGGTACACCATCGATCAGGAGCTGGCCCGAGCTCACGTCATACAGGCGTGTGATCAGGTTGGCCAGGGTTGATTTCCCGGAGCCGATCTGCCCTTTGATGCCAACCGTTTCCCCCTTCCCGATCTCCATATTAAAATTCCGGAGCGCTTCGATGTGCGTATCCGGGTAGGTAAAGCTCACATCTTTGAAGCTGATATTTCCTTCAATCGGTGTGCTCACCTCCGGCGTGTTCTGAATAGCGCTTTTGTACTGCATGAACTCATTGATGCGCTCCTGTGATGCCGCAGCCCTCTGGATAAGCGAGGTCACCCAGCCCAGGGAAGCAAAAGGCCAGGTAAGCTTATATACATACACAATGAACTCGGTGATGTTTCCCATCTCGATGGTTTTCCCGATCACGAGATGCCCGCCATACCACACCGTGACAATCACGCTGATCCCCACCATCAGCACCATCACCGGCTGAAAAAAGGCTTCCACCAGGGTCAGTCTCAGATTCTGTTTTTTGTAGTGTACATTCAGCTTTTCAAGCTCGTTGGTATAATGCTCTTCGCGCGCATAAGCTTTGATCACACGCACCGCCGAGAAAGTCTCCTGCGCATGCGAGGTAAGCTTCGATAGCTCCTGCTGCACAATAGTGCTGCGCTTGTTGATGGTATCCGATACTTTATAGATCACATAGGACAGCAGCGGCAGTGGCGCAAATACCAATAGGCTCAGCTGCCAGTTGATGGAAAGCATGAAGATCAGGATGATCACCGTCATCGCAAAGGTATTGATGAGGTACATGATGGCAGGCCCGGTGTACATGCGCACTTTCCCCACATCTTCACTGATGCGGTTCATGAGGTCGCCCGTATTGTGGTTTTTATAAAACGAAGCGTCGAGTGCCTGGAAGTGGGCATACAGCTCGTTCTTCTGGTCGAACTCAATGTGGCGGCTCATCACGATGAGTGTCTGCCTCTGAAAAAAGAGAAAAAGTCCGCTCATGAGTGCAAGGCCCAAAAGCGTTAAGCCGAATACGATGAAACGGCTGGTATTGATCGACACGTGGCTCGAGATCAGTTTGGCAATCTCATTGGTAGCATCGCGTACCACCACACCCTGGTAGATAGAGAAAACGGATGATAAGATGACAAACAGCGCACCTAAAAGCAGCCGCCATTTGTATTTGATCAGGTAGACATTAATGGATCGCAGTGCTTTCATTTTTTGTACTGTCAGGCATAGTCGTTGAATCGGGAGCCTTAACCGAATGGTGCTTGTCCTGATAACTACCGGAACGAAACCACCCATAAAAAAGCGGCCTGCAATGAAGAGGCCGCGAGTAATTCTGATAGTTAAAAATCGTTATTCAGCTGGTTCGTTGCCTTTTGCAGGATCTCGAAGGCATTTTCAGCCATCAGGTTTTCCTTGTCGAGTGTTGGATTGATCTCTACCATTTCAAAGCATACGATCTTTTTGGAACGCATGATGTAATAGATCAGGTTGCCCGCTTCTTTTTCCGTAATACCGTTTGGCACCGGTGTTCCGGTTCCGCTGCTGATACGGCTGTCCATACTGTCCACATCGAAGCTCACGTAGATGATATCGCAATGGTCGAGGTAATTTAATGATTCGATGGCCACACGTTCTACCGCTTTTTTACGGATCTCTGCCAGGTTGAACACTCTTACCTTATGTTTCTTGATCAGGAAATCTTCCTGGGGTTCAAAATCACGAAGGGCAATATAGACGAGGTCGTTGTATTGGATCTTTGGAGAAATGCCTCCCAGGTTTTTCAGTTTTTCCCAGTACTCGATCGTTTCATCATCCGGTTTGTTCTGTTGCCTTTCCTTGTTATCCTCTCCCAGTACGCAGGCAATAGGCATCCCGTGCATGTTTCCGCTTGGCGTGGTGTAAGGTGTATGCAGGTCGGCATGCGCATCGATCCAGATTACACCCACACGCTTATTCGGATAGGCCATTTTAATACCGCTGATGGTTCCCAGCGCAGAGCTATGGTCGCCTGCCAGCACAATCGGCACCTCCTCTTTCAATAAGGTTTTTTTAATCTCGTTGGCAAGCCTTTCATTAAGCGTATAAATGCCTTTGATCCGCTTGGCGTAGTCATTGACAACAGGCTCCAGCAGCAAATGATTTTCATTCGGCACCTCAACGGACTTGAATTTTTTAAAGAAATTACTCCCGAAATCGAGCGCAGCGATCTTAATAGCGTCTACGCCCATACTCGACCCGCGGGTTCCCGCTCCTATTTCACTTTTTAATTCAATTAACTTAATTGGTTTGATCATAGGTTTCATAATAAGGCACAAAGATAAGAATCCTCCTCTAAAAAGGGAATATTATGTGGGAATTGGACAGATCACGCAGATTAAGCGGATCAGGGCACGATCAGAAGAGAAAGGATAGCTCGCAGATCATACAGATTGTTAAGACGAACCGGTTAGTAGCCGGTGACTGAGCGTAGCCGAAGTCCCGGCGTTGATGTGGTTTAAAATTGAACTTTATTGGCGGCTTCCAGTACCGTTTCCTTCGAAACATTCGCCAATCGCGGAATGGAGATGATCCTGCAATCCGGATCGGCTTTGCGGATGATCGCTTCTTTCACCTCACCCGCAAAATCACCGTTAAACACCAGCGAATGAATCTTATCCTGATGGCTTTGCAGGTAGTGAAGGGATAACAGTGCATGGTTGATACAGCCCAGGTAATCAGAGATTACCAGGATGACCTCAGCATCAAACTTCCCGGCCAGGTCGATCACCGCATCATGAGCATTTAATGGGACCAATAAGCCGCCGGCGCCTTCTATGATGAGTGTATTGGACGTTTCCGGCCTGATGACTTTCGAAAGCTCAATCTCCACGCCTTCCAGCTTCGCCGCAAAATGAGGGGAAAGCGGTTCTTTCAGCAAATAAGCTTCCGGATGGATTACCGTTTGATGATTGCTGATGAGCGAGCGCACTGTTTCCGAATCCATTCCCTCTGTCGTTCCGCTTTGCACAGGCTTCCAGTAATCGGCCTTCAGGGCTTCCACGAGGATGGCCGATACCAGCGTTTTACCAACATTCGTGCCGATGCCGCTTACAAAATAATTCATACGTTGAACATGGCTTTGTACTGTTCCTTAATGGCCTCTACGTTCAGGGCTTTGCTGATGTATGACCTGCAAGCCTGGCACATGGTGTCAAAACCGGCCTGATCTGTTCCGGCAAGTGTTTTCACTGCATTTATAAAACCCTGTTTATTGCTAAGCGGAATATCGAAGCCAACCTTTGCTTTTTCCAGCTCCCTCCAGGGTGTCTGATCGGATAAGATCACCGGGCGCCCATACTGCAAGGCCTCTACGATGATATGTCCATAATTTTCGTTGTGTGTCGGCAGAAACAAGGCATGGTAATTTCCAAGCGTCCCGCCTATTGCTTCGGGCTTCAGGCTTCCTTTGTAGGTAAAGGCAATGTGTGCAGGAAGTGTTTTGGCATTCTCCCGGCAAGCGCCCCAATAGGCTTCATCCTCAATGGGACCGAATAGATCAAAGCGGATCTGCACATCTTTCACCTCTTTCAGAACGTCGATGGCAAAGTTCAGGTTCTTCTTTTCAGAGATCCTTGAAATAAAACAGAGACTCAGCTCACCGGCTTTTTTGGCAATGCCTTGCTCCTGCCCTGCGGGCTTGGGTAAATTGGAAACCTCCCGGATGCAGGCCCCTTGGCCAATGCGCTTCCTGATCTCCGAGCTTTCCTGTGCGGAAGTCGATTGCCAGGTAATGCCTTTAAACAATCCCAAAGACTTCGCCACCAGCAGGAAGATTTTTTTCTTCAGGGGCTTAATCGCCAACGCACCGTCGCCCAGCATGCCGCGTGGCGCCAACACAATATGCCCCTTCAATTTCCCCTGTTGCTTCCATTTGAGGGGATACACCGTAAACAAGCGTGAGAACAGGCTGTTGAGATACAAGCCATCGTGCGGCGTTTTGGAAAGAAGACCGAGGATAAACTCAGGGTTCATGTTTTCAGGGCTCACATAAAACACCTCGCGTCCCTCGTGGCGCGTCCAGGTATTGGCCGGAACCTCCGTATACGGTGCGCCCGATTGAAAATCGCGGTCGGTGGTAATGATCCTGAAATTTACCTCATCGCCCAGCCGGGCGCTCAGCGTGGCAATGGATTGAATAGGCCCACCCGCCAGGTAACCCGGCAGGAACCAGTCGCACAAAATGAGTATGTTGGGCTTAGCTTTCAACCTGGTGCGTATTCATCCAATGATTTAAAACGATCAGGTGCCACACGCGGCTCCAGGTAATCTTCGGGTCGTTGTTCAGAAAGCGGTTCCAGATCACCAGAACAGCATCACGGTTCACAAATGGCCGCTTGGAGAACTGAACGATGTTCTCTTCACAAAAATCCCTTAGCTCGTTCTTCAGCCAGTCTTTCCAGGGAAGAACGAAACCCATTTTAGGACGGTTGACAATGTTCGCAGGCAGAAGATCGCCCAACGCATCTACCAGTAATTTTTTCGGCGAATGCGGGTACTTGTATTCATCCTTGATACTGAGCGCAAATTCCACCAGCTTGAAATCCAGAAAAGGCACACGCACCTCGAGTGCCACGGCCATGCTCATCTGGTCGGCATCGCGCAGCAGCACATTCTGCATATAGGTCTGGATCTCGAACAGCGATACGCGGCTTAATTTATGCTGCTTATCCGTTACACTTTTCTGAATGACATTTTTGATAAACGCATCATCCCTGAATGTTTTCTTCAGCAAAGAGCCATAGTCCTTTTGGTTGAACAGCTTGCGGTTCACCGGGTAGGCATGGAACCCGTTGATCTGGTCCAGGCTCAGGATCTCGGCGGTTTTGTCGCCCTGTACCGATTTTTTTCTGGCGGCGATGAGCTTGCCTCCGAGGTTTCTTCCGAAACCGGGGATCAGGTTCAGCCAGCCTTTACTTTCCAATTCGTGAAAGCGCTTAAAAATATCATAGCCGGCAAAGAGCTCATCGCCTCCCAATCCGGAAAGCGCCATCGTAATGCCGGCCTCCCGCGTAGCTTTGGAAACGATGTAGCTATTGGGGCCATCACCACCCGGATGATCCATTGCCGCCAGGGCTTCGGGCAGCTGCTTTAAAAAATCTCCCGGCGTTAATTTAATTTCATGATGCTCCGTGTTGAATTTCTCCGCGATCTGTTTGGCATACACCGCTTCCGAAAACTCGCCCTCATCGAAGCTCACATGGAAGGTGCGGATCTTCTGGGAAGAGACCTTGCTCATCAAACCCACAATAGCGCTACTGTCGATCCCTCCCGACAAAAAAGCCCCGAAAGGCACATCCGCTACCAGCCTGCGCTCCACGGAAGCCGTGAGCAAGTAGTTGATGCTTTTACAGGTATCTTCGTAGGAAAGATCCTCCATGGTTTTAGTGTGCTTGTTGATGTTCCAGTATTCAGACATCGTCACAACGCCCTGCTTGTATTCAAGGAGCGTTCCCGGCATCAGGATGAACACGTCCTCAAGAATGGTATTAGGTGCGTGTACCGTAGCATATTGCACATATTCGGCCAGGGAAGCCGCAGAGGCTTTCTTCTCTGTCAGGCCCGAACGCATCAGCGCCTTGATCTCGGATGCAAAGCTGAGCACATTATCTTTGAAATGATAGTACAGGGGCTTCACCCCCAGCCTGTCGCGTACTATGAGCAACCGTTGTTCCTGCGTATCCCAGATGGCAAAGGCAAACATACCGTTGAAACGCTGCAGGCATTCGATTCCCCAGCGCAGGTAAGCCGCGAGGATCACTTCGGTATCCGTATTGGTTTTGAAAAAATAGGGCAACTGGCCTGAGCCGTGCTGCGCGCGCTGGAGCTCGAGCTTCAGCTCCCGGTAATTGTACAGCTCACCGTTATACACCAGGGTGTAGCGGCCGTCCTGCGAGATAAACGGCTGGTTGCCGGCCTCCGAAAGATCGATGATGGAGAGGCGGCGGTGCCCGAGGAAGCAATGCTCGTCATTCCAGATACCTTCCGCGTCAGGCCCGCGGTGCGCCAGGGCATCCGTCATCTGCTGAATGGCCGACCGGTAGGTTGCCCGGTTAATCTCGTGTCCCGCTATTCCTGCTATTCCGCACATGTATTACAAAAGAAATTTACAAGCCAATGGAGGCCAAATATTTTTTATCCCTCATCATCCGTTGGATGCCCTCTTCTACCGGAATGAGCTCTTTACCGAGGATCTGCTTCATTTTGGTATTATCAGGCTGCCGGCGTGTCATGTCACCTTCCTTCAACGCCGGGAGATGCACGATCTTCGACTGGCTGCCGGCAAGCTTGATTACCAGCTGCGCCAGCTCGAGAACGGTCATGAGCTTGTCGCTGCCGATGTTCACCACATCGTTTACCAGCAATTGCCCGTTGAGAATGGCAATGCAGGTATTCACTGTATCATCCACATAGGTAAAGGTCCTTGTTTGCGAGCCATCGCCATAAATGGTAATATCCTGGTTCTTCAGGGCTGCCGCCAGAAACTTCGACACCACAAAGTCGGTGCTTTGGTTAGGCCCGTAGGTATTGAAAAAGCGAAAGATCGTATAAGGCAATCCATATTCGAGCTGGTAGCTCCGGAAAAAGCACTCGCCCACATTTTTCACCACGGCATAAGGAACGCGCGAATTGAGCGGCGTTCGATGCTCATGCTGAGGCAATTCCATCGGCTCCCCGTATACTTCCGATGAGGAAGAAAAATACACGTGCTTCACCGAAGACTGCTTCGACAGCTCCAGGATGTACTTAATCCCTGAAATATCGTTCAGGACGCTGATCGGGTTTTCCTGGGTGCGCGAAACACCCACTACCGCAGCAAAATGAAAGACATAGTCAAAATGTTCGTTCAGCAGCACAGGTGAGATCTCGTCATAATTATTGACGTCTGCTTTAATAAATTTCCAATTTCCGGTGTTTGTTTGGGGGAGTTTTGTGAGGTAGCCCGTCGATAAATTATCAACCACTACCACGAAATTTTGTTCGTCCTGGATTAGTTTTTCTACCAATGCGCCTCCCACATTCCCCGCCCCTCCGGTTACTAATAGTTTCCTCATAAAAAATTTAAGACCCCGCTAAGATAATACAAAAAAACCATTGCCCTATATTTTTTAGGGTGTCCGGCTAATCTCGTTATTTGAGAATATACGGATCGTTCTGACTGAAAAACATGATGTTTTTTGCTTTTTCATAAGCGAATGTAACAACTACCTGAAGGTGAATATGTGCAACTGGAAAGAAATAGAACCACCATCACCAAAAGAATCAAGCTCCGGAGGAGCGGCATGTTGTTCTACAGGTGATCTGCCTGCGGCTTGTTTAAATATGGTATCCGCAGCAAGGTTAAGGCAAATAATATGTATTTTTGAAGGCTATGAATATTGAACATTTTTTATCCGAAACAATCTCGACTGCCGTCAACCAGCTTTTTGCGCTTAATACCAAGCCGGAAGACGTGATCCTTCAAAAAACCAAAAAAGAATTTGAGGGCGATTTCACCCTGGTGACCTTCCCCTACATCAAAGCGGCAAAGCTTACACCCGAAAAAACCGGAGAAGTGATCGGTGAAGAGATCAGCAGGCTCAATAACGATATCAGCAAATACAATGTGGTGAAAGGCTTTTTGAATATTTCCCTTTCCACGAGCTTTTGGCTCAAGCAATTCAAAATGATCAGTGCCGATGCGCAGTACGGCATCAAAGCCCCCAACAGCAGCGGAAAGCAGATCATGCTCGAATACTCCTCTCCCAATACCAACAAGCCTTTGCACTTAGGGCATGTGCGTAATAACTTACTGGGCTACGCGGTGGCCTCTATTTTAAAAACGCAGGGCCACGATGTGGTGAAGGTGAATTTAGTAAATGACCGGGGCATCCATATCTGCAAAAGCATGATCGCCTGGAAATTATTCGGCAACGGCGAAACACCTGCGTCCAGCGGCCTGAAAGGCGACCACCTGGTGGGAAAATATTATGTGGAGTTTGACAAAGCCTATAAAAAAGAAGTGCAGGAACTGGTAAGCCAGGGCATGAGTAAGGAGGATGCCGAAAAGCAGGCTCCTCTAATGCTCCAGGCTCAGGACATGCTCCTGAAATGGGAGGCCGGCGACCAGTACACCATCGACCTCTGGAAGATGATGAACAACTGGGTATACGATGGCTTCAAGGTGAGCTACCAAAAGCTCGGTGTTGAATTTGACAAAACCTACTACGAAAGCAATACCTATTTGCTGGGCAAGGAAGTGGTGCAGGAAGGTTTGGAAAAAGGCATTTTCTACAAAAAAGAAAATAACAGCATTGCCATCGACCTCACGGCCGATAAGCTGGATGAGAAGATCGTGCTGCGCAGCGACGGCACTTCGGTATACATCACCCAGGACCTGGGCACAGCCATTGAGCGTTTTAAGGAATACCCGAAGACCAGCCAGATGATTTATACCGTGGGCAACGAGCAGGATTACCACTTCAAGGTGCTGTTTAAGATCCTTGAAAAGCTGGGCTACGACTGGGCGAAGGAGTGCTATCACCTGTCGTACGGCATGGTGGAGCTGCCGGAAGGAAAAATGAAAAGCCGGGAGGGCACCGTGGTAGACGCCGACGACCTCATGGATGGCATGGTGGAAGCGGCCCGCGAGGTAACCGAGGCTTCCGGAAAAATTGACAATTTCAGCCAGGAGGAAAAAGACACGCTGTTTACCACCATTGGGATGGGGGCTTTAAAATACTTTATCCTGAAAGTAGATCCTAAAAAGAAGATGCTCTTCGACCCTAAGGAAAGCATCGACCTGCAAGGGAACACGGGGCCTTTTATCCAGTATGCCCATGCGCGGATCAAATCCATTCTGAGAAATTATAATAAGCCGACAGACGGCCTGGTAATAGAAGCCAACATCCACCTTCACGAAAAGGAACGGGAGCTGGTGAAGCTGATCTACGATTTCCCTAAGGTATTGGAAGAAGCCGCAAAGACCTATAATCCTTCGGATGTAGCCAATTATATTTATGAGCTGGCCAAGCTGTTCAACCAGTTCTTCAGCGAATGCCCTGTGTTGAAGGAAGAAAACAATGCGGTGAAGGAATTCCGGATCAAGCTGATTGAAAGCACAGCCTCTGTTATTAAAAACGGGATGCTGAGCCTGGGCATTGAGGTGCCAGAGAGAATGTAAGAGATGGAAGGGATATTCCGGTGGCTTCGGCTCCGCTCAGCCACCGGGAATCAAAAGACAAAATACAGTGGTTCCGGGAGCCTCAGCCACCATTTTGTTGACTGAGTCTCCTGAAGTCAACGCTAATAAAAATGACCTATTTCGATTATAACGCCACCACACCGGTTGATAAACGGGTTTTGGAAGAGATGCTGCCTTATTTCAGTAATCATTTCGGAAACGCAGCCAGCAGCACCCATGCTTTTGGCTGGTATGCCCAGGGCGCGGTAGAAAAAGCCCGGCAGCAGGTGGCAGACCTCATCAACGCCGAAGCCTCGGAGATTGTCTTTACCTCGGGCTCTACAGAGGGCGTTAACCTGGCCCTGAAAGGCGTGTTTGAGGCCTACCGCAGCAAAGGTCACCACCTCATTACCTGCCAGACAGAACACAAAGCGGTACTGGATACCTGCGCTTACCTCGAAGAACTGGGGGCAAGCGTAACCTACCTGCCCGTTGACCGGGAAGGCCGCATCGATTTGGATGACCTGAAAAACAGCTTTACGCCTCAGACCATCCTGGTAGCAATTATGGCTGCCAACAATGAAACCGGCGTTTTACAGGACCTGGAAAGCATCGGAAGCATCTGCCGCGGGAAAGAGGTCCTTTTTTTCAGCGATACGACCCAGATGGCGGGCAAATTGCCGGTTGATGTACAGGACATGAAGCTGGACCTCTGCTGTATTTCGGCTCACAAGCTCTATGGCCCCAAAGGTATCGGAGCGCTGTACGTTCGCCGGAAAGGACCGCGTGTAAGCCTGATTCCCCTGATTCATGGCGGCGGTCATGAAAATGGCAAACGCAGCGGAACCCTTAATGTACCGGGCATTGTAGGCCTGGGTAAAGCCTGTGAGCTTTCCGGAAGCGAATTCTGGGACAGCAACAGCCAGATCTCCCGCATCAGGGCTTACCTGGAGCACCAGCTCCTGGAGATCCCCGGGTTGACGATTAACGGCTCAACAAGGCACAGACTCTACAACACCTCCAATTTGTATTTTCCGCCCCTGAAGGACGGCAGCAGCCTTTTCAGCCATATTAAAAACACGTATGCCGTATCCTTAGGCTCTGCCTGCACATCGGCACAGGCAACACCTTCTCACGTACTGAAAGCCATGCGTTTAACCAGCCATGAAGCGGAAAACAGCATCCGGTTTTCCTTTGGTACGCCTAATACCTTAAAAGAGGTAGAAGAGGCCTCCAAACACATTTTATCGCTCTATAGCTGAGTTTCGTCCGGAAAAACAATCAACTCACATGCCAGCAGAGTTATTAACCTTATTTTATTCATTATTAACCGATTAGCGAATTGATTTTTTGGGTTAAACTTGTATATTTGCCAATGTTAATTTAAAAATTTTAAATATAAATGAGCAATACACTTAGATTTAATACCGCGAACCGATCCTTCTATTTAACCGCGAAAAAAAGAGTTGACGAATACTTCCGAACAAACAATATTTCCCGATACGGTAATTACGAAATGGTGATCAAAACCATTTTCATGTTCACCCTTTACTTAAGTCCTTTTGTGCTTCTTTTATTAAACCTGACTGACAATTTCCTGATTCAAAGCCTGTTATGGGTACTGATGGGCTTCGGAATGAGCGGCATCGGTCTTTCGGTGATGCATGATGCCAACCATGGCACCTATGCCCGCAATGCAAAGCTGAACGCCCTGATGTGCCGCAGCATGAACTTTATCGGGGGAAGCTCCCTCAACTGGCAATTGCAGCACAATACCCTACACCATACTTATACCAATATCCACGATCATGATGAGGACATTGCTCCCCTCGGCTTTTTAAGGTTCGACCCGCATGCCGAATACAAAAAGATCCATAAGTACCAGTTCCTCTATGCCTGGTTCTTCTATGGCCTGATGACCATGATGTGGGCTACAACCAAAGATTTCTCCCAGCTAAAACGTTACCATGAAATGGGCCTGCTGACCGTGAGAAAAACCACCTACAAGAAACAATTAGGGCTGCTTGTGCTCAACAAAATGTTCTATTTAGGCTTCAGCCTCGGTTTACCTCTGGTATTGATGAGCGCGCCCTGGTACCTGGTATTAGCCGGCTGGGCTATTATGCACTTTACCTGCGGAATGATCCTGGCCCTGATCTTTCAGCCGGCTCACGTGGTGGAGCTGACCGAGTTCCCTTTACCTTGCTCGCAGGGTAATATGGCCGACGACTGGGCAGCTCACCAGCTGAAAACCACGATGAACTTTGCTCAGAAGAGCTGGGCTTTCTCCTGGTTCGTAGGCGGCCTGAATTTCCAGGTGGAGCACCACCTGTTCCCGAACATCTGCCACATCCATTATAAAAAACTGGCGCCCATCATCCAGGAGACTGCCAGAGAATTTAACCTGCCTTACCACACCAAAAAAACATTTATCGGCGCCCTGGCCAGCCACGCCAGGCTGTTACATGCCCTTGGCCGCGAGCCACAGGTGAGCACAGCCATGGCTTAATAACCTGCTGCCGTGTTATTTTATTCGATCAGGAAGCTGGTTCGGCTTACTTAAGTGAACCGGAAACTTAACAGACATTTGTTTCATGGGACTAAAGTTGTGTGTTTATGATTGGAATGACTCTCGCGAAAACTTTCCTCCCGACAGTGCTCTCACGCTCAAAGAATATCTGACATCCCCTCCGGACTGGGAAGCATACCTGCATAATATTATTATTCTGTTTGACGACTTGAGCATGGATGACAATGATAGCATCAATGGCTTCGGTATGTTGAGCAATATCCTTCCACAACTCGAAGAAATGGCAGATCGCTTGTCTGAGAATAAATTCGCCATCTTAAGAACGGCCGGCGAACACCAGGCTGTCTTTTTTATGTTAGAGCCTGCCGGTTCCAAAGTGCTGTTTTCGTCGTTAACGAATATACCAACGGATTACCTAAGCTATTTTCCGGTGAAACAATCTCCCGAATTTTTTATGGATGGCAGAAATCAAAGAAAGCTCTTGTATGACTTTGTAGAAAAGCATGGAAACAGTCACCCGGTGAATCCCCAATACGCGTTTTTAGAATACCTTAAAAACAGGGAGCTGGATTATGCCACCCTGATTCGTGGTATACGTGAGCAAATTGAATTAGCCCACCAATTGCTAAAATCATGATGCCATCCAGAAGCATCGTCCCGGCCCGGATAGCCTCTTAACAAGCAACTGTTTAAAATGCAGGGATTGCCGGCCTGCTTTTTTTAGTTAATTCTGCTTACTTCGTACAACCAATTTAACGATCATGCATGTACATTTAATTGCCATCGGCGGAAGCGCGATGCACAACATGGCCCTGGCCTTACACGAAAAAGGATTCCGGGTAACGGGCAGCGACGACGAGATCAATGAGCCCTCGAAAAGCCGCCTGAAAAAGGCTGGTATTCTTCCCCCGGACATCGGCTGGTTTCCGGAAAAGATCGTGGAAGGAATCGATGCGGTGATCTTAGGCATGCATGCCAGGGAAGATAACCCGGAGCTGATCAGAGCCAGGGAACTAGGATTAAAAATATATTCTTATCCCGAATACATTTACGAAGCCACCAAAGATAAAACCCGCGTGGTGATTGGCGGGAGCCACGGTAAAACCACCATTACGGCCATGATCCTGCATGTGCTGAACTACCATCACAAAGACACCGATTTTATGGTGGGCGCACAGCTGGAAGGCTTCAATACGATGGTAAAACTCACGAAAGAGGCGCCGGTTGCCATTATTGAAGGTGATGAATACCTGGCTTCTCCGATCGACAGACGCCCTAAATTTCATTTGTACAAGCCAAACATTGCCATTTTGAGCGGCATTGCCTGGGACCACATCAATGTGTTCCCGACCTTTGAGACGTACGTAGATCAGTTTAAAATTTTTGTTGATCTGATCGAACCTCATGGAAGCCTCATCTACTGCGCCGAAGACCCTGAGCTGAAAGCTGTGGCGGAACAGGCCGGTAAGGCCAATGGCATTGAAAAGATCCCCTACTCTGTTCCCGCCCATCGCATCCGGAACGGCACAACGGTATTACAAACCTCATTGGGCGATATTCCGCTCATGGTGTTCGGCAAACACAATCTCCTGAACCTAAACGGCGCCAGGCTGGTGTGTCTGAAACTCGGGCTGAGCGACCAGCAGTTTTATGAAGCCATCCAAAGCTTTAAGGGTGCCGCCAAACGGCTGGAACTCGTGTACAGGAACGAACACTTCGCCTTTTACAAGGACTTTGCCCATTCGCCTTCCAAACTGAAAGCCACAACACAAGCGGTGAAGGAACAGTTCTCCAACCGCTACATCGTTGCCTGCATGGAGCTTCATACCTTCAGCAGCCTCAACGAAACCTTCCTGGCCGAATACAAAGGCGCCATGAACGATGCCGATGAAGCCATCGTGTACTTCAACCCGCATACCATTGCGCATAAGAAGCTGAAACCCATTACGGAACAGCAGGTGTTTGAGTACTTTGCGCGCAAAGACCTGAAAGTCTTTACCGACAGCCGGGAGCTCCAGGATTACCTGAAAGCAAAATCCTTAAAAGATCATGTTTTGTTAATGATGAGCTCAGGTAATTTTGACGGGATTGACTTTAAAAACTTATCTTTGCAACTTCATTTCAACTAGCCCCCATTGCCTAAAGTCCTTCGTATCATCAACCGTTTCAACATTGGAGGAATTACTTACAATGTGAGCTACCTGTCCAGGTTCCTGGAGCCGGAGTACGAAACGCTGCTGGTAGGTGGCCCGGAGGAAGAAGGCGAGGACAGCTCCCTGTATATTCCGGAAAGCCTGGGGCTAAAGCCCCGTGTGCTGGAGCAATTCCAACGGAGCATCAGCCTAAGAGCCGATTACCGGGCTTACCGGGAAATTAAAAAACTGATCCGTGAGTTTAAGCCGGACATCGTTCACACCCATGCTTCCAAAGCCGGTGCCGTGGGGCGGCTGGCAGCCATTCATTGCAAGGTGCCGGTCATTGTCCATACCTTTCACGGGCATGTCTTCCACTCTTATTTCGGAAAATTAAAAACCGGGTTCTATATTTTCATCGAGCGCTGGCTGGCGAAACGGTCGAGCGCCATTGTCGCCATCAGCAACAAGCAAAAACAGGAGCTTTCGGAAGTATTCCGCATTGCCGCTCCCGCGAAGATGCATGTGGTGCCCCTGGGTTTCGACCTGATGCGCTTTACACAGAACAAAGCGGAGAACAGGCGCTCCTTCCGCGAGAAATACCAGCTCAAAGACGACGAGATCGCCATTGGCATTATCGGGCGATTGGCTCCTGTGAAGAACCACCGCCTCTTTGTGGAAGCCATCGCACAGCTGAAAAAAGAAGGCATCGCTCGCTTTAAGGCATTTGTGATTGGCGACGGGGAAACCCGCGAGGAGATTGTGGCCTGCTGCAGGGAATTGGGCGTTTCTTTTTCGGAGGCGGGCGCTACACCTGATGCCGAACTGATTTTCACATCCTGGATCAAACAGGTGGAATGGGCTTTACATGGGCTCGACATCGTTGCCCTGACGTCCCTCAATGAAGGTACGCCGGTAAGCATCATCGAAGCACAGGCTGCCGGGAAATATGTAGTAGCAACCAATGTGGGGGGCATCGAAGACGTGCTGCATCCCGATGGCGGCCTGCTCTCGGAAGTACAGGACAGGGAAGGCTATTTCCGGAACCTGGCGAAGGCCTGCCGCGGATTCGAAAAACAGGAAGGGCATGCAGAAGCAGGCTCGCAATGGGCGATTTCCAAATTCAGCTACCAGCGTTTGGTAAACGATATGGCTCATTTGTACGGCACCTTAATAAAACAGCATGGTTTTTGATATTGTTGGATAAATCTTAAATTTGTCACTTAACCGTAACTTATGCGTTTTTTTAATTATTTCCTGTTTTTGAGTGTTGTGATCGCATTTTCGTCCTGTAAGGTCTTCCGGTCGAACCTGATGCTTAAAACGCCCAAAGATTATGCTTATGACAAATTAAGCGATTCTCTCAGGGAGCAGGATTATAAATTAGCACCCAACGACATCATTACGGTAAAGATCTTTTCCAACGATGGTTTTAAGATCATCGATCTTGCCAACGTCAATCAGAATTACCAATACGAAATTAACTATGTGCTGGACCGGAACGGCCTTGTCAAGCTGCCTTTGGTGGGGAATGTGCCCCTGGCCGGCCTCACCATCAGGGAAGGCGAAACCTACCTTGAGCAGGTATATGACACGTTTTATGTGAAGCCTTTTGTGTCCATGAAGGTCATTAACCGGCGTGTGATCGTATTCCCGGGTAACGGAGGCAAAGCGCAGGTTGTATCGCTTACCAACAACAACACCACGGTGATCGAGGTGCTGGCACTTACCGGCGGGATTGCCGAGGATGGAAAAGCCTACAAGGTAAAGCTCATCCGGAACGAAGACAAAAAGAAACCGCAGGTATTCCTGATGGACCTCTCCGAAATCAGCGGGCTAAGCGCCGGAAATACCGTGGTGATGGCCAATGACATAGTGTATGTTGAGCCGCGCTACCGCTTTGCAAAAACCCTGGTTGGTGAGATCACTCCATTGCTGACGCTTCTTACCAGTACTTTACTCTTATACACGCTAATCAGAAGATAGTTGTTACAAAACCAGTCAGATACAGGCATTGACAGTTACAGGGAACGTGTATCCAAATTCAGCAGTGAGCTGGACCTCGGGCTGATTTTTTACATTATACGCCGGAGCATCTGGTTTGCCATCGGTTTTTTCATTCTGTGTATCAGCGCAGCATTTATTTACCTGCGCTATAGCCAACCGGTGTACCAGTCTTCCGCCATTGTGCAGATCAACGATAACAATGAAGCGACGCAGATCCTTCAGATCAATAAATTTGACGGGGGAACCAATAAGATTGCGGAAGCTATTGAGCAGATCCACTCCAAAATATTCCTGAAACGCGTGGTCGAAAAATCGGATGTGCAGATCAGCTATTTTAACGAGGGGACCTTTAAGAATAATGAGCTTTACAAATCCTCGCCTTATTTCGTCAAGTTCAACATCAAACGCAACAGCATTTACGGGATCAACATTTACATCCACTTCAACGATCTCAATTCGGGCACACTGAGCTTTAATGCGGAAGGCAGCCAGCATACCATTCCGTTCAGCACGAACAACGTGATCAATTCGGATTTTTTCGACATCAGTGTTTCCCTGAATACGGACATGGATAAGCAGCAGATCCAAAGCCATTTTAATTCCGACAACAAGGCGTATTTCATTATCAAGAATGTCGACGATGTGACATCGGAACTCCAATCGAAGCTGGAGATCCGCCTGCTGAACGAATCGGCGAAGACCATCCTGGTGACCGTGAAAGACATCAACGCCCAAAAGGCCAAGGATTTGGTCAACCTGGTAACCGAAGAGTACCTGAACTTTGATGTGGAACGAAAAAGCGAGAGTTCGAAGAGCATCATCAGCTTCATCGACGGGCAACTGAAAATGGTATACGATGAGCTGAAAGCTTCGGAAAATAATTTGCAGGATTTCAGAAAGGAAAAAAACTACACCGAAAAAAGCGAGCTCATCAATGCCGACATGATGCGCCTCACCAACATCGAGGACGAGATGCTGAAGGTAGAGCTGGAGGAGAAGCTCCTGGCTGAGCTGCAGGCCGATATCAGCAAAAATGTGAGCATCGACACCTACCAGCTTATTTCGCTGATTGCAGGAACTGAATACGAATCATCGATCCGTGAATACACGCAAACCATTAAAAAGCTGCTGGTGGAAAAAGAAAACCTGCTGTACCAGGTAACTCCCAACAGCGAGAACATCAAGCAGGTGAACTTCAACATCGAAACGCAAAAGAAACTCCTGATCGAAAGCCTGAATGCCGTACGTTTGAAATACAAATCGAAGTACACCAATTTATTGAAGAAGTCCTCGGAGTTCAAAGAGAAATACGACCGCTCACCGGATGTAGACATGGAGCATGCGCGCCTGATGCGTCTTTTCAGCATCAGCGAAAAATATTATACGCTGCTGCTTGAGAAAAAAACGGAGTTCTCGATCTCCAAAGCGGGTTTTGTATCGCAGAATGTGATCCTCGAAAAAGCCATCCATGTAGGAGAACAGGTTTCACCGAACCGCCGCAATGCCATTATCATTGCCGTGCTGAGCGCCCTCCTGCTTTCTACCCTGGTTATTTTTATCCGCTATGTCTTCCACGACAAAATCACCTCGTTGAATGATATCATCAAAAATACCGATGCTTCGGTTTCCGTTCTGGGTATTGTGCCCATTTACGAAAGCAACGTTCCTGTATCGCAGCTGGTCGTTGACAAAAACCCTAAATCGCAGATTGCCGAGGCATTCCGGACGATCCGCTCCAACCTGCAGTTTATTAAAAACACCGAAGGGCCTAAGATCGTAGCAGTGACCTCCTCCATTTCGGGCGAAGGAAAAACCTTTGTGGCACTCAACATTGCGGGCATCCTGGCCTATGCCGGAAAAAAAGTGATCCTGCTTGACCTCGACATGCGGAAACCGAAAATCCACAAAGGCTTTGGCGTTTCCAACGATACGGGGATGAGTACGATCCTTACCGGTATGACAGAGATTGCCGACTGTATTCATACCAGCCACTTCCCCGGCCTGGATTATATTACCGCGGGGCCGATTCCTCCGAATCCATCGGAGCTCATCATTGCCGATAAGCTGGATGAAATGATTGAAGCCCTTAAAAAGAATTACGATTACATTGTATTTGATAATCCGCCGATAGGCCTGGTGACCGATGGCATTACCACAATTCAGAAAGCGGATTTCCCGATTTATGTATTCAGGGCCGATTACTCAAAAAAAGCCTTTGTTCAGATCCTCGATAAGCTTTCGCATGAAACGACAATCAAAAATCTTTCCATCATCCTGAACGGCGTGGATACATCGCGCTCTGCCTACGGCTACAAATATGGCTACGGCTATGGTTACGGCTATGGTTACGGCAACGGGTATTACACCAATGAGAATGATGGCAAAAAAAACAAGTTAAAGAAATTATGGAAGTCATAGAAACCGAAATAAAAGACCTATTAATCATAAAACCGAGGGTGTTTGCTGATGCCCGGGGTTACTTTTTTGAAAGCTATAATGAGCTTGTGTTTCAGAAGCATGGGATCGATGCTCATTTCATGCAGGACAACCAATCGCTCTCCTCGTCCAATGTCCTGAGGGGGTTACATTTTCAGGCTCCCCCCTTCGACCAGGGAAAACTGGTACGCGTCATTACCGGCGCGGTACTCGACGTGGCGGTAGATATCCGCAAGGGCTCGCCTACTTACGGCAAGCACGTGGCCCTGGAACTGAATGAGGAAAACAAAACCATGTTCTTTATTCCTCCGGGGTTTGCGCATGGCTTCCTGACACTGCGCGACAATACGATCTTTTCTTACAAATGCACGAATGTGTACAACAAGGAATCGGAAGGCTGTGTCCTCTGGAACGATAGCAGCCTGGGCATTGACTGGAATTGCGATAATCCGATCCTTTCCGAAAAAGATATCGCCGGTACTCCCTTTCAATCATTTGTCAGTCCTTTCTAAGCAATGGCCTTTTTCCGGGAAAATACCATTCTCTTTATTGTTCTGGCATTAGGTGTAGCCTTCATCTTTTCTGTTCTCATCAATTCCATTCTGCTGAAGTTTTCACAGAACCTGGGGAGCCGCAATCACAACAACCATAACAACATCCGCTGGAATCCCAACGTGAAGCCTTCGCTGGGCGGCATCTCTTTTTTTGTGGTCTTCCTGATCTCGTTTATCATCCTGGGCTTTATCAACAACCTGATGCCGCTTCATTTCAGCAGGCTGAAAGAGATCGGCATTTTCCTCGTATGTACCATCGCCTTTATCATGGGCTTAGCAGACGATGCCTATAACACCAAGCCTCTTTTAAAATTCCTGACACAGATCGCCTGCGGGCTGATCCTCTACTTCACCGGTACCAGGATCAATATTTTCCCTATGGAAACCCTGAATATGGCCTTAACGGTTATCTGGGTGGCCGGCCTCATGAACTCCATCAACATGCTGGACAATATGGATGGCATCACAACGATTGTCTCCATTGTGATTCTTTGCTTTGTGATCTTCCTCAACCAAAAACTGAACCTCGTGCTGACACCTTTGCCCATCCTCAGCCTGGGAATCCTGGGAGCCCTGCTCGGCTTTTTGATCTACAACTGGCATCCTTCCAAAATGTTCATGGGCGATACGGGCAGCCAGTTCCTCGGCTGTTTCCTGGCGGTAGTGGGCATCGACTATTGCTGGAACTCCTTCTCCCTTGTCAATAACATCTGGCAGGCTGCAAACCCTGCGGTATTAGGCTTTACAATTGTAGCGCTGGTATTCATCCTGCCACTTACCGATACGGTTACTGTAAGCATTAACCGCATCCGCAAAGGCAAATCTCCTTTTATCGGTGGCAAGGACCATACGACGCATCACCTGTTCTTTAAAGGGATTACCGAAAAACGGATCGCCATCCTCTTTTTTGGTATCGGGCTGATTGGCTTATCGTTAGCCCTTAACCAGATCCTGAATTACCAGGCAACCTGGTTGGTAGTTTCCATTATTTTTTGTGCGCTCACTTTTGTATCTTTATATCTGAATACGATATTAAAGAAAAAGTGACGTACACGGTCAGGATAGCAACTATTTTTCAGCGCGACCAGATCCCCTATAAAAAAATAGCGGCTGCTTTGGTATTCTGGTTGGTGCTTATCTGGTGTTTCAAAACACTTTCTTTCAAACCCGACCTTACCGCCGCAGACTTTTCAAATGCCAACTTCAAAGTGCTGGGGCTCAACATTCCTACCAACCTGGCCTTTGCGGGCGAGCGCGTTCCCCAAAACGATTATGAGATCAAGGAGAGTCTTGAAAAAGAATTCTTCTCCAATAAATCCTGGAAAAACTCCTCGATGTCGCTCTTTGCCAGAGCGCAAAAGTGGTTTCCATTGATAGAGCCTATTCTGAAACGCGAAAAAGTGCCGGACGATTTTAAATACGTAGCGGTCATCGAAAGCCATTTGTCGAATGTGATCTCTCCGATGGGCGCCGGCGGCTTCTGGCAGCTGATGCCGGCTACGGCGCGCAACTATGGCCTCACGGTAAACGACCAGGTGGATGAGCGCTACGATGTGGAAAAAGCGACCTATGTGGCCTGCAAACATTTCAAAGATGCCTACAAGTATTTCAATAACTGGACACTCTCGGCGGCAGCCTACAATGTGGGTATTGGCGGCATCCAGAATGCCCTGAAAAAACAAAATACAGACAACTATTACGACCTGCTCCTGAACCGGGAAACGGGAAGCTTCATCTACCGGATCCTGGCCTACAAGACACTGCTTTCCAATCCGGAGCATTTCGGCGTGAAGAACAAGCTGAAAAAATCGGGCGGTTTTCCGGCGCATAAGCTCGTGAAGGTGGATTCCTCCATTACCAATTTACCCGCCTTTGCGAAACACCTGAATACCAACGTGATTACACTCAAAACCTTCAATCCCTGGCTGATCGGCGATAAGCTCCTGAACCCGGAAAAAAAGACCTATGCATTTAAGATTCCCAAGAACAAAAATGTAGACCTGAGTGTTTATTTTAACGATATCTTCCCTCAGGAAGCATCGAAAGACACAAGCATACAACAGGTCCATACAGATAGTTTAAAAACAAAAAAAGACACCTTAAAAAGATGATGTGAGAATTGAGACAGAACCGTCTCACTACTCACATCTTAATATACAAATGGAAGAAGAATACATCGAAGTGATAGGCGCCCGGGCGCACAATTTAAAAGACATCTCATTAACCATCCCACGTAATAAGTTAGTTGTACTCACAGGGCTCAGCGGAAGCGGAAAATCTTCCCTGGCTTTCGACACGATCTATGCCGAAGGCCAGCGACGCTATATCGAGAGCTTCTCGAGCTATGCACGCCAGTTCCTGGGTAATATGGAACGCCCCGATGTGGACAAGATCTCTGGTCTGAGCCCGGTCATCTCCATTGAGCAGAAAACGGTGAATAAGAATCCGCGCTCGACAGTGGGCACCATCACGGAGATCTACGACTTCCTGCGCTTGTTATACGCCCGCTCGGGTGAAGCGTTTTCCTATGTGACCGGCGAAAAGATGGTACGCTACAGCGATGAGCAGATCATTGAGCTGATCCTGGAAAAGTACAACGGAAAAAAGATCAACCTGCTGGCACCGGTAGTCAAAGGCCGTAAAGGGCATTACCGTGAGCTCTTCGAGGATGTGCGGAAGAAAGGATTTACCAAGGTCAGGATCGACGGGGAACTTGTAGACATAACGCCTAAAATGCAGGTCGACCGGTATAAGATCCACGACATCGAGATTGTGATCGACCGCCTGGAAATCACCAAAGACATTCAATCGCGCCTCTACCAATCGCTGCAAACGGCCATGAAGCAAGGCAAAGGCACGATCATGGTCCTGGAGCATGAAGAGGAAGCTCCTAAGTCCAAAAAGAAAACCACGGCTTTCGGCTTCGGCAAAGTACAGTTTTTCAGCCGCTCGCTGATGTGCCCTACCAGCGGCATTTCGTATGACGAGCCTGCCCCGAATTTATTTTCCTTCAACTCGCCTTATGGTGCCTGCCCGCATTGCAGCGGACTCGGCGTGGTATCGGAAGTGGACATCAGTAAGATCGTTCCGAACCAGAAACTCTCCATCCGTAAAGGCGCGATTGCTCCACTCGGCCCTGCCAAAGGGATTTGGGTCTTCAAGCAGATCGAGGCTATCGGCGAGAAATACAAGTTCAACCTCGATACGCCTTTCGAGGATATTCCGGAAGAAGCCGTACACATCCTGCTGAATGGCAGCGAAGAGTTATTTACCGTAAAGTCGGATACCAATGCAAATGGCTACAGCTCTGCCTTCGATGGCATTGCCACGCACATTGCCAGGCAGGCCGAAGAAAATCCATCGCCGGCCATGAGCAAGTGGGTGGAAGGGTTTACCAATAAGATCAACTGCTCGCTGTGCGAGGGTACCCGTCTGAAAAAAGAAGCGCTGTATTTCAAGATCGACGGTAAGAATATTTCCGAGCTTTCGGAAATGGACATCAGTGTGTTGGGCGACTGGTTTAAAAACATTGAAAAGCGTCTGAGCAAGCAACAGAACATCATTGCAAAGGAAGTGCTGAAAGAGATCCGGACACGCATCGGCTTTTTGCTGGAAGTAGGTTTGGATTATGTAACGCTGAACCGTTCCTCCAAAACCCTGAGTGGTGGCGAAGCGCAACGCATCCGGCTGGCCACGCAGATAGGCTCGCAGCTCGTGGGCGTTTTGTATATCCTCGATGAACCGAGCATTGGCCTGCACCAGCGCGATAATACCCGGTTGATAGAAGCCCTGAAAAACCTGCGCGACGTAGGCAACAGCGTCCTCGTTGTTGAACACGATAAGGACATGATCGTGGACTGTGATTACGTGATTGATATCGGTCCGGGCGCAGGTGTGCATGGCGGGCGTGTGGTAGCAGCGGCACCTCCGGGCGAGATGCTGAAATTCAATACGATGACGGCGAATTACATTACCGGCAAAAAAAGAATCGAAGTTCCGAAAACCCGTCGAAAAGGCAATGGTAAAAAGCTCGTTCTGAAAGGCTGTACCGGGCACAACCTGAAAAACGTGAACATCGAGATCCCGCTCGGAAAATTCATTTGCGTGACCGGTGTGAGCGGTAGCGGGAAGTCGAGCCTCATTAATGAAACCCTCTACCCTATTCTCAGCAACTATTTCTATAATTCGGAAAAACGTCCTTTACCTTATAAATCCTTCACGGGAATTGAGCTGATCGACAAGGTGATCGACATCGACCAGTCTCCGATCGGGCGTACCCCTCGCAGCAATCCGGCAACGTATACCAATGTGTTTTCCGACATCCGCAACCTTTTTGCAGAATTGCCGGAATCAAAGATCAGGGGCTATAAGCCGGGGCGTTTTTCCTTCAACGTAAAAGGCGGACGCTGTGAAACCTGTGGTGGTGCCGGTGTAAAGACCATCGAGATGAACTTTCTGCCGGATGTGTATGTGCAGTGCGACGAATGCCAGGGCAAGCGCTACAACCGCGAAACCATCGAAGTACGTTACAAAGGCAAATCCATTTCGGATGTGCTCAACATGACAATTGACCAGGCCTGCGAATTCTTTGAAGCCATGCCTACCATTTACCGCCAGGTGAAAACCCTGCAGGATGTAGGTCTTGGCTACATTACGCTCGGGCAGCAGGCCACGACCCTGAGCGGCGGCGAAGCCCAGCGGGTGAAGCTATCGACCGAGCTGAGCAAGCGCGATACCGGGAATACTTTATATATCCTGGATGAGCCGACTACGGGCCTACACTTCGAAGACATCCGCATCCTGCTGGAAGTATTGAACAAGCTGGTGGAGAGCGGTAATACGGTGCTCGTGATTGAACACAACATGGACATTATCAAGGTGGCCGATCACATCATCGACGTAGGTCCGGAAGGCGGCAAAGGCGGCGGGGAGATCCTGTTTACCGGCACTCCGGAAGAGCTGGTGAAGATCAGGAAAAGCCATACGGCCCCGTACCTGAAGAAAGAATTGCATTAAGAGACCAGAGGCTTAAGGGATAAAAGGGAGGAAGAGACTTCTCATGTACGTCATTGCGGGCAATAGCGAAGCAATCTGCTATGATATGAGATTGGCTTCGTTTCCGAATGGCGTTCGGGACAAGCTGTTCCTCCTCGCCATGACGCTTACCGTAGTAAAGTAATATTTCCTTTTTGCGAAAAGGGCTTGTTTTCTATTGTAATCCCGTCGACGCTATAGACAAAGACCCCTGTATCCATCGGCTTTCCGCGGAAGCTTCCATCCCAGCCCAGGGTTTTGTCCGTGGTTTGAAAAACGAGCTCGCCCCAGCGGTTGAAGATCCTGAGGTTAAAGGTCGCGATGCAAAAGCCATGAATGTTGACATTATCATTTAAGCCATCGCCATTCGGAGAAAAGACATTGGGAATAAAAAAGTCGCCGCAGACAAAATCAACTTTTACCAGGACGGAGTCCCGTCTTTTACAGTAAGGAGAATTAGACGCAGTAACCATATATTTCGTCGTGACTGTTGGCTGCACCACTGTATTGGTACAGGTCGCGCAGGCAATCGATCCGTTATCGGGCGTCCAGTAATAGCTTGTGGCATTACCGGTGACACTGATAGGCGCCGTTTGCCCTACCGAAAGCAAGGTATCGCCATAAGCGCGGACAGAGGGCGTATCTACCACATGAATATAGTTAGTCATTACTACCGTATCGTTTCCAAAGGCATTACCCGTAATTAAAGAGACCGGGTAAGTACCGGACGAGGAGTAACAAACAATAGGATCGGGATTATTGGAAGTCGGTGGCGTTCCTCCCGGAAACAGCCATTGATAAGTAAAAGGCTGAATACCGGTTGATGTCGCGGTAAAGCTGACGCAGCCTTTTGTACAGATGCTGTCGTTCGTCAGCGTAGTAAAACTGCTCACCGGAGGAACGCAATCAAATACCTGTAAAGAGACTGTATTTGTTTCTTTACAAAAACCGTTGGAGATGGTGACGGTATAAATGACCGTTACGGTTGAAGCCGGCTTTGCAATAATGGATGAGCCTGAATTTGATCCCTGGATCGCTGATCCCGGCAACCAGGTGTAAGTATACGCACCTCCTGTTGGAGCCACACTGATCGCTACCGTCTTCGTCAAACACACGGAAGGACTGGAAGCCGAGACTGTGGCATTGATTGCCGGGCTCACACTCACCGTAATGATGGCGGGGAAGGTGGCACAACCGGCTGCACTCTGACCGGCAACCGTGTAGGTGGTAGTTGTTGAAGGATTAGCCTGAAGCGTGGACGTCGTCTGGGCTCCCGGCAACCAGGTATAGGTGGAAGCACCCGATGCCGTTAAAGTCGTTCCGCTACTATTAGGACAAATAAGTGTGCCACTCGAAACGATACTGAGCGACGCTACCGGCGCCACGGTGATGCTGATGGTTTGAGAACCCGTACAGGCACCGGTAGTACCTGTCACGGTATACGTTGTTGTCACGGTTGGAGAGGCTGATACGGTAGCGCCGGATGTACTGCTTAAACCAAAAGGAGGAGACCAGGAATAGGTAGACGCTCCGGTCCCGGTTAAAGTAACCCCTGTACCACCGATGCAATAGGTATTCGAGCTCGCGGTAACGGTAGGATTCACAACAATGACACTCGCTGTAACGACTGCTGATCCTGTACAGGCGCCTGTTAAGCCGGTAACGGTGTAAGTGGTGGTAACCGAAGGTGTCGCAATCACAGAGGCTCCATTGGCCGTATTTAAGCTACCTGCCGGAGACCATGTATAGGATGTGGCTCCCGAAGCGGTGAGCGAGGCAGAGGAAGAAGCACAGAGGCTTCCGCCAACAGCGCTTAATGTAGGATTATTGACAACGGATACTGAAATAGTATAGGTTCCGGTACAGCCCGCCGCATTGGTTCCTGTAATTGTGTATACCGTCGATGCTGCAGGAGTCGCCGTAACCGTTGCTCCGTTGGCAGCGCTTAAGCTCCCTGCAGGCGACCAGGTGTAAGACACCGCTCCGGCTACAGTTAAGATGGTATTTGTAGAAGCACAAATCGTGGCATTGGGAGATCCGCTGAGAACAGGATTCGCAGCAAGGGAAACCTGTACGGTGTTTGTTCCGGTACAACCTCCGGCATTGGTGCCGCTTAGGGTATAAATAGTCGTGGCGGCAGGGCTGGCTGTAACAGTTGCTCCGTTCGCAGAACTCAGGGTAGCAGCCGGAGCCCATGTATACGATACCGCGCCGGAGGCGGTTAAGGTTGCCGAACCTGCGGGGCAGACCGTTGCATTGGGCGAAACGGTCAAAACGGGATTGCTTCCTACAGCGACCTGCACGGAGGTCGTTCCAATGCAACCTCCGGCATCGGTACCGCTTACCGTATAAACAGTTGTCGCTGCCGGGCTGGCTGTAACGGAAGCACCATTCGCAGAACTCAGGGTAGCGGCAGGTGACCAGGTATAAGACAGCGCTCCGGAAGCGGTTAAGGTGGTGGAAGCGGCAGGACAAACCGTTGCATTGGGCGAAACGGACAGAACAGGACCGCTACCCACAGTGACCTGAACGGTAGCGCTGCTGGTACAGCCTGAACCATCTGTTCCTGTGACTGTATAAACGGTGGATGCTGTTGGCGAAGCCGCCACCGATGCTCCATTCACAGAGCTTAAGCCTGTAGCAGGTGACCAGGTATAGGTCACAGCGCCTCCGGCAGTAAGGGTGGCTGTAGCGCCGGCACATACCGTACTATTTGGCGAAGCGGTGACTGTACAGGTGCTGATGGTATTACAGATATTTACCCACACCGTATTGACCTGTGCGGCTGATAAGGTTCCTGAGCTCACGGAGGCATAACGGATGCAGCCCGGAGCCGCTTCACAGGGCACTGCGGCATCATCCCTGAAAAAAATGATGGGCGTGGTGATAGTAGCCGGCCTGTACATATTGGTGGCATCCACATAGCTCGAAAAGAATGTCCCGTTTACATAAACAGAAATGGTATTGGTCGCGGCATCCCTCACAAAGGTGAATAAGTAATAGATATTAGGATTAAAATAAGGGCAAGGTCCTATCGTTCCGTTCGGAAAAAGGTTCAGGCAATTGTTCAACAGGTAAATTCCGTTATCTGAAGCGCCGTTTGAAAAATCAATGATACGGGTATAACCGCTCAGGGCATTGAATTTACAGAAGAGGTTGATCGTGTACTGGGATGTGACCGAGTTATTAGGATAGCTCAGGCCGGCACCGTCGTTAAAACAAAAAGCCGTAGAGATCGAGCAAAAGCCCGCAGCGGTAGTAATGGTTTGGGTGCCGAAACTTCCCAGACCGGCGCCACAAGCCAAAACCTCCGTTAAGGTACCGCCCCCCGCTGTTCCATTAAAATTATTATTAAAGAAATATTCCTGCAAGGGCTGAGCGCTTAAGCAGAAATGGAGTGTCATAAAAAGGAAAAGTATTTTTATTTTCATATCAGTAGCGGGTGATATTTAAAACTATAAATGCCTGTCGCAAGGGGGGATCCTGCATAACATTTGAAAAGAATGTTTGTAGAAAAAGAACGGGGCAGGGCAACATGGCCTGCCGTCTGTACAGCACTCTAAACAAATATACAAAACTTCCACACATCAGGTTATTTATCGAATAATATTATACGTTTGTATGAGTAAAATTACTCTTCAAGCGAGTCAAGCCAAACGAATGATCCTGCACACACTGAAAACAGAAGGACGCCGGCTTTTGATTTTTTAAGACCTCTAAGTCATGAAATATTCAGCCAAATCCCTAAATTGCATGCTGATGAAATTGTCTACCGGCAGACGCTCACCAATTGCGCTATATTAAAAAAATCATCATGACGAATGCCTGCGACTATACAAACCCGACTGCAATAACATTTTAAATGCAGATGTGTATATTCGTATGAAATTCGCAGCACTAAAAAAGAATAAGAATATATGACCCACGACAAAGAAGAAAAGATCAGGAAAGCCTTCGCGCAGAAAGATTGGAACGACGTTAAAGCCTCGGATAGCTGGCAGATCTTTAAGATTATGAGCGAGTTCGTGAACGGATTTGAAAAAATGCAGCAGATCGGCCCTTGCGTTTCCATCTTCGGATCAGCACGCACCAAGCCTGAAAACAAATATTACATCCTGGCGGAAGAGATCGCCTTTCAGCTTACGCAACAGGGATACGGCATTATTACCGGCGGCGGCCCGGGCATTATGGAGGCCGCCAATAAAGGTGCCAGGCGCGGAAAAGGAAAATCAGTAGGCCTCAACATCGAACTGCCTTTCGAACAAAAACCGAATGACTACATTGATCGTGACAAAAACATCGACTTCGATTTTTTCTTTGTGCGTAAAACCATCTTCCTGAAATATTCCCAGGGCTTTATCGGCATGCCGGGCGGTTTCGGCACCATCGATGAGTTGTTCGAATCGCTGACCCTCGTACAAACCAACAAGATCGCGGAATTCCCGGTGGTGCTGGTCGGAAAGGAATACTGGGCGGGACTGATCGACTGGATCAAGGACACCATGCTGGCTAAGGAAAGTAACATCAACGTCATCGATCTCGAGCTGTTTAAAATTGTAGACACCGCCGAAGAAGCCGTGAAACATATTGTGGACTTCTACAGCAAGTACTTATTGAAACCCAATTTTTAAAGAAATACGAATATGTACGAATATACAAATGCGTTACAGATACGTTATTCGTAATAATTCGTTAATCTCCGGTTCGTAGATTCGTATTTAATTTGTAATCTTATTCGCACTGATTTGTATATTCGTATTAATTCGTAATTTATATTCGTACTTATGAAAACCATCTTAATCACAGGAAGCACCAGCGGTATTGGCCTCGGCATTGCCATAGAGTTTGCCAAAACAAAACAGTACAACATTGTATTCAACGGCCTGGAGCCTAACGGGCCCGAAATAGCCGAAGGCGTAGGAAAAACCTATGGCATTGAGGTGATGTTCAGCAATGCCAATATGCTGAAGCCTGAGGAATTAAGAAAGATGGTGGATGATGCCATTGCTAAATTCGGCAAGATCGATGTGCTCGTCAATAATGCCGGCATTCAGCACGTATCGCCGATCGAAGATTTTCCGGATGACAAATGGAACGCCATCATCGGCATCAATTTAACCTCTGCCTTTTACCTCACCAAAGCCGTGTGGAAAGGCATGAAAGAACGCAAATTCGGCCGGATCATCAACATCGCTTCGGCACACGGGCTTGTGGCTTCCGAATTTAAAAGCGCCTATGTTGCCAGTAAGCATGGCATCGTTGGCTTTACCAAAACCATCGCCCTCGAAGGAGCTCCTTTCAATATCACGGCTAATGCCATTTGCCCGGGCTATGTCAAAACGCCGCTCGTGGAAAAACAAATTGCCGACCAGGCTAAAGCCCACAACATGAGCGAAGCCGATGTGGTAAACAAAGTCATGCTTTACAAACAGGCGGTGAAAGAGTTTGTAGCCGTGGAAGAGCTGGGTGGCCTTGCTTTATTCCTGGCTTCCGACGTGGCGAAAACATTAACCGGAGCGGCGCTCCCGGTGGATGGCGGCTGGAATGCCCAGTAAAACCCCATGATGTGGATTGTAGAAATACTCCGAACGTATTTATTTTCGCCCTTAATCCTGTATTATACCCGATAAAACCGAAAGTGTTTTTGAGTTGAGGAATAGCGCCCCGGCGGCATTTATTTTGATAGGAAGCCCGTGTGAAGCTCTATCAAAATAAATCAGGAAACTCGGGAGTGTTTGCTTACGAAACCGGCAGGGCTTTTATCAGGATCCAATTCGTGGAAGGTGCCCGTTATACCTATACCTATAAAAGCGCCGGAAAAGAACATGTGGAGCAGATGAAGCTCCTGGCCGAAGAAGGAAAAGGCTTGTCGGGCTACATCAGCCGGCATGTGAAAGACGCTTACGACAAACACTCATGAAAGATCTCTCAGGGCTTATTTTTCTGTCACGCGGAATCTGATTAAAGCTTAGTCCAGCGGCTTGATAGTGTTCAGGAACCCGGTAAACGAAGAAGCTATGTAATACGTATTTTCATCTTCATTTGACTGCTCAAAAAACCAGGCATGGTCCCAATAATAAACGCCTTCACCTTTTACCAGTAAAAACAGCCCTCCTCCCGGATCACTGCCTATAACTATACTTTCGGGTGGGATCTCGTCACCATATTCCTTTACCCAAAAAAGCAGGTTGCTGGTTTCAACCGGCAAGTTAATGCCAAATAAATTGTCGACACTTACATCCTGAGAGATCCCGGTAATCTGTATGCTGCCATTGACACAGATTCCGCCGTTATTTCGCTCTAAAAAGGAGCAATAATCCGCATCGAGGCTAAATCCTATTACATCCTGGAGCTTGCTGATCTCCATGTTATGAATCGTGCCCCTCGAAATGATATTCATGAATGAACTGTTTTTTATAGACGACAAATCCTGTTATTATTTACCCGGCAGCAACTATTTATGATTCCCCTTTGTAGGCAAGCTTCATAAACTTCAGCACTTCCGCGTTCACATCTTCCTTCAGCAACATCCGGAAATGATGGTTGAATTGTTTGGCATCTCCCGGCACCTGCGCTATTTTCTGAAAGCAGAGGTTCTCTTCATAAGCCTTCCCGAAAGGAAATACCACATGCACAAAATTCTTACCCAGTTGTGTAATCCAGGCGACCCGCTTTTGCCCGTTGCTGACACCAATCATGGTTTTGGCGGGGATCAGCTCTATGGCCCCGATCTTCCGGTATTGTTCTGCAAAATGCTGCAGTAAAGAAATCGTGACGTCTGATTTTCCGGCGAGAAAAGGAGCGAGTGTTTTGTCTTTCGTTAAATCTGTTGCCATGAGTCTATCGTAAATATATCAAATATTTTGTGTGGTTGGATGGCATGAGGTTTGAATTATCCTTTAAACGCATTGCCCTCACATCTTAAATACATCCTGTTATGAGAATTTTGATTATTGAAGATGACAGACTTCTGGAGGAAACCCTCAAATTAAGGTTAAAAGAAATCGGACACGACGTTATCCTGGCGGAAAACGGGAAAGAAGCTTTAAAAACGATTCACGACTCCCCACACCTGGATGTATTGCTCTGTGATGTGCTGATGCCTGAGTTATCAGGTCCTTCCTTTATCTGGGAAATCCGAAAGCTGATCAAGAGCGATCACATCCGTGTGATCATGATGTCGGCTCTTTCCGACGGGGAAACGTTCATTCAGAAGCTGGAGGTGAATTACGATTACTACATTTCCAAACCCTTTACGTTTGGTGAGCTCAACGCTGTTCTGAATGAGATAGAGCACAGGAAGGCAAGCTCCGTGGGATAAAGCCATGAAAACAGTTACTCAGGAGGCAAATTTCGACCTTGATTTTCTGATGGCGGAAAAATTCGTCACCGCCCATTTCGACAGGTTGTTGATATGAGGCAATAAGCTTTTGCCAAGCGACGTCAGCTCATATTCCACGCGTGGCGGCACTTCCGGGAATACCGTCCGTTTCACCAGGCCGTCCGTTTCCAGCGTCCGCAAGGTTACCGTCAGCATTTTCTGAGACACATCCTCTATCTCCCGGCTCAATTCACTGAAGCGGGTCTTACCGTTTTCTTCCAGAACCAGCAACACCAGGATCGACCACTTATCTCCAAAGCGGTCTAATACTGTTCTTACAGGACAATCTTTGAGATCCCATCCGTTTTTTTTAAAAATATTTTCTTTCATAACCGGTTCAGTATTAGCAATAGTTTCCTTTTGGTAAGCATGGTACAAAAAAGTGCCTTCTTGTTTTTAAGTATCCCTTGCCCCACCTTTACTCTCCAAAAGTAAGTAAAAAACTTTTAGAGAGTAATATAATCATTATTAAAAAAAAGAACATGAAACAGATCTTAATTACAGGTGCCACAGGGCAATTAGGAACAGAGGTGATTAATGCCTTATTGAAAAAAACAGATAGCGGTGCCGTATCGGCCCTGGTACGGGATACAGCAAAAGCCGGGGACCTGAAAGCCAGGGGCGTCGATATCCGGGTAGGAAACTATGATGACCTAGCCTCCCTGGTAAAAGCATTCAAAGGCATCGACACGCTGTATTTTGTGTCGGGCAGCGAAATGGCCAACAGAAGCCAACAACACGAGAACGTGGTGAAAGCCGCAAAAGAAGCACAGGTAAAGCATGTGGTGTATACGAGCTTTCAGCGCCGCAACGAAACCGCCTCCTCCCCTATTGCCGCCGTAGCCGCAGGGCACCTGGCTGCGGAAGAAGCGCTCAAAAAATCAGGCTTAACCTATACGATCCTGAAACACGGGCTGTACCTGGATATGCTGCCGGTCTTCCTGGGAGAAAAGATCCTCGAGAGCGGACAGATCTACCAGCCGGCCGGAGAAGGGAAAACCGCTTACATCCTGCGGAAAGACCTCGCGGAGGCCGGTGCTGCCATCCTCAGCACGGAGGGACATGAGAACAAGATCTACGAAGCCTATGCCGGAACAACCTACTCTTACCCGGAGATTGCGAAGATCATGGAAAGCATCAGCGGCAGGGAGATCAGCTATGTATCGCCAACAACAGAGGATTATATTCAAACACTGACGGGAGCAGGCGTACCAATGGAATATGCAGGCATGTTTGCCGGTTTCGGGGAAGCCATCAGGCAAGGCGAATTTGCCGATACCAGCAATTTTATGGAAACGATCCTGGGAAGGAAGCCGGTGACCGCCGAAGAGTACCTGAAAGAGGTTTATAAAACGGCATAGTTTTATACTAGTCAGGAGAAAGCCGTCATGCCCTGGGTGTGACGGCTTTTTTAATTTCGATAAGATAATCTTAAAATTATATTTCATAGAATGCACTGTTGAATGAATGATATGTTTTATCTTTCGATTACTATGACAAATATGCAGATCATCAAAGAAGGGATTTTTGTGTCAGGTGCTTTTATTTTATCACTCCTTATTTTTTCTTTAGCAACTCATCAACAAAGCATTTATGTCAGTGACGTTTATGTGGGGACAAAGAGTGTAGATGGAAATTGGTATGATTTTTTCCTGAATTTAAATTTTCCTGCCGGCATTATTTTTTTCTTTCCCACACTATTCGTTATTAACACGATTAGGCTATTCATCAATAAGTTTACCTTAAGATACCTGACTGTTTTTCATTTATTTATCAGTTTCATTTCCCTTGTCATAAGCCTATTGATTGCAGCATTTATTAAACAAATAGCTATCATCTTTCCGGATTCAATGACGACTATATATCCTCCTTTAAGTGTTATTCCTGAAGAACAGGTAAATACATCCCATCTGAATCAATGGGCTTATCTTGCTTATTGTTTTTGTTTAATTCAGCTTCTTATATTTATTTTGACCATTGTAAAAATAAGCCGGTATCATTCGTAAAATTCATTTTTTATGGTGTCCGGGCGGGTTATAGTTTACCCTGAACTTATCTAAGGGAAACTCGCTTCCTGCAAGTGCTTCGGGTCACAACAAATGGTGATCAGCAACCTTGCGGGAGGGCTTAGACAAATTGTTCCATTCGGGCGCAGAGCTCTTGTAAAATGGAGGCTAAATCGCAAACTTCCGGAAGCACTGCGTGAAGGATTGCAGTGGAAATCCTTTTTGCCTTGCCTCTTGCAAAAAGATTGTAACGGAAAGCCTGTCCGCTTTTCGCGGCACGCCCAAATCTGCCCTCAGATATTCCATTAAGACGCCATTTTAATCAAACAAATTTGTTACTTTGGGCATAAACTGCATTATATCAGAACACCAAACTCCCGGGCCGCTTGAGATCACTGATACTAACCCTTCTTCTTTTCCTGTTTTTTCTCCGGTACAAAAGCCAGGACACCATTACGATTTACTTTGAGTTTGGAAAGTCAAAGATCACGGATCAACAAGCCATGATCCTGGATAACATCAGCAGCCGCTACGACCTGGCAGAGGTGGATTCCGTACATTATACAGGCATGGCCGATTCTGTAGGAGATGTGAAAGCCAATTTAAAGCTATCGAAAAAGCGGGCGCAGGAAACAGCCGGTTACTGCAAGCGCTTCCTCGGATCAAACTACACTTACCGCACGATCGCGCTGGGCGAAAAGAGTGGCAGCCGGCGTGAAGAAAACCGTCGTGTGACTATCGTCCTCTACATGAATCCCCGGAAAGAGGAGAAAGAAGATCCCATCAGCCAGCACAGCGAGCCTGTAAGCGTAGCCGGCTCCTGCTACTATGTCGACTACGAGCTGCTGCACAGGGCCAACCGGCGAATCATTGTCAAAAACCACGTGGAATACATCCGGCTTGAAGTGTCCCCGATGCATTTGAAAAAACAGAAAGAGCATGCTTATGCCACTGTCAACAAACAGGGCAATGTAGAGGTCAAAAAGGTAAAATGGAGCTTGCATGGAAATTATGTGACCCTGATCCCGAAAAAAGATTTTCAGCAATTCCGGATTTTCAAAACCGGTAAAGAACCCTGCGAGGAATGCAGCGAAGACCTGGAGGTCAGGAAAGGCATCGCCTACGAGAGCAGCTGTATCCAGGTCGACCGTTTCCTGATGAAACACCTGCAGGCCAAACCCTCTTTCTTCAGGCCGGGGTCTGTAAAGATCAGGGCGCTACGGGAATATGTCAACCCGGGCGACCGTTACTACATTGGCTGCGACCTGGAGCGCGAGCTCATCTGGAAAACACAAAAAGGAAAACGCAAAAGCAAGTACTATTATTCGGCTCTTCCCATTCATGGGTATTACCTCGAAAATATTATCCGGGTGATGGAATGTTGCAAATCCAAACAGGAGCCTTCGGAATGCAATATTGGCATGCTTGGCTGCGGCGGCATAGCGATGCCAGATAAATCCATCCTGTTCCTGGCAGAAGCGGGAGATGATTACCGCCTTGGCCAACACAAGCCCTACCTGGCCCTGGGAGTAAGCAATTGGGGAAGCAGGCACCTGTTTTCCCTCTTTGCAGGTACAAACACCACGCCCGATGTATATGGCTCCCTACGGTACCAATACCATTTTTTGAGCTTTCCCTTCAGCATGATCAACCCGGCATCTCAATGGCAAAGCCCCGGAAGCCTGTGGTCTGGTAACCATTATGGAAGCCTGTACATCGGCAGCGAGCTCAATGCATGGAAAAGTACCGGAAGCAAAGCCGATCTGCTGGAGCAGAACCTTCACCTGGGCATAGCATCGATGAGCCTCCGGAACAGGCCACGGATTCCACGTATCTTTGCACAATGCGGTATCGGCTACGACTACCTGACCCATTATTCCGCCGATGCTTATTTTGTAGCGAAGGCAGGCATCCAGTTCAGGCTGGCCGGGGGAAGCATAGGATCGGGCTGTTCCGGTCCTCCTACGGATAATTCGCGTTTTTTGGAGTAGGCAGGCCATGCATCCATAAAAAATTATTCTATATTTACCGGTATTCAATCCTTTCATTCCTATTTGTATGAGCGTATTAACGACAACCAAATCCATCGCTGAATACCAGGACGCCATCTATAACTTTGACTACGAGGTCCGCAACGAAGGACTGGATGTTCATTCCGTGCCATTTGAAGCCCTGTTAAGGCCTTTTCGTTTTTTAAACGACGATTTTGAGGATTTCAGAAATGCCTCTATGGCTTGCATGCCTTTGTTTGCAGGCTTTATAATTGCGTCGGCCGGTAATGAGGATGCAACATATACCGTAGATTCGGTGAAGCAAACACTGGAGCTCCTGGGCGCTTACCTCGACGGGCGCAACATCGAAATCAGGGAGCACCAGGATCCGGCAGAGCTTATCAAACTATCCTACGATTTTGACGAACACTTTGCAAAAGCCGTGAACGACATCATGGCCATCCCTCTCATTTCCCAACAGGAAGAGTACCTGATGTCGGTAGCTGATGACGCTTTAAAAAACATGCTGGCCTTAAGCCCGGCAGAGAGAATCGAACAGTATAAAGAGCTGGCGCAGTCCTTCACAACCTGCAAAAATGCCGTCTATAATATCATCCGCAAAAAAGGCAAGGATCTTTTGCCTCAGATCGAACAGCATATTGAAAGCCTGATCCCTGCTGATCAGGCTTATATCCTGCATGGCCTGGATGCTTTTCCAAAAAACAAGGGCATTATTGCTTTCTATCAATCCTTCCTGGAAAAGCACGCTGACGAATGGATTGCCGGGGAAACGAAAAAATACCTTGGGCGTGTAGAGTCGGGAAAGAAAACAACAGGCTGGGAAAATTAGGAAAGCTTTCGTAATTTTGACGAGCCCAAAGGAGCGGCTTTCCTGCTCCTGATGTTTAACTGAAAACCTTCCTTTTATGACTGATAAAGAAGCCGGCCTCATTGTGAAAAGGTCGCGCAGCTTTGCGCTGCTCTGCGCTGTTATCCTCATCCTCGTTACCGGCACATTCTTAGTAAGTTATTTTAGCTCTAAGATAAAAACCGAACCGCCACCCGGCTGTGGAACCACCAATGCTACTGTAGAAAGTAGCTCTGCAAATCCCACAGCAAACAGTAAAGGCGGCAAGCTCTTTAAACAGAACTGCGCTGTGTGCCATTATCCTTTTACCGATCAGAAGCTCACCGGCCCGGGCTTAGCCGGTATGGCCGACAGGCTTCCGAAGCCGGGAGAAGAATGGTTTACGGCCTGGGTATTGAATAATGAAAAGGTATTACGCTCGGGCGATGCTTATGCCAAAAAGATCTATGCAGAGAATGACAATGCCGCCATGACCGTATTTGAAGGGCAGCTCAGCAGGGAAGACGTGCATGAGATCTATGTGTATCTGAAAGGACAGTAAATCAAAAACGCATTTATTCAGGGGTTTCCTGCAATTGTTCATTAAAGCCCTGCGCTTGCTAGTTACTGCCTTTACAGGCACGGGTTATGATTAATTTTACAATAGCGATAGCCCAGAAGGGCTATCTGTTTTTTTAAAACTATTTTTATGAAACCCATTTTTGAATGTGACATTCAGAGTCGCTCGTCAAGGACCGCTCAAATCATCATCGCTCTTCCCATCGGCATGATCGGTGGCTACCTGATCATCAACCTGCTCAATGCGGCTTTCGATAAGCGGCTTTTCATCAAAGGCTTCCTGGCTCCTGCCCTCATCCTCTTTGTTCTGGGCATTATTGCCGAGATTGTGATCTGGTACCGTACCAAAGGCGTTTTACAAATTTCCAAGACCAGCGACCAGGACCTGCAGATCGAAGTCCATTTTCCTTCGGGGATGGCTGAGCTGGCGAAGGGGACCTGGAGCGTCGAAGGTATTTACACCAAGGAATATGAAAAATTCGGTATGTATAAAAAACACCTCGCCCTGAACCTTTCCTGCAACCAGCGCCCTTTTTGCCTGCTGCGTCACGACCTGGCTCCTATCAAAGCGGAACCTCAGCATTTCATGCTTGTGAATGAATTGTACAATCGCGGCGGCACCGAATACTGGTGCAAAGGCGTGGAAGAGATTTATGCGCTGATCGAAAAAGAGAACAGCTATAAAAATTAAAGATGTTTATTTTATTTTCAGACTATAACAAAAAAGGAAGCAAAAGCTTCCTTTTAATTTTTCAGAACCGGCTCACCCGCTTGTGGCAATAAGGTGTGCCACCTTCTTTCTCATAATATTGCTGGTGGTATTCTTCTGCCGGCCAGAATTTGGTAGCCTTGCGTAATTGTGTGGCAACCCTGTACCCTTTGAGTTTCAGGATAGCGATCAGCTCTTCAGCCGTTCTTTTTTGCGCATCGCTTTCGTAAAAGATCACCGATAAATACTGTTCGCCGATATCGTTTCCCTGTCCGTTGGTTTGCGTTGGATCATGGATCTCAAAAAATAATTTCGCCAGGGTTTCAAAACTTGTTTGCGAAGGATCGAATTCCACCTCCAGGGCTTCGATGTGGCCTGTGGTGTGGCTGCACACTTCCTTATAGGTGGGATTATCCTTATGACCTCCTGTGTAACCTACCGTTGTTTTCAAAACACCTTTGGCATTCTGGAAATAATATTCCACGCCCCAGAAACAGCCGCCGGCAAAGATAGCCGTTTCCGTTGTTTTGGCTGATGGAGCCGTTGATTGGGCACTTGCCTGATCGGGTACAAATTTCATCGAAATGGAATTCACGCAATGCCTGGTATCTTTATCGGTCAGGCCTTCCCCATAAAAGACGTGGCCCAGGTGGCCGCCGCAGGTAGCACAGGTAATTTCGGTACGCCTGCCGTCGATATCCGGCGATTTTTTCACCGCACCCGGAATCTCATCGTCGAAGCTCGGCCAGCCGCAGCCGGAGTGGAATTTGGAATCCGATTTATACAAAGGCGCATTACACTGTTTGCAGATATACGTTCCTTTTTCGAAGTTATCGGTATATTCGCCTGTGAACGCCCGTTCCGTGCCTTTATTCACAATCACGCGCTCTTCTTCTTTCGTCAGTTTATTGAGTTTCATAGTTCCGTTTGGTTTGATGCTTGTTGTATTATTTGAATTGCCTGCCGTCTGGCATCTTGTCGTGTAACATCCGAAGAGCAGGAACAACATGCTCATGAAAATCGCATGCCTGGTCTTTTGTTTTAAAGGAAATGAATCGGTTTTCATCAGGATAATTTTGATATAAAGTTAAACAATAGAAGCGATACAAAGTTTGATCGTATCTTTTACTTCTGAAGCATATACGGCAAGTGGGATTTTTTGGATTTATGGCTGAATTTCCCGCAGATCACGCGGATAGCGCAGACAGACAACGCTGATCCGACACAAAGCGTACGAAAGCCAGCAGGATAGCAAGCCTGTTTTATGTTTTAAAAATTAAAGGTATTTTTAATAAATTTTACATTTCCGCGCCAATCTGCGATACCGATCGCTACCGGTACTGCGGGCAACCTAATCTACTATGAAAGACCAATTCCTCCTCAATCCTGAAATCACCTATTTAAACTTCGCTTCCTTCGGTGCCTGCGCCAGGCCTGTGTTTGAAGCATACCAGAAATACCAGCTCGAGCTGGAAACCGAGCCTGTGCAGTTTATTGCCGTGAACAGCACGCATTATTTAAAAGCATCTCGTAAAGCCTTAGGCGACTATATCCATTGCCATGAAGACGATGTGGTATTTACACCGAATCCTTCCTATGCCATCAACATCATTACCAAAAGCCTGAAGCTGAACCCGGGCGATGAGATCCTGAGCACCGACCTGGAATACGGCGCCATGGATAAAACCTGGAGCCATTACTGCAAGCAAACCGGCGCAAAGTATGTCAGGCAGCACATCAGCCTGCCTATTACTTCCAAAGAGCAGATCCTCGCCGATTTCCGGAAAGGTCTGACACCGAAGACCAAAGTCGTGTTCCTCGGCCAGATTACCAGTGCCACCGCGCTGATCCTCCCGGTAAAAGAGATCTGCGACCTGGCGAAGGAAAAAGGCCTTCTTACGATTGTGGATGGCGCGCATGTACCAGGACACATCCCCCTGAACCTGAAAGAATTAAAAGCAGACATCTATACCGGTGCTTGTCATAAATGGATGATGACACCCAAAGGCTGCTCCTTCCTGTACGTCAATAAAGAAAACCAATCCTGGGTCGATCCGCTGGTGGTGAACTGGGGCTATGAAAGCGCCGTGCCATCCGGCTCCCAGTTCCAGGATTACCATGAATTGCAGGGCACCCGCGACATCTCCGCATTTCTGACTGTTCCCAAAGCACTGGAATTTATGAGCACACACCACTGGGAACAAAAAGCCGCAGACTGCCGGAAGCTGGTGAGGGAAAATGCATCCCGTTTTTTCGATTTGTTGCAGACGAAACCACTGGCACCTCTTACGGAGGAGTTTATCGGGCAGATGATCAGCATCCCTGTCCGCACCAAAGAGCCGGAAGCGTTGCAACGCCTGTTGTTTACCGATTACAGGGTCGAGGCACCAATCATGAGGCATGGTGAACATTGCTACCTGCGCTATTCCATACAGGCGTTCAACACCCAACAGGACCTGGATGCCTTGTACAAGGCTCTGGAAAACATTTTGAAAACTACCTCGCTGATCGAACGTAATTAAGCCGGATTTTTAGAATCTTTACGCTTTAGTTTAAACGACCAGTGAAGCTCTGTATTGCCGAAAAGCCAAGTGTTGGAAAAGAAATTGCCCGTATCTTAGGTGCGAATGCGCGCCGCGACGGCTTTTACGAAGGCAATGGCTACCTCATCAGCTGGACCTTCGGCCACTTCTGCACCCTGAAGTCCCCGGAGGATTACAGCGACGACTGGCGACGCTGGTCGCTGGACTTTTTACCGATGGTGCCGCCGAAATTCCAGATCAAGCTCATCGATAATTCCGGTGTGCAGAAACAGTACAGCATCCTGAAAAATTTAATAGACCAATGCAGCGAAGTCATTAACTGCGGTGACGCCGGCATTGAGGGAGAGCTCATTCAGCGCTGGGTACTTGCCAAAGCCTTATGCAACAAACCGGTCAAGCGCCTGTGGATCTCATCCATGACGGATGAAGCCATCCGCGAAGGTTTTGAAAAATTAAAAGACGCCTCAGCCTATGATCTGCTCTACGCAGCAGGCAATGCGCGCGCCATTGGCGACTGGCTGCTCGGCATGAATGCCAGCCGCCTCTACACGGTCAAATATGCGCAGGGAAAAGGTGTGCTTTCTATTGGCCGCGTACAAACCCCTACCCTGGCGCTGATCGTGAACCGCTACAAAGAGATCATGAATTTTGTGCCGGAGGCTTACTGGGAGTTAAAGACCAATTACCGTGGCGTCCATTTCAATTCGAGCCAACGGAAATTCAAGAATAAAGACGAGGCGCAGGCGCTGCTGGCAGAGATCAAAGACAAGGAGTTTGAGATCACCTCTGTGACCAAAAAGAACAGCAACGAAAGCCCTTTGCCACTGTTTGACCTCACGGCCCTGCAGGTGGAATGCAATAAGAAATTCAACTTCACGGCCGACGACACACTCAAATACATTCAGAAACTATACGAGCAAAAGCTGGTGACCTATCCGAGGGTGGACACGACCTACCTGCCGGAGAACATGTACCCGAAGATCCCGGAGATCCTGGGAAACATGCGGCCTTATACCGCGCTGATCTCTCCCTTACTGGCAAAGCCTTTACGCAAAAGCAAAAAAGTATTCGACGATAAAAAGATCACCGATCACCACGCGATTATTCCTACCGGCGTAGAGCCCTTTCCGGGCATGATGCTCCAGGAGAAGCAGGTATATGATACCATTGCCAAACGCTTCATCGCGGCCTTTTACCCGGATTGTGTGGCCTCGAATACCTCGGTGGTGGGTAACGTAGAAACGCACGAGTTTACGGCGACCGGAAAAATCATCCTGGAAGAAGGCTGGCGCGTGGTCTACCCGAAAGCCTCGACAGGCTCAGCTACCGGCAGCTCTGCCGGCCCGGCAAACGATGAGGAAAAGGACAAGGATAAAGAGGACGAGATCCAGGAGATGCCGAATTTTGTGATTGGTGAGAAAGGCCCGCATGTTCCGGACCTGCAGGAGAAACAAACCCAGCCGCCCAAGCACCATACCGAGGCCACTTTGCTGAGGGCCATGGAAACGGCAGGCAAGCAGGTGGAAGATGCGGAGCTCCGCGAGCTGATGAAAGACAATGGCATCGGCAGGCCTTCGACACGCGCCAATATTATTGAAACTTTGTTTAAGCGCAATTACATTGTGCGACAGAAAAAGAACCTGATTCCCACGATCACCGGCATCGAGCTGATCCAGACCATCAACAATGAGCTGCTGAAATCGGTGGAACTGACGGGGCAATGGGAAAAGAAGCTGCGCCAGATCGAAAAGGGCGAATACGATGCGCCGCTCTTCTTACAGGAGATGAAAGACATGGTGAGCGGACTGGTTAATGAAGTGAAGCTGGAACACCGCTCGCGCATTACGATAGAGGCAAACGCTAAGGAATCGGCAGGTGCCGGTAAAAAAGAGGCGATACAAACAACGGACAAGACTGCCGAAGTAAAGGTAAAAACACCGAAGAAGAAAACAGCGCCGGCGGATGAGGCTATCAGCTGCCCTAAATGCAAATCGGGAAAGATCCTCAAAGGTAAGATGGCATACGGCTGCAGCGCCTACAAGGAAGGCTGCACCTTTAAAGTGGAGTTTGAATGCTCCGGAAAAAAATTAAGCGACAGCCAGTTAATACAGCTCATCAAAAAAGGCAAGACGCCTGTCATCAAAGGATTTACGCTGAACGGCAAAAAGGTGAATGGCAGCGTGGTACTGGACGATACGTTTAAGCCGGTATTAAACCCGGAAATACTCAAAGAGCCTGCAAAACCTGCAGGACCATTGACCTGCCCGAAATGCAAAACCGGCATCCTGATGAAAGGCAAAACTGCCTGGGGCTGCAGCCGCTTTAAGGAAGACTGCCGCTTTGTGATCCCTTTTGATGTGCTGCAAAAGGATCATGGCTCGGATGAGCTGACGCCTGAGTTTTTGAATACTGTTTAACAACGCATTCCTAAAACACGGCAAAAAAAGACGATCCTGTGTCCCGGATAGTCTTTCCCTTACAAATGCTACAATTCATAGCATTGACCACAACCCTCAAAGCCCTACCTTTGCCCCATGTTTGCCATCATCGACATCGAAACCTGCGGGGGGAAATTCGACTTCAAAAAAGGAAGAATTACCGAGATCTGCATTCTGGTTCACGATGGCTTAAGCGTAGTTAAGACATTCACCACCCTGGTAAACCCGGAATGCTACATTTCTCCTTACTTCACAAGCCTGACGAACATTACCAACGAGATGGTGGCCGACGCGCCGAAATTCCATGAGATCGCCAAAACCATTATCGAGCTGACAGAAGGCTGTGTGTTTGTGGCGCATAATGTGGGCTTCGACTACAGCTTTATCCGAGATGAATTCGCCTCCCTGGGCTATACCTATAAACGGGAAACCCTTTGTACGGTCAGATTAAGCCGCAAGCTCATCCCTAACCAGGTGTCCTACAGCCTGGGCAGGCTTTGCGCCGCTTTGGGCATCGAGATCTTCGGAAGACACCGCGCGGAAGGCGATGCTGTGGCTACCGCCCAACTGTTCGACCTGCTGCTGCGGCTCAAGAACGATGATCCGCGCTATAAAACCAAGGGCGTGACGGAGCTGATGACGCGCCGCATCGACAATATCAAAAAATACATCCTCAACAAAATTCCCGAAAGCTGCGGGGTGTATTACTTTCTCAACAAGGAGCAGGAGATCATCTACATCGGGAAAAGTGTTAACATGTATAACCGTGCCATCAGCCACTTCAACAGCGACGCCAAAAAGGGCAAGAAGATGCTGAACGATTTGTATAACGTCAGCTTTGTGGAAACGGGAAGCGAGCTTATTGCCATTTTGCTGGAAGCCTCGGAGATCAAGAAGCACAAGCCTTTATACAACCGCAAAAGCAAGGCGGATACCTTTACCCATACCGTGGATGTGGTGCTAAGCAAGCAAAAGGTGATCCAGTTTAAGATCGTGCCTTACGAAGAATCGGAGCATGCGCTGGTATCCTGCGCCACCTACACTACGGCACGCGGCTACCTCGATGCCTGGATCGGGGAGTATACTCTTTGCCTGCAACACTGCCACCTCACCGAAGAGGGCAGCATTTGCTTCAACCACCAGATCAGGCAATGCAACGGCATCTGCGCCGGCGAAGAAGAGATCGAAGACTACAACAAGCGGGCAGCGAAAGTAGTTCAGCGCTACTCTTATGAGCATCCTGATTTTATCCTCATGGACAAAGGCCGCACAGCCGACGAGCGCGCGGTGATCCTTGTAGAAAACAGGTGCTATGTAGGCTACGGCTACATCGACCAGTATACACAATGCCATACGGCCGAGGAAGTGAAAGACCTCATCAAACACCAGACCTACTACCCGGATAGCAACAACCTCATCAAGGCTTATCTGCAAAATCATTCCATGAAAACCATCCTGCTGCAGAAGCAGCAGGATGTAGATTATTGAGTATTAAAAAAAGGAACGCCCTCCGGCTCCACTCAGGGTGACAAGCAATAGCTCATATCATGTGTCAGGCCAAGCGGAGTGGAAGCCACTTAAACGAAAAGGAGGCCAGCCATTTATAAAACAAACACACGAAATAGCCACTTATTCCGTTACCCTGTTCTGAAATTATTAATACCTTCGGGACATGCCTAAATCCCTGCTTATTTTACTGTTATTGAGCTGTAACACTTTGCTCAAGGCCCAGCACGGCACTATCAAAAGGCCCCTGAAAGCGGAAGACATTACCTTTCTGAAAAAAACGGCTACCGAGTGCTTCCATTTCAATCCGAGGCTGCAATTTTCCTATAACAATACCGACCTCAGCAAGGATAAGCCCGGCAAAGGCGATAAGCCGGCCACTGCAGAGAACCTGGAGCTTCTGAAAAAAGAATCCGAGAAACAGCCTCAGAATGCAGACTTGTACACGGAGATCACCGGCATGTACAGCAGGCTTAAGCTTCCTGACGAAGCGCGTGAGTACCGGAAAAAATCCTTTGAGGCCATCAGCGCCGTATTGGTACAGCATCCCGACAGTACAGAGGCCCTGATCACTTTAGGAGAAATATACATGAGCGCCCTGCAGATGGACAGCGCCCTGGCGAAATACAGGCAGGCTTTTGCTCAGGACCCGCTCAACAGGGAAGCAAACCGCCTGATTCCTTTCATGCACATCCTCAACAACCGCTTCGACTCGGCCTATGCTTTTATCGTCAAACAAATCAACCGGTACCCCGACACTTATGAGGTGCATGAATCCTTGCCGATCTATTACATTTATAAATTCTACGATCAGCTGAACAAGTACAGCCAGCTGAAAACGGTGGAGGAGGAAAAGCTAAGGCCCGAAAACATCATGACGCTCAAGCTTCTGAAAGACTACCACGAGCGCGCTCCCTCCGACTTCAACCGCGAATACCTTTACAGGATCACCTACCAGGTGTGCTATTCCACCTTGATTACCTATAAAACGGTAAACGACTCGCTCTTCAATGTGAAGCAGATCCGTTTTGTGACAGGCCTGAAGGATGCCTCCAACTTAAAACAGCAGGAAGCGTTTTTCAAGAAATGCCTGCACCGCAAAGAGCTGAAAAATAAATACCTGGCCCATAAGGCCCTGGGTAATATTTACCTCCTGATGAACCAACCGAAGGAAGCAATTCCTTATCTCAAAAAAGCCATTAGCCTCAAACCGGTGAAATACAGCACCATTGGCAACAATGCTTCGGAGGATTACGACAACCTCATCACGGCGCATTTCCTCCTGAAAGACACAGCCGCTTATGAAAAAACCATCCTTGAAAAAATCAAGGCGCAACCTGCCATCGACCCGACGTCTTCCGATTATATCACGGCAGGCAGGATCTGCATCAGCCGGAAAAAATATCCCGAAGCGGAAGCCTGGTTCCGGAAGGCGTTGGCGCTTGACGCTGAAAACGTAGACGCCTTGCTCGGCCTGGCCCTGATCCGCTTCCAGAACAATGACAATGCAGGAGCGCTTGCCAATATTAATGAAGCCTATAAACTCAACGACCACACATGGGAATTGTACATTTTATACGGTATTGTGTCTTTGTGCAACAACGACCCCGTGAATGCCTTCGAAGCCTTTAAGGAAGGACGGAAGTTGCATTACAGCAAATGGATTCAAGAAGACCTGATGGAAAACTATTTCGATATTTATTAAATGATACTCACAGAAGAAGCCATAGCACACACCCAACGCTGGATCAAATCGGTGGTCATCGATTGTAATTTCTGTCCGTTTGCAGCCAGGGTTTACACGAACCAAACCATCCACTATACGGTGAGTGAATTACAAGCTGCCAAAGACGTGCTTCCCTTGATACAAGCGCTGTTTGAATTGCTGGAGGAAGATCCGAAAACGGAAACGGCTTTTCTCATTCTCCCGGAAAGCTTTAGGGACTTCGACGACTATCTATCGCTGGTAAAAAAAGCGGACAGGCTGTTGGTGAAAGCTGGCTACGAGGGCATTTACCAAGTGGCAAGCTTTCATCCCGACTATTGTTTCCAGGATGCTGATGAGGACGATCCCGCCAATTACACCAACCGCTCCCCCTATCCCATGCTGCATTTTCTGAGGGAAGAAAGCGTAGAGAAAGCGTTAAAGTTCTTTCCGCACCCGGAAACTATTCCTGAAAAAAATGTGGATTTTGCACGAAGCAAAGGCCTGCCTTACATGCAGATGCTCTTGTCGGCTTGTAAATGATTCTGATAGATCAACGTGTATGATAAGGGGCAGCTGAACCTGATTCAGCATCTCACCGCTACGAGGCAGGTTTTTACCATTATTTAATTTTTAAATCCACAGATGCTTTTGTATCTTTAATCTGTTATGCACATGGCAACCCGGACAGCACTTCTCTTCATATCCTTTACTGTGGCCCTGGTTTCCTGCACCAAAGATTCCGCACCACCTGAATTCGGGGATTACCCGACGGAGATTGGCCGGATCATGACCTATAAATGCGCGACCTCCGGCTGCCACAATACAGCCAGTGCCGCAGGCTCGGCAGGCCTGGACCTCAGCAGCTATTCCACCCTGTTTAAAGGCTCTACCAGCGGCTCGCCTGTCATTCCTTTCCGGAGCGATTTTTCGTCTCTCTGCTATTTCATTAATACCTACGACGAGTTCGGCCCCAAAAACACCCCCACCATGCCGCTGAACGGGACGGCGCTCAGCAAGGAAGAGGTAAAGACCATCAAAGACTGGATAGACCAGGGTGCGCCCGACATCAAAGGCAACGTGATGTGGTCGGATGATCCTAATCGCAAAAAATACTATGTGCTCAACCAGGGCTGCGATGTAGTAACGGTATTTGACATGAAAACCCAATTGCCGATCCGCTACATCAACGTGGGAAACAGGCCTTCCGTGGCGGAAAGCCCTCACATGATCAAATTTTCTCACGACGGAAAATACTGGTACGTGATCTTTGTGGCTAACAACATCCTTCAGAAATTCCGGGCCTCCGACGATGTCCTGGTTGGTGAAGTCGACCTGGGAAGGGGCAGCGGAAATTCGACCTACGACAATTGGAATACCTTCGCCATTAGCAACGACGACAAAAGGGCTTATATCACTTCCTGGCAAACCAATAGCCGGATCGCCGCCGTGGACCTCGACAACATGAGGCTGCTCCACAATTTCGGCGGCCTTACCGATGCGCACGGCACGGCTCTGAATGTGGCCAATGACACCATCTACATTACCAAGCAATCCGGCAATTATATTTATAAGATCGACACGGGCTTCTCATCGCTCAATACGGTGGTGCTGGATGTCGCCGGAACGGCGCCGGTAGGCAGCCCGCTGATGGATCCTCACGAGATCGCTTTTTCACCGGACGGCAGCAAATACTTTGTCTCCTGCCAGGGCTCAGACGAAGTACGGGTGATGCAAACCGCCGGCGACGTTTTCCTGTATGCGATACAAACAGGAGAATATCCTTCGGAGCTGCTCATCAGCCCACAGCGGAACAAGCTTTATGTCACCTGCATGGAAGACCCTAACCCGAATCCAAAGATCAAAGGCTCTGTTTCCGTCATTGATATTAACTCCTACAGCGTCGACAATTTCAAGGTAGGATATGAGCCGCATGGCATCGGGATTGACGAAATGAACCAGGTATTGATCGTATCGAACCGGAATATTTTAGCCAGCGGCCCTACCCCACACCATACCGGCGTCTGCGGGCGGAACGGCTTTGTGAATTATTTCAACATTACTACCATGAAATTGTTAACGAAGAAGACGGAAGTTGCTTCCGATCCTTATTCGCTCACGGTAAGGCCATGATCAGAGAAGAGCTAAAACATAAACCCATCCTGCTGTTCGACGGCTACTGCAATTTTTGCAGCTCGGCCGTGCAGTTTATGGCGGCTCGGGAAAAGAACCATGACATGCATTTTACCTCTCTGCAATCTCCGGTTGGCCTGGAGCTGCTGGAGCATTACCGGATCGACCCGGCAACCACCGACAGCCTGGTACTGATCGAAAACGACAAGGCTTACGTGAAATCGGGGGCTGCCCTGAGAACCACCAAATACATGAAAGGGCTTTATCCCTTACTCAGAGGCTTTTTGATCATTCCTCCCTTTATCCGGAATTTCGTGTATGACTTCATAGCCAAACGCCGCTACAAATGGTTCGGTAAGGCAGAAAGCTGTATGCTGCCGGACAAGGAACTGGCCAAGCGGTTTTTATAGAATGACTGTTTGACTCCTACGGAGCAACTGTATTTCCGGAAATTCTTACACTGCTTATGCTTGCTCCCCGGGAGCCGAACATTCGCGGTCCATGCTGAAAAAGAACACACGATGTTATCTTTTTATAACCTAATTTTAGTTTTCGAATGAGGAAACCAATGGATTAAAGTTTAATTTTACCGTCATGACCAAGCTTTCCGTTAACATCAATAAAATTGCCACCATCCGAAATGCAAGAGGGGGCAACACGCCTGATCTTTTGCGCGTGGCGCAGGATGCCGAGCGTTTCGGCGCACAAGGCATTACGGTACACCCGAGGCCCGACGAACGGCATATCCGTTACCAGGATGTGTACGATCTGAAACCGCTGGTAAAAACGGAATTCAATATCGAAGGCAATCCCAAGGTGCAAAAATTCATAGACCTGGTTATGGATGTCAGGCCTGAACAGGTGACCCTCGTCCCCGACGGCGATAACCAGATCACTTCCGATCATGGCTGGGACACCGTTACGCACAAAGATTACTTAATCGATACCATCGCCCGGTTCAAAGCAGCCGGGATCCGCACCTCTATTTTTGTGGATGCCGATCTGAAAATGATAGAAGGCGCCAAAGCAACCGGCACCGACCGCATCGAGCTCTATACCGAAGAATATGCGCGGCTCTACAGCACTCAAAAAGAAACCGCGATCAAACCTTTTTCAGAGGCAGCCAGGCTCGCCACCACCGTAGGCCTTGGCGTAAATGCAGGCCATGACCTGAGCCTGGAGAACCTTGCCTATTTCCAACAGCACGTAGAGAACCTGCTGGAAGTATCCATCGGCCACGCACTCATCAGCGACGCCTTATACTACGGCCTGGAAAACACGATCCAGCTGTATTTAAGACAGTTGAAGTAAACATGATGGGTTTATGTTATTTCAAACTCACCTTAACCGTATAATCGCCGGTATTGGAAGCATTATACACCGTTTCATCAATTAAATAGAGAGCATCAGCATGCCTGAGGTTTTGGCAGTTCAAAAAAAAGCCTCTACTAAATGAGTAAAGGCTTAAGAGATGAGAAAATGAATTTACTGTAAAATCACGCGTTTGGTCACCGAAGCCGATTTGCTTTTCACGGTAACGAAATAAACGCCCTGTGTTTGTTCTGAAAGGTCAATCTTAACGAGCCCGCCATGGGATACCGGCTGTTTCACCTCCTTCACGGTTTGCCCGAGCGGATTGATCACCGATACACTAAACTCCTGGGCATCCATCAATTCCACGTTAATTGTTACCTGGCCGTTGGTAGGATTCGGGAACACATCCACCAAAACACCGGCAGCCTCCTCTTTGATTCCGACAGATACACAGGCTACGGCGTTGTTTAACGTTTTACGCCTGACACAGTTTGCCATCACCGCCTGCATGCGGTCTTTTTGTCCTGCTGTAAACATGGCCATGCATTTATCATCCGTATAATCCATGTAGTTCTGGTAATTGAATCCAGGAGCCACGGTTGCACAGGCATCTGTTTTCACCGCACCGTTTGTAGAAGGGCAGGATGAATTTTCCACCTGCTGATTCGGGGTATCGGCTACGTAATCCGTTCCGCTGCAATTGCTATCGTCGCCCCAGATATGCCATAAACCAAGCCAGTGGCCTGTTTCATGTGTCAGCGTCCGGCCTTTGTTGTAAGGCGCTGTTGCCGTGCCGATATTTCCGACATACCGGTAATCCACCACGACACCGTCGGTATTGGCAGAGCCACCCTGGCCTACCATGTCCGTTACCGGATTGGTTCCGGCAGGGATGGTTGGAAATTGCGCATAACCAAGCGTTCCCAAGTCCGAGCCGCCGAACTGCAGTACCCATACATTGTAGTATCTGGCAGGATCCCAGATAGTTCCTGGCTTTACGGTAGATTCGATGTAGCTGGTGGCATAAGGCAAGGCGCTCCAGCCCATGGTGGTCACGTTCACGCGGTCGATGCCAGGCTCGGCGAGCACAGTGCCGTTGGGATCAACGCTGGCCGCACAAAAATTAATCTGGACATCGGCGGCGGCGCTTACAAATGCCGATTGCGTTACATAGGTGCTGAAATCCGCATTTAGTTTCCTGTAATCATTGTTGAGGATCACGATTTGTGAATTGACCTGCGCCTGGCTGATGTTACGCGCCGGAACCGTTGTACCGGAATGAATGATATGGAACACCACAGGGATCGTATAAACAACCGATGCTTTTTTTGCATTGGCAAACTGGTGATCTTGTTGTATGGTGGCCTGCATCCATGTTTCGAAAGCCTGGTGTTGCGTAACATCCTGCTGCACGGTTCCGCATTTCCGGTGTGTGGCAGCAGCATCGGGGGTTTGGGCAGTTGCAGCCAGGCAGGCAAAAGAAAGGCTTAAAGAAGTAAAGAATTTCATGTTGTGGTGTGACATGTTGGGGTGTGATTTAATAAATATCAATTCAGAATAGAGGTTCGGAAATCTTCCTTCCGGGGAAAGAGGATTTCTTACATAATTACCGCTTTTATCTTACAAATTCAAGGCCACGTATGAATTTTGAGGCAAAAAATAGATAATTTTGGGCTAATGTTATCTAAAGTATTAATTATTGAGGATGAATTGAGTTTGCAGGAAACACTCCGCCTCAATCTTGAGCTCGAAGGCTATGACGTGGATGTCCTCTCATCCGGAATCCATGCCCTGGAGCACATCCGTTCCTTTGCTCCCGACCTGATCCTGCTGGACATTATGCTTCCCGGCATGAGCGGAACTGCCATCTACCAACAACTCAGCAAAGAAAATATCCGCACGCCGGTGATCTTTCTCACCGCAAAAAACGACGTGAAAGACAAGATCGAAGGCTTAAAGCTCGGCGCCGATGATTACATCACCAAGCCTTTCGACCTTGAGGAGCTCCTTCTGCGCGTCAACATTGTTCTGAAGCGCAACCGCGCAGACAAGGCTCCTGCCAGTAGCGATGTCTTTACCTTCGACGGTTGCGAGATCAATTTCCTGACCTTTGAAGTAAAGACGATTTCCGGAAGCCGTGAAACAATCTCCAAACGTGAAATTGCCTTGCTTCGCCTGCTGGTAGACCATGCCAACAACGTAGTGTCGCGCGATGAGATCCTGGAAAAGATCTGGACAAAAGATGAGAATCCTTCTTCACGCACCATCGATAATTTTATTCTGAACTTCCGGAAGTGGTTTGAGAAAAATCCACGGGAGCCTATTCACTTCCAATCGATCCGTGGGGTTGGCTATAAATTTATTCCGGGCAACTAGGCGATCTTTTCAAAACGCTTCTTCTCTACTCCGTCAATTATGACGGTTTCCGAGAACATGGCTACCGGCCTTACCCAGAGGTTTTCACCTTCCGGCTGATAAGCCGCTTTGTACACAACGAGCTCTTCCAGGCTTTCGCTATGGCGCGCCGTACCGATCACCTCATAGAGCTTTCCTTTGTAATGTTTGTATAAACCTGGTCCTATCATGCTTTTGAGATTTAAGATAAGGGATATTGTGTTTGTATCTTTTGTTTCTGCCTTTCATCCTGCCTCTTTCACGGATGTCTTTGGTCGGTCGACAAAATCGCATAGCCGTAATTATCGGACCAGCCCGATTTCAGTGGTAAGAGCTGCCGGGTATGCGCTTCCCGTATCATACCTGCTTTCTCCATGACTTTAATGGAGCCTGTATTGCCAATGGCGCAACCTGCTTCGATCCTGTGGAGCTTTAAATGGTCAAAGCCAAAAGCAATCAGTTGTTTTAAGGTTTCCGTACCATAGCCTTTGTTCCAGAAATGGTAATGGAACTTAAACCATACTTCGGCATTCCTGTATGTTTCTTTCCCCAGGTTCATGCCCGTAAAGCCAATAACTTGTGTTGTACCATTTAACTCAATCGTAAAAATAAACCGGCTGTTTTTTTCTTTGGCATTTTCGGCGATCCAGTTTTCGCAGATCTGCCGGGTTTCTTCCAGATCCTTCGGAATCCCCAGGGTATTGAAGCGGTCCGTTTCTTCCAGGGAATGCAGCTCATGAATCCGCTCCAGATCTGCAATAGCGACAGGCCTTAAATGTAACCGTTCGGTTTGTAAATGGATTGTGTTCATAATACGATAAGGTATTTCATGTACATGTTCGTTTTGGTATCGCAATGATTTTTACTACGCTCAGTCATCTATGATAGTTTTAGCTTTAGGCGCCGGGCGGGCTACTTCAGGCTCCGCTTCGCTCCGGTTCTTTACCGCAAAAGTACAGCCTGCCTGTACCAGCACAGGCGGATGCGGTCAAGGAACCAGGCCTTTCGTATCCCTGGCGCAGGTTGCTTCTTTGTAAAGATCTCAGCCGCCGCACCTGGTCTCTTCCATCCCCTCCGTTTCTTAAATCCCTTCTTTCTTTTTGTCTTACTTCTTTTGTCTTATATCTCCCTGCTCACATCTCAGCTCGTATGATCCGCCACGATCACCCAGTTCCCTTTGATCTTTCTCCAGAGCAGTGTAAAATGCCCTCCGGAAGGCTTTTCCTTTTTCAGGTTCCATGTCCCGATCACGTAAATGGCTGTGGGAGAAAGCTGTGTGCATTCCAGCACCTCAAACGTTAAAACGCCCATCGCCGCCTTATCCGGGTAGCCTTTCAGATAGTTGTCCAGCGTTTTTTGCCAGCCGTAGGTAATCCCCTTACTCCCGATGAATTTCAGGCTATCGCTCTTCCAGTAATGCTCCATGAATCCCCTGATGTCGCCCTCGCTCCATTTGGCTTCCTGCACTGCCATCAGGGCTTTTACCTGCGTTTCGTCAGGTGTTTCGTCCTTTGACTGGGCAAAAGCAGCCTGCCCCATCATCAACAACAGGACAGTTAATAAAAATAAACGCTTCATCTTAAAATGCTTGGAATTGGCTATAAAAATAAAAAAATAGTCCTATCTTTGCTTCGCGTTCTTTAACACACTTATTAAGAAAAGCTGAGGGAAACGCCCAAAGAAGCTTTACCAACCCTTATAAGTTACAGGTTATCATGTTAAACGTTTCAGGTTACAGAACCAGGAGCCCGCCATAACCAACCTGAAACTTAAAAAGAAGGTGGGAATTCGTTCCGGACAATGTCCGGAGAAAATAAGTCGGAAATACATTAGTGATACATTCATTTTACAAAATTATACTAATCCCTTCCGAATAAACGGAAGGGATTTTTTTATACATCTATGCATACCATACAAGAGGAATTAGAAAAACGCATTTTAGTGATCGACGGGGCCATGGGCAGTATGATCCAACAGTACAAGCTTACGGAAAAAGATTTCAGGGGGAAGCGCTTTGCCGACTGGCATAAGGACCTGCAGGGCAATAACGATTTGTTATCAATCACGCAACCACAGATCATTAAAGCCATTCATAAAGAATACCTGAAATCGGGCGCTGACATTATCGAAACCAATACTTTCAGCGATACCTCCATTGCGATGGCCGACTACGACATGCAGGAGCTCGTGTACGAGCTGAACTTCGAATCGGCGAAGATCGCGAAGGAAGCGATTGCCGAATTTAAAGCCGAGTTCCCTGAATTTGCCTCCATTCCCAAATTTGTGGCCGGTGCCATTGGCCCCACAAACCGCACACTGTCTTTATCTCCAAACGTGAATGATCCCGGCTTCAGGGCCATTACCTTTGATGAGCTGGTAGAATCCTATACGGAGCAGGTGCGCGGCCTCATCGACGGCGGTGTGGATGTGCTCCTGATCGAAACGATCTTTGATACGCTCAACGCCAAAGCGGCGCTGTATGCGATACAGATCTATGCTGAAAAGATAGATAAAAAAATACCGGTGATGGTTTCCGGAACCATTACCGATGCCAGCGGCCGTACCTTATCGGGGCAAACGACTGAGGCCTTTTTAAACTCGGTATCGCACGTGGATCTGCTGAGCGTGGGCCTGAACTGCGCGCTTGGTGCGAAAGACATGCGCCCTTACCTGGAAGAGCTTGCAACGAAAGCGCCCTTCTATGTGAGCGCTTATCCGAATGCAGGGCTGCCCAACCAGTTTGGGGAGTATGACCAGGATGCCCATGAAATGGGACACCAGATCGAAGATTTTTTAAAAGCAGGTTTTTTAAATATTGTGGGCGGATGCTGCGGCACCACGCCGGCGCATATCAAGCGCATTGCCGAGCTGGCCAGGGAATCGAAACCCCGTAAAAAACCGGAACCCGATACGCTCATGCACCTGAGCGGTCTCGAGCCTTATACGATGACGCCGGAAAGCAACTTCCTGAATGTGGGAGAGCGCACCAATGTGACCGGTTCCAAAAAATTCCTCCGCCTCATCAAAGAAGGCAATTTCGAAGAAGCGCTTTCCATTGCGCGCGACCAGGTAGAAGGCGGCGCGCAGGTGATCGACATCAACATGGATGAGGGCATGCTCGACAGCGAGAAGGCCATGACGAACTTCCTGAACCTCGTGGCTTCCGAGCCGGATATTTCCAGGGTTCCCATCATGATCGACTCCTCGAAATGGACGGTGATCGAAGCCGGGCTGAAATGCGTGCAGGGTAAAGCGATCGTAAATTCCATTTCCCTGAAGGAAGGAGAAGAAAAATTCATCGAGCAGGCGCATAAGATCAAGCAATACGGCGCTGCCGTGATTGTAATGGCCTTTGACGAAGTGGGACAGGCCGATACGTATGAGCGCCGCATCGAGATCTGCAAACGCGCTTACGACATCCTGGTTGACACGGTCAAGTTCCCTCCGCAGGATATTATTTTTGACCCGAATATTTTCCCGGTAGCCACCGGCATGGAAGAACATCGCCTGAATGCGCTTGACTTTTTCAATGCCACCAAGTGGATCAAGGACAACCTGCCTCATGCGAAAGTAAGCGGCGGAGTGAGTAATGTGTCTTTCTCGTTCAGGGGAAATGACCACGTGCGCGAGGCCATCCACGGTGCTTTCCTGTACCACGCCGTGAAAAACGGAATGGACATGGGCATTGTGAACCCGGCTCAGCTGCAGGTTTACGACGATATTGACAAGACCTTGCTGGAGCTGGTGGAAGACGTGCTGCTGAACCGCCGCGACGATGCCACGGAGCGACTGGTAGAGCATGCCGAATCGCTGAAGGGAATTACCAAGGAAAAAACGGAAAAAGACGAAGAGTGGCGCAAAGGCACGGTAGAAGAGCGCCTGAGCCATGCCCTGGTAAAAGGTATCGTGGAACATATTGATGCCGATACGGAAGAGGCGCGCCAGAAACTGGGCAGGCCGCTGCATGTGATCGAAGGCCCGTTGATGGATGGGATGAACGTCGTAGGCGATCTCTTCGGCAGTGGAAAAATGTTCCTACCCCAGGTCGTAAAAAGCGCGCGCGTGATGAAAAAAGCCGTGGCCTACTTAGAGCCTTACCTCATTGCTGAAAAAGAAGCGAATGCCAAAGCCGGAATCGTAGGCAATGGCCGGAGCAACGCCGGAAAGATCTTAATGGCTACTGTAAAAGGGGATGTACACGATATTGGCAAAAACATTGTAGGCGTGGTACTGGCCTGTAACAATTACGAGATCATCGACCTGGGCGTGATGGTGTCTGCCGATAAGATCCTGGATGAAGCGAAGAAACATAACGTGGATGTGATCGGGCTGAGCGGCCTGATTACACCATCACTCGACGAAATGGTGCATGTAGCGAAAGAAATGGAAAGGCTCAATTTTAAAACGCCTTTACTGATTGGCGGCGCCACCACCTCCAAAGTACATACGGCGGTGAAGATCGCGCAAAATTATTCCGGACCGGTAGTGCATGTAAATGATGCCAGCAAATCGGTGCCCGTAGCCAGCAGCCTTATTTCGGAGGAGCTGCGCGATGCGTTCATGGCCGATATCGACAAAGATTATGCCCGTGTACGCGAGCAAAATAAAAATGCACAGTCGCAAAATAAATTCATTCCGCTGGAAGAAGCGCGGCAGAATAAGTTCCCAACCGACTGGAATAAAACAGATATTAAAAAGCCTGCTTTCCTGGGCAACAAGGTCTTCGATGATTACGACCTGAAAGAGATTGCAGAGTACATTGACTGGACGCCTTTTTTCCACAGCTGGGAGATGAAAGGCTCATATCCTAAAATCCTGAGTGACCCTACCCGCGGAGCCGAGGCAACGAAGCTCTTCAACGAGGCGCAGGGCATGCTGAAAAAGATCATCGATGAAAAATGGCTACAGGCAAGGGCTGTCATTGGCATCTATCCTGCCAATACTGTCGGCGATGACGACATCGAGGTGTATTCTGCAGGCTTCGACTCCGCTCAGCCTGCAACTGAGGCCGATAAACTGGCAACCTTCCATACGCTGCGGATGAATACCAAAAAACCGGCGGGCCAGTACAATGTGGCGCTATCGGATTTTCTGAAGCCAAAGGATAAAGGAATAGACTACATCGGGGGTTTTGCCGTGTGTACGGGTTTCGGCATCGACGGGCATGTGGCGGCATTTGAAAAGAACCACGATGATTACAGCGCCATTATGCTGAAAGCCCTCGCCGACCGACTGGCAGAGGCTTTTGCAGAGTTGATGCACAAGCAGGTAAGGAAGGAGATCTGGGGCTATGCCAAAGAGGAGAGCCTGAAGAACGAAGAACTGATCCGCGAAGAATATGCGGGCATCCGCCCTGCCCCGGGTTACCCGGCACAACCGGATCATACAGAAAAGCTCACCCTATGGAAGTTGCTGGATGTAGAAAAAAATACGGGCATTATCTTAACCGACAGCCTGGCCATGGTGCCTACTGCGGCGGTGAGCGGCATGTATTTTGCACATCCCGATTCCCACTATTTCGGTTTGGGTAAGATCAACAAAGAGCAGGTGGAGGATTATGCAAAACGCAAAGGCATGCCTTTGGAAGAAGCGGAGCGTTGGCTGGGTCCTGCCTTAGGGTATTGATCTTATTATAGCTGGTATTCGGGTATATTTTTAAGTACCTTTTCCAACTGAGCTTATGCCTGATAAGCTTAATTTTGCGCCGGCAATACCCTGCCTGAGTTCTTCTATGAAAACTTTCGAAACCCGCTCCTACCTCATGCATGTTCATGACGACCTCCTGATTGTATTCACCATCAAAAAGAACAGAACCCTGCAGGCCACCGATGTCTGGACTTCCCGTGATCAATCGGTAGATCATATTCCCGGTAAAAAATTCCTGGTACTTCTTGAGGGGGAAGAGAATGCCTCTATTTCGGGAGATGCACGAAGGGCAGGCGCCTCGCTGGAATATGCGAAGCATGTAGCGGCGCTGGCCATCTATAGCTCCAGGGGTTATGAGAAAGTGATGGGAAGCTTATTCCTGAAGATCAATAAGCCGGCAGTACCGATGCGCTTTTTCGACGACCGTGACGAAGCCATTGCCTGGCTGAGAACACAGGCCGGATAATAGCAAAGACCTCAAAGTAGTATTTTGAGCGGGAAGCTTACACTAATGAAAAACGGCGCCAGCGATTGAAGCGAAAATCCTTTTGCCTGTTCCTTGCAAAAGATTGTAGCGCAAAGCGCGCCCGGGCGCCCAAAAGATAGAACTTGCCGTTATATAAAGATAACATCAGGGCCTGCTTACGGCCAGGCTTTCCGTTCCAATCCTTCACGCTGGCTCAAGTCCGTTTTTGGCTTTACCACTTAGCGTAAGATTGCCCAGGGATTGAGCTTAATCTCTTCAAAACCTGTTGACTATTATTTGCAATTTTTAGTATCCCGGTCCTCTGAATATCGTTATATTTATAACAACACATTCTGTCACCTTATGAAGCATTTTCTTTTCTCTTTTCTCCTACTTTTCATCAGTACCTATTCGTTTTCACAATCGTTGCCTCCGGGAACTTACACCAGCACCAATAAAAAAGCCATCAAATTTTTTGAGGAGGCCAAGCTGGATTATGAGCTGAAAAAGGACACCGAAGCCGAAAAACTGCTTAACAAGACCTTACAGGAAGACCCGAATTTTGTAGAAGCCCACATGCTGTATGGCTATCTGTTGCTGGAAAAAAGAAGAACGAAGGAAGGTATTGAGCATTTCAAGAGAGCGATTGAGATCAATCCTAAATTTTTCCCAAGAAATTATTTCGACCTGGGGCTCGCCCAGCTGCTCTCTGCCGATTATGACGAGGCGGTGAAGAACCTGGAAGCTTTCCTGAAATTTGAACGCATTAACCCTAATACCCGGGAGCAGGCCGAACAATACCTCCGCAATGCGCGGTTCGCTTCCAATGCCATGAAAAACCCGCAGCCCTTTAAGCTGGTGAACCTCGGCGCCGGCGTGAATACGCCCGACTATGAATATTTCCCGGCAGTAACTGCCGATGGAAGCACCTTTTTGTTTACACGCAATATCCGCAACACCTCAGGCAAAGGCGGCCCGCAACAGGAAGATTTTTACATCAGCAAAAAAGTAAACAATGTGTGGCAAACCGCTACGCCTATGAGCTCTGTGAATACGGCCGGCAATGAAGGCGCTCCAACCCTCAGCGCCGACGGGCAGATCATGTTCTTTGCTTCCTGTATGGAGATCAGCGGCGATTACGGCTCGCCGGAACGAAAAGGGTACGGCAGCTGCGATATTTTCTACTCCCAAAAAGTGGCTGGCAAATGGACAACGCCGGTGAATGCCGGCCCGCAGATCAACACCCGCAACTGGGAAACGCAACCGAGCTTTAGCAGCGACGGTAAGACACTTTATTTTATCAGGGGCTCCGTCACGCGCGAGGGCATTAAAAACCCGGATATTTATTATGCCACTGTGGGCGATGATGGGAAATTCGGAGAAGCGGTGCGCCTTTCGGATGTAGTCAATACGCCTTTCAAAGAGGAAAGTGTATTCATCCATCCCGACAACCAAACCTTATATTTCAGCAGCGAAGGGCATCCGGGCATGGGCGGCCTGGATATTTTTGTGAGCAGGCGCCAGGCTGATGGCAGCTGGGGAAAACCGGTAAACCTCGGTTACCCGATCAATACGGTAACGGATGAGAACAGCTTACTGGTGGACGCGAATGGAAAGCTGGCTTACCTCGCCAGCGAGCGCGAAGGCGGCTTCGGAGGACTGGATATCTACCAGTTTGAGCTGCCGGAATCCGTGAGGCCCGAAAAAATCACCTACGTCAAAGGCTTAACCTATAATGCCAAAACCAAAGCGCCACTCGATGCCTCTTTTGAGCTGATCGACCTGGAAACGCAACAATCCGTAACCAAAGCCTTTAGCAACAGCTCCGGGGAGTTCCTGGTGACGCTGACCTCAAACCATAATTACCTGGTGAATGTGAGCAAGCCGGGCTTCCTCTTCTACAGCGATAACTTTTCGCTGAAAGACAAAGTGGCCGATTATAACAAGCCTTACCAGCTCGAAATTCCACTGCAGCCAATCGACACCGGCTATACCATCGAATTGAAGAACGTCTTCTTTGATGTGAACAAATGGGACCTGAAACCGGAATCGAAAGCGGAGCTGGAAAAAGTGGTAGCTTTCCTGAAAGCAAATCCGGGCCTGAAAGTAGAATTTGGCGGACACACGGATAACAGCGGTGACAAGGCTTTCAACAAAACCTTATCTACCAACAGGGCCAAAGCGGTATATGACTATGTGATCCAGAACGGTGGCATTATGGCTACACGCCTGTCATACAAAGGCTATTCGGATACAAAGCCGAAAGTACCGAACGACAGCCCGGAGAACAAGGCGAAGAACCGGAGAACGGAATTAAAAGTGTTAGGGAAGTAGCGGTTAGAGAAATAGAGATCCGGAGAGTTCATGAATTGAAAAAAATTCCAAAATCAACACGTCCTTTGCGTTATCCCCCCTGTCCTCTCTAACTCAACAATTCTTCAATTCAACAACTGAACATGATCATCGGAAAACATATTACAAAAAAATACGGGCAGCTGGATGTATTGAAGGGTGTCGATCTTCATATCCGGGAATCGGAAGTGGTGTCGATCGTGGGCTCTTCGGGTGCCGGAAAAACCACGCTGCTCACAATCCTGGGAACACTGGACAAGGCGACCTCCGGCGAGATCCTGTTCAACAACATCAACATTACCTCGCTCAGCGAAAAAAAGCTGGCGGCCTTCCGCAACCAGCATATCGGCTTCGTGTTCCAGTTCCATCATCTGCTGCCTGAATTTACCGCACTGGAGAATGTCTGCATTCCGGCTTT
>CALRIU020000008.1:0-232414 GCA_943362175.1 Hydrocarboniphaga daqingensis | reverse complement strand
TTGTTGCTGATGTAGAGCTATTTGGCATCCAGCTGTAAGTCGTAGCTCCGCTCGCTGTTAAGCTTACCGTAGCTCCGGCACAGATCACGCTTGGTGAAGCGGAAGCTACAACCGTTGGCGTAGCTGTTACGTTCAGGTTCACGGTTTGTGTATTGCTGCAACCTAATGATGTTCCTGTTACTGTGTATACCGTGTTGGCTGTTGGGCTCACCACTGCGACAGAAGCTGATCCTCCTGCCGGCATCCAGCTGTATGTGGTAGCGCCTGTTGCGGTTAAGCTCGCCGTTGTGCCTGAACAGATAGAGCCTGTAGAAGCGGCTACCGTTACACTCGGGATAGGATTCACCGTGATAGTCACTACTGCTGTGTTAGAGCAGGTCGTCGCAGGATCAATCGCAGTCACCGTATACGATGGTGTAATGGATGTTCCGGTAGTTGTAGGCGATACTGTTGTCGTATTGCTGTTGATCGCTCCAGGGTTCCATTGCCAGTTGACACCGCCTGCGCTTGTTGTCATAACCTGTCCGTTAAGGATGGTGTTAAAACGTTTGGTGCTGAGCGTACCAACAGTAGCACTGTTAAAGCCATACACCGTTCTGTTAGATGTCAGTGTCTCATAGTAGGTTTGTGCATTATATAAGGCATCAATACCATCATGACTCACTTCAACTACCAGGTTGGAGACACCATCCCAGAAATAAGGGGTGCTGAAAGTGATCGTGTTAAGACCGCTGGTGTGTGTGTACGTCATGGCAGGTAATACCGTGGTAAACCCTGTAGACACCACATAATCCGTGAAGGCAGTTGCAGCTACAGTACCGCATTTAACGGTGAAGTTATCATTCGTTGGTGCATCCCCAATCGTGGTAATGCTGTAAGAAATAGACGTAATGTTGCCGGTATATAACCCTGCAGCAGTTAATTCCGCAGCTGTATATAATGTTTGCTGACGGTAATTGATACGCCTGTTGCAGAACGCCGTTAACTCTTCCGTGGTGGTCGTTAATCCTGTTCCGTTACCGATCGCAAGACTTCCTGAACCAATTGCAGGAGTGACCGCGTTTAATGTAGCGGTAGAACCCGAGCACAGAACAGATGGCGTAGAGCTCGCTAGAATTGCAGGAGGCGCAATCGCTACAACCGTTACAGCAGCTGTAGTAGTACACACTGCATCAGCAGCAGTTACCATATAGCTACGTGAGCCGGCCGTTAAAGGCGTTACCGCCGTTGTGGCACCGGTCACAGAAGTAGCAATACCACTTCCTGCTGCCGGAGTCGCCGTCCAGGTATAAGAGTAAACGTTATTGGTACCGGTATTGGTAGCCGTTAAGGTAAACGACTGACCAGGACAAACACCCGTGCTTGTTGAAACTGCTGTTACAGCATCAGGTGTGGTTACCGTAGTCGTTACCGCTGTTCTTCCGCTTTCGCAGTTTGCATTGTAAGAAGACACATACCAGGTTGTAGTAGCGCTGATCGCTGTGGTATAGTTTGTACTTGTTCCCGCCTGTAATACAGTAGTAGAGGTTGGAGTTGCATACCATTTGTAGCCTGTTCCACCGCTCACAGAAGCTGTAGGAACTCCTACACCGCACTGGATAGAGTTCACTGCTGTAGGAGCAACCGGAACCGGGTTTACAACAACGCTGGTTGTTGCTGTGTTTGAACAGCCGGTTACTGTATTCGTAGCAGTTACCGTATACACCTGTGTTACAGCATTCGTTCCTGTATTAACAGGGTTTACCACTGCTGTGTTGGTAGGAATAGATCCCGGGTTCCATACGAAGCCGGTTGAGCTGGTCACATTTGTTCCAACCTGTGCAGAGAAGGTAATTACCGGCCTGAACGCTACAGAAGTACCGGATGTACTTGTACACGCACCTGTTGCATTGGTATAAGCCGTTGTATTGGTTGTTGCCTGTCTTGTAACAGCAGTAGATCCGCCACCGCCGGAAACGACATCGTGGCAAACCTGTACAATCACATTGGATGTACCGTTCCAGTTGAAAGGTGTTGCAAATGTATAGGTATTAACACCTGTTGCAGCCGACACTGAAGCCGGACCGAACACAACAGGAGGGGCCGCATCGTAAGTGGTTGTAATCGCTGTTGTAGCAGTAGCACCCATTCTTACTGTAAAGTTAGGCATGATGTCGGCACTTCCGGTAGGCACGTTAAATGCAATCGCCGTGATGTTGCCCTGTGTAATGCCGGCAGCAGTAAGATCCGCTGCGGTGAATAACCATTGAACCTTATTATCAGTACCCGCACCCTGACGGTATGGGCCGCCTGTATAATCCGTAGAACTGTTTGTTCCTATTGTAGCATTTCCGGGAAGAGCGTTGATGGAAACAGCGCTCAGCGTTACAGAACCTGCAGAACATACAGCTGTAGGGGTAGCCATGGCATTGCTGATATTAGGAAGCGGGTTTAAGCTTACGTTAATAGAAGCTGTTGTTGTACACACGCCGTCCACTGCCGTAACCAGGTAGTTGTATGTTCCTGTGGCCGTAGGAGTTACTACAGTAGTAGCTCCCGGTGCAGATGTAGGAATACCGCTACCGGCGGCAGGCGATGCTGTCCACGTATAAGCGTATGTATTCACCGTACCTGATTTGGTAGCTGTTAAGGTAAAGGTTCCGCCAGGGCAGATCGCTGTCGCTGTAGAAGCCGCTGTTACAACATCCGGAATGGTTACAGAAGCCGTAAGCATTGCCCTTGCACTCTGGCAGGTACCATTAAAGGACGATACATACCAGGTAGTTGTTGCATTGATAGAAGTTGTATAGTTTGCACTTGCTCCCGACTGTAACACGGTTGTTGAAGTAGGAGTTGCATACCAGTTGTAAGAAGTTCCTCCGCTCACAGATGCTGTCGGAATTCCTAAACCGCATTGAGAAGAGTTCGTTGCTAAAGGCGTAGAAGGTAAAGGATTTACCAGGATCGCCACTGTTGCTGTATTTGAACAGGTCGTGATGGTGTTTGTTGCCGTCACTGTATAAACCTGGGTAACAGCAGCAGTGCCGGTGTTGATCGGGTTCACGTTTGCTGTGTTGGTGTTGATAGCCCCCGGATTCCATTGCCATGTTAACGGACCTGCACCCTGAGACTGAACCTGTCCTGAGAAGGTGGTCTGAGGCCTTCCTGTTGTAGTAGAGCTGCCGCCACTTGCAGGGATCGTTGTGGTAGCACTACAAACCGTGCTGATGGTCTGACTGTCGGAATAGATATACATACCCACATTGGTAGCATACGTATCCCACCTTACTGTTGAAGAAGCTCCGCCGGTTGTGGCATTACTCCAGCAGATCGAAACCACGATATTATCGGTTCCGTTCCAGAAAATCGGCGTAGAGAAGTTAAATGTATTCAGGCCTACTGTAGGCAGGTAGCTGTTATTTGTTCCGCTGCCGAGGAAAACCTGGGTAAGGCCTCCGATCGTATTCGCTGCAGCAAATGCAGACTGCGCCGTAGTTCCCACATTGATGGCAAATCCTTCGTATGGAATACCTACCGCTGTGATATTTAAGCCTAAAGCCGTAATGTTTCCGGGACTGAAGCCTGCTGCCGTCAATTCAGCAGCTGTATAAATGTACTGAACTTTAGCACCGCCCCAGCCATGGTAGAATGGACTTCCGCCTGAGCTTGAGGTTGTACTTCCTGCACCAACTGTGCCTGTTCCGGCAGCAATTACCGGTGTAGTAGCATTCAGGGTAGCTGTAGAGCCCGAGCAAAGCACGGTTGGGTTAGCCGCAGCCGTAATCGTAGGAGGGTTACTGAGTGTCACGTTTACAACAGATGTGGTTGTACACACGCCATCTGTAGCAGTTACGTTATAAGCATAAGTGCCGGAAGCCGTAGGGCTTACGGAAATAGACTGGCCCGGTACCGAAGAGGAAAGACCGCTTCCGGCTACAGGAGTTGCCACCCATGAGAAAGTATATGGATTTGTTGTTCCGGTTTGTACAGCCGTCAGGGTCACTGAACCGGCAGGACAGATTACAGTAGAACTTGCTACCGCATTCACCGCATCCGGCTGTGTAACGCTTGCCATCACTGCCGTTCTCGGGCTTTCGCAAATACCTACTGCCGAAGTGACATAGAATGTAGTAGTGACACTGATAGAGTTGGTATAAGTCTGGCTTGAGCCTGACTGTAATACAGTTGTAGACGTAGGACTAGCATACCAGTTATAAGCAGTACCACCGCTTGCCATGGCTGTAGGGATACCGTTACCACACTGTGAAGAGTTGGTTACCGTAGGAGCAGATGGTAAAGGCGTTACACTCGTCTGAACAGATGCTGAAATCGGGCAACCTCCAATCAGTGTTGAGCCTGTATAAGTCGAAGAAGCGTTTACAGTTACAGTGGATGGGTTTGTTGTCGACGTGAATGACGTTACACCGTTATTCCAGGTATACACCAGGGAAGTAGGTAATACTACAAATGTATAGTCTTCCGTCTCACCGCGACCGGATCCATAAGGACCACAAGGAATAGAAGAAGGATTGCTGGTGTTGAAATCCATAAAAATTCTCATTCTTGTAGCTCCCAGTTTGGCGGTTACCGGAACTGTAAATGAGCCTGTAGCAGTTGACACATAGCCCGTTGTATTGTAGGCCGTTTCTGAGGCTTCAAATACACCATTCTGGTTCCAGTCAACCCAGATAGCAACACCTACGGTTGTTCCAACCAAAACGGTATTAAAGTTAACCGGCTGGCCTACTTTCTGTGAAGCCACTAAGCTTGTGAAGATCCCGTAGCCGTTGGTGGATGCTCCGGAAGTATTGTTGGTAATGTTGCTAACACCACCTGTCGTCGTGAATCCGTCGAAATAGGATGACGATGATGACGCAGCAGCAGGAACACAATACGTAGCCGTGCTCGTACTTGACAGGTTAAGGGTCAGAGAGGCCGTGCTACCCGCGCAAACAGAAGCAGGCGATACGGAAGCTGTTGCAACGAAAACACTCGCAGGATCATCGCTGTAGGATGTCCCGTTAGTTATTTTGGTATAGGTACCGTCGGTAGCGGTCACAAACCATGTGACAGTAGCACTTACCGGGCTTCCAACAGGAATAGTACCCGTCCAGTTTGATGTAGCCGATACGTTACCGCCGGTCAATGCAATGGTTGGTTGGGTTACTCCATTGAAAGCATAAGTCAATACTACGGATGTTAAAGGTGCGGCACCCGGAGTAATATTTGCTGTAACGTTATGAGCTACTGCGGTACAGCTGGTTCCGGTAGGCGTAACAGACACACTGTTAATCGTCACAGCAGGAGTTATACCGGCAAACTCGTCGGCTCCGATATCAGGCGCTCCGCCTGTACCGGCATAACCGGCATTACCCTGACGGATATCCCCGTCGAAATCATCTGTATAAGTTGCGATGTTTGCACCACCGCTTTCCGCTACAGAAGATGTACCGTTGTTGATGTGGAGGTAGTTCGCAGCCGAGCCCGTTGTGCTGGCAAATGTCACGTTTTCGGTTACCGAAAGCGCTTCGCGGCTGGCGCCTACAAAGGTTTTGAAGTTGGCCAGCGTTTGCTGAACGGTTGTACCGTCATAGAAAATAGCAGTGGTGGCGCTTGGAGTTCCTGCATAAAACAAGTTGTTGTTAGAGGCCGTTCCATAATTCGTCAGTGCGGCTGCGCTTCTTCTGTATGCAACAGCAACGCCTGTTCCCGCAGGTGTCGAATTGTTTATAAAAATGTTATTATTAAGGTTGATGGTCGTAGGCGTAGCATTGGTTGATAAAGCCGACGAGCCAAAAGGAGAGCCTGAGCTTGTGGCATTCAGGTAAATTGTGTTATAATATACATTTTGAGTAGTGCCGCCTGTAAGGCTCATCCCGATGATTGCATTCGCTGTATTCGCAGCAGGAGCTCTCAGGTCGCCGATAATATTATTAAACAGGCTGACAGTTGTACCTGAGGATACAACGATACCGGCGATAGCAGAAGCAGCATTGGTTCCTGACAGGTCGTAGATCTTATTTTTAAAGATGCGTCCTGTTGTTGAACCTGAAAACACAATCGCCCTTACGTTTGATCCTGCAGTCGTTGATAAGGTATTGATGGTATTGTTATTGATATTGATAAGCGCAGAAGTATTAGCGCAGGTAATACCTGTAACCGCACCGCCTGTACCGGTCGATGATAAGCCGGATAAGGTGTTGGAGGCAATGGAAATGGAAGTCGCATTGTTTGCTGCACTTCCTAAGGTAATGCCTGTAACCGCTGCCTGACCTGTAATATTGGTAATGGCATTGTTCGAAAGACTTGAAACACCGTTCCAGTAGGTAAAGTTCATCGCATTGATAGCGCTTGTGCCACCTGTCCAGTTATTGAATATGTTTCCGCTGATCGTTTTAGTGGCTCCGCTTCCACCGTCTGTATTATTAAACCCTGTAATAGCCGTACCACCTGTCACGGTGATATTGGAAAAATTGTTATTCAGGTAATTGTTAACCGATCCGGTTCCTGAGGTAGCATTAGTCGTTGTAAAAATCAGGGAACCACCGGCACCGGTTTTGCTGAATGCCGTCACGATGGAGTTGCTGGTGATTGCACTGATCCCTGTAGATGGGATGGAATAATCATGGCTAAGGAACGTGACGGAACCCGTTGTGTTTACATTCAGGTTACTGAATGTGTTGGTATTTACCAACAGGCTGTTCACCACTGCCAGCTGGGTGATGAATGTCATTGAACCTGTACCGGAAACCGTGTGTCCGAAATTATTAAAATCGTTATTGTTGATGGTCACACTCGCCGAGCCGGCTGCTGTGCCCGATCCTGCATAAATCCCCTGGATAGTGCCTCCCGCGAACCCGCTCTTAATGGCTAAGGTGTTGCTGTTGATCGCACTGTTGCCTGCCGTGGCAGGTGTGTTGGAGAATGAGTTGATAAAGATCCCTGTCACAGTCCCTGCAGTCACTCCGCCGTTGGAGCTTGTGACAGAGTTATACGATACGTTGTAGTTCATCGAGTTTCTTACCTGAATCCCGTTTACGCTTCCCGAAACGTTCGCGTAAGATGAGAATGTACCGGTAGTACCATAGTTGGTGATGATATTTCCCTGCGAAGCCATTGTTCCGCCGATGTCAAGACCAGTGTTCTGGTCGGCAGCGGCCGTAGGACCAACAACAACGATACCGTTGTTCACATTAGAAACCGTATTTCCGTATATCTTCAGGTTATGATTTCCGCCGTTTGCGCCGGTAGCCGTAGAAGCAGTGGTTACTGCCAGGGCATCGTGTGTGGAGTTACTGTAAATACCAAAGGTATTCGGGTAAGCCCTGTTCAGGGAAATCGTGTTGTTCTGAATGGTGATGTTGTTCGCTCCGTTTGTTACAGAAGCATAGAACACACCGATACCGAACTCCGTCATATTATTGGTAGCGGTAGCCGTAGTGGTGTTAGCCGCGTTCTCCTGGATGGTAAATCCTGAGAGTGTGATGTAATCACCACCGATGATTTTGAATACCGCATCGTTAATAGCGCCTGCACTTTGAGTAGCAGCTGCCGTAATCGTATTACCGTTACCAACAAGGGTAATCTGGTTTGCAGATACACCTGTTGCCGTAATCGAATAGCCTCCCAGAGGAGCTGTTTCCGGATTTCCGGCTACCATGTTTAGAGTAACACCGCCCGGGCCTACGCCCACCGTGTTAAGATCCGTGATTGCCAAAGCGAGTGTGGCATAATCGCCCGGAATGTTCTTTGTGCCCGTCAACTGAGCCATGAGCTTGCCCGAATAGGTAGCCATGGTCAATAACAGCAAAATCAAAGAACCCTTCTTGAATTGAGTAGATTTGAACTTCATTGTGTTTTATAGATTTAGGAACTGTAAAACTAAGCATATTAAGAATGAATGTACCAACAATTAACAAAAAAAATACCTAATTAAGAGGTGAAATCATACGATTTAACGACTAAAACTTTTAGATGATCGTTTTTGGGACGTACGACGGGGTCTTAAACTGTTAAAAAAAGTAAACTCCTATTCCGGTCGATTAAGTCCTATATTTGGCTTATGGATATAGAAACACTACGCGACTATTGCCTCTCTAAAAAGGGTGTGGAAGAAGGTTTTCCGTTCGGAAGCGAAACCCTCGTCTTTAAAGTGATGGGAAAGATCTTTCTCCTGACAGGGATGGGCTCCCCCTTGCAATTCAATGCGAAATGCGATCCCGAAAGGGCCATTGGGCTGCGGGAAAAATACTCCTGCGTTTTGCCCGGATATCACATGAACAAGCAGCACTGGAACACCGTTACCTGCGACGGCAGCGTCAACGATAAATTACTCCGGGAATGGATCGATCACAGCTACGAACTGATTGCGGACTCGCTTCCTAAAAAGCTGAAGCAGGAACTGGAAGCGCTCTGACTTACTCTTCCTTGAAGAAATTGAGCTTATGCAGGTCGATGAGCTGGGTTTTCTGATAATAGAAATTAATGACCTCCGGGTATTTATAGCCCAGCCTGGCCATGCGCATAGCGCCTTCCTGGCACATACCCACTCCGTGGCCAAAGCCCCTACCCTTAAACACCAGCGTATCGCCCTGCGGAAAAATGCTGAAAAAGGTAGACTTCAGCTGAAGATCGGTTCTCACATTCTTTAAGGGCACTTTTACATTATTGGCTTCCAGGTAGGCCTTGCGGCTTTCCTGCTTGAAGTTGACCGCCTGCCAGCGGGCATTCGAATCCTGCACGGGGTAATTGTGCTTGAGCTTTAAATAAGCCAGCCAGTCTTCTTTGGCCATTTTTCTTTCCCAGCGGGCATTGGGCATCTTCGTGCTGAAGGTATCGTTCACGCTCCGCAGGTAGGAGAGCCTGCTGCCCCATACATCTTCGGAGTTCACGGTTTGCCCGCCGCTGTTACTGTGAAAAGCCGCTTCAATCAGGTTCAGGTTATCGTCCACCACTACCTTGCCCCTGGTTTCCGTCACCGCTTTCATGATTTCCAGCTCTGTGGTTTTCCCGAAATAAACCTGGCAGTGGGTGTGGTCGCAAAGTCCGTACCCTTCCGTGGCGTGCTTCTGCAAATGCGAGAGGGCAAAGGTCCGGGCAAGGATGGCCTGCACCTTATAAAATTCGGGAGCCGAGCGCCTCCCCGACTCTGCCTGCACCACACCGGAAATATAGTTGTCGAGGATCACTTCATTCACGCATTTCAGCATACCGGCTTCCGTTTCCACGATGAGGTTATCCTGGTAAAAGCGCGGCTTACGCTCGGGTACTACCAGCTTGATCCTGAAAGCACGCTGGGTATCCGGGCTGGAGATTTTTATTTTCTTAAAGCGTCCGATCGTGTTCTCAAAGGTTTTTACCTCGATGGAATCATTGACATAGCTCAGCTTAATAATGGGAAACTGCGAGGTACTTACGATCTCATTCCCATTGGCCCAGATGCTGTAGCTTCCCTGGTCGGCGCTGAATGTAAACGACTGAAGCTTGAGCTGCGAAAATACTTTGATGTAAACCACCTCATCCGACAGGTATTTTTTAGCTCCGAAGCTGCTACTCTCCACGCGCTCTGCTACCGATGCCCCCACGGGCCCGGAAAAGGAGTGCGTCAACAGGAACACACCCAGGCATAGGGCTATGAGGCTAGTGACGGGCTGCATGGAGATGTTCATGGATCATGGTCGCTACTTTTCTGGAGGCGCCGCTGTTTCCTAATAAGGTAATTAATTGGTCGTAATCTTCGAGGATCGGTTTTCTGAAGGTGTTGTCGAGGATCTTCGCTAATTCCTCTTTCAGGTTTTTAGCGGTGAGATCTGTCTGCACCAACTCCTTCACCACAGGTTTATCGAGGATGAGGTTGGGCAATGAAATGTATTTCAGCCTTCCGCCTACTACCATTTTTGCAATGCCATAGGAGATGGTTCCTCCCTTGTAGCATACTACCTGCGGCAGCCTGAACAAGGCACTTTCGAGCGTAGAGGTCCCGGATTTGATGATGCCCGCATAGGCGTTGTGCATGAGCGCATAGGTTTGCCCGAACACCACTTTGATATTCATGGCCACCGCTTTCTGATAGGCTTCGGGCGGCAGGTTGGTCGTGCCTGCCACCACAAACTGATACTCCTTAAAGGCCGGGATCACATCCAGCATAATGGAGAACATTCGCTCGATCTCCTGTTTCCGGCTTCCCGGCAGTACAGCGATGATGGGCCTATCGTCCAACCCGTTCTTTTGGATAAAGCTTTGCCTGTCGGGCAGGCTTGCTTTTTCCTGCTCAATGGCATCCAGCAACGGGTGCCCAACATAATCGGCGGTGTAGCCATGCTTCTGGTAGACAGCCACTTCAAAGGGCAGGATTACAAACATTTTTTCGCAGGCCCGCTTCACGATCTCCACGCGGTTTTCTTTCCAGGCCCAGATGGTAGGCGAAATGTAATACAGCACGCGGATGTTGTTTTGCTTTGCCCAGTCGGCAATACGCAGGTTGAAACCCGGATAGTCCACCAGAATCAATACATCCGGCTTGTATGCTAAAATATCCTGCTTGCAGAATTCAATGTTCTTCAGGATGGTGCGGAGGTTTTTGGCCACCTCTACAAAGCCCATAAAGGCCAGGTCTTTGATGTGTTTCACCGGCTGTTTTCGGGCCACGGCCGCCATCAGGTCGCCACCCCAGAACCGTACGTCCATCGACGGCTCCAGCAGGAGCAGCTCCTTCATCATGTTGGAGGCATGCAGATCGCCGGAAGGCTCGCCGGATATGATATAATACTTCAGGGCTTTCAAAGCAGGGAGATATAAAGTACCAGGGCCACATAACCGAATGTGGCATAAATAATTCCTTTAGCCAGGTCGTACACTTTTTTGTTGAGCAGGAGGTAAAACACCAGCAGGTTGGCTACCACGCACATGATGCTCACTTCCTGCAGCATCTGGCCTGCTCTCAGGTAGCTGATAAAGCCTACCGGGAAACCGATCTGGCTGTGCAGGAATAACCAATAGCAAAAAAAACAGAGGGCCGGGAACAAAGCGCCTACCAGAAAGCCAATCCATTTTTTATCCAGTTTATTGAGCATAAGCTTAGAGTATATTTCGTAAATGATTAATGTATTGATGCGCCGTAAGGTCGTGCATTACCGGCACTACGGAAACGTAGCCGTTTTGCAGCGCCCACTCGTCGGTGTCGGTGGCCTCCGGCTCAAAATTGACGAATTTCCCGGTGAGCCAGTAATAGGAGCGCCCGTAAGGATCCTGGCGCTCTTCAAAATCCTCCACCCAGTTGGCACGCGCCTGCCGGCATATTTTCAGCCCGTTGATCTCATCGGCTTTCAGCTTCGGAAAATTCACGTTGAGGCATACGCCTTTGGGCATTTCATTGTTAAGACAGGAGGCAATGATCTTTTCGATAAAGAGTGTGGTCGCATTGAAATCGGCATCGATGCTGAAATCGCTGAGACTGAAGCCCACAGAGGCCGTACCTTCGAGCGAGCCTTCGATGGCCGCACTCATCGTTCCGGAATAGATCACATTGATGGAACTGTTGCTGCCGTGGTTGATGCCCGACAGGATGAGATCGGGTTTTGCGGGCAGGAGCTTATTGATCGCCATTTTCACACAATCCACCGGCGTGCCCGTACAGCTGTATTCATCGATGGCTCCTTCATGGTATTTGGTTTTCTGGAGCCTCAGGGTGGAGTTGATGGTGATGGCATGCCCCATTCCGGATTGCGGCTTATCGGGAGCAATGACAAATACATTACCGAATTTCCGGGCAATGGACGACAAGTGCAGAATGCCCGGCGCACTTATTCCATCGTCGTTGGTTACTAATATCAAAGGTACTTTCTGCATTTCGGTAAATCTATCGGTTTTGCCAAGTGGATTTATAAAAAAAATGAGTTTTTACTAAACGCCCGCTGTTCATTTACCGGTCCGCGAAGCTCGCGGCAGGAGCCAAAAGCAAAGCCGAGCAGACTGGCTGTTTTTGAAGCCGCTGAATGACGGGTTAAACACGCCGGTATAAGGCAAGCGGCACCCCATTAAATTGCTATTTAAACAACAGGTTAACGGTTTTTTGTTATTTTTGTTTGTATCTAACTCTTACCTCCTTATGAAAAAAATAATTAATACCACGAAAGCTCCTGCCCCTATCGGCCCCTATAACCAGGCGATCCAGGTGGGAGACAGTGTTTATGTATCGGGAACCATTGCCATGGACCTGGGGTCTAAACAACTGATCAAAACGAATATTAAAGATGAAACGAAAATAGTGATGGAGTATGTAGGCGAGGTTTTGCAGGCAGCAGGGCTTACTTACGATAACATTGTAAAAACCACTATATTTTTAGCGGATATGAACAACTTTGTGCATGTCAATGAGGTTTATAGCAGCTATTTCAAAGGCGACTTCCCTGCCAGGGCTACCATCCAGGCCGACCGCCTGCCTAAGGACGCCAATGTGGAGATCAGTGTGGAAGCCCGTGTTTTTTAGCGACAAGCCAAAAACACACAAAATACTGAAAGTCAACAGAATAACTTTTTTCGAGGCATCAGGATTCGTCTTGAACCGTTGAAAATGACCCACGAAAATATTCTTTTCAAGGTTTAAAATGTTAATTTAATAGACATTTATAAAAGGTTCAACGAAAAATGCACTTTTTATTTGTCAATTTATTTATTTGTTATAATTTTACTATAATTAATAAATACAGTTATGAACATTTTTGTAAGCAACATCAGCTTTAAGGTAAGAGAACAGGCACTCAGTGAACTTTTTTCTCAGTATGGGGAAGTAACCTCAGTTAGAATTATTAAGGACAAAGAAACGAAACGAAGCAGAGGCTTTGGGTTCGTGGAAATGGCAAACGACGACGACGCCCAAAAGGCGATTGACGCGCTCAATGGTTCCGAGCATTATGAAAGGGCCATCGTTGTTTCGCAGGCAAAAGGAAAACCGGAAAGCGTTTAAGCTATTAACTATATAACCACTCTCTAAGTCTCCCGGCACATACCCGGGAGATTTTTTTTGCTAATTCCGGATGGTGAGGATACCGTTCGCATTATCGTAGAAGGTGTTGTACAGGCGCAACGGAAGCTGTGCAGGGCCGCTCACAACGGCGCCATCAATAATCTGCCATTTGGAGCCGCTGATGGTATCTTTGAGGGTAAAGCCATCGGATTGTACTTTGGCGAGGGCATCAGGGTTATCAGGGAGCTGGGTTGATGTCCGCTCGATCGCTACAAAATCGGCGGAGCTGTTTTGTGCTTTGCGGTAAATGATAATTCCGTTTACTCCACCACGGTAATAAATCCAGCCTCCAACGGTTCCCAGCTTGAAGTTCAAAGGATCGTTCGGATACATGGTGATATTCACTGTTTGGTAAGCAATGTTATCCTGAACGACTTTGGCTTTCTTTTTACAGGATATGCTGCCAAGCAGCAGGACGATAAGCAATATGCTAAAAATTCTAAACATTCCGCAACAATCTCCGTTAAACAAATACCTTTACACCCTGCAAATATACATCATTTTATGGACTTAGAACAGCCTACGCCCCGGGGGAAACAGAACGCTTTTTTACCCATTATATTGTCCCTGGTGCTGATTTTAGGAATCTGGCTGGGCTACTTTCTGAATAACCGCATCCGCAACGCCAGCGTTTTTTCGCAACAGCAAGGCAGCGGCAATGAAAAGATCAACAGCCTGCTGGATTACATCGAATACCAGTATGTGGATACCATCAACAAAAAAGAGCTGGTTGAAAAAACCGTCACTTCGCTGTTAGAAAGCCTCGATCCGCACTCGGCCTACATTCCCGCCAGTGATTTCAGCGCGGTCAATGAGCCGCTGGAAGGCAATTTCGACGGCATCGGCGTCGAGTTCAATATTTTCAAGGATACCATCCGCATCATCAACACCATCGAAGGCGGGCCATCTGAGAAAACGGGGATCCTCGATGGGGATAAATTCATCAACATCGAAGGTAAAAAAGCCGCCGGCGTGGGCATCACCAACAAAGAGGTGTTTGAGAAGCTTCGCGGCCCCAGAGGCAGTACGGTAAACGTAAGCATTATGCGGGCGGGCATCAAAGACCTCCTCAATTTCAAAATCACCCGCGATGCCATTCCGCTCTACAGCCTCGATGCCTATTACATGGTCAATCCATCGGTCGGCTATATCAAAATCAGCAAATTTGCAGCTACTACCTACGACGAATACCTGAAGGCTTTCAACGCGCTCAGCAAACAGGGCATGAAGAAACTGATCCTCGATCTGCGTGGAAATCCCGGCGGCTACCTGAATGCCGCTGTAGATATTTCCGACGAATTCCTGGCCAATGGCCTGCAGATCGTGTATACACAGGGCAAGGCCAACCCTAAAAAAATATTCAAAGCGACGGAAAGGGGAAGCTTCGAGAAGAACGGGCTGGCGATATTGATTGATGAAGGCTCGGCGAGCGCCAGCGAAATTGTTGCCGGAGCTATCCAGGATAACGACCGCGGCATTATTGTAGGTCGCAGGAGCTTCGGAAAAGGCCTTGTGCAGGACCAGATGCAGCTGCCCGACGGCTCTGCCATCCGCCTCACCATTGCCCGTTATTACACCCCTACCGGGCGCTGCATTCAGAAGCCCTATACGGACGATAAGGACGAATATTACAATGAGGAATACGACCGCTACGATCATGGCGAGCTCCTGAACATCGACAGCATCAAGCTGGATAAAAAACAGGCGTTCAAAACACCGGAAGGCAAAACGGTATACGGCGGCGGCGGTATTATGCCGGATGTGTTCGTTCCCATCGATACCTCCAAAACCAATTCGGTATTGAATAAATTATTCTATGCAGGCGTGGTCAATACCTTTGCCTTTGAGTATTCAGATAACAACCGCGCCAGGCTAAAATCATACGGCAGCGCCAAAAATTTCATCGCGCAATTCCAGGTAACGCAAGCCATCCTGGATGAGTTTTTCACCTATTGCGAAAAGCTGAAAACGAAAATTGATCCGGCTGCTAAAGCCAGGGCCGGCGTGGCCCTGAAGCCTTATCTGAAAGCGCTGATCGGCCGTGATATTTTCGACAGGGACGCTTATTACCCGATCATCAACGAGAACGATAAGTGTATCCTGAAAGCAGCAGAACTGCTGAACACAAAGTCTTAAGAGAATTACATCATGGAAATTCCCTCCAAGTGTTTCAGAAGTGTTACGATATCGCGCTAAATAATTATTTTTTGGGCGCCCGGGCGGGCCATCGCTACTCGCTCTTTGTTTGCCCTGCGGGACAACCAAAGGAGCTCAAACAGGCCGCTCTGTCCCTGGCGCGGCATTCCTCCCACATAGCATTCTACACTCAGAAATATTCACCCGGTTGGCGCCTGTCATGACTCCTCGTAACAGGCAGAACCGGCACTACTACTTCTTCACTTCGGTCTCAAAGCCTTTTTTCTTCCAGTCGTCGTAGCCTTTTTCGAGGTTCACCACATGTGAGAAGCCTTCTTTCTTCATCAGGTCGGCGCATTCGCCGCTGCGCCCGCCACCGGCGCAATAAATGAGGTAGGTTTTGCTCTTATCGAGCTTCGAGATCACCGCCTCGGCATTTTTGCCGAAATAGTCGATCTGTGCGGCGCCTTTGATATAGCCTTTGTTCTTCAGCTCTTCATCGGTACGCAGGTCGATGAGAACGCCTTTCTTTTCATCAATCAGCTTTTTGAAGGTTGCGGCATCCACGTTCTCAACTTTGGTCTGAGAAAAGGCGGTGAACGATCCTAAAAATAAGAAGAGTGCAACGAGTGTTTTCATAGGGATGGGTTAGTAGTTGATGTTTTTAAAGACAGCTTGTAAGCGCGTCCTGTTTTGTTGGAGTGGTAAGCTCTTTGAGCGACAGCAGCCACTTCATGGCGCTTTCCTTATGATCGAAGAGGCGTATTTTCATAGCCTGGCGGCTGGTGATGTTGACGATGAAGTTAATGATGATGCGCTCTGCCAGTGATTTTACCACCACGGCCGTGGCCAGCGTCATGGCATTGGTTTCAGGGAGGGAGGTATATTCACGGGCTTCTTTGGTGAGTGTGGAATCATAGCCTGACTCCACAAGGATGCTGAACTTTGTTTTTCCATCGAAACGCGATTTGAGAAATGCGCGTTGTGCTTTGAGGTGCTTTACATCTACAATGCTGTCTCCTGCCACTTCAATATGCACGATGCCATTGTCGAGCATGTGAATGGTAAACATTTCAACGATGTGGGTCTCCAGTATGGTATAGTGTTCCAAAGCCATTGCTATTTGATGCGTTTCAGAAGGGCCATGTAAAATCCATCAAAGCCCTGTGAAGGAAAAATAGTCTTCTCTTTTATGAATTCAAAATTTTTGTTCCCGGCCAGAAAGGTGTCTACCTGATTTTTGTTCTCGCTTGGTAAAATGCTACAGGTCGAATACACCAGCATGCCACCCGGTTTTATCATGCCCGAATATTCGCCCAGGATCTTTTGCTGGAGCTCCCTGGTTCTTGCTATAAATTCGGGATTCAGTTTCCACTTGGCATCCGGGTTGCGTTTAATGACCCCCATGCCACTGCAGGGAACATCCAGCAAGAGCCTGTCGGCCGTGCTCTCCAGGCGCTTAATGGTTTTACTGCCTTCGATGAGGCGCGTTTCGATGTTGCCTGCTCCTGCCCTCCGCGCACGCTTTTTCAATTCATCGAGCTTCCACTGCGTCACATCCATCGAAATGATGCGCCCTTTGTTTTGCATCAGCGCTGCGATGTGCAGGCTTTTGCCACCGCCACCGGCACAGGCGTCAATCACCCGCATACCGGGCTCTACGCCGAGAAATTCGGAGATCTGCTGGGAGCCTGCATCCTGTAATTCAAACAAGCCGAGTTTGAACAGCTCGTTCTGAAACAGGTTTTGCCTGGTCATCAACACCAAAGCATCCTCATGGTCTTCCAGCGGCTCTACTTCTATTTCCTGCTCGGTGAGGAATTTCAATAAGATTGGCTTTTTCGTTTTTAAGGTATTCACGCGCAATACCACTTCGGCCTGCTCGTTCAGGGCTTTGGCTTCTTTCTGCCAGGCGTCCTTTCCTAACTCCGATTCGCCCAGCTCCCAAAGCCAGTCGGGATAAGCCTGTAGAATTTTCTCATCTTTCAGCGCTTTATAGGCATCTAGGACCTGCTTTTCATGGAGGTTTTTAAAATCGCGCTCATCGGGCATAGGCAAGTGCTTCAGGATGAAATATACACCCAGCATTTCCCAAAAACCATTTTCAGTTCCGGCCAGGTGGGCCAGCAGGCGGTAGTTGCGCACTATATCGTAGGTGGTCTCTGCTACAAAGCGCCTGTCCCTTCCTCCGAATTTTGCATTTTCCTTCAGGGTCTTTTCAATGACCTTATCAGCGTACTTGTTCTCGTTGAAGATGACCGACAAAGCGTTCACAATGGCCTGTAACAGGATGCGGTGAGGCTTAGCCGTTTTTTTGTTGGTTTTTGGCATGCGCAAAGTTACGCTTTTTGTATATCTTCTTTGCTGTATTTTTGTTTATATTTACCTGTCAGCAAAATCCTTTTTACCGTATGAAAACACTTGTTATTGTCCTCATATCCCTGGCGGCAGCCGCAACCGCGCAAAACAAAAAACGCATCCTGCTCACCAACGGTGTGGCGCATATCGGCAACGGACAGGTGATTGAAAACAGCTACCTTGCTTTCAGCGAAGGAAAGATTGACTTTGTGTCGGACGCCAGGCTCACCAAGCTGGACATGAGCAAATTCGACACCACGATTGATGTCTCCGGTAAACATATCTACCCGGGCTTTATTGCTCCCAATTGTATCCTCGGCCTGCAGGAAGCCGAAGCGGTGAGGCAGACCAGCGACTATGCCGAGGTGGGCGATTACAACCCGCATATCCGCAGCCTGATCGCCTATAATACCGACAGCAAGATTTTAGAAACCGTCAAAGCGAACGGCATCCTCTACACACAGGCTACGCCCCGCTATGGCGTGATCAGCGGCAGCTCCTCGGTACTGGCCACCGATGGCTGGAACTGGGAAGACGCGGTAATCAAAGCTGACGATGGGATCCATCTTAACTTTCCGAACTCCGTTGTGAAGCATGGCTGGTGGGCAGAGCCTCAGCCCAGCGAAAAAAACACGAGGTTCCAGGAGCAGCTGAATGACCTGACGGCCTTTTTCGAAAACGCGAGCGCCTACTACAAAGCGCCTGCCAGCGGCGAGGTCAACCTCCGCTATGAGGCTATGAAAGGTGTATTCAACGGAAGTAAAAATCTATACCTGCATGCAGACTATGTGAAAGATATTATGCTGGCCGTGAACTTCGCCAAAAAATTCGGCGTGAAGAAGCTCATCGTTGTCGGTGGAAAAGACAGTTACAAGATCACACCTTTCCTGAAAGAGCATCATGTGGCCGTGATGGTGAACCGCCTGCATGACCTGCCGGAGCTGCCCGAAGCGGACACCGATATTTACTACAAGCTGCCTTACCTGCTGCAAAAAGATTCGGTGATGTTCTGCCTTCAAAACCAGGGCGACATGGAAGCGATGAACTCGCGGAACCTGCCTTACCTTGCCGGAACGGCTGCCGCTTATGGCTTGACGAAAGAACAGGCCCTTCAAAGCATTACACTCAACACCGCGAGGATCCTCGGTGTGGACAGCCTCATCGGAAGCCTCGAAACGGGGAAACTCGCCTCTATGGTGATTTCCACCGGCGATGTGCTGGATATCAGAAGCAGCAACATCGTAATGGCTTTTGTGAATGGCAGAAGCATCCGGGTGAGCAATTTTCAGAACGATCTGTATAAAAAATATGCGGATAAATATGGTGTAAAACCTTAACGACTTATGCCGTTTACGATTAAAGCTAACCTGATTGACCTAATTGCCCGCGAGATCTATCCTGCGGAAGTCAGCATTGAAGGACAAAAAATTCTGTCTATAAACCGGGTGGATGGAAATTTCGGCACCTACATTCTTCCGGGCTTTGTAGATGCCCATGTACATGTGGAGAGCAGCATGCTGGTACCTTCGGAGTTTGCCCGTTTGGCGGTAACGCATGGCACTGTAGGAACGATCTCCGATCCGCATGAGATTGCTAACGTTCTGGGTACTGCCGGCGTGGATTACATGATCGGTAATGCCCGGCAGGTTCCCTTCCATTTCTACTTCGGCGCACCTTCCTGTGTACCGGCCACCGGCTTTGAAACGGCGGGCGCCGTGATCGATGCCAAGGCCATTGATGAATTACTATCCCGCAACGACATTGTGTACCTCGCCGAAATGATGAATTTTCCGGGTGTGATCTACCAGGATGAAGAGGTGATGAAAAAGCTGGCCTCCGCGAAAAAGCACGGCAAGCCCATCGATGGCCACGCGCCGGGCCTTACCGGAGATGAGATGAAAACCTACTTTGATGCGGGCATTACGACAGACCACGAATGCTTCGGCTACATCGAAGCGCTGGAAAAGCTGAGGCACGGCGTGAAGGTGATGATCCGCGAGGGCAGCGCCGCCAAAAATTTCGAAACGCTGATCCCGCTGTTAAAGGATTTTCCGGATCAGATCATGTTCTGCTGCGACGATAAGCATCCCGACAACCTGATTGAATCGCACATCAACGAGCATGTGAAACGCGCGCTGGCTCACGGGCATGACCTGTTTGATGTTTTGCGGGCGGCTTCTTACAATGTGATTAAACATTATAGCCTGCCGGTAGGCCTGCTGCAAGCCGGCGACAATGCCGACTTCATTGAGATCGACAACCTGAACGATTTCACCATTCTTAAAACCTACATCAACGGCACCCTGGTTGCTGAAAAAGGAAGCTCTTTTATTCAAGCGGTAACAGCGCCTGTCGTCAACAATTTCCATTGCAGCCTCAAAGCTCCCGAAGATTTTAAGCTCAAAAGCACGGGCGAACAGATCCGCGTCATTGAAGTGCTCGACGGGCAGCTCATTACCAACGAGCTCTATGCCGATGCCCTGAACATCAACGGCTATGCGGAATCCAATACGGAGCAGGATATTTTAAAAATGGCCGTGGTGAACCGCTACAGTGATCAGCCTGTTGCCATAGCCTTCATTAAAAACGTGGGACTCCGATCCGGAGCGATTGCCAGCTGCGTGGCACACGACTGCCACAACATTGTGGTGGTAGGAACAAATGATGAGGACATCTGCAAAGCGGTAAACCTGATCATCAAAGCCAAAGGCGGCATTTCCCTTGCCAATAACGATGAAGCGCTGGTGCTGGAATTACCGGTTGCCGGCATCATGACCAACCAGCCTGCGGAAGAGGTGGCCGCTGCCTACACAAAGTTAGACCTGCGTGCGAAAGCTTTGGGAAGCACCTTAAGGGCACCGTATATGAGCCTTTCCTTTATGGCCCTGCTGGTGATTCCTGAGTTGAAGCTGAGCGACAAGGGCTTGTTTAACGGCAAGCGCTTTGAGTTTACGGAAGTGTTTTGTTGAAGGTAAGCAAGGTTTAATGTTTGGCTCCTACGGAGCCAGAGAACCACTGAGAGATTGGTTTTAATCATGTTATGCTCCTACGGAGCATTTGTACTATGTTAGATACATCCCCAGGAAGTATATCTATCGCATTTATAGCTTATAGATAAAGCATGAAGGTGAAAAATTGGCCTTAACCACGTTATGCTCCTACGGAGCATTTGTACTATGTTAGATGCATCCCCCAGGAAGTTTATCTATCGCATTTATAGCTTATCGACAAAGCATGAAGGTGAAAATTGGTCTTCCTGGCTCCGTAGGAGCCAAACCTTATTAACGAAACAATACAAAAAGGTGCAATGGCTCCGTAGGAGCCAAACAAAAGATCTTTCTAATTCTTCGCACGACATGGTCTTTTAGTGTCGCTAACATGATTCCTCCTCACATCTCCATTTTGATTTCGCCTGCATTCGATGTAATTTAGTGCAAGCGCTATGAGATTTCTGATCCTGTTTCTATTATTGGTATTTACCGGTGTTGCACAAACATCCGAAAATTACCTGATAGAACATCTCAATACGCTGATCGGCCAAACGGTATCCTGGAACCGGGTCTCCAGAAACGATTTCACAGCAGCAGAGAAGAACACGATCGGGCAGCTGACCAAAGATTCATCCACTGCCTTTTGCCTCGACTTCCGCATCGACGGGGATTACCTGGAAGACTTCCATCTGCTGGACCTCGACGGTGATAAAGACCTGGACCTCATTTTTGAAGGCTTTGAATGTGCGGGCCTCTCTACCAAAACGGTCATCATCTACCTGAATAAACAGAACCGTTATGAAAAAGCAGTGTATGCTTCCGGCAGGGTGGCAGAACTGCATGCCGGTGCTGAGCTTACGCTTTATAAGTATCCCTGCTGTGCGATGATCGACAACACCCTCATCCGCTACTCTATTAAACCCGATTCACTGGTAGAATCTTCGGGTGTAACTTTTTTCTTTTCGCCGATCCTCAAAGCTCTCAGTAAAGATTATAACCTCATCGTGCCGAAAAAAATAAAAGCACAAAACCACTATGTGGTGAAAGCAGGCAGCAGCATGTACTATGTACCGAAAGACAGCCTGGAGCAACCGGTCTTTATCAAAGAGGGGGTCGCCGGAACAATAACTGTTGAATCACGTGTGACAGCTTATGCTTCCTCAACGGATCAACAAGGGATGCAGTGGCTCTACTGCGACATACCGAAAGACGCTATTGCCTTAAAAAACAATAAAGCTCCCGATTATCCGTTGATGATCTGGATAAAATCAACCGACGCTACCAAAGCCGAACATTAAACCTCTTGCTATATGTCATCCCTCAACCTGCAACCAACGCTCGAAAACGAATTCATCCGGATTGTTCCTTTGAAAGCAGAGGATTTTGAAAGGCTTTATGCCATCGCTTCCGATCCTCTGATCTGGGAACAGCATCCCAACAAAGACCGTTACAAGCGCGAAGTCTTCGAAACCTTTTTTAAAGGTGCGATGGAGTCGAAAGGCGCTTTCCTGGTGTCCGATAAGCAAACGGGCAAACCAATCGGCAGCTCCCGCTATTATGAAGCCGATGAGGAAAAGAAAACGATTGCCATCGGTTATACCTTTATTGCCCGCGATCATTGGGGCGGAACTTATAACCCGGCTTTAAAAAGCCTGATGATGGAGCATGCGTTTCAGCATTTCGATGCCGTGATCTTTCACATTGGCGCCCAGAACATCCGCTCGCAAAAAGCGATGGAAAAGATCGGAGGAAAAAAGATGGGCGAACTGGAAATGGAATATTACGGAGAGCCTAACAAACTGAATTTCGTGTACGAGATCAGGAAAGCGGATTGGAAAATGTAAGGAGCTTATTTACCGGTGTTCACTTCGTTATAGCAATCGCGGCACAGAGGCTCATAGCTTTCGGTTTCTCCCAGTAGCACCAGACTTGTTTCATTGGTTTTACGGTGCGAGATGTGCGCCAGGCTTCCACAGTTCATACAGATGGCGTGTACTTTTGTGACGTATTCGGCAGTGGCCAGCAGATCGGGCATGGGACCAAAAGGCTTACCCTGGAAATCCATATCGAGGCCCGCCACAATCACACGTACACCGCTGTCGGCAAGCTGCCTGCAAACGTTCACCAATTCCATATCGAAGAACTGCGCCTCGTCAATGCCAACCACATCCACATCGTTGGCCATAAGTAGAATGTTGGAGCTTGCCGGAACAGGCGTGCTCATGATCTCGTTGCCCTGGTGCGACACGACTTTTTCTTCGTGGTAGCGGGTATCAACCTGGGGCTTGAAGATCTCCACTTTCTGGCGGGCGAGCTGCGCGCGCTTGAGACGACGGATCAGCTCTTCTGTTTTACCGGAGAACATAGAGCCACAAACCACTTCTATCCAGCCTTTCCGCCCTGTACTATGTTTAACGTTCTCTAAAAACATGTTTATTAATTCCTCATAACAAAGCTTAAAAATAAAGCAAGTATCCATAAAATGCAGTATTTTTAATTCATAATTATCCACAATTATGCAGACAGACATCTTATTAAAGCAGGTAACAGCGGCGTTGGCAGACCTTAGAACCGCTATGGATAAATTTGAGAAATACCCGAACACGCAGTATGCCGAACAGCTTCATCACTGCCTTAACCAGTCGAATAAACTGGTGGCGGCGTATACGGTACTGAAAGAACAAAAGGAGGTTTCTCCGGAGCTCGACCTGCATTTAAAGCTGATGTCGGTAGAGGCTCCCAAGCCTGAGCCTCTTGTTGAGAAGAAGCCTGAGCCTGTCCCGGAAAAGAAGCCTGAAGTCAAAACAGAGGAGCCCATCCGTGAAGAGGCAAAGCCCGAAGTAAAACCAGAAGTGCTACCTGTGGTGGAAGAGAAAAAACAGATTGTGCCTGAACCACCCGTAACTCCTGAAACAGAAAAAGTACCGGAGCCCATACGCAACGTTACGCCGCCGGTAAGCACTCCTGCTGCGCATAAAGACATTCCAAAACTCACCGTCAGCATCAATGATAAGTTCAGGCTCATCAATGAGCTCTTTGCGTCTAATGCCAATGAATACAACATTGCCATCGAACAGCTCAACAACGTGGGCTCCAAAGAGGAGGCCGATACCTACCTGAAGGGCCTGAAAAGCATTTATCACTGGGATGAAGAAAATGAAATGGTGAAGCGCCTGGCGGCCATGAATCAAAAACGTTTTTCTTAAAATAAACACTTTCATTACCCTTCGACTGCGCTCAGGGTACGGACCATATATCTTCCATGAAAAAAATCCTGTTCCTACTCTCTTTATTACCCGTCCTGGTTTATAGCCAGGATACGGCTTATGCGCGGCAGGTCATTCAAAAACTATGCTCCAAAGAATTCCTGGGCAGAGGTTATGTCAAAAATGGTGTCAATAAAGCAGCCGGCTATATTGCAGGAGAATTAAAAACCATTGGCCTGCAACCCTTCGGCCATTCCTACGAGCAGCTCTATTCCTTTCCGGTGAACACCTACCCGGGTAAAATGACAGTGACCATCAACGACCGCCTGCTGAGGCCCGGAAAGCATTACCTGGTGGAACCTTCGGCCCGTTCCCTCAAAGGGACTTATCCGCTTGTGAAGCGCGACAGTATTACCTGGACAAATGCCCCCGGCACCGGCAAAAAACCTTTCCTGACCGTTAAAAAGAAAAAGAAGCTGACCTACACCGTTTCCACGGAGGTGTCGGATGAAACGCTCATTGAGCTCCTCGCCGACTCTTTCCCGGGAGATCCGAAAACGATCCATGTGAATTTTGAGGCGAAATTTATCCCGGAGTTTACCTGCAAAAACCTGGCAGGCTATATCAAAGGCACAGAACAGCCGGACAGCTTCCTGGTATTCACCGCGCATTACGATCACCTCGGTGCGATGGGTAAAGAGGCCTGGTTTCCGGGTGCCAACGATAATGCCAGCGGCGTGAGCGTGCTCCTGAACCTGGCAAAGTATTATGCGGCGCATCCGCCGAAGTATTCTGTAGCCTTTATTTTTTTCAGCGGCGAAGAAGCCGGCTTGCTCGGCTCGCGTTATTATTCCATGCACCCGCTGTTTCCTTTATCCGGGATCAAATTCCTCACGAACCTTGATCTGCTGGGCACCGGCGACGATGGCATCATGGTGGTGAATGCCACGGTATTCAAATCCGCTTTTGAAAAGCTCAACAGCATCAACACGGAAAAACATTACCTGAAGCAGATCAAACAGCGTGGCAAGGCTGCCAACAGCGATCATTACTGGTTCACAGAGAAAGGTGTTCCCTGCTTTTTTATCTATACCATGGGCGGCATCCAGGCTTACCACGACATTTATGATGTGGCAAAAACACTGCCTCTCACGAAATACCTGGAGGTGTGTGAGCTGTTGATTGCTTTCAATGCAAGCCTTTGATTACTGTAATTTTTTGAAGGGATACCAGCTTAGGCCGAACATCCACCAGGGGAGGCGGTATCTCAAGGCCATGTTATACGACGCATACACACCAAGCGTTTGTTCTTTGATTTTAAATTCATATACGAGCCTCGGAATAAACGACGCGGTAACATGAGCATCCGTAAAGCCGGAAGTGGAATCTTTCACCACCTGATAAGTCGTAGGATCAGTACCGTTTTTCGTGGTGATCAATCCGTTGACCTTGCTCCTTGAATAGACATTCACATTAAGGCTCAGGCAGGGCTCCATGCTAAGCCCTTTAAAAATTTTAAACCGGATACCCGCTACTAAGTTCATAAAGTGGCTGGTGTTTTTATAATTAAGCTCCGTTTTCCCGCTGTAAGTCACATACATATTGCTTTTATCACGGTCGATGTATGAGGTGTTATAATTGAAGTCTGCACGAGATTGCACATATTGAATTCCAATCAACCGTTTAAAATACTCGCTTCTTCCCGATAAAAGTGTAACGCCCATACTGAGGCCCGTACAGTAATACTCCTTTCCGGGAGATGAGTAAGCTTTTGAAGTAGAGGCATGTCCTCCGGCTTCGGGACTATCCCTGTAAGGCTTGTTGCTGTATGAACCGTTAACAACAAGTCCTGCCTGGAAGCTGATCCGATGGTTCGGGCTCGCCTGCTGCTCACGCAAAGCATACAAAGGGCTTATGATGAGCGTATCCTGTGCCGGTGGAAGTAGCGGCATAGCCTTTATTGGTTCAAATGATTCTCTCAGCCCATTCTGATAGACGATCGCCGACACATCTTTTCTCTCAAGGACGATCAAAGGCCCATCCGGATAATCAAAGCGCTTGTATGTGATGGTTTCAGGATTTATCGCGATGACCTTAACCGCTAATTTGCTGTGATCCGTTTTCACCAGTGTGTCCTGAGAGTAAAGAGAAAACACCGGCAGGCATACACAGACAAAAACAACAAAAAGTTTCATGGACTAAAAAAGTGAAATTGAAAAGAGATCAAACTATTCGCTGCCGTTTTGAGGTAGCTGGGTGTAGAACAGATCATTATACTCATTAATTGTCATGAGTTTTTCAGCGCCCTTGTAGCCTTTCTGCTTTGCCATCCTGATCAGCTCTTTTTCAGAGGCGGCTTCCTCGCTCTGCCCATTGTCAAAATGAAAGAGCACATAATGATGGATAGGGTCTGCGGAGCGCGTAGAGCTTACTTTGCGATCGATGAGCAGGAAATTCTTATCCAGGGCAATGCGGTCGATCTGATCGATGGACGTTTTGATTTCGCCGTTATCGTTCTCATCAAAGCGTGCCACCTTCGATTCGTCGTACAAATCCCCGTTCTCTTTGAACAGGCTGCAATGAATGGAATAAGGATACCTGAGTGGAAAGCGGTAATAGGATTCGAAGCCCATGTAATAATAGAATTGATCCGGAACAGCGGCGCTATCTGGATAATAGCTCTTCAATAACTGAATGTGCTCATTGGATTGCATTAATAACTGGTTGGAGTTTGACAGGGAATCCGAATAATTCTGCCAGGATTCCGTCATGTGCTCATTCAGGTTTTCGGTGAAGTGCTTTACCTTATTCACGGCTTTGCTTATAACCAGGTAAATGCAAAGCGCCATACCGATGATGCACACCAGGAAGCCGGTGAGCCAGGCAAATTTCCCGGAGCGGTTATTGGCAAAGCCCAGGATAGCAAAAATCACGCATACGATAGTGCCTAACAGGCAAAGGATGCCGAGAACGATGAGCAAGGCTGCATTTAAGAACATGTTACAATGGAATGTTTCCGTGTTTCTTTTTCGGTAATTTATCTGCTTTATTTTCCAGCATTTTAAAGGCGCGGATCAGCTTTTCCCTGGTTTGATCGGGCCTGATCACCTCGTCGATAAAGCCTCTTTCTGCGGCACGGTAAGGATTCGCAAACATCGTCTGGTACTCCGCTTCTTTTTCTTTCCACTTCTCTTCTTTATTTTCAGCTGCCGAAATCTCATTTTTGAAAATGATCTCCGCAGCGCCTTTCGCTCCCATCACGGCAATTTCAGCACTCGGCCAGGCATAGTTCATATCCGCACCGATGTGCTTACTGTTCATCACATCATAAGCGCCACCATAAGCTTTACGCGTGATCACGGTAATGCGCGGCACCGTAGCTTCGCTGAATGCATATAACAATTTAGCACCGTTGGTGATAATCGCATTCCACTCCTGGTCGGTGCCCGGTAAAAAGCCCGGTACATCTTCAAACACCAGCAAGGGAATATTGAAGCAATCGCAGAAACGCACAAAGCGCGCCGCTTTAGTAGAAGAATGGATGTCGAGGACACCGGCCAGTACCGCAGGCTGATTGGCGACGATGCCGATGGAACGGCCCGCAAGGCGTGCGAATCCCACCACAATATTCTCCGCGAAATGTTTATGAATTTCTAAAAAGCTATTTTCATCAATCGTTTTTTCGATCACCTCGCGGATGTCGTAAGGCTGATTGGCATTTTCAGGAATGATGTTGTTCAGCTCCGGCCTCGACTCCGATCCGGTGGACTCGTAAGGCAGGGAGGGCGCATCCTCCTCACAGTTCTGAGGAACATAGCTCAGAATTTGTTTGATGTTAGTGATGGCTTCAATTTCGTTGGCACAGGCAAAATGCGTCACACCGCTTTTGCTCGCATGCGTCATCGCACCACCCAGCTCTTCGGAGGTTACCTCTTCGTGGGTCACTGTTTTCACAACGTTAGGGCCGGTCACAAACATATAGCTTGTATTCTCTACCATCAGGATAAAATCCGTCATGGCAGGGCTGTACACCGCACCTCCGGCGCATGGCCCCATGATGCCCGATAACTGTGGGATCACGCCGCTGGCGCGCACGTTACGGTAAAAAATATCGGCATAACCGCCCAGGGAAACAACCCCTTCCTGGATCCTGGCGCCACCGCTATCGTTGAGGCCGATGAAAGGCGCGCCATTTTTCATGGCGAGGTCCATCACCTTACAAATTTTTTCGGCATGGGTTTCGGATAAGGAACCGCCAAATACCGTAAAATCCTGGGAGAAGACATACACCAGTCTTCCGTTCACCGTACCGTAACCCGTTACCACACCATCACCCAGGTATTGTTCTTTTTCCAGTCCAAAGTCTTTGCTCCGGTGGGTCACCATCATCCCGATCTCCTCAAAGCTACCTTCATCCAGCAAAAAATGCAGTCGCTCACGAGCGGTTAACTTTCCTTTTTTATGTTGGGCATCAATCCGTTTCTGGCCTCCGCCTAACAATGCTTCAGCCTGCTTTTTCTCAAGTAAGGATAATTTTGAATTCATAGCTTATGTTTAATCAGACGGCATTATTTGTAAACGATCCGCCCCGTTCTAAATATACAATTTTGATAAATTACTCTGCTTTTTTCGGCTTATTAAAACGCCTGTTGTTTCCTCCGGGGCGCTTTCCGCCGCCGCCTTTTCCCTGTCCGCCCGGTTTTCCGTTTCCGCCGGGTTTGCCCCCGAAGCCGCGTGGCTTATCGAACTTTTTCTTATTGGCTTCCGGATCGTAAGCGGGTCCTTTTCCGAATTGCTCCGGAATCGGCAGCTTGTCCACATCCATGCCCATCAGGGCTTCGATCTGTGAAAACCGCTGCTGGTCTTTTTCATTGATAAAGGTAATCGCGACACCTGCCCTCTCGGCTCTTGCTGTACGGCCGATGCGGTGGATGTAATCTTCGGGATCCGGTGGCGCATCGTAATTCACCACCAGCGAAATACCCACCACATCGATTCCACGGGATAAGATATCGGTACCGATGAGGATACGCAGGTTTTTTGCTTTGAAGTTGCGCATGATCTCCTCACGCTCGGCCTGCTCCAGGTCTGAGGAAAATCCTTTCACCGAATAGTTCAGCCCGCTGAAGGTCTGGTACAGCTCTTTTACTTTTTCTTTGGTAGAAGAGAAGATGATCACCGAAGAGTATTCTTCGTTTTTCAGGATCTCTTTCAGCAAATTGTTTTTCTGGTTGTCGTATACCACGTAAGCCTGCTGCACAATGCCCGCTGCCGGCTTGGAGATAGCAATGTTGATCGACTCAAAGGGCTCTACCAGCATTTGCGCTGCCAGCTTCCTGATCTTAGGCGCCATCGTGGCCGAGAACATGATCGTCTGGCGCTTCTCCGGAACATATTTCAGAATGGTTTTAATATCGTCGGAAAAACCCATGTCGAGCATGCGGTCTGCTTCATCCAGGATCAGGTGCTCAATGGTGTCGAATTTCACATCGCCCGATTGCAGGAGGGCGATCAGCCGTCCCGGAGTTGCGATCACAATATCCACACCTTCTCGAAGTGCATTGGCCTGGCGCTCCCAGGTAATCCCATCATTACCACCGTAGATTCCGATGGAGCTCACACCGCAAAAATAGGCCATGCCTTCGATCTGTTGATCGATCTGCAGGACCAGCTCACGTGTAGGAGCAATGATGAGTGTATTGATGCCGTGTTTTTTGGCCCTGATAATTTTATCGAGTACCGGCAAAACGAAGGCCGCTGTTTTTCCTGTTCCGGTTTGCGCGCAGGCAATGAGGTCTTTTCCGGCCTGGATCACAGGAATGGCTTGTTGCTGTATAGGGGTAGGCTGTTTGTAGCCCATCGACTCTAACCCATCCATTAAGGAAGAGTCAAACTGAAAATCGTTGAATGTCAAAAGAATATCGGTTTTAATTAGGTGTTTAAAGGGGCTAATTTACTATTTTTATGGCACATATCAGAGTTTATTCGCTCCCTCCGGGAGGGCGCCCAAAGAATGCACCAGAAGCCTGTATAACAAGGGAGCCGGCTGATTTAACCGGCCTGTAGCCAGCCGACTGCCGGCAAGCAGCACCTCTTTCAGATCAAATGGCTTGCAGGGCATTTCCGGAAAGGACTATCAGGGCATGAACAGGTTCCTGAACTGATAAAAGACCCGTTGGATCAGGCGCAGGTCCTCGGTAATGATATCCGCATCAGCACTCATCTCGTACCTGAATGGGAGCTTGCCTTTGCAGGACGTTTCGAGTCCCCCGGGCAAGGTAACCTCAAAGCTGAAATAGCCGTCTCTATCCGGTAGCGGTGAAACGGCACTTAAAGTGCCACGGACCATGCCAAATGTATCGGCCGGATAATGATCCAAACGGATCATTACCTTCTGTCCTGCTTTCAGAGCGTAGACCTGCTTCGCAGCCACTTTTCCCCTGGCGACAAGCGTATCCGGATCCGACGGGGTGATCATCGCAAGCGATTCGTTCGCGCTCACCGGCTGGTCTTCTTTCCATGGGCGCGTGTAGCTTATGACACCGCCGATAGAAGAGCGGATCACATAATTAAAATCCCATTCCTTGATGGCTTTTTTTAATTGAAGAAATGCCCTTCGAATTTCCGGGTCCCGATGTTCACGGGTGGCTTCCCGGAAGTGTATAAACCAGGGTTCTACAGAGCCTAGCCTTGCCTGTTCAAATAATTCAAAAGGAAATGCTGTCAGGCCATGATCTATGGTATCGCTTAGCTGCTTCAAGCGGAACACTTCCCTATAATCGGCCATGTTTTCCAGCACCATTAGCGGCGACCTGGCCTGAATGACAGCTCCCTCGTTTGCCAGGACAGCTTCTATTCTTCCGTTTGATCCAGCGGTTATCGTTTCGGGTGGAACAGGCGTTGACACCACTACAGGAGCAGAAAAAACATCCGGATATTTTATCATATATGCTATCTGCAGCACGACCAGGATCATCAACAGCGTTATGATAGAACCCCAACGGATAAACCAATGGGGCATTTTTTCCAGTATCTCCTGAATTTCCTCGCTCCGCAGGGGTATGTCGGGTTCTGCATGCTCCTGAAGGCCCACGGGATCTTCGAGGGGCTTATGAATGGGTATCTTCTTATTATCCGGCATATTTAATGTGTGCGAAATAGGAATGGCTTGGTCATGGATGTGTCTCAGCTTCCGAGCTGTAGCTGGTTCCGTACAAGCTCGAAATAAACGCCCTTTTTTCTGACCAGCTCCTCATGATTTCCCGTTTCGATAATTCTTCCCTTTTCAAGCACAACGATCTGATCGGCATTTATCACGGTGCTCAGGCGGTGAGCGATGATCACCACGGTTTTTTTGCGAAAAAAAACGTTGAGATTTTGCATGATCTGTTTCTCGTTATTGGCATCCAGGGCGCTGGTTGCTTCGTCAAAAAACAGCATCTCCGGATTTTTATAAACGGCCCTGGCAATCAACAGGCGCTGCTTTTGCCCGGTGCTCAGCCCCACGCCTTCCCCACCGATCTTGGTATTGTAACGCAAAGGATACTCCTCGATGAATGCTTTACTATTTGCTACCCCGGCGGCATGGAGCAAGCGCTCCTTATCCACTTTATCAACCCCTACAGCAATGTTGCCGGCAATGGTATCGTTAAAGATATAGCCTTCCTGCATCACCGTTCCTACGTGCTGACGCCATGTTTTTTGTTTGATGTCCCGCAAATTGGTTTTGTCAACCAAAATTCTTCCCTCAACAGGCTCATAAAACTTCAGTAATAATTTCATCAGGGTAGTTTTACCGCTTCCGCTGCTTCCTACTATCGCGGTGATCTTATTAGCCGGGATCACCAGGCTCAGGTTTTCCAATACGTTTTTCTCAGACCCAAGATATCGGAATGACACGTTGTCAACCACAATATCCGAAACGGCGTTGACTTCGCCGGTTTGTGCCGCTTCCTGCTGCACCTCATCCTCCTTGTCGTGGATTTCGGCCAGCCGTGCCAGAGAGATCCTGGCATCCTGCACCTCCCTGATAAATCCGATCATCTGTATGACCGGTCCGTTTAAGCTCCCCACAATACTATTGATCGCCATCATCATTCCCAGGGTGATCTGCCCCTTCATCACCAGCCCCGCCGACAGGAAGAGGATGAAAATATTTTTAAGCTCGTTAATAAAATTAGAGCCTATGCTCTGTACCTGCTCCAGGGCAAGGCCCTTCATCGACACTTTAAACAAGCGCGCCTGAACATATTCCCAGCCCCAGCGTTTTTGTTTTTCAGCGTTGTGGAGCTTTATCTCCTGCATGCCGTTAATGAGCTCGATGACCTTGCTTTGCTCCTGGCTTATTTCCGAAAAGCGCTTGTAATCCAGGCGCTCTCTTCGTTTCAAAAATAAGATGACCCAGGCAACGTATAACAGGCTGCCAACAAAAAATACCGCGAAGATGCTGAAGTTATAATAGGCCAGCACGCTTCCCATGATAAGCACATTGATGAGCGAAAACAAGACGCTGAGGGAAGAGGTGGTCAGAAGGCGCTCGATGCGATGGTGGTCGTTGATGCGCTGCATGATATCGCCCGTCATCCGCACATCAAAAAAGGAAATGGGCAGGTTCATGAGCTTGATAAAAAAATCGGAAATAAGCGATATGTTTATCCTGGCCGAAAGATAAAGCAGGATCCAGCTCCTCACTACTTCCAGCGCCGTTCTGCCAAAAAATAAAAAGAGCTGCGCCAGCAGGATAATGTAAACGAAATGAAGATCGTTTTGCTTAATGCCCACATCCACGACGCTTTGGGTGAGGAAGGGAAAGATCAGCTGCAACAGGCTACCGGCCAATAACCCGATAATTAACTGCACGATGTAAGCTTTGTACTTCCCGAAATACCTGAACAGAAAGGCAAAGCCATAACGGCCGGCCCGCTTGTCTTCATCCTGCTCAGCGTCAAAGAATTTACCCGTCGGCTCCAGCAGCAGACTGACTCCCTCTTCGGTCGAGGCATCAGCGTTATTGCCTATCCAACGCTTCAGAAACTCCTCCTCCGTATATTCAAGAAGACCATAGGATGGGTCGGATACTTTAAATATCCGCCTTCTTTTCCCAAAGAATGTCCTTTTTTTTATATCATAGAGTACCACATAGTGGTTTTTGTTCCAATGCAGTATACAAGGCAACGACGCCTCTGTTAAGCGGTTTAAGGAGATTCTTACGCCCAGGGTACGAAAGCTAAGCTTTTCAGCGGCATCGCTTAATGTCAGCAGGCTGCTTCCTTCCCGGGTTGTTTCACTCAGTTCCCTCAGCGTTTCTATGGAAAGGTTTTTTCCATAATATTTGGCGATGATCTTTAAACAGGTTGGGCCGCAGTCTTTAGCATCTGCCTGCTTAACTACAGGAAATTTGTTCAGCATGTCATCTCACAACGGTTAAACATTCAACAACAATCCCCTCTGTCAACAGAATGCATGAAAAACATCCTGTATGATTTTTACGAGATGACATATAGGAACTTATCCTTAATAATATCCAGCTTCTCGTTTTCGTCGAAATTATGAATACAATATTCGCGTCCCTCATTTTCTACGGCCTGCTGAGAACAACCGCCGTTACAAATGGGCAGAATGCTGCATTTAAGACAAGGTGGATTCTTAAATTTGGAATTCATCCGCTTCTCATGCTTCTCATTCCATTCGATTTTACCATCTTCCGTAAGAATTCCTTCTCTCGATTTGGTTTCAAAGTCTCGCGCTGTGCATTTGAAAACGTCACCATTGTAATTGATAGTGGCATGGTTTTTTTTATCCGCATAGCAGGAATTTCTGACGGTATCTAAGTTTACTCCCTTATAAAACGTATTGATATTGCGTTCACGGAATTCGTTTACCACGTCCTGGATGTCCTGGGTAATATTCTTTTCTTCCTGCCATACTTCATGGAAAGAAAAATTGATGTAGGGCTTGCTTTCTTCTTTGAGATCGCTGAAATCGTTGAGGATTTCCAGGATATTACTGTTGAGCGTTTCCTGGGATACATTGAGTCTCACGCTGGTTGTCATGCCATTATCAGCACATAATTTAATATTACTTACAATTTCGTCGTAAGAACCTCTTTCCTTAGAAACGTATCTTACCTGGTTATGCCTTTCTCTATGCCCATCAAGGGTAATCTGGAAATGACTTACGCCCAGGCCTTTACAAATGTCAAGCATCTTTTGGTTAATCAGTAATCCGTTACTTGTAAAGCCGGAAGAGAACTGTATATTTCTTGCTACCATTTTTGGATAAATGCTTTCCAACAGCGGCTGAACAGTGGAGTCAAAGTATAGCAATGGCTCACCACCAAACCACTGTAAGTGAAATGCCTTAAGATCTTTCTTTTCTTCCAAAACACTATCAACGAGTTTAGTAATGTTGATAATGGTATCGGGCGACATCTTAGAGGCTTTGATGTGCGTTTCATAACAATACCAGCACTTGAAGTTGCAATTCATGGTAGGGTTGATCGTGAGTTGAAAAAACTCTTCGTTCTCATGGTCGATCTTTCTGACCAGGTCTTTCACATTCTGGATCTCATCGATTGTATCTTCTATCAGGAATCCTTTTTCAATAAGGAACCCGTAAAATTCCGGGTGGATCGCTTTTAGTTCATCCCAGCCCTGCTCGCGCTTAGCGGCTGCAAAGAGATCGTACAACTCCGGCTCCAGGAGAGCAAATTCGTTGGAATACGCATTGTACCCGATTTGTTTTCCTTCGTAGTGAAAAAAATTATTAAATTGACTTGTTCTCATGATGTGGATTTAAAAAAAACGGCTGTAGCGATTACAGCCGATTATATAGAGATGTCTTATCAGGTTAATTATTGTGTAACAGGACCGCTGTGCCCGCCGATGGCACAAGCACCCCTGTTGTCGCATCTCGTATTACTGGCATCACCGCATATCATCATATTGGTGCAGAGCTCATTTGTACCTGCATTACACTGTGAGTTATTCGTGCATCCTCCGTTTGTTCCGTCGCCTCCCTTAATTTTTGCCATTTGTTTGGCCGGCAAAGCGCTGAAGCCACCTGATAGTTTATGATCGGTCGTGTTTAATTTCGGAATATTAGTCAATGTCTTTTTCATGGTTTTACTTTTTTTGTTAATAGTCATGTTTGAGCGCTTAAAAGGCACGCGTTGTATTATTGAACAACAGATTTATCACCCGGTATTTCGGCACAATCGCCCAGGTTTCTGCACGCGCTTACATTACTGGTTGGCACACAAAGTGTCATATTCGTGCATGTGGTATTCGAACCCATTCCACAGCCTTGATTGGTGCATCTGTTGTTTCCGCCGCCACTGATCCGCGACATCTGTTTTTCTGTTAAGGCCGCGAATCCGCCCTTCAGAATTCCTTTCTCAGAGATCAGACCCGGAATTGTGTTTACATTCTTTTTTTTCATATACTGCTAAGATTTGATAGTTATAACATAAAAAAGAATTTTCAGGTAAGTGTTTGTTTTGCATGCTGCCTATCGATCTGCCTTGTAACTGCTACGTTTGTATCGGTTTGTTGCGTCATAAGGGCCTTTAATGAGCGATGGTCAGTCTTTACAACCGATGGAACGTTTGACCCATTGTGTAAAGGCAGCTGGCGTTACGTTAATCAGGAAACAAAGTTCTCACCTGCTTATTTAACGACATCGCCAAGCTGAATGCATATACAGTCTGAAAGATTACTGCAGGCACTGGCGTTACTTCCAAACCAGCAAAATGTCTTATTAGTACATTCATTATTTGTGCCCATTCCACAGTAGTTATTCGTACATGAATTATTGGCTCCACCACCTATACGGGCCATTTGTTGTTCCGTTAATGTCGAAAACCCACCTTTCAATGTACCGTTTTCAGAAATCAGATCGGGAATCGTTTTAAAAATTTTTCTTTTCATTTTTATCCTCTTTGGAATTTATTAAACCCAAACTTTTTAAAGTTAATTGGGATGTTAACTATTAATGCGCAGTAAATTGCATTTTTAATCACACAACAGGCATGAATCATCGTTGAACTACTGCAGAACCGGAACCGGCTTAGTGATCCCGCACGGGTATTGGTTCGTACAGTTATGGTTAGTCGTGCCTTCACATCCCAACCGGTTTGAGCAGCTACTGTTCATGCCGGAATTACATTGGGCATTATTAGTGCATCCTCCGTTAGTGCCACCGCCACCTTTAATTTTGGCCATGTGTGTTGCCGGCAAAGCGCTAAAACCACCGGAAAGCTTGTTTCCGTCTAAGTTCAACCCAGGAATTTGATCTACAATAGGTTTCATTTCTTTATTTTTAGTAGTATAGTTAATTGATCATTAAAGTCCTCCTTGCATAAGGACATCTGATTTTCGTCAAGAAAGAGATCTATTGCAATACCGGAAAAGGCAAGCCCTGCGTACAGCTAAAATTTAAACCCTCACAAGACACAATATTTGCACATGAATTATTTCTACCCGAGCAACTCATATTGTTAGTACAATTATTATTTGAATTTGTACACCTTTCATTTGCTCCTCCCGAAATTTTCGACATCTGCTCAGGTGTGAGTGAAGAAAACCCGCCTATCATTTTCCCATTCCCGGATTTTAGCTCTGGAATTGCGTTTAATTTTTTTTGTTTCATCCGTATTATTTTTTTAATCAATTACTCGTGCCTCAGCGTTTTAAAGTCAATGAAGCTTTTTGACTGATGAATACGGTTGCGATTCACCGATATAAAACTACTGATGTCCTCAAATACCTCAAATACCGCCCTGAAAGGCTTTTTTAATACCTGATTAAGGGTAAGACCAATGGCGTTTTAAAGAAATTTAATACCTTTCTGCTACAATAAAATTCCGATGCGCTGGATTAAAACACAACATATAACTACAGTTCACGGCTTTTCCACCCGCCATGGAGGTATTTCTCCCAAGCCTTTTGAAAGCCTTAACCTGGGAGGAACCGACGATACCTCTGAGCATATTGCGGAGAACAGGAAGCTTGCTTTAAATGATCTTGAGATCCGTTTTGAACAGATGTCTTATTTAAATCAGATTCACAGCAATACGGTTTGCCACGCACATCCGGGAAAGCAGACCGGCGATGCCCTGGTGACTACTGAAAAGCAATTAGCCATTGCCGTTGGTGCTGCCGATTGCTATCCTGTCCTGTTCCATGACGAAAAAAACGGGGTGATCGGCGCAGCCCATTGCGGCTGGAAAGGCACACTGGGAAGGATCGTTGCACATACGCTGGAAGAGATGCGAAAACTGGGTGCTGAAGCCCCGGAGATCCGGGTCGCTATCGGCCAGGGCATTTGCCGGGAAAACTACGAGGTGAGCGAAGAGATCATTGCACAGTTCCGGGAAGCCGGTTTTCCAACCTCTTGCTGGGACGGGCGCCAGCTCGATCTCCTGGCGGCCAACCGCTTTGTGGCACTGGAAGCAGGAATTACGGAAGAAAATATCTGGAGCATGAAGCGCTGCACCACCGAAGCCGACTTTTTCTCCTACCGCCGCGACGGGGGGAAAACCGGCCGCATGTGGGCAGTCATTATGTTGAAATAATTTACTACATTTGTCCCGCAGATCACGCCAATTATCGCAGACCTTTTCTGCGTTCCTCTGCGCCATCTGCGGGAACCTACATGAAAAAATACGGCTTCATATTAGTTGTTATCGTCCTGCTGGTAGTATTGCCAGGCATCGGCGAAGCGCAGTGCTCTATGTGCAAAGCAGCGGTGCAAAGCAGCATGGACCAGGAAAACTCGGTAGCCCGTGGCATTAATAAAGGCATTCTCTATTTGATGGCCGTGCCCTATTTGTTGCTGGCCTTCATTTTCCGCAAGCAAATTGCGTCCCTTTGGAAAACCCTGAGAGGCAAGTCTGCTCCGGAGCCTACAGAGGAATAAGCATTTGAGGCGTCGATGCATCGACCACGCTCAGCAACCACTCATACAAAAAGAAATTGAAACCAGTCATGGATGTCAATCGCCGGAAACGCAATTGATAAACTGATGACGCTACTTCACATCCCAAAGGGTGGCTCAGGCTACCGAAACCACACTAGCGGCCAATTCTACCACCGCCCCTCACTAAAATCGCAGAGCCTTCCGCCAACAAAACCGAATGCGGCTTCTGATCTTTTAAGGCAGCGAAACCCGGCCCGTACAATCCTTCAAAATCAATGTCTGCCCGGAAGCCGGTAACACGGTAGGTTTCCCAGCGCGGGTGCTCCACAGCATATTCCGACGTTTCGGTTAAGGACAATTTGGTATAGCCCCAGTAATGCTCGGTGATAAATTCCTCAAGGCTGTTCTGCGCCATCGGGTTCAGCTTCTGTTCCGCTTTGCAATGGATAAAGTTCATCTTCTGGTGATAGCGCCAGCGGTATTCCACTTCCAGCTCATCGCCCTGTTCCCTGATGGTATGCCCCATCGGCAGCGTCACGTATTTTTCTTTGTAAAGCGTATTGGCAATGAAAGTAATCGCCGGCTTCGAAACAATTTCCTTGATAAAGGTGGTACCGCGGCGCACTTCCCCGGAAGGCATCCTGTACTTGTTGTAGAAGCGCAGGTTTACTTCTTCAAAATTCACGTGATTGAATATCTTCATGCCTTTAACGCGGGTGTTGAGGAACATAAAACCGACGATGCTTACCAGGCATTTCCCATGATACAGATCTGGTTCTGTGTGGGCCGGCAGGTAGGGAAGGATCGCCTCCACATCCACCTCGTAATTGATCATGAGGAGCTTGCGCCATTCTGCTTTTAGAAATACCCGCTTAGTCATGAGTGCTTATGCTTCACGGAGAACCGTGTAGTGGAATGTTTTCAAATCGTACACCAACAGGCCCATCAGCTCTTTGATGAAATCCTTCCCGTATTTGGCATAGTACATGCTGAAATTATCGTAACGCTCCTGCGGAATGTTGTTCGGAAATAATTTTCCTTTGATGGCCCAGATCTGGTTCACGTCGTTCTCCGATTTTTGTTTCAACGCGCGGTTCATTTTTTGTTCAACGGCAGCAATGCCGTTGATGGCTTTTTGCTTTTCTGCCTCTACAGTTCCTGTCAGTGTTTTATCAATGGCAGCAACGGTTTCTGTCAGCGAAGCATAAACCACCGCCAGCTTGCTGCGTGCTTCTTCGAGGATGGAGTTATCGTATTCGGTTTTGATGAACTGCTTCACCAGCTCTTCTCCTTCCTTGAACGAGTCGGAAATACGGATGTTGAGCTTCAGAAGCTTATTGCCCGTCCCTTTATCGATCAGCATTACAAAATGACGCGGCATCAGGATCGGCAGGGTAATTCCGTACACCTCAAACAGGTGCTTGTATTCCAGCCAGTAAGCAATCTCTCCCGGTCCGCCCACATAGGCTACATTCGGCAGAATTTTCTGTTGGTATAAAGGCCTCAGCACCACATTGGGGCTCATGGTCCCAGGATCCGTATCAATGAGCTTTTCCAGCTCTGCCTTTGAAAAAACCTTCGTGGTATTCACCGCTTTGTAGTCTTCGCCGTTCTTCTCGATCCGTTCCCTGAGCTGCTCTGTTTTGTAGAATACATTGATCTCACGCGGATTCACCTGGATGGCATACTGTTTTTTCAACTCATCAATGCTCTGATTCACCGCGCTGAATGATGCCTGCCCGAAAATATCTTTTTTAAACTCTCCGGTAAATAAGGACTTCAGTTCTTTATCATTACCATCCAGGATCACGAGGCCGTATTCGCCGAAAAGCTCATTTACCAGGAAACGCGTGGCATCGGCCAGGTTCGCATGCTTCGTATAGGCTTTCTCAAATAATTCGGCAATCGCTTTGGCATGATCGCTTTCCCCTAAGATCACTTTCAACTCCGTTAAGGCTTCGCCGATACCTTCGGTGCTGAACTCGCCTACACTGCCTTTCTGCGTGCTGTTCCAGCTCACCTTTTTACCGAACACATGCACATGGTTGATCTCTTCGAAATCGTGGTCTTCGCTGGCCATCCAGTACACAGGCACAATGGATTTTCCGGGAAATTGTTCCGTTAAGGTCTTCGCCAGGTTGATGGTGCTGATGATCTTGTAAATAAAATACAAGGGCCCGGTGAAGAGGCAAAGCTGGTGGCCGGTGGTGACGGTATAGGCATTCTTGTCTTTAAGAAGGCTGATGTTGTTCCAGGTAGCCGGGTGTGTGTTCTCTACCAGTTTGCCCTGCCGCTCAAGGGCTTGTACCAACACCTCGCGGTTAAGATCCTTAAACGGATCCTTGCTGAAAAAAGCGCTGTAGGCAGCCTGGTCAATATGAAACCCGTAGAAGGGTTTTACCTCTTCGGCAGCCTGGATATAATCCGTAAAAAGATCTGAAAACAGCGAAGTATCGCTTAAAGGAAGAGTTTGCTTTGTAAACATAGAGAGTGAATGCGGCTGCTAAAATACATATCTTATACTACACGGTTCAGGAGCAACGCCGGTTTTTTGTTTTTTTCACATACCCAGGCCGCTTTCCTTATTCAGAGATGATCAGCTTCCTGGTTTGTGGCCTGCCGTTTACCAGTAATTTCACGAAGTAAACACCATTGCCCAGGTTTTGTTCGCGCTTCGAAAGAGTAAGGACATATTCCCCTTCCGGCTGGTTCACCGCCGGCATCTGGTACACGCACTTACCTAGCACATCGAACACTTCCAGCCCAACGCTAGCCGCGGAGGCCAGGTGGTAAGCCACCGTGGCCGTTTCGTTGCTCGGGTTGGGATAGATCGAAACATCATTGCCGGCCAGGCTGTTTTCCGGAACACCGACTGTCTGAGAGATGTTCACATCATCGAGGTAAACATGATTACCCTGGTAGCTCGACTTATACTGGAATTTCACCCTGAAGTTATTCGTCAGGAAGATGGACGGGATCAGGATGGAATTTTGAGTCCACACCGTAGAAGCATTCGGAACAAAGGCCGAAGTGGTGATGGGATTGTTCACCAGTGTGGTGCCCGTATAGGTTGCTCTCGGGATCCAGGTTGTTCCGCAGTTGGTCGAGAAGAATACTTTCAGCTCGTCCTTTACCTCAGGGTTCAATAAGGTGTTGCTGATAGCCGTCGCAGCTACTTTGAAAACGAAAGACCTGTCCTGTGTACCGGTGAGATCAAACGAAGGACTCAGGAGCTCATCCATGTCCTGGCCGCTGTTGCCGAAGGCGCCCATGCGCATGGCGTTGCTGCCGCCCGTGCCAACACCCGATACCCATTCCCATCTATGCCCGTTGTTATCCATATCCACCGACTGCCAGTCGTGGCTAAGAACAGCGGCTGTTTCAAAACCCTCGCTGTAAGCGCCGGTATACACCATGTCCGCCGTAGTATTGTCTACGCGGATGTATTGTGTTTTGGTAATGGTATTTGTTCCGGAAGCATTGGTCGCGCTCAGGCTCACCGAATAGATCCCGGCTGCCGTATAGGTTATGGTTGGATTCACCGCTGTGGACGTTGCCGGGGATCCACCCTGGAACACCCACTGGCGGCTGGTTTCGGCAGCATTCATCATGCTTTTGGTAAAGGTAACGGTACCGCCTTTGCAAAGGCGCGTGCGGCTTGCATAAAATTCAGGAGCCGGCGCGCAGGTCACGGTAGGCCCTGTAACGCCTGTAGCCGTAAGGTTCGAAGCCGACCACAAATTGCTTCTTCCCGAAACCGTGCTTTCCACGGCAGCCCTCATGCGGTTCATCTGCCCCGTGGTAAACATGTGTGTGCAATACGAGTACTCCATGTGGTTCTGAATATTTTCGATCACACCTGTTGAGCCGAGGATAGACACATCGTCTATGGAAAACGATCCGAGGTTGTCTTCCGCATTCCAGGCGTAGATCCGGAACGTCACCGGGCTGGTCTTGTTGGTAAACGGTGTGCCCGATACGGAAATCTTCGTCCCGTTTTCGACGCTGGTCGCATCCGCCTTATAGAAGAACACATCGCCCGCCTGCACACTTAAATTGGCGTTGGCCGGAGAGAGGGTGGCCGTCAGATTACCGGTAAAGCCGTCGGCGCTGGAACGGATGGCATAGGTCCGCGGACCGGTGGCAGAGCGGCTCACGGTGCATTTGAATCCATAAAGGCTCATGGACGAAGAGCCGTATTTCGGCGCTACGGTAATTTCATAATACTTGGAAGGATTGAGCGTACCGGTGAGCGCGCTGTAATTCGTTTCACCATTCGCTGCCCCGGTTGGCCAGCCGGAAAAAGCAAAGGCGCCGGCTGTTGCCGGGTTGGCGGAAAGGCCTACGGCCTGGAAAGGCGTCACGGCTACGCTGTCGTAGATGGCAGCAGCAGGCGTCGGATCCAGCGTTCCGGATGACACAGTTACCGCATTAAAATCAAAGCTGCCTGTCGAAAAGGTATCGATCATACAATCCGGTGTATTGAGGTCCGGGCAGGTGACGTGCCCTTTCGTAGTCGGCGTATCGAAGACCAGGTCATCGCCACAGGCCAGGCCCACGTTGATGGAAATATTGATGGTCCTGTTCCAGGGATGCCCGAGGTCGAGCCAGTGCCCGACTTCATGGGTGAGTGTCCGCGATTTGTAAGGCGTGCTGGTCCCGATAGAGCCTACATAATCTGCCAGCACCATCAGGCCATCATGCACCGACAAAGAGCCTGTAGCTGCCGAAGGATAATAGGCATAACCGGCCCAGCCCTGTTGCAGGGCTTTGGCGGTCCAGATATTCAGGTACTTATCGCGCGGCCAGGGGTTCACCTTCGCGCTGTCGTCGCCATAATTTGTTTTCGCTGTATAAATGCGGTCGATACCATTGGTGCAATTGCCCTGAGGATCGAGCCTGGCAAGTGCAAACACCACTTTAATGTCGGAGAGCAAAGGCTTGAAGCGTGGAATGATGAGGGACGTATCGGCATTGAGCTTACGCATATCCGTATTCAATACGTTGATCCCGTCAATGATCTGCGCATCGGAAATATTTTCGGATCCGTTCTGGTGAAGCACATGGAACACTACAGGGATGGTATACACAGGCACGCTCTGGATTCCTCTTTGTGCTTGTGCATTGGCATCCGTTGTATACTGTTGTTCATTAGCCAGGATAGAAGCCAGCATCTCAGGATGAGCTTCCAGCAGCTGTTTCATGGCGGCATCGGTTCCGCAGTACCTGACCTGTTGGGCACAGAGGTTCTGAACAGATATAATTAAAAACACTAAAAGACCTGGTAGAAATTTTTTCATGCAACAAGAATTTGGCGAGGTTATCTACCAAAGATACTAATAAATGGTATTAAGCCAAAGTAGAATTCCGGAGTTCTTAGCAATTGAATTTCATCATTTTTTTAAATTTGGGCGCCCGGGCGGGCTGCACCGGGCTTCGCTCCGCTGCGGTTCTTTACCGTCCCGACGAGTCGGGGACGGTAAAGGAACTAACCCCTATGCATCCCTGGCGCAGGGTTTCTTTGGAATGAGCAGTGAGCCCATAGCTCTGGAAATATGCGTAAAGGATAGAACGGAAATCCTTTTTTGCCGGTTGCCGGGCGCAGCCGAAGCACGGCAAAAAAGATTGAAGGGATAGCCTGACCCTTCCGCCTGTTCTTTGCGGAAGGGCACGCCCAAAATTTTAAATGATTACCGAGATCTTCTTCAAATAGCTTGCTCCCACTCTCTCCTAATTTCGTAAACAGGTCCAATCCACGTAAAATCACGCACTGCGACGTTTTCCACTTCTAATTAACATTAAAAAAGCTGTTTTCCAGCGGCTTACAGAAAGCCAAGCACTGATTTGGTGAATTACTCCGCTTTTTGTTAATAACCCGACTTTAGCAGGCCCCTAAGCCTTCGTATTTTTATGTGTTAAACAGAGCTATTTGAATGAGTTTACAGGTCAATGTTAAAGATTTACTATCAAACCTCTACCACAACCGTGGTATAGTTGAATTACTGTTCGGGCAGCGGGACCAGGTAACCGTGAATGAGCTCCTGGGCCGCGACGACATTACCGAGGAGCAGTACAAGAAGCTCATCTCGCTCGATATTTTATTCGAGTACGAGAACATTGTGAGCCTCAACGACTCCGTAGTGGCGATGTTCGAGGATTTTATGGAGATCGGCGAGGTAACGCCGGGCTTCATCAACGATTACATCAACGAGCTGAAACGCCACATCGCGTTTTACCAGGAAGCCCGCGAAATGCGCTTCCTGCGTAGCATCAAGAAATACCTGAAGCGCATCAATGCCACGCTCACACGCGAGATCATCAAGCTGCAAAAGAACGTGGATGACACCTACAAGAACGAAAGCAACTACCGCATCAAATTGCAGAAGCTGGAGGACTACAGGGAGAAGCGCGACACAATCATCGAGTTCATTAAGAAAACAACCGACATCGTGGATGAAACGAGGACTTTGTTCTCCATCACCAACGACAGCGAGCTGTTCGGCATTGTAACCGCCCTGAAAGCGAGCCTCATCGAAAACCTTGACTTCCTCATCGAGATCCAGACGGACATCACGGACTTCATCAACAAAATCCAGTTCCAGCTCGACGTGTACAAAAAAGCACAGCGCCTGAAAGAGGTGAAGGACCACGGCACCCTGCATTACAAAACCAATTTCCGTGAGATCGTCAACAACATCAACACACTGAAGCACAACGGGCATAAGACCCCGAAGACCAAGATCCCGATTGACTTCCTCTACAGCGACGACGGGCATGTGCTGTGTAAGCGGATCTCGGAGAAATACAAGATTACGCGCCTGATGGTGCGCGGCCTGGCCGACAAAATGGCCGGCAACTTCAAGGACAAAGGCCTGGAGCAGCAGATCAAGCTGGATACGGAGAAGCTGGTAGACCGCTTTTTGAACCAGGGCAAGCAGAATTTATTCGAGTACCTGATGGATTATAAATTTCCGAAGATGATCGGGAATGTGTCGTTTGAAGAGCGCTTATCGCTGTTTGTGGAAATTGCGATGGAGTACCAGACACAGCTGGATTTTAAATACCGCCTGCAGTACCACGATTATACGGAGGGCGACACGAAAAAACGGCTGGGCTACACACTCATCCTGCCCATGAAAGAGAAGGCGAAGAAGAAGACTTCTTAGAATTGAGAGGTGGAGGTGGAGGTAGAACAAAAGAGGCTTTGCAATTCGAACGCCGCTCCCTGAGCGTAGTCGAAGGGAGAAGGCGAAATGAAAAATTAAAAAAAACCGGCATGATCTGCGGGAAATAAAAAAAAGAGAATGGAAGAATACAATTTCAATTTACCGAAACAAACGCATGACATTTTTGCGGTGATGGCGCGTGGTGCGTTTATTTCCAGCAATGGAACGCGCGATGGCATGAACCGCCTCTATGACGTGATCAACAACCCGGAGAATTTCGACAGGCTCCAGGCTTACTTCAACGTGATCCGCTACAACATTGAGCGCGGCAATAACTTTTTCTATTTTTCGAAGCTGCACGAACCGAACAGCGAGATCGAAAAAAAGCTGGAGCGTTTTGAGCGTTACATCGATATCATCGACCTCTTCGCGAGCATGGATAACAAGATCGGGATTGGAAGCCGTTTCCGCCCCAGCGAAATTGCCGAAGAGTGTAATGCGAATGTACGCCTGAAACAAAAATTACAAAAAATTCCGCTGTACCGCTCGGAAACCCTTCACAATAAAGTGCGGGAGATCTGCGACCTGATGAGCCGCGATTCGTTCCTGGAGCTGGAAGACGAAAAAACGGAATCTTATAAAGTGCTCGACTCTTATACTTACCTGCTGGACATCATCAATTCGGTAGCGATATATGAGGAAAGCGGCAGCAGCGACGATACGCAGGGTTTGATCTATAACTAGTACTTTTTTGAGCGGATCATTTTTAAGAGACCAATAGAATTGTTTAACCCCATAACGCTAAATTTATGATATCGAAAACTTTACTTTTTATAGTGATTCTTGCGATCGGCAAACGTGTGTATGCGCAGGCCAAATACACCGCTGTAAGTTCTGCGGATTTTCTGACCTTTCATGAAACGGTTTCTGCAGCGGAGCGCATGTACAAGCACGATTCCCTGTTACAGGCTTATGCGAAATACGATATTGCTTTCAGCAACTACAAGGGCACGATCAACCCCACGCATTACTTCAAAGCCACCATGTGCGCCCAACGGATCAAAGAAGAATATAAGGCCCTCAGCTGGCTGGAGAAAGCCATTACCAGCGGCTACGATATCGATACTACGAAGGATGTGATCGTCTTCAACAACCAGAATACCAAAAAAGAGTATAAGGCGAATAAAGGGCAATGGGAAAAAGCCAAAGAGGCCGGCCGCAATTACGAATGGGAAGGACAACTCTATGCGACCGTCGACGCCAACAAAAAATACACTACGGGAACTTACAAAGCAGCCACAGAATACTGCACCGCTTGCCTGAAAAATCCGAAATGCAACAAAACCCTGCCGGAATACACCTCGAAATACCGCCTGGTAAAAGAAAAAATGAAAATGGATTCGATCACGGCAGCGGCCCTGCTGGCCAATATCCAGAAGTATGGTTTTCCGAATATGAAGATCGTGGATAAAGGTGCCTGCGATATTGCCCGTAACATTTTACTGAACTACGATTACGACAAACGCAACGAGCGCCTGAACGACCTGCTCTCCAAAGCCCTGATGAACGGCGAGATCTCTCCTTCGTTTTACGCGCAGGTGGTAGACCGCCGGAACTTGTACAACGGGGCACCGCCTGAGTTTTATGAGCCGGTGCTGGGTTACGAAAAGCTGACGCCGAAAGAATTTGCTCCTGCCAACATCAAACGCAAAAGCATTGGCCTGTACCCGGTAATGGTACCGAAGGCCACAGACCTGAAAGGACTGAACCTGAGTGATCCGAACGTGATCAACAAATACTACGGCAGCCTCTACGACTATTAATCGTAATGCCCCGGACAACAAACGAACAATTAAAGAAAGCGCCGCCTGAGCGGCATATAAGAAATGGAAAACGTAAGAATTTTAAACAGAATTGTAGAGATCAATATCGCGAATGTGAAGTACGCGGATATTGAATTAAGTGGGAATACCTGTTTCGTAGGGACGAATAACTTCGGAAAGACATCGCTGCAAAGGGCGATCCTGTTCTTTTACAGCGCCAATAGCCGTGGCCTGGGAATCTCGGCTTCCCAAAAGCCGTTTGAGGAACACTACTTCCGTTATGAGAACTCCTACCTGATCTATGAGATCAGCACGGAGGAAAAGCCTTTCTTTGTGATTGTGTACCGCCATAACAAGCTGGTGTTCCGCTTCGTGGACGCGGCTTACAACCCGGATTTTTTCTTCAACGAGAACGACGAGGCGCTTAAGATCAAAGAAGTGATCTCCGGCTTCGACAAGCGCGGGATCTTTATTTCCAACCAGATCGACACCTTCGAGCGCTACCGTAATATCCTGTACGGCACAGAAACGGATAAGCAGCTCTCCAAATTTCATATCCTGAAAGGGAATGAGAAATACCAGAACATTCCGAAATCGATCACGAATGTGTTCTTAAGCTCCAAGAGCAGCATCGACAGCCGCTTCATCAAGGATTTCATTGCGAACTCCCTGACTACGGAGAACAGCTCGATCAAGCTGGAGCAGGTAGAGCGCCAGCTGCGCCAGTTCAACGAGAAGTATTCGGATATCGAAACGTACCTGAAAAAAGAATCGCAGCAGCTCATCGAGTTCATCGATAAGAAATACGACCAGGTACACATGCTGAAAGGCGCACAGATGGAAATGGCCGACAAGCTGGGAAGCAGCCTGCGTTACGCGGAAACACAGAACGAAGCGGTAATTAAAGCGGCGAAGGAAAAAGAGGAGGAGCTGGATAAGCTGGCGGAAGCCCACGAGGAGCAAAAGACAGCGCTCGAAGAAAAGCAAAAGGATGTGCGCGAGGAGATCGGTTATTATGACCGGACGATCCGCGATGCGAACAAAAAATTAAAAGAGTACAAAGAGAAAAATATCGAGCAGGCCGTTGAGAAAAACTCGGAGCGTGAGAAACTGCAGGTAGACCTGAACATCGCCCGCCGCGAATATGAATCGCTCACCTCGAATGTACAGAACATCGAGATGAAGTATTCATCCCTGATCGAGCAATTGCGCAACGATAAAACGGCGTACATCAATAAAATCAACTCCAGAACGGGAGAGATCTTCAACCATTATAATGAGCTGCAGCTCCTGCAGAAAAACGAGTTTTCGAAAAAAGATACGGAGCTTAAGCAAAAGCGTGAAGATGCCCTGGTGAACCTCAATGCGGAAGTAACCGCAAAGCAGATCGAGTTCAACGAGCTGAAAGCGGAGGAAAAGGTCATCCGCAACACCCGCTTCTACGAGACGGAGATCAAAGCGCAGGAAACGGAGCTGGCGGAGCTCAGAGCGATCAACTACAAGAACAAATCGGAGCGCGCCATCAAAACCAACCTGGTTCAGACGAACCAGAAGGAATGGGAAAACTTAGAGCAAAAATTAAAATCGTCTTTATCCAACCAGATCCAGAAAACGAATAACGAGATCATCCGCATCAAAGCAGAGATCAAAGCGATTGAGGACAAGCTGAACGTGCAGCACGACGCCTTCTACGGTTACCTGGAGAAACATGTGAAAGACTGGCACACCACGATCGGTAAGGTGGTGAACGAGGAGTTGTTATTCCGCACCGACCTGAACCCTACCAAGGTGGAAGGCGCCGTGGCTTCGTTCTACGGACTGAACTTAAAGCTGGATGAAGTGAACGTGGTTTCTAAAACCATCGAGGAATACCAGTTTGAGAAGAACGAGCGCCTGGCCATGATCCGTGACCTGGAAGAGGCCATGAACCAGTTCCAGGCAGCCAACAACGAGGAGAAAATGGTTGCTGCGGATAAATTCGGGAAGCAGCTGGGCGAACTGAAGGAAGACCTGAAAGTATTGAACTACTCCCTGGAGCTTGCCGACAAACGCGAGAAAAAACTGATCCTCGAAATCGAAGACTGGAAACAGCGGGCGAGTTCGGAGATCGAAGAATCGCTGACCGGCAATAAACAAAAAGTGAACCTGATCGAAGAGGAGCTGGCCATCTTAAACAAAAAGAAAAATAACATCCTCAACGATTTCAATACCCAGCTCGATAAGCTGAAAGCCTTTAACGACGAGCGTCTGGCCGACCTGAAAGGCAGGCAGGAAACCGAGATCAACGAGCTGGAAGTGGAAAAGAAAAACCAGGTGAAGGAATACGAGGAGAAGGAAGCCAGCTTAAGCAACGAAAAAGAATCGAACTTCAAGGAAAAAGGGGTTGACAGCAAGGAGATCAAAAAGATCGATGCCCGCATCAGGGAATTGCAGGAAGCATTGAAAGAGATTGAGCAGTATTCGCAGATTGTCAGCGATTACTTAAAAGATAAGCGCGAGATCTTCGATAAATTGCCGGACCTGATCCAGAAAAAAGACGAATATGTAAAAACGGCCAACGACCTGAGCGCAGAGCTGGAGGAGATTGCCCGCAAATACAACGTGCGCCGCATGGAGCTGAACAAGCAGAAGCGCGCCCTGGAAGAGGAGCTGATCGAGTTCAACAACGGGATCAACTACTTCACGAAGAACTTCCGCGAGACGCCTGTGTTTAACAAATACGCAGACATTATTGAAAGGGCCGAACCGAAGAAAACCAACTACAGCGTGATGGACCTGTGTACACAGCTCCTGAAAAACGATTCGCACTTCAATGAGGAGTACGGCGCTTTCCAGCGTTACGTGAACGAGTTTGCCGGCAAGTTCCGCCTCGATAACCACTTCAACTTTATTATCCGTAATGACGCCACACAAGGCGAATACGAACGCTTTGCGCAAAACCTGCGTGCCTTTATCAACGAGAATAAAATCGAATTGTCGATTGCGGAAACGGCCACACAGATTGGTTTGGTAACGGACAGTATTGCTACCAAAGTAAAAGAGCTGAGCGGACAAAAAGACAAGATCCAGCACATCATTACATTGATTGCGGAAGACTTCAAGAAGGCGGAGTTCGAGGAATCGAAACTGATCGAGTTCATCAAAATCCGCCTGGAGGATTCGGATAATAAGGTGTACAAGCTTTTAAAACGGATCCAGGAGTTCCGCGAAGAGAACGGCCTGGTATACAACGAAGGCTTGTTCAACACCGATTTCGCTACGCATAAGAACCGCGAGATCAGCACACGCGCCGTGAAATTGCTGGACCAGCTGCGTACCGCCATCAAAGAGCAGGAACAGGAAGAGATCCGCTTACAGGATCTGTTCGAGCTGCGCTTCAACATCAAGGAGGGCATGAACGAAACGGGCTGGACGCATAAGATCGACAGTATCGGCAGTACCGGAACGGATATTCTCGTGAAAGCGATCATTTACATTACGCTCCTGCACGTGTTCATCAAGGAATCCTCGCACCGCGGAAGTACAGAATTTAAGGTACACTGTATCATTGACGAGGTGGGACAGATCTCCGCTCACTACCTGAGGGAATTACTGCGTTTTGCAAAGAACCGGAATATTATGATGATTAACGGATTGCCGAATAAATCCGGACTGGAGGCGCATTACAAATTCACCTACCAGTTCCGCAGGGAGGAGAACAACAACGTCCGGATCTTCCCGAGCATTGTGACGGAAGTGGAGGCATAAGGCGATACATGCTTATTGGAAAGCCGCTGCGATGGATCGCAGCGGCTTTTTTATTTCCATCGAAATTACTACTTTTAGTTGTACGCTACTCATAACACGTCATGAAAACGGATAAAGAAAGAATTTATAAACTGCTATTTTCCAGCGTCTATCCTTTATACATCCAGAAAGCGGAGAAAAAGGGACGCCGCAAGGCAGAGGTGGATGAGATCATTTTCTGGCTGACAGGCTACACGGCAAAAACCCTGCAGCAGCAAATCGACAAAAAGAATGATTTCGAGACTTTTTTCGCAGAGGCACCGCAGATGAATCCGAATACTTCAAAAATTACGGGCGTGATTTGCGGCTACCGTGTGGAAGAGATTGAAGATCCTGTTATTCAGAAGATGCGCTACCTGGATAAGCTGATTGATGAGCTGGCGAAAGGAAAGGCCATGGAAAAGATTTTAAGAAGTTAAGCAAACACCAAACTCATAGCAACATGCAACTTAGAATCGCCAGGCATACCAACCGCATCGCTCAACTGACAACATTCTATTGTGACATCATCGGGCTTGATATTCTGGGAGACTTCAAAGATCATGATGGCTATGACGGCATCTTTTTAGGTAAAAAAGACCTGAGCTGGCACCTGGAGTTCACTCAATCGGAAACACCGGCAGAGCATACGCCGGATGAAGATGATTTACTCGTCTTCTACCCGGCAACCCAAACGGAGTATAACGACATGTTGAAGAGGATAGAAACGAATTGCAGCAAAACCTACAGAGCCAAAAATCCTTACTGGAACCAAAACGGGGTCCTGATAAAAGATCCGGATAGTTATGGGATTATCATAAGCCCTTTAAAAATAAGCTCTTAAATACCACCATGCATGGCAAAAACAGATTATAAGACCATCGACCGGTATCACGCTGCCTTTCCTGAAGAGGCAGCAGAGCGCATGCAAAAAGTGCGCGATGTGATACACAACATTGCTCCTGAAGCAGAAGAGGTCATCAGCTACCAGATTCCGGCTTTTAAGATCGGAAAGGCCTTTCTGATTTATTATGCGGCTTTTGAGAATCACCTCAGCCTTTCAAATCCTTGGAGCGAAGCCTTGCTGAAAGAGTTTGCCACAGAGCTGAAAGGCCTTAAGGTGTCGAAATCGGTGATCCAGTTTCCTAATGACAAGCCTTTGCCTATGGACTTCATCAAAGCGCTTTTGAAATTCCGGAAAAAAGAAGTGGACGCAAAAAAATAGAATTCTCCCGGAAGAATTTATCCTGCTCCGGAAGGGGAAACCGGGCTCAGATTTTTTGTATCTTTAGGGAACTTCCGGCGCTATACATTCATCTCTATTATTATCTTATGCTCTTCGGATACTCTATGCCATGTTACTCATATATGGATTATCGACCTGTGATCATCCTGGCAGATCGGGACCTGAAACTTTTGACAAAAAATAAGCCATGAGATTTCTGCTTCTTTTCATTTATGGCATGTGTTTTGTTTTTTGCTTCTTTGGTTGCAACAACCCCGAACCCATGACCCAACGCGCTCCCGCTATTACCATCGACATCCAGCCGTTTTCGGATGTAAGTGACGATCAGGTAAATGACGTGCTTCAGGAAATTAAAAAACGCTACCCGAAGGTGGAGCTCAAAAAAGCCATCCCAATCCCACCGCAGGCCTATTACAAAGCCAGGAACCGCTACCGCGCCGACAGCCTGGTGAATTACCTGAACAGGCGGTGTACTCCCGGCCATGTCACGATGGCGCTTACCACCAAAGACATCAGCTGGACGAAAGGAACAATCAGCGATTACGGGATCATGGGCTTAGGCCTCTGCCCGGGTAATGCCTGCGTGGCCTCGACTTTCAGGTTATCGAAAACAAATACCCCGGACCAGCTTTACAAGATCGCCATCCATGAGCTGGGTCACACACAGGGGCTGAAGCACTGCCCTGAAAAAACCTGCTACATGCGCGATGCGGAAGGTAAAAATCACACGAACGAACTCAGGGGATTCTGCAATAGCTGCAGGCAATACCTCATAAGCAAAGGCTGGGCATTGTGATGGTCTTTCGGATACTCCTGCTCCCACTGGTTTTCCTGGTTGGCGCGACAAGCTTCCTCTACGGCCAGACGCCCACAGATCCGGACCTTCTTCCCTACACCACCAAAGAGGTGTCCTTTAAAAAGCGTACCGAAACAGATGCGGAGCAACTCGTGAAAAAACTGACGCAAGGCAAAACCGGCGACCAGGAAAAATTCGATGCGATCTTTACCTGGGTAAGCACCAACATTTCTTACGACTACAACGAATTCTATCTGCCCACTGCTCCTATCCCCGGCAGCATTCAACGCATCCTGAAAACAAAGCGTACGATCTGCCTCGGCTATGCCAACCTGATGGATACACTTTGTATGCTGGCAGGTATTACCAACGTCACGGTATATGGCTATGCCAAAGATGAATTGTTTGACGTAAACGATACCATCTACATACACAACCATGCCTGGAGCGCGGTGAAGCTGGATGGCCTGTGGTACGTGTATGACGCCACCTGGAGCAAAGGAAAAACAGACTACGAGCTCACCCCGATGGCGAAGTGGATCATGCGCTGGTTTGAGAAGCATCCCGAAAAATTGAAAAAGAAAAAGATCCGCAACCGCTGGCGCTGGAAACTCAAAACCATTTGCGGGGAGGAATCAGGCCCAACCTTCTATTATAAGCAGCGCTATTTCAACCGCATCCTCCGCAAGCGTATGGCCATGCTGCCGATCCGGGTGAAGCGGGTTTTCAGGAAAGGCATTACCAAAGATTTTTACCTCAGCGAACCAGGGCTATTCGCCATAACGCATGTACCGGATAATCCCATCTGGAACCTGGGTGACACACGCAGCTTCCGCGAGCTGGAAACAGACAGTGCCTGGTACTATTTTAACGACAGCACACTGAAATCGCAAAACCGGCAGGGTGTGGAATGCGCCGAATGCGACCGTTATGCGACCCTCAACCGCAAACAACAATGGCAGGACCTGAATACGCGAAGCCGATCATTTAACACTCACAATCATTTCGTGACCACGCTTTGCGAAGACCAGATCGGGCTGATTAACTGGCGGCAGGCGCATGCGGAAAAAGACTCCCTCTCTCAGATGCAGTTCCTGGACAGTGCAACGGCATCGTATTCTAACGCCTACTATAGCCTGAGGCAAAGCAAGAGCGACATGAAGTCGGCCGTACACATGCATAAGGCCAAGAACAAGCGCAAAATGGCTTTATTACTGAAAGAAAATAAAGGACATAGCGGGTTTATGTCTAAAAAGGTAAGGCTCACCCTGAATCATACCAGGAATTATACTATTTTGCTGTCACAGGGCGTGGCCTATGCGCATACCTACCTGAAGAAGGCATCACGTACCAGGCGCTTTAAGACTGCTATTAAAACCGATAAGCTGAAGCCTTACCCGATCCAAACGCTGAATGGGATACAGAGAGAGCTCACCAAAAAAGAAGCGCAGCTGGATACGCTCTCTACGGCCATCAGCCTCAACAAACAGGCTTTCGACTCCCTGATCCTGGGTGCCTCGCTGAATATCTGGCAGCAGGTCAACTACCACGATTCTATCGCGGCACCTTTTTCCAAAAGCATCGCATGGCGCCGGAGGCTGAAAGACAATTACAAAAAAGTGATCGTCGATATCCGCAAAACGATTCCTGCCTGCGAAGCGCGTTATGGAGAAGGCCTGGACAATACGGTTTACAGGCCTTCCGCAGAAGCCTTTGCACGTTTCAAAACCATTACGGTGCTCATCAAAGCCAAAACCAAGCTTCAGAACGAATGCCTGCAATACAAGCGCGAATTGCTCAGGGCCAAAGTGCTGAGCCATGAAGAGCTCGGACAATATAAAGAGGACATCATCAAAGATGCTGAATCCGATTTTTGCTGGGTTGCCGGCAACTATCCCAAACTTACCACAACCTGGCTGGGACTGCAACAGCTCAAACATAAGCAAAGCGGCGTGCTCGACCTCATTGCCATAGAGAATGACCTGGAGCGGCACCGCTACTACGAGATCAACCGGGGCGTGCAATATGGATACAGGGAAGCCATAAAGAGCCTTGCTTTTCAAACACGGGACGTCAAGCTTTCACTCAAGGAAATTCCACGTTACCGAAAACGTCTTTTGAAAAAGAAGAGGTAAGGCTGATCCTTTCACTCATCAAAAAACAGCATTCAATAAGTCACCCTTTCTTCAAAAAAAGTTATATCCCCTGAACCCCTCGACCACAAAGCGTTTTAAGACGCCTACTATAAGATTCCAATAAGCTGCGACTTAAACCTGTTTTCGTTTTGAAAATGAAACTTAGCTTTGTCCTATGAAATTACTCTACGCAGGAATTTGCCTGATCGCGTTTGCTTTATCTGCGCAGGCACAGAAAAAAAAGAAAGTGTTATTTATCGGCAATAGTTATACCTATGTCAACAACCTGCCGCAGGTACTCACCGACCTGGCTTTAAGCCTGGGTGATACTGTTGTTTACGATAGCAGCGCCCCCGGCGGCTATACCTTTCAAAACCACAGCACCAATGCCACAACGCTGTCCAAGATTAAAAGCCAGAGCTGGGACGTGGTGGTACTGCAGGCGCAAAGCCAGGAGCCTTCCTTTCCTCCGGCCCAGGTCATGTCGGGTACATATCCTTATGGCGAGCGGCTGGTGGACAGTGTTAGAAAATACCTCCCCTGCGCAAATATTTTGTTTTATATGACCTGGGGCAGACAAAACGGAGATGCCGCCAACTGCGGCTTCTATGCGCCTTTATGTACCTACGCCGGGATGCAGGCCAGGCTTCGTGAAAGCTATATGCTGTTTAAAGACAGCTTTATGACCGGTGTAGCGCCTGTGGGCGTTGCCTGGAAAAAAATCAGGGCCAGTAACCCAACACTCAATCTCTATGACCCGGATGAAAGCCATCCGAGCTTTGCGGGCACCTACCTTGCGGCCAGCGTGTTCTATAGCAGCATCTTCCTGAAAGCCGCCAACAGCTCCACTTATACTGCAAGCCTAAATGCCACAGATGCCGCAGCCATGAGAGCTACTGCCAGCAGCACTGTTTTAGACAGCGTCGATTTATGGAACCTCAACTCAACGACGGTTGTGCCTCAATTTACCTATACAAGCCTGGGGAACAAGGTGTATTCCTTTCAGAACACCTCAAAAAATGCCACGCACTATGTGTGGAGCTTCGGAAGCACACAAACTTCACCTACACATACCTTTACGGGAAATGCTCCCTACACGGTAAAGCTGGTAGCCCGCAACGGCTGCAAAAAAGACAGCCTTCAACTCACCATCGGGGGACCTACCTCCGTCGCTGATCTTCAAAACAGTGGAGCCATCAGCCTGTACCCAAACCCGGTAAGCGATGTCTTAAGCATCCGCTCTGCTTCTGAGCTGAAACAGTTGGTTGTGATCAATACGCTTGGAGAGATCTTGGAACGCAAAGTATGGAATGCTGCGGTGCTCCAGGATGAGCTGCCATGGCAGCATCTGAAATCCGGCCTGTATTTCATTTCGGTGGAAAGCAAAGCGGGTACGGTTTATGAAAAGATCCTGAAGCGATGATGTAACCGGAACAGATAAACTCTAAAGCTTGTTTGTTCAGGATCGTGGTTTGTATCGACTTATTTTTTCTTAGGGATTTTATAACCTATTGCTTTCCGGGCTTTGGGTTTCTCCTTCTTTTCTATCAGTTCATCAAGGTATTGAAAAACGATTTCGATATTCCTGACGTTATTATCTGTTTTCTTCCTTATTTCTTCGATGGCTAATCTTAACTCCGTATTATCGAAAAGCATTTGCCTGACCTGTGTGAATACCCGCATAATCTGAATGTTTACCTGGATGGCTTGTCTGCTGTTTAAAACACTTGACAACATTAAAACACCATGCTCTGTAAATACCATGGGCAAATACCTTGTACCTCCCCAATAACTTGAGGTGCCAAATTGGCACCTCAAGTTATTGAATTCTTCTTGCGTTAACTCAAACATAAAATCCTCCGGAAAACGCTCCGTATTTCTGGTTACCTGCCTTTTTAATTGTTTCGTTTCCACACCATACAATTCCGCCAGATCCCTGTCTAACATTACCTTTTGACCTCTGATCAAATAAATTTTGCTCATGATGATCTCATCATGTACCTGTAAAAATTCTGCTTTCTTCATCTTAAAATTAATAAGAGGCAAAATTAGATCATTAAACATTTGCTGTCTGCTACGGTTCATAGCATTTTTTAAAATCAGCCAAAACACAGGTCGTAGCCGTACTTACAGATCATGACCCCGACGATGACCAGGAAAATGATGCGCACAAAGCCATTTCCTTTTTTGAGTGCGAGGTGGCTGCCGATGTAGCTTCCCGTCATGTTGAAGATGGTCATCACGATGGCCAGGGGTAAAATAAAATAGCCTTTGGAGATGAAGACGATGAGCGCCGACAGATTGGTGACACAGTTCACCACCTTGGCATAGGCAGAGGCTTTCACAAATTCGAAGCCCATGATTACGACAAAGCCCAATACGAAAAAACTCCCGGTACCCGGACCGAAGAAGCCGTCGTAGAAACCAACGACCAGTCCGATAAGCCCACCATACAGCATTTGCTTTTCGCGTGTGAGGTCCTTGCTTTTGGCTGCTCCAAGGTTTTTATTGAAGAGTGTATAAATGGCGATGCCGATCAGAACAAACAGGATCACAGGCTTCAGCTTATTGCTATCCAGATGACTGATGAGCCTGGCTCCAACGAAGGAGGAGGCAAAGCAACAGGCGGCAATGACCAGCAGCAGTGGAAAATCGAAACGGATCCTGCGCGCATACTTAAGCGTGGCAGTGAGCGTGCCGGCAAGCGCTGCAATTTTATTGGTGCCGAATAATACGGGCAAAGAAATCGTAGGAAAAGCGATGAGCAAAGCCGGCACCTGGATCAGACCGCCGCCGCCGACTATGGCATCAATAAAGCCAGCGATAAAAGCCAGCAAAGCAATCAGGAGAATGGTCCATAGGCCGTAATCCTCAAAAAGCGTGGCAAAGCCGGACATAGCTGAAATTTGGTATACGAATGTAATAAAATGATGGCAGCATCCGCAATTATAGACGGAGGATGCGTAATTTTATGCGCAGCAGATATTGATTGTGAAGATCCTGGTACTCGATAATTACGACAGCTTTACCTACAACCTCGTTCACCTGGTGGAGAAGGTAACCGGCCTTTCGGCTGATGTGTACCGCAATGACCAGATTTCCCTGCCTGCCATCGAGGCCTACGACCGGATCATTTTATCTCCGGGCCCCGGCTTACCGAAAGACGCGGGCATCATGCCGGAGCTTCTGAAACGCTACCATCCGCATAAATCTATTTTCGGTGTCTGCCTGGGTATGCAGGCCATCGGCGAATTTTACGGAGGCAGCTTGCATAATTTGAAGCGTGTGTGCCACGGACAGGCGACTCCTCTGATCCACAAGCAGGAAGGTATTTTCCGGGACTGCCCGCCTCAATTCCTCACCGGCCGTTACCATTCCTGGGTGGTTGGCAAAGAATATTTACCGGCGCAGCTCGAGATTACCGCCACCGATCCGGAGGGCCATATCATGGCATTGCAACATGTGAGCGATGATGTGTGCGGCGTCCAATTCCATCCCGAATCGATCCTGTCGGAGTGTGGAGAGCAGATTTTCAAAAACTGGTTTTCTATAAATAAGACCGTATAGCAAAGTCCTTTTTTGCTGTCAGGCGACGAATCGTTTAATGGCGACTTTGTGAGTCTCAGTCACCATCCGTTGACTGAGGTTCTCGAAGTCAACGGCGGCAGGTCGCCCTGAGCAGAGTCGGAAGGTTGTCCTAATGGCTTCGACTCCGATCAGCCAGACAAACGATTATACTATGAAACGCCAACATGCTACTCTCCGTTTGACATAAACCTGACTAAGCGTTTTATTAAACTAAAAAAGCCCTCCCGGTAATCGGAAGGGCTTTTTGTTTATGTTGATGAAGCCTAGAAGAATTTTCCTCTGTGGTCTTCAATATCTGCTTTTTCTCTTAACGCATCATACATTTCGTAATCCACGCGGCCATTAGCAGCCTGCTCCATTTCTTTTTGCTTGCCTTTGAAATCCTTTGGCAGAGCAGCTTCGTTTACAGCATTGATAAATACAACAAACACACCGTTATCGCCTTTGATTACTTTGCTAAGCGCACCGTTTTTCATGGCTGTCGCTGTACCGATCAGGGCATCTTCACGGCCGATGGCCGGGATGTTATAAGAAGCAAATGTCAGATTATCGGCTTTCTCTACGATCAGGTTCATTTTAGAGGCAATATCGTCGATAGACTTGGACGCACCGGCTTTGCTGGTAAATTCAGCGATGAACTGCTCTGCTTTTTTATCGCGGATCGCTTTCTTCGTCACATCTTCCCTTACTTCTTCCAACGGAGCGATGCCTTTGTCTTTAATGCTCACCAGGTTCGCAACGATGTAACGGTCTTTGAATTCGAATACTTCCGATACATCCCCTTTTTTCGATTTGTAGATCCAGCGAACGAGGTCATTCGCACCATCCAGGCCCGGCAGGTTCTTATCGCTTTCCTTCACATCGTCGGCAATACGCTTGTTCAGTTTGTCCGCCTCGATGGCTTTGTTGAACGCTTCTGTATTTAAATTTTTACCGGCAAAATCAGAAGCCAGCTTATAGTATTCCTTATTGGTTTCAGAGCTTGGAGCGATCAGCTTGGAGATCTGTGCTACTGTGTAGCTGTTGTGACGTGTTTTTGATACGCCCAATACTTCGATGATATGGAAACCGAATTGTGTAGGCACTACGGAAATATTCCCTACAGTACCCATTAAGCCTGCATTTTTGAATGGCTCTACAAAACCTTTGTTCTCATCGAACCAGCCGTAATCTCCTCCTTTATCGACTGAGCCCAAATCGTCAGACATGGTTTTTACGAGCGTGTCGAAGCTTACTTTTTTCTCTTTCAGGAGAACCGTTAAGCTGTCGGCGATACGCTTTGCCGTTTCCGGCGTACGCTGTGTCTGTGTTTTCTGGCTTTGCAGGCCAATGAGGATGTGGCGTACTTTTGCTGAATCCGCTACCGATTTGGTATCCGTCAGCTTATAGATCTTGATGAACGTACCTTCTGTGTATGGACCAAATACTGTTCCTTTAGCTGCTGTGAAAACCGATGAATCGGGAATAATCATGCTTTTCTTGTTGTAAGAAGAGATCATCACCTGCCCGCCTTCTGTTTCCTGTGAAATGTAAGACGAATCTTCCTTTGCTGTTTTGGTTTTGAAAATCTCCACCACATCCATCGCTTCTTTCTGGAGCGACTCATAATCCTTATTGGAAGGTAACACATCAAAAGATACATACTCGATCTTGCGGGTCGTTTGTCCTATTTTGTAAAGGGCTTTGTGCTTGTTGTAGTAATTGTTGATGTCTTCTTCCGATACTTTCACGGCAGAATCCGATACGCTGGCATAACGCTTCATCACATAGCTGGTATTTACTTGCTTGGTTTGTCCAATGAAAGCGTCTTTTGCTTCCGCAGAGGTAACATACATCCCTTTTTTGATGAGGGTATTGTATTTTTCAGCCGCACGAACTTCGGAAATCGATGTTTCCAGCTGTTTCCAGAATTTGCTTTGCTCCGGGCTCATCTGCCCTACCCACTGGCCTAATTTTACCACGTCGAGGGAACCATCCGGCTTCGCAAAACCTTCGATGATTTTTCCTGTATTGGGGTCGGTTACCTGCTGGATCACATACTGGTGAGGGTGTACCAACATGAGGTCGTACAGTTCATCAGCAGACACGGAAACACCCAGTTTGTTATACTGTTTTTTATTCACGCGCTCGTTGATCATCTCCTGCCATACCTGGTTCACGATCTGTTCTTTGGTTTGGTCGTTGATCTGAGCCTGCGGGTTATTTTGCTGGATCTGTACGATCTGCTGCTCTACCTTCGTGTTAAAGGTGTTATAATCGATCTTATCGCCGGCGATCTTACCCACCAGGGTATCGCTGCTCCCGAACAGGGCGCCGCCTGAGCCTAATAAACTCTCTAAAATAAAGATCACCAGGGCTAAGCCAATAATACCAACGAGAAGCCCGGTTTTACTACGAATTTTTTCTAAAACACTCATGTTAATAATTAAATTTAAGGAATGCAAAGATAAAATTATTGCCGAATAACGGAAAATTATTTTAGATTAATTTTCCCGCCAGCATAGCGGCCTAGAGCCTGATTTCGGGCACAGCGGTACTTTCCCATAAAACCCCTTTTAGCGGAGGCCCAAGCGTCAAGAATCCTTCCCCGTTTTCCGGCGCTTTCAAACCCTAAGACAAGGCGCACCACTTCATTAATCCACTCTTTATCAAGCACTTAAGTCAATCAAGCCAGGAGATGCGCAAGGCCTCATTCCTGCCGTAAACCATGGAGGGGCACAAACGCTCCGCTGATACCTCCACCGGTTATGGCAAGCCCTACGGTCATTTACGCGGTGGTTCCTGTTGGCGTTTTTCCTGGTTCACCCGCTGGTAGCGGCGTGTAAGGTACATGATGGAGGAGATCACAAAGAAAGCCACAAAATACAGGGCACTGTCCGAGTCTTTGATTATGAGGAAATACACCGCAGCTCCTGCCCCGATAACAGCTCCGGCGAGCCAGATAAGCTCCATGATCCTGAAAAATTTATTCATCTTAACATTATAAGGCGTTGTCTTCTATCTTTAAGATCCCCGTAATTTCGAGGATCTCATATTGCGTAAAATCCTGGTTCGACCTGAGGCCCTTTCCCATGATGATCTCTTTGGCGGTAGTGATCTTGACAAACACGTCGGAAGTGATCTGCTTCGTGTTTTCGTCCCACACCAGATGCTCTGTGTTTAATTTCTCACCGGTAACATTCACCACCTCCACATCGTACTTGGCTTCCATTCGCCTGCTCGTTTCGTAGCGGATGCCATAATTCGCTTTCAGCGTTGTGCTCTGCTTTCCCTTATCATCAAAGAAAGACACGAATAAGCCCTTAGGCATAATGGTCATCGGCTCTTTCGTGCCCTTGTCGTACATGATCATTTGCGGGGCCTCCAGCCTGATCTTCAAAAACGTGGAATCGGTATAGAGCATGGTGATGTCTTTACCCGTTTGCGAAGGCATGATCTTTTTTTCTCCTATGGCCATCACCTCGCTCCGGTTGTTTTCGCAGGATGTGAGCAACAGCATAAACATGGCCATGCCGGCGAGCACATACGGATGTCTGGAAAATAGCATGACGGTAAAAATTAGTCGTATTTAGGCCTGATGAACCAGCGGTTGTTAAATGTAAAGCCGAGGATGATCCTCGCATATTGCTCCTGCAACAAATTATTGCTGGTAGTGCCGAGCTTGCCAAACTGCGCCGTGATATTTACCACAGCGCGGTCGGTCGCGCGCCCCAGCCCTACAGGCAATCCGAGGCCAGCCGTCACATAAAGGTTCGTTACCGGTGTATTTTTCAGATCGAGGTAGCCATTGGTATAGCCTACTCCCAGGCGGTACTGAACACGTTTCATGTAGGAGTTGAAAGCGAGACCGTTCGGCATATAATTAAGGCCTGCCGATACGCGGTAGCTGTTCTGAAAGTTGGAGTTGCTTTCCCCGAAGCTCTTGTAAGCGCTCCAGTTTGTCGTAGCCGCATCCACCAGCACATGGAGGCGCTCCCCTTTTTTGAAAGAAAGGCCGAAACCCATTTCCAGCGGAAGCTGAATGCTTCCCTGTACACCCTGCGAATTTAAGACTGTGTCTTTGGGGGTTTCTCCGCCAACATCGTTCAGGGCATAAGTATAGATGATGTTATTTTGCTTGGCCATCACACCCGACGGAATGCCGGCAAAGAAGCCGAAGCCAATCTTCACCTTTTCCTTCATCAGGATGCGCTTGCCCTGCTTGAGTGTATCCTTGCCATGATAGCGGGCCGAGTCGATCGTGAAATGCGTTTGAAGGCCTGCGCTGAAAACAAAATCGTTGACCTGCACCGAGCGCTCCCGCTTGGAATTGAAATACGTAATGGAGCCGGGATAGATAACCCGTGTGGTTTGGTTGATCGTCCCGAAAAGGTAAGCCCCGCTGGCTCCCAATGATAGTTCCGATAAGAGCTCACGACCAACCTTAATACGTTTGTACCTGGCGGTTTTTTCATATTTCACCAGGGTGTCGCGAAGGGATGAACGAAGGAATTTTGCTAACTGCTTTCTGAACGGCTTTTGCCCGATAGCAACAAAAGCCTTGTTCAGGCCGCCTTCCCCATCAAACTGGTAGTTGAGGGTTCCGATGTTGCTCACCTCTTCCGTCGAGTTGATTTTATACCCTACCGAGCTGTAGGGCATGATGCCGAAAGCCGCGCCACCTGCCTTACCCAGGGGAAAGCCCAGGGAAGCATACGAAAAATTAACATTACGTTTATTAAGCGAGGTCCCCGCGTTGCTGATCTTGGTAAACTGCGCCTGCCCGCCCAGCTCAAGGGTAGCAAAACGCAGGCCCGACAAACCTGCCGGGTTGGCCTGGTTAATGAATACAGGCGTGGTGGTACTATCGAGGTGGTAGGCAATAAACGAACCGCCCATAGCGGACGGTGTAGCAAAGGTAGGCAGGTTAAGCTCTCCCAGTCCGTAACGGGAGTATGGGCTTGAGGTAAGGATCTGAGCCTGGGAAGCCGTGGAAACACATACCGTGGCTACACACAACAAAAAAAGAGGAAAGAAGGAAAAATGTTTCTTCACGGTAATGGATTAGTGCAATTTAAACTATAATTAAGCCCTTTTAAAACTAAATTCTGGTGGGTAAAGATGCTACTTTTTAATTGTTTCGCCAAGTATTCACTGTCTCCCCCGCTTATAACGGCAATCAGGCCGGGGTATTGCCCCCTGTAACCGGCAATGATACCATCTATTTCGGCAATGCTGCCGGCAATGACGCCGCTCAGGATGGAATGGCGGGTATCGCGCCCAATCAGCTCTATCGTTTCGGCACCAGGCTCTATGAGCGGAAGCTTGCCGGTGTACTGGTGCAGGGCTTTGAAGCGCATGGCCAGCCCCGGGGAAATGCCACCGCCGAGGTACTGGTTGGCTGCATTCGTAAAATTATATTTGATGCAGGTCCCCGCATCCACCACCAGCACATCGGCATCCGGGTATAAGGCGTAAGCGCCGATACTTGCCGCCAGCCTGTCGGAGCCGAGCGTAGAGACCGATTGGTATAAATTTTCGAGCGGGATCTTCGTTGTGGAAGAAAAGAGGTATACCGGAAATAAGGTGCTGAGCTTGTCTGCCAGGCGCTCGGTATCGTGTACCACACTGCCAATCATGGCGGCGCTGGCCTGGCGGATAAACCCGATGTCGTTCCACACCTCGTCCTGTGAGCCGAAGTACTTCAGCTCCACGATTCTGTCGCCGTCGAACAGGGCGGCTTTCACGCGCGTATTTCCGATATCTAAAACTAAATTCAAAGGGATTATAAAAGTAACCAAATCCCTGTTCCGAATCCGGATTTAGGAAATTTTAATATTTGTTTGGCGGATTCAGAAATTTCTATTATTTTTGCTGCCCATTAAGTTGGTACCTTAGCTCAGATGGTAGAGCAACGGACTGAAAATCCGTGTGTCCCTGGTTCGATCCCTGGAGGTACCACAGCCTTAAAAGCCTTGCAAATGCAAGGCTTTTTTTGTTTACTCTACAGGCTGGTCGAACCACATACCTTTTTCGTTATATTTATATTGGCTTTTGTTAGGCAATAACCCAGGCCTTTGCTTAACAAATTAAAAAATCATGGAGCACTTTGATAAAAAAACACATTGGGAGAATATCTATTCGACAAAGGAGTTGAAAGATGTAAGCTGGTATCAGCCAACCCCCACTACATCATTAGAGTTCTTAAAGCAGTTTAACGTTCATAAAACAGCGAAAATTATAGACATTGGCGGTGGGGATAGCTTTTTAGTTGACAATTTACTTGAAATGGGTTATCAGAACATCACAGTTCTCGACATTTCAGCTGCTGCGCTTGAAAGAGCAAAACAAAGACTTGGTAAGAATGCGACTAAGGTAACATGGATAGTTGCCGATGCCGCAACCTTTAAACCAACTGAACAATATGATTTTTGGCATGATAGAGCAGCGTTTCATTTCCTAACACAAGAAGCAGATGTAAATAATTACATCGAAACGATACGGCAAAATCTTAAACCATCAGGTGTTTTAATTATAGGCACATTCTCGGAACAAGGTCCTACTAAATGCAGTGGTATTGAAATTAAACAATATTCTGAAATTTCTATGACGGAAAGGCTTCAGAAATTCTTTGAAAAGGTAAAATGTATTACGGTTGATCACAAAACGCCTTTTAACACAATCCAAAATTTCATCTTTTGCAGTTTCAAAAAAATTGGAACAGCATAAATAATTTAATAATAAGTAGATTATAAAACACTAGCTTATTTATGCATCAAACTGAAATTGAGTTGCTTAATCCATATAAAACCGTCAAATCTTCTAAAAAGTGGTTCGACATTTTTTCCGTTAAGCCCACAAACAAAAAGCCCTAACAGCAATGTTGAGGCTTTTTTATTTTTCATCAGATCTGCTCTTTCCGCAGGATTTGCAATCCTGCGGAGCGGCCTTTATTTTCTAACTTATTATTTCTATCATAACTCATTATTAAAACCAAAACGGTCAACCAGGCCCAAGACATCTTTATAATCGCCTATTTTGTATTGAAGTATAAAACCTACCTGCGGTTCCAACTCTGTTATAACAGCTGGCATCGGTTGAATATCCGCAAACAACTCATTGTTTTGAGTTCTCAAAAGCAATTTAATCCAGGCATGAGCCTCTGCATTTGCGCTTAGAGTCAGAGCAAGAAACAAAAGCGCTACTTCATAATGCTTGTCTCCCTGGTAGATTTCCCTGAAATTATTATGTGCTCTCAACATCCTGTACATATTTACAAAACGTTTCAAGGCTCTTGGCGAAGATGAAATCAGGGGCGCCATAAAAATCATCATTTTTCGTTCATATTCGGTAAGCGCCAGCTCAGAGGGCTTGATCCTGGAGCCGTTTTTTTGTTTTTCCTTTGATGCGCCGCCTGGATTTAAACCTTCAGCCCCGGATTCATTTGCCTCTTCCGTTAGAATACCCTGAAGCATCCTGTTTTCCTGTTCAAGCCCGGCAGGCGGTTCCACAATCGTTTCATCCACGCTGGTGAGGTAGGTGATCAGGTTAGCTGAGCTTACAGCACTCATTTTTCTGAGCCTGAATGTAATCTGGAATATTTTTTCAAGATAATCGTTTGCTTTTATCGCATGGTTCCGGGCATTGTTATTTACGGTGTTACCGAGCTCATTCCTGTACTCATACTCAATCGCATTTTTCAGCCACCTGGAATCAACTCCCACAACCACGACGAAGAGCTTGAAAGCCATAAGCAAATGCACGGCCTGTAACACTTCGACCACGCGGTTTTCAGGGCACCGATCAAGATCATCTATAAACAGCACGATACGTTCAATACTTTTTGCCGTCGGCGGATTTTCGATTTTATCCTTTACACTCAAAGCATTGGCTTTTTTCTGATCAAGCATCAGGGCATCCAGCATTTCGAAATCCTGGCGGATCGTGGAAATAATGCCCAGGTGTTTTTTGTAATCCTGGCTGTTTAGCCTTTCAGCTACCCACCGGTAAATACGTTTTCCCGATTTAATGTCGGCAATATCCGTTTCCAGCTTAGCCACTGCTGTATTAAGCTCCGCAACTTCCTTATTGATTGCTTCCTCATGCGCCCTGTACTCCTCTATTTTTTCTAAAATGTTTTTCCCTTCTTCATCCTTTTCAAGCAATTTCTGCTTTTTCAGCTCCTGTAATTTTTTATGCAGGGTTTCAAACCTGTCCAATACTTTGTTGACAGGACGAAGAAAAAAGATAAAAGCGCCCAGGGTAAACACCATTTTATTGGCGCCGGAGCTTATAAATGGCAGCCATTCGCCAAGCGTTGTTTTAAATAATACGGGGATGAGCCAGGGAAGAAGAAACAAGAGGGCCGGGCAGATGATAAACCACAGAACCTCTTTAAAACTATACTTCAACGTATTGTCAAATGCCTTTTTAATCCTGCTCCCAAGATTTTGAAGTTGGGCAATCTGAGATTCAATAACGTGTATATCTGTTAAGGCAGGGCCCAGAAACTCCTTTTCAATGGCCTTGATCTGGTTCTTGATCTCGGGCATTTCGAAAAGCCCCTCCACCAGTTTTTCTTCGGAAATCTCTGTTTTTTTTGCTCTTATTCCTGCCAGCTCCCGGTTAAGCTTACTTATCCTTTGCGTGATCTTTTCTTTTTCACTCTCTTTTTCCCGGATCCTAAGCTGGGTCGAATTAAGGCTTGCAAATAATTTTTCGCTTTCACTTTTATCTCCTGAACCAAATTCCTTGTCAAGGTATTTATATATAGATTCAAAAATATGGTTCACCAGGCTAGCCCAGAGATTGGTATCAATGTAGTGCCAGGAATTGAAATGAATTTTGATAACCCGTTCACAAAAAGCGTCATCAAGCGATTCGGCATAACTTTCTATTCGTTTTGCCAGGTGGTGCATAAAATAGCTCTTTCCTGTCCCCCAGTCTCCAAACAGGCCTATGGCAAGTGGTGGCGCTATCTCCTTATAAGAAATCAATGCTGCTAATACCTCTATATCATTCTCGCTGTCGAGCATGTTGGCAGTGTTATCCGGATCGGCATCATTACTAAACGTAAAGGGTTGTGCGCTCATCACTGCCTCAATGTCTTCCAAATCAATATCAAACTTGTTAAGAATCTCCATAAAAGAAGCTTCGTCAAGATTATAAAAGCCTGTTTTAAACCGATCACTTTTAAAATCGCCACTGATATTTTTATTCTCTGCAATATCGCGATAGCTGATGCCTATGGGAGAAATGTAAGCAGGGGAAAACAGGATGACGTCTCTCTGTAAATGCTCTGACCGGAAGTATTGTCTCGTTACTTTAAAAATACAGACTGATCTCGCTCCTTCATCGTTGGCAAATCCGAAAATATAATCACCGATACGCGCATTGTTCAGATTTCTTATGATATTTTCGCCATGCCCGTGAAAATGATACGATAGCTTTTTAGAAAATTTTGCCCGCCAGTTACTCGGATTATAGCTCAGGAACCAATATTGACTTTGCTCGTTTCTTTCGGTCTCCATGCTTGAAGCACTTGCAGGATTGAACCAGAGAGCCAGTTTCTCATAGTGCGGCCTGATCCTCAGAAAATATTGCGAAGTCCTCTGAATCAGCTCCTCCCAGGAGGAATTGACCATGGTTGTCGGAAAGTGAGTGACAATCTCCGAAGCATTCCAATCCTCTCCCCGGTACCTCAAATACTCCAGCCTGATAGGGTCTTCCTCAGAGAGACTTACCGTGTCAATCTTAACCGTAAAACCGCTGTAAGTATTAATTTCCACGGTAAAGGCCAACTTGGCCGATACCTCGCGATTGGGATAAATTTTAGCCCATAAGTATTCCGAAAAATGATTTCCCTGGTTTGTCGGACGGCGGCGGATCTGAACATAACCCTCCGGGAACAGCCGCCCCTGAACCTGTAAAGCCCAGTAGTGTACTTTATCGTAAACCTGTACCAGCCTGCTGTAGGCTTCCTGGTGAGCACTACTGTCGTTGTCTTTCTTTTTCCCGGCGACTGATTCGAGGGTTTTAAAATCTTCTTCTGTAAAAAAGTGAATTGGCTCTGATGAATGTTCCATATAACTGATAATCCTTAAGTGAATGCAGTCCTGCTTACCTTCCCTTATAATTGGCTCCCAATTTAAATGTTGTTATTCGAATAAACAGGGCGGTAAACCGCCCTTTATGTGGATATATGGTAAGAAAAGGCTAACACAAAAGCCCCGGCGGAGAGCTGTTAGGTTTTTTATTTTCGCCAAATCTACTTACGCAGAATTGCCCGCTGCGAAGCGGGGAAAATAAGCGGATCAGGCGACAGATTCTTACGGGTATTATCCGAACCCGGAGTTTATCGATGACTTTTTTGGGAAATGACCCTGAAAAAACTCCGACGGATAGGTTGAAGGTTTTCTTTTTCTAAACACCTGATTCCAGGTATCTTTATGTAAATTCTTCAATATACATTTGAAGAGTTTATGGTGCCGCTATTCCGGAAAAGCCATTTGGCCGTCTTAAAAGCTGTTCCATCAATTCTCTGCTCAACATCTGTGATCTATCACGCCAATTTTAAGAAGATGAAAACGCCGCTTAGCCTCCTGCTCTTTTTTGTGATTGGATGCCTGCATCGCTTCGATGCAACCGCGCAACAGGCGATCCGTTTTGAGAACACAAAATGGAAAGCCGTATTGCAAAAAGCGGAAAAAGAACACAAGATGATTTTCCTCGATTGCTATACTTCCTGGTGTGGCCCCTGCAAATGGATGGAGAAAAATGTATACACCAACGATACTGCTGCGGCCTTCTATAATGCCAATTTTATCTGTGCGAAAGTGGATATGGAAGCGAACGAAGGATTTGATCTTGCGAAAAGATACCAGGTTACTACTTATCCTACAATGTTGTATCTCGACGTTTCGGGAGAGGTGTTGCACAGAACCTGTGGAGCAGTGCCAACAAATCTCTTCGTGGAAGATGGAAAAAATGCCTTGAACCCGGAAACACAATTAGCGCGGTATTCGAAACGATTCCGGGAGTCGCCGGCAGATACGAAAAACAGCTTCCACTATTTCGAACAACTCGAAAGGACCTGCCTGGTGGATAAAGCCATTCTGGAAAGCTATTTTGCAACCCAGGAGGATAGTGCGTTGATGTCTTTTTACAACTGGCAGCTTATATTCAACTATTCAGAATATGGTTCCAGGCCTTTTCGTTATCTGGAGGAAAAAAGAACTGCATTTTCAAAGCGCTACACAAAAGATTCGATCGACTTAAAAATTAATAATGTCTATTCGCATGAATTGCGTCGTGCCCTTGAAAACCGTGACAACAAGAAGGTCCTCTTCCTGAAAGACCGGCTTAGGAAACTAAACACCAAAAACGGCAACAGCGTGATAGAGCACGCGGTCAGGAAACTGGAAGCACTTCCTAATTCCGACATACAGCATGCCACGGTGATAACGGATTCCATTATCGGGCCGGTCAATGTTTCAAAATGGTCTCCAAAGGTTGGCACTTCTTCAAAACCATATTATAATGCCTGGTTTAAGCTTGATATCAAACACGATACGTTGTTGTCTTTTGATATTGTACCGGTAGATAGCCTCGATGATTATGATTTTACCGTTTTCAAATGTGAAAGCAAGGATTGTGTGAAGAATATAAAAGCAAACACATTAAAACATATCCGTTTATGCCAATCCTATTGCATCTCCAAAAGCGGCACCACCGGCTTATCTCCGTATACAACACAGGAGGTTGTGGGAGCAGGGCACGGTCCTGCTTATGCGGCCTCCATTCCTGTAAAAGCCGGGGAAACCTACTACATAGAGGTAAATTATAGTCATCTCTATATTGCGAAAGGGCTTATTCCTATCGGCTTTCATATTTATTTTTACAATTACTGGCCAAGAAAAAAACCGATTGTGTTGAATCATGTTTTATTCGATCATAATAAGGCCGTGTTAACCAAAGAATCGTTTCATGAGCTGGATAAACTAGCCCTTCAAATGAGAAAAAATCAAATGAAGATCGAGGTTCAGGGACATGCCGATAATTCAGGAAATGAAGCACAAAACCAGACGCTTTCGGAGGAGCGGGCAAAAGCCGTAGTTGATTATCTTATCTCTAAAAACGTTCATAAAAACCGGCTTTTTTACAAAGGATATGGCAGCACGAAGCCTGTTGCCTCTAATGAATCGGACGAAGGTCGCAGGCAAAACCGACGGGTGGAATTTGTGATGGTGATGAACTAGGCTGAGATAAATAATCCCGGACCTGAAACCGTCCATGTGTTATTGATTTTCGTAAAAGCACCCTGTAGAAGTGGGTGCTGAAAAAATCAATGACCGTGGAAAGTATAACCCGGGCCAATTAATTTGAAATTTTCTTAATATTGTGAAAGATTTCAATGGATTCAAATGGCTTCCCACACACATAATACCTTTCTTTTTGGCTGGAACCCGGTGAAGTATGAATGGCGCGAAATCGGCGAATGCATAGAGGCACTTAAGCGTGGCGAAAGCGTTAAAGAAGACTGGAGCTGTGCCAGCAAAAAAGTAAAACCCGGCGACAGGGCGTTTTTATCGGTACTTGGCGCAGAGCCTCGTGGCATCATGGCCTCAGGCTACATCGCTTCCGACTTGTTCTTAGGAAAAAATCACCGCGGCAACATGGCCAACCGGGTAATGATAGAGTTTGACGTCTTGCTTAATCCGGCGAAAGAATCCATCCTCACGCTCGACATCCTGAATATCGGAAACCTTGAAAAGCAGCTCTGGACACCGCAGGCAAGCGGCATCTCCATCAGGCCCGAACTGGTGGAAGAGCTGGAAGCCTTATGGCAGGATTTTCTGCAAACCCGCGCTTCCTAAAACACATTTTTTAGAATGGCTTAGCAAAAGCCTATAGCTAAAAAAGCTTCTGAACGCTCAGAAGCTTTTTTGTATGACTCACTCTATTGTATAGAATTATTTTATTTCCTGCTCGCGGTTGATGCGGATCACCTCCGCCAGGGATTTCACCGCGCGGTCGTGTTTTTTCACAAACGGGTTGTCCTTGTCCCACACATAACCGGCTAATACGGAGCAGATCTGCCGCTTGAAGTCTTCATTGATTTCTTTCGCAAAGAAAATATCGTGCAGCGTTCCGTCGTACCAGCCCATCACATAGGTTCTGAATACATCCACGCCCTGCATGGTCGGATCTACGAACTCTTTTTTCCAGTCGATCTGCTCGCCCTTCTGCAGCTGCCTGATCACCAGGCCGGCCGCCCTCTGGCTCGATGCCGTTGCCAGGGTTACACCGCTGGAAAACATCGGATCCAAAAATTCGGTGACATTGCCTGTCAGCACAAAGCCTTCGCCGAAGAACTGCTCAGTCGTCACGCTCCAGCCCTCGAGGGTTTTTGGTGTAAACACAAAGTCCTGGTCACCGAAACGCTCTTTCAGATGCGGCTCCGAGTTAATCAGGAAACGTAATTGCTCTTCCGGTGTTTTATCGGCATGCTCTGCAAAAAATTCGGGATCGCCCACAAAGCCTAAAGAAGAAACCCCGGTAGAAAAAGGAATCACCCAGATCCAGGTCTTCGGCTGATGCACCACTACCATGATGCGGTTCGGCTCTTCATACCTCAAACGGTTCGGGTCTTTGATGTGCGCAAACATCGATTTCCGCGGCGGAAGGTTGCTGGGTTTATCGAGGTTAAACAGGCGCGGAATCACACGGCCGTAACCACTGCTATCCACAATAAAACGCGCTTTGATCAGGGACGCATTGCCATCTTTATCTACAACTGTCGTTGTTGAATTGCTGCCTTCAAATTTGATATCGGTTACTGTTGTTTCAAAATCGATCGGCACGCCTTGCCGCTGAACTTCCTGGGCCAACGTGTTATCAAATTCTCCCCTGGGTACCTGCCAGGTCCACTTATAACCGTCGGAGAATTGCTCGTTGAAATTAAAATCGCAAACCTCTGTTCCCCGCACGAATTTAGCTCCCGCCTTTTCCTGGAATCCCTTCGCTTTGATGGCATCCAGCAATCCTGCTTCTTCTAAAGCCTCCATGCAGCGTGGCAACAGGCTTTCCCCGATAACGAAACGCGGAAATTTTTCTTTTTCCACAATCCGTACGTTCAATCCTGATTTATGAATAATTCCTGCGGCCACTGTTCCTGCCGGTCCGGCACCAATCACAAGCACATCAACATCTTTGGTTTGCATAGCGTGTCTAATATATATTTGAGTAAAACGTAATTTTAATGAGTGAGTAAATTTACATCGTTTTTTGACGCCCGCAACTATTTCACATTATTTATAATCATACCACATAAGGCCTGGAAAGCAGGCTGAATCAGGATTTTAGAGCATACATCTTTCCGGGAAAAGAAGTCACGATATTGGAAAATTCGAGTTGCAGCAGGCAGGAAGATGCCTTACCCACCGGAATGCTGGTGGCATAGCAGATCTCATCGATGTGGAGCCGTGGCTTTCCGGAAAAGGCGTCCACTATTTTTTGCTCATCGGGAGACAAGTGATAGGCCGGCGCTGCGGGTTCAGAAGCCCTTACCGGCTTTACCTCCTCATTCCAGTTCATGATGTAAAACAGATCGGCAGCACTTTCCATGAGGCTCGCCTTGTTACTTTTGATCAGTCCGTTGCAGCCTTCGCTCAGCTCATCGTTTACTTTTCCGGGAAAAGCAAACACATCCTTATTATAGGCATTGGCAATAGTAGCCGTGATGAGGCTTCCCCCACCCCGCTTGGACTCCACCACGACCAGGGCATCGCACATGCCCGCCACAATGCGGTTCCGGGCCGGAAAGTTTTCACGGTCAGGGTTGGTTCCACTGATATATTCCGTCAGCAATCCACCCTGCGCGGCCATTTTCGCAGCACAGCCGGCATGCGTTGCCGGGTAGATCCTGTCGAGCCCGTGTGCCAGCACTCCTACGGTTTCCAATCCATGCTTTAAAGCCGCTTTATGTGCTGTGATATCGATGCCGTATGCCAATCCGCTCACCACCATAATCCCGGAATGCGTAAGATCCTCGATGAGCTTTTCCGTCAACTCCCTTCCATAGTCTGAAGGCGTGCGCGTACCTACCACCGATACGATCCGGGAGGTATTGAGATCGGCGCTTCCCTTGTAATAAAGCATGGCCGGGCTGTCGTGGCAATGCTTCAGGCGTTGGGGATAGGCCGGATCCGTGAAAAAAAGCGGCCGGATATGATGATCCTGAATAAACTGTATTTCTTTATCTGCCCTGTCAAAGAGTTCGCGATTATTGATGATAGATTTTGCCAGCACCGGCCCTATACCGGGAATTTTTTCGAAGTGTACGCTTTTGGTTTTAAAAACCTGTTCGGCGCTCCCGCAATAAGCCAGCAGGTTTTTGGCCAGAACATCTCCAATGCCATCCAACAGCGTCAAAGCTATCTGATATGTTAATTCATTGGCATGCATTGGCGAATTAATGTTAATTTATTACATTGTAATCATAAAATTAAACAGAATAATGCTAAAATCCCCGAAATATATTTTAACAGCTATTTTTTTATATTCCTGCCAGCTTTATGCTCAGACTACCGGTGTTATCAAGGGCCTGGTAAAGGACAGAAGTAACCGGGAGGCCCTGCCCGGCGCAACGGTGATTCTGAACAAGACCAATGGCAGCAGTACCGATGTCGATGGTACCTTTCTATTAAAATCGGAGCCGGGAAGCTATGAGCTCAGCTGCAACCTGGTAGGTTACACCTTGCACACACAAACGGTGACGGTAACCCCAAACGACACGACGGTTATAGAGGTTGAGCTGGACCCCGACAAAGGAAACCAGCTGCTGGATGAAGTCGTGGTATCGGCCGGGAAATTCGAGCAGAAACTCTCTGATATTACGGTGAGCATGGAAGTGATCAAGCCCCAGCTCATTGAAAACAAAAACACGACCTCGCTGGACATGATCATGAACCAGGTACCGGGTGTAACCGTTGCCGATGGACAAGCCAGCATCCGCGGAGGAAGTGGCTTTAGCTATGGGGCAGGCAGCCGCGTACTGATGCTGGTGGATGAGATGCCCATGATCAGCGCTGATGCCAACGACATCAAGTGGAATTACCTGCCGCTGGAAAACCTCGAGCAGGTAGAAGTGATCAAAGGCGCGGCCTCAGCCTTGTTTGGCTCTTCTGCGCTCAACGGAGCCATCAACCTGCGCACCGCTTATGCCAAAGATAAGCCCATCACCAAGGTCACCGTCTTCGCCGGGAGCTACGATGCCCCGCGCAGGAGCTCTCTGAAATGGTGGAAAGGCACGTCGCAGTTCCAGGAAGGAGTCAATTTTTCGCATGCACAAAAACTAAAAAACCTCGACCTGGTGATCGGGGGGCATGCCTACAACGATGATGGCTTTCGCTTCCTGGAAACAGAAAAACGCATCCGGCTTAATGTGAACCTGCGTTACAATTTCCAGGGCAAGCTGCGCGGGCTGGCTGTAGGCGTCAACACCAATATGATGCAAACGCAGGGAGGTCTTTTCTTCCTGTGGCAGAATGCAGACTCGGCCTACATTCCACAGGGTTACACCATTCAGAAATACGACAACAAGCGCTTCAATATCGATCCTTACATCAACTACTTCTTCAAAAAAGGCGGCAAGCTCAGCTTAAGAACCCGTTATTTCCTCACCAATAATACCAACGACAAAGGGCAGGGAGCCAGGGCCGAGCTGTACTATTCGGAGCTGCAATACCAGAAGCGCTTCAAACACAACTTCATGCTTACGGGAGGCCTTGTGCTCATGCAGCAGCAGGTATTGGGCGATTCGCTCTATGGCAGGCACACGGGCACTAACTATGCAGGCTATGTGCAGCTCGATAAGAAATTCGGCAAGCTGACGACCTCGCTCGGGATCCGCGGCGAATACTATAAAGTGGATACGGCTTTCACGCGAGGCTACATCAATCCGAAGATCAACGACCTGCCCTTTCAGCCTGTGCTGAGGGCCGGCCTCAACTACCAGGCTTTCGAGTATACCTTTATCCGGGCCTCTTTCGGCCAGGGATACCGCTTTCCAAGCATTGCCGAAAAATACATTGCTACCAGTGTGAGTGCGCTAAAAATCTATCCTAACTATAACCTGCAGCCGGAGCGCGGCTGGAGCGCAGAAGTGGGCGTGAAACAAGGCTTCGGCATTGCAGGATTTAAGGGTTTCCTGGATGTGGCGGGCTTCTGGACAGAATACCAGGATATGGTAGAATTTGTATTCGACATCTACGGGCCTAAAACCGGCTTCTTCGTCAATGATGTGCAATATGCCGGCTTCAAATCCCAAAACATCGGCAGGGCGCAAATCAACGGCATCGACGCGACACTGACAGGTGCGGGGAAAATCGGACCGATCAACATCAGCATTCTAATGGGCTACACCTTTACCAATCCCATCGATCCCAACTATAATCCTCTCATCGATACACTGGGCTTGCCGAATACCAATATCCTGAAATACCGGAACAGGCATTTGTTTAAAAATGACATCCAGCTCGACTACAAAAAATTCTCTCTCGGGTTCAGCACGCGCTACTTCAGCTTTATGGAAAATGTAGACCGGCGCTTTACGCAAAGCATCCTTCACGAGTATGGCCCGACCTTCGACGATATCCCCTCTACCTATATCCTGCCGGGCCTGAGAGAATACCGCGAAGAGAACCATACCGGAACCTGGATCCACGATTTCAGGGCTTCCTGGCAGATGATCAAAATCCTGAAATTGTCTTTTATCGTGAACAACGTCTTTAATGTGGAGTACATGGCAAGGCCCGGTGATATCAGGCCACCGCGGATGTTCATCGCGCAGCTGGCGCTGAAAGTATAGCCGGGGTTTTAGCATTTTTTATCTACTCAGGCCCCTGAAAATGTCGTATCTTTACAGTCGAAAATTACAGACACTATGAGCAATTACAACATCAATCCTAACAGCAACAATTATAACTTCAACAACCGGAATACCAGCCTGAATAATGTACAGGGGGCCAGCGTGACTGAAACCCGTTCCTTATTCGCTTCTGTGTTTTTATGGATGTTCGTCGCCCTGGGCATTACCACCTTATGCTCTACCCTGTTCGCCTACAACGAATCGCTTTTACAGCTTTTGTACAACGTTGATGAGTTCGGCAGAGGCCATGTATCCGTTCTCGGGTGGATCGTGATGCTGGCACCTTTAGGCCTGGTTCTTCTGATGAACTTTGCCTTCAATAAATTGTCATTTCCGGCATTGATCTCTATTTTCTTTGCCTATTCGGCACTGGTAGGGATCAGCTTAAGCTCTATTTTCCTGTTGTATAACATCGGCTCCATTGTCGTGGTATTTGCCAGTACCTGCGCTTTATTCGGTGTCATGGCCATTGCAGGGTATACGACCAAGGCCGATCTTACCAAAATGGGATCTATCCTGATCATCGGCCTGATTGGTATCGTGATCGCATCCCTCATTAATATTTTCGCCAAAAGCGGTACCCTGGATTTTATCATCAGCATCGTGGGTGTGATTATCTTCACAGGCCTGACGGCTTACGACACCCAAAAGATTAAAAACCTGGCTGCCCAGAACGACGGCTCGGCAGACTTCAAAAAACTGGGTGTTATGGGAGCCTTATCCTTATACCTTGATTTCATTAACCTGTTCCTGATGCTATTGCGTTTATTCGGCCGTAAGGACTAAGCACTTCATTTTCTAAATTCAAAGAAGAGCTACCGCAAACCGGTAGCTTTTTTTATGCAAATAAAGGCCTGCTAATCCCACCAAAGCCCTATCTTTGCAGGCAAAATTTTCAATGCAACATAGTCATGTTATATTGGCACGTAAAATGACTTTCACAACCCTAATTTTATTCCTATGAAAAACCAGGTATCGGCACAGTTATTCGAAAAAGCAAAATCTTATTTCCCGGGCGGCGTCAACTCGCCTGTCCGCGCTTTCCGCAGTGTAGGTGGCACTCCCCTCTTCATTGAAAAAGGCAAAGGAAGCCATGTGTGGGATGCCGATGGCAATGAATACATCGACTATTGCGCCAGCTGGGGACCATTGATCTTAGGGCATGCCAACGACAAAGTTTTAAATGCCGTAGATAAGACCATGCGCAACGGGACTTCCTTCGGTGCGCCGACACGCCTGGAAAATGAGCTGGCGGAATTAATCTTGTCCAATAACTCCTATATCGAAAAAATCCGTTTCGTAAGCAGCGGCACCGAAGCCGTGATGAGCGCCATCCGCCTGGCACGCGGCTATACCGGAAGGAATAAAATTTTAAAATTCGAGGGCTGCTACCACGGGCATTCCGATTCTTTACTGGTAAAAGCCGGCTCGGGCTTAGTGACCTTCGGCAACACCTCTTCGGCGGGCGTTCCGGAAAGTTTTGTAAACGAAACGATTGTGATTTCCCTGAACAGCAAAGACGCATTGGAAAAGGCCTTTGCACAGTTTAAAGATGAGATCGCCTGCGTGATCATCGAGCCGATCCCGGCAAACAATGGCTTACTGCTTCAAACCAAGGAGTACCTGCAATTCCTGAGAGAGATCTGCACCGCTAATAAAACCTTATTGTTGTTTGATGAAGTCATCAGCGGTTTCCGCGTAGGCTTCTGTGGCGCTGCCGGCTATTACGACATCAAGCCGGATATCATCACTTACGGCAAGATCATCGGTGGCGGCTTCCCGGTAGGTGCGTATGGCGCCAGCAAAGAGATCATGTCTTCCATTTCCCCGGAAGGCAATGTGTACCAGGCCGGAACCCTGAGCGGTAACCCGGTGGCGATGAGTGCCGGCATTGCGCAACTGACCGAATGCCTCAAGCCCGGATTTTATGAGGAGCTCGAACGCAAAACAAAAGTGTTGATCGCAGGCTTATCGAAAAACACCAAACACCACTTTAAGATTTTCAGCATCGGCTCTATCTACTGGTTGGCTTTTACCGAAAAAGAAGCGATCCGCAGCGCGGAAGAGATTGATGCCGACAGCATGAAACACTTTAAAACGCTTTACCACTCCCTCCTCGAAAACGGTATCTATTCAGGCCCTTCGGGCTATGAAGTCGGCTTTATGAGCGAGGCGCATACGGAGGAGGACATTCAGAAAACGACCGCGGCATTTGAGGTGGCTTTTCAGGCGCTTTAAGAACAAATGAAAACACATAGAGACATAGATAGAAAACAAAAATGCCGCGCAATGCGGCATTTTATCTTTTCTTTATATAAAACTATGTTCTCTATGTGGTTAATGTTCTACTTCAACACAGGCAACACAATGCTGGAAACATTTACCGCATCATGATAGAGCTTAATATCCGATTTGATAAAGTCTTTATCGTCACAGTGATAAATATCCACGAACTGCTGCGGATTGCGGTCTGCCAAAGGAAACCAGGAGCTTTGTACCTGGATCATTAAGCGATGGCCTTTCTTAAAGGTATGAGCAATATCCGGCAGGTCGAATTTTACCGTCGTTACTTTTCCGGGCTCAAAGGCTTCGGGCTTTTCGAAGCTGTTGCGGTACCTACCGCGCATGATTTCTCCGCGCACCAACATTTCATAAGCATCCATCAGGTATTTCTGGCCATTGCCCTTCCCGTCTTTTAAGGTGTCGTAACTAAAGCCATCAGGAAATACATCGATGATCTTCACCACAAAATCCGCATCGGTCGTCGAGATGGCCACTTTCAGATCAGCCGTTAAGGTACCTGCCAGCGTGAGGTCATTTTCCAGCACTTCGGTTTTAAACGTAATCACGTCCGTTCTCCGCTCTGCAAAGCGCTGATCGTCGGTCATGTATTCCCTGGTGCGGTGATCGAGCACATCTTCCGTATAAGGCACCGGTTTCGAAGGATCGCTGGTATAACCCGTGAAGTCATTATTAGAGTTTGGCTTGCTGAAGGTTATCCGCGCCTTTTCATTGAAGTACACAGGCGTTGCCACGACTTCTTTCGGTGGCCATGCCCCAAGGCTTCTCCATGTATTTTCCCCGGTAAAAAAGATCGTAGCTTCTGCCAGCTTCTCCAGAGAGCCTTTGCCTTTCAGGTAATAATTGAAAAAAGGAATTTCGATGTTATTCTGAAAATACTCCGAGGTCTTGCTACCAAAGCGCACATTGCCCAGGTAGCTTCCGTCCCCTTTCGACCAGCCTCCGTGAAACCAGGGGCCCATCACAATTTTATTATTCGTTGCAGGGCTCTGCTTTTCAATCGCTTCATACAAGCGCCAGGCACCATAACAGTCTTCCGCATCAAACAGGCCGCCAACGGTAAGAATTGCCGGCTTGATATTTTTGCAGCCTGTGCGGGCATCACGCGCTTTCCACCAGGTATCGTAGTTCGGGTGGTTCATCAGGTCTGTCCAGAACAGGATGCTGTCGCCCATCAGTTTGCTGAAGTTTTTCAGAGCGCCTGTTTCCAGGTAAAACTTATACTGATCTTCGGTGTAGTAGTCAAACTCCTTTGGACCGATGGTGGTTGGCTTTGGACGAGGCTGCCCGAATCCCGAATAAAAATTAAAGGCATCACCCAGCATGAAGGCTCCGTTGTGGTGAAAATCATCTCCCATGAACCACTCCGTAACCGGGGCCTGGGGGCTCACTGCTTTGATGGCCGGGTGGCCACTCAGGGCTGCCATTGTGGAATAAAAGCCCGGATAAGACGTTCCGAACACTCCGACATTGCCATTGTTATTAGGCACATTTTTCACCAGCCAGTCTACGGCATCATAGGTGTCGCTGGCTTCGTCAATATCTGTTTTCTTTTTCTTGTTTGGATTGAACGGGCGCACATCCATGAAGGTTCCTTCGCTCATCCAACGTCCGCGCACATCCTGGATCACGATGATATAGCCTTCTTTCAGGTATTCGCGCCAGTGGAACTGCCACAAGCGCGGCTGGTACTTGTCTTCCCCGTAAGGCGCACAGGAATAGGGCGTCCGGATCATCAGGAAGGGATGTTTTTCTTTTGGTGTCGCCGCCGATTCTTTCGGCGCGTACACAGCTGTAAACAGCTTCACGCCATCGCGCATGGCAATCGTATATTCTTTTTTGACATAATGCTCTTTTACCCATTGTTCATTAATGGTTTGAGCCTCGCCGATAAATGTAGCGAAGAGCAGGGAAATGCTTAAAAGGATTTTCATATTTTTCAGAAATACTATGATGATACTGAATCACAAGATACATATTATCAGGCAAAACAAAGAACTCCCCCGCCGGTTTTCTCCCCCCGCACGAAGCATCAGCAGCCGGGCTTAAACCGCAGGAAGGTTGCGGGTCGTGCGCTATAACACGTGCTGACATTAGAACCGGATTAGAATTACTGCAAAAAAGCCTAAACTTCGGGTACGATCTCTTGGCCCAATGCAGAATAATTTTAACTTTGGTAATAAATCAAAAAACTATGAAACAGCTCTTACTGACTACCGCTATTTTTGCTGCCTCCTGCCTCTTTGCGCAGACCAAAGCAGACGACATCATTGGCACCTACATGACCGACAAGAACGAAGGCATGGTAGAGATCACGAAAAAAGACAGCAAGTATTTCGGGAAACTTACCTGGACCAAAACGCCGGGCAAGCTCGATGAGAATAATCCCGACAAGGCGCAGCGTACTGAAAAACTGGCCGGCAAGGAGATCCTGAAAAATTTTAATTTTGACGATGGCACCTGGGAAGACGGCACCATCTACGATCCTAAGAATGGCAAGACCTATAGCTGCAAAATCACGCGCGACGATAAAGGCAATCTGAATGTGCGCGGCTTTATCGGCGTTTCCATGATCGGCAGAACAGCCTTTTGGGTGAAGGTGAAATAAGATGGCTGCGAGTCACGCAGTGGCGTGATCAGTCACCTAATTCGGGAGCTGAGGTTCCCGAAGCTATCGAATGTTTAATACGCCAGCAATTCCCGGATCGCCGCTTCCACCTTATCGGCATTTGGCAGCATGGTTTTTTCCAGGGTCGAATTCAATGGAATGGCCGGTAAATTCTCGGCACCGATGACCCTCACCGGGGCATCCAGCTTTTTGAAGCAGGCCTGTGAAATGCGGGAAGCAATGCTTTGGGCGAAACCATTATAAACAGGCTCTTCCGTAAGCACCATGCATTTTCCGTGTTTGGCGGCACTTTCAAAGATTGCCTGCTCGTCGATGGGCGCAAGGGTGCGAAGATCGATGATCTCTACCTGGCCTTCAAATTTCTTAGCCGCGCTCTTTGCCCAGTAAACACCCATCCCGTAGGTAATAACGGTCAGGGACCTGCCTTTGGCAACGTTGTCTTCGGAAGCCTGCTGAACGGTACGCGCCTTTCCGAAAGGAATCACATAGTCCTCATCCGGCTCAATGGTTTTGGCATCTTCCGTTCCTTTGATCTTGCTCCAGTATAGGCCTTTATGTTCGAGCATTACCACAGGGTTCGGATCGTAGAAAGCTGATTTCATGAGTCCTTTGAGATCGGCACCGGTGCTTGGGTAAGCAATTTTAATTCCTTTGATATTGGCCAGCACACTCTCTACAGAGCTGGAGTGGTATGGGCCTCCGCTTCCGTAAGCGCCGATAGGTACGCGGATAACGCAGCTTACCGGCCATTTGCCATTACTTAAAAAGCAGGAGCGGCTCACTTCTGTAAATAATTGATTCAGGCCCGGCCAGATGTAATCGGCAAACTGAACTTCGACGATAGGCTTCAGGCCCACAGCACTCATCCCCACCGTGCTTCCGATGATAAACGCTTCCTGGATCGGCGTATTGAACACACGCTCGTCGCCGAATTTTTGTGCCAGGGTGGCTGCTTCGCGGAATACACCCCCCAGGCGCTTGCCTACATCCTGTCCGTATAACAAGGCTTCCGGGTGTTTCTCCATCAGCTCGCGGATGGCAAACAAAGCGCTGTCCACCATAACGGTCCGCTCCTTGCCTTCCGGCTCGCGGTTTCCTTTTTCTTCGGTGATAGGCGTTTCTGCAAACTCGTGCAGGAAGAGGTCTTCCGGGTGCGGATCTTCTTCCAGCAAGGCTTTCTGATATTCCGCCTCTACGTAGGCTACCGCTTCTTCTTCTATGTTTTTAAGCTCTGCCGCTTCAATGCCGGCAATGATGAGCTGATTTCTTAAGCGTGGTAAGGGGTCGCGTTTGGCAGCGTCTTCCAGGTCGTGCCTGTACCATTCCTTGCGCACACCGGATGTATGGTGGTTCAGCAAAGGCACTTTCGCGTGGATCAGCATCGGGCGGCGCTCCTTACGGATAATTTCCAGGCATTCCTGAACAGTATTGTAAGAGCTGATAAAATCGGTTCCGTCGATGGTGCGTGTTTCCAGGCCTTTGAAGCCCCGTGCGTAATCGGTAATATCCTGTGAGCGGATCTCGCTGGCATGCGCCGAAATATCCCACTCGTTGTCCTGCACCAAATATAAGATCGGTAATTTTTTGAGGGTGGCCATCTGGAACGCCTCCGCCACCTCGCCTTCCGTGCAGCTGGCATCACCCAGGGAACACACCGACACCGGGTTTTTTCCTCCGAAATCTTTTTGTAATTTATTCAATTCAAGGTATTGCATCCCCATCGCGATACCTGTTGTCGGGATCGCCTGCATGCCCGTAGCACTGCTCTGGTGAGGAATCTTAGGCATATCGTCGCGGCGCAGGCTCGGGTGCGAGTAATAGGTTCTGCCGCCGGAGAATGGATCGTTGCGCTTGGCCAGCAATTGCAGCATCAGCTCAAAGGGCGTCATGCCAATAGCCAGTAAGATACTGTCGTCGCGGTAGTACGGGCTCACAAAGTCCTGCGGAAGCAATTGCAGGCCTAAGGCAAGCTGGATGGCTTCATGGCCGCGGGACGTGGCATGAACGTATTTCGCGGTGATCTCTTTATTCGCTTCATAAAGCTCTGCCATACTTTTGGCGGTACACATGAGGGTGTAAGCTTTTTTGAGCGTGTCGACTGATATTTTTGTATTCACAGAAGTTGGTTCAAAGGTTGTCGTGGCCATGTAAAAACGCTAATTCTTAAGGTATTAAATATAGGGATTTTCCTGGATTGGAACCAAAAGAATTGTCCCTCAAAAGGCGGCATACGTCTAATTTAAGAAAATACCGGGATTACTTGTCAAACGCTGTCTCTAAACTTATTTTCCTTGTGGTTTGGGCGCCCGGGCGGGCCACTTCGGGCTTCGCTGCGCTACGGTTTTTTTGGCGATAAAGGGGCATCACCAAAAAAGAACGGCCCCTGCATGTCCCTGGCGCAGCAATCTCCCAAATGTGCGCCACATGCGAAATTTTAAGCTAAGCCCGCGTGAAGGATATAACGGAAATCCTTTTTTACCGTTCACTGAGCTGTCACCCTGAGCGGAGTCGAAGGGCAGCCGAAGTGCCGGCAAAAAGATTGGAGTGATAGCCTGGTCCCGTGCCGGTTCCTCCCGGGACGGGACACGCCCAAAGTTTTAAACTATTCAAACTTATGAAAAAACAGTTGCTAAGGATTTGTAGTTGGTTTTGATCACAGCACCTCGCAATATTCTTCTGTTGAGGACGCGAAATTCATTTGATCAGAACGCCCTTCTTATTAATCACCGGCACGGTCACGAAATTTTCGGGCACAATGGTTTCCGGCAGGAAGATGAATTTTTTATCGAGCAGCTGATCGTTGAGCGTGAAGCTCACCCAGTATTCGTTGCTCAGGCCAAATACTTCTTTGGTGATCGGCTCTATCTGGATGTAATCGTGCTGTTTGATCTCGTCGAAGAAATGCCGCAGGGTGCTTGTTTTGCGCTGTTCTTCGTTAATGAGCCCGTAACCCGTAGAGGTAACCAGCACATTATGAATGGAGGCAAACTTGAGGTTGACCAGGTACACGGCATATTCATCAAGACCTTCATGCTCCTGCACAATCGCCACCGCAATGTCTTCTACTTCCGGAAATACAATATCTTTTATCATTACTAATTCTATGTTTCGGGCTATACAGAGGGATAATTAATTACGAATGGCTACGAATATACCAATCTGTGTGGAGTGTTCCTTAAGCCTGGATTGGTATATTCGTATAAAAATTCGTAATCATCATATCAGTTTCACCAAATAGTTTTCCTTTTTGCCTTTGCCCACCAGCAGGTATTTTCCATGCATAAAGCTTGAAGGACTTATTGGCATGGCCACATCGTTGACCTTCGTTTTGTTTAAGCTCACCGCATTTCCTGTTACCATTTTGCGGGCTTCGGTCTTGCTCGGAAACACAAAGGCTTTTTCCACCAAAAGATCCACGAGGTTGATGCCGTTTTCAAGATCAGCCCGGTTGACTTCAAAGGTGTCAATGCCTCCCAGGAGTTTCTCAAAAGCATTCGCATCCAATGTTGCCAATTCTTCCGCTTTTCCTTTAAATAAAAATTCTGCCGTTGCAATGGCTTCTTTCAGGGCGTCGGCGCTATGCACCCTTTCGGTGATCTCATTCGCCAGCGCCTTTTGCAAATGGCGCTCGTGTGGCGCTGCATCATGCTTTACTTCCAGCGCTTCGATCTCTTCCTTACCCAGCATCGTGAAAATGCGGATGTAGGATTTCGCATCCTCATCGCTCACATTGAGCCAGAACTGGTGGAACTTGTAAGGCGAGGTCTTCGCCGGATCCAGCCAGACATTCCCGCCCTCCGATTTTCCGAATTTGGTGCCGTCAGATTTTTTGATGAGCTGGGTCGTCAACGCAAAGGCCTCTCCACCGGCCTTACGCCTGATGAATTCCGTACCGGTGGTAATATTGCCCCACTGGTCGCTGCCGCCCATTTGCAACAGGCAGTTCTTCTCCTTCCACAGGTAATAGAAGTCGTAGCCCTGGATCAGCTGGTAGCTGAATTCCGTGAAGGACATGCCGGCATCGCCGGTGATGCGGTTCTTCACTGAATCCTTCGCCATCATATAATTCACGGTAATATGCTTGCCCGCATCGCGGATAAAATCGAGGAACGAAAAGTGTTTGAACCAATCGTAGTTATTCACCAGCTCCGCGCCGGTCGGCGAATCGTTGAACTCCAGGAATTTGCTCAGCTGGTTTTTGATCCCTTCCACGTTACGGTCGAGCGTAGCATTGTCGAGCAGGTTGCGTTCCGCCGATTTTCCGCTCGGGTCGCCTACCATACCGGTGGCACCACCTACGAGGGCTAACGGTTTGTGACCTGCCTTCTGGAAACGGACCAGGGTCATGATCTGCGCCAGGCTTCCCACGTGCAGGCTATCGGCGGTAGGATCAAAGCCGATATAACCGGTAGTGGTTCCTTTTGCCAGTACTTCTTCCGTTCCGGGCATGATGTCATGTAGAATGCCCCTCCATCGTAACTCTTCTATAAAATGTGTGCTCATGGTTAAAAAACTGAACATCAAAAATAGAAATTAATTATGGATTTGTGCCGCGGATTTCACAGATTTCACAGATTTTGAACCACACAGGGACATAGAAAACAGAGAGAACCAAAAGAAATCATAGACGTATGCCTGCACCCCAATCTGTTCTGAAATCATACAGGTTCATAAACATCCGCGCCAGGGTGTGCTCTATCTGCCTCTAGCCTTTCAGGAAAGCTTTAATCAGGGCGCACATCTGCGGCACCGCCTCCAGGTTGAGCGTGTGTCCGGCGTTCGGGATGATCTCCAGCTTCGCGCCTGGGATAGCCTTCGCCACGTCATTGGCCAGGTGTACCGGCAGCAGCATATCTTTCTCTCCCTGGATCACCAGGGTGGGTGCTTTGATCTTCTTTAGCTCGGGCCTGTAATCAGGGCGCTCTTTGGTAGCTTTCATCAGCTTGAACAGGGATTGCGGATCGGCCTGCGCATCCTGCCGCGCCTGCTTCATAAGGTCGATCGGCATCAGGGGCTTCGAAAAATACCCTTCGCTCAGCACGGTAGGCAGCATGATGTCGAGCATTAAATTATAGCCGCCCAGCTCCAGCGCACGCCACCAGGAGAGCTCAATAGCTTCGTAATAAGGTGTTTTATTGGCAAAGGTTGCCATGAGCAGAAGCTTCGATAAACGCCCGGGAAAATGCACCGCGAAATGTTGCGCCACCATGCTTCCGTAAGACAAGCCGGCGATGATGGGTTTCTGAACCTTCACATGATCGAGCAAGGCCAGCAGGTCCTGCGCATGCTGGTCGAAGCTGCGCCACTCGCCTTTCTTATCGCTTTTGCCCTGGAAAATAAAATCCATCAGCACCACTTTATAATCCGCCTTGAAATAAGGCAGCGTCAGGATCCAGGAAATAGTGGATTGTGAGAGACCATTCAAAAACACGATGGTTTCAGCAGCCTGCTCATCCCCATGAATTTCGTAATAGAGGTTAAGATCGTCGTTGGTTTTACAGAACATATTTTTTAATATTATCTTGATAACTCTATGTGATATATTAAACCATACAGACACGTAAGAAGCATAGAAGACTCCAAAGAGATCATAGTTCCTTTTTTTTGATTCGCGTCATCAGCGCGATCTGCGGACCATGCTCTTGCCGTTCTAATTTGTACCCACCTGCCTAATTATTATTTCAATCGTAGGACAAAGATACAGAATCCGCATGGACTTCCATCTTCGTTTTCCTGCCCAGATACAAGGCCATATTATGATCGATATGCCCGGCGGGAAAATGGAAACACACCGGGAAATGATACTCCTTCACTGCATCGAGGATGATCTCTTCGGCTTTTTTCCCGAAAGGAACTAAGTTATCTTTCATATCGGTCATCCCGCCAACCACAAGCCCTGCAAGGTGTTCGAGCTTTCCTGATAATTTCAGCTGCATCATCATCCGGTCGATGTGGTACAGGTATTCATCCAGGTCTTCGATGAATAAAATTTTCCCGGTCGTATCGATATCATATTTCGTTCCCGACAAAGAGTAGATCAAAGACAGGTTTCCGCCGACCATCTCTCCGCTCGCTTTTCCCTTTCTGTTCAGGGGATGCGGCAGGGCTGTCGTGTAGTTCAATCCGCCCATCAACGCCTGCATCATGCTGCGGGTGGCTTCCTCGTCCTTATAAAAATTAATGGGCATGGTGGCATGCAGGGTTTCAACGCCATGCCGGTGAATGCGATTGTGCAATACCGTGATATCGCTGTAACCCACGATCCATTTTGGTGATTTCAAAAACCCTTCAAAGCTGAGCGATTCCATCAGGCGCACCGTACCATAACCGCCGCGCGCGATGAATACTGCTTTGACCTCTGCATCATCGAGAGCCCATTGCAGGTCTTCCGCACGCTGTGCATCGCTGCCGGCATACTGGTTCTCCACCGCAAACAGGTGCTTCCCGAATACAACAGAAAGGCCGTAACTTTCTAAAAAAGTCACGGCCGCCTGCAGTTCCTCCCGGCTTATTTTACGGGCCGTGGCAATGATGGCCACCTGATCGCCCTGTTTCAAATACGCAGGTTGTATCATCCTATTTCTTCTTTCCTTTTTTGTGTTTCTTGTTTTTCTTTTTGTCCTCCGAAACGTTCTTTTTCTTCTTGCCTTCCTTTTTGGTTACCTTCTCTACAGGGCGTGGTTCCGAAAGTTCTTTACGCTTCTTGCCGGATTCCGGCTTGGTCTTTTTCACTTTTCCAGGTTTTGCATTCTTTGCCGGTGCCGTGCTACTCTTTTTGAGCTTCGCGGGCTTCAGTACCTCCGTTGTTTTCGCGGCCTTGACCTTAGCCGCCAGGGAAGCGACTTTTTGCGCTGTTGCTTTGGCTTCTCTTTTATTGCGAAGCTCGATGTTCTTCATCTGTTCCTTATACTTTGTAAACACCGGCTCACCTTCCACATGCACGTGAAACCACATTTCACCGCTCTTGATGCGGTACAGGTTCATTTCGGCAATGCCGTATTTTTCAGCCAGCTTTTTGAAGGTCAGCTTGCGCTTGGGGTCCCATAATTCTTTTTTGAGCTGCAGAACTTTTTTCTCATTCAGCTTTTTGGCAGTAGCGCCGGTGTGGATCTTACGGGCTATGGCTTCCCGCACCAGGGGGCTTTTCTTATTATGTTCAATCTGCTCCTGTTGCGTCACCCATTTGAGGTTGGCTGCTTCATTATTGGCCTTGTTGTGGTCGAGGTGGATCACATGATCGCATTTGGCATTTCGCTTTTTCAAAAAAGTTTCGGCCACCGCATTGTGAACGAAGAGCGCTTTGGACTTCCCCTTGCTGTTCACCGAGATCAAAGGAAAGCCGCCGTTCAAATGGGGTTTTAACAATAATTTGTCTTTCAGATCCTTCTCGTAAGATGCCAGGCGGCCCTGGTTAGAGACCGCATAATTCCTGGTAGTTTTACCTTTCAGCGAGGCGATCTGCTTCCAGATTTCTATACTCTGATTTGCCATAATTCCATTTAATGAAATAAAACTTAAATGCTATCTTTACACAATTTTACATCATTTTTTCTTCATTTAACCAGCAATATGTCAGCTACTTATAAACGAACACTTGTTACTTCTGCACTGCCTTACGCCAACGGCCCTTTACACATTGGCCACCTGGCAGGCTGTTACCTGCCCTCCGATATTTATGTGAGGTACAAAAGAAGCAAGGGGGAAGACGTATTATTCATTTGCGGAAGCGATGAACATGGCGCCGCTATCCCTATCCGTGCCAAAATAGAAGGCACTACACCAAAAGAGATCGTCGATAAATACCATAAGATCATGGGTGATGCGTTCAAGGAATTTGGCATTTCCTTCGATGTGTATTCCCGCACCTCCAAACCCATACACCACGAAACCGCCTCTGATTTTTTCAAGGTGATGTATGACAAAGGTGGCTTCACCGAAGAAGTGACCGAGCAGTATTATGATGAAGAAGCCAAACAATTTCTCTCCGACCGCTTTATTACCGGCACCTGCCCGAATTGCGCCAACCCCAATGCCTATGGCGACCAGTGCGAAAAATGCGGCAGCACACTCAACGCCACTGATCTGATCAACCCCAGGTCGACACTCAGCGGAAGCAAGCCTGTGCTGAAGCCTACCAAAAACTGGTTCCTGCCTCTGGATAAATTGCAACCAAAGATCCAGGCTTACCTCGACCAGCATAAAGACTGGAAAGCGAATGTCACCGGTCAATGCAAAAGCTGGCTCGACAGTGGAGATGGTTTGCAGCCACGCGCCATGACCCGCGACCTCGACTGGGGCGTGCCGGTTCCTGTGGAAGGCGCCGAAGGAAAAGTGCTGTACGTATGGTTCGATGCCCCGATCGGTTATATCTCCGCGACCAAGGAGCTGAGGCCAAATGATTGGGAGCTGTACTGGAAAGACAAGGAAACGCGCCTGATCCATTTTATCGGCAAGGATAACATTGTTTTCCACTGCATCATTTTCCCGGCCATGCTGATGGAGCACGGCGGATTCATTGTGCCCGACAATGTGCCTGCCAATGAATTCATGAACCTCGAAGGCAATAAAATTTCCACCTCCAAAAACTGGGCGGTATGGCTGCATGAATATTTGATTGATTTTAAAGACAGGCAGGATGTGCTACGTTATATGCTCTGTGCCAGTGCGCCGGAAACCAGAGACAATGATTTTACCTGGAAAGATTTTCAAACCAGAAATAACAGCGAACTCGCTGACATTTTCGGCAATTTTATAAACCGTGTTGTCGTGCTGACAAACAAAAACTACAATGGCCTTGTTCCGGAAGCCAGAGAATACACAAAAGGTGATTTACTCATCCTGGAAGAGATCCGTAAATTCCCCGACATCATCTCTGACTCGTTGGAAAAATTCCGTTTTCGCGAAGCCTTGACTGAAGTGATGAACCTGGCCCGCTTAGGCAACAAGTATTTAGCCGACACCGAGCCCTGGAAATTGATTAAAACAGATGAAAAGCGTGTGCGAACGATCATGAACATTGCGACGCAGATCGCAGCTAACCTGGCCATCGTATGCGAGCCTTTTCTACCTTTCACAAGTGCTAAGTTGTTTAAGATGCTGAACATTTCCCCACTGAAATGGGCACATGCGAAGAACACCAACAACATTCACGCAGGCCATAAGATCAGTGAGCAAACAGAGATTTTGTTTGTAAAAGTCGAAGACAGTGAAATACAAGCACAGATCGACAAGCTGGAGGAAAGCAAAAAGAAAAATGTGACAATCGTTATTCCGGAAAGCAAGCCGGAAACCAGCTTCGACGATTTCAGCAGGATGGACATCCGCACAGGCACTATCCTGGAAGCAGAGCGCGTTCCGAAAACAGATAAGCTCCTGAAGCTGAAAATTGACGTGGGCATCGATACGCGTACCGTGGTGAGCGGCATTGCCGAATGGTACAAACCGGAAGACATCATCGGGCAGCGCGTGAGCGTCCTGGTAAACCTCGCACCACGCAAGATCAAAGGCATCGAAAGCCAGGGCATGATCCTGATGGCCTCCAACGCTGCCGGTGAATTAAGTTTTGTCAATTCCACCAAACCTGATTTCAATAATGGCTCAGAAATTAAATAGAATCATGTGTCAGCCTGAGCGAAGTCGAAGGCTTGCCTCTTTTTTTATATCAAAAAAATCAGGGATCAGCCTGCTTGCCCTGATTGGCCTGCTGGCCATGCCCTTCTCCTCCTTCTCCCAGGAAGAGCCCGAAGGCGTAAAGCCTCCGAAATACAAAGATTACAATAACGACAGCACCTTCAAAAACTTTGCACGTTACCGCGATGAGGTTGCCAAGGCACAGGTAAATGCCCTGAAGAACGGCGGTGCCCTGCTCGTACGCTTAAAAACGAATGCGAATACCATCGGCAAGCTGAAAGCCGCCGGCAAAGCCGATCTCGCCACACAGATTGAGCGGGAAACCTTCCTCGACAATAAGATGATCATGAGGGCTTATGTACAGAACTTCAAATTTTGCCCCGTGTATTTCTTTTACTCCAATCTGTCCGATTCGGTCAAGCATAAGCAGCTCGACGGCATTTTCCTCGACACCAACCTGGTTGTGAATACCGGCATTGTCTGCAAAGCCTCTTTCTACCTCATTGCCGAGCAGGGAACACTCTACAGCTCTTCCCTCGGCCTGCTCACAGAACCCGAAGCAGCGAAAGCACAGGAGCGCGGCACGGGCTTCAAGGATTTTGCCATCATCGTGAAAAACCGCTACTACATTCAGCTTCACGAACCCTTTCCTTATTACCAGAAGGGATACAAAGTCAAGCTGTTTTCGCAGTACGTAAAAAAATTTAATGATAAGCTGCAGAGCTTCTACAGCAAGAGTGCGGGCTATACCCCCAACTCAACCATTCAGCAATACGTGTACTAGAATTAATCGCCATTATGACTTTACTCTCTTTTAGAAGTAGATTCATTTTTGGGCGCCCGGGCGGGTCAGTTTACCCTGAGCTTGTCGAAGGGCGACTCGCTCTGTGTTTGCCCTACGGGACAAACACAGGAGCTCAAACAGGCCGCTCCGCCCCTGGCGCAGTATTCACCACATCTATACATGCTCTGTACACGTTGATGTATTTGCCTCAATGGTAAGCCTCCTCTTACAAAAAATTGCCCGGAATATAATATCCCGGGCAATCAGTAGGATCTATTTTAAAATAGCTGGTTAAAACTCGGCGATCACCGATTGTGAGCCTTTTACCACATCACCGATCTTCACTTTGAGCTTTGCATCCAAAGGGAGATACAAATCAACGCGTGATCCGAATTTGATAAAGCCCATCTCACCGCATTGCGTGGCCTTGTCGCCCACTTTGCTATACATCACGATGCGGCGTGCCAGGGCACCGGCCACCTGCCTGAATAAAATGGATTTACCATTCGTTGGGTGTTTCACCACAATGCTGGTACGCTCATTTTCCGTGCTGGCTTTCGGCAGCGAGGCTACCATAAACTTTCCTTCAAAATGCTTTGCATGCACCACCTCCCCGCTGATCGGGTAGCGGTTGACATGCACATTGATCGGCGACATAAAAATAGACACCTGGATGCGCTTGTCCTTAAAATATTCGGATTCTTCGGTCTCTTCGATCACCACTACCTTACCATCGGCCGGCGCAATGATCTGGTTCTCTCCAAGCGTATGCTCGCGCGTCGGGTGGCGGAAAAACTGGATCACCACAATGAGCAGGAACGCCGATAATAAATAAGAAAAATAATGGGCAATAGGATAAGGCGATAATAATAAACGGGAGGTAATAATCAGAATAGCGCTGAATATAATGGCTACCAGTAACGTGGGAATACCTTCTTTATGGAATTTCATAGAATGTCTTGAATTTTTAACAAAAATAAGATTTAATTGGGATTTACGATCAAAGTTCGACGCGAAGATCGCTCAAACTCTTCATGTGTAACATAGATATGATGCCTGCCCTTGCACGGGTAATATTTTATGGGCGCCCGGGCAGGCCATTCCGGGCTCCGCTTCGCTGCGGTTTTTTTGGCGATAAAAGAGGCATCGCCAAAAAGAACTACCCCTTCATGTCCCTGGCGCAGAATTAAACCTTTTCATTTGTGTGCTTATAACTGCGATTGCGAATCATCCGGCCAGTGCTTGCTTTGCGCTTTGGAGAAGCGCAGGCCCAGCATAAGCTCGTGTGTCCCTGTAGAGTAGCGTTTCAGGTTGGTAGTCGTGATATCGTAGGAGTAGCCGATCATCAGGTAATTCTTATACAGGAAGCCAACCAGCGCCGTCACCGCATCGTTATGCCTGTAAGCAGCGCCAAGCCAGATCTGGTCCTGGTAGATCAGGCGCAGGCCTCCGTCAAACTTCACCGGAGCTGGCTTCGCATATTTCACCATCACGGAAGGCTCCAGCTTGAAATCATCGCCCAGCTTAAACTTATAGGCACCATTGATTAAAAAGTGAGTGACCAGCGTCCCCTTGTTATCACCGTTTTTATAGAGATGGATCGGACTCTGGTACAATTGCGGTGCGCTGAAACCCAGGTACCAGGTTTCATTATGCACATAAAGTCCGGCGCCAAAATCAGGAACCGTTTTCGTTTGGTATTGGATCAACAAATTATTGTCGCCTTCATCATGCAGAATGAGCTTATGTCCGTCGATGCCCCATTGCTGTATGCCTGCGCTCAAGCCTAATGACAGGCGTGTTTTCTGCGTCAGCTTAATATGATAGGCATAGGCCATGCTGATCCCAATGCGCCGTGTCGGCCCCACGATGTCCGTATAGATGTGCGTACCGATCCCCATGTTGCGTTTTTTCAGGGGCGCACTCAGCGTGAGCATGTAAGTTCGCGGCGCATCGGTAATCCCGATCCACTGGTAGCGGTTGTTGGATCGCACGTCCGTATAAGTATCTTTCCCCGCAACCGCCGGGTTAATCGCCATCTCGTTGAGCATGTACTGCGTGTACTGCGGCAATTGCTGAGCGTAAGCACCGCTCACACATATCAACGCAATTAATAAGTATCTAATTCTTTTCATGTCTTCTATCTGAATATGGTTAACGGCCCTGTATAAGCGTCAGGGTATGACGGATGGTTCAGCTTGATCACGTAATAATAAGTTCCTACTGGCAGGTTCTGCCCTTTATACTGCCCGTTGAAAGGCACCGGATAGCCTTTGGAGTAGAACAACAATTCACCCCATCGGTTATACACCTCTACTTCATTGTTCGGGAACAGGTAGATCATGTCGAGCTGCCACACATCGTTCTTGCCATCGCCGTTCGGCGAAAAGCCGTTCGGAATTTTGATCTCAGGATACACATACACCATCACCGTGTCCGAGTTCGTACAGCCGTTCACATCGGTAATGCTTACCGTATAAATGGTGGTGATGGTTGTGGAAGTTACCGGGTTGGAAATAGTCGGATTATCAAGCCCTGAGGCCGGTGTCCAGGTAAAGGTGCTTCCGGCGTTGGCTGTCGGGCTTCCGCCAATCGTAGCTGTTGAAAAAATCGGCATGTCCACATAAGGTCCTGCATCCACAAAAGGCAATGGATTAGACGTTACCACAACCGTGTCGCTATCCGTACAGGCACCGTTCACCGCTACCAGCACATAGGTGCTCGTTCCTGTAGCCGGCGTTACCGTGGTGATCAGTGTATTCGAAATCACCGTGCCGGCAGGCAGTTCAAGCCATTGGTAGCCCGTGCCATTGCTGGAATTAGAACCGTTGAGCTGCAACATTCCGTTCTGGCAGAACGTCGTGTCATTCCCTGCAATGGCAGTAACAGTAATCGCAGGATTAAGGGTAAATACCGTATCGATCATACAGCCGGTGCCGCCACCGTCAATCACCGTAAGCGTATAGCTTCCCGCAAGCACATTATTCAGGTCCTGCGTGGTTTGCCCGCCGGTGGTCCAGCTATAGGTATAAGCCGGAGTACCTCCTGTTACTGTCACATCAATGGCACCATCAGCCGTGTTATTACAGCTTGCCTGTGTCACCGTTCCTGTCATCACCAGGGCCGGAGGGTTTGCCAGGGAATAGCTTTTGGTAGCGGAGCAGCCGTTCTGATCGGTGACATTGATCGTATAATTTCCGGCGCATAAGCTGTTCGTTGTTGCGCCGTTCACAGGGCCCGGAGTCCAGGTGAATACATACGGCAAAGTACCTCCGATAGGAATCGCCGTGAGTGATCCGTTGCAATCATTATGGCATTTCGGGTTATCCGAATCAGGAGCGCTGAAGATGATCGGAGCAACCGTGCTTAAGGAGAAGTTCTGCACCGCTTTACAGCCGGCCATATCCGTCACCTCTACCGAGTAAGCCCCGGCGCAAAGGTTGCTGATGGTTGGTGTTGTGGCGCTGTTCGACCATAGGATAGAATAGGCAGGCGTGCCGCCGCTGATCGCAATGGCAATATTACCGTTGCAGGTAGCGCCGCAGCTGATGTCTCTTTTCGTAAATGTAATGGCCGGGCCGTTAACAGAACCGATCGAGAAGACCTGCGTTTTGGAACATCCTGCTCCATCCGTTACCGTCAGCGTATAATTGCCCGGAGCCAGGCCCGTCACACTTGGGGTGCTTGGCCCGTGAGACCATGAATAGGTATACGTACCGGTACCGCCCAGCACATTCACCGTCACCGACCCTGTGCTCGACGTGCAGGACGACTGTGTCACCTGCGAAATAAAGAACAGTGAAGAAACCGGTGTGATCACAACGCTGGCCGTTCTCGAGCAACCGTTGGCATCCGTCATATTACAATAGTACGTTCCGGCACATAAGCCACTTTGCGTTGGCGAGGCCGAATTGTTATGTACCCAGTTATAGGTAATCGGCAGAGCACCACCTACAGCCGTCACCGTAACGCTTCCATCACATACGCCGGCACAGCTGATATTCGTTTGAGTCACCGAATGGCTTGTAATCCCCGAACTGCTGTTGATGACCACATTCGTATTGGAGATACACCCGTTACCATCGGTGATCTTCACCATGTATACGCCCGCACATAAATTCGAGATGTTATTTCCCGTTTGGCTGTTACTCCACACCAGCGAATACGTAGGTGTTCCGCCGCTTGGGGTGACAGTTGCCGAACCATTGCACAGATCGCAGCTTGGCTGGGTAATGTTCGGTGTAAAGGTTACCGGTGTCGGAGAGCTGATCGTTGCAGGCAACACGCTGAAGCATCCGTTTGCATCGGTAATCGTCACGGAATAAGACCCGTTGCATAAGCCAACCGCCTGGATATTGGATTGCCCTAAAGGATCAGACCAATGGAAGGTGTATGGAGGCAAGCCGCCGGCCACACTTGTCGCCAGGGCTGTTCCTGCACAATTCTGAGGGCAGAGATTATTCGTTACAAACGTAGAGCTGGTAATCGTTGTGAGGGCCGGCAGATTGTAGTTGGCTGTAAACGTACAGTTCTTACTGTCCCTGATCGTGACCGAATAATTTCCAGGGCAAAGATTGGTCACACCCGATGTGGTGGCTGCAGTGCTCCAGGTATAGGTATATCCGCCGTTGCCGCCGCTCGGGTTCAGGGTAATCGAGCCGTTGCAATTGCCGAAACATGCCGAGCTGTTCAGCACTTCGTTATCATCGATCAGCTGAGGCTGGTTAATCGTCACCGGCTGAAACAGGACACAGTTGTTGGCATCCACAATCTGCGCCGTATAGCTTCCCTGGCAGAGGTTGCTCACCAGAGTTCCTGTCGCCACAGGGTTCACCCACGACACGGAATAAGGTGCTGTTCCTCCCAGGATGTTTGACACCGAGGCGGCACCGTTGCACTGGCTGTTACAGGCAACATCCGTAAAGCTCATGGTGGCCGATGAAGGTCCGTTGGAATTACTTAATGGAATGGTGACGGTGATGGTACAGGCGCTGGCATCAGAAACCACAACCGTATACACGCCGGCACTGAGGCCCGTGACAATCGTAAAGGTAGACTGTGCGGCTGGCACCGGCGGCAGCCATTGGTAGGTGAATGGAGGGTTGCCGGAAGAAGGCGAGGCATTGATCGAACCATTATTGGCACCACAGGCTGCAGGCGTTACCGCAGGGTTAATAGAAACTGTGACCGGCGCTACCAGGTTCACCGTTTGCATGGCCTGGCAGGCATGCGCATCCGTTACCGTCACGGTATAGCTTCCTGCACAGAGGCCGTTCACCGTCTGGTTGGTATTGGTAGGCGAAGCCCACAAGTAGGTAAACGGAGCTGTTCCCCCGGAAGGATTTGCCGTCACCACACCCGAGCAGCCACCACCGCACACAGGATTTGTAAAAGACGTATTGGCATTCAGGATCGGAGGATTCACCAGGGTGGCCAGTCCGACACCTGTACATAAATTCGCATCCCTTACCGTTACCGTATAACTGCCCGCGCATAAACCGGTAGGATTTTGTGCCGTGCCGCCGGCAGTGATCCAGCTATAAGTATAGCCGGGAGTACCGCCGTTTACCGTTGTGGTGATACTGCCATTACATGCCGCATTACATAAAGGATTTGTCACGGTAGTTGTTACCACGATAGGCAATGGCTCCGTAATCGCAAAGGTATGCTGGCTCACGCAGCCGTTGGCATCTGTCACCATGCCGTTATAGCTGCCCGAGCATAAGCCGGTCACAACGGACGTCGTTGTCACAGGGCCGGTATTATAGGAGAAATTATAAGGTGTTGTTCCGCCGCTTACCGTCAGGGTGGCACTACCATTGCACTGCCCGCTGCAAAGGTTGTTGCTGCTGCTGAGCGTGCTCGTCAACAGGGCCGGCTGGCCGATGCTGACAGTACCGGTAATGGTACAGCCGCTGGCATCGCTGGCCGTCACCGTATAAATTCCGGTACACAGGTTGATGATCGTATCCACATTAGAACCCGGGAAAGAGCCCATAGGGCTCCAGGTATATGTATAAGGCGTTGTCGCGCCTCCCACAACCGCCCTGACCGATCCGGTGCAGCCGCCGTTACAGAGCACATCTTTTTTGTTGAAGCTCAGCGTAAGCGGCGTCGGTTGTGTAATCACAAAAGTATTGGTCACCGCGCAGGAATTGGCATCCGTGATAACCACCGAATAATTAGCAGCGCACAGGTTCACCGGATCCTGCCCTGTTCCACCCGCAGGTGTCCAGGAATAGGTGTAGCCGGGAGTGCCGCCCGAAGGGGTGAGGTTAATGGATGCACTACATACGGAATTACAGGTAGCATTGGTCACAATCCCCGATGATGTGAGCTGCGCAGGCTGTGCGATGTTCACCGTCTGATTGGTGACACAGGAGTTTACATCCGTTACCTGCGCCACATAATTTCCGGCACACAGGTTGTTCACGATATTACCACCGCCCGGAATGGCCGGCCAGTTAACCGTAAATGGTCCCGCACCGGTAATCGACAAGGTGGCCGCGCCGGTACATAAGCCGAAGCAGGCAATGGAGCTGGAGTTTACCGTAACGGTTGGCCCTGCGGGATCGCTCAGCGTAGTGGTAAATGACCTGATACAACCGTTATTATCCCTCAGGGTCAGCACATAAGTACCGTCGCCCAGGTTGATCAATGGATTGGTAGACGGGCCCGGAGTCCAGGTAAAGGTATAAGGGCTCACACCACCCGAGGCGGTAAAGGTAATGGCACCGTCGGTGCTCGGGCAACTCGATGGATTGGTAAACGAGAAAGTTGCCGTGAGTGAGTTTGACTCTGTAATCGTAATCACCTGGCTTTGCGAACAGTTATTGGCATCGGAAGCCGTTACCGTATAGCTGCCGGGGCAGAGGCCGCCGATATTAGGCGTCGAGATATTTCCGGGCTGCCATAAATAGCTAATGGTACCCGTGCCTCCAGATGCGCTGGCACTGCCGGTTCCATTACAGGCACCGTTACAGGTCACATCTGTTTTCGACACGTTGAGTGTTATCGCCTGAGGATTGGTGAAGGTGATCTGATCCGTATTGGAACATCCGTTTGCATCGGCTACCATCACGGTATACGTTCCCGAACATAAAGCGGTAGCTGTGGCCGTGCTTTGTAAAGTCGGCGTCCAGGTATAGCTGTAAGAGCCGGTGCCGCCTGAGGCATTTGCTGTGGCAATGCCCGTGCAGCCACCGTTGCAGGTAAGCGTATTACCATTTGAGGTTACCAGCACCAATACGGTTTGCACGATGTCCACGGTCGTTGTTGCCACACAGCCGCTGGCATCCGTCACCGTCACGGTATGGTTCCCGACACAAAGGTTGGTAGCAACCGGTGTGGTTTGCCCGTTCGACCATAAGAAGGTATAAGGCATGGTACCGCCCACACCGTTGGCAGTAGCAGATCCGATACAGACATTACAGCTCGAGACCACATTGGTGACCGTAGCACTCAATACCGGCGGCTGAACCACAGTGGCTGTTGTAAAAGACACACAGCCTTTGCTATCGGTGACAGAAGCAATGTAATTCCCTACACATAAGCCGGAGGCTGTTTGTGTATTCTGCACCGGCAGCGAGTTCCACGAATAAAAATAACCGGCCGTACCACCTGTAGGAATCACCGATACCGTGCCGTTACAGGCACCTGCACAGGTCACTGTACCATTCACCGGGGTGAGTGTCAGCGCCGGAGGCGTGGTAATCGTCACGTTTTGTGTTTTCAGACAACCAAAAAAATCATGCACCGTGAGCGTATAAACACCTGCACACAGGTTATTGGTAATACTACCCAGAGCTCCGTTGCTCCAGTTATAGGTATAGTTCGGCGTACCACCTGTTACCGTAGCCGTAGCCACCCCTGTACACTGCCCGTCACAATTAGGATTAGTAGGCGTGATCGATACCGTCATATCCGGAGGAGATGTAATCGTGACAGAAGCCGTCACCTGGCAACCCTGAGCATCGGATACACTGACAGAATAATTTCCTGTACACTGGTTGGAAATAGCCGAAGCATTGCTTCCGGTACTCCAGGTAAAGGTATAAGCCGGCGTACCGCCGTTTACCACCGTAGATAAGGAGGCATTACAGATATTAAAGCAATTGACCGGTGTTGTATTTAAAGTAACAGAAATAGCATTCGGCTGCGTGAGCGTAAGTGTATGCGTAATGGTACAGCCCAGGTTGTCGCGTACAATCAGGGAATAAGAGCCGGCGCAGACATTGTTGAAAGGCGGGTTGGAAATGATCGGCGCACCGACTGCCGGCTGCAGGGTATAGGTATACACGCCGGAACCTCCCGATGGCGTGGCATTGATCACCCCGTTGCATAAGCCATTGCAGGTTGGCGAGGTCAGCGTTACGTTTGCCGATATCGGCAATGGCTGGGTAATGACGGTTGTTGCCGTCGACGGGCAGTTATTGGCATCCCGCACATTCAGTGTATAGTTCCCCTGGCATAAAGCTGTAATGCTTGCCGTTCCTTGTCCTGTCGGGTTTCCCGGAGACCAGGTAAAGGTATAAAGCGGTGTGCCGCCGGTAATATTAGCGGTAGCCGAGCCGTTACAAACGCCATTACAGGCCAGATCTGCTTTCACAATAGTAATTACCGCTGCCGGCGGTTGCGTAATGCTTACTGTTTTCGTAATCACACAACCCACAGCATCCGTTACCGTGAAGGAATACGGGCCTGCGCATAAGCCGGTGGCGATGGAGTTGGTCCCTAAGGCCAATGGTGTCCAGGAAAATGTATAGCCTCCTGTCCCTCCGGCCGGATTGATGTTGATGATCCCGGTACAGGACCCGTTACAAAGCACATTGGTTTGTGTAGGTGTGGCTGTGAGCGTTGGAGGAGCTGTAATCGCGAAAGTTGCTGTTTTCAGGCAACCGAGGTTGTCTCTCACATCCACCGTATAATTCCCGACACATAAGCCCGTGGCCGATGATGTAGTCGATACATTGGGTGTCCACGAATAGGTATAGCCCACGCCGCTGCCACCCGTTGCGCTAACAGAAGCCGTTCCGTCGCATAAGGCGCCGCAGATCAGGTTGGTTTTGGTTACTGTTACTGTAATAGCAGGCGGTTGAACAATTGTAGCGCTATAGGTTGCCGTACAGGTTCTTGTATCGGTTACCGTCATCGTAACCACTCCCGGGCAAAGGCCTGAGATCGTATTGGCTGTAGAGCTTGCGGCAGCAGGCACCCATACATAGGTATAAGGGCTGGTGCCCCCCGTAGGTGTTACGGTTGCCGAGCCATTGCACACCCCATTACAGGTAATGCTGCTGGAGGTACCATTCGGAACCAGGGGCGCCGGCTCTGTGGTCGTGGTCGTAAATGTCCTGGAGCATCCTCCGGCATCGCTCACCGAGAAGGTATGCACGCCGGCACAGAGGTTATTCACAGGCGTTGATACAAAAGGATTTACTGTAAAGGTCGGGCCCGGTAAAGCCGGATCGACCCTCACCGTATAGGGTCCAAAACCACCGGTCAGGGAAATATTCACGGAACCGTTGCATTGCCCGAAGCAATTGGGCTCGCGCGGGAGGCTGAATACCATGTTGATCGGTGTTGGATTCGCCGGCATGTTTTGAGACAAAGTGGATGTCACGAAACCCGAGCCATCGAACACGAAAATATCCAGGAGGTTCCCCTGGCAGCTGCACAAATTGGTTAAGGTTAATACAGGCGGCGAAATGTTATTGGTCCCGGTGGGAATACAGGTGGCGTTGGTATTGAACACCAGGTCATAAGGCCCGGTAAGGCATCCCGCAAAGGAGAAGGTCATGGTCCCATCGCACACATTGTTGCAGGTAAGGTTGGTAAAGGAGTAAGTCAGCACACAGGCCTGTGGCGCCGGTCTTACAATCCGGGCTGCAGTACCGAAGCTGACATTGGGATCCACTTTGTAAAGAGACGGTGTGTTGGTATTCGCAATCAGGATCAGGTTGGAGGAGTTGAAGCTAACGTCGCTTCCGAGAAAAAGCTTGTTCTTTACCTGGAGGGTCGAATGATCGGAATTGAAGAGCACCGCGTCGGCGCCGGCTTCCAGGTTACCGGTAATCAGGGAGGTATTGTTCAGGGTATAAGTTCCTTTATTGATTTTCAAGGTGTAACTGTCACCGACCTTTACCGACTGCAGGTTCCAGTTGGCATTCTCGAACAAGACATCGGCCTGGATTACATTGCCGAAAAAATTAACGGTATGAACGGTTGTCGTCGTATTGCTGAAGATCAGTGGAGACGAGGCATCGTAAAATGTCCGGCGGTTGAAGATAAAATCGCCCGAGCAGCGCAGCGTGGTAAAACGGTCGCCGATGAAATGCAGATCGTTGTTAGTCGTTCGGCATTCGAGGGAGCGAACGCTGTTCATTCCCACCATATTGACAACAAAGTTGCCGGTGGAAGAGTTGTTATCAAAAATAAGATCATTGGAAGGACCGGGAACGATATTGGCCACAGCCCCGCCACTTGTCAGGGACCAATGGCTACGATCATTCATATTGCCCGAACCACCCACCCAGTAAAGGGTTTGCGCTTCAAGAACGTACGAAAATAATAGGACAAGCGACAGTAATAGTTTTTTCAACATAACAATTTTTAACTTTAACGAATATATGCTGCTTCGGGTTTCTAAAACTACAAAAAATAAGCTAGTAATCACCATCTTGCTGTGTGAAACCTCCCTTTTAGCGATTAAAAATAAGCTCAGAGTTATGAAATAAGGCTTCCTGCCTGATTTTGGTCAAATACAGCATTTTTATTACTTACTTTGTCCAAAAATCACCCACTAACAAACTAGTTTCATCGACCTATGGCAGATAACGAATCCCTAAATTCATGGAAAACGCTCAGCTCGGAGCTGGTGTACGAGTCTCCATGGATTGCCGTACACAAACACCAGACGATCAACCCGGCGGGGAATCCTGCTGTATACAGCGTTGTGAATTTTAAAAACCTGGCCATTGGCATTCTGCCCCTGAGCGAAGACGGCTATACCTGGCTCGTCGGGCAGTGGCGTTATCCTCTCAATGCCTACAGCTGGGAGATCCCCGAAGGTGGCGGACCACTCGGTGAGCATCCCCTGGAAACCGCTAAGCGCGAGCTGAAGGAAGAAACCGGGATTGTTGCCGAAAAATTTGAGGAGATCATGCAGCTTCACCTCAGCAATTCGGCCACCGATGAGCATGCCTTTGTATTCCTGGCTACGGGCCTAAGCTTTGAAGAATCAGAGCCGGAAGAAAGCGAAGATCTGAAAGTCAGAAAGGTGCATATCGACGAAGCGTTTCAGATGTCGCTCAACGGCGAGATCACGGATGCCATCAGCGTGGCAGCGATCATGAAGGTGAAGTATATGTTGTCAGCCCCCTAAGACCTTCCGGTTTTAAAAACCGGAAGGTCTTAGGGCATTACCACCCCGCTATTTCCCAGGTGCCCTGCGAGCGCATCACCTGTTCCACAATGTCGCGCACACAACCTTCGCCGCCTTTGCGGTTTGAAATGTACATGGAAATATCCCTGATCTCGTTCGCGGCGTCGAAGGGGCAGGCGGCAATTCCCACGCGCTTCATCACTTCATAATCCGGAAGATCATCGCCCATGTACAAAATTTCATCTTCCACCAGATCGAGCTCATGGATGTAATCTTTATAGCACTGCAGCTTATCATGCTGGCTCAGAAAAATATCGGTAATCCCCAGGTTCTCCAGGGCTTGCTTCACGGCTAAGCTATGCCCACCGGAAATGATCGTGATCCTGTATCCCTTTTTCACAGCGAGTTGCAGGGCATAGCCATCTTTGGAGTTCATATTACGGATAAATTCCCCGTTCTCCATGAGCAGCACCTGGCCGTTGGTTAATACGCCATCCACATCCAGTAAAATTGTTTTGATGCGGGTTAATTTTTGTTTGAAATTCTCCACGTTTAGTTTGAAGTTTGCTGATGGATGATAAGATCCGACAGTAATTTATAAATGTCCTTTAAGCGCTTATCCGATTTAAGTAATGCCAGGTGCTTGTCCATCACGGTCCTGTCGTTACGCATGGCTGGCCCCGTCTGTGCCTGTTTTGGCTGGCTGTTATAGATCACCTTGTTGAAGGAGCTCTGCATGATCGGCCAGAGCAATTCGGCATCTTTAAAACTGAGATTTTCGCCGACATATTCAAAAGCCGCGGCATACAAGGCGTTCGTGAAATTGCAGGCAAACACAGCTGCGAGGTGCAGTTTCAGGCGGGTTTCAGAATCCACCGCTTTTACCATCCCGGAAACAGAATTCGCCAGTTTCATAACCCGTTTCAGCGTGGCTGCCGAACTGGCTTCCACCAGGAGCGGCGTACGTTTCCAGTCTACCGGGCTGTTCTTGCTAAAGGTTTGCAAAGGGTAATAAACCCCGGTTTCAGGCGATGCCTGTTTTAATACATCCATGCTCACGCTTCCGGAAGTATGCAGCACAATGCCGCGGAGCTTTAATGCGGCAAGCTCTCCGGCCACCTCTGCCAGCGCACTGTCCCTTACACACAGGATGTACACATCCGCCTGTTGTTCGAGCTTGTTGTAAGTGCTGACGACTGGCACTTGGATGCTTCCCGCGAAGTCTTTGGCTTGTTTTGTCAGGCGGTGGTTGAACACCTGCACCAGCTTAACCTCCGCGTTTTTGACAAACGAGCCGGCGATGTGATGCGCCACATTCCCGGTTCCGATCAGGACGATATGTAAAGGCTTCGACATGTCCGTTCAGGGTTTGATGAATGATCTATTCCGTGGAAGGCCTGATCCGTTTATTGAGCCTTCTTCTTTCTTTGATAGCAATGACTGTACCGATGATCATGATGATACAACCCAGCCAGAGCACATTGATGTAAGGGAACATATAGGCTTCCAGCACTACGAAATCTTTGGAGTTCGTCACCTTCTCGCTCATCTGGATCTCGACGCTGCCTTCATTCGGATTGATTTTCCAGAAGATGAATTTCAGGCCCAGCTCCTGCAGCTCAAACTGATCGGGCATGATCATGTTATTTTTCAGGATGTACTTCGGCGTAGCCCTGTACAACGTTCCGTTGATGTCCGTAGCTTTCAGCACTGCCGTCACAATCAGCAGGCTGTCGCTTTTGGCAAACTCTTCCTCATTGAGGTTGGTGGTAATACTGTCGATGAGGATAATGGCATTTTCCGCAAAGATGGTATCGCCCATGTGCCCGATAAAATTCGTCGGCTCCTTATAGGCGTCTTTCTTCACCTCTTTGTCATCGCTCAGGTCGGCATAGGTAATGTGTGTATAGATATCGTGGTCCAGGAAGTGCTTGGTATCCGGGTTAGAGGCTTTTCCCATTTTCGGGTTATCCTGCACCATCGGGCTCAGCTCAAAGGCTTTCACCGCTTCTCCTTTTTCGTTGCGCTTCAGATCTCCTTTCTCATCGCGCTCAAAATAATCCATGTTAAAATACACGTCGATGCCTTCGCGGGTTTTGCCCTTGTAGGTCACCATGTATTTGCCCAGTGGCAAGGTATCTCCTTTGGTCAGCAACAGGCTTTTCTTCGCATTAAAATCTTCCCCCAGCCCTTCCACACTTTTCTTAGAGGTGTTTTGTGAGATGGTTTGTTTTTTGGACGTTGAGATCAGGGCCCCCATCAGGATAAAGGCAAAGCCGATGTGTGCAATGGAAGAGCCTGCATGGCGAAGCTTTCCTTTTAAGATGCGCATGGCATATTCACCGTTGGCAAACACCGCAAACAGGCCGGAGATAAACAACAGGGCATAAGAGACCAGGTTCCATTTATCGGGTGTTTTCGCTGTGGAATAGCCGTTTAAAAAATACAGCGGGATCACGCAGGTGAGGCCAAACACAAGCGACAACAGCAAGGAAACGCGGAACTGCCTGAAGAATGTTTTCGGGTCTGTTTTCTTATACTTGAAGAACTGCGTGATGGCAATGAGGATAAGCGTCACAATGGCGAAAGGTGTCTGCCAGAGGTTGTATTCCGGCACTTTCACCGGCGCTTTCTCGAGGTTGAATAATTTGTTGAGGACAGGAATAGACGTGAAATAGGTAATGATGAGGGCCGACAATAATAACACCAGCGAGCCGATGAACATCCAGAACTCACGCGAATACAGGCTTTCCTCTTCTTCCTCCTTCGGAAAATACTTCATGTAGGAGAAGATCGTGATGCCAAAGCTACCTCCGAGCCAGATCATCACGGTGGCTTTTTTATAGCCATAGACCACGGCGAAAGCCAGCATCAGCAAGGAGATCATAACATACGATACACGGATGAGCTTATCGTGAATGAGCAAGGCAACACAGATAAAAATAAAGGTGATCACGTAAATAACCAGCTGGCCCTGCATCCCCAGATCCGTAAAGGCATGCACGGAGCTGTTTCCAAGGATGCCGCTGCGTGTTAAGAAGGTAGAGTAAAGCACGAGTAAAAAAGAGGAGATCGACAAGAGGTGCGTCATGAACAGGGAGCCTCCTTTGTTCTTGTTGATGATCATGACGTGACCGGCTGCCACAATGAGCAGCCATGGCACCAACGAAGAGTTCTCCACTGGATCCCAGGCCCAGAAGCCGCCAAAGCTCAGGGCTTCGTAAGCCCAGGCACCGCCCATTAAAATCCCTGTTCCCAGGATCATGATGCTGAAGAAGGTCCAGGTGAGCGCCGGTTTTTGCCAGCTTGTGAAATCCCTTTTCCATAAGCCTGCCAGGGCAAAGGCAAATGGCGGCAAGGTAGAGGCAAATCCCAGGAATAAGGTGGGCGGGTGGATCGTCATCCAGTAATTCATCAGCAATGGATTGAGGCCGCGACCATCGAGCTTGGCAAGGTATTCCGGGTTCTGAACGAAAGGCAGGTTAGCGAAATCAGGATTTTCTCTTAACAGGATAAACGGATTGGTGCCTAAGCTGAAATCGCTGATGGTAATGCCTAACAGCATACTGGCCAGGAACACCTGCACCAGCGAGAACACAGCCATGGTTGGCGCTTCCCATTTAGAGTCGATGGTCCTGAATAAGATATTGCCCAACACCACGTTCCAGAAGGTCCAGAGCAGGAAGCTTCCCTCCTGCCCTTCCCAGAAGCAGGACATGATATACTCCATAGGCATGGAGTTATTGCTGTGCTGCCACACATACGAGTATTCGTACATGTGGTTGAACAGCATGTAAAACAGGGTGGCGGCGATACCGATCACCGAAACGCTGTGAATGGAAAAGCTGATCCTGGCAAAGCGCTTCCACTCGCTGGTCAGGGTTTCTTTCGAATAAAAATAATATGCAAGTGTGGATACGAGGGCCGAAATCAGCGATAAATAAACAAAGGCATTACCCACTGCACCTGCCCATAAATGCTCTCCGATGTATGTGATCTTCTCCAAAGTCCCCGTTATGCTTTTACCTGTGGTTTTCCATCATTGTACTTGCTCGGGCATTTCATCAGGATCTCATTGGCATGAAATTCCTGTCCCTGCATTTTTCCGATCAATACGATCTGCTCCGATTTTTCCATATCCTGCGGAACGCTTTTGTGAAGCACCACGCGCCTCTCCAGGCCTTTATTATCGGTCATCAGGAAAGAGCACTCGTCGGCATTCACCTTAGGATCGTACTGAACGGGAACGGATTTATTTAATTTTCCAACCACATGGTATTCTGTTTCAGGGTTCCGGGAGGCTTCCGCAAAATCCGAATAGGAAGCGTTGCTTTGAAGGGAGGTAAAAATAACGCCGATAGCTACTGCGATGACGATGATTCCTACAATGTGAAGCTTTTTCATGTTTACTTTCTTTTATTTTCCCGCAGATCTCGCAGATTGCGGAGATTTTATAATGATATGGTTGCCTATAGAATAGGGTTTTATTTTCTGTTTTCCAGTTTTCTCAACCGGATGTCGATGTATATTAAATAACCAATCAGGCACAAAAAAGTTATGGCCAAAACGGCGATCACCACGTAGATCTTTCCCTGGCTCCTGAACAGGTCCGCCATTTCGGGCTCAGGCACATACTCTTCGTAGGGCACCTTTTCAAAACCTTCAGACGTTTTAGCCAGTGTATCTTGTGCCTGCAGGCTGAACATGCTCAGCAGGAAAAAAAGGAGATAAGCGATCTTAGTCATTTTCCGAATTATAGTTTAAAGTAGCCAGTCGTGTCTTCACCTCCAGGATCCAGAGGCTCAGCAGGACCCAGCCGATCACGGCCGGGTAAAACACCGTGCGCATGTTATTATCGAGGTCGTATTTTCCGAAAGCAGGATTGTTGCCGTTGCCCGGATGCAGGGAGTCCGTCAGGCGCGGAAGAATCATGATGAAGACGAACATCATCACAAACGCAAAAATATTATACACCGCCGAAATGCGCGCACGCTTCAGTTCATCGGTGACAGAGCTTCTCAGAATAAAGTAGGCGAGGTAAATGAGCACGGCAATCGCTACACCATTCAGCTTCGGATCTTCAAAGGTCCACCAGGTTCCCCAGGTAAACTTCGCCCACATGCAGCCCGTCAGAAGGCCCGGGATGCTCAGGAACAGGCCTGTTTGCGCGGCCTGGTCACTCACAAGGTCGGAGCGCATGTCGTTTTTGTACAAATGCTTTATAGCAAATACCACCGAATAGCCCATCTGGAACAGCATGGCAAACCAGATCGGCACATGAAAATACACATTGCGGATGCTTTCGTGCAGGATGGCCAGCTTAGGCACAGGGTTTAATAATCCCCAAACCAACGTGTAAAGGATAATGAGTACCGAAAGTATTTTCCACCACTTTATCATTCGCGCCAAAGGTAGTTAAATAATAGTGTAGCCAATGTAATTACGACGAAATTTAGCATCACCAGGATGAGCAGATAATTATAGCTGACGCTCCAGGCCAGCCCGTCGATGGCATTCTTGCTTACCTTGATGGAAACCAGCAGAAGCGGCATCAGCACCGGGAAGCTCAGGATCGCCATCAGGCTCATGTTATTTCCCGATTTGGAGGCAATGGCGCTCATCAGGCTCAGCACCCCCGAAAAGGCCGTGGAGCTGAACAGGAGCACCAGCATGAACAGGCCCATATCCTGCACAATGTTCCCCACAAACCAGCCATAAAAGAAAAAGGTAAACAGGCTCAGCACAGCCATGAGGATCATGTTGTAAAAGATCTTGCCGAGGATAAATTCCCGGGCGCCGTAATACAGGTAGTTGTACAGCGCTTTGCCTTTGGTTTCCTGCACGAAGCTCTTTCCGGATACGTTTACCGTAATAAAAGTGAAGATTACCCAGAACAGCGCATTCCACACAATCGGATGGATCTTTTGCTTAAAGGACAAAGCGGAAATAAACACCGTGGCAATGATATAAACAGCAATTCCGGCAAGAGTTGATCTTTGCCGGAATTCCAGTAGAAATTCTTTCTTAATAAGTGCCGGTACCTGGTGCTTCAACATGTGGGCGCAAATTTACGCCCAATTAGTTGAAATCCCAATTTTAATGTATGATTTGGAAGTGCCCTTTATAGGTAGTTGGCGTCGCGTTCGGAACGGTTAAAATAAAGAAATACGTTCCATCGTTATAGCCTCCCCCATTCCAGTCATTCTTATAGTTTTCCTGCTCAAACAGCTTTTTACCCCAACGGTTGAATACCGATAAGTTATTACTGCCCAGAGCTTCCAGTCCTTTGAATTTCAGATAGTCATTCACCCCATCGCCGTTCGGTGTAATCACGTTCGGAATATTGAGGGCGCCTTCCACGCTGTATGCCATTGTTACGGTATCCATACAGCCTGCAGAACCGGTTACAGTCAGGGTGATGGTATAGATGCCTGTTTCGTCATAAGCATGCCCTACCGGCGTTCCGCTGCCGCTGCTGCCGTCGCCAAACTGCCAGCTGGTAGTGGTGACAGATCCTGTAGCCAGCGTGGAGGTGCTGGTAAAAGTGATGGTTTGACCCGGAGCTACCGGAGAAGAAGGTGTCGCCACAAAGCTTGCCACCGGAGATACATCGTTCACCACGGTGATCACATTTTTAGCCTCGCAGCCTTTGGAATCCGTGGCGGTAAGCGTCACTGTTCCTGCAGCACATACCCTTGTCGAATCATCCGTATCTGCCCCGTTGTGAGACCATGCATAGGTAAACGGAGGATAGGTTGTAACAGCTGTCGAAGTAATCACAGAGCATTCGCCCGGGCAGATCACCAGGTCCGGAGAGCCAAGGATCACAGAAGGGCTTGATTTCTCCGTTGTTACCGTTCCTGTGCCGCGGCACATGTTCTGGTCGGTTACCACAACCGCATAGGTTCCCGAGCTGGCAGTCGTTGCCGAAGCCCCGTTACCCAGGAAAGATGGTGTCCAGGAATAAGAATAGGCCGGCGTGCCTCCCGTAACGGTTGGCGTGAGGATGGCGCCGAGGCCGGCACAAAATACCACCGGGTTATTAAAGGCCACGACCGGATTTCCTGTAGCCACAATCACACAGGCGTTGGAAACCGCAGGACAGCCCGAAGCCGTGTTGGTTACCTGCAGGGTAACAGTCGTCGCGCCGGACACTGTAATAGAAGGTGTATGGGCTCCTGTGCTCCAGGTATAAGTATATGGGCCCGGAGGCAATATGGTAATCGGCGTTACGGTGGCGGCAGCTCCGGCACAGATCGCCAGGTTTGCAGGGATCGTCACGGTAGGCGAAGGACTGATGGTAACGTTGATACTTGCGGAAGCCACACAGTTATTAGCATTCACCGTCAGGGAATACACCCCCGTTGAGTTGACCGTAGTTGTTTCTGTCGTTGCCCCGTTCGACCAGGTATAGCTGGTAGCGCCCAGGATAGACGGAATCAGTGTAGAAGAAGAGGTTCCGCAGATAGAGATCGGGTTCGCTGTAATGCCAAGCGTAGGCGTGGTATTGGAAATAGCGAAGGCCTGCTGCGACACACAACCGTTTACATCCGTTACAACCACCGTATAGTTCGTTGGCCCCGTAAGCGTTGCCGAGTTGGTTGTAATAGATCCCGGCGTCCAGGAATAGCTGGCATAAGCCGGCATGCCTGCTGCCGGAGGCAGGATGTTCAGGATCGTATTCGTGGAAGGCGGGCAATAGTTGAACGGCCCTGAAATAATAATAGAAGGCACCGGGTTGGAAGTCGTGCTTACCGTGCTGGTGTTCGACACATCGCTGGTACAACCCGATACGGTATTGGTCACCACCAGTGTGATGGTTCCTGACGAGTTTGCCGTAATGCTTGGCGTATGCGCACCGGTGCTCCAGGTATAGGTATAAGGCCCCGACGGTGTAACAGACACTACACCCAACGTGCCGGTCCCACCTGCACACAGGCTCAGGGAAGGCGTAATGGCTACCGTAGGAGTGGGCGATACGTTGACGTTAATGGTTTTGGTAGTGACACAGTTGCCGCTGGCGGTTACGGATACCGTATACACACCACCCGTGGTCACTGTCGCAACCGGTCCGGTGTTTCCGTTAGACCAGGTATAGGTAGCGCCCGACAGAACAGTCGCATTGAGGGTTGTGGTTCCTGCACCGCAAACCGATAAAGGGTTAGCCGTGATAGATACCGAAGGAGCGGAAGACGAAACCGTAAAGGTGGTAGCGCCGGTACAGCCGTTGGCATCGGTTACCCGTACCGTATAAGAAGTTCCTGTTCCCGTTCCTGTTAAAGAGGCCGTAGGGGTATTGATCGCACCGGGCGTCCAGGTATAGGTATTATAGGCGACATTACCGGGAAGCGGTGGATTTAACGAAAGGGTGGTGCTGGTGAGAGGGCTGCAATAGTTGAGCGGTCCTGCAACAACCGGTACCGGGTTAGGATACACATTGATGGTATCGGAAGATGATTTGTAGCATCCCAGTTTATTCACCGTTACATAATAAACGCCGGTAGAATTGGCAATGGTTGAACAACCGCCGGAGCCATTACTCCAATACACGTTGTCATAAGCCGAACAGTTGGTCAATGTTAAGGTAGCACCCGGCGTAGCACACACGGTACCCGTTGCCGGTGCAATGCTCAGGGTAGGCTGCGGCACTGCAATATTCTGGATCTTGATGTAATAAATCGCCGATGACGATAAAGGAGGATTTCCGTTGTCCGTACCGGTAATTACCACCGTATGCACACCCGTTACCGTTGGTGTGGCTACAACCCTCCAGGCATAGGTAGTAATTCCACCCGTCGTATTGGTGATGCCCAATGGTTGAAAGCTTCCTCCCAGGGTTGGCGCGCTGGCCGTCACAGTCACTGTTTGGTTGTTTTCCGGGGCCAGGAAGCTGGTTGTATATACGAGCGTATCGCCCAGGGCACAGATGCGGATGGTATCGCCGCAGGCAGAACCGCCGCCTGTTGCATCCTGTACGATAGGAGGCAGGTTATTATTGGTGCCGCAGGTATTGAAATAGTAAGATTTGTTATCAAGGAAAGATACACCGTCGTTAGCACCATAAGGCCCGTCATAAGAGATCCCTACCTTGTCAAAACGGCCGATCTGTACAAAGTTCACGCCGTCACCTTTATTCACGCCAACGGTAGCCGGTGTACCGCCGAAACCGTTGGTTCCGCCGGAAGCCGAGCCGGTTGTCCATTGCATATCGCCGTAGCAGAAAGCCACGTTGTTTCCGTTAGGCAGGATAGGATCGGAACCATCGGTGATGATGAGCTGGAAATCGTTCACCTTATCCGCCATGGAGTTGTAGTAGCCTACGTGATCCCATTTGACAATAAGGGCTGTTGCCGTTTTTTTGAAATACGGTAAGCCGCTGCCGGCGTTCCTGGTATCCACATCGCCCCAGAAAGGAGCAATCATCACGAAGCTTGGATCGGGAAAGGAGTTGGAGCTAAAGGTAGCGTATGCGCTCCCGAAAGAGATATTACCGTTGTTGTTGATGAAACAGCTATTATAAGTCGTTCCGTAAAAACAGAAGTTAAAGCCCAGCGGGATCACCGTCGTCGAGCCGTCATCATTTCTGTAATCGGGCGCTGTTCCTGAGGTAATAGGCACTACCGAGAAGGTTGGATCTACCGGCATCAGACACTGGCAGTTTCCGGTAGCCGTGGAGGGATTTGAACCTGCATTGACCCTGTTTGCAGGAGCCACCGCCGGAGCCGGAGCATGGGTATTGGCAGGAAGGATCTGGTAATGCATTTTGGGATCAAGCTTACCGGCTTTCTTCAACTGGTCATAGCTCTGAGCAGTCGTATAAATCGTTTGGGCATTGATTCCTGAAACAGAAAAAATGATCCCTAGAATGACAAGGTAAATTTTCTTCATAATAGTAGAACGGGTTAACGGGTTGCGTATAATTTAATGAATTTCAAACTTAATGAATTTTCTCTTATTAAAACGTTAAAAATCAGATAATACTTCTCCTGATCCGATCTTTTCACCTCTTTATTACGTTAATAATACCGTTTAGAAAAACAGATCTTGCAAAAACCGGCTTTCTCAAAATTGATGCCAGCAGAACCTGAAAGTGTTGGGTTATTTTCGGTTTTAGATGACAGAACGCCGGAATTTTTCCTTATTATTACCATAAGAATCAGATAAACTGTCCGCCATGAAATCCGCTCTCTTTGCCACGCTGCTCTTCCTTTCCTTTATCCTCTCTTCATTTTTCAAGAAGAAAGGGACTCCCACCTCCAGCATTCATACCTTTAAGGTAAGCACGCTCGAGGGCCAGGAATTTGACTTTTCGTCGTTGAAAGGCAAAAAGATCCTGGTGGTGAATACGGCCAGCAAGTGCGGTTTTACGCCACAGTTTGAACAGCTGCAGGCCCTTTACGAAAAATACAAGGATAAGAATTTTGTGGTGGTGGGATTTCCCTGCAACCAGTTTGCCAGCCAGGACCCCGGCTCTTCCGAAGAGATCAAGGCCTTTTGCACCCGCAACTACGGCGTCAGCTTTCCGATGATGGAAAAGGTAGACGTGAAAGGAGATCATACGGCTCCTGTTTACAAATGGCTCACCTCCAAAGAGCAAAACGGCGTGGAAAGCAGCTCCGTCAAATGGAATTTCCAGAAATACATGATCGATGAAAACGGCTTCCTGGTAGGTCATGTGCCTTCCTACAAAAAGCCCGACTGCGACCGGATCGTGAACTGGATCGAAGGGAAGTGAAGAAGTGGTTAGTGGAACATGAGTGGCTTTTAAATGACTTTTGAGCAACAGTTAGTGAATGATTTATGGCAAAAATCGAAACGTGTGTACACTCCTATAAGCGGCCTTATGAGTTTAGAACTGTGGTTACATTACCTGCAATGGTGCAGATCAACAGAGCTGTTCTCAGGCAGAAATTCATGAATGAACTATAGTCTATACAGACCTCTCTGAGCGCCCTCGAAAAGTTATTGTACGGGTTGAATTACGAAACACATTTCAGTTTGAAATTGTATCTGAATCGGCCGATCCCGTAGCGGCCATTACAGAACCTGAGAAGAAATACAAACGTGCTGAATTACAACCCGGCACATTCGCTCCGATGCCATTCATGAAGTCCAGTGAATCAGTGACCCCACATTTCAAATACAGGGGAGCAGCTCACACGGACCAGCGTTTACAAAACCAGGCTTTATGCATTTGAAGGCGGTACCAGTGATTAAAGCAGGCCGTTTACCGGCAAGGCTACTGCCTCAAAACCGTCGTCGCATTGGCCTGTATTGTCGGTGTGATGATCACATCGCTGATGTTGACATGCGCCGGGCGCGAAGCCATCCAGTAAATGGTTTCTGCCACATCTTCCGCACTTAAAGGCACGAGGCCTTCGTATACTTTTTTGGCGCGCTCTACATCCCCATCGTAACGCACGATGCTGAACTCCGTTTCCACCATCCCCGGATGCACCGCCGATACCCTGATATGATGCGGCAGCAGGTCGATGCGCATGCCTTTGTTGAGGGCATCCACGGCATGCTTGGTCGCGCAGTAGACATTCCCGTTGACATACACTTCTTTCCCCGCTATAGAGCCCACATTGATGATATGGCCCTTTTTGCGTGGCACCATCAGGTTACACACGTACCTGGTGATATACAGCAGGCCTTTAATGTTGGTATCGATCATGCGCTCCCAGTGCCCGATCTGCCCTTCCTGGATAGGCGCCAGCCCCGCTGCGAGCCCGGCATTATTCACCAGCACGTCAATGGCTTTAAATTCTTCCGGCAAGCCTTCGATGGCCTGTTTTACTTCCTGCTCCTCACGGATGTCGAAACACAGACCCAGCACCCGAACCTTATGGGTACTCTCGAGCTCCTCTTTCAGGGCATCCAGCCGCTCTTTCCTTCTTCCTGTAATAATGAGGTTGTAGCCTTTGGCGGCAAATTCCTGCGCGGTGGCCTTGCCTATCCCTGCCGTAGCTCCTGTAATGAATGCGATCATAATAGTCTGAGTATTAACCGGAAGGCTTCCACAGCCCCCCTTTTATAAATGTTACAATTTGTCCGGATTATTCCTGTAAAATTAAGTATATTTATGCAACCCTTTTCGAAGGGTTGGAGATAATTGTTTAACAGCGTCGGCCCGCTCATGGAAATGTGAGATGCAGGCCATAAAAATATACAAAAGAATATGTCTTGTACAAGTTGCTCTACGGGGCAGGATAATGGGATACCGAAGGGATGTAATAATAACGGATCGTGCGGAACGGATAGCGGGTGTAATAAGCTGAGTGTGTTTGACTGGCTGGGCAATATGCGCCTGCCGGAAGGGCAGGCAGTATGTGATGTGATGGAGATCCGCTTTAAAAATTCGCGTAAAGAATTTTTCAGGAATGTCAATAACCTCTCGCTCCATGTAGGCGATGTAGTGGCAGTGGAGTCTTCTCCCGGCCACGATATCGGCGTGGTATCCATTACCGGCGAACTGGTAAGGCTGCAAATGCGTAAAAAGAACGTGAGCTACGACAGCGACGAGATCCGCAAGATTTACCGCAAGGCCAAGCAGCAGGACATCGACAAGTGGCGCGAAGCGCAAAGCCTGGAAGTGGAAACCATGTACAAAGCCCGCACGCTGGCTCTCCGGCTGGGCCTGCAAATGAAAATCAGCGACGTGGAGTACCAGGGCGATAAGAGTAAAGCAATCTTCTATTACACGGCCAACGGCAGGGTGGATTTCAGGGAGCTGATCAAAGTGCTGGCGGAAGAATTCAAAGTGCGGATCGAGATGCGCCAGATCGGTGCGAGGCAGGAAGCAGCCCGCCTGGGAGCGATCGGCTCCTGCGGCAGGGAATTATGCTGCTCCACCTGGCTCAACGATTTCAGAACGGTAACCACCTCCGCAGCGCGCTACCAGCAACTCTCTTTAAATCCGCTGAAGCTGGCCGGGCAATGTGGGAAGCTGAAATGCTGCCTCAACTATGAGCTCGACAGCTACCTCGATGCCCTGAAAGAATTCCCGGAGATCGACAATAAAAAACTGGCTACCGAAAAGGGGTATGCCTTTCACCAGAAAACGGATATTTTCAAACGGATCATCTGGTGGTCTTACACCAGTGAGCCGGACGTATTCCATGCTCTCTCGATCGAGCGCACCAAAGAGATCATGCGGATGAATGCCGAAGGGCAAAAGCCGGCTGACCTCCTGGAGGCAAAACTCTACAAAGAGCTGGAAGTGAAAAAGCCGGACTATGAGAACGTGGTTGGACAGGATTCCTTAACGCGTTTCGACAAGCACAAGAAACAGAATAACCGGAATAAGAACAACCAGCATAAGAAACAGGCTTCATCCGGATCAGCCAACAAAGGAAAAGGTCCGGCAGCGGAGCAAACAGGCACGGCACAAACGCCGCAGCCTAAAAAGCCGCAGCACAACAAACCTCATCCGAATCCAAACCAGAACAAGCAGGGCACAGCGCCTCAAAATAAGCCGCAGCACCCGCAGCAGAATAAAAACCTGAAACAGCCTCCGAAGCACAACCAGCCTCAGGGGCAGCAACAAAAGCCGCAAAACCCAAACCAGCAGGGGCAGCCAAAGCCTCAGAATCCGAATCAGCAAAACAGAAGGCCACAGCATAAACCAAAACCTAAACAAGATGGCGGCAACAACCAGGCGTAATACATGGACTCTTTTAGTGGGTGTCCTGCTAAGCACGCTGTTCTTTTCCTGCAATAAGAATGTGGTGTTCAGCGAGTACAAAAAACTCCCGGAAGAAGGCTGGCGCATCAGCAATAAGTTATCGTATGATGTCACCATCGACGACAACAGCAAGTACCATAACGTGTTCCTTACCGTGCGCCATGCCGATGCCTATCCTTACAGCAACCTCTATTTATTCCTGACAACCACCTATCCCGACGGTAAGATCTCGACCGATACCCTGGAGTGTATCCTGGCCAACAAAAAAGGCGAATGGCAGGGCGATGGTGCGGGCGATCTGTGGGACAATAAAATTCCTTTAAAGAAAAATTTACGCTTCCCGCAAAACGGCAAATATACGTTTACCTTCGAGCACGGCATGCGCAGCGATCCTTTACCGATGATCCTTGATTTCGGGATGATCGTTGAGAAGGTTGATTAAGAAAAGCCTGACTCATTTTAGAAACGCCATTGCGAACGCAGTGAAGCAATCTCTTAAACGATAAAATTGCGTCATGGCATGGTGGTTTCGGAAGCCCCAACCCCTGTTGACTGAGGCTCCCGATTCAACCATTTATTATTTCTTTTTCCCACCGAAATTATAATTCAGGCCAAGACTAAGGCGGCCGGCGCTTTGCAGATCGCCGGGCAATACCCGCTCCCAGGCGGTGAACTGCCAGGCAGCATTCAGGGAGAAGGATTTGTAGTAAACATCCAGCCCGGGGCCAAGCATCAGGACATTCATCATCGTGGAGGGCTGTACGACGTCTTTCACATAAATCCCTTTGGTGTATTCATAGTTGGCCTGCAGGGAAGGATACAGGAACACATTGCCCAGCTTTGCTTTACAAAACACCGATACAAAATCTGTAGTACTGTTCCCTACCCGCTCTTTGTAGCGGTTCTGTCCGTTGAGCTTGAAGTTTCCGTTGATGTTAACTCCTACTTTGCGGTACATGAGAATGTAATTCAGGTACACAAAGCCGTCGGTGCTGCCTGTACCGGGCTGCATTTCGAAGGGCAGGCGCTGGCTCTGTGCATTGTGTGCATAATAGTTTCCTGTAGGAAGCTTGATGCCCGCGCCGAATACCAGCTTGTGCTTTACCTCCCGCTCTTCATCCGGCATCACCAGGTGGAAGCCCGCATTGAGGGAGATGTCTCCGAAGCCGGTATGATGCTCATAGACCTCATTCGTTTTGGATTTGTTATCGAGCAAGGGAGCGAATACATTCAGCTCGATGCGCTTGTGTACAAAATATTTGAACCTCAGCTCAAAGATCTTATAGGACTCAAAGTCCTTGCTGGAATGGCTTTTCAGCGCTTCCGGAACAGAGTCGTGCTGCAGGTGGGCTGTGCGGTAGGCCGATGCCGGAAAAAAGCGGCTCTCTTCCTGGTAGCTCCGGTAACCGTTGAACACGCGGTAGCGGTGCAGCAGGCTGATGCTGTTGCGGTTGTTGTAGGGCGTGAGGCCCATAAAATTCCCGCAGATGTCGCAGGCGTCAGCCGCAACAGAGAGAACCAAAAAAAGTGTGCAGAGGATAGGTGTCTGGAATTTCATAACGTTTGGCACAAGAGCCTGCAGGAAAAGAACATCTTCTCCTGCAAGCTTTCGTTTTTTAAACTATTAATCGTTATGAATGTGCTCTACGCTGAACATATCCGCATAGTTGTCGCCGATTTTCTTCGCATCCGCGCCCGGCATGTGTACCGTGTTGAGCGTGGAAAAATTGATGACGTTCGGCGACTGGAACCACTCCATGATATCACACTTCAAATGGATCTTCGGCGTAATGGCGCTGGTTACTTTAGCCACATTGCCGTTGAAGGAAGGTGATACGGTTTTCAGGACGGAGTTCGCACCGCTGAAGCCGCCGACATGGATTGTCAGCTTATTGGCCGTGGCGGTAGATTGGGGAGAAGTACCTTCCATCTTCGCCATGATGTAGCCGCTGTTCCAGCTCCAGAACATGCCTTTGGCCGGGTCAAGCGCTCCCGACTGTGCGCCGGATACATTGCGCATGCTGTCAACACCAATCATAAATTCAATGGCTTTGTAATCGGAGTAGGGTACATTTGGTATTTCTACAATCGTGCTAAGCGCATCGGCATAATCCACCAGGTGATAACTGTTAGGTTCCGCCCAAACGGTATTATCATTTTTAGTAAGCTTGATGTTGCTGATGTAATATTTGCACAGGGTAATGTTAAAGGTATTACCGGCCTGGTTGGTGTAGGTTTGCGTAGACAGTACCAGCGATGAATCGCCGACAGCTCCCTCGAACTCGATCTGCAGGGTTCCGCCGGGTGTGGCAGGTGTGGTTACCGGCGGCGTGGTTGGTTCCGGCTCTGGTTCTTTGGTGTCTTTTTTACAATTTGTGAATGCCAGGGACAGGCACAGTAATGCCATACTTGTATATAGGGTTCTTTTCATGTTATTTGTGGTTGTTTAAGGCGGGCATAAGACCCTGTTAGGTCTCATACACCCGCCTATGATTATTATACGTACTATTTTTTGGTTACTTGAGCGCTTTCAGGTATTTTTTGATCAAACGGTATTCGTTGAGCATATACACTACGAGAAGCGCAAATACGACAATCGCTGCTTTCATGTTGTTTGATTAATCGATGTATAAAAAATGGATGGGGCCAGTCCGCCTGCCTTCTGCCTGTCTCTCTGCAAAACCACAATAGCTATAGAGCGTAAGCAGGATATACCCGATACGTTCCCACCGAATTGCGGAACAGTGTGCAGACACTGACACCCGAAGTGGCAACTGCCTTAATGAAACATCAGATCAACGCGGGCGGATGAAATACCGGAACAGCTCTCTGCTCCGGAAGCGATGGTGTGTAGCGAACCGCCAGGCTGCGAAGCCACACAGCCGGTAGGGGACTGAACGATACAGGCCCCGAGAACAATTCGGTTTTACCCGTTTTTTCTTTGAGGGAGGAAGGAAGATCGGCCTGGCGCTTGTCTTCTTTTTTTATTTCCTTATCAAGGTAGCATTTGGCTTTACAGCAGCTTCCAACCACATCCTTATTCTCACACACGGTTTCGGCGAGCTCTTTCTGGTTTCGTTTGAAATTGATGTAGATGGCTGTTTTGGCGCCGCATTGCCAGCTGATGCTAAGTAGCAGGAGCGTAGAGAGAAATATTTGAAACAATCTTTTCAAATCATAAAACAGTAGCCGCGACAAAAATACGATATATAGCGATAGCTTTTTTAAAAAAACAAATGACCCCGGTAAACTTATTTTAATTTTTTTTGGCGCCCGGGCGGGCCATCGCGGCTCGCTCTTCGTTTGCCCTGCGGGACAAACAAAGGAGCTCAGACAAACCGCTTCGTCCCTGGCGCACCTACACCTTATCTATTGGGTCGACCGCAACTCCTGTATAAAACCGCGTAAAATGGTCCCGGATAATAACAGGGGCAAACACTCCGCCCTTCTCACAACATGTCCTGAAGCACTGCGACGCATTTTTTGGCAATCAGAACAGCTTACACTTCAAAGCTCCGGTCGATGGAAAAGTTGTGCGGGTTCTTGCCCGTTTTGGTGGCATAAAAGGCCATGATCTCTTTCATGTCTTTGTAAAAATCGCCGCTGGGATAAAGGATCTTGTCGATGCCGCATTCCCGTTTGCTGTAATCCATAAAGCCCAGCGCCAAAGGTACTTTGGCGGCGAGCGCCACGTAATAAAAGCCTGTCCTCCACTTCTCCACTTTGGAGCGTGTGCCTTCGGGAGTAATCATCAATAAAAGGTCTTCATGGGTTTCAAACAGCTCAGCCATTGCTTCCACGGTGCTTTTTTTGGTACCATCGGATTTGGGTGAGCGATCGATCGGAAGCGCGCCGAGGTTATGCATGAGGCGCTTCACCGGAAAACGGATCCATTCTTTTTTGATGGTAAAGCGCATCCTAAGCTTCATGATCTTCAGAGCGCCCATGCCGTACATAAAATCCCAGTTGCTGGTGTGCGGCGCAGCCACAATCACGCAGCGCCTGATCTCCTTCGGAAGATAATGCGTGATCTTCCAGCCGCCCAGTCTGAATAAGAGTTTAAACATCCTGCAAAAATACCGGAATTATTGATATAGATCAATGTTTAGGCGAAAGCTTGCCGGCCATTACGGGCTGGAATAGCAGGAAAATCAGGGTTTTTACAATTATGCCCTCAATTGTTCGCTCAATCCGACGATGATTCCCTCAGGACCGCGCACATAAGCGAGCCGGTAGGTGTCGCCATACTGTACCACTTCGCCCACCAGTTCGGCACCCTGGGCCAGCAGGCGCGTCACCAGCTCATCGAGGTTATCCACCGCCAACATGATGCGGCGGATGCCAAGCTCGTTCACAGCAGCTTTCTCAGGCCCGGTTCTCAGCGCTTCCGGCGTATGAAACTTGTCCAGCTCGATCCGTCCGTGGCCATCCGGAGTCCGCATAAACGCAAGGGTAGCACGCACGTTCTGAAGGCTGATGAGGCGGTCTACGGAGTCGCCCTCAACGGTTGTTTCACCCTCCAGGGCGAATCCCAGCTGGATAAAGAAGGCTTTTGCAGCCTCGAGGTCGTCGACCACGATGAGGACGTTGTCCATCCGCAGTAATTTACTTTTTGCCATGGTTATCTATTATGCCTGGTGGAGTGTCGCTGTTATAAATGCAGAAGCGGAAGAAAGGCACTCTAATTCAACTGCTCCCAGAGCATGTCTTTCAGCTTCTGAATGTTGTAGCCCGATTGGGAAGAAATGAACAGATAGGGGATTTTGAACTTTCCTTTCATCCGTTTTTTCAGGTCTTTCTCCAGCTCATCGATAAGCTCCTCATCGATGGTATCGCACTGCGTAATGGCCAGCATCCGCTGCTTATCGAGCAATTCCGGGTTGTATTCCTTCAGCTCGTTCAGCAGTATTTTATATTCTTCGTAGATGTTGCTGCTCTGGCAGCTTACCATGAACAGCAAGGTGGAGTTACGCTCAATGTGCCTCAGAAAGCGGGTTCCAAGGCCTTTGCCTTCGCTGGCACCTTCAATAATTCCCGGGATATCGGCTACCACAAAACTTTTATAATCCCTGTAAGGGACGATGCCCAAATTAGGCGTCAGCGTGGTAAAAGGATAATTTGCAATTTCGGGTTTGGCGGCGGAGATCACAGAAAGCAGCGTCGATTTACCCGCGTTCGGCAGGCCCACCAGGCCAACATCCGCAAGGACCTTCAGCTCAAGGATTTTCCACTCCGTCCTGCCTTCTTCCCCGGGCTGCGAATAGCGCGGTGTCTGGTTGGTCGATGATTTGAAGTGTGCATTCCCCAGGCCGCCTCGTCCGCCGGGCACGAGGATCACTTCCTGCCCGTCTTCGGTGATCTCACATTCGATCTCATCCGTTTCCACATCGCGGGCAATGGTTCCCAAGGGCACATCGAGGATCTGGTCCTCCCCTTCTTTTCCCGATTTGTGCGAGGAGCTCCCGCTCCCACCCGGCTCGGCAATGATGTGCTTGCGGTATTTTAAGTGGATCAGTGTCCAGAACTGCTTGTTGCCCCGCAAAATCACATGCCCGCCTCTTCCGCCATCGCCGCCGTCAGGGCCTCCTTTAGAGGTCAGAATATCGCGGTGCAGGTGCGTGGAGCCGGCGCCGCCTTTTCCACTCCTGCAACAAATCTTTACATAGTCAACAAAGTTCGTATCCACTGTATTTGGTATAAAAGACAAAAGATTTAAGATAAGGATCAGGCCTTTCTCTTAAATCTTTCATCAGAGATTTCAATGATTATTTTTTCTTTTTCGCTGCTTTTTTTACGGCTTTCTTCACCGCTTTTTTGGCAGGCACCTTAGCCGCTACTTTCTTCACGGCTTTCTTAACGGCCTTCGCCAGCTTTTTTACAGGCGCCTTGGCCGCTGTTTTCTTCGCTACTTTTTTTACCGCCTTTTTAGGAGCGGCCTTTTTCGCGATGGCTTTTTTCACCGCCTTCTTCACGGCTTTTTTCGGAGCAGCTTTGGTGGCTGAGCTTGTCGAAGCCTTAGCGGCTACTTTCTTAACCGCTTTTTTCACCGGTGCTTTTGCCACGGTTTTTTTCGCTGCTTTCTTTGCCGCTACTTTTTTTACCGCTTTTGCAGGCGCCTTAGTAGCTACTTTTTTAACGGCTTTCTTTACCGCTTTTTTAGCAGGTGCTTTTACGGCTGCTTTCTTTACCGCCTTTTTAGGGGCCGCTTTTTTCGCAGGTTTGGCAGCAGCCTTTTTAGGTGCGGCTTTGCTTATTGCTTTTTTCGCAGGAGCGGCGGCCTTTTTCGCTGGTTTTGCCGCTGCTTTTTTAGGTGCTTTAGTGGCAGCCTTAGCAGGAGCTTTAGCCGCAGGCTTTTTGGCAGCCGGTTTCTTAGGTGCTTTGGTGGCTGAGCTTACCGAAGCCTTAGCAGGTACCTTTACCTTATCGGCAGTAAACTCATCCCCGGTTGCATCGTCTTTTTTATCGTTATGAAAAAAGTTGCTTACTTTTTCTTTAATCGTTGCCAGAATGCCTTTCTTCTCTTCTTCCTCATCCGTACGGTGTCCTTCCTCTTTTCTTACCTCGTCCATGTCTTTCTGCAGCTCCGGAGAGATCTCGGTAGCCTCCTCAAAATCATTCACCGTCAGGTCCAGATGCTCGATGTCGTTTTCCAGCATCGTGAGCTCGATCTCCGCATTCACAAAGGTAATGCGGTCTACCAGGTCCTTGAAGATAGAATCGATGGTACCGATCCCTTTGATGGAATGGAACTTCGATTGCTCGGAATAGTATTCTTTCAGAGGTAAGGTTTTGTTGTTGTATTCATTTACCCTGTTGCTGATGATGTTCTCATCCTGGTCGTCGGGCCTGCCGGTTTCTTTACCGCGCAGCAATAAGCGTTTGATCAGCTCCTCATTATCCACTTCCAGGGCCAGCATCGCGCTGATCGCTGTTCCTTTTTTCTGCAACAGGTCGTCGAGGGCAATAGCCTGTGCCTGCGTGCGCGGAAAGCCATCAAAAATAAACCCTTTCGCATTCGGGTTTGCATCCAGCTTCGATTCTATCATCCCGATCACGATCTCATCACTCACCAGGTCGCCACGGTCCATAATGGCTTTGGCTTCCATGCCCAATGCCGTGCCATTGGCAATTTCGCTGCGCAACAGATCGCCTGTAGATAAATGCACCAATCCGTATTTATCGATTAATTTCTGGGATTGTGTCCCTTTTCCTGCGCCCGGAGGGCCAAATAAAACAATGTTCAGCATATTGATGGTTTTTATGAGGTTAGAGATTATTTATCGAGTACAAAAATATCTTTCATGTTTCTTCCAAGCCCGTCGTAGTCGAGTCCGTAGCCCACCACAAAGTCGTTAGGTATTTCCATGCCCACATAATCGACTTTGATATCCTTGGTATACGCATCGGGTTTCAGGAGGAAAGAAGCTATTTTGATCTGCTTCACTTCTTTCTTGTTCAGAAGCACCACGAGCTTCTCGATGGTAACGCCGGTGTCCACAATGTCTTCCACGATCACTACCGTTCTTCCCTTGATCTCCTCGGTAAGGCCGATCATTTCGGTAACGATGCCCGTGCTGTTGGTGCCATGGTAGGAAGCCAGCTTGATAAACGAGATCTCACAAGGGATGCTTACTTCCTTGAGCAGGTCGGCGGCAAACATAAAAGAGCCGTTGAGCACTACCAGGAACAGTGGTGTCTCTTTGGCCAGGTCGGTATTTATTTTTTTGGACATCTGCCTGACACTTTCCTGGATCTTATCGGAAGTAATGTAAGGGACGAAGGTTTTATCTTTAAGGGTAACACGCTGCATGCAAGGATGAATTTTAATGAAACAAATATACTAACTATTTAGAGTCTGTTTAACTGTGCGAGCACAAATTTGTTTTACCTTTACAGCCCTTGAAAAATACAGCTTCATATTCACACATCCGGGAAACCATCAGCCTGTCAATCCCCCTTGTTCTCACGCAGATCGGGCACATCATTACCGGCATGGTGGATAATATTTTCCTCGGAAGGCTTGGCAAGACCGAGCAGGCAGCAGGGATCCTCTCCAACCAGCTCTTTGTGATCGTGCTGGTATTCGGCATCGGTATGAGCTATGTGCTCACACCCGCTATTACCGAAGCCCACCTCAAGCAAAACGAGCAGGAAAAAGCGTCTTTATTCAAGAACGCGCTCTTCATCAACTTCAGCTTAAGCATTCTGCTGTTTATCATACTGTTCTTTCTTTCGGGTATTCTGAACTATATGCAACAGCCGGAAGATGTGGTAAAACTGGCGATTCCTTTTTTCAATGTGCTCATCTTTTCCATCATCCCGGTTTCCTTGTTCTTTGTGTGCAAGCAATACAGCGAGGGCCTCGGAAACACGAAAGCCGCCATGTACATCAGCCTGGCCGGCAATGTGCTTAACATTATCTTAAACTACATGCTCATTTACGGAAAAGGTGGCCTGCCGGAGATGGGCTACATGGGCTCCTGCTGGGCGACCTTCATCGACAGGTTCTGCATGGGCATTGCGTTCCTGGTGTTTATGTTCAAAAATAAGGAGGTCAACTCCTTTGCTCCGTTTTTCAGAGCTGCAAAAATCAATGCCCTCCATTTCTGGCAATTGCTGAAAGACGGCATTGCCTCTGCCTTGCAGTTCACCTTCGAGGTAGCCGCTTTCGCCATTTCGGGCCTGATGTCGGGGGTTTTTGGCAAAGAGCAGCTCGACGGGCACGGCATTGCCCTGAGCCTGGCTGCTTTTACCTATATGTTTGCCAGCGGAATCGGCAGCGCCTCTACTATCCGCGTAGGAAAATACTATAACATCAACGACCTCGATAACGTGAAGCTGGCCGTCAAAACCTCCTACAAGCTGGTCATTATTACCATGGGCTTTATGGCCCTGCTTTTCATCTTACTGAACAACATGCTGCCCATGATCTTCAGCAGCGATGCGGAGATCGTTCACATTGCCTCCATCCTGTTGCTTTTTGCAGCCTTCTTCCAGCTCTTTGATGGCACCCAGGTGACGGCCATCGGCGTATTGAGAGGCCTTGAAGATTATAAATTCCCTACGGTGATCGCCTTCATCGGCTACTGGGTCATTGCCCTGCCACTGTGCTACCTCTTTGCTTTTGTTTTCCACTACAAAGTATATGGCGTGTGGCTGGGCCTAAGCATCGGCCTGGGCTTTGTATCCCTGGCCCTGTATTTCAGGATCAAAACCCTGCTGCGCATGAAAGCGCTTATACCAGCACAAAATAAAGACCAGCCAGAAAAAACAAGGCAAAGGCAACAAGCAGGCCATTGACGGAAAGATGCTTATTCACCTGGTAAATGAAGAATCCCATTGCTAAGGCAAACACGCACACCGTAAACCGGGCATAGGTCTCGAAGCACCAGAAGGGGCGCTCATCAAAGGAAAGCTTTGCTTTCAGGATCTTACCAAACAGGAAATCCTTTCCCATATAGATCTCCTGGTTTTTGGCCGGAATGTCATACAGCTTATCGGTGCGCAGGATCATAAATTCCCCGGAGCTGGTCCTGATCTGGAGCTCTGCAATGGTCCGCTTGTAATTCTCGTCGGTCTGGCCATAACTGGTGATGACACTTGCCACATAGGTTTTCTGCCAGTAGTTGAGCACCAGCGCGCTCAGGATACAGTAGCTCAGAAAGGCCGCCAGCGCAATATTGGCGCGGTTGAAGATTTTATAGAAATAGCTGGCTTTGAAGCCTTCCAGCTTCTGGGCCTGCCTTAATTTTTTGAGCTCTTTAAAATAATATAACTCCGTTGGAGACAATGGAATGCGTGGCTTTCTCCTCGGCTGTTCCTCTGTCATCAGATGTTGATTTTTTTCTCAAGCAGGTAATTGTTCCTGTCTCCCGAATTTCTCAGGATCAGCTCCCCGATAAAGCCTGCCAGGAACAGCATCGTGCCGAGGATCATGGAGGTGAGGGCAATATAGAAGGAAGGGCGCTCCGTGAGCAGGCGCGCGGCTTTGTGAAGGTAAAAGGCATGCCAGGCTTTATCAATGCCCAGGTACAGCGTTACTCCCAGCCCGATCATAAACATAAGGGTTCCGATGAGCCCGAAAAAGTGCATCGGCCGTTTTCCGAACTTAGACAAGAAGGTAATCGTCATCAGGTCGAGAAAGCCATTGATGAAGCGCTCCCAGCCGAATTTGCTGACGCCGTATTTCCTGGCCTGGTGCTGTACGACTTTTTCGCCGATGTTGTAGAAGCCCGCGTTCCTGGCCAGCACCGGGATAAAGCGGTGCATCTCACCGTATACTTCAATGCTTTTCACCACTTCCTTACGGTAGGCTTTGAGGCCACAGTTCATATCATGGAGCTGAATGCCGGAGATCTTGCGGTTGGTCCAGTTATAGAGCTTGGAGGGAATATTCTTCGTGAGGGCGTTATCAAATCGCTTTTGCTTCCAGCCGCTCACCAGGTCGAACTTTTGCTCGGTAATCATTCTGTAAAGCTCAGGGATTTCATCCGGGGAATCCTGCAGATCGGCATCCATTGTAATGATCACATCGCCCTGGGCTTCGCCGAAACCTACATGCAAACCCGGCGATTTGCCATAGTTACGCCGGAACTTAAGGGCTTTCACACAATGGTTTCTGGCCGCCAGCGATTCGATGACCTGCCAGGATTTGTCTTTGCTGCCGTCGTCCACAAACAGGATCTCGTAAGTAAAGTGGTTCTCATCCATTACGCGTTTGATCCAATCATGAAGCTCGGTGAGGGACTCTTCTTCATTAAATAATGGAATGACCACTGAAATATTCATACAAAATCTAAAACCGTTCTGTTTAGCGGCGTACAAATTTTACGAAAAATATGCTAATAATGAAATAAATTATCTACTTTTGCGGCGGGTAAGTCTTTCACGACCAGCTCCTGTCAAATCCCCCAGGTTGGGAACAAAGCAAGGGTAGATGGTTGAGCGGTGCGATGAAAGTAGCTTACCCTTTTTTTGTGCCCTGAATTTTCCTGTCATTTGCGTTGGCGCAACACCATGCCTCTCATGTTCTCCTCCCTACTTTTCTAGGCTGCTCCTTAAGCCCGGAAACCTGGTTTTCTCATTAGCCTTCCTATTCTAAGAGGATTAAATGTTAATTAATTGTCATGACAAGATTGATTTTAACACACGTCGCAGCCGGTTTATCGATGGGAAGTCTTATTTTAGCGATAACTAAACTTAACCTTATTTGAATAATGAAGAAAAATCTACTCTCTGTATTCGCTGCGCTCATTCTTTCGCAGGGACTACAGGCCCAGGTGAGTGCTTACACATTCACCCAAACCACCGGGACGTATGTCCCCGTCACAGGAACGGATCTTTTTGGCGCCAGCTGGAATGATAACGTATCCGCGGCTCTTCCTCTGGGCTTTACATTTCAATTCAATGCCGTTTCCTACAGCTCTGTCACGGTAAGCTCCAACGGCTTTGTAACATTCGGTGCCACCGCTCCTACTGCAACCAACTACCTGCCTGTTTCCAACACAGGTGCGTATGCCGGAGCCATTTCGGCTTTTGGCAGGGACCTGAGCGCTACAACCGCTACAACCGGCATTTCCTATACGGTAACAGGCACCATGCCAAACCGGAAGTTTGTGGTACAGTGGGCAAATGCCAAGCGAATCGGCGGTGATGTGGCAAACTTCCAGATCATCCTGAACGAAACGAGCAATAAGGTCGATATCATGTATGGTGCCTGTACCGCTACGGCGACCTCCAATACCAGCAAAGTGCAGGTAGGTCTGAGAGGCGCTGCCAATACAGATTATAATAACCGATTCGGTGGAAACACCACGGCATGGGCTTCCACCACAGCCGGTACGGCTAACACGGATGCCGTTAACTACAGGAACACGGTGCTCCCGGCAAGCGGCTTAACGCTCTCCTGGATTTCACCGACCTGCTTCCCTGTTTCAGGATTGGCTTCTACCGGAACAACGTCGTCAACAGCAACATTTTCCTGGACATCGGCAACAGGAACCAGCTTCGACCTGTACTACGGCCCGACGCCATTGACTGCACCGGTTGCTACCACCGCTCCGACAGCAACCACGTCTGCCACTTCCTATACAGTCAACAGCTTAAGTCCCGAAACCACTTATGCCTTTTATGTCCGCAATAACTGCGGCGCCGGAGATATGAGCAGCTGGAGCCCGGCTGTTTCATTCCTGACACCATGCGCTCCTCCAGCTCTTACCGGCACAAGCGGAAACTCCCGTTGCGGGATCGGTACCATGACCTTAGGTGCTACTACCACAGCAGGCGCCAGCCTTAACTGGTATACGGCACCTACCGGCGGCACCTCCATCGCCACCGGCTCTGTATTTACGACTCCAACCATCAGCACTACGACCAGCTATTATGTTTCGGCCACCGGCGGTATAACTACCTTCTCTGCCGGCATTTCAAGCGCCAGTGGAAGCAGCAGCTATGTGCCTCTCGGAGATGGCCTGCGGTTCAATGCCACCCAGCCGTTTACGCTTAATTCTGTAGATGTCTATTCAAATGATGCGTCCAGCGCCGTGATCACCATCGAACTGCAAAACAGCAGCGCCACTGTTCTGAACTCCTATACCATGACGATTCCTCCGGGAAGCGGCACCACACCGGTAACGGTTCCGGTAAACTTTCCGATTTTGCCGGGTACCGGCTATTATCTAGTGGCTACTGATGGTCCGGATATTATCTATAACGGCACCGGTGTATCCTATCCTTATGCGATTGGCTCTGTGGGCTCTATTACCTCAGGTTATGATGCCTTCGGCGGCAATACTTCTTCTCAATATTTCTATTTCTTTAACTGGCAGGTTTCCAAATCCTGCGAGAGCTCACGCAGTATGGTAACTGCTACTGTCACAGCGCCTCTTCCCTTAACGGTAAATACAGCCACGGCTGTTTGTGCCAATGTGATTTCAACGGTAAGCGTCACCTCCACAGCATCCAACTATGATAGCTATGTATGGTCTCCGTTAAGCAACCTGTATACAAATGCTGCAGCTACCATCCCTTATGCAGGCGGTTCTGCCACAGTGCTCTACTATAAAGCGTCTGGTGCCAATACAACGACCTATACCCTGAGTGCCTCAAACTCAGTGAGCGGATGCGCCAATATTGTGACGACAACCCGCACAACAGATGCACCGGTTATTTCGGCGGCATCCACTTCTACCGTCTTATGCTCCGGGAGCACGGCAACGCTTACGGCAAGCTCTGTGAGCACAGGTACTGCGGCAGTAGGAACAAGCTCAACCACCACCAGTACACAGGGCATAACGCCTTATAGCAGTGACTATGAAGGATCGCGCCAACAATACCTGATCCTGGCATCTGAGTTACAGGCTTCCAATATTTATCCGGGCAACCTGACTTCTCTTTCGTTCAGCGTGACGGCACAGGGTGCGGGTACTTTCTCTCAGAGCAATTTCACCATCAAGCTGGCGCATACAGCCAATACAGCGCTGAACAGCGCTTACGGAACTCCAACCGGTGCCTTTACAACTGTGTATGGACCTGCAACGCAGGCTTTACCGCCATTGGGATTAAATGTATATACATTCAGTACACCATTTAACTGGGATGGTGTTTCCAATATCCTGGTAGACATCTGCCACGATAACGATCTTACGGCAACCTGTACGGCTTGCTACAGCTCTAACTCTGCTGTAAGTTATAACACAACCTCCTTTAATTCGGTATGGGGCAGCTATAACGACGATGTACAAAGCTGCGGTCAGCAAGCCTCCAACACCATCTTTACATACAACAACCGCCCCGACATGATCTTCGGCGGGCAGGTCCTGAACTCTTCCGGTGCCGGCCTGAACTGGGTCTGGAATCCAGGCGGCATAACCACCAACACAACAACCGTTGTACCGGTGAACACCGGAACAAATGCTTCGGTAGCATCTTATACGGTAACAGGGACCAATGCAACTACAAGCTGCTCCAACAGCGCGGTGGTATCCATCACGGTAAATCCTGTGCCTTCGACTCCTGTAGCTGCAAACTCCGTTCAATGTGGCCTGGGGATTCCGACAGCTTCCGTAAGCGGGGGCACTTCGTACAAATGGTATGCAACACCTACCTCCACAGTGGTGATCCAATCCGGAGCCAGCCAGACTTATACGTCTTCCATTAACAGCACTACCAATTTCTATGTAAGCTCATTTAACGGCTCCTGCGAAAGCACCCGTGCTGCGCTTACGGCCAGTGTTACCAACCCTGACGCGATCACTGCCACTTCTACAGCGACGGCCATTTGCCCGGGCCAATCGTTTACGCTCACAGCTGCCAGCACCGGCACCAACAATGCATATTCTTACACATGGACAGCTAATCCGGCTGCAGGCAGCGGCATAGCGACTTCTGTAACGGGCGCTACCGCATCGGTTATGCCGACAACGGCCGGCACTTACAACTACCTGGTCATAGCATCCGATGCCGTTTGTACTACAAGTGCTTCCGTGAATGTAAGCCTGAATGCCGCTCCGAATGTGGCGACGAGCAATACCATGATCTGTACAGGATCAAGTGCCGTACTTAGCGCAACCTCTACAGGTATTGGTGCCGGTTCGGCCACCATTGGCACCAACGGTTTAACGGATTACACCGGCGGACCTTACCGCCAGGGCTCAGGAACCGACAACAAAGCCCAATGGCTGTTCACAGCCGCCGAGCTGAGCGCTGCCAATATCGCTGCCGGAAACATAACTGCTATTTCTTTCAGTGTACCTGCCGGAAGCGCCGATGTCATGAATAATTTCGTGGTAAGCATCGGTACAACAACAGCAACTTCACTCACAACTACCTTTGATGCCAGCGCAACAAGCGTTGTGTACGGGCCATCGGCTGTATCAGCTGCCACGGGTCTTAATACCTACACCTTCAGCACACCGTTCAACTGGAACGGCACATCCAACATCATCGTCCAGGTATGCCATGATGTGGTTACAGGCGGAGGAGGCTCTACTGCTGTTACCCGCCAATCTATCAGCAACAGAACTTCCTACTCCAACGTTTCAGGCGCATGCGCGCAAACAGCAGGAACGGCAGAGGCTTACAGGCCTGTGGTTGTTCTTGCGGCACAAACATCCACCAATGTATCCACATCCCAGAACTGGGTATGGAATCCGGGTGGCGCAACAAGCAATACCGTTTCTGTAAGTCCTCCTAATACTGGGACCAACTCTATTGTACAGGTATATACCGTTACGGTTACAAATCCAGTAACCACCTGCACGAACAGCGCAACATCGTCTGTCACCGTGAATCCTGTACCAAGTGTAACGGTTGCAGCTTCTACAGGTTCTATCTGCTCAGGCACAACAGCCAGCTTAACAGCCACCGGTGCTGCCACTTACAGCTGGATGCCCGCAGGTGGATCAGCTTCTGTTGCAGTCGTGAGCCCTACAGCCAATACCGTTTATACAGTAACAGGAACGTCTTTAGGTTGCAGCAGCACAAAAACAGTGAGCCTGAATGTGACGGCGACGCCAACCGTTGTAGCATCTGCCTCGCCAAGCGTGATCTGTGCGGGAGCCACCGTAAGCTTAACTGCAAGCGGCGCTGCTACTTATAGCTGGATGCCGAATAACCTTACATCCGGAACCATAACGGCTACTCCAACTGTATCGACGACATATAGTGTCGTAGGTACGACTGCCGGCTGTGCAAATACCAAAACGCTGAATGTGACCGTGAACAATGTACCGACCGTAACGGTTAGCAGCAGCCCTGGTAATATGTTATGTACTTCCGGTGCTTCAGCCACCCTCACCGCAAGCGGCACATCTATAGCTTATGCCTGGAGTACAGGAGCTTCGACCTCGTCGATTGTCATTACGCCGACAGGACCTACAGGACCGCTTAACTATACCGTAGCAGGCACGAATAGCTGTGGTACAACAACCGCTGTGATTACAGTCACTGCCGGTGTAACTCCTACGGTTACGGCATCGAGCTCTTCAACACTTATCTGTGCCAACAACGCGGTTGTGTTAACTGCCAGTGCTACAGCGGGAGCAACGTACTCCTGGAGCGCAGGGCCTACTACCGCCAGCATCAGCGTGACGCCAACCATGACGACTACTTACACCGTATCAGCCACCAATGTGTGTGGAACCGCTACAACAACTGTAGTTCAGAATGTATCGCCTTGTACCGGCATCGAAGAGATTGCCAATGGCGGAGAGGTCAGCATCTATCCTAACCCGGCCAACGACTATGTGAACATTGCGGTGCCGGCAAACATTAGCTCTGCGAATGCAACTGTAGAGGTAACAGACGCTATAGGAAAAGTGGTCATGAAGGAAAGCATCAACACTGGCGTGACGACCTTACGGATCACGACACTGGAAGATGGCGTTTACTTCTTCAAAGTGATCGCTAACAACCAAACCGTAAAGGTTGGTAAAGTGGTGAAACACTAAGTTCATTTTAAACCCTTTCATGAAAAAAGGTCTTCACGATTATTGTGAAGACCTTTTTTTATTGGCACACGGTTTTCGATAGACCATTCACTAATCAGCAAACACCTCTCACTCATTACGAGAACGGGTTCATATATCTGTATTAAAAAAATGATATTTTAGTGATGTACTATAAACAGATCTCATGAAAAAAAATCATCCCTTCCTGAAAAGTCCGCGGCTTCTTATTCTCTCCGCTGCCACACTTCTGAGTCTTCAGACCAAAGCCCAGATTACCCTGATCAATCCTGCCGGAGACGGAGGTTTCGAAACGGGCAGCACCTTTGCCGCCAACAGCTGGTCGGTAGCACAGGGCACAGCCACAAACCGTGTATGGTATTTAGGTACGGCCCAGGCCGGCTATAGCGGAGCACGCGAAGCGCATATCGGCAACAGCGCTACAAACCTCGGGGCTAATAATTCGGCCCGTACCGTTCATTTGTACCGCAGCGTAAGCATTCCTGCCGGCGCAAGCAACATTGTTCTTTCTTTCAAATACAAACAACCGGTAGCAGATAATACCTATGACTTCATGCAGGTTTTCATGAACGGTAATACGCCCGCCAATGGAACAGCAGAAACCTCCGGGCTTCTTGCAACCCTCGACCCGGTGCTGGATGCCGATTATGCCAGTTTCACCACAGTGACTTATACGGTACCGAATTCCCTGGCGGGAACAACCAGCAACCTCATCTTCACCTTCAATTCGGATAATGCCGCACCTATCGGGCAAAGTGCGATCGACGATGTGTCATTGGCCTACGTGATGCCCAGCTGCCCTGCACCATCAGGTATCGCAATAGGAAACATTAGTTCTGCTTCAGCGACTGCCACCTGGGTGCCAAGTGGCTCGGAGCCTTCCTGGGACCTGTACTATGGCCTTTCTCCTTTGACGTCGCCTACAGCGACTACAGTGCCAACAGCAACCACTTCGGTTGCTTCATCCACGCTTACCAGCCTCTCCCCGGGCTCCGGCTATGCTTTTTATGTAAGGGCCCATTGCAGCGGATCCGATCAGAGTTCGTGGAACGGCCCCTATTTATTTAATACGCCTTGCCAGGCTCCAGCTATCACGGGCATCACTCCCGGCCTGCGTTGCGGTATAGGAACCACAACTCTGGGCGCAACTGTGGCTGCAGGCGGAACGCTGAACTGGTATACGGCTGCTACAGGTGGCACCGCAGTGGCTACGGGCTCGGTCTTCACAACACCAACCATCAGCTCCACGACAAACTATTATGTGTCTTCCACGGGTACTCCTTATCTTTCTTCGGGTGGTCTCATCACTCCGATCCCGACAAGTACGGCGAGCATCATGCCTTTATTTGAAGGGATTATGTTTAATGCCGCCCAAACCTTTACGCTCGTTTCTGCCGATGTTTATCCTGACGGAGCGGCAGATGATATTTACATCGACTTATATGATCCTGCCTTTAACCTGGTGGGCTCTTATTCGGGCCCTATTCCGGCAGGAAACGGAACCACGCCTTTTACGCTTCCTTTGAATTTTGTTGTACCTGCCGGAACAGATTACCATTTTGAAGTATATACGGATGCGGGTACTGCGCTCACATCCAACACCGGCGTGACTTTTCCTTATCCTATTGGCAGCGTAGGTTCTGTCACTTCCGGCTTCGACGGCAGCAATCCTGTTGCAACGGATTACTATTATTTATATAATCTTAAAGTCTCTTCTATTTGTGAAAGCCCACGCAGCCTGGTCACTGCTTCTGTAACCCCTCCTCCGGCGCTTACCGTATCTTCCGGAACAACCGTGTGCGCAAATGTGGTATCTACACTTAGTGTTACTTCCACTGTTTCCGATTTCAATAACTATATCTGGTCTCCGGCGACAAACCTATACACCAATGCGGGAGCAAGCACAGCATATACCGGCACCAGCGCCAATACCCTCTATTACAAATCGGTAACGAACGGGCCGACGGTATATACCCTCACCGCCAGCAATAGCAGCAACTGTGTCAACATCACGACGGTGACGATGGTGGCGGATGTGCCGGTGATTATGGCCAGTGCCACACCAAGCGCCGCCTGCCTGGGCTCTACCGTAAGCATAGCTGCCAGCAACCTGGTGAGCGGCGCTGTAACCGTGGGAACGAATACAACGAACACGGGCACGCAGGGAATCACGCCTTATGGCAGCAATTATGAAGGTTCCCGCCAGCAATACCTCTTCAGAGCATCGGAGCTTCAGGCTTTAAATTTAAGAGCCGGAAATATCACGTCTTTGACCTTTAGCGTTACTGCCCTGGGAACCGGAGCCTTCTCGCAAACTAATTTTACCATTAAGCTGGCGCACACCACCAATACCGTGCTGAGCTCGGCGTATGGAACTCCGGTTGGCTTTTTCACGACTGTATACGGACCAACGACGCAGGGCCTTCCGGCGATGGGTGCCAATACCTATCTTTTTTCGGCGCCATTCAACTGGGATGGTGTTTCCAATATCCTCGTCGATATTTGCCATGACAATGATCTCAACGCCTCTTGTGTGGACTGCTACAGCGACAACTCCGACGTTGCCTTTACGGCCACAAGCTTCAATTCCATCTGGGGAAGCTACGAGGATGACGTGCAAAGCTGCGGCGTACAGGCTGCAAATACCATCAGCAATTTTGTAAGAAGGCCAAACATTACCTTCAACGGGCAGGTAGTAAATACAGGTTCGAATATTGCCTGGCAGATAAACCCGGGCGCCATTAACACGAATACAGCGACCCTGACGCCTTCGGCTACAGGTTCACAGGTGTATACAGTAACAGCAACCAACAACATCACCGGATGCTCCAACAATGCCACAACAAGCTTTACGATCAATGCCACACCAAGCGTTACCGTCGCGAGCTCCAGCAGCTCCTTATGCTCAGGCGCCTCCGCTACCTTAACGGCCAGCGGTGCCGCTACATACAGCTGGATGCCGGCTGGCGGAGCTTCTTCCGTAGCGGTTGTAAGCCCTGCGGCCAATACCGTGTATACGGTAACAGGAACAAATCCCGGATGCAGCACGACAACAACCATCAGCCTGAACGTGACGCCTTCTCCAACGGTAACGGTGGCTGTTTCTCCAAGCGTAATCTGTGCAGGAAGCACGGTGGGCTTAACGGCGAATGGCGCAACGACTTACAGCTGGATGCCTAACGGTTCTACCTCCGGAACAACAACAGCCAGCCCGGCTGCATCGACGGTTTATACGGTATCAGGGTCGACCGCCGGATGCAGCAACACCAAAACCCTCAGCGTAACAGTGAATGACGTGCCGACCTTAACGGTGAGCACAACGCCGGCAGCCGCTGTCCTTTGCACAGCAGGCGCTACCGCAACCTTAACAGCTGCGGGCACTTCTACGGCATACGCCTGGAGCAGCGGCGCAACCACTGCCAGCACTTCCGTAGCACCAACCGCCACCACCGTGTATACCGTAAGCGGCACCAACAGCTGCGGCACCCGTACGGCAACAGCAACGGTATCGGTAGCTGTAACTCCAACCATCACAGCAACCGCTTCCGAAACAATCATCTGTGCGAATAATACAGCCATATTAACGGCGAGCGCTACTCCCGGTGTAAGCTACTCCTGGAATACAGGTGCCGGTACGATGAGCATCTCTGTCTCCCCGAGCATAACGACTACTTATACTGTAACCGGGACAAATGCCTGCGGAACCGCTACAGCTACTGTTGTACAGAATGTATCTCCTTGTACCGGCATCGAAGAGATCGCTGGCGCTGGAGAGATCAGCATCTATCCTAATCCGGCCAATGACGATGTGAGCATTGCAGTGCCGGCAAGCGTAAGCTCTGCAAACGCCACGGTAGAAGTAACCGACGCTTTGGGTAAGCTCGTGATGAAGGAAAACATCAACACCGATGTGACGAGGCTACGCATCACCACATTGGAAGATGGCGTGTACTTCTTCAAAGTGATCGCCAACAACCAAACGGTAAAGGTTGGCAAAGTGGTGAAGCATTAAATCAATTATCATTCTCCTAAATAGAAAAGGCTATCCAAATGGATAGCCTTTTTGTATTCAATAGAAACCCATTCTATGGTCTTCCTATTTAAAGTATTGAAATTACTATTTACTCAGGTACAGGTTTCGTTCGCTGTAGATGTTCTGAAAGTATTCATCCTGCAGGCTATCGATGAAATAAATGGCCTCGCCGGTAGACTTCATTTCAGGCCCCAGCTCTTTCTGGATCTCCGGTAATTTCTCGTAGCTGAACACCGGGATCTTGATCGCATAGCCTTTTTTCTTAGGCGCGAATTTAAAATCCTTCACCTTGGCGCCGAGCATCACCTTTGTGGCATAGTTCACGTAAGGCTCGTCGTAGGCTTTGGCAATGAAAGGCACCGTGCGGGATGCGCGCGGGTTGGCCTCGATGATGTATACTATTTCATCCTTAATGGCGAACTGGATGTTCAGCAACCCAACGGTTTTGAGGGCTACCGCAATCGTTTTGGTATGCTGCTCCATTTGTTTCAGCACATTTTCCGAAAGGTCGAAGGTCGGAAGCACCGCGTAGCTGTCGCCGCTGTGAATGCCCGCCGGCTCGATGTGCTCCATCATCCCGATGATGTATACATCTTCGCCGTCGCAGATGGCATCGGCTTCCGCTTCGATGGCACCGGCCAGGAAATGATCCAGCAGGACTTTATTATCCGGCAGGTCGTTCAGTAATTTTACCACGTGTTGCTCCAGCTCTTCTTCGTTGATCACGATCTTCATGCTTTGCCCGCCGAGTACATAGCTCGGGCGAACGAGCAGCGGGAAGCCAAGCTCTTTGGATAAGGTGATGGCTTCTTCGGCATCGTTGATCACACCGAATTTAGGGTAAGGAATATTGTTTTCTTTCAGGAGTGTTGAGAAGCTTCCCCTGTCTTCGGCCAGATCCAGCGATTTGAAATCGGTGCCGATGATCTTAATGCCATAGCGCTCCAGCTTTTCCGCCAGCTTCAGGGCTGTCTGCCCGCCGAGCTGTACGATCACGCCTTCGGGCTTTTCATGCAGGATGATGTCGTAGATGTGCTCCCAGAACACCGGCTCGAAGTAAAGCTTATCAGCCGTGCTGAAATCGGTACTAACGGTCTCCGGGTTACAGTTGATCATGATGGTTTCATAACCCATTTCCTTCGCTGCCAGAACGCCATGCACACAGCTGTAATCGAACTCGATGCCCTGCCCGATGCGGTTAGGGCCGCTTCCAAGGATAATGACTTTTTTCTTATCGCTGCGGACACTTTCGTTCTCGTCTTCAAAAGTAGAATAGTAATAGGGTGTTTTGGCCTCGAACTCTGCAGCACAGGTATCTACGAGCTTGAAAACCCGGTTGATGTTAAACTCTTTCCGCTTGTTATAAACTTCGCTCTCGAGGCAACGCATCAGGTGCGCCAGCTGCCTGTCGGCATAGCCTTTCTGCTTGGCTTCATACAAAAGGTCTTTCGGAATATTCTCTAACCTGTATTTGGAGATCTCGTTCTCCAGGGCGATCAATTCTTCGATCTGCTCCAGGAACCACATGTCGATGCGCGTGAGCTTCTGAATGGTTTTGATAGAGATTCCCAGCTTCATCGCATCATAGATCATGAATAAGCGGTTCCAGCTCGGACGCTCCAACCCTGCCAGCAATTCGGCCTGGTTGGTGTTTTCCTTTCCGTCTGCCCCCAAACCGTTACGTTTGATCTCGAGAGACTGACAGGCTTTCTGAAGCGCTTCCTGGAAGCTACGGCCAATGGCCATCACCTCGCCTACCGACTTCATCTGGAAGCCCAGCTCGCGGTTGCAGCCTTTGAATTTATCGAAGTTCCAGCGCGGGATCTTCACGATCACATAATCGAGTGTCGGCTCAAAATAAGCCGAGGTTAATTTGGTGATCTGGTTTTGCAGCTCGTCCAGCGTATAGCCGATGGCCAGCTTACTCGCAATGCGCGCGATCGGGTAACCGGTGGCCTTGCTCGCCAGCGCCGAAGAGCGCGATACACGCGGGTTGATCTCAATAGCAATAATTTCTTCCTTCTCATCATCGCTCACCGCAAACTGCACGTTGCAACCTCCGGAGAAGTTGCCGATGCTGCGCATCATTTTGATGGCCATCGTCCGCATTTTCTGGTAGGTGCTGTCGCTGAGCGTTTGCGCGGGCGCCACGGTGATACTGTCGCCGGTATGCACACCCATCGGGTCAAAGTTTTCAATGGAGCAGATAATGGCCACGTTATCGTTTTTATCCCTCAGCAATTCCAGCTCGTATTCTTTCCAGCCTAATACCGCTTTATCGATCAGCACCTCGTGGATCGGCGAGGTTTGCAAACCGCGGTTCAGCAGGGCATCGTAATCTTCTTTCTTATACACCACAGAGCCGCCGCTGCCACCCAGGGTAAAGGAAGGGCGGATCACCAGCGGGAAGCCGAACTCCTGGGCAATAGATTTCCCTTCGAGGAAAGACTTCGCTATTTTGCTTGGTGCCATGCCCACGCCGATCTCCACCATACGGGCACGGAACAGATCTCGGTCTTCGGTGACCTTAATAGCATCGATGTCCACACCGATCATTCGTACATTGTATTTTTTCCAGATGCCCAGGTCATCGCATTTCATTGCGAGGTTCAGAGCCGTCTGTCCGCCCATGGTTGGCAGTACCGCATCGATCTGGCGCTCTTCCAGGATCTTCACGATGGATTTTACTTCGAGCGGCAGGAGGTAAATGTGGTCGGCAGTTACCTTGTCGGTCATGATCGTGGCCGGGTTTGAGTTGATCAGGGTCACCTCAATGCCTTCTTCCCGGAGACTTTTGGCGGATTGAGAGCCTGAGTAGTCAAATTCACATGCCTGCCCGATGACGATGGGACCGGAACCAATAATTAAAACGGATTTTATAGATGTGTCTTTCATTTGCTATGTTAAGGGTTTGCCTGTGATTCCGGAAGCCCGGCAGTGCAGAAAAGCTGCCCTGAAGCCCGAAGTGTTCACAAAAAAACAAACTTGGTAAAGATACAGCTTTGTTGGGATTAAGCGCTATAAGATTTTAACATTTAATTAAAATCGTGCAGACCAAGCGTACTTTCGAAAATGCCCCCCTATAAACGTATAAATGACAGCTGGCATTGGCACGCATAAGGTGTAGAGAAGATCATTTGGGCGGCCGGGCGGGCTTTGCGCTCCAATCGTTTGCCGTGCTTCGACTGCGCTCAGCAACCGGCAAAAGGATTTCCGCTTCAATCCCTGCCGCAGTCGATCCTGTTTTCAATTGGGCATTTGAGCAGGTATCTGTAGTGATTCCGGGGATTTTGTATATTTACATACATGCGGATCGGCCTGTTTCTTTTAAGCATCTTATGTTCCACGAGCCTGTTCTCGCAGGAGCAGGACTACACGATACTGAAACCGCCGCGCGACTATGCAACCGATCCTGCAAAAAATGCCTTTTTTATTGAGCTGGCAGGCAATGCCGGCCTTTTTTCCCTGAACTACGAGCGCCTGTACGTTTACCGCGAAAAGCTCAAAATAGGGGCACGGGCAGGCTTCGCCCCCAATTTCAATGGGATCTATGTGGAGCAGGTCTATGTCCTGGAAAATAACTTTGTTTTCTTCAAAAACCCGCATCACCTGGAGCTCGGGCTGGGCGCTACGCTTCAGCGGCGTTATAATGAGCGGCCGAATATGGTAGACCGTTATTTCTGGGAAAATATTTTTTTCAGCGTATGGCGCTGCGGCTACCGCTACCAGAAGCAGGACGATGGCTTTTTCCTGCGGGCCGGCATCACGCCCGTGGTCATGAGCCGCGATGCCCTGGGCTTTCACCCCAATTATTTTCTGTTCTGGGGCGGAGCGAGTATCGGGATGAGTTTTTAGTTCCTTATTCATTGCTTGATCCTTTTGGATCGCCAGCGGCACCTGTTCTATAGCCCCGGAGGGGCTTATCATTATTAGAAAATCACGTCCCGATATTTTAGCGTGCCGTCAGGTACGCAATGTTGTTCTCTTATGTAAGAAGCTAATGTTTGGCTCCTACGGAGCCAGTGTGTATCCTCCCTGCCCGAATTAATACTATTTTGCCCCTCCGGGGCAAAGGACCGGCTATAATTGCAGTATATGGACAAGGTGATGTTAATCGCATAATACTTGTGTTCTTATACCCCGTAGGGGTAGTATGTTTATAGTTTAAGGTCCCATCTCCCGCGTTTTGCTCCGTTAGGAGCAATATGTTATTCTACAACCAAATAGCAGCAGGATTTACAATGCAGATTACATCTGATAGTTTAATAAGATAGAGAACAACATACCGCTCCTCCGAAGTTTTTGTTCGTCAGGCTTGTGTTTGTAAAACATTATTACCTCTCCGGGGCAAGTCCGATCAAAACCATCTCCCTACAGGATCTGCTATTTCTTTTTCAAGGAGATGATAAACAAGTCGCCCGTGCGGTTGAAAGGCCAGCTGGTATTGAGCGCCAGCTCTGTTTGCTTCAGCAGCTTAAAGATCCGGGGATGCCTGGCCGGAAAATAATCGTTGAAGGTGGGCGGCATAAAACAGCCCAACGAGCGGAGCTGCGTCAGGGCATACTTTTTTCCGAAGGCTTTCCGGATGCTGGCCGGTGAATAATAATAGGTCGTAAAGTAATGTCCTTCCAGGTGCGACTTCAGGCCTTTCTTTGTGAGCCGCCGGAAAGCGAAGCGGTATTTTCCTTTGAAGATTGTGGCCCATTCCCACAGGCAGACCGGCGCAATGAAGACAAGATGTGCCATGCCTCCGGGTTTCAGGTAAGGATCGAGCTGCTGAATCACAGCGGCAATATCCTCTGCACAGTTGAGCCCGCCGTAATCGGAGAAGACATGGTCGAATTGTGCGACAGGGCTTTCTTTCAGGCTGAGCTGGTTGAAGGAACATTTCTCATATGTGATGCTGCTTCTCAAATCCTGCGATGCTACTTTTTGTTTCAGCTGTTCCAACATGCCCGGCGCATTATCAGTAGCATGCACCTTCAGGCCTTTCCCGGCAAAGAACACGGCGTCGAGCCCGGTGCCGCAGTTGAGCTCCAGCATGTATTCGCCCGGAAGGATGAATTGTTGCACATGTGAGCGGATGATGTTCCTGTATTCCACCTCCATGGCATTGGAATTGGTGAGCTCATCGAATACCACCGACTGGCTGCTAAAAGCGCCGCTCACCTGCTCTTCCTGTTTCTGAGAATCCATCATGCGCTTACAAAACTATGAAATTTTTATCCAGGGAAAAGGCGAATCGGCAATCCGGAAAAGCTTGCGCAGAAAGGAGCCGGGGCGGTATTTCCATTCCACGGTAAAGTCTTTGAGCGCATCGTAGCTGTGATGGTGGTAATGCTCCGTCATGCCTTCCGCTTGCAGCGATTGAAAATAGCGCCTGGAATTCTGCTGCGCCCGGAGCTTTTCCTCCTGTGCATAAAAGGGGCTATCCACGATGTGGATCTCTCCCCCGGGAGCCAGCAGGCTTTTGCAAACAGACAGGATCTGAGCCGGATCTTTGAAATACTGGAAGGATGCCCCAAAGGTAATGATGTCGAATTGGTCTTCGGGCAGCACCTCGTTCAGCAGATCGAAGTAATACCAGGTAATGCGTGCATCCGGAAAAGCCCGGGCCGCCTGTTTCAGCTCGGTGAGGTTCACATCCACTCCTACTGCCCGGTGTTTTTTTCCGGCGAGCAGGTTGGTCATAAAGCCGTTGCCACAGCCAATGTCCAGGATACGCAGCGGCTTCTGCTTGGTATGGATGTAGCTGACAAGGCGGCGGATGCTCTTCTGGCGCAGCTGCCACTCGCTGTAATTCTTATCAGACACATCCGGATAAGGAAGCTTCCGGATCTCTTCCGTAGATAACAGCCGGCCTTCCTTGCTCCTGACACCGATGTATTCCTGCTCAAAGGCAGAAAACCGCTGGCGTGTGAGCTCAGACACCAACACGTCGCTTTCAGTGCTTATCGATGTGCTTACCGTCTTCATGATTCCTGTATGATGACACCGGGCTCGATGCTCCTGAGCTTATTTTTTTGCAAGCGGCATTGCAGGCGCGATCTCAGCAGGCGGAGCCGCTGCCGGAAAGCCGGGCCTGTAACGGTTTGCAGATTCTCCGTCAGCTTACGGATCCTGTAACGCGAATGGATATAGCGTTGCAGCTCTTTGTAAAATTCTTTCTTATAGGTGCCGGTAAACATCAGGTCGAGGTCATCGCTATCGGTCCAGTTGCTTTTGCTTTTCAGCTGGTCTTTTACCTTGTCATAAAATCCGGTGCCCGGCAAAGGATAAGATACGGAAATACCCAGGTCGTCGGGCAACAGGTCTTCCACCATCCTGATGGTAAGCTGAATATCGTCGATGGTTTCCTGTAAGTAGCCAAGCTGCAAAAACAGGGCGACCTGGATGTGATGCTTTTTCAGCAAACGCGTGGCTTCGTAGATCTGCTCCACTTTGGTGCCTTTGTCCATTGCATCGAGGATCTTCTGCGAGCCGCTCTCTGCACCCATCCACACGGTTTTGCAACCGCTGTTGGCCAGGTGCCTGATATTGTCTTCTTCCAGCAGGAGATCGGCGCGGCTTTGGATTTTATAAGCGATCTCCAGTTTTTCCGCTTTCACCTGATGCTCAAATTCTTTGAGCCACTGCGGCTTTAGCCCGAAAATATCATCGGCAAACCACACATGGGTAAAGCCGAATCGCTCCTGCCATCTCTTGATCTCCCTCACAATGTTCTGCGGGCTGTGCGAGTTGTAGCGGTTGCCGTAGATGGGCTTGGCGCACCAGTTGCATTTATAAGGGCAGCCGCGCGTGGTGACAAAGTTCAGGGAAAAGTAACCGTGATGCTGCAGCCACATGTTCTTATAAAGAGTAATATCGAGCAGGTCCCAGGCCGGTGTGGGCAAGGTATCCAGGTCTTTGATCACAGCGCGCTTCGGCGTCAGGGAAACTTTTGATGCAGGATCTGTATATGCAATCCCCCGGATCAGGGGAATTGGTGCGCCACTCTTAAAGGCCTCGCATAATTCTAAAACCGTTTGCTCCGCCTCGCCAATGGCAATGGCATCGGCACCATGCTCCAGGTAGTCTGCATAATGATCGGCAGCATCCGAGCTGGAAGTAATCACGCGGCATCCTTTCGACTTTGCATAGCGCTGCATGTCGAAGCAGGCCTCGCGCATGTTGGTGAGACACATTTTGGTGAGGTAGTTGAAACCGTCGTCATAGCTGATAAAAATATCCGGCTGAAAGCTGTCGATGGTGGAGCAAATGTCTTTGGACGAATTGCAGAACATCGTATCGAACAGTTTCACCTCGTAGCCATACTCCCGCAGGTAAGCCATGGCATACAGTGTTCCCAGCGGCGGATAAGGCATGGCGGTCTGATACTGCTTGGCATCGAACTTCAAAAAATAGCTATGGGTGAATAAGACTTTCAATTTTCCAAATACATTAATAGGTATTGCTGCGCGCATTCAGGTTTAAATAGCAAACACACTTTACACAGGTTTCATTGGTTTGTGTATCGAGCTTCTTTCTGTAGTCGCGGCTTTCGGGGCTGTTGATGATCTCCGTTAAGGAAGCTTCTTTGATCGAACCCAAAGTATCATGAAAAAAACAAGGCCTTACCGCGCCATCGGCTTCCACCACCACCGATACCCAGGGAGCGTTGCAGGCCTTTACCGGGAAAGCCGATAGGCCATGCTGGGCGCTGTAGTACTGCCCGATCTTCCGGATCTTCTGGGGTGATTCGGCAATAAACTTTGTATCAAATTCCGTTTTAAATTGGCTGATCAATGTGCTGATCATTTCTTCCAGCAAAGGAAGCTCTTCTTTATGGATCAGGACATCGTCCTGCCGCTCGGTGTTCCAGGCTGTTTCGCGGTTGAAAGCCTGGCTGGTTACATCCGCCGGCAGAAAGCTGATGCTGTCGAGCCCGATGTCTTTGGCCGCTGTCATAATCCGGTCCCACTTCCTAAAATTAAAGCGATGGATCACGCAACGCGCCGCTACCGGGAAACCGGGCTTCATGGCTTTCAATGCTTTCACCCCTGTGGCGAGGGAGTCGAATGCGCCTTTGATGTTCCGGATCTCATCATGCAGGTCCCGGTCACCATCGAGCGACACGATCACGTCATCCACATAGCGGAGGATATTTTCCGCATGGCGATCGAGCGTGAGCCCCGTGGAAAGCAAGGTGATCTTAATGTCTTTTTGTTTCAGGATCTCACAAAACCTGAAAAAGTTCTTATTCAGCAGCGCTTCTCCGCCCGACATCACCACGCGTTTGGTATCCAGCTGTTTCAGCGATTTCAGCAGATTCTGAATATCCTCCTCCGTGAGCTGCTTTGCGTTCTTGTTTCCTTTCCAGATATCGCACATCACGCAGCGGCAATTGCAGGCACTGTGAGGCATGAGGATCGCAATGGGCAAAACGCTGATCTTTCCGCTGCGGAGGCTCGCGTAACGTTTAACGGTATGTAACAGGCTTTGTCGATGCACGGATCAGATCACTAAGGTGTTGAGTATTTTTTCGTATTCCTGCTGTTTTTGTTCCCACTTGCTGAGCACCACATTCTGAAAGCCTTTGGTGTGGCGCTTGCACACGTCTTTGCGCGACCTGAACTGCAGCTCAAAATCTTCTGCCTGCATGTCGGGGTATTTTTTGCGCCAATGCTTCAACGTAGTCCGCAACAAAAGATCGTCCGCGAAATTGCCTAAACGCCCGCCGAGAAGCCATTCCGTCAGCCGCTTCATCAGAGGCTCCGGTGTTGTGATACAGTTCGTATCAGGCCGCACCGCTTTATTAGGAAAACGTTTTTTATACCAGGCATTTTGTTGCAACAGGTTTTTATAGATGCCATAATTCACGGTCGGAATCAGGTAGGCCATCTCCGTGCCTGTGAAGGCATTATTTTCGGGAATCGCTAAATTGGAGGAGGCAATGAAATAGTTGACACACCAGTATTTTTTAAGATGCTTCGGCAACAGCTTGTAGCGTATGATTAAAAACGTCCGGCAAAGCCAGAGCCTTCCGGGCTTGGTGATGATGAAAAAATCAATGTCGCCGCGCTCATCATAGTACTGCTTCGATAAGCCTCCCGACAAACAAATGCCTTCTACAAAGGGAAAGGACGCTATTTTTTTACTGTAGCGGTAGGCCACGGGCATCACGGTTCCTGCGGCTTCATTGCCTTGCTTCCGCCTGGTGATAAAGTGCTCCTTGCCGTTCCGGCTCAGCACGAAATCGCCGCTCCGGCTCAGGATCGTGTCTTCCAGCAATTTCTGAAGCTCCGCATCGAAGGCCTGCCTTGACAGCTTGATGGCGGAGTTCTCGTAGAGCTCGTCCACTGTCAGGGGATATTCAAAGATCTCAAAGTAGAGAACGGCTTTGATGATCTCCAGCTGATCGGTGGTGTAATTATGGATGCAGGTTTCTGACATTTTCCTATCCCAGCGGCTTTAATTGAAAAATATAACTGGTTTCAAACTTTATTTTACGCTGATCGACCGTCACGAACCCGACGCCGTGAAGGGTCGCCATTTCTTTGATCCGCTGGATCTCCGCATTCTCCGCCAAGATCATGTATACCTGCGAGGAGGCATGTACATGTTGCCTGAGCGTTGAGAAGAGCTTCTCAAAATATTCGCCGTTCTCGCCGCAATACCAGGCCAGCTGGGCATCCACATCCACCTTCCTGAAATAGTAGGGCGGGTTGATGACAATCATGTCAAATACTTCCTGCCCCAGCGCGCTGAACACATCGCTCTCCAGAAGCCTGAAGCCTGCCTGTTTCCCGTTGAAATTTCTCTGGAAGTTCAGGCTGGTATTTTTCACCGCTTTAGGATCAACATCTACTGCGGTTACCTGCGCCCCTTTCCTTAAAGCCAGCAGGCTCAGAATGCCCGAGCCACAACCGATCTCCAGGAAGGCTTTTCCCGCAAGGGTTTTGTTACTTAAGAATTCATAGAAGTACCTGGAGCTGAAAAAGAATTTCGGGTGGAACACGCCTTTAAAGATCCTCAGCTTAAAGCCATCCATGCGCGTGCCCGAATCTGTTTTCAGGTACATGCTGATTACAGGCTTATACACATAGCGGTAATATGTTTCTGAAATTCCTCTCATTAAAATCCTTCTTTTTCGGGCTGCCTGTATTTCCACAATACCTGTATGAGCCTGATCTCTTTAGGAAAGGCATAGAACCGCAGGTTGTAGCGCCAGGAGCCTGTTACTTTCAATAAAAGGGTTTTCCATTTATTCAGCTTGATATCCGATACGGTTGGGTAGTAAGCATTCAGTACCGTTTCAAAATTCCGGATCTTATCGATCATGTAGGGCTTGATCCAGGGTGTGAGCGGATTCTTACGCAGGTCGAAGTTCTCCCAGGCGGGGCTGATCCAGTCTTCCAGCACTTCCGGAAATGAAAAGCCACTGTCGAGCACCTTCTGGTACATGTCGGAGCCTTCGGTAGGAACCGGGCTATAGGTATAAATAATAATTTCCGTTTTGGGATTGATGGCTTTTACTTTTTTGATAAAGGCAATGTCATTATCGATCTGCTGATTCACCTGCTCTTCGGTATCGGCGGGCGTACCCAGCACAAAGGAGTATTCGGGGATGATGTCGAATTTTTTCAGGCGCGCGGCAAACTTCAGAATTTGCGCTGCACTTTGCGTGCCGCCTTTGTCCATTTTTTTCAGCACCTCATCATTGCCCGTTTCCGCACCGAAGAAGATCATCTTACAGCCCGAATCGCGCAGCAGGGCCAGCGACTCGTCCTTATATTTATCCATGGTATCGATGCGGGCTTCGCCCCACCACACCATCTTCTCGTCTTTGATCAGGTTGGCAAATTCCACCACCCGCTTTTCCGAAACAAAAAAATTATTGTCATGAAACTCGATCGCATCGGCCTGGTGTTTTTCCTTAAGCGCTTTAATGTCCTTATAGATTCCCGCTGCCGACTTGCCTTTCCAGCGGGCATTGTAAATAGGAACCACCGCACAAAAGGAACAGGTAAAGGGACAGCCGAAGCTGCTGTGGTAAGCCAGGGTGCGCTTTCCCAGATAGGTGCGGCCCAGATAACGCTCCAGCGGATAAAAGGTATTCAGTTTATCATAAGGTAGCTCGGGCAGCTTGTCAAGATCCAGCAATTCTTCCTTGGCTGTTTTGACATAGCGGCCTTCTTTTTTGATGATCAGGTTTTTGATGTCCTCCAGAGGAAGCTGCTGTTCCATTGCCTGTAAAAGCCTGGGAAAGGCATTGTCGCCGGGGCCGTTCACAATGTAATCGATATAGCCCGAATCGAGGATCACCTTGTATTGATTGGAGGCAAAATAACCGCCCCAGACAATAGTGACATAGGAATACAATTCTTTTATTTTTTTTGAATAAGGAATCGCCTGTTTCAATTGAGGACCGGGCATCACTGTACATCCGAAATAAGAAAATTTACCTGTCTGCAGGTAAGCTTCGATTTTTTTCCAGGGATCTTCTTCCAGGTTTCCATCCACAATCACCCAATCGCGTTTACCGTCGATACTGGCTGCTATTTGCAGAATACTGTTAGGAACGCGGGGCTTATGATTAGCCGCCCTGGGATTAAATAATATGACGCCGTTGCTCACTATTGAAATTCTTATGTGAATATAATCATTTTTAAAAGTCCTCCGGCGACTTGTTTTTTAGCTACTTTTAAGATCACCTTGTGATGACAACAGACAAATCCGGCATATCAAAAAAGATCTTTAAAAAATTAAGGACAATCTGTCGCAAAGTCAGGACCATCTGCTTTGATGTGAATTACGCTTTACTCAGGCAAACACCCAAAACGATCAGCCGGGCAAAAGGACTCCGGATTCTTGTGTACCATGGTATCTGCGACGATCAGCCCTGGCGCTTCAACTCGCGTTACCTCAGCGAAACTCAGTTTGAGCAACATCTGAAGCTTATCAGCCGCCTGTATCACCCGGTTTCCTTGAAGGATGTGGTGAGCGGAAATTTACCTGTTGATAAGTTAAACGTGCTATTGACTTTTGACGATGGTTTGAAAAATAATTTCAGCCATGCCTTTCCTTTGCTGAAGAAATATAAAATCCCGGCGGTATTTTTTGTCACCGGCACGGCTTCCACGTCACCGCCTTTTCTCTTCAACGACATCGCAGACATCGCGCCTGCCCTCAGTTCCGTGGAAATACTGGCGGAGGGAGAATTATTCCGTCCGGAAAAAGTTTTTCTAAATGAGCGCTTTGTCAACACAAAAGGCGTGCAACTGGCGCACCACTATCACAACTCACCGGCCAGGGTCCGGGCTGCTATCACACAAACCCTGCTCGACATCACTCCCGAAACCGAACTTCATCACTACAGGCTCTATTATGAATTGATGAGCGAGGCCGAGCTAAAAGAGATCAGCGATCATCCGGATTATGAGATCGGCGCGCATGGCTTTTACCATACGGACCTATCTGCCTTAAGCGAACAGGAACTGGATGATGAGCTGAAGCGGTCGCTGGACTATTTAAAACGTGTTCTGGGTAAAGACATACAAAGCCTTGCTTTTCCTTATGGCAATTATAGCCAGGCAGTGACCGACGCCTGCGAAAAACAAGGCTTCCGTTACCTCTTCCGGACAGAGAAAGACATGGCCGCAAGCACAAAAGCCATGCTGTTTGAACGCTTCACGGTGAATCCTTTTGTATCTGCTCTCAATCAAATGTATTACATTGCCAAAAACAATTATGAGTAACTATCACTTCGCCAGGCTTGGCGCTTCCAACCTCAAAGACCTGTATACCTTGTTTGCCGCCGTGTACAACAAGCCTTGCCCTCCATCCTATTTCGAGCGGAAGTATGATACGGCTTACACAGGCCATACTTACATCGGCTACCTGGCTTACCTGGATAACAGGCCGGTGGCGTATTACGGTGTGGTTCCGACCATCCTTTCCATCAGGCAACAAAGAGTACTGGCTGCACAATCCTGCGATACGATGACGCATCCGGCCCACCAGAAGAAAGAGCTTTTTGTGAAGCTGGCAAAACAAACCTTTGAGCTCGCCCGGCAGGAAGGCATACAGCTGGTCTTCGGCTTCCCGAATCAGAATTCCTATCCGGGATTTATCAAGCACCTGGGCTTTACGCATGCCGACACCATGCACCGCTACACAATCCGCTTCTCCAACACCCCTTTCAAAGTGCTCCTGCGAAAACTGGGCCTGACAGGAGGCAAGCAAACAACAGAGCCCGTAGCTAATATCCTGTTGCAGGAAGGCCACGACGGGGTGATCTATGACCAGGCTTACAGAAGTTACAAACGTTATAATTCAAACACAGTTATCGGGACGAAGGAGCAACGCTTCTGGGTGAACCTTCCGAAAGGCGGTTGGATTGGGGCTCTGGCGCCTCTTCATAAAGAGTTGTTCTCTCAAACGCTTCGCAATCTTGAGAATCTGACGAAGGCTTCTTCCATCACTTTTATGATCTCTCCTGGCACCGGCCTGGACACTGCGCTATCGAAAACACGGAAAGCAGAAAAAGGCTTTGCGGTGATCATCAAAAATCTCAGCGGTAAATATGATACAGGACGCCTGAAATTCCAGTTCAGCGATATTGATATTTTTTAGAGCAGAACTTGTTTCCCGAAAATAGCTCTGATAGCGCAGATTTCAAGCGCTCTTTTACCGGGATTTTATCTGCAACCATATAGATTTCAGAAAGATTTTCAGGTAATACCATTTGAAATCGAGCCTCAGAGAGGCTGAAAGATAGGCCCTGCTTTTTCCATAGAGTTTTTTGTACAGGTAATATCCCGCCACTTTGCTGTAATTCTTTGCCTTGATCTTCCTGTGCTGTGTGCCGGAAATACGCTTTGCTTTCAGAAGCTTGTCGATGGTGCGATTATATTCCAGAGGTGAGATAATATCCAATACGGTATGCTCCTTGCTGACGTTCCGGTCGTGCCTCCGGATATAATTCAATACCCGCGGAATAAAGATGCTCTTGTGATCGGCACAGAGTCTGATGATCAGATCATGCTCGCCTACAAATAAGCGCTCGTCCAACAGGGGCATTTCATCCTGAATTGTTTTACGGTAAAAAATATTAGAGCCGAAAGCCAGCGAGATGTTGTAAACGATGAGCTCTTCAAACACATTCACCTCTTTCTTATACATCTGATGCGCCACACTCGGCCCGATGTAACCGGCATCATTGAATAAACGGCAATCGCTGAAGCTAATGTCTGCGCCTGTTTTCAGGGTTTCTTCCACATGCCACTTAATCTTATCCTCATGCCACAGATCGTCCGAATCGATGAACGCGAGGTAATCACCGCTGCTTTTTTGGATGGCAATATTCCTGAGCTTGCTGATGACGCCGATGCGCTTATAATAAACATACTTAATGCGCGGATCATCAAAGCTGTCCAGCATGCCTTTCACATCTTCCGTGGAGCCATCATCTACCACGATGAGTTCATGCACCGGGTACGACTGGCTTAGCACCGATTGCACCGTTTCTTTAAACAGATCGACCCGGTTATGTAGAATGGTAAGCGCGCTGACCCGCATAAAAGAAATTTTTTAGCTACGCTAAAAGTAATAATTTTACCAGAAGCCAACTCATGAAGTTATTTAACATCTTATTCCTGGCCATCGGCCCCTCCGAATTCAAGTTCCTTGAATACAGGCATACGATCGATGCACAGCCTTACCTGGCCATGAAACCGTCATTTGACGTGACACACCTCAAACTGACGGAGCCAGGCTTTATGCCCCGGGCCAAAGAAGATGAGTTGTACTTTCCCGGTCGAAATAAATTCTTTTATCTTCCTGTTACACTCTGCCGCTATATCCGCCGGGAAGCGCCGGAAGTCGTCATGGTTCACGGCTTCACCTTTCCTGTCCAGCTTTTGCTTTTACGTGTGTTGAAATCAAAAAAAACGAAAGTGATCATTCAACACCATGCAGAGAAACCCTTTGCACACCCCGTCAAACAATGGTTTCAAAAAATCGCCTATGCGCAGGCCGATGCCTTCTTATTTGCGTCCTTAGCCTTAGCGAAGCCTTACCTCGAAGCGGGCATCGTAAAGGATGAGCGCAAGCTGCATGAAGTGATGGAAGGCTCGACGCTGTTTAAACCGATCTCCAAAACAGAAGCAAGAGCCGGATTGAATATAGGCAGCGAAGCTGTTTTTTTATGGGTGGGAAGGCTTGATGCCAATAAGGATCCGCTGACGGTTCTGAAAGCGATGCGCCTTTTTAAGGATGCCGGAAACGCCTTCACGTTATACATGATCTACGGAACCAATGAGCTGGAAGAAGAGGTCAGGAATTATATCGCTGAACATCATTTAGAACAGAATGCCATTCTGATCGGCCAAACGGAACACGAAGCTTTGGAGAGTTGGTATTCTGCTGCTGATTATTTTATAGCGGCCTCTTATTACGAAGGCAGCGGCATTGCGCTTTGCGAGGCCATGGCCTGCGGTTGCATTCCCGTAGTGAGTAACATCGCTTCTTTCTCCACCATGACAGAGCAGGGCCGTTATGGATTATTATTTGAAGCCGGAAATGAGCAGGCACTTTTTGAAAAGCTATCTTCTCTGGATAATCTGGATAAAACAAGCATGCGTGCTTCCGTGATCCGGCATTTTCAGAAACACCTTTCGTTGGAAGCCATCGGGAAACGTTTTCTTGCTATTGCAGCGCCATTAGTAGATCATTAGTTGAGAGTGATAAAACACTATGGCGTATGGCACTAAAATTATGGTTTTCAAAACCCCGAAAGGGGTTTAATATGACTAAAAAATAAATCCTGAGTGCTCCGACCCTGAAGGGTCGAATATCAAAACAATGCATGGTGTTCCAAATTGATGTTATGAGTCGTACCTGACAATCAGCTAAACGCCCGTATAGCCGGAAATAATTTTATCCTTAAAACGCCTTGGGTTTAACATATTCAACCCCTTCAGGGTTGTGTCTTGATCTACCTTAATTCATACTACTTACATTGAACCCCTTCAGGATTCTTAAAAGATGTATCACCTTAAATAATGACATTACCCTACGGGGCAAGGAACAAAAAAGAAAATAAGTGGGAATTCAAAAACCGGATCTCGCTACTAAAGCAACCATGCGCCTCGCAGTATCGTCCATGGTATTAAAGACCACGCGACCGGCAGCATCCCGGTAATTCTGCAAAGCCAGCAAGAGTTGCTGTTTAAGCTCCCGGCGATCGGTAGAAACAAACAGATGCTCTGTTTTTTTGTGCGACAAAGCGCAGGTGCTCATCACACGGCAACCACTGCACAAGGCTTCCATCAGCACCGTAGAATTTCCTTCGTAATGCGAGGTATGTAAAAACACTTTGCTTTGGTTCATCAGCATCAGGGTTTCGCTGTGCGATTTCGGACCCAATAGCGTGACGTTGCTTTCAAGACCAAGCTCTCTGACCAGGTTCTGTAAGCTTTCCTGCTCTTCGCCCCCACCGGCAATCTGCGCCCTGATCTGTGGATAATCCTGCTTCAGCTCCGCGATCAGCTCCAGAAAGAGCCTGTAATTCTTGAGTGGAATCAGCGAACCCGCGCCAAACACATCGATCGCGCGTTCGCCGGTATTCAGTTCCGGGAAGGTATTGGCATTAATCCCGTTCTCCATCACATGCTCCGGCAGGATGCCATAATTTTTGCTGAACTCGTCTTTCAGAAAATCGCTCATGGCGATGAGCTGTGAGGCTTCAGGCTTTGTGCGGCTCACATAGCTGTTCCCGGCTTTGGCATCCTGGCCGATGATCCAGATCACATGTTTCAGCTGATGTTTCTTCGCAAAGCGGCTGGCCACCAGCGCGCACTCTGTCATCCACAGGCTGATGAGGCCGATAACGTTATGTGATCGGTGAATTTCCTCCAGGGCCTTGCGTGCAGCCATCCAGGTAAACAGGCGAAATAGTTTGTTACGGTTCTTTCCTCCCAGCGCCATCACCTCAATACCTTTCCATGAATAGCGCCGCGCCTCGAAAGGATATTGAAACGACAGAATGATCAATTGGTATTGCGGAAACCCTGTTTGAACAGATAAGGCAAATTGCTGAAAGGCAGGAAGACAGGCGGTATCCTGTTCATCCTTCGGAAACCCGGGAGTAAGCAGTATGAGCGCGGGTTTGGTCAATAAAGCAAGGCTTAATTTAAAACGAGCTTATCGTTGTTGATGGCGCCGATCACTCTTCCCTGGAGGCTCTCGCCAATAAAAGGCGTGTTCTTCGATTTGGATACGATCTGCTTTTCGGACAGTATTGTTTTTCCGCTGAGCGAGAACAAGGTCAGGTTGGCATCCTCGTCTTCTTTGATAAGCACCGGCTTCAGCCCAAGCACCGCGCGCGGATTCTCTGCCAGGCATTCGCCGATGGTTTCGGGGGCAATCTTCGGCATGGCCGTCACCAGGCAATTGAAGGCCGTTTGCAACGCCACGATGCCATTGTCGGCCAGGTCGAACTCCAGGTCTTTGCTTTCGATGTCCTGCGGATAGTGATCGCTCACCACCACATCGATGGTCCCGTTTTCCAGGGCGCGCTTCAGGGCATTCACATCTTCCTTCGCCCTCAGCGGCGGATTTAATTTATAGTGGGTATCGAATCCCTCAAGCTCTGTTTCATCCAGCAGGAGCTGGTGCGCGGCTACACCACAGGTAACCCGCAGACCGTTAGCCTTCGCTTTCTTGATCAGGTCTACGCTGCCTTTGGTGCTGATGGTCGGGAAATGGATCTTGCCACCGGTATATTCCAGGATCTGGATGTTGCGCTGGATCATCAGCTCTTCTGCCAGGGCCGGAATACCTTTCAGGCCGAGCTTCGTGGAAACCACACCTTCGTTCATCTGCCCGCCCTGCGAAATGGTTTTATCGTCGGCATGCGTAATGATAAAGCTGTTAATGTTTTGCGAATACTGTAAAGCTCTTAATACAAGGCCGGCGTCTTTCAGCGGCTTTTTATAATCACTGAAGGCCACAGCGCCTGCCAGCTGCATGTCGTACATCTCCGAAAGGTCTTTCCCTTCCTGGTTGTAGCTGATGGTGCCCACCGGGAATACATCCGTCAGATTGCCTTTGCCACGATTCACCACATAGTCGATCTGCGCCTTATTGTGCAGGGGAGGGTTAGTCCCGCTCATCACGCACACGCCGGTGAATCCGCCTTTGGCAGCCGTTTTCAGGCCATTCTCCAGGGTTTCCTTATGCTCATGCCCGGGGTCGCAGAAATTGGCCTGCATGTCGAGCCAGCCGGCCGATACACACAACCCTTCCTCTTCAATGGTCTTGATCCCTTTTTCGGGGACAATGTTTTTTTTGATCTGCGTGATGACGCCCCGCTCTATTAAAATATCTACGGTTTTGCCATGATGCGGGCTTTGGGTGTTAACGACAGTGGCTTGTTTTATTAAGAGGTTCATCGATACTTACAATAGGTAATTTTTGGATTACGAATTTTTATACGAATATACAAATCAGGGATCTTAAGAGAGGCATTCGTATATTCGTACAAATTCGTAATTGTTATTTTATTAAGCGGATAATTAAAATTTCAGCGGCTAAACATACCAGGGCCAAAATTAAACATAATTTCCATAATTTTTTCCCATCGTTCACCTCCTGCAAGGCATCTGTGAGGTTCTTGCCGCCCGGCTCAATGATGGTGACATTTCGCAGCGCCGTTTCATCGATCATTTTCTGCAGCTCTTCCCGGTTATAAAAATTCATATCCGATTCTTTCCGGTCATAGTTAAAGGCCAGACCTTTCAATACGGCTTCCTGGTCCCTCACGCTGTAATGTCCTGCTTCCGTGATCTGGTTTTGGGTAAACATGGTCAGCGTATTATTTACCAGGCGGTGCTCGGGAATGACATCCGTGGTTTTAGCAGCGTTGATAATATGCAGGGGCCTGTCCGATAAGCCGCCCTGGTTGGGCAATTCCACCGCCTCATTGGTCGATGTCTTATAATAGATCGCTTCGGGCCGGAGGCTTAATACCGAAATGCGAATCAGCGTAGGAACAAACAAGGCATGGCGGATCAGATTGGAGGAAAGCTCGTCGGAGGGCGAAGCAAAGAGGTAGATCTTCCCGCTTCCCAGGCTGTATTGCGACAAGAGCGGGTTTCCGTTTTGCAGACTGAGGATGGGCTGCGCATTGCTGCGGGTACTTTGCGCAACATTGTAATGCTCTTTCACCTTCGGGAGGTCCATGCGCTGATCGGCTTTTTCAAACACACCTTCATACAGGCCCTGGTCGAAATTAATAGCCTGCGTGCGCATGCTGCTGGTGTCCAGGCCCGTCATGGCCGGCAATTGCAGATTACGAAAAGCCTCGTTATAAGAAAGCAGGTCGGATTTTCGCGCCGGGAAGATCACAAGGCTGCCGCCACCGTTCACAAACTTTTGCAACTCCGAGCCAAGACCGGAGCTGAGTGTGCTTAATTCGTTCAGAACAATCACATTCAGCTTCGGGAACAAGCCATAGTCGATGGCCGTTTCCACATTCTCTGCATATACAAACAAGCTATCATTCTGCATCAGCGATCTGAAATTTCCGCTTGTGCGGCTCTCTTTTCCGTTAATCACCAGGGAGCGGATCACCGTTTGCGCATTGAAGCTAAAGAAGAAGGCATCGTCGTAGGTCACCGGGTAATCTTCTATTTTCAGCAAACCTTTGTTAATGCCTTTTTCCTTGACCGTAAACACGATGCTCACATCTTTTTTACCTCCTGCCCCTACGTTGAAAGAGCTCAGTGCCACCTGCCGGTCGTTGATGAGCAGCTTCAGATTGCCATTCTCAATGTCTTTCGTGCTTTTATTGATGATCTGCGCGTGAATGATCTGCTGTGTCCCGAATTGCTGTACCGGTGTTTCGAACCAGATGCTGTCGATGTATACGTTGTTCACCTCCGACGATACCAGGGGGATCAGGCTCACCACAATGCCCGTATCCACTTCGCTTTTGCGGATCAGCGCCTGGTTCTTCTGAAAATCGCTGAGCAGGAAAATGCGCTTATTCCCGGAGCCGCTGTTCTGCAGGAAGTCCTGCTGCCGCTTCAACACATCATTGATGTCTTTCGTGGCCGACGAGATCTTCACCTCATCGAGCTGCTCAAGGAATTCTTCCTTGCTGAGGAAGCGCTGGTGCCTGCCCTCAAAATCATTGGTCAACAGCTGGAACTTATCGCCGGCATTAAACGAATTGACAATCTCGGCGGCTGCACTTTTGGCATTCTCCAACAAAGTCCCTTGCTTATTGGTGCTTTCCATGCTGAAGGAATTGTCGACATACACGCTGATGGCTTTTTGCCCCTGCTGTACTTTGGCCTTGCCCGGAATAAAAGGCTGTGCAAAAGCCAGGACGAGGAAGGCAATCGCCAGGATGCGCATGGCCAGGATCAGGTATTCCTTGAGACGTGACTTGCTGTCGCTTTCCTGCTTGAGCTCTTTTAAAAAACGGACATTGGTAAAATAGACCTTTTTGTAGCGCCTGAAATTGAAGAGATGAATGATAATGGGAATGGCAATAGCTGCTAAACCAATTAAAAATGTAGGAAACAGGAAATTCATCACCGGTAAAAATAAGAAAAATCCTGATTAAGGAACTTAACCAGGATTTCTATTTTCAGCCAGAAGGCGCTCAGGCTATTCTTTTACAATTTTTTGGGTACTTATTCCCTGCTCTGTATCAGTGATCTGCAGGAAGTAAATGTTGGGCTTTAAGTCCGAGACATCCAGTGTTGCCTGGTTTGAACGGACTTCTTCTGTCCTGATCACCTCTCCCAATAAATTCACCAACCTGATCCTGCTCATGCTTTTGGCCGAACTGATGTTGATGATGCCTGTTCCCGGATTCGGGTATACCGAAATAAGCTGTTCATCCAATCCTTCGATGCCCGTTGGGCTCTGGATGGTATGCAGCGTTGTATTGGTAGACACCGGATCGTTATAATCGAAATAAATATAGCCTGTGTTCTTGATTTTGGTGTTGTAAGGCAGAGCCGTGTTGAGCCTGATGCGATAAGTGACATAACCATGACTGTGTTCCTCATCGTGTGTGCTATCCGGTAGCATGATATTGGCAAACATAAACTTCATAGTGCGGTTGCCCAGCAGGAAGGGCTGCACGGGGTGACTCGCGCCAATCACCTCAATGCTGTTCAGATCAAGGTGATTACTAATGGTATCCAACACATAAATGTTCCAGGCTTTGGCGGTACCTGTGTTTTGAAAATGCAGAGTGTAAGTAAGCTCCTGCGTGCTTTGCGGAATGAAGCCCTGAACGCCTGAACCTTTTTTATCTGCCTCTTTGAAATTAGGATCGTAAGAGACGCCGATCACAAAACAGCGCCTCAGGATATTATTGTTGGGATTGGCATCGCCAGCCGTCGGCAAAACCATCACGGTAAGGCATGCCGTATCTCCCACCTGTGCGTTGGTACAGACCGCCACGTGTGTCCAGAAATCATAGGTGTTATTCCACCAGCCCAGGTTATTGATATTACTGATGTTCCATACGATCGTGTCGCCTCCCGGTGCAGGAATAATATTGGATGGTGGCGTGTGAAAATGCCCTATAGCAGTGGTATAAGTAAGGCATGGCGATAATACCAGCTTCACTTTCCCGGGTATATTAAAATTACAGGCGTTATTATAGATCCCCACCTGCGGCAGTACAGCATCGGTTTGCCCCGGAAAGAAGGCGGAGTTCTGGAAAATCCCAGTGACGGCGAGATCATACAGACCGCAATACAGGGCGAAGTTTTCCATCACCGTGCCTGTTGCAACGGCTGTAGTGTGTGGCAGGCTGCCACTGCAGGTTACCGTATAGCCTCCCGGCATGTTATTGACCTGTATGAGGTAGGTACCTGCCGGCAATGTTCCAAAAGAATAATTACCTGTCGCATTTGTCCATGCAAAGTAAGTGTTACTTCCCAGGCTTGCTTTCATCATGACATTGGAAAGGCCTGGCTCTCCGGCGTTTTGCGTACAGTCATTATTAAGGTCATTAAACACGTTCCCGCTGAGATTGCCGCAGGGCGTGATCGTAACAGAACCGACGATACTATCGGTACAGGCAGCGCCCTGGTATTTTACCTTGTAGGTATAGGTTCCGGGCGCCGTATATTTGTGTTTCGTGGTCACCGAATAATTGCCGCTGCAGCTCATGAGCTTATTGGTGGTGATGCCATCGCCCCAGTCGACCGTACAGGTAACCGGCACTGTGCATGAATTGTCGTAGAGGCCGCTGTTGAAGCGCGAGCTGTTGAAGATCCCGACAGCCGAATCGGTCACACAAAGAGACGCAGAAACCGAAGCGCTGTTATGGATTATATAGCTGCTGCATCCTACCGATACTTTTCTTACGCGGTTGTTATAGCCATCGCAGAGGTAGAGGCTGCCGTTGTGATAGAGCAGTTTATCGGGACTCTCTATTTGTGCATTGGTAGCAAGGCCTCCATCTCCACTGTAACCGGCAGTACTTCCTACCGCCGTGCTAATGATGCCTGTCAGATGGTCTATTTTCCGGATCCGGTCGTTATTATAGTCGGAAATAAATACATCGCCGGCGGGATCGACGGCTATTCCGGAAGGCTGGTAAAACTGTGCGGAAGTGGCTGCCCCGCCATCGCCGCTAAAGCCACTGGTGCCGTTACCCGCAATGGTGGTGATGATGCCGGTGACATGGTCTACTTTACGTACCACATAATTGTAGGTATCACAGATATACAGATTACCGGCGCTATCGAACGTGATATTTCCAGGCCCTCTGAATTCGGCATTGATTGCCGGGCCGCCATCTCCGGCATAGCCTGTATTCCCATTTCCGATAATCGTGGTGATGATGCCGGTAGCATGGTCTATCTTCCGGATCACATCATTGCCAAAGTCGCCGATCAACAGGTCGCCGGCACTACTAAAGATGACCTGCATCGGGTGATAGAGCTTGGCATTCACTGCCGGGCCTCCATCGCCGCTGTAGCCACTGGTTGTTCCCGTTCCGGCAATAGTGCTGATGAGCCCGGTGATATGGTCTACCTTGCGGATGCGGTTATTATTATAATCGCAGATGAAAAGATCGCCTGCTGCATCTATGGCCAGGCCTGAAGGTGCGTTGAGCTGGGCGCCCGTTGCGGAGCCTCCGTCGCCACTGAATCCCGCCGTGCCATTGCCGGCCACTGTAGTGATCAGGCCGGTGAGATGATCGATTTTCCGGACGCTGTTATTCTGATAATCTGAAATGTAAAGATCGTCGCTGCTGTCGAAGGCAAGACCGTAAGGATCCATACCCGCGTTGGTGGCCAAAACACCATTGCCCGGATAAACCGTTGAGCCGTTGCCGGCAACTTTCTGAATAATAAAGGTCTGCGCATGCGCCATTCCTGCGAGCAGGATAAGCAGCAGCAGGATCTGTAAGGTTAAACTTTGTGCGTGGGAGTAAGGCTTAGAGGCTTGAGGGAGTAGTTGTTTCATCATACTGTCGTTTTTAGTTATTGAATCATGATTACAATATGTAAGCGGTACAGTAGAAATTATACATATTTTCTATACACAAACCTAAACGATCGCCGGCTGTATTTGTCTGCAATTGAGCATAGCGGACGCTTCACCTATTTAAACAGGCTGTACGGAGATTCGGTTTTTTAAAAGAGAGCGAACAGGCTCTGTGACTGAGTGTATCATCCAGGTCCTGCAAAGGCAAAGAGTGACAGGGCATGTACACGATGGCGATCCCGCGGTTCGAAGATATGATTAGCACTAACAGGATAGTATCACGATGAGCGGTATTTGCACCCCTCCTTTGTGGTGTCTGGTTATCGCATTAAAGCCCCTGATCCGATGGTTTCAATGAGGCGCTATTTCTTATAATGAGATCAAAATATCCAAATACCCCCCTGTTTTTAAACAGGATTTCCAAAAAAAAGTTAGTTTTTTTTCTTGCACCCCCCTTTTTTTTGATCTACTTTTGCCAAATAATTGATTTTTTCATCATTCATCCTTAAAATATCAGCCCAAACATGACCACAAGACGTTTTTTAGCCATGCAGGAAGTGACCAAGCGCACGCCTGTTGAATTTACCAAGAACAAGAACCGCCAGGTATCGCAGTACTATGGCTCGAAAGTATTCGGACAGGATGCCATGCGCGAGTTCCTGTCGGAGGAAGCTTTCCAGAGCATCCAGCAATCGATGAACCAGGGCACTACCGTAGACCGTAAGATTGCCGACCAGGTGGCAGCCTGCATGAAAGCCTGGGCGCAGAGCCACGGCGTGACGCACTACACACACTGGTTCCAGCCTTTATCCGGCGCTACAGCCGAGAAGCACGACGGTTTTTTTGAGCCGATCGAAGGAGGCCGCGCCATCGAGCGTTTCAGCGGCAATGCCCTTGTACAGCAGGAGCCCGATGCCTCTTCTTTCCCGAACGGCGGCATCCGCAATACCTTTGAGGCCCGCGGCTATACCGCCTGGGACCCTACCTCCCCTGCTTTTATCTGGGGTGAAACGCTTTGTATCCCAACGATCTTTATCTCTTATACCGGTGAATCCCTCGATTTCAAAACGCCTTTACTAAAATCCTTACATGCCCTCGACAAAGCGGCTACCGACGTATGCCAGAGCTATTTCGACAAGAATGTGAACAAGGTGATTGCCACCCTGGGCTGGGAGCAGGAATATTTTTTAATTGACTCCGCGTTATATAACATCCGCTATGACCTGCAGCAAACGGGACGTACGCTCTTCGGGCATGCGCCTGCCAAAGGCCAGCAGCTGGAAGACCACTACTGGGGCTCCATCCCGGAAAGGGTTTCTGCGTTTATGCGCGACTTCGAATACGAATCGCACTTACTGGGGATTCCGGTTCGCACCCGCCACAACGAGGTAGCGCCTGCCCAGTTTGAATGCGCGCCTGTATATGAAGAAACGAATTTAGCGGTGGATCACAACCTCTTATTGATGGATGTGATGGAGAAAGTAGCCATCCGCCACAATTTCCGCGTGCTGCTGCATGAGAAGCCTTATGCCGGCGTGAACGGAAGCGGCAAGCACAACAACTGGAGCTTAGCCACAGATACCGGCAAGAACTTATTATCGCCGGGCAAAACGCCTAAGACGAATTTACAGTTCCTGAGCTTTTTTGTGAATACGGTAAAAGCGGTATACGAGCATGCCGACCTGATGCGTGCTTCCATTGCCTCTGCCAACAACGATCACCGCCTGGGTGCCAATGAGGCGCCACCGGCCATCATGTCGGTATTCCTCGGCGAGCAATTGTCGAAGGTGCTGGACGAGGTAGAGAAAGCCGTACACAGCGGCAAGATGAGCCCGGAGGAAAAAACAGCCTTAAAGCTCAACATCGGAAAAATTCCGGATATTTTGCTGGACAATACCGACCGCAACCGTACCTCGCCTTTTGCCTTTACGGGGAATAAGTTCGAGTTCCGCGCGGTAGGCTCTTCTGCCAATTGCGGCTGGCCGATGACGGTGCTGAACTCCATCATGGCGCAACAGCTGATCGTCTTCAAAAAAGACGTGGACGCCCTGATGGACAAGAAAATGGATAAGGACGAGGCGATCTTCCAGGTATTGAAAAAATACATCACTGAAAGTAAAAAGATCCGTTTCGAAGGGAATGGCTACGGCGACGCCTGGAAAGCAGAAGCTAAAAAACGCGGCCTCAATAATATTCCTACCACGCCGGGCGCACTGGACGCCATGGTATCAAAAAGCACGCTGTCTTTGTTCGAAAGCCTTGGCATCCTGAGCCACCGCGAGCAGGAAGCCCGCTACGAGATCAGCCTGGAAACCTATACCAAAAAGATCCAGATCGAGTCGCGCATCATCGCCGATGTCGTGGATAACCAGATCATCCCGGCAGCCCTGACGTACCAGAAGGTATTGGTAGACAATGTCAGCGGACTCAAGACAATCCTGGCGGCGGCGGAATTCAAAAAAGCGGCGGATACGCAGATCGCGCTCATCAAAGAGATCAGCGAGCGGGTTTCTATCATTAAGAAAGCGGCCGACGATATGACGGAAGAACGTAAAAAGGCCAATAACCTGGATACCGCAAAAAAACAGGCGCATGCCTACTGCGATAAGGTGAAACCTTTCTTCGAAACGATCCGCTACAACGTGGATAAGCTCGAAAATATTGTGGACGATGCGACCTGGCCTCTGCCAAAATATAGGGAAATGCTCTACCTGAGATAGGCCTTTGCTTCTGAAATCCCCCGGGATGTACCCTGGGGGATTTTCATTTTGGGGTGATTTTCGGCTGTTATCAGGGGTAAAACCAGGACAGAAGCCCTTTTCAGAGCATTTGATCTGATATTAAGCTTTAGACCAATTTGGTTAAAAAGTTGTTTAAAATTTTTGATTTTTTAAAAAAATATATAAATTAGCGACTTACAAAGTTTAAATCACTATGAAGAACTTAAAAAAATTAGCACTAACCACTACAGCCGTTATTGCATTAGCATTTTCGGTAAGCGCGCAGAAGAACTTTTTAAAAGACGCCGACCTTGCTTATAACAATCACCAGTATTTCAATGCGATCGAGCTCTATAAGCAGGCTTATGTGAAAGAGAAAAAAGCTGCTACTAAAACCAAGATCCTGTTCAAAACAGGAAGTTCTTACCAGGAGATCAACGACCTGAAAGGTGCTGAAACCTATTATACCAAAGCGATCAAAGCCAAATACCCTGATCCGGTGGTTTACCTGAAGCTGGCGGATGCCTTAAAAGCACAGGGTAAATACGAGGAAGCGATCGTAGAATACAACAACTACAAAAAAGAAATGCCTTCTGACCCACGCGGTGAATCAGGTGTGAAATCCTGCGAGCTGGCAAAACAGTGGAAAGACGCTAAAAATACGCCTGAGACACGTATTAAAGTGGAAAATATGGCGCTGATCAACTCCAAGGAAGGTGATTTCAGCCCTGCTTACGCCGACAAAAAATTCAATACCCTCATTTTCACCTCTACCCGTCAGGGCTCTACCGGTGGCATTGATATCACCAACGGCCAGAACCACTCCGATTTATACGAAACCAAACTGGACAAAAACGGTAAATGGAGCACGCCTGTGATCCTGGCAACCACCATTGCTTCCAAAATGAACGAAGGTGCTGCTTATGTTTCTAAAAAAGGGGATGTGATGATCATGACACGCTGCCCTGAGGCTAAAGGAAAACAGCTGAAATGCCAGCTGTATGTTTGCAAAAAACAAGGTCCGTCATGGGCTGAGCCTGAATTGTTACCATTCAACATCGATACGATCCCTTTCCGCCACCCGGCTCTTTCTGCTGATGGCAACACCCTGTATTTCGATACGAAATTGCCTGGTGGTTACGGTGGTACCGATATCTGGTACAGTGTTTATGACAAAAAAGGTAAAACATGGGGCCAGCCGATCAATGCCGGACCAAGCATCAACACCGCCGGTAACGAAGGTTTCCCTTTCATTTCCGAAGACGACAAAACCTTATACTTCTCTTCTAACGCACACTTAGGAATGGGTGGCCTGGATATTTTCAAAGCTGAAAAAGATGCCAGCGGTAAATTCACCAAAGCTCCTGAGAACCTGAAATACCCGATGAACTCACCTGCTGATGATTTCGGGATCATTTTCGAAGGTAAAAAAGTAAAAGGTTACTTATCCTCTAACCGCGAAGGTGGTAAAGGTGGTGACGATATCTGGTCATTCGTATTACCTCCGTTGGTATTCAACCTGAACGGAACGGTTGTAAGTACTGAAAACAATGAGCCTGTGCAAAACGCCCTGATCCACTTAAAAGGATCCAACGGCGACATGTTCGAGTTCAAAACCGGCGCTGACGGTAAATACACATTCAAGTTAAAAGAGAATACCTCTTATGAAGTAACGGTAGCTACCGACAAAAACACAGTGTCTCAATCGTTCAAACTGGGCTTCCTGTCTTCCAAAGATATGGGCAAGTTCAGCACCGTAGGTGAGAACGAGTCTAAGGATTTTGTGAAAGACTTCGCCTTACAGCCGGTAAAAGCGGAGATCCGTTTCCCTGCCGTATTATACGCTTTGGGTAAAGCCGAGCTGTTGATCGACCCTACAGGAACCGATAAATCGAACGATACACACAAACCTCTGAATTCTAAGGATTCCCTGGATTTCTTATACCAGACATTGGTTGATAACCCGACTATCGTGATCGAGTTACAGTCGCACACGGATAGTCGTGGTTCGGATGTATCCAACCAGAAATTATCCGAGGCCCGTGCTAAAACCTGCGTGGACTACCTGATTAACGAGAAAAAAATCCCTGCAGCGCGTTTAACGTACAAAGGCTGGGGTGAGAAAAAATTACTTGTAACGGATGCGATGATTGCGAAAGAGCCAACCAAAGAAGGCAAAAACGCTTTACACCAGAAAAACCGTCGTACGGTATTCCGTATCGTGAACTGGGATTACCAGGATCCGAATGCTCCTAAATCCAACAAGCCTGTTTACAAACCACAGGTATCGGGCGAAGAGAACTCGGAAGATATTGAAACGGTTCCTGACGCAAAATAATCTTTCTGATCATCTTAAAAAACCCTCACAACCACGTGAGGGTTTTTTGTTTTATCAATTTATGTTAAGACTCCTCCGCTTTACACGAAATAGCGTAATTTTGTATCAATAAAAACAAAGAACCGTGCGCGATATTATCTGGACCGTCATCCTCGTTTGGTTAGTGTGGAAAATCTACGATGCCTTTAAAGGAGTTTCCAAAATGCAGACACAGCGTGTCAATAACCAGCAAAACCGACAGGGAGCCAACCATAGCTATTACACTAACCAACAAAGCCAGCGTCAAGAGGGCGAAGTAAAACTGGAATCCACACAAAGTACCCATAAGCCGCATTTCAAACCGGGTGACGGCGAATATGTGGATTACGAAGAAATCAGGTAATGAAACCATTGAAAGGCTTTCTCATGCTCTGTTGCCTTGCGGCGCCACTTCTGTCGGCAGCGCAGGAGGTGCCTTATACCAATCCTTACCCTCCACAGCAGCCGCTCAATAACCATTCTGCTCCCAACGATTTTCCGGAGTTTAAGGACCGGATCTATTTCGGGGCAAGTGCCGGTGCCTGGATCGGAAGCACTACCTATATCAATGTGTCTCCGTTTGTAGCCATCAGCGCCACCAAAAAGCTGTCTTTCGGCGCCGGCGGCACCTATAACTACTACAGCGAAAACTACGGCGGCTATAAATACACCTCCACCGTATACGGCAGCAATTTCTTTGGCCGCTACATGATCACCGAAAACTTTTTTGCGCAGGCGCAATGGGACAGGCTCAGCGTACCGGATTTTACCTCCCCGATCGTGAATGAAAGGGCCTGGGTGCATAACCTGCTGATTGGCGGCGGCTACAAGCAACTGTTTACCGAAAATGCAAGCTTTGTGGCCATGATCTTTTATAATGCCAACCAAACACCCCTGTCGCCTTACACGAACCCTATCGTGCAGATCGGCTTCAACATTAACCTCTAAGTCCACCACGCTTATTATTTAAAGGATTATTTATCCTTGTGAGCCTGAAGAATCCAAAGAGCATGGACCCATGCCGGCCGGACGATGTATTCTTAACCTCCTAAAGCTATTTATTTTTTTAGGGCGCCCGGGCGGGCCGTCGCTACTCGCTCTTTGTTTGCCCTTCGGGACAACCCAAGGAGCTCAGACAGGCCGCTCCGTCCCTGGCGCAGTATTTCTGTCAGTGAATGTACATCCGGCACTTTGGGCCAGCCCGCGTGAAGGTTCCGATAGCTATCGGAAGCAGTGGAAATCCTCCGCCGCCCTGGTTACTGAGCTTGCCGAAATCCTTTTTGCGGAGATTGGAACGGAAAGCCTGACGGCCTCGTTCTTTGCGCCGGCACGCCCAAAATTTAAATCGCCTCCAATCCTCTCAATCATGTAAAAAAGATCAGGTACCAGCTTAGGCTGACGTATTTTCTTAGTCCCACAGCACCCATTTCGTAGGGTTGTAGCGGTATTGCTTCAGCTTTGCCTGCCGGATGGTGTAGGCACTCTCTTTGGCTTTCCACACAAAGGTGTTCAGGGCCATATCCTGTCGCTCCCACAGGCTGTTATCCACGCCTGAGAAGTATTCCAGGTAAGTGGTCTGCCGGGCCTTGCTGCTATCATAGTAATCCCTGAAATGACTGTTTTTGAAGAACACGGCATCCTTCCCCTTTTCGGAAACCGCCATGCAGAGCCTTTCGTGTTCAATAGCGGCACGGCTGTCTGCCGTATAGGAGATCTCTGCCAGGACAAAGTCGCCGAGCTTAAAATGGCCCTTCTCCAAAGGCAGGCCCAGGTTGAAGGGAAACTCATCGTCTTCGGCTTTGATCTCAAAACCGATACTATCGTTTTTCAAACGGAGCTCCTTGTGGGTATTGATGTAAAGATCGAGGTCGCTGTTCATCAGCGGAAACTCTCTCACGAGCGAGGCATCGGCGTAATGGGCGTCCTGCTTCGAAAATACCAAGATGTTCCGGAAATAATCCTCGCGGTGAAAGACCAGGTAAGGGAAATATTCCTTCACGAGGGCGATGTCTTCGGCCCCCACACCGCTCAATACGATATAGGACGCCCGCAGGTGTTTGAGGTGCCCGCGGAACAGCTGCGGACTCAGCAGGGCACTATCCTTCAGCGAGAGGTAGTCCAGCCTGGTATGGTATTTCTTTTCGTAGAGGTAGACGAAGAAGTCTTCGGTCCTGAAGACGGAGCTCACCTGCTCTTTACCATAGCGTTTCTGGAAATCGAGGGTGGTCTGCACCTGCGATTCAAATTCCTGCACATGCACCCGCGAAAAGAGCTGCTTTTTGTACACGGTCTGGAAGCCCAGCAGCAGTACGATGCCGGCGGTAAAGCCATAGAGCTGGCGGGGCTTCAGGAATTCGGTAAAGGAGCAAAGCAAGAGGATCAGGCAAAGGCCGCCAAACAGCAGCACGGAATACTGTAAAATGGGATTTTTGAAGACGGAATAGAGGTGGATGACTAAGTAGTTGCCCAGGAAGATCCAGAACAGGAATACCTGCTTCCTGGAAATGGGGAGGAGCCTGAGCACAGATACCAACATCAGCAACACGAGCGCCGCCAGGATCAGTTTCCCGCTGAGGCCGCAGCCGAAGAGGGCTTTTACGAAGTACCAGATCTCGGTGTTGCGGGGCGGCGTGAGCCAGCCGCCACTGGAAGCACCGATGCCCCCGATGGAAAACTGGTACAGGGTCACCGGCAGGTGCGGCAGGTAGAGCCCTACCGCCAACAGGCAGGCCAGCAGGTAGTGTTTGCGCCTTTCCTTAGGCAGATAGCAAAGCCCCAGGATAGCTACCGAGGCCGCAAAGAGGCAGCTCATGTGGTGGTTATAGGCTGCCAGCACGCAGGCCAGCGCAAAGAGCAGGTAGTGCTTCCGCCGGGCTTCCGCGTCAAAGACAAGGCTATAGGTAGCGTAGAGCAGCAACAGGCAAAAGAGCACACCCGTAATGTACATGCGCGCATAGGAGCTGTAGAGCAGGAAGATAAAGGACATGGACACAATAGCCGCTGCCGTAAGACCCGTTTTGTAGCTGAAAAAGCGGCAGCCAAAGCGGTAAATGAGCCCAATGGCTGCCACGCCGCAGAGCAGAAAGGGCAGTTTGATGGCGATCTCGCTGTAGCCGAAGAGCTTGACCCAATAAAAGAGGAACAACTGCACCAGGGCCGGGTGCGTGTCTCCCAACTGCACACCATAGGTGATTTCGTCGGAAAAACTGCCGTAAACGGTGCGGCTGAGGGCGCTCAGCTCATCATGGCTGAACTGGTACTGCCCCAGGGGAATGAGGCGAAAGGCGATCCCTAAAAGCAGAAGGAGAAAAATTCCTGTATATTCCTTACTATTTTTAAGAATAGTCATATTTTTTATAGTGCTAATATAAAAATTATTAGCATTTTTGTAGTCCTTAAAAAAGCTATCCGCTTTATTTAAGGATTAGCTCGAGTGTTTGTTCCGGTTGTTTCCGGAAAGTATAACATGCCCAGGTGTAGGTTCCGATAGCTATCGGGAGGTATGCAAGAGGCACAATGCCCAGGTGTTGGAATGGTATACAAGTACGCTTGAGGTGCGTATGGCGCAAGCCGTGGGAGTTCGAGTCTCCTCCTGGGTACCATACGGGAAAGGGAGCCATTTTGGCTCCCTTTTTCCGTTTGTGACTTGCTGTGTTCCGCGTCTGCGTAGGTTGTCAGCGTGATGAGCGAATTTAGCTCAGGGGTTCGAACTCGCCCGTCTGAAAAGACCGCATTCTGCTTCAAGCTCGAACGGATTAGCTGTTGGCGGCCTGTAACATCTAACCGGTCGTATAAATACCCCAAATTTTGAACCGCTGTCAGCCCTCGTTTTAGATAAGAGCGGTATTCTACCTCGACATGATTATGAGCCAGCTGTTGGCTTAAAAGTTCGTCAATTTTGGGTTCTAATAGCTGCTTGATCTCCCTGTATTCGGGCATGGTCATTTCGCCATCAAGCATCATTTGTTGCGCCTTGTTTAAGCGCACTTTTAATTTGTTCATTTCAACCATTATTGATCCTTGGCTTCCTCCTTTTTCGACGGCGTTGGATTTAAATAGCGTTTTTATGATTTCATTATAAATTTCGTTGACGCCGGTTTTAAATTTCAGGCTCGAAAGAAAGTTCGAAAAAGCGACGTTTACGTCGTTGGCACGTACACGTTCCTTACAACCTTTTAAGCAATGATAATAAAAATGTATCCGCCCGCTTTTTCCGCGTGAACCGCTGCCGCATAATTTTTTTCCGCAGCGTGGGCAATCTAAAAAGCCACGCAACGGCAATTCGTCTTTTGCGCAAACCTTATAGGCAAGTTTAGCGCGTCGGCCCGTCATTACCTCCTGAACCTTATCGAATAATTCTTCTGAAATAATAGGCTCAAATATTCCGCGTTTAACTTGCTCCTCTTCATTTTTATATGCAGGGATAATAATTCTTGAGCAATAGACTGGCGCTTTCATGATCTGATTAAACCGGTTCTTCTCTAGCTTCAAACCTTTGGCATTACACATCCTTCTAACTTCCTCAACTGAATATTGGCCAGTTGATAACGTTTCAAACGCCCATCTGATAATTGGCGCGTTTTTGTTTGGTATAATACTTTTTCGGTTTTGGTCGTCAAGTTTATTATCATAACCACAAGGCGCTGGCGCTGTCCACCGACCTTCTTTTTTTGCGCGGCGCATACCTACTAATGTATTCAGCGCCCGTCGGTCGTTTTCAACTTCAGGCGCTGAAAGATAAAAGGCAAGCATGATCTTGTTTTCAGGAATCGTGAGATCAAGTGGCTGCTCAACGGCTTGTGGTTCAACACCTATTTTATTAAGAGTGCTGATCATTGCATACGCATCAGGCGCATTACGCGAGAAGCGATCCCATTTAGTAAACACCAATAGGTCGGCTTTCACTTGCCTAGATTTTAGTTTTCCTAAAATGGCATTGAACGCAGGGCGATTAAATGTTTTTGCCGAGTAATCTTCCTTTATTAATTCCACCACTAAAATATTATTCATCTCGCAATACCTTCTCAAATATTCCTCTTGATGTCTTAGTGAATAACCTTTGTCGGCCTGTTCATCGGTGGATACACGAATGTAAATTATTGCTTTCTGCATTAGGCTGCTTTTTTAAGTTCTTGTTGATTATCTGCTCCCTGAGTTTTTTCGTAATCGATGTCGCGCTGTTTTTCTTTGAGATACGCAGAAACCTCATGATCCGCCAGCATATACAAAAAGTCGCGGATCATCAGAATTTCATTTGTTGAATAAGTTGAACCATCTTTCTCCAGCAGCGTTTTACACCTCGCAACGCTAATCATTTCTGTGGGGTTTATTTTTTCCATCCTAAATTTTTATTTCTTTTAAGTACTTGCTTTAATAAATTTTCTATTTCGGCAGCATCAGGTTCTTGTAAACTCTTAACTTTTATTCCTAATTTGCGAAGCCTTTTAATCATCTCCAGAGCGGAAGGTAGATTCCGCGAGAACCTGTCCCACGTTGTGAATAGAATGGTATCTGCTTTTATATGACCCCTTTCTATATTCAGGAGCATTTGATTGAAGATGCGGCGATCAAATGTTGCTCCGGATGCTATTTCACGAAAGCAGACTTCTATTTCGATATTGTTGTCGTTGCAATATTTTATCAGAGCATCGACTTGTTGTTGAAGTTTATGCTGTTGACCAACTGCCTGATCCATTGTAGCAACCCGTGCGTAAAGAATGACTCTTTTCATATTTCTAATTTTAATTGTGTTTTGAGTTGCTGGCGCTTGGCTTTTCGAACCGTCTTGCAAAATGATATACTTCCAGTTCTCTGTCTCTAAATAAATTTGTGGTTACAACTGCATTCAGTACACCTCTGGCAAATAGTTTAACGTCAACTGCGAGAAGAATATCAGCCTCTCCTCTTCCGGTGCTCACACCATTAATTTTCGTAAGAAATGCCATTGTATCACTTGTGTAGCCATCTGTTACATCTTCATAGATATCCCAGACAACCACGCTTTTCTTTTCGCAATAGTTCTTTAGAAAGTCTAATTGCATTTTAATTTTTTCCTCACTATCAATTTGTGAAGGCCATGCTCTTGCATACAGTACCGCTTTTTTCATTTGTTTATTTTTAGTTGGTTCCTCTGTGATCCTTTGCTTTAAAGGGCTTTGGAGTTACAGCAAGTTCCGTACACCGTTTCTGAACACCTCCTCATACGTGGATTAGTTTTTCACTTCGCTTCTTTTAGGATTAGCTGCTTGGAGTTTTAAAATATAAAGTGCATGTTAACTAAGCGGCTATTGGTAGGGCGTCTGGAAAAATATCTATGTCGCCACCCTGATTGAAACGACCATATTGAACGGCTTTGCCGCGTTCAGGAACTTCAATCACTACATCTACATCGTGTTGAAATTCATTGTTACCTTTAAACTTGCCAGACTTGGTTGCTTGAAAAACGTAAATAAACGATTTGCCTTTGTTATCGGCTTTCAGCTTATCCAGATCTTTGGACGTTAAGCCTAATTTGTTAACCGAGTCGAGAAATATGAAATCGTAAGGAGAAAGATCAGCGGGGATGCCATCAGCCACCGTTAAGTTATCATGTGATACATTTTTCTCGTTCACTTTATTTTGTAAAGTCATATCTAGTTTCTCTTCTTTGGCAACATATAACACCTTGCCGTGAGTTCTTGCCAGATAGCCTGCGAAATCCAAACACAGATAGCTCTTGCCCATTTTCGGCATTCCGAAAACCATAGCTGTAAAGCCAGGTGCCGGGTCGCCGATAAAATTGCGCCACGGGTCCTGAAAGCCAATTGTATTGAAGCGAAGGCTGGCGAATTCCGTGCTAGGCATAATGTTCACTGCCTGAACTCCATTTAAACCCTGAAGATCTTTTTTCTGGCGTTTGGATGATACAAACTTCTCGTCTGTTTGCTCAAGTGAATTTTGCCATTTTACGACGATTGCTTTTAAGCGTTTTATCGTGGCTGGCTTTAGTAGAAAGTGCGCAGAGTATTTCATGGTATTAAACTGCTTAACCAGCACGTGTTGAATTTCCATGATCTCCTTCGCTACAGGAGATTTTTTGGTGATCTTTTTGTCTTCAATGGCTTTCTGAAATTCGTCCAGCAGGTAGCCGAAAGCATACTTGTTTAATATCTGATCGTGAAAACCAATGAAGCGTTCGATGAGCTGGCATTCTTTGTCTATATCGGAGTATGGGTTTTTCTTTGATGTCATTTTTTCTTGTGGATTAGGCAAGTTATCCGGTAGATATTGCCGCGGGTTTGTAACTACTTTGAATTGATAAGTATTTGCATTAAAGTGTTTTTTAAAATAGGGGTCTAGTTCTTCGAGCAGGAAGTATTTTTTGATCAGAATATCTTTTACCGAATAAATATCAAGTGTGTCATCACCCAGTACCGCCTTAACAGGGTTATAAAAAACTAAAGAATCTGGTAGTATTTCATCGCGCATTCCATTCATCTTCCAAATTGCCAAGTAATCCATAGCAGAGTCAAGCGCTAGTCGATCTACTTTGGACTTGAATGGAAGATCAGATAAGAACAATGGGTCTCTTAAAGACTTCAGTATTTTTTCACCTTCTGATTTAACACCGCTCAATTCATGCATCACTTCTTCCACTTCAATTACATCCTGTTGCTTCGATTGCATCGGTTTCATTTTTGCCGGATCGTAATTAAAGACTAAGACTTCTGTTTTCTTTTTATCCGTATGTTTTGTGACGGCCACATATTTTTCAATTTCCTTTTTTCGCCATCCCTGCTTACGGATGTATTCGCTTAGTATCTTAGAAGGATAACTACTCAACAGGAATTTGCCTTTGTATTTTGAAAGCGCGTCGAGCAGCGTTTTATATTCGCTTTCTGTATAGCCACTGTAATGGCCCTGATCGGAGCCGATGTAAGGCGGATCACAATATAGGAAGGCATCCTTTTCGTTGCAACGGGCAATGACCTTAAGTGCATCTGTATTCTCCACCTGCACCATCCGTAACCGGTCTTCATAGGTCTTTATAAAATTGTCCCGCTTGGCTGCGACCGCTTTTTCTTTTGAATTGGTTTTGCCGAATCCCCATGAGCCGATCATGCCTGCAAAGCCTTGGTTAGTTGCTGTCCATAAAGCCCACGCCCGTTGAATGTCTGAATAGGATTTCGGGTTGTTGTAGATCTGCATGGACTTCTTATAAAGCTCGCGGCTATGTAGCGTAGCCTGTATTTCCTTTTGAAGTGCTGGAAATTTTGTTTTTAGCACTTTAAAGAAATTGATCACCTCGCCGTTCACGTCGTTGATCACTTCCACTTCCGCTTTTGGTTTAGCGAAGAACAAAGCCCCGCCACCGAAGAAGGGTTCACAGTAAATCCGATGTTCAGGGATCATCACCAGCAAATGCTTGAGCATGGTTTGTTTACCTCCGTAGTATGTTATTGGTGTTTTCAAATGATTAGTTTTTTTGTAAATGAAAACTTCCTCCCGTTTGTGGGAGGAAGTTTTTCGGTTGGTTAATACTAGCTGTATTGGTATTCGCGTCGCAACACCCATTGCTTGTCGAAGTTCTTCGTGCCAAGCGCCCAATGGTAGGACAAGTTATTGTCGTCGTTGGTAATGCGCTGGATAGCCCAGGTGTTGTCGCCGATGTCGGTGCCGGGAATCGCAAAGCCTTTGTAGATGACACGACCCTCCGTTTCGTCGATCAACTTAGGTTCCAACACCATGTTCGCATTGGCAAAATCCAATTTGTTACTCACGTTCACCACTGTGTTTTTGATATTCTGCAATTCAGCGGTTTGCAAGAGCTGGTTGGCAGCGGTAGCGGTTGTTTCGTTTCCAGCGCCTGCTCCGGTTTGCAGCATGAGTGCGATCTTGTCACGCAGGTCTGCTGCGCTGGAGCTTGCCGGTACATCCACCGCGGGCTGATAAACGTAGAAGTTGCGTAGCGGATCTTTTCCGATATCAATTTTGATCATGTAGTTAGCCAGCAATTCTACTGTCTTTACATTTGATTTGGTGACGATTTTCGGGACACCGTTTGTTACGATGCGTATTTCCGATCCGTCGTCGATGATTTGTGTTGCCATAGTTGTGTTGGTTTTTGTGCAGAGTGCTTTTAAGCGTTTAAAGAGGTTGTGGACTATAAACTGAAATCGTTTTTTAATAGCGCCGAAGTTTATTGCTCTTAAGCTCTGCTGGTTGTTACTTGTTTTTGTTGTTTTTGTCGTCTTTGTCATTCTTCATAACGATCCCTGAGATAGCCTCACCGATGATCGCGCCTATGAAGCCGCCGATCATAACGTAAGGCACGGCATCCTTGTGTGCTACCTTCGCGTAGAAGTAGGTGCTAAGCGAGGCTAAAAGCGTGACAGAAGAAACAATGGTTTTTTCGTTGATCATGTTGTGAGGCTTTATTGTTTTGCTTTAATTATCAGTGAAGTTGTGATGCCGGATATAAACAGCATTCCGAAGGCGAGGAAGCGATTTTGCAACCGCGTTTTTTTCTGCTGTTTCAGCGCGAGGTTTAAGTCGGATGTTAGCTGTCTCTCACGGGCCACCTGTTCATCTACCAGATTTTGCATCTGTTGATAGGCGTTGTTACAAATGATAAGCTGCGAGTCTCTCACGGCTACAATGGACTCGGTTACTTTCACTTTAGCTTCGTAACCGCAGATGATCGAATCTGTTATGGCTTGCAACGTGTCTAGGTGCAAGGTCAACTGATCATTAAATGCAGTATCGATGGTATCGGTGGGTAACTGCTGTTGTAACTTCCTGATTTTTTGACGCTCCTTGGCTAGCGCGTTTTTATTTTCGGAGATCTCTTTATTCGCCAAGATCAATTGCCCGGACAGAAGGTTGTTTTGTTTCTTTAGGGACAGTTCCGAAAGGATTTTTTCATTGTTGATCTGAACCGATTTGAGTTTGGCAGTTTGCGATGTATCAGCTACAGGCTGCTGGGCGTTCGGATCATGATCGAAGATCAAATATCCGGTAAGCAATCCAATGCAAAAGGTGAGGACGATATAAAGGCTTTTCATTTTGTTTATTTTTTTTTAATGGTTAATTGATTTATTCTTTAGGATCGCTTTTCTTTTCCAGAGAGTAACCGAAGGCCGCTGCGCCGATCATGCTCATGAAGGAATAAAACATGAATTCAGGCACGTGCAGGCCGAAGAACTGTGCGCCGACCCATGCGATGATGCTCATGCATACATAAATGAGCGCGATGGCTTCCCTGAGTGAAAAATTGCCGTCCTTATCCTGAAGGAGCTGGTGAATGATTTGTTTGATATTGAGTTTCATTGGTTTTTGGTTTAAGGATGTCCGAAAAGAAGTGTCCTGCTTCCTGCACGGTTGTTTTTAATGTGTCCCTGTGGCGGACTGCCAGATAAGTAAGCCCTGCTAATCCAATTACTCCTGCACCGGAAAGCACGTAGCGCAGATTTTGCCGCTGCACTGCCCTAAAATCAATCAGGGTGTAAGTGAAGTGGTTTCCGTAGAGCTGCTTGTGCTTTTGGCAAAAGGAGAGGAAGAGCTGGAAGTCTTTGTTGTTAGCGAAGACCTGGCAACCGGCAGAGTATTTGTCCACCACCTTGGTGCTTCCTTGTACACTGGCGCGGTGGATGTTTACCCCGAAAAGCCCGCGCAGTTTATTACCGTTTTTGAAATCGAGAACAGCATCCCTGTTATAGTCGCGCAGGATCGTGATCGGTTTGCGCTGCACTAAAGCGAGGTATTTCCCCTGATGCATCCCGAGTTCATAACAGTTCAGGTTTTGGCCTTCCGCAAGGATCGCGGTGCCCTGCGGTTGCATCGGTTGCTTTAACCAGAATGTTCCCGGATCGGTGGTGGCTTTAAAAATGTGATACTTCCAGTTAAGTGTGGAGACTTTATAAAAGACATGTATCTCATCGTCAAAACGATTCGGGGTAATGGATTTGCTTCGAAGGCCAACAATATTCAGTTCGTAAGGACGCGAGAATAGCTTGTGTCCCTTGTTTCTTAATATGTCTTTCATCTTTTGCAAACTCATTTTCTGGTTTTGTTTTTAGGCGTTTAAATCTGGTGTGTAGCTGGCAAGCCATGTTTTCACATCGAAGGAGGGGCAGGCTTTTTTAACGCCATCAAAATCACGATGCCCCTTCACCTGCGCAGATGTATATTTTTCTGTCAGCTCGATGATCTTATTGAACATCGCGTGCTTTTGCGCAGGCGTCCTGTTGTCGATGGGCTTGTTGTCCTTATCCACACCACCTATGAAAGCGATGCTGATGCATTCAGAGTTATGCGCATAAACGCCATAGCTGTTCTTATCTTCTGCAAGCAGCTGGACAATGGTTCCGTCGCGTAGGATGATGTAATGGTATCCCGGCGTGTCTCCCCATTTGCGTACGTCTTTCCAGTAGCGTTTAATAGATTCTACGGTTGTGTTTGGTGGCGTCGCTGTGCAATGCACCACGATGTATTTTATTGTTCTTTTAGTTTTCATGAGTGTGTTTTAGAAATTGTAAAAACCGTTCAATATCCACTTGTCTGTTGCTGCATTGTGTTTCAAACCCATTTTTAAAAAGGCTTGCTTCGTGGTTTCGCGTTGCGATACTTCGGGGAACGTATTGAACATGGCATTGACCAGCGTTTGCGTCACACCGCCATTCAACCGATAGAATTTAAATCTCGCTGATACCAGAGAGTAATTGGTTGGATTGGTGATGGCTTTTAAAAGTGTGATGCACGAGCTGTAGTCTTTGGCAACCATTGCATTATAAATTCCTCTGGCAATGGCAGCCGGATCAAACGCTACAAGTGGCGGTGGCGCTGTTTGTGTTTGCGTGATTTTTTTGAAGTCGGCTTCCGATAACGGAACTCCGTATCCTTTGGTGCGAAGGAAGTCTCGTAGCTCGGTTCCGAATATGCCGTCTGCGCCATATTTTGGAAAAATGCCGGAGCCAAAAGTTCGCATAAGAGACTGCTGAAGCTTGAGGACTTTATCTCCCTTACTGCGGAGATTAAGAGGAAAGGCATTGCCAGCATGCACAGCAGGTACGCCGGTGCGAGGAGGGTTATTAGTACGAGTTTGAACAGGAATTTTACTGTCCGGCTGATCAGTTGTTTCAGTAGTGTCGTCATTGTTTTCGTCTTTACGTTTTTTTAAATGTTTAATTCCAAAGAAGGCTAAAGTGCCCAGCGCCAGAGTACCAAGACTGATAAGCACGGCTTTCTTTGCTTTGGCTTTACTTGCACTCGCCTGATTTGTTGTTGCTATTGCTTCTGTTGTATTCATGGTTCTGTTCACTTTAGTTCTTTCTTTTTTTTACAATGATTTGTAGCCATTCATTGTATTGGCCGAACTCGGCTTCACCTTTAAGGTCATCGAGGATGTTGGTTCCAAAGAGCGTTTTATATTCCACACCGACTTTGACAAAGGCAGCCTGCGAAGGGATTTCATTCAGCGTGACGGTTACTGCCTGACTGTCTGTTCCCGGCAGAAAGCCGTAGCTCTTATCGAAAGCTGCTTTAAAGCGCTTCGCCCATGCGCGGAATACATTAGCTTGTGAGGCCTGTCCTTTTTTCAGCGGCTTTGAATTAATAATCTGCATCATTTCATTCAGCTCCGTGGATTGCAACTCGTCCGAGAGGTCGTGGATCAGGTTGGCGTTGTATTGTTTTTTGTACGACTTTACAACCTTGTCCCATTCCTCCTGCGAGGGCACTGCGATCAATGCTGCACGGAGTGCTTCTGTATTGGTTCCCCACCAGCCGTCGTTCTCAAATGCCATTTTTATTTGTTTGGCAATGGTCGCTGGCGTTCCGTCTTCAAAGCTTTTCAGTTCCTCCTTGTTCGATACCGCATTCAGAATCAGCTTGCGCCCGATCCAGATCGTACCGCCTACCCCCACAGCAGCCAGCAGGCCATAAACGATCTTTTCTTTTAAAGTCCAGGACTCATCTTTAAGCGTGGTGGCAATAGATGGGCGAAAGGACTCCTGCGCGATGGGCGCTGTGATCGGTGCGGCGGTTGGTGAATATGTTTGTACTTGGTTCAATCCGGTGGTTGTTTAGAGTCCTAATTTTTGTTTGGCAAGTGCCAGCGCGGTTGGGCTGTTGACTGTATTCTCTAATACTTGCAGTTCGGTAGAGGATAGCTTTGATCCCAAAGCCATCAGGCTCTTCATCTTTTTCATCGCTTCTTCTTTTGTTGGAGCAACGATGCTTGTTTCAAATTCAAATTTTGGCATGTCTTGTTTTTTTAGTTGTGGTTTATTCTTCTTCGTTTAATGCATTGAGATCGATGTTCAGTAGTTCTGCAACCGTATGGAGCTGTGATGGATTTTCACCGAGGGCGACGATCACTACACCCAGCACTTGTTTTTGATCCTGATTAAAATGTTCTGCGATAAAGTCGCTCAGCTGTTTGATCGCCTCGTCGTGTTCTGTGGTCTCCGGACTTGGCTGGCTTTGTCCTTTAGGCTTAAAGCTGACATCACCTTCAAAGCCGTTTAATTGCGTCGGACGGGAACGGTTCTCCTCCTGGATGACTTTAGCAATGCCATTCAGCACAGGTACTTTGTCAAGCACTTTAGGATAATGGATGGCGATGCCTTCGATGGTAGAGCTGGCTAACTTGCCCAGATCAAAATTTCCGATGTGGTTGGGTTTTGTTTTTTGATCCTCCAGTTTTTCTTCCAGAATATCGATGTACAATTCCGCCTGCTCCAGCTTTTGTTCTGTGTCCTTTAATTTTTCTTCCGTGCGCTGCATGGTCATCTTCTCTTCGAACTGTTTCATGCGTTCGCTGATCTTAGCCTCCATGTCCAGCCCATTCAGTTCTTCCGGCGCACCGTTCATCCGGTACTTGTACCATTCCTTGCGGTTGCTGTTGGCATCGGGATACACACTGATCACCAGCTCCTTCGTATTTTCATTCAGGAAATTGTGCAGCTCTTCAAAGCGCTCCACCTTGTTCGTTCTATGCACACGGGTAAAGCCATTAATTTTTATTTCATAGCAGAGTGGCTTACCGTCTTTTGCTTCTGCTTCCAGCATGAGTCGGATACTTTCGATCTCGCTGGCGTCGTATGGTTTGTAGTCTGCTGCCATTGTTATAATTGCTTTACTGTGTGTTTTAAAGTGACTTGGATGAAGCGGATGTGATTGGTGTTGCTGGAAATGTTTTGTAGGTCAATAAGTCCTTGGTGTTCGTACTTCAGCTCATTTGTTTTTTGAAAACTCAGATCATAGAACCCAAAGTCCGATTGAATGTATACGTCCTCCGGATCATGCTCCAGAAAATAAAGCTCATTGTAGGCTTCAATCTCCCGGCGTTCGTTCCCCTGAAGCACGCAATGCTTAAAGCTGATGGTGTATTCTTTTGGAGAATAACCCATGTCGCGCATGCGGCTTTCAATCACCGATAATGCTAAGTCTGTATTCATAGTTAATGGCTGTTTGTTTTTAATTCAAAATCGTAATTCACACCGGTGGCAGGCTCGTTGGTTTCAATCCACAGGAATACCTTCACCTTGTAGATCATGTCGCTTTGTCTCCTTGTTCCGATAGCGTCTGTGAACAGGCCATTGATCGCCATATTATTTACAGGCACATGCACCGGTTTTGGATAACTGTTTCGGTTAAGACTGTATGGGCTTTTGGGAAACAGGCCATATCGCATATCCGGCATGGAGCTGTTCAGGTAAATAAAAGAGAGCCAGGTTTCAAAGAAGATGTTGTGACGATCCAGACTTTGCAACTTCAGCTTTCCGATGGTAGGATTACTTTTAGTTGTCCCCCGCAGGAATGGCGCACGGTTTACTTCCACAAAAGGAGGAACACCATTTTCTTTATCCGGCCTAACGCCACCGTCCACTTGCGGCTCCAAAGCAGAGATCAGGATGATATCCGAATCCACACCGATGATGCGCACCGCATTTTTTGGAAGCCTGATCTGGAAGAACTGAACTTCACCTTGTTTCCGGATCGTGATCTCTTTGACAATTACCCGCGCTCTCATTATTCCTCCCTTTCTCCTTCCACGCTTAGCGAAACTGTATAGGGTTGAAAAACCGTGAGGCCGTCATTCGTGTCGGTAAACTCAAAGTTGATCAGTCCATTTCCTGTCTCTCTTCTTCCGATGGAACGCAGGCGCTGATCTGCCGGAACAGATGCCCAGCACATGACCTTCTTAGCACTGTAGCCGTCTGGAGCGATCTCGTCCTTGTTGATGTCCAAGCGAAACGATCCACGGTAATAAGCTAGGTCTTCACGGTTTGAAAGGATCGTGTAGTGCGTGATCACCTTAACGCTCTTGTCCAGTTCAAACGTTTTTTTAAACGTCTGGCCTGCCGCTGTGATGGGAAGGTCAAAGTCCTTACTGAAAAATTTTATCATGGTGCTTATTGTTTAATGATTTGGTTTGGGCTCCATGCTCACGGTTTGAGCATGGAACCTTTACCGTTTGTTTATGGAGTAGTGATGGTGCCGTGTAAGCCTAAATACAAGTGCGTATTTGGGTTCAATCCATCCATCGTACCTAATTCGACAGTTGCTTCTATCAGGATATCGTCATGGATCAGGCGTGGGTTAGCCAGTTTATAATATCCCATCGGAACATTATTGTTGTTGGCAGTTTTAAAGAGCTTCATGCTGGTTTCAGGGATGATGATCTTTTTATTTGCCTTTAAGCTGAATTCACCTGTAGCTATGGCTGGGAAACTTTCGATCTTGTCGTAGGTCGCACCCATGATCTTATCAGGATTCGCCTCGGTAGGTACACCTGCAAGAATGAAAATGCCGCTTACAAGCAAGGCCTGATTTTTCGGGAGGCGCGCTGAACTCAAACTGGTGGTTCCAATTTGTTTGGTATCCTGGGTTTCAAAAAGTTTACAGGTCTTGCTCGACACACGCTTGATGCTGTAGATCAACGTATCTGCTAAACGGAGTTCTCCTTTAACCAATCCATCTTTAATGTGTTGGGGCAATTCCGCGAAATGCTTTTCCATTTCTGCACGCGATCCTCTGCTCCCGGCAGTTCCTCCGAAAAGCTTTTTCATGGCTTGGTATCGCTTTACAGCGCCGAGGCCCTGTAAGGCTCCCATCAGTTCCTCGTCGGCTCCTTCGAGTCCTAACAAAGCTCCTGCGTTATTGTATTCTCCTAATCCTTCTAATTCTAACATGATTTGTTTTTTTAAATTGTTATTTGATTTTTTAGGCAGTTCTCGTCTAAGGATGCCTGCCACCACAGAGGCATCCCGAACATTGAACTACATCGTTTTTGATTTTACATGAGGCGATCCTCGACGCCCTCAAAGCCTTCCACGCCGTCGGTGCCTTCAACTCCGCTCACGTCATCATCCGCTCCGGACATGCTATGACGCGCTTCGAACTGTCTTGCGCTATCGTTGATCTGCCGTTCGATGCGGTTGGCCTCGGTGTAATCAAGGCCGCTGACTTCGCTTCCGGAGTGACGGTAGTAATCCACTCCTTCCACGCCGTTAGTTGTTTCTGGTTCGGCTTCTGCTTTCTTCTTCATGATCTTATCGAGGAAGAGCTGGCGCTTCAGGTTGTTTTGAAAGTTGACGAAGCGTTCTTTCACGCCTTCAAAGCCATCCGATTCAACACCATTCATACCGGAGATCGTTTGGTAACCGCCGGATGCCATCATCCCCACGCCGAACATCGAAGCCATCGAGCTGCCCATGTAGTGGCCAGCACCGGTTACTGCGATGCCGATCAGGAATGAAGAGCGTCCGGCCAGAGCGCCTGCCAAACTGCCTCCCAAGCCACCGATCAGGATATCCCTTCCGGTGTAAGCCATCGTGCTTTTAAAGTCGCCTTTGGTTGCGACTGCCGCATTGGTTGAGCCAAGGCCCATGAGGGACTTTTGCTTTGCTTTCTGCGCGTATATGTTTCGTTTATTCTTGCTCATTTTGCTTTTGCTTTTTGCTGTTTATAGCAGCGTGATTGTTTTTCGTTTTGCTGTTTTTCTTTTTACTGTGGGTTTGCCTCCTTTCCTTGATTTAATGCCGTGCAGGAGATTCTGCTTTGGCCTGGGTTTTCGTTTTTTGCGTTTGTTGCCGAGGCCACTGAGGGAAAGACCTGGCTTCGCCGGTGTTTTCTTTTTGAGCAACTGATAGGTGAGGTAGATGAGGCCGAGCGCACCAACAGTAATCCCTGTGGGTTTGATCCATTTTTTGTTCTTCTCCCAAAAGGCCATCGCTTTAGCTTTCATGCCCGGCTTGAGTTCGCTGTCTTCGCTCGCATCATCGTCACCCTTTGCTGCCTTCGATGCGCTTTTGCCATTGGTGCCTTCTTCCTCGGAGCCTCCTTCTTCAGAGCCTCCATCCGAACCACTACCGGAATCGCCATCACCTCCGGCTTCGCCACCACCTTCGGAACCTGACTCCTCAGATGCGCCGCCTTCTTCGGTTGCACCTGATTCCTCACCACCGGATGACTCCTCACCGCCGCCTTCATCACCAGAGCCCTCTGATCCGCCGCCGCCTTTCTTCCCTTTTTTGCCGCCGCCTTTGGCAACTTTACCACCCTTGCCGGGAAAGATGCTTCCGATGCTTTTGATGAGTGCTGCGATGGTGCCGAGTACGGTTGTAGCTGCTGCTACACTTGCTGCCGTGGCTGAACCCAGATCGCCTTCTTCACTGAAGCCTTCCAGTCCTTCAAAGCCGTCGAGTCCTTCCAAGCCCTCTACATTCTCGGAGTAGTAGATCTCGCGCCCGAGCAGCTGATTCAAAGGCATCTCTTCATGCAGGCCGTCCACGTTGTCGTAGGCGACGTAGCCGAGCCCATTCATTGGTACTGCTTTGTCCCTGTTGCCTCTGCCTGTAAGGATCGATTTCTTCAGGTTGGCCTGTTTGCCACCAGCGCCATAGAAAATTTTCTCCAGCTTTTCGCGGACGTTTTTGAGTTTGTTGTACTTGCCCATGTCGGCACCTTTGGCCTGCGCTGCTTCAGGACTCATGTATGTCCAGCGAAGTGCTTCGGCAATCTTCATAAAGTTGAGCTTCATGCCTGCCAGCACGCCGTTACGAAGCGCCACCGTTACAGGATTGATCCGGTTGGTGATGTGCAGTCCCTTGCCTAAGAACTTTTTGATCTTACCCTTGTTTGCTTTTTTCTGATCGGCTGTTTTCTTTTTGAACAAAGGTTTTTTAGCACCACCTCCGGCTTTCTTTTTGAAGAGGCCTTTTTTGGGCGCTGATCCGCCACCGCCACCAGCGGCCTTCTTTTTAAATATTCTTCCCAAAGCAGAAAGTGCTTCCTGCTCATCCATGATACCCATCAGATCGGGAGCATCTGAGAGTTTGTTGATAGTGGAGTCGGAGACTCCGTTTAAATATTCTAAATCCATAGCTGTGTCTTGTTTTGCGGTGTATTTTGCTTCCTGATTAAACTGATGTAGCACGCAGTCGATGATGATCTCTTTCCCGTTTGGAAGTTTGATAACAGGATAGATGTGTTCCCAATGTGGCTCCTCGTATCGCGTTACCCTGAAGAAGACATTGCTGATTTCCAAATTGTAGAGGACGCTACAGATAAACGTCGTCATGCAGTCACAGTCAACGCCTCCGGGAATTCTATTTCCCTTTTCATCAAGAAGAAAATTTCCGTTTTTATTTTTTTGAAAGTTGTGTCGGTCATGCCAAATCCTTGCTGCATCTCTCACCTGTTCTTTACCACGCTGATCTTTGCAATACGCGATGTGGTCGTACACGAAGTACCAAAGCCTGCTGCACGTTTCTTCAAGCGAATCTGCCTTGATGACTTCGTGTGCGAACTTTCGCGTCTGCCATGCTGTTTTCCGGATCACAGCAGGGATCAGCTTGAGCGTATCGGATACTTTCGCATTACGCTTTTCGAGGATTGTTCCTAATTGCGCTTCAGGGAAATAGCGGTCATACTCATGGCCCGGTTTTACTTTTACATTCTCTCTGGTCATCCGATTGCTTTTTTAAGAGTGATGTCCTGGATGTTACCGTAGGGTATGGCGCGCAGTACCTTCACACCATAATCCTTTAATGGTTCCCACTTGCCCTCGCTCACTTCCCATAGCGGGTCGATCTTTGAAGTGGTTGCTACTTTCAGTTGGACGGCCTTGCCGGACTGTAGCGATTTGAATAACCCGCCTATAAGCGACAGCATCCCGATGAGGGGGAAGTTGAGCATGATCGCTTTGAGCGTGTATTCACCATTGGGAGGAATAGAGAGTACTTCATCGGTTGCTTGAGATGAACCTATGACTTTGCCATTGTAACCAACCTGCACAAAAGGGTATTTCATTTTGAAGCCTTTGTCGGTAGGGTTCTTCATCTTTGCATCGATGCGAACGGTTAATCCTGTAAAATCCAGCTTATGAATTTTAGCGGAAGGAATAACCACCAATTGATCGGTGAGTTTTTTCAGTTCATTAAAATCGTAAGCCTTGTTAAAGAACGTGCGTGCCGCGTAAAACAATCCCGCAACAGACGCTGTGCTGATCCCCGTGATCCATCCTATTTTTTTCCAGTTCGCCATTGCGTGATAATTTTTAAGCGTTGTTGTTGTTTTCTTTTTTCTTACTCATTTTGTTACTGAAGTAGTCTCCGGCTATTTTGTAAGCCATCCAGATTGCGCCTCCCACCAATGCTTTGATGGCATAGTCCATCAGTCCTGTGTAATCCATGTTAGCCAGCAGAATCGTTCCGGTGAGAAAAAGCGAGCTGCTGTTGCTTGCGTCGGTTTGTGATTTTTCCATTTTCGTTTTGTTTGTTTTTTTGATTTCGGGATCAAAGGTCTGGCGAAGGCTTGGCGTGTTTCCCTTGTATTCGGGGTATTCAGGGGCATTGCTGGTTATTGCGGGTTATTGATCAATTAAATTCACGCTCGCCCGGTACACCTTTCACTTTCAGAATAGCTTCCACTTCTACAATGTCCAGCAGGTTTTTTCTGCCGCTGTGTGCAAGCTCGGGTATGGCTTTCAGCCAGCGCCGAAACGTGTCTTCTGATACATCGTAGAGTAAGCGTAGCTCTTTCTTAGTATAGGCTCTCAGCTTGAATGCAATGGTGCTCTCCGCTTTCATGTCTATGCTCCCGGATATTGAATTTTTATGATCACGTTGTTGTAAACCTGTAGCAGATCAAACTGATTTTGATCGATCAATTGTTTTCTGCCTTTGTAGAATTCAGCTGGTGTTGGATTTTCAATAAATGCCAGGAGTGCTTTAGCAAACGTTGTAATGCCTTTGTTGTATTCAGGCACATCCTTACGAACCTGCTTCACATGTTCCAGCCACGCAGCAGTTCCCGCTAAACCCAATGGATAGTGAATGTTCAGATAGTCTTGTGGTTTTGAAATGTAGCGACCTCTTTTACGCGCCACATAACGTTTAGCGAGGGATAGACGCTCAATTAATTCTTTAAACGTTTTTCTGCTTTCCTGACCGTTAAAGAAGTGTTCAGCAATTAAATCTTTTAATTGCGCTTCTTCTTTTTCGGAAAAGTATTTGCCGAACCATAATGAAGCTTGTGCTACAGCAAAAACGGCATTGATTAATTCACCGGTTTTACGTTGTTGTGGTTGTTGAAATGCATTAAGCTGAATGATTTTTGCACCTTGTTTTTTTGATTGTGTTGTTTTGGATTTTGATTTTGGATTTGTTTTCATTTTATCTTCGTTTTAAGTTTTACTTTGTGATTACGAAGACGAAGTTCCGACTATAGAAATCGGCGAATCCTTGTTTGGCGTGCTTTTGGAGGGTATGCCGCAAACATTTGTGATAAAGATTGAAAGTTATGTGTTTGGAGTGGAGTGGTTATAACCGGCGCGGTTTTTCCTTCTTTTTTCTTGTTCGGATTACATACACTGAGTTATAGAAAAACAAAAAGGCCGGACATCCGTCCGGCCATTACATTAAAAAATTCATAAGAAGTAGTTTAGTAGAAGTTCAAATTTTAAGCAGCGTTATCGTTAATCTTTTTGCACTTGAGATCAAGCTCATCGACAAGCAATTCATCCGGTACATCCAGCTTTGAGAAAATGACCATCACCTGTTTTATATGGTAGGTTTGCCCATCCCGTTCGCCCACGAGGTGTTTGATCTTATCCATTTGTTTTTTCCATTCTTTCTTACGGTTTTCCATTCCGTACATGGCCCTTAACTCGCAGTTTTTGTAAGGTTTGATTTTAATTTTTACGCTGCCCATCTATCTTAGTTTTAATTGTTACTACTCATTGAATTGAAGGTGGATTGAAATTCATCTTCCTTCATGTAAAAGAATTCTGCGATCTGTTTCACATTCATCTTTTGTTTGCTTCGGTACTTGGTGATCCGGTCGCGCAGCAAATGCCCGCGTTCGATTGTTACGTCCAGCTCTTTCGGTTCGCGCCGCCTGATCTTTAAGTCGTTAAAACGATTAACCAGATAGCGCTTGTGGTTTTCTGTAATAATGCCCAGATCTTCTGCGCGGTAAAGGATCGCCTGCATGGATACCATCCATTTATTTTTTAAAAGGCCCAGCTCTTCCACATCTATCTTGCTGTCCAGGTCTTTAATGATGTCGTCTTTTGGCATTAAGAACTCTGCCGCAAATACGTTTGCTTCATGCGAATCGTCCAGCCGGAGTACTTTGCTTCTGGTGTGCATCACGATGTGGCCCAGCTCATATGCAAGCGTAAAACGTAATCGGTCACCCTGCAATTTTTTGTTGTAGAAGATCACCGGAAATTTATCGTCAATTAAAATACTCCGGCTGTCAATACGCTCTGTTTCAAAATCCATTGCCATCGTCATAAAGCCGTTTGCTTCCATAGCTGCGATTACATTTGAAACCGGCCCTTCCGGTAATTGCCAGGCATCACGGACTTTAATGGCTGCTTGTTCCGGCGTCTGCGTTTCAGATACCGGGAACAACGGAACATTGAGTTGATCAAATTTGATAGCATTTAGCAAATGCGTGATCCCAAACGCGTACACATTAATAAGCGCGTCTATCTGAGTCAACAACTTCGCGGGTACGGTATCGCGCCTGCGGTAAGTAGCCGGTGGTAACGTTTCCTGATCCAGCTTATAAAGAGGTGGAGCAAATTTTAACGCATCCATCAGGCTGCTTGTAAATCCTTCCGATAACTGGAAATCGTTTAATTCGAAACGTGATATGCTTTGCCTGCTCACACCCGATACCTCGGCAAGATCAGCTTGCGAATATCCGCGGGCTTCACGAGCGAGGGTAAACATTCTTGGATTTAATTTTTCTGTTTGCATAAAAACTGACTTTCGAATACAAAATTACACCAAATCTGTATTGAAATTTAATTTGGCTATTTAAACGGCTACAAATAACACTCAACTTATTGACAATCAACTCGAATAAATTTTCGACCTAAAGTGATCGTTTAAGCATTTGAACGGCAGTAGTAGAAATAGGTGCTTTATTTGTTAGACAGTTGTTAGATAAATAAGAGAATTAAGGAGAAAATATGTTAGACTATTGTTAGACAGAGTTTTTAGGACTACTTTTGCTTAGCATGGCTAAAGATTGGGAGCGGAAATTAAAACGGGAACTTCAAAATGAAGTTTTAAAGGAATTCGAAAATTGGACTCCGGCAGAGTTTTCATTTTACATAACGCAATTACGGGAACAGATTGAAGTCTTAAAGGATCAGCAAGCCATTGCTCCAGAGAAAAGGGCTGAAACCGCCCAAAAACGCCCTTTAAACGAGAGTATGTTCAGGCAGGAATGGTCTTACCCTACCAAGATCCATTTTCTCCTGGAATTGCATCATCGCCCTTTGACTTCTGAAGAGCTGGATAAAGATCTTTTGCGGTTGGACAAACATTACAAGGATTATAACTCTCCGCAAAAGAACCTCTCAGTACATTTAAACAGGGCTACAAAATCCGGAAGGATAAAACGTATTAAACTGCCGGGGATCAGAACATTATACTTTGCTTTGCCGGAGTGGATAAATGTAAGTGGGGAAGCAAGTATTGATTTTCAAACCTTAAACCACTTTAATTAATAATTCAAAACCTAAGGTGAGTAAATAAAAAACAATAACTTTAGAGAACCCAATCCGATACACTTGCCTTTAATTAAAATAAACAACGGAAGATCTCAAGAAGAAGTTATAAGCGACTTGCGCGCTAAATATAACGAGGCGCGAAGATCAATTATTCCCTTTATTGGTGCAGGGCCTTCGATCCCTCTTGGATTACCAAGCTGGCCAAAACTTGTTGCAGATTATGCCGCACATGTAGATTATCCGCATAATGTTGAAACTCAATTTGAAAAATTCAATCGTAGTTGGTCTGAAGTCGCAGAGGATATCTACATTTATTCTGGTGCAGATCTTGAAGCGTATCGCAACCATATGGCTGAAATGCATCCTACTGAATCTGAATGGACAAGCTTTCATTTTTTATTAGTTGGTAACTTTAAAAGAATTATTACTACGAATTATGATTATGCTTTAGAAAATGCCTATCGTGAATTCCATCGGCAGAGTGGAAATATAGAACCTAATTGTCTTTATTTTCCCGCGACTCTCGACGCAATGAATTTTAGCCCCGGATCAATCGCTTACTTGCACGGTCAGATTCGAGTTAGAGACTTTGTGTTTAGAGACTCGGAATATAAATTTGCCTATAAAGAACACACAATTATTGCTGATTTTTTAAAGCCTGTATCGAAACTGCATTATCTGCTTTTTATTGGATTTAGTTTCGATGACCCTATTTTTAGAGAGGCAATAGAAAAGATTTTTCACAATCGAAACCAAGAACTGGCTGAAATAAATTTAAAATTTGGAGCAGACCATAAAATTGATCCGCCAAAATCTTACACTTTTCTTTCTAAAAAAGATATCGAGACTACACTCACTCAAAAAAGTCTTACCACTTTCGGTGTTGGCCCAGCGGCGCAGGCAAAATATTTTTCCGAACAAATTGATGGTACGTTTGAGTTAGTTTGGGAAGCTGATATTGAAAAAGAGCCTTTCTTTCTTCATGAAGATTTTAAAAAAGAATATGAGAGAATTACATTTAACGCTGTTAGATTGAATTATTTAAATGCGCTTGAATTTGGAATACTCTTGTATGACAGTAAGAACAGGCTGGAAATATCAACTAAAATCAAACAGATATGTCAACCAGAAACGATGGCGTCTGATAATTTACCTAATATTTCAACTACGATATAATGGCAATTGAAACATTAAATAGAATAAAAAGTTTCACTGAAAAGCCGACAGCCGGAGAGCTGGCGGAACTTATGTCTGGATTTATCTCCGATGTTGAGGAAGAATATTTCTGGATCAGTGCATCAAATCAAAACAGGTCGATAATTTATCACCTTCTACGAGATTACGATACAAAATATTTCATTCATAAATTGGGTGTGATTGCTGATGAAAATAAGTATTCACAACTACATTTCAGAATGTTTCGCTTTTTAATTGATGTTGCTAAAAGAACTGATAAAACAGATTCTTTGTTTGAGCATTTAAACTCTGTTATTCTCTATTTAATTGACCTTCTGATTAGAAATACTCCTAAAATCAATCAACAAATATTATTTTTTGTGTCGGAGTTGATCCTAGAATTACCCTTGAAATTTTTTAAAGGCGAGCATATTTCATTTCTTTCTCTATTTTCTCTTTCGGGTTCGACAAGCTATATCGGAGCAGATATCGTGAACCATTTTGTACCTAGAATTATTGAGGAAAAAAATCATGAATTGCTTGAGGTAGTCTTAGATAAATTGATTTTTAATCTAAACCCGGAAGATTATAAAGATGATCTATATAGGACTAACTATGATGGCTACAACGCCTCAACTTTATTAAACGAGGAAACTATTAATTTGTTTATTAAATTAATTGGACATGAAAAGCTTTTAGAGTTTACTTTGGGTAAAATTTCGGCTATGGTTGAAAAAGCGCCGTATAATTTTTCTCACCTTGGTATTTCTACTATTGAAGATAGTTCTCAGATACTTGATAAAAATAGGTACGAATTTGTATTAGTAAAGTTTCTACGAATGCAACTCGATCAGGAGAGAGTTTCGTCTAAAACAATTGAGCATCTTATTTCCTTAGATAAAGGTATTTTTAGAAGAATTGCTATTTATTCGATCAGTCAAAATTATGAAATTCTAAGAGATAATCTTTGGAAAATAGTTACGCCGGATTTTCTAATTGATACCGAGATCAAACATGAGTTCTTTGTGTTATTAAAGAAGAATGCAAATATCATAAACAGTACTGAGCTAGAGAAGCTACTAGTTGCCTTAAATGGAATGATAGAAGTAGTTGTTAACGATTCGCTAAGTAAGAAGGAAATTTTAGAGTACAATTCACTTTTGGCCAAAGAATATCTTTTAGCTTTAGATAGAATTAGTAGTGACCTGAAATCTCTTGTGGCGGATAAAATAAAAGAGCTAGAAGAAGTTGCGCCTTGGAAAATTGACAATCCCGGCTATAACATGTACATTGATCGTAGCGTAGCGGTACCAAAAAATCGGGAGGAATTTAGCGAAACATTTAACACAAAAGACCTACCTGAATTTTTTGATATTGCAGAAAAGGGTTTTATTGGATTGAATGATCGGGATGCTTTAAAAATTGTAAACCGGATCAACTATTTACTTAGGGATAATATACCATTCATCTTGCAAAATCAAGAGCGGTTGATTAAAATAGGATTCGAGAACTTTTATGAAATACCTAACTTCTTCGAAAAAGCATGGCTTGACAAATTAAATATTGATTGGGCAGAAGTATTTTTGTTTTTTGGTAGAGTAATTGACACTAACTACAGCAAAAATCCAGAAGCATATCAACATTTTATTTCTTACTGTGCGTGGTTAATTAGATCAACTACCAGAGACGATAAACACGCTCTTTCAGGTAAAGCACTTGAAGAAGCAAAAAATCTTTGTTTAAAATTCTTAGCGCTAAATATACAAAGTGAACGATTGAACAAAGACCCTTTTTTCGATATCCTTAATAGTACAGATGGGAAAATCTATGACGCTACTCTTGAAGTTTTGTTAAGAAACGCCCGCTTAAATAAAACAGATAATATCGATAGATGGTATCCCGACGTTAAAATGTTTTATTCTGATTTGCTTCAATCTACTCGACAAACAGATGCTACGATTTGGTCACTATCTATGCATCTTACCCAATTTGGTTATTTAGATATGGAATGGTTGAAAGAGAATATTAACCATATTTTTGTAACGGGAAATAGAGAATTGTGGATTTTAGCAATGCGCGGGTATCATAAGTATTGCAGCCAGGTTTACAAAGTAATTTTTGATTTGTTACTAAACAATGGACATTATGAACTTGCACTAGAAATCTTTAAAGACGAGCAAGTCGATACTGATGAAGTGTTTGAGCACATCGTCATGGCTTATGTCGCAGGTTGGGAGGGTAGTGAACTGGATAATCCAAAAAGCATTATTTATAAAACACTTCAAATAGGTAATAGATCACAAATTCATGGACTAATTCATTTCTTCTTAAAGAACAAACATTTCCCACAAGGAAAAATGCTTGCAATCTGGAGAGCTATACTAGATTCAAAGGCAGTAAATGATCCATTGGTGTACAATGATTTACTTTTACTATTTACCAACCTAACCCAACTCGATTCTCAGGCTTTCGAGTTGGTAAGTTTAACATTAGAAAGAACCACTACCTCTCAAGTACTTCATCGGATGATCCACACATTATTTGAGATGGAAGATGGCGATCCAATCTTTAAAGCAAAAATTCTTATGCAGATAACTGAACCTAATTTCGAAGTTTTCTACGATAGAGATCGCGGCTTTGAGAAACTAGCAGTTCAAGTTATAAAAACTGACCCTGTTTTTGGTAAGCAGTTTGTTTCACAAATGATTGACAAAAGGCTTTTTAATTTACTTGATATTTATAATAAAATTTAATGGCAAAATTTTTACACGGCAATGAATTAAATTCAGAGATTGGAAAAGTATTTGAGAATGCGGAAGATACTCTGATTTTAATTTCCCCTTACATTAAATTACATCATCGATATAGCGATGAACTTAAAGCGAAAGTAGAAAATGATAAGTTGCAAATCCGTATAGTGTTTGGTAAAAATGAGAAAGATCTGCGTAAAAGTCTCACGCTTGATGATTTAAATTTCTTTAAGCAATTTCCTGATATAGAAATTCATTATGAGAAACGACTACATGCTAAGTTTTACGCCAACGAGTCTACTCAAGTTATTACGTCCATGAACCTTTATGACTTTTCCCAAGATCAGAATATAGAAGTTGGAGTTAAAACTGAATACGCAAGCATTATTGGTAACATAGCTAGTAAATTAGTGACTGGCGATGCAGGAATTGATACCGATGCATGGAACTATTTTTGGAAAGTAATTGACAACAGCGAGTTGCTATTTAAGAATGAACCAGAATATGATAGTACCATGTTTGGTCTTTCAAAAAAATACAAAGGTTATAAAACAACGGTCGATAAAATTTCAGGTATATTTTCTCAATCTGCACCTCTAATTGCTGAAGGTTTTTGCATTCGCACAGGCGAAAAAATACCGTTTAATGAACAGCGCCCATATTCCGAGAAAGCCTATAAAAGCTGGGCGCAGTACAAAAACCCCAATTACAAAGAAAAATTCTGCCATAAAACCGGTGCGCCGTCTAACGGGAAGACTTCTATGGCTAATCCAGTATTATAAGCGCTTCCAACCCTTGATAATAAAGGATTTTGTTGTTTAAGTATTCTATTTTCAACAATTTCTTTATCTTAGCCCTACCAATGAAAACCACCCTTACCCATCTACCAGAGCACAAGCAAGCCGAGCTGAAGCAGATCTTAGCGGCGCTGATACCCAGGTATGGCGAGATCGAAATGATCGTGCTGTTTGGAAGTTACGCTCGCGGTAATTATGTGGAGGATAAATACGAGGATAAAGGCATTACGTACGAATACAAATCAGATTACGATTTGCTCATTATAACAACCAAAAACACGCAGGCAGATAGTGATAGCTTTATGGCTTCGGTTGGTGGCAAGCTGGATGAGCTGAACCTGCCGACGCCGGTTAACCCTATTTTCCACGGGATTGATTTTGTAAATGCAGAGTTGCGCGATGGCAGTTATTTCTTTGATGAGATAAAGCGTGACGGTGTGTTACTGTTTACAACAAGCCGCTATCAGCTGGATGATAAACAACCCAAAAGCCAAACAGAACAGCAGACCAAAGCACAAAAATATTTTTATGGCTGGTTTGATAGTGCAAATGATTTCTATTTTCAATTTGAAAACGCAATTAAACATGATAAGTTAAAGGTAGCAGCCTTTGAATTACACCAAGCTACAGAGCGCTACTATGGTACGATCCAGTTGGTGTTTACCGGTTACAAACCAAAAACGCACGATATAGAAGTGCTTGGCAGACTGGCCAAAGCGCTGGACATGGAGTTTGGCAAAGTGTTTCCGCGCGCCACGGTTGAAGAACGCAGGCGCTTTACGCTGCTGAGAAAAGCGTATATAGAAGCCCGCTACAATATGGATTACAATATTAGCAAGGCCGATCTTGAATACTTAAGTGAGCGCGTTCAGTTGCTCAAAAAACTGACTGAACAAATTTGTAAGGAGAAGATAGCGAGTTTTGTGAAGTAAATTTTCAGTGGTTGATCCCGGTTGTTAAACCAAACAATCAGCCTTATGGAAACAAACAACGAAACTCCCATCCCGCAGGAAGGAAATAGACTTTTTGCCGGGCAGACCAAAATCTCCGACCACCACCTCCAGCACTTTTTAAGTCCCATTCTCACAGCTGCAAACAGTGCCGGTTTTGAGCCATTTACCTATAATTTTACCGGATACGAGCTACGAATTGGAAAGGAACTAGCCGCGGAACTTCTCAAGATCTCACTGGCGCATTTAGCCGTTTGTAAAGCCTTAATGAATCAGGTAGCCGACCTTCTGCTCGAAACCAATGGTGAGCATGCAGAATTTCTAAGCACTCCGATTAAGGATATGGGACTATCTACCAGAACCTATCATGGATTAAAAGGTTCTGGTGATTGCACCATCATGCTTGACGTTGCCAAGCTAGGTAGCTACGGCGTGTCAAGACTCCGCATGCTTGGGACTAAATCAGTAGATGAAATCCGGAGGGTATTTATTAAAGCCGGTTGTGTAGAACTATTTGATACTAAAAGACCATGAGTAAAAAGCCGAAACCTAAAAAGAAAATAGTGGCCGTAACTATTTTACGTGAAAAGCTTTTGTATGAAGGTACTGATCAATTAGACCTTGCAGCACAAAAGAAAGCACTTGAACTCTATTGCAGAGACAAGCGTATTGAGATTGAAGATTACCATTACTCAGATGAAAGTTATGTGCATTGGGGAGATTTTCGCTCATTTCTAAATTGCCTGCAAGACAAAAGTTTTAAACCTGATCTTATGCTCTTCACCTCGTGGGAGATCATGGCGCCGCTGCTGGATCGATTCCCGCAGACCTTTAAAGTACTGGCAGATCACGGAGTCGCTCTAAAATCTATTAAAAAAGACATTTTAAAACACGCATTAAATAAATGAAAACAGCCCTTTTATATTTACGTGCGCCCGCTGATCTTAGAGACCAGCAGAGCGTATTGGTGCCTCAAGCAGTAGCGCTGGGTAGGTACTGCGAGGAACATACTATTGATGTTTTAGAGGTTTTCTATGACATTAAAGAAGATAAGTCTATGACTCGCCCCGAGCGCGCAAAGCTCGTGCATGAGATTTTTGACCGAAAGGTAAAACCTGATCTACTGCTGTTTACTACTTTGGAAGTATTCGGCGATGATCTATCAGACGTTTTAAACCTGAACCATATCCTTGCAAAGTACGGTGTTGTTACAAAGGCAATTCTACAGCCCAACCTGGTATTTGCCTCATTGCCCAATTCCCAGATTCCCGGAGTTTAATGAGGCGGTGTAAAATACTGTACCGTACTTAGACCAAACTAAAATGATATTGCTATGAAAAAACAGAGTAAAAAGAACGTTCCCATTTTTAAGCAGGATGGCTTTGTACACCACAACGACTATATGAAGATCTGCGGCGGGGAGTTCAGCGCGTCCAGCGATAACCTACAGGCGGTTACCTGCCGGAAATGCCTCGACCTGATTGGAAATAAGATGCTGAAAGGCATGTTATTCCAGCGACCTGAAAAGGAGGGCTGAAACAGGCTAAAAAGCGGCAATAACCCGCAATGCCCTGCAATAACCAAAGGCTCCGGAAACGGGGCCATTTGGCATTCTACCTTTGATCCCGGATTTCGTTTTTGTTTTGCTTTTGATTTACACCTGTTCTTTGACGTATTGAAAAATTAGGGAACGAGCAAAGCCCTGCGGTCTGGCAGGGCTTCACTCTTGGTGCGGGTGGGCTTACTTTTTCTTAGCTGCTTTTTTAGTTGGCTTCTTTGCTTCCACCTTTTTAGGCGCTGCTTTGGCTGGTGCTTTCGCTTCTGGCTTTTCAGCCTTTGTGGTATTCGTTGCTACCTTTGTTTTATCTGTGAAATAGCGGTCTGCTACATCTTTAGGGCGCTGGCCATTTTCATAAGCTACAATCACATAAGAAAGCATGTCCTCGCGATCTTTGCGGGTGGCTTTTTGTCCTGCCACTAGGTTTAGGATTTCTTCAGCAAATTTATAGAACTTGCCGTGTGAGGGGCCTTTCACTTTTGCAGCGAGATGTTTAGGAGTTGCCTTCTCCTTTCCCGCAGCCTTTGCAGCCTTAATAGCGTCCTCTACGGCTTCAATCAGCTTTGCCTCGTCACCTTTTACAGCGGCTACGATGGTAATCACGGCATGGGCGCTAATCTTGTCCTCCGCAATCAGGTTGTAAACCTTCATGGGCAGTTTTGTAAGGATGATCAGGTTGTCAATGTAGCCGCGCGCTTTGCCGGTTTTCTTTTCTATGTCCGTTACCTTCCAGCCAAAGTTCAGCAGGCGCTTGATCACCACCGACTGCTCCAGCATATTCAGCGGCTTGCCGTCGTTATGCAGGATGTAGTCGAGCGTTTCCTGCTCTTCGGTAGGTGCGTCTACAATTAACACCTTCACCTGCGCGATCTTGTTGCCCTTTGAGATCGCCAGATCAATCGCCATTTTACGGCGGTGGCCATCTTTCAAAATCACCTTGTCATTTTTATAGTAGCCCGTTAGCGGATCAATCAAGCCGTTCTCTACAATGGAGTTCATCAGTTCCTCAATCTCCTCATACTTAATCCGCGGGTTTTTAGGGTTGGCTTCTAAAATACTTGGCGGCAGCAGCACGAGCTTGTCGTTTGATTTTACTTCCTTAATAGTTGCTTTAGTTTCTGTTTTGTTGTTTTCTGTTTTCATGGCTTTGTTGTTTTTAGGTGTTGTTTGTTTTTTACTTTCGGTTTTGCCTTTAGCGGCTGCTTGCTTTTTCATGTTTTAGGTTTTTAATTTTGTGTGTGGTGTGGATCATACACTGTGCCACGAATCCATTGTCAGCAAAGGATTACAGAGTAGATGGCTTCTTTTGGCTTTTGGCAGCGGGCGTTTCGGACTTTGTGTCCGATAATTCACCATAAACGTAAATTATTGATAATGTGCTTGTTAAAATGAGTTGATCGAGTATTTTATTTTTTCATTTAAAAATCATAAATTTGGGCAGTGAAATTCTTTTGTATCATATTCAGTATGTTTTTATTATTTCTTTCTACCATACATTGTAGCGAGGGGAATAGTTATTCTGAATCAGATTCTGAAACAATTCAAGTGTTTGCATCCGAGACCGGAGACACCTGCCCTGATGAAACAGCCTGCTCTCCTTTCTGTGTTTGTTCCTGTTCAGGATGCCAGGGATTTAATATTGAAACAACTCCTTTATTTGCGACTACCTTAGATCAGGCAACGGACAGTAATGTCATTCCTTATGAGCCTGGTTTTATTTCTCAGTTCGTAGCCAACATCTGGCAACCGCCCAAAATATAAATCTTCTTAGTCGTTCGTTTTTAACGAAGCTGATTTATCGGCTTTCGCATTAATTCATTTATCAGGAATTGATGTCCTAAGAGATTTACTATATGGCAAAATCCAAAAAGGAAAAACATACTACAGCTTTTCAAATCGTCAAAGTGATCATTGTTGGCGCACTTTGTATTCTGTTACTGATTGGAATCGCACTGCGCATCTGGCATTTCTATAAACATCATAATACATAACAATTAAAAAACAAAACCATGAAAAAAGTAATCTTTGCTACCGTTGTCCTTACATCAATTTTTGTTTCATCATGTGGAAACAAAGTGGATACCAAAATGTGTGAGGAACACGCGAAAAATTGTCCGAAATCAGAAAATTGTCCTGAGCATCCTGAATGCGAAGCGCATGAGCAATGCACTGATGGCGCAAACTGCACCAAACACGCCTCATGTGCAGCATACGACAAAAAACACTCTTAATTTCTTGGCGGGGAAATAGTATTTCTCCGCCAAATTTTATCTAATCAATACTAAAAAAAATGCTTGATAAAATAATTCATTTCTCTATATATAATAAGGCCCTAGTTGGATTCTTTACGCTTGTACTTGTGATAGTTGGAATATACTCGGTTACGCAGCTCCCGATAGATGCGGTTCCTGACATAACCAATAACCAGGTGCAAGTGATAACACAAGCGCCCACTTTGGGCGCACAGGAAGTAGAACAATTCATTACCGCTCCTATTGAAATGGCAATAAGTAATATTTCTGATGTGATCGAGAAGCGCTCTCTTTCCAGATCGGGCATATCGGTTATTACCATCGTTTTTCGGGATAAAACTGATATATATTGGGCACGGCAACAAATTTCAGAAAAACTTAAAGAAGCAGAATCTCAAATCCCCCAAGGAATGGCAAAGCCTGAACTTGCGCCTATAACAACAGGTTTAGGCGAGATTTATCATTATGTAATTCATGCAAAAAAAGAATTTAAGAATAAATACACAGCAACGGATCTGCGAACTATGCAGGACTGGATAGTTAGGCGCCAGCTGGCCGGAACCGAGGGCGTAGCAGAAGTTAGCGGTTGGGGGGGATTTGTGAAACAGTATGAAATAGCGCTTGATATTTCAAAATTAAACGCAATCAACATAACAATACCTGAAATATTTAGTGCGCTTGAGGAGAACAATGAAAACACAGGTGGATCTTATATAGAACATCATGGCAGCGCCTATTTTATCAGAGGAATTGGGTTAGTTAAATCCTTATCCGATATCGAGAAGATAATTGTTAAGAGAGTGAATGGTATTCCTATTAAAATTAAAGATGTGGCGCAGGTTCAGTTCGGGAGCGCGACACGTTTTGGAGCCATAACAAGAAATGGCGAAGGTGAAGCTGTTGCAGGGATCACGCTTATGCTCAAAGGAGAAAACTTTAGCAAAGTCATTAATAACGTAAAAGAACGTATGGTTCAGATACAAAAATCCCTCCCGGAAGGTGTGGTAATTGAACCCTTTATTGACAGGACTGAACTAGTCGGACGCACTTTGCATACAGTTGAAAAAAACCTGATCGAAGGGGCATTGATTGTTGTATTTATTTTGGTACTACTCTTAGGCAACTTTCGTGCAGGATTGATCGTGGCTTCGGTTATACCACTTGCCATGCTTTTTGCAATTACGATGATGAATCTTTTTGGAGTTTCAGGAAATTTAATGAGCTTGGGAGCTATTGATTTTGGTTTGATTGTGGATGGAGCAGTTATTATTGTGGAAGCAGTGGTTCACCGGATCATGAACAGTAAACGTGATTACGCAGGCGCCGCAATTCTCACAAGTGAGCAGATGGATAGTGAGGTTTATGAAGCCTCTGCAAAAATAAGAAGTAGTGCAGCTTTCGGTGAAATCATTATCTTAATTGTGTATCTGCCTATTCTTGCATTAGTAGGTATAGAAGGAAAGATGTTCGGGCCGATGGCACAGACTGTTGCATTTGCAATACTTGGAGCTTTCATTTTATCATTAACTTATGTACCAATGATGAGCGCACGTTTCCTGAGTAAAAAAACAGAGCATAAGATCAATATTTCTGACAAGATCATGAACTTTTTTCAACGGATATACTCGCCATTATTAAATAAATTATTAAAATGGAAAAAACTTACTGTTACCGTTGCATTTATTCTTTTCGGTCTCTCTCTTTGGCTATTCAGTACTATGGGCGGAGAATTCATACCTACCCTTGAAGAAGGCGATCTAACTGTTGAGATTAGTATGGCGCAAGGCGCGTCATTAACCCAGGTTGTAGAAACATTTACGAAAGCTGAACAAATTTTAAAGTCCAAATTCCCTGAAATAAAGCAGATCGTTACACGTATTGGCAGTGCTGAAATACCAACTGACCCCATGCCTATAGAACGTGGAGATATGATGATCTCAATGAAACCCAAAGAAGAATGGACAAGTGCTGAAAGCCGTGAGGAAATGCAAGAGGCAATGGAAGAAGCTCTTTCTTCTCTCCCCGGTATCAATAAAGAAGTAACTCAACCAATGCAAATGCGTTTCAACGAACTTATGACCGGCATCAGGCAGGATGTGGCAATAAAAATATTTGGTGAAGATCTCGATATTCTTAAAGTTAAAGCTGATGAAGTAGCTAAATTAATTGGAAAAGTAAATGGCGTTAGTCAGCCTGTGTTGGAGAAGGTAACTGGGTTACCGCAAATAGCTGTTGAATATGACCGCGATAAAATAGCACAATATGGACTAAGTATTTCAGATGTCAACATCATTTTGAAAACCGCGTTTGCGGGCAATGTAGCAGGAGTTGTTTTTGAAGGTGAAAAAAGATTTGACATGGTGGTAAGACTTAAACAAGATTTAAGAAACGACATTACTAATGTTGAAAATCTGTATGTACCGCTCCCAGACGGTGGTAGGATTCCACTCAACCAGATTGCTAATATTGAATATAAGGTAGCACAATCTCAAATATCAAGGGAGGACGGCAAGCGGAGAATCTTTGTTGGGTTCAACGTACGGGATAGGGATGTAGAAAGTACTGTTGATGAAATTGAAATACTACTTTCTGAAAAATTAAAATTGCCACCGGGATATTATGTTACATACGGCGGACAGTTCGAAAATTTGCGTGAGGCTAAAGAAAGATTATCTATAGCGGTTCCTGTAGCATTGCTGTTGATCCTTCTATTACTGTATGTTACTTTTCATTCGATGAAACAATCCCTCCTTATATTTACCGCAGTACCCCTTTCTATTATTGGAGGTGTGATAGCACTATGGTTGAGGGATATGCCTTTCAGTATTTCGGCAGGTGTTGGATTTATTGCGCTTTTTGGAGTTGCCGTACTAAACGGTATTGTGTTAATAGGATATTTTAATCAGTTAGAAAAGGAAGGAGTTGAGGATATTATTGAGAGGGTAAAAGAAGGAACTAAAGTAAGGTTAAGACCGGTAATAATGACTGCCGCAGTAGCTTCTCTCGGCTTTTTACCGATGGCCTTATCTTCCAGCGCAGGTGCAGAAGTGCAAAAGCCTTTGGCAACCGTGGTTATTGGAGGTTTGGTGTCCGCCACTTTACTTACATTATTGGTTTTACCTATTCTTTATATTTTATTCAGTAAAAGAAAAAATGCAGTAATAGGTGGAGGAACTAAACTAAATAGTATGATTTTGATGGCCTTCGTTTGTTTTTTGCCTTTTAAAAATGCAACTGCTCAAAACAGTCAGCAGCTCTCGTTGGATGAATGTATCAATTTAGCTTTAAAAAATAATCCGCAGGTAAAGATTGCTTCATTGGAAGTGGAACAAAGCCAGGCGTTACGAAAAACCGCATTTAACATAGATAAAACGGATGTATACATTGTACAAGATCCAACTTCAGGAGGAAACATTGATAACTCTTGGGGTGTTAATCAAAAATTTGCTTTTCCCACAGTTTATTCTTCTCAAAACGTACTGTTACGTGAGGAAGCAAAATTGAGTATGTTAACAAAAAATATTACTCAAAGTATTCTTGTTAAAGATGTAAAACTCGCTTACTACGATGTATTGCTAAGAAAGGAAAAACTCAAACTACTTACTCAACAAGATAGTATGTTTGCCGACTTTGTAAAGAAAGCAGAATTGCGTTTTAAAACAGAAGAAAGCAGTTATCTTGAAAAGCTCGCCTCGGTTAATAAATACAAAGAGATACATTTATTCAAACAGCAGGCGGAAATAGACGTAACGATTGCCAACAAACAGTTACAAACGTTACTAAATGTAGCTAATACCGTTTCAATTTCCGATAATTCCATTTTTAAAATAACAGCTTCTTTTACGGCAGATTCCGCGGCCATCAAATCTAATCCTGTTCTCGGATATTATAATCAGCAAATTTCGATTGCGGGCTACAAAGCAAAAGTGGAAAAGAATAGACTCCTACCGGATATCAATTTTGGGTACAATCACCAATTTCTTTTTAAAGATTTTAATCCAGCAGGAATAAACAGGAACTATTTTCCGGGAACAAGGATCGCTGGTGTGCAATTAGGATTATCAATTCCCTTATTTTTTAATTCACAACGTGGTAAAATCCAATTTGCACAATTGGAAAGAAAAATTGCCCAAGAAAAACTTAGTCAATCCAACATCCAACTTCAGAATAATTACAGTTCGCAATACCAGGAGTATCTTAAACTTGAACAGGCTCTAACTTATTATGAGACTGGAGGATTAAATCAAGCAGAGGAATTGCTGAAGATCACCCAACTTGCCTATTCAAAAGGTGAGATCGGATATATTGAATATTTACAAAATGCCAGCCAGTCCCTTTCTACAAGGATTTCTTATTTAGAAATGCTTGCGAATTATAATGCCTTAATAATAAACTTACAATATCTCACGGCTGCAAAATAGCCATTAATAAATTTGAAGCATGAAAAAAGAAAACCAAACATATAAATCCGCTAAACATGTAAAATGGAGTTATTTGCTCGTTTTTGCAGCTTATTTAGTGTTATCAGGCTGCTCCGGAGAAAATAAAAAAGCCGAGCCTGAAGATGAAGAGGGTACAGAAACAGAAGATGTAAGATTCCTGGAGCTGCGTGACGACCAATTCAAAGCTGCCGGAATAGAACTTGGAAAAATTGAAAAAAGAACATTAAGCGAAAATCTTACTGTTAGCGGTGTGCTTGATGTACCTCCACAAAATCGGATTTCCATCAGTGCGCCTTATGGTGGCTTTCTAAAGAACACTGAACTGCTTGAGGGAAGCAGCGTAAAAAAGGGGGAAGTAATAGCTACCCTTGAACACCCTGATTATATTCAGATGCAGCAGGACTATTTGAGTTCTTTCAATCAATTAGAGTACTTGGAAAAAGAATATGAAAGACAAAAGGAATTACAGGCTGGTAATGCAACGTCAGGGAAAATCTTACAAAAGGCTGAATCTGATTATAAATCAACTTTCGCTTTAATAAAGGGTCTTGAAGCGAAATTGGCTTTGATCGGAATAAATAAGGAGGCTGTAAAGCAAGGAAAGATATCCTCTGTCATTAGCATTATTTCGCCCGTTAACGGAAAGGTATCAAAGGTCAACGTTAATATTGGCAAGTATGTTAATCCCCAAGATGTAATTTTTGAGATAATTGATCCGGAACATTTGCATGTAGAGTTGACGATCTTTGAAAAAGACATTTCAATGATAAAAGTTGGACAAAAAATCCGATTTACGCTTGCAAACCAACCAAATGTGGAAAGAAAGGCAACGGTTCATTTGATAGGGCAATTATTTGACGAGTCCCGATCTGTTCATATTCATGGTCATTTAGATCAGGAAGACCCTTCGCTGTTGCCGGGGATGTTTGTAAATGCTGTGATCGAAACAATTTCGAATGAAGTTTTATCTGTGCCCTCGGAAGCTATAATCATGTCAGATGGTAAAAACTATATTTTCGTGAAGAACAAAACGTGTGCTACGCATCCCGAATGCAGCGCACATGAAAGTTGCCTGTCGGATGAAAATTGCAAATCTCATCCAGATTGCGAAGCGCATGAAAAATGCAAACCGGAAGAAATTTGCAAAAAACACCCGCAATGTGAAGCCCACGAAAAATTCCCCAATGAAGATGTTTCAGCGAAGCAAAAAGTTAAAGAGACAGATTTTCATACGTTTACTAAAATTGAGGTTATAAAAGGCATAACAGATGGCAAATTTGTTCAGATAATTCCGTCAGAGCCGATCCCGGAAAATTCAGATATAGTAATAAAAGGTGTATTCATTTTATTATCTCAGGCTAAAGCGGGAAAAATGGATGCTTGCGGACAGTAATTCTTTATTCGATAAAAATTATTAATTAAAAATATAAAACCAAAAAAACATGAAAACAACCTTAGTAGCATTGTGTCTAATGACATCATTATTCGTAAATGCCCAAGATTATAACAAGATTGCTCCGGCAACAATCAAAACGCTTGATGGTTCATCATTCAGCAGCGAAAAAATATCAAACGATGGAAAGCCCATGATACTTAGCTTTTGGGCTACATGGTGCAAAAATTCGGTAACTCAGTATGATAATATCGCTGAGAACTATTCAGACTGGCAAAAAGAAACAGGTGTAAAATTAGTATCCATTTCAACAGACGATACAAGAACATCAGCAAAAGTGGCTACAATGGCAAAAACCAAAGGTTGGGAGTATGAATTTTATTTAGACATTAATCAGGATTTTAAAAGAGCTATGAATGTAAATAACTGCCCACATACTTTCTTGATTGATGGACAGGGAAATATAGTATGGCAGCAAGCGGGCTCATCTGAAGGTTCAGAGGAAGAATTATATGCGATGATCAAAAAATTGGCAAAAGGAGAAAAGATCGATAAAAAATAAAATTGTGCCGGTCGCGAATTTGAAACCTGTAATTCAGAAAATTAAACATCGTACAATGACTAAATTAGAACATTATAATTTTGCCAATAAAAAAGTAAATAAATCAATTCTATAAACAAAAATTTAAACCAAATCAAAATGAAAAATGCAAATCTTAAACTCGCTTTTTTGTTCCTCGCGGGCTTTTTTGCAAAAGATATAATTGACAATATTGGTTTCCTTGCGATTAATCAATACCCGATAAACATTTTTGGCTTCACCATTACAGCAGCTACTCATACAATCATGTTAGTAGTTTCAATTCTTCTTACCTCGATCTTCCTTTATTACGGCTTAAGAAGAATCAAATAACCTGAAATAAATAAAACAATGACTAGAGAAGTCATTCCGTTAAAAAATATATAATACTATGAGAAAGTTAAAGAATATAATGCAGAAAGTGATGGAGATCACAGCAGAAATAGAAACTAAGTATCCTGAATTGTATAAGTATTTGGATGAAACTCCTTTTCATATTTGTCAAACAGAAAATAAGAGTATGTGTACGGATGATTTGGAAGAATACCTACAGACATTAGTTGAGCAACTTCAGCATCACATTCAAACACATAAAAAATAGTCATGGAAAAATACGATGTAATAATAATAGGTTCAGGGCCGGGCGGGTACGTGGCAGCTATTCGTTGCGCACAGCTTGGTTTTAAAACAGCAATGATCGAGAAATATTCAACCCTCGGTGGAACGTGCCTGAATGTAGGCTGTATGCCCTCAAAAGCTCTATTGGATAGTTCCGAGCACTATTACAATGCGCTTAGGCACTTTAACAGCCATGGAATTTCATTCGATAATCTCAACGTAGATTTTGACGCGATGATTAAAAGAAAATCAGAGGTTATTAAAAAGATCAACACCGGCGTTGTTTACCTGATGAAAAAAAATAAAATTCAGGTTCATCACGGAACCGCCTCCTTTATCGATAACAGAACTATCGAGGTTAATCCGACCGATGAGGAGAAGTATCAGATTTCCGGAACGCATATAATTATTGCGACCGGTTCTAAAGCCTCCTCTCTTCCTAATGTACCAATAGATAAGGAATGTATTATTTCTTCTACGGAAGCACTTTCACTAAAGGAAATTCCAAAAAATCTCATAATTATTGGCGCTGGAGTTATTGGTGTGGAACTTGGGTCTGTTTATGCAAGACTTGGTAGTAAGGTGAGAGTTGTTGAGTATGCGGAAAGGATACTTGCGTCTATGGATAGTAGCGTTAGTTCAGAATTGCAGAAATCTTTAGCCAAACTCGGATTCGAATTTTTCTTAAATCATTCGGTCAAGAGTGCGGAAAATCGCGGAAAGGATGGTGTTCACGTTAATGCTCAAGATAAGGATGGAAAAAAAGTTGTTTTGCGTGGAGACTACTGTCTTGTGGCAGTTGGCAGAAAGCCTTTTACAGAAGGATTGGCTTTGAATAAGGCGGGCGTAGAAGTTGATGATAAGGGAAGAATTATTGTTAATGAAGGTCTTGAAACATCCGCGCCGGGAATTTACGCAATCGGTGATGTAATTAAGGGCGCAATGCTCGCGCACAAAGCCTCAGAAGAAGGAATTTTTGTTGCAGAAAGGATTGCAGGACAAAAACCACACATCAACTATAGAAACATTCCCGGAATTGTTTACACATGGCCTGAAGCGGCGGCTGTAGGATTTACTGAAGAAGAATTGAGGCAAAGTAACCGTTCCTATAAGATTGGTTCCTTTCCTTTTATAGCTTCCGGACGAGCAATCACCAGCGGCGATACTGAAGGCATGATCAAAGTTTTAGCTGATAAGGAAACAGATGAGATTTTGGGAGTACATATAGTAGGCCCAAGAGCTTCAGATATAATCGGAGAGGCAACCTATGCTTTGGAAACCAAAGCGTCTGCGGAAGATATTGCACGAACCTCACATGGTCATCCGACTTATTACGAAGCACTAAAGGAAGCGTGCATGGCAGTTGGCGATGGCGCGATACATATCTAATGGATTACTCTTCTGAGGAGCAGCTCATTCGTATGAACTGGATTGTTTCAGCGATATAGTAAATAAGTTGGAGTAAGTCTTTAAAATGAAAAAACCGGTAAGTAATTTTGATACATAATTAAATTAACAGCAAATGATAAATACAGATCCAAACCATACACATACGTACGATGCAAAAGGCGAAATGACCTGCTGCTCGTTGGATGAAAAGATAGATGCAAAAACAGGAAAACCTCATGCTCATCCTGAGAATGAGGTTGCCCATGACGAGGAAGAGAAGCAAGACAATGATCATGGCTTAGTTGAAACAGCCGCATGGAAAGAATATTTACCCGCAATGATTAGCTTTATCTTATTGCTCACGGGCCTAAGCTTCGAGCATTTTATTAAACCCGTGTTCTTTCAAGGATATGTGAAAATAATATGGTATATAGCGGCTTATCTGCCTGTGGGCTTACCTGTTATAAAAGACGCTGTTAAGTCTATTGCAAAGGGAGCTTTCTTTTCTGAATTTTTCTTAATGTCTATTGCCACCATTGGTGCATTCTTTATTGGTGAGTATGCCGAAGGTGTAACCGTAATGTTATTTTATGCTGTTGGAGAGTTGTTTCAAATGGCAGCTGTTAATCGCGCAAAGCGCAGTATAAAAGCATTGCTAGACATTCGCCCGGACACGGTAAATGTAAATCGCAATGGCACTATTCAAACGGTAGCGCCTTCACAAATTCAGGTAGGAGATATAATACAGACAAAACCAGGCGAAAGAGTCGCTCTGGATGGTGAGCTGCTTTCCGAATCGGCTTCTTTTAATACCGCTGCATTGACAGGCGAAAGCAAACCGGACACCAAACGGAAAGGTGAACCGGTGCTAGCCGGAATGATCAACTTAAATTCTGTTTCAGATATTAAAGTAACAACACTTTTTAAGGACAGTAAATTGTCCAAGATATTGCAAATGGTTCAGGAAGCAACCGCACGCAAATCTCAGACACAATTATTCATTTCCAAATTTGCAAAGATCTATACTCCTATAATTGTGTTCCTGGCCATAGGCATTTGTTTATTGCCTTATTTCTTTGTTCAAAATTATGTGTTTAACGAATGGCTTTATAAATCCTTGGTATTTCTGGTTATCTCATGTCCGTGTGCTTTAGTGATTTCCATTCCTTTGGGTTACTTCGGGGGTATAGGGCTTGCATCCCGCAACGGTATTTTATTTAAAGGCTCTAATTACCTCGATGTAATGACAAAAATAGATACCGTGGTGATGGATAAAACAGGTACGTTAACGAAAGGAGTTTTTAAAGTTCAGAAAATTGTGGCAGTTGATTTGGACGAAAAAGAGTTAGTAAAGCTAACCGCAGCTATCGAAAGTAAATCTACCCACCCCATTGCACAAGCTGTTGTTCAACACGCCGGTAAAGTAATTGAAGGGGTTAAGATTGATAACGTGGAAGAAATATCCGGACATGGCCTGAAAGGAACTATTGATGGCAAAGAAGTATTAGCCGGTAATTTAAAGCTGCTTAAGAAATTTAATATTAACTATGATTCATCTATTGAATCCATTGTGGAAACCATTGTTGTAATTGCCGTCAACAACAAGTACGCGGGTTATATTACTATTGCCGATGAGATTAAGGAGGATGCTGAACAGGCCATTTATGATCTGCACAACCTTAATATAAAAACCGTCATGTTATCCGGCGACAAAAAAAGTGTAGTAGATAAGGTAGCTCAAACTTTGAAAATAGATGATGCCTTTGGAGATCTTTTACCCGAGAATAAAGTGGAAAAAGTGCAGGCGTTAAAAAATGAAGGTCGTACAATTGCTTTTGTTGGTGATGGGGTGAATGATGCCCCTGTAGTGGCTTTGGCAGATGCCGGGATAGCAATGGGAGGACTAGGAAGCGACGCTACCATTGAAACTGCCGATATTGTTATTCAAAACGATCAACCTTCGAAGATCGTAACCGCCATTAAAATAGGACGAATTACTAAACGGATTGTTTGGCAAAACATTTCTCTCGCAATGGGTGTGAAGGTTATTGTATTGATAATGGGCGCTGGGGGCGTAGCGACTTTATGGGAAGCTGTTTTCGCCGATGTAGGCGTTGCGTTGTTAGCTATCTTAAACGCAGTAAGGATTCAAAAAATTAAAATATAATTATTATGCAAAATAGAGATAAAGTTTTGTTACCATTAACATTGGTTATTGCATTGATGTTTGGGTCATGTGCAAATGAAACGGAAAAATCAGAAACATTGCCAAAATCTGATACTAAGGAAAGCAGCGTAAAAAATAAAAGAGACACTTCGGAAAATAAAACAGAGGAACCCTTAAGATCTGAAATCACTTGTCCTAAATGCGGGAATAAAAAAACTGAAACTCTGCCCACAGAAGTTTGTCTAATCAGTTATACCTGCGAAAAATGCAAAACTGTTCTGCACCCTAAAGATGGTGACTGCTGTGTTTTTTGCACGTATGGAGATCACAAATGCCCCTCAAAACAATAATTAATAACTAAACCCGATAACAGTCAATGGGCATTTTCCCCATTGTCTGTTTTATTGCATCAAAGCCGCGCTTACCTTTTTTAAGGCCACACGTTTGTGATTTTCGGTCTTTTCGGGGGTAGTATAAGGCTTTGCTTCTACGTGAAGGAAGACGTAGCGGTTAAATCTTCCCAACATTGGTCGTTTTTAAATAAAGGACAATTTGTCTGTTGTGTATCAAACCCTGTAATTGCTTTGTTGTAGACTAGGCCTTTTGAAAAAAGTAACCGCTGCGTTTTTTCTTTTATACTAATACTACCTTCCTCCCAGAGTTTTATCGGCGCTATGCAGTATCTTAAGGCTTTATGTAAAGCAATGTTGTTTAAAATAACTGTATCACATTTCTCAAATTCCAAGTTCAGTTTATCCTGTTCTTCTTTATAGCGAGTGAGAAATTTATTATAAATCTCCTTGGTAATTCTTTCTCCTACAAAATACTTCTCTTCCAATGCATCTATTTTTTTTGTTATTTCAGTAAGGCTTCGTTTTAAATATTTGCGCTTGTCCTCAACCTCAATGTTTAGATCATTAAAAGTATGTTCTAACTGAAACAGAAGGGGGCCAATAAGCTCCGGCTTAAATATAATTTCAGAAAGAAGATTCGTGAACTTTGGGTGTACGTGTTTTATGTTCCTATTAAAACAACATCCTTTAGTTCTACACTTATAATAATATTGAAATTTGGGTTCTGAGCCTTGCCTAACTTTTACCGACGCCTTATAGCCAGTTAGAGGTTCTTGACATGTATTGCATATTAAGAACATCTTTAAAGGTAAATTAGCATTTCTAGGGTTATGTGAAATAGCTATCCGACTTGACTCCTTATAAATGTTATTTGCCCTCAAAAAAACATCCCGGGAAACTGCTTTTTCGTGAATACCTTCTATCACTTGCCCATTCAGCAATCCATGGGAGATCATCCCACAATAAAATGGGTTCATCAAAATTCGCTGAACCTGCATCTTCTTCATTTTCGATAGACCTAGTGAGCGGAGCCGTTCTACAATATCAATGTTTTTTATGCCATCAATTTTCCATTGAAATGCCTTAGCGATAATTCTGCCCTCAGCATTTAATATCAGCCTGCGCTCGCCGTTTATCTTTACCGAGTCATAACCTTGCGGCGGATTTACTGCCCAAATACCCATTTCAAATTTTGCTTTTAAGCCGGCTACAACACGCTGGCTTCTTAACCTATTATCAAATTCAGAAAACAGTAAGTGCATGCCTTGGCTTAAAATGCCGCTTGCATTTGTTGTATCGACAGGCTGCGTCACAGCGTTTATAATAACACCGTATTTCTCCCTAAGATCCGCAGCCAGCTTTATTGCAGCTCCGCCAGAGCGGCTAAACCGATCAAGCGAATAAACCATAATCTCGTCTACCTTTCCTTTATTTTTTTTGATGTAATCAATCATCCGGTTGAACTCCTTACGCCCGTCTGTTTTTGCACTTTCGTAGGTACCTCCAAAGCAGTTTAAAAGGTTGCGACCCGTTCTCTCAATACAATCCTGGATAATTTTATATTGGGTTTCCAGCGACATGTTTTTTTCTGCCTGTTCTTTGCTCGATACCCTGGTATAAGTTACAACATTAGGGTTTCCTTTCAGATCAAATACTTTGTGCTTTGACAGCTTACCGAATTTGGCGCTTAATAATGTATCTACCTTCATGTTGGTCTCATTTTAAGTTAGTTAAGCCTGCTTGTTTCTGTTCACTCGCAAATTCATAAGCAATATTTGCAAGGGATCGGATTGCAAATACTATTTCTGCGGCTTCATGATCGCTTATATTTTCGAGCCCGTTAAATGTTTTTAGCTTTTCTACTGTAAGATTTTCCTTCTCAGGGTTCATAATTGCTTTTTTCATATAATTTGGTTTTGATTAATACCAAATTACAAATAACGCAGGTTTGACCTAAGTGCAGATGTTCCACTCACCCTAGATTTAAGACTAATGGGCTTCATATTCCTTTAACATGTTTCCGTATAGGTCCCAAATCTGAGCAAGAACCCGCGTGTCTTCTAGGGTAGAGTTCAAGTTTGGTATCGTATGGGGTACATTCCAAAAAACCCGCTGAAAATCAGCGGGTTTTTTTATAGAGCCACATTTATTCGTTTGATTTTCAAATGATTTGGAGTTCGAGTTCTGTATGCTCTACACATTAAACTTTGATGAAATCTATCAATTATATTAGAGATATAAAATTACTTAATAACAAAAATCACTTCTGTTAGCGATACATACTCATTTCCTGAGTTCTTGGGGAAATTATATTTAACCTCTAACTCTTTTGCAGTTATTGGATTATATTTGAACTTGTCTAAATAATTAAAAATAGTAGGCTTAAGAAGTTGTAAATCCCTTTTTAATTTCCAAGAGTTAGAAAAATCATTGGTGTCAACCAAAACTAAAAACAATCTGTTTTCAGATCCGAAACGAGGGGCACTTTGATTTTCATACAGCCACTTTGCTAAAATTTTTGGATTAGCTTGGGCTTCAGCGAGAATTTCAAATTTTTCATCCTTCAGTTTTTTAAGAACCTTTTTTGAAAAGTCATCATTCTTATTGACTAATTTCTCAATTATTTCATAATATATATCGCCCGGCTTAGCCTTCTTATCAAAATATATATTCGCCTCCCTCGCTTTTGCCTTTAGATAAGTTAATTCAACTGGGTAACCTTTCTCAGATCTCTTCTCCTTAATGAATTCAGATGGAAGATAGGTTACTTTCAAATCAAAAGGAATATCATTGATGAAAAAATCTACACTTTTAATTTGTCCAACCGTTGGGAGAACAAATTTATGAGATTTAAAAATATGTTCTATCAAAATACTTGACCAATGATTATACCAACTATTTAGGACATAAGCTTGGACAAGAGGATGGATTTCATTTTCAAATTTTGAAATTAATTGGTCATACGATTTATATACTTTTACATATCTGCTTACCAAAAGTTTATTTAAATCATTTTGGTAATCTCCCCATTCAAAATGTTTAAGTTTAAAAAGTTCCGAGACTAATTGTTCAGTATCGAGGGATTTAAGTTGTTCCTTGGCTTTTTCGAATATATAATTATTCAAGAGTTTATGAGAATTCTTAACGTCTTTATTAAGCAAATCAAAGAGTTCGATAAACTGCTTGGCCGTAGAAGTTTGTTCTAAAACAATCTTATTTTTTTCTACGAATTCTGCGATTAATTCTTTACGAATGATAGACTTTGTTTTAAGCCACAAAAGTCCGGTAATATCAATACTAAACTCTTGAAGCTTCTCACTTTCGTGTAATTTTTTCCAGTAATTAAAATCGCTCATTACTTATTTGCTTTTCTTGATGCGCTGATATGAAATGTTTTTTTTTCGGGGCACAAACAAAGAGAATTTCCTGACTTCCTGCCACACTTCCTTTGCCTCCTCTACCATTCTGATAAGTTTTGACTTCAACTTTTACTGCTCTGTATTTAGAAATTAATCTTTCAAATTCCTCAACACCTGGATAACTACGATTATTATAACTGATTAACCAATACGGAATTTCTTCAGCCATTTCAAAAAGTTTTTCAAAGGACGGAATTACATCTCTTTTTTTGTCAAAACCACTTATCCTTTGTGGCTCATATCGTTTTATCCCATTTATAAATTTTTTGTCTTTCCAATATTCTGTATATGTTTCGAGCAAATGATAAAATCCTTGATAATCAGCATGGCTATCACAATAAGGTGGATCGAAATATGCAAAATCAACATTCTTGATTGTCGGAAGTAAATCTAATATGTTTTTGTTAAAACTTTGATTTTCCTCTTGATTGTCAAAAATTGCATTATTGTATTTTGGTAGTATTTCTTCAAAAATTTCCTTTAATGGTCTTATTAAACTCCTATTTCGTTTAATTCTCTCAGGATCATTAGCATAAACTAAAGCTTGAGTATGTCCAAAATGCCCCATGGTTATTTTTCTCGTCATACTTCGGTTTATCACGGAAAAAGCTAAGGCTTGCTTATAAGGATTCTCTAGTAGAGATATATTCGCTCTGAAATTATCTAAAAACTGAGCTTCTTCCCTTTCAAAGAACACATTTGTAAATGTGTTCTCAATTAACTCAAAATCTCTTTTATGCCAGGCAGGTTGAAATAGTAATTTTACATCTTCCTTTGTGAGTTTTACATTTTTATTTTCAATCAAAGCGAGTCCGATCTGATTATTAAAATTTAAAAAATCATTTGTAAATGTCCTGAAGCCCATTTGTTTAAAAAGGTATCCAACTGAATGAGAACCTGCAAAGGCATCAATAGCGGTTTTCGTATTGTTAGGAATAAATTTTTTTATCCATGCCAAATGCATGTGTTTAGCCCCAAGGTATTGAGGTTCAGGAAATTGATAATTAAAATTATTATATTCTTCAAAAAGCATCAATAGTTCTTTAATATTAACAAAAATAGCCAAATATTAATTTTATCTTCCATTAATTTCCATTTGTTGCAAACAGATATAAGGTCAATTAGATAAAAGTATTAGGAGTGGAATCAATAAGGTTATTACCATATAAATCCCAAACTTGAGCCAAAACCCGCAGATCGTCTAGCACTTCGTTCGAGTTTGGTATCGTCAGGGGCACATTCCAAAAAACCCGCTGAAAATCAGCGGGTTTTTGTTTTTTGAGTAACTGAATTAACTAATCGACAGATCTTAAGACAGTTCAGGGTTTGAGTCTCCTATGGTCATGAGCGAAACTTTAGAAACCAAAGAAATTAAATTGCCTCGTGTAACTCACCTTTTCGGCGCTTGCTTCGTTCGAATTGAAACCGTTGTCTATTGCTAAGAAAAAATTAAAAAAGATTCTGCCGCTTTTGCAATTGCTTTGTTGTCTGCCAGGCCGGAGCAAACCGTGTGTTATAAGCCGGCGGTCTATTTAGTTACACACAGCATTCGTGTCTGCCGGTAAAGAGTTAACGATAAAGTATTGCAAATGCGCTTTATCTCGTGTAGACGGCCTTAAATTGTTCGCATACAATGATCATTTTTTCAGAAAATTGATCATTGAAAGGCTTCATTTCCCTTGTATAATAATCCTTATGAGCTTTTTTCCAGTACTCTAATGATTGATCACCTTCCCCTTCAATTTTAGCAAATTCAGATGTAATTTTATTGTATGGCACTAGCTCTATTTTAGTAATTTCAATGACAGCTTTAGCATTTCCGTTCCAATCTGTTATAATATATTGGTCTCCAACTCTTGGAAGTGGCTCATTGTTTTTTTCGTACCACCATAATGAAGTCGCTGTTGCCCTTTTTGTTCCTCTTACAACTAAATCAGCACACTCATTTGCGTCAAACTCATTGTCACAAAAGTAGAAGGAAACAGGTGACTTTATATTTTTCTTTTCAGGATTTTCATTGATATAGTCGTTCCATAAAATTTCAACAGATTTCTTATTCTCTTCGACTTCGTTCCTATGATTACTATTACTTTCAGATTTACAGCTAATAAGTATAAACAAAAACAGTAGAGCAATTAGTTTGATTAAATTACTTGCCATTGGTTCTTTCAAGTCTATTACAACGTTTTCGTGTTTGGCAATCGGCAGGGTTTTGGCAATTACGGTCAAACGAAATATTTTTTAAAGATAAAGATACAATGTTGCTATAAATGTACAAAGCGAAAATTGAAACCGTTCCTACCCTTTTGCAATTAGGTTTCCACACAATGGCAGATCCATTTGTGAGATCCGCCTCACTACTAAATGATTTGCATTTCTAAATTATCACTACCGAATTTGAAGTGGGAGGCGAAAGAAGGCGGACTTGGTTGTCTCAATTTAGTTTGATGGTACTTGTCAGCCACCAGCTTCCGATTATTGTATAACATTCCCTCTTTTCTTCCTATCTCGTAATTAAACCAGAAAGGAATTATTAATACATCGTATTCATATTTGCACCAAACTTAAAGATTCGAACTAAGAACTCTTTCATAAAGATCCCAAATCCGAACCAAAACCCACAGATCTTCCAGCATTGCGTTCGAGTTTGGTATCGTAAGGGGTACATTCAAAAAAACCCGCTGAGCATTAGCGGGTTTTTTAGTGGACTTTATGACTTGCGTGAACGGTCCCGGGCTTTGCGTTCGGGCGGGCAAACGAAGCACAAAGACTTCAGTTTGTACCTCATCCCGCCTGGCGAAGTGGCGGGTTTCGGAGCGCACACATTTTCATCTTTAACTTCACTTGTAAAAAAATCACTAGCCAAATACTCCGTTGATCTGCGATAACACCCAGGTGAAACCTCCGCCTGCCAGATTCACATAACAGGTTTGGCCGCTGAATGCAATAATAGTTTTACCCGCCGGAGCAGTCACCTGGAATTTTTGTGTATCCACTACTTTGGGATTCATGGTGGCGGGATAACTTGTACCGTTGATGGTGATTTGAACTACCACATGCTGTCCGTACCAGTTGCCTGTTACGTAACTGAAAGCGGTGAGGCCATGTGTGAGATTAATCGGATTGCTCCCATTGCCGCCATCACCGCCGTGTTGCAATAGTTGTACCACATACGAGCCGTCGCTGCTGGCATTGGTAGATTGGATGGCATCCACGACATCTCCGCTACGGATAACGATACTTTGGATAAGCGTCGGGGTGGTTTGCGCATTCAAGATGGCTCCATCGTCGAACGCAACCACACCCGGTTGGCCGGTCAGGTATGGCCGCATCAATAGTTGCTGACTTTGCTCGAAAGGCCAGTTGGAAGAATCAAGCCGCCAACTCATCATCGTTTGGTAGGGGTATTGCTTCCCCTGGTACCGAATCCCAGCAGCATATTGCTGAGAAGCATAAAGCGCAGTGACATTACTTTCGAAATAGGCACCGAATCCCAACAGATTGGCATGGATGCCGTGTGCAATAAATACGCCCGGATCGCTAACCCAGTAACTTTGCAAATTGAACACATCCACATTGGCATTCACAGCATCCGCATTCAGGTTTTTGACATTACCGGGCTGGTTCGAACTCGCCGAAATGGCCAAATAACAGGTATCCCCGAAAGCCTTGCCCAGTGCGTTGAGCCAGGCGCCACATTGCTCCTGAGTGAGTTCACTGGTAGGTTGTTCCCAGTCAATGTCGAAACCGTTGAGGCCGTTGTTAGCCAGAAAGCTGGCCACGTTGGTCGCAAAAGTGGCCAGCAGAGCGGAATTGTTGATGATCGTTTTTAGATCAGCGCTGATTTCATCGGTATAGGCCAGCAAAGCAAATATGGTGATGTCCGGGTTTTGTGCACGGGCATCTGCCACCTGTTGGGCAAGATATGTGTTACTGGTTTGCAGGGTGGGACTGCTCGGGTTACTCATATCCACGCCAAACCAGCCGATGCTCAGGTAATCAAGGGTGCCATATATCCCGTTGAGCTTAATGGAGCTGAAATTGCTGTTGGGTGAGCTGTAGGTGGCATTTGCGGGATGTAACTCATTAGTCAGCCACGCACCGATGGCGCCAGTAAAGTTTTTTTTGCTTTTCATGTGATTAGAATTTTAGAGTTTTCAATCAGACCGGGATATAGACAGGGTCTGCGTTTTTTTCCGCCGCAGCGAAGTGGGTTCTGCTACACTTTTAGTTTTTTGTCACATAGGGTGGTCAGCCCTTTTTAGACCATTGATGTTGTTTTTCAAACTTGCCCATAACTATCTTATCGGTGTAACTATGGCACCTTCATCATTGGTAAACACTTACCGTCATTTGGTTTCTTACAAAGAATGCATAGACCAACTTGGTTTCTAAATGTAGAAAGGCAAAATGAAATAAAAAGGCCGGTAAACCGCCCTTTTAGACCTAAAACAGACTTATTTACAAAAAATCCTTCTGATAATCTCTAAAAAAGAGGTTCATTTCCGCAGAGGACAAAAAACGCAGCAGACGATAAGCACTTTAGCTTTAAGAATTTCTTAGAACTGCTTCAATGCCATGAAAGTTTTAGCTTCCCAATTCTGTTACTTCCATATTTTCAGGTAGTTTAGAGTCCGGGTTTTGTATGGCCTTTAGAGAAATTTACAGATCAAGAAATTAATCCTGATCCCTAAAGGGCGTGCTGCTAAAAGCTGCAGGGCACGCGCTGTTTATCGTCCCACGGGGTTATATTTTAGTATTTCTGTCCGCAAAATTTTGTCTAAGTCCGTTTGCTTAATTTTTAAAAGATTGCAAATTGTTTGCTTCAAGAGATCATTGTCGGGCGGAGTGTCGAGTAGTTTTTTAAAGGCAGTCATTCCGCCTTTGTCATAAACCAATTTGCAAATGATTGCGCCTGTCGTGTAATAGGCCGCATATTGCCAGCCCCATGTTTTATTCAAAATGTTGTCAAATGTTACCGTGTCGTTTTTTGTCAGTTGTTGAGCAAGAATTTTTGCTCTTTCTTCAAATGTCTTTTCCATTGCACCACCAAGCCAGGTTGCAAATCCTTCATTAATTATCCCGTGTCGTTTTTTATTGTCGACCACCAAGTGAACAAATTCGTGTGGATACCATTCCGAGTCAAAGCCACTCAACAAAATTCTTTCGTCATTCATCCCCATTCCTGTGGTGTGTCCCGTGAAGAAAAAATCAAAACCAAGCAGTTTTCCTAATTCGTCTGCGCTTTTTGTAATGTAAAAGTCAAATGCTTTCCAGTCGGGAAGCTGGAATTTTAAGGCGATACTGTCACAAAATTTATTTGATCTGTCCGCCAATGTTTCATTGAACCGATGTTCGGATGGATAAATGAATGTTATTTTCCCAATTGTCTTTCTTTCCCAAGTTTGAGTAAGTATTGATATTGAATTTTTTAATTTCCACTTATTATTTTCTTTAATTGCATAAAGTTTAGTGATGCACCAGGGGTTTGATGTTTTATAATCACCTTCAAGACACTCCGCATTAAAGAGTGTTCTTATTGCATAATTTTCGCCTTCTTTTTCAACTGATAAAATTGTCGGTTTATAATAGTTTAAAAGCTGCCTGGAAGGGAATTGGTAAATAATTTTCCGGGTAAAATCAAAATCGCGATACTTCCTTTTCTCAGCTTCGTTCCAGCACGGATTGTCGTAAATACTGTCAGGGTTTGAGGATAAATAATTTGTCCAAAGAGCAACGATTTCCTTAGTCTCTTGTTTAGTAGTGTCAACACGGGCATGTACACAAAGGTCAATAGCCGGTTTTTGAGCAAACGTCTGTCCGCAATAAAATGCGGCTAAGAAGAAGAGTTGTTGTTTTGTCACTGCGTATTTTGTCTAACGAAATTTTGTCCGCCCTATGGCTTGTAACGATTATATAACCTTGCCTTTTTCTTCCTATCCTGCAATTAAGCCGGGCAGGCTTACTTTTGGTCATTATAGATTAGTTCAAATGTATTCATTTTGCAGACGCAAAAAACTAAAAATCGGGATATGACGGTTTTGAATCTGCATATTTGATAAACTAACGCTTATTTGGTTTAATACACCATATATGTCAAAAAGCAGCGCTAATAAGCGTTATGTGGAAGCTTACAATTATTCTTTTTATGTTCTGTTTCAATCCACCGGGCAATACATTAGCCACAAGCCGTGAGGGTTCGTTCCGGTAGCTATCGGGACTCCCCCGGGGTACGAAAGCGATACAGAAATAGGTATCGCTTTTTTGCTTTACATTTTATACATTTAGCATGATCCAAAACATTCTCTTATCTCTCTAACGGCAGGGAGATAAGCATCAAAATGGCGGATATACATAAGTTATGCTCACATTATTATGACAAAAATCCTTCTGACAATACTATTTGCCTTGACCGTTTTTCTAACCGGATGTATGACTATTGTTCAATCAATTGTTGGGATTAAGGACGCACATAAGCTTACAGACAGTCAAATCGTAAAAACGTCCAAGTCATTTAAAGTAGACCAAAATGCGAATTACCGTTTAGACACAACATACTTATCATATATTCTAGATTTAGACAAAACAAAATATAAGGCTCAACGAAAAAATCACATACAGCCTTTGCAGGCTTTATACTTTGACTCAAAAGGACAACTTGTGAAGTTTTACATTAATTGTTATGCCGGTGGTTTGCCAAATCTAAAATGGAACAGAAATGGAAATTTAGAAACATTTTTACCAAAAGACCAAGCTCCATTAGACACCATTTTAACTCTCACAAAACAACTAAGCTATTTACGGCCTGTTTGTACTTCGACAAAAGACCTCGTAACTGAAAATCAGGACTATTATGTTTTTGTTTATTGGACTAAATGTGCCAAACGACACTCGAAAAGACTTATAAAAAGTATAAAGAAAAATGTTTCCAAAGCGACAACAGAAAAGGTGAAACTAATCTATGTCAATTATGACAATATCTTTAATACGCTTGAAAATAAATAACGACCGCATCATACACGGTTTGCTCCAGCCTTGCAGACATAAAAATACAATACTCAAACCGAAATAAAGGTTATTGAAGCACAAAATCGTTAAATCCCGGATATCCCCTACATCAATCATAGCCAAATGGCAGTGTATAAGGTTCGGAATTAGTAGCCTGCTTTGTATGAGCCGGATCTTGTCTATTGATATGCACCCAAACTATTCTGAAATCCTATAAAGTATCAGGATAAGCGAAAGTTTATGTTGGATTAAGCAAGTTAGCAGAAAGTGGCAGAAATATGATAAATTTTATCTAAAGGCACATAAACTCATTTCCCCTTTGGCAATGGATTCTGTATTAAGCTAAAATTCAAGGTTCTTCATTGATGCCATTGTAGCTAAATAGCCATATAAAAAGTTCGGAAGCTGTATGCTTCTGTGTGCCAAAGCGATACAGAAATCCGTATCGCTTTTTTTATGCGCCGGATTTTATATATTTGATATACGCTAAACACCCGGCAACCTTGCTAAAATCGGGAGATAAGCGCAAGGTTATGGCGGGTATAACACCAGCTGGCGGTAAGTTTAACAAAGGACAATAACACCATAAAACAATGCAGGATATATTATTTGACTTTATATCAAAATACATTTCGCTGACAGAAGAGGAGAAGAACGCCATCGTTTCTTTGGACATATTTCGCTCCCTAAAAAAAGGGACGGCTTTACTCAAAGAAGGACAAAAAACGAAAGAAAGCTACTTTGTTCTAAAAGGCTGTATCAGGACCTATTATGTGTTGGATAGTGAAGAAAAAACGACGGCCTTCTACACAGAAATGGACGTTTTAACACCCCCTTGTGTCATAAGCAAAACTCCGTCCGAATATTATATAAGTTGTGTAGAAGACAGTATACTTCTGATTTCGAATTCTGATATGGAAGTAGAAGTAAACAGTAAATTTCCAAAATTTGAAATCATGTGCAAACTACTGTCGGAAGAATTGTTAGCTAAACAACGAATCGACTTTGACGAGTTTAAGACCTCTTCACCTGAACAACGGTACCTGAACTTATTACAAAAAAGACCGGATCTTCTTCAGCGTGTTCCACAACACCAATTAGCAAGCTACTTAGGCATCAAACCACAATCCTTAAGCAGACTAAGAGCAAGGATTCTTGAAAAGAAGAGTTAGCCTGTATTTCTTAACTTAAGTGAACGGATTCCAGCATCCCGTCAATCTACTTTTGCAGCATCATTTAATAACAAAAAAGTATGCAAAAGAAAGTTTTATGGATTGGGCTTGCTTTCGTTTTGGCCGTCAGTTTACAGGTGAATGCACAAAGCACAAAAAAAGACAGCACTTACAGAAAGTGGTTTATCGGGAGTACATTATTGTTGCTTGGAAATTTTGACAAAACAAACAATCCCGAGTACATACAATTAAACGCTGGATACAGGATAACACCGAAAGATGTTGTTCAACTGAGATTCAAAAGATCCATTTATTCCTGGCCAATAGGCATCCCTTTTGGACCATCATTTGATGCGCCCGGGCTAAACTATCCCGGGCATGCCCGTATACTTGCTCCTCAAATAGGATACCAGCGGTTTTGGTGGAAAGGAGTCTATACATCCGTTTATGCATTGAATGCTTTTGAAAAATATATGGATGAGGATAATAAGAAGATCGGAAACGGATACACGCTGTATCTGGACTTCTATTTAGGTTACCAGTTTAAGTTTTTTAAAGACCGCTTCTTTTTTGAACCAGCTATTGGATGCAGTTACTGGCCTGTAAGAACTAATGTTCCAAAATCTTTTAAAGCAGTAGAAAAAAAATGGCCTAATTACTTTATTCAACCCGGGCTTGATTTCGGGTTTAAATTTTAACCCTACAATGGTAAGATGAAAGCCGTTATCTGCACCAGATAAGGCACTCCTGAGGCTTTGCAAATTCAGGAGGTTGCCAAGCCAATACGCAAAGAGCATCAAATCCACCATGAACGGTTTCATGATCCTCTTTATGGCTGTCGTTGTGTGTGAATTCTCCCCGACAATGATCGGAAAGCCTTACAAGACATGTGAGGACTTTTTAGCAGCAGGCTGAGAAACCCTGGACTTTTTCGCAGAGTTGATTAAGCCATAAACATTCTTTATCTTGTCTGCAGTAAACAGACAGGAACCAAACATCTGGCAGATCAAAATGATGCAGCAAGTTCGCAACCCTCTCCTCAGCCTCCGGTTTGATACCCTCCGTATGTACGATTACGAACCGTCACGAAGTATTAATGACTCGCTGATTTCAGACAAGAACGGCAGGCTTGTTCCGGATGAAAACATCAAAAGGGTTATTGAGCTTGATTCCCATGAAATCCGGCAAGTAACCGACTTGCTCGGCGACCCCGGATCTTATGGGGACGACGTGATGCGCTGTTTTATCCCTCATCTGGCTTTGGTCTATTTTCTGGATGAGCAAGTCGTCTTTCACGTTTCAATTTGCCTGAGCTGTAATAATTTAAGGCCCGGCATTGAAATTCCTGCCCATACAGCCGGCCGCGGCATGACAAAAAAGTTCAGGACTTTCCTGAATGACCTTCTTGATAAATATAATTTTTCGAATAATGTGCGTCTGGACGATACGCTCAATCCTTTATAGAAAACATCCAAAGCGCAGCTTAACAGGGAGCCTGCTTTACCGTCACTGTTTCTGAGGATCCGGATCATTAAATGCCGAGGGCATTAACTCCATGTTGTGCCTGCTCGCCACTTTGATAAGAATCGGCATCACGATTGATGCGCCGGGTATGAGTGCAAATGGAACACCAATACCAACGATCTTCAACGAGTCCATTAATTGCGTCTTCAATACCTTATCCTCGTCCTCCGTGATTTTACCTCCCTTGAGGTATTTATGAATGATCGTTAGGGCCTCTTGATCTCCGTGGTATTCCGCCTTAACACCTTGCAGAAAGTGATGCGCATGTTCCTCTAAAATTGCTTCTATATCCATTGCCTGTCGATTGTTGATATGTATTTATTCCTCACTTAGCCCTTCCTGCAACCTTTTCATTTCCGCTTGCAGTATGTGTATCTGATGCAGCAAATGCTTGATCGCATGCATCCCTTCCATATTAATCTGAAGATCGTAGTGCATGCGCATGTATCTCTCCAGATCCGGCAACTGGTCGTATTCAATAAATGCTCCCTGACCTGAATGGTCCAGTACAATCAGTCCATGTTCATCCAACTGCTGCACAAATGCTATTTCAACGCTGTAATATAGACAGCATTGTTCTACGGATATTTTTTTAATTTCTTCCATGTCCTTCTCTTTTAGCGTAGTTTAGACAATTGCTCAAATAACTCTTTTTCCTTTTCCGACAGCCTGGTTGGCATCTGTACCTGGTACGTGACATACAGGTCTCCGAACTCCCCCTCTTTCTTGTACACCGGGAACCCTTTTCCTTTCAGCCGTATTTTAGCACCGTTCTGTGTTTCGGGTGCAATCGTGAGCTTCACTTTTCCCGATAAGGTATCGATGATCTCTTCGCCTCCCAAGACCGCTTTGTACAAATTCAGCGACACCGTTTTATACAGGTCGTTCCCTTTACGGGTAAAAGCTGTGTCGTTGTGTATTTCAAACGTAATGTACAGGTCGCCGTTCGGCCCGCCGTTTACGCCCGGCGCTCCATGCCCTGCAATCTTTATTTCCTGGCCATTCTCAATCCCGGCTGCTACCGTGATCCTGATGTTTTTCCCATTTACCGAAAAGGTCTGCTGGTGAGTTTTGTAGGCTTCAGAGAGGTTTACCTGAACCGAAGCCCGGAAGTCCTGTCCCTTGAATTTCGTTTGCCTGCCACCGCCCCGGTTGCCAAACATCGACGAGAAGAAGTCGGAGAAATCGCCCTCATCGTCACCTTGCGAGTAGTAAGATCCGCCACCGTCGCCAAACGGGTTGCCGCCATTATCAAAGGGGTTTCCACCCGATGAGCCTGATGATTGCTGCTGCTTACGGGCCTGTTCAAAGTGTTCTGCATTTTTCCAGTCCTTTCCATACTGGTCATACTTTTTCTTTTTTTCAGGATCGCTCAATACTTCATTCGCTTCGTTGATCTGCTGAAACAGCTTTACAGCTTCCGGATTATTAGGATTCAGGTCGGGGTGGTGCTGTCTTGCGAGCTTCCGGTAAGCTTTCTTGATCTCGTCAACCGTCGCCGTTTTATTCAGCCCTAATACTTTATAATAGTCGATATATTCCATTATTTACCACACATGTTTGATGTCAATTTTAAATCTGGATGACATAAATATACTAAAAAAGACTCATCCCCAGGCAGGGTTAGAGCGCTTTTCATACGCCAACTCCTTCATTCCGAAATTTACTAAATCCCTTCCACCGCCAAAAAGCAGTTGGCATGCATAGATAATATTCAATAGTATTTTCAGGGTTTGTTATAGAAATAACCGCTTTTAGAGCCGTCAAAAACACTACCCCTAACCGGTTTATATCGGCAAATTTTCTAAATTTGATTTATGCAGCACTGGGAACTGACCTTGTTTTTTGCCATCATTGCCTTCGTCTATTCTTCCGTTGGCTTTGGGGGAGGTTCCAGCTACCTGGCTGTTCTGGCCTTGTATCCGCTCCCATTTAAAGAAATCCGCCTGATCGCTTTGCTCTGTAATATGATTGTGGTGAGCGGAGGGGTTTATATATACTGCAGGCACGGGCAGACCGACTGGAAAAAGGTAGCCCCACTCGTTGGCCTAAGTATTCCATTGGCATACTTAGGGGCTGTGGTTAAACTCAGCGAGGAAACCTTCTTTATCATTCTTGGCCTTAGCCTGTTGGCCGCCGCTGTATTGCTGTGGCTGAAAACAAATCCCATAAGGGTTACAGAAGTCAGGCAAGCGCAGAAACATGATCCCGTTAAAAACGGAGCCATTGGCGGCGCTATCGGCTTTTTATCGGGCATGGTTGGCATTGGCGGCGGGATTTTTTTAGCCCCTGTTCTAAATTTAATGCGTTGGGATTTGCCGCAAAAGATAGCAGCAACAGCCAGTGTATTTATCCTGGTCAATTCCTTGGCCGGGCTTCTCGGGCAATGGATGACGGTATCGCCCGGACAGATGAATTACGCGATGATCCTCTATTTATGTGTTGCGGTATTTTTGGGCGGGCAACTGGGCTCAAGGCTATCGGTAAAATTCAATCCAATGGTGGTACGGAGGCTAACTGCTCTTTTGGTTTTTGTAGCAGGAACAGAAGTGCTGGTCAAACATTTACCCGGGTTTATGTCATCATGAAAACAAAAATTTTAGCATTCGGCATCGCCAAAGAGATCTTCCATAGCTCGTCAATAGACCTCGAGCTAACGCATGGCACGACCATCCTGGAGCTGAAAGGCCGGCTGGAAGCAGAGTATCCGGCCTTAAAGAACTTACGGACCTACATGATTGCGGTGAATGATGAATACGCCGAAGATGATACCGTGCTGAAGATAAACGATGAAATCGCCATTATTCCTCCGGTAAGCGGAGGCTGAGCAAAGACAATGATTGAGGTGAAGATAGTAAACGAGCCCCTGGATATTCCTGCCTGCATAGCGAAAGCAACAGATGCAGAATGCGGAGGCATGAACATTTTTGCGGGCCATGTAAGGGACAAAACAAAAGGGCGAAAGGTGCTGCGGCTGGAGTTTGAATGCTACCGGTCCATGGCCCTGAAAGAACTGAACAAAATTGCCGCAGACGCGATGCGTTTATGGCCCGTCAAAAGCATCGTGATTCATCACCGGGTAGGCACTTTAACGGTTGGCGAGGCTGCCGTTGTGATTGTTGTGAACTCCATGCACCGGGAAGCCGCTTTTAAGGCCTGCCTGTATGCCATTGATACCCTGAAGCAAAAGGTGCCTATCTGGAAAAAAGAAGTGTTTGAGGACGGGGAAGAATGGGTTTCTGCACACCCATAACGTTGAAGGGATTTTATTAAATTTAAGTCATATAAAAGATAACAGGGAGATGGAAACGAAGGATCTGAAACCGGTATCGATAAAGCCCATAGACGTCAGGAAAATTGACGGGCATGCTGTTACGTCGTTTACCGATGCCGTGTCCATTGAAGAACCGCTTGAAATCAGCCTGCTCTATGGCCCTGCAGATGCCAGGGTCCAAAAAAACATTTCGGTGACCATGCGCACTCCCGGTAACGATCCGGAGCTGGCGGCAGGCTTCCTCTTTACGGAAGGGATCATCTCCTCTTACCGGCAGGTAAAAGAGATCCGGCATGCAGGGATGCATTGCGACGAACAGAAGCAGAACAGCATCCGGGTAGAGCTTGCCGAAGGTGTTACACCGCACTTAGCACAAACCGACAGGAATTTTTACACAACGTCGAGCTGCGGGGTTTGTGGCAAAGGCTCTATTCAATCCATCAAAACAGTAAGTCCATTCATAAGCGATGCCCGGCAGCCCTTATCCATTGCTGCCGATGTGCTTTACCAACTCCCCAAAACGCTACGGGCGGCACAGGACAATTTTTCGGCGACGGGTGGCATCCATGCCTCAGGCCTGTTTGACCCGGATGGAAATTTAATGCTGCTGCGGGAAGACGTAGGAAGACACAATGCCCTGGATAAGCTGATCGGAGCCGCCTTCATGGAAAATCTGTTGCCATTAAACAAACAGGTATTAGTGCTGAGCGGCAGGGCCAGCTTCGAGCTCATCCAAAAAGCGGCAATGGCGGGTATCGCCATGGTAGCAGCGATTGGCGCGCCATCAAGCCTGGCAGTAGAGCTGGCACAGGAAACAGACATGACTCTTTTCGGCTTTCTGAAAGAAAACAGGTTCAATATCTATCATTTAAGTAAACACCATTCAATACAGGGACTCGCATGAAAATAAGAATAAAAGGCAATTCGTTACGTTACAGGCTTGTCAAATCAGACGTGGATAGCTTATGGAAGAACGGCTATGTGGAGGAGCAAACTCCGTTCGCCGGTAAAACCCTTGTGTATGCCATTGAAACAGGGAAGGAAGATAAGCTCACGGCCGACTTCGTTGACAACAAAATTGTTTTAAGGATGTCGAAACCGATGATTGACGAGCTCTATCATACAGGGCGCATTGGCTTTGATGATAAGACCGGTCCGGTGAGCCTGTTGATAGAAAAGGATTTTGTATGCATCGACAATACGGAAGAGGACCAAAGCGATAACTACCCCAATCCTTCTGCTGTATGTTGATTTAAGTCACAGTTAAAAAATGGAAGAAGTAAAAAGTATCGTCAACGAGTACCAATCCCTCATCTTTTTCTCCGTGATGGTGATCGCGACGGTGGTGGCCGCGATCCTGGCCGGAAAATTTATGCAGCGGAAAATAGTTGAAACGGCCATAGATCACCGGATCGGGATTACCAGCTTTGTTTTCCTGAAACACATCGTGGTTGCAACCATCTATTTTTTGGGGTTTGGATGGGCCTTGTTGTCCCTCCCCATTACCCATACCTTTGCCCACTCCCTGCTGGCCGGAGCCGGTGCAACAACACTCATCCTCGGCTTTGCTTCCCAGCAGTTGTTTACCAACCTCATCAGCGGCGTTTTTCTCGTGATTAACCGTCCCTTCAAAATAAACGATGTCATCGAGTTTCAGGGCACGAAGGGAAAAGTGATTGAAATTAACCTGAATTCCACCCTGCTCCAGGATGATGCAGGAAACCAGATTATCATCCCCAGTTCGTTACTCCTCAATGATAAAATAAAAATCATCAGCCGGAGCAGCTGATGGACCATTCTTTACTAAGTAGCATGTTTTGAATTAACTCATAGCGCCATGAAAAAAGAGAAAAACGAAAAAAAGAAAAAACAGCCATCCGCTGAGCCTCCTTACACCCTTACAGGTGAGCTAAAGGTGACGCCTGTGGAAACACGGGCTGCTGGCATCCCGGCAGTGATGAATTCGTTTGCCGACCTCATTGAAGAAAAGGCACTCTTCAGGGGAACGAAGGCATTATTTAAGATGAACCAGTTCAAGGGCTTTGATTGCACCAGCTGCGCCTGGCCTGATCCTGATGATGAACGCTCATCGATTGCAGAATACTGCGAAAACGGCGCAAAGGCTTTGGCCGAAGATGCCACCACCAAACGGGTAACGCCTGAATTTTTCAAAACCAATTCGGTATACGACCTCGCCAAACTGGATGATTACCACATCGGGAAAATGGGACGGCTCACCGACCCGGTGTACTTAGCGGAAGGCGCAACGCATTATCAGCCGATCAGCTGGGATGATGCTTTTAAGAAAATTGCCGCGCATTTCAATAGCTTGCAATCCCCGGACGAAGCGGCTTTCTATACTTCAGGCAGAACCAGCAATGAGGCATCGTTCGTGTACCAGCTCTTCGCCAAAGAGTTTGGAACAAACAATATGCCCGACTGCTCCAACATGTGCCACGAAACCTCGGGCTCGGGCCTGCGTCCTACCATCGGAATTGGTAAGGGAACCGTAACCCTGGAGGACCTGCATGATGCGGAGGTGATCATTGATATTGGCCACAATCCGGGAACCAACGCGCCGCGCATGATGAGCGCCCTGGCAAAGTGCAAGGCCAACGGCGGGAAGGTCATCGCGATTAATCCCCTTCCTGAAACGGGATTTACGGGCTTTATAAATCCGCAATCGGTCGTGGATGTTCTGAAAGGGGGTGTCGCGCTGTCCGATCTGTATCTGCCTGTAAAAATAAACGGCGACATGGCCTTGCTGAAAGCGATTGAGCTGCTGCTCCTGGAGCTTGAAAAAGAACATCCGGGGCAAGTGCTGGATCAGGATTTTATCAAAGGAAAAACGGTGGGCTATGATGCGTTCATCAGGCAGTTCGATCATTACAAGCTGGAAGACCTGGCCGCTGCCAGTGGCGTATCGGTTGAGCTGTTGCACGAAACTGCCCGGATGCTGGCATTTAAAAAACGCATCATCTTTTGCTGGGGCATGGGCATTACACAACAACCCAATGGCGTAGATATGGTGCGAGAAATGCTCAATATTTTACTGATGAAAGGCAGCATCGGCATTAAAGGCGGTGGCGTATGCCCTGTGCGTGGGCACAGCAACGTACAGGGAAACCGCACGATGCTGATCGATGAAAAGCCAGGCGATGAAGCGCTGGACCGCCTGGAAAAATTCTATGGATTTAAAATGCCCCGCAGGCATGGGTATGATGTGGTACGGGCCATCAAGGCCATGCACGAGGAAAAAATAAAACTAATCTTCTGCATGGGCGGAAACCTCCTGTCGGCAGCGCCTGATACCACCTACACCGCCAACGCAATGAGAAGGCTGAACCTGACAGTGTTCGTTTCCACCAAGCTAAACCGCGGACATCTGGTACACGGCAAAGAGTCTATTATTCTACCTACTTATTCCCGTTCGGATTTCGACATCGTGAATGGCGAATTACAGATCGTCAGCACCGAAAATTCAATGGGCGTCGTGCAGTCATCCAGGGGCGTGCTGAAACCGGTTTCAAATAACCTCATCAACGAAACACAGATTGTTTGCCGCATGGCAATGGCAACACTCGGCAGCCGATCCGTGGTGAACTGGCAGCGTTACCACGACAGCTACGATGCCGTGCGGGATGATATCGAGCAATGCATTCCGGGCTTTGAAAATTACAATGTAAAAGTGCGCCAGAAAGGCGGATTTTATTTGCCGAACTACGCGCGCGATGAGCAGCGTTTTGCCAAAGCCTACGATTACAAAGCACCGTTTACCATTACGGAGCTTCCTCACAACCACCTGGAGCCGGATGAGTACATGATGGGAACGACGCGGACACACGATCAGTTCAACACCACCATTTACGGGATGGAAGACCGCTACCGCGGTATTCACAAGGAACGCCGTGTTATTTTCATGAATGAGAAAGACATCGCAAAAGGCGGATTTAAAGCCGGTGACAAAGTGGACCTCTTCAACTACGGAGACGGGATAGAACGCATTGCGCCGCTGTTCATCATTGTTCCCTATCCTATTCCTGAAACGAATACGATGACGTACTTCCCTGAAACAAACGTCCTGGTGCCGATCAACAATGTCGTAAAAGAAAGTAATATGCCGGCTTCCAAATACGTGAAAATTAAAATCAAGCCGCACGATCCGGATATCTACGAACGGATAAATGAATTGACGGCATGATCACCCGAAAAAGAGAGCACTGGCTAAGAATGCTGTTTGTGTGGCATGGCTCCGTGCTACCCCAATTGTTACCCCGGTTGATGGCGCTTTTTGTCTTGTCGTTTGCAGTGGTGTATTTTCATGGCATTATCCTGTCCTTTAAAGTACCTCTTAACCCGACACCCTTAACCATGTTTGGTTTTGTATTGGCCTTGTTCCTGGGCTTTCGTAACAGCGCCAGCTACGACCGCTATTGGGAAGCCCGCAAGCTTTGGGGCTCCCTGCTCAATGTTTCCCGCTCTTTAACGAGGCAAGCCTTAACCCTCCGGAATTCCAATGCTGACGAGCCTTCTACCCGGGAGTTTGTGAAGCTGCTTTCCGGGTTTTCCTACGCCCTCAAACATCAGCTCAGGAAGACAGATCCACAGGAAGATCTAAAAACCCGCCTGGGCGAAACGCATCTGGCTGCTGTAACGGCCGCTAGATATAAACCAGCTGTTATGATCAACCTGCTTTCGGAGTGGGTCTGTAAAAGCAGGCACGATCAGCGCATAGACTCTGTACAACAAGCCCGTTTTGATGAGAACCTAGATAAGTTAACGGAAATTGTCGGAGGCTGCGAGCGACTCGCCTCTACCCCTATTCCATACAGCTACAGGGTGCTTTTGCACCGGACCGTTTACATCTACTGCCTGCTGTTGCCATTTGGGCTGGTAGATACGCTGGGCTGGATTACGCCCTTCATTGTGGTGTTCATTGCCTATACCTTCGTAGCCTTTGATACCATTGCCGACGAGATCGAGGAGCCTTTCGGCATGCAGGCCAATGATCTGGCGCTTAACAGCATGTGCGACATGATCGAAGAAACAGTATCGGAACTGGCAGGAACGCCTGTCGACAGAAAAGCCAGGCCCGGTCAAAACATCATTCATTAGATGGTCTCCTGCTTTCTGAGGTTACTTCCCTGTTTTTAATGCGGATTAATTCCCGGGATCACACGTCCGGCCTATCGACACTTACGTTCGCAAAGAATCATACCTAGCCCGCAAAATCATTGAGCATACTTAAGGAAGGACAAAAGAATAAGGTGCCGGTTTTGGCCGTGCTGAAATCCAACAGCCTGTCGTAGTTGCCTTCCGGTTCGCCGATATACATCCGGGAAAGCATTTTGCTAACGGTACTGAAGGTGCTGGCATAAGCTATAAAATACGTTCCCATGTCATTCGTTGCCATGTTGCCAAATGGCATATTATCGCGGACAACCTTATGGTCGTCTCCTACATTGGCTAATCTCGAATGTGAATTGGATGGTTTCTCATCATCGGGCATTTCAACATCTCCGGCTTTGCTTCTGCCAAACACCTTTTCCTGCTCGGAAACAGGCAGGGCTCTCCAGGCTACCAGGTCGTGGAGGTATTTTTGAACAAAAAGATAGCTGCCGCCTTTGTATGTTTCGTCCTTGTCTCCGATGATTCCAAAGAATGCGCGCTCATCCCCATAGGGGTTTTCGGTGCCGTCTACAAAGCCTAAAATACTTCTTCCATCCCAGTACCTGAACCCATATACTTCTTCGATACACATGGCAACGGAGGATAATACAGCTGAAATATCCGCCACCATATCCATACAGTAGCTTTTCTCTTCGGCGCGGATATGAACATGCAAATCGCCGGGAGTGGATACCGCTGTATGCTTACTTCCAATAACCGGCTGAAAAGTTACTAATTCTGCGGGAAGCGGTTCAGGCAATTGCAGTTTTTTCCATCCCTCATAACTAATTCCTATCACGACACTGGCCTTTGGACTCCTGGTACGTACCTGTGCAGAGTGATTGAGGTTGACCATGAGCGCACAGATGCGCTGAAAAACAGGTTTTATATCTTCTCCTTCTTTAAACGTCCACACCAGGAAAGCGGTATTGTTGTTCGGAAGGTCGGTCACATTTTGTGCGTTGCTATTCATCATAAAAAAAGAAAGGTATAAATTTTTGTTTTCCAATCCAACCAAAATAATAAGTGTTTGGCTTTACACCTTAAATTGAAAAGTGCCAATACATCTCGTGATGATACATTTGGAGACGATTAATTTTCTGAGCGCAGATTCCTACATAAATTGCCAGTACTGGCTCTCAGGATTCATGCCGCTGGCAATGCTGTAATGCGTATCGCTGTTCACCTGCAAGGTATCCTGATCTATCCGGAAAGCGCCTTGCTGATAACAGGCAACCGCTGTTTCCATCATGCTTGATAAGCTGTCATAAATGGTCATGGGTGTTGCGCTGCCAAGCAGGGTCGGTGAATATAAACTGACGCTTTGAAACGTAGGGCTGCAGGAGTCAAGGTCCATCAATAGAAGGTTTTCGTTATTCCCCGAAAACAGCGGAAAGTAATTGGTTTCAAAAAGGTTCTTTGTCAGGGATAGCAGGTTGTAAGCTGTAGCGGCATCAGCGAGGCTAAAAGGGACACCATCAGGAAACATCAACAAAGCATCGGCCACATCACCTGTTTTGCGCGTAACACCGTTTTTCCATGCAAACAGACCACACACGTCGCCGGTAAGCGACACCTGGCAGCCAGAAGCGATCTTTTTTATGTCATTCTCTGAAATCCCGTTATTTAACTTTTGAAGTAAGGCCGGGTGAAACTGCCGGAGCGTTTGTTCAAGTGTCTTGAAGAGTACTGTATTGTCTGCCATCGTCTGAGGTTTTATGATTAATCGTTGAAGCGGATCTTTAGGCCGGATCCTGTTTCCTGTTTGCTTTTATAAAGATGAATTTCATTAATACAGACACGATCAGGGCAACGACAAACAAGCCTGAAAATACCTCCAGCGTGGATGCCAAAGAGCCGGTCGCTTTTTTT
>CALRIU020000007.1:0-238720 GCA_943362175.1 Hydrocarboniphaga daqingensis | reverse complement strand
TGAGCCGGAAGCCAGAATTTCAATGATTGTTTCAGGAAGCAATTCTTCAGAAGCAAAAGACGACCCGGACAAATTCCTGCCTGATTTTCTAATCTCTTTTCAATTCATATACCATGCTCCAACAGATCTTAGCAGTCACTTTGTTTCACGTGGAACGTAAGCACAAGAAATGAGTTTGACTAAAATCATCAGGTCATTCAAACAAATTCAGAGGCTGAACAAGACGACTCTAATCTTTCGCAGGGAGGACGACGCAGCAAAGCGCTAAGTGCCGATTGGATGAAAGAAAAGAAACAGAACCGGGAAGCGTAAATGATCCCTACCATACATTAGCGCGAGGTGATGCCCAGTCGGGTTAATGCTAATTGGCAAACAGCAGTACAAAATCTAAGAGCCCGGGATTTTCCTTCTTCATACCGCAAAGCGACGGCTGGCTACTACTTCTTATAATCCTTCATGGAAGGAAATTAGAGAAAGAGGAGCTGCCCGGGTGGGATTGAGCATTCAATGTCTTGTTACTGTTTGAGCTTATTTGTTGTAATGATTCCCGGTGAAGAAACAACAACTCTGTCCGGAAGAGATCTTAGCAATTGCTCATGGAGGTGGTCCCTAATCCTTTTCCCTGAGAAGATTTTCCCCTGAGGGAATTCCCCAATGATACACAACAATAAACAAACAACGCCGGATGGGATGTGTACAATCAGAAATACTTCCCCCGGGATGTACTCCCTTCATAATAATTCATCGCTCCGGTTTCTTGATCCGGAGAAGAGATCAGGGCAGGACAGAAAATAAAAGATCAAGTGGCTGGTTCTTTCGATCTGAAACAGAGAAGAAGGGGAATAGATGTTCCACGTGGAACGCTGTCACTTATACCACTCAAAGGGGGAATATAATTTCGATGCGATAAGGATGTACCCTGGGAACCTTTTTTGCAGAAAACAAGATAAGGAAAGGGATTCCGGGTAAACAGAATGAGGTGGGATAGGCCAGGCTTCGCACAACCCCTGTACTGGTTTTGCAAGTAATATTTGCTCAGGAAGCCCTGCTCATAAAGTAACAGGAAACAGACAGTTGAATTTTAGGTAGCGACTAAGGACCTTTGCGAGGTAATAAGCCTCCTGGAGAAGCACGAACCAGATACACGTAAAAAGAAGAAGACAAAGGATCTTTCTGTATAAATAAGCGTCGAAAGACAACGCTATCGGGATAGAGCAGGGCATACCAAAGAATCATAGAACTTTCTGCACCGATTAAACCAGAAAGTAAAAGAGCATCTTCTCTGATCAAAATGATGCCGCGAAAGTTCTCAGCAAGAACGGCAAGCAAAAAAGCCGGCAATTATACCGGCTTTGATCGTTGACCTTAGAAACTAAAAGATCTGTTCCACGTGGAACAGTATGCGTTAGGCATGAGAGAATATGTAAATGCTACTGGAGTACTTTTCGTGGTTCGCAGAGATGTTGGAGCGGAGACCAACTAAGAACGCTTTCAGAAGGTTGGTTTTCGCCGTTTTATACTTTTCACTTAAGAGGGATACGTAATAGCTATCAAACTTCATAGGAAGGGTTTCACGTAAACGGAAGCCCTTGTTCTCTACCAGCTGCTGAATGGTTTTCTTTTCGAAATGATGAAGGTGACGGGGAACATCATAAGCTGCCCAATATTCTCCATAATGTTTGGCATCGAAAGAAACATGATTGGGAACCGCAATAATCAACACGCCATTCTTGTCGAGCCTGTTCTTGAAAAAGGAAAGGGTTTCATCCATATCTGTGACGTGCTCCAACACATGCCACAATGTAATCACATTAAACTTCTTATCGGTAATGTAGGTATTGATTCTTGACTTATCGGAGAAGAGATTCAGGTTTGCTTCGGAAGCAATCTTTCTTGCCTCATCATCCGGTTCCATACCATAGGCTTCCCAACCTGCCTTTTTGCAAACATTCAGGAACATCCCGGTTCCACATCCGTAATCCAGGATTGTTCCACGTGAAACATAAGAGCGTACTAGGTTTAGTTTCTTCTTCAACGTGCGGGTGCGGACAAGATGGTATAGTTTATTGACCAGTCCCTTTTTGGTGTTGGTGTGAGAGATGTATTCCTCTGCCTTATAGTAATCGCCCAGAACAGAATCATCCGGGCGGGGGTTTGTGAATTTAAAGCCACAGTCATTGCAACTCACAATCGTAAAATTCTCTTTGCTTACGGTATAATCTTTACAAGTTAAAAACGGACTATACTGGGTAGATCCGCAGACAATGCACTGGGAAACTGTTTTCATATCTGGTGTTGTTTGATGTTCCACGTGGAACTATAGAACAAAGTTACAGGGTTTAAGGTTTGACTAAGTCTGTTTATTATCGTTGCCTATCTGTACCATCTGGAGTAGGGAAATGAAACGTATTGAAGCCTATCATCTATCTTTCCGCTTCAACTGCCTGGATGATTTATCTTCCCAGATGCACCAAAAGAACGGAAATGTCTGCAGGGTTAATTCCTGAAATGCGGCTGGCCTGTCCTATGGTTTCCGGCCTCAATTTGGTGAGCTTATCACGGGCTTCCAACGAAAGGCTGTTGACCGACTTGTAATCAAAATCGCTTTTGATCTTATAGTTATCGAGCTTGGCTACCTTTTCGGCATTTTCCTTTTCACGCTCAATGTAGCCCTCATACTTCATCAGAATCTCTGCCTGCATAACCGTGTCCTCGTCCATAGAAGAAATAAACCCCCTGACATCCGGCGCATGTTGTGCCAGATCTTTGATATTGACATCGGGTCTGGAAAGCACATTGAAGTAACGCCATTTCTGAGTGAGGGGTGCCGAGTTAATTCCTTCCAGATAAGCATTGATCTCAGCCGGATCGGCACTCGTATTTTTGAAATATTTGATGATGCTTTCGTAATGGTTGATTTTCGAAGCGACCTTAGCCATACGCTCATCACCGGCCAAGCCAATTGCATGGGAGAGAGGGGTGAGTCGCACATCGGCATTGTCCTGCCTCAGCAATAACCTGTATTCGGAGCGGGAGGTAAACATGCGGTAAGGCTCATCGGTGCCCTTGGTTACCAGGTCGTCGATAAGTACGCCAATATATGCTTCGTGACGTTTTAGAACGAAAGGATCTTTTTCGTTGATTTTTAAATGCGCATTGATGCCGGCCATTTGTCCCTGGCAGGCCGCTTCTTCATAACCGGTAGTTCCGTTGATCTGTCCGGCAAAATAGAGGTTATCCACTAACTTCGTTTCAAGCGTCAGGCTTAGCTGGGTTGGTGGAAAATAATCGTACTCAATGGCATATCCCGGACGGAACATTTTGGCTTTCTCAAACCCGGGAATCAGCCTCAGGGCTTTTTGCTGAACTTCCTCAGGCAGGGAAGTAGAAAAGCCATTGACATAAATCTCTACGGTGTTCCAGCCTTCGGGCTCTACAAAGAGCTGATGCCTGTCGCGCTCGGAAAAGCGTGTGATCTTATCTTCAATGCTCGGGCAATAACGCGGGCCAAGTCCCTGGATACGGCCTGAGTACATCGGTGACTTTTCGAAGCCGGTGCGCAGGATCTCATGCACATCCTGGTTGGTATAAGTAATGTGACAAGGAATTTGTTTTTTGACCGCTGAGCCGTTTACCGAAACAAAAGGCGAAGTACCTTCGAGGTAAGAAAACTTATCGGTAGCCACATCGCCTTCCTGCTCTTCCATTTTGGAATAATCGAGGGAACGGCCATCAATGCGCGGCGGTGTTCCTGTTTTCATACGGCCGCTTTCGAAGCCCAGCGAAACGAGTTGCTCGGTAATGCCATAAGAAGCCGATTCGCCATTACGGCCGCCACCGATTTGTTTTTCGCCAATGTGGATCAAACCATTCAGGAAGGTTCCGTTGGTGAGGATTACCGCCTTTGCTTTAAATTCGAGGCCCATCCCGGTTACTACACCTTCCACGCGTTTTCCGTCTTTGGAGATGATCAGGTGCTTGCACATGTCCTGCCAGAAATCCACATTGGGAGTTTGCTCCAGCATTTCGCGCCAGGTAGCCGCGAAGAGCATGCGGTCGTTTTGCGTGCGTGGGCTCCACATAGCAGGGCCTTTGCTGCGGTTGAGCATGCGGAACTGGATGGCTGATTTGTCGGAAACAATCCCACTGTATCCGCCGAGGGCGTCGATCTCGCGAACAATCTGCCCTTTGGCAATACCGCCCATCGCCGGATTACAGCTCATCTGGGCAATGGTTTGCATGTTCATGGTCAAAAGCAGAACTTTTGAACCCATGTTTGCTGCTGCTGCAGCGGCCTCACAACCGGCGTGGCCGGCGCCAACTACTATAATATCGTATTGAGAATTCAAGGGAAAAGGATAAAAGAGGTAAGATAAAGGATAAAAGACCAGTCTTTAATCTTATGTCTTGTACCTTTTATCACTAAATTAAATCATGTTTAGTTTGGCCAGGAGCTCGTCGCGGTAAGAACCGCCGATCGGGATGACCTTTTTGTTTTCTTCCAATACAACTGTTTGGTTTTCAATTGTTTGAATTTTGTCGATGCGGGCAATGAACGAGCGGTGTACGCGGATGAAATCGCCATTATCGAGTTTCTTTTCAATGTCTTTCATGGTGGAGTGGATGGTGTAGCGGGTGTATTGTGTGTTGAGCACCACATAATCTTTCAAAGCTTCCACGTAGAAAATATCTTTCAGGTTTACTTTTACCAGGCGGCTGTTGGATTTCACAAAGAGGATGTCTTTGGCGGCATCGTCTTTATTCTCTACCAGGGAGTAGAGAAAATCCCTTTCCTTCTGTACCTCGGTATCTTTCTTGTGCTTGTAGATCGCCATTTCGATGGTAGAATGGAGGTCGATTTCTTTAAACGGCTTCAGGATGTAGCCATAGGGTTCTGTAATTTTTGCCTTTGCCAGCGTGCTCTCATCAGCATAGGCCGTTAAGAAGATTACCGGGATATTGTATTCTTTTTTGATGATCTCGGCGACTTCAATACCGGTCATATTTCCTTTGATCATAATATCCATCAGAACGATGTTTGGTTCCAGATCCACAATGTTTTTAATGGCGTCTGCTCCGTTATTGCTGATGCCAAGCACGTTGTAGCCCAGTTTTTTCAGGCTGTTCTGAATATCTTTCGCTACGATGCTCTCGTCTTCTACAATGTACACGTTGATGTTGTTTTCCATAATCTGAATTAATTCTTAAACTCTATAATAAATTTTGTGCCTTTGTGGCGTTCAAGTACCAAAGTTCCGTTAATCTGTTCTACGAGCGTATCCACCAGCTGTAAGCCCAGTGTTTCCGTATATTTGATGTCGATCCCCTGAGGAATTCCCACCCCGTTGTCACCAGCCTCAATCCTTACCTGATGATTGTCAACTTTCAAAGTTACGAAGATTATTCCATCCCTATTATCAGGAAATGCATATTTTAATGAATTTGATATAATTTCGTTAATAATTAAGCCGCAGGGAATCGATGAATCGAGGTTTAAAAACAGTTTGTCGAGTGTTAAAACAAGCTTGATGTTTTTTGTATTGATCGAGTAGGTATGCACCAGGTTTTTAGACAAGGTGGTAATGTATTCCGAAAAATTGACCGACTCGAAATTCTTGGTCTGGTAAAGGCTTTCATGGATAAAGGCCATCGATTTGATCCTGTTCTGGCACTCTTTGAGCAGGTTGAGTGCATAGGCATCTTTCACATACGAGGACTGTAAGTTGAGGATGCTGGAAATCACCTGCATGTTATTTTTCACGCGGTGGTGTACTTCTTTCAGCAGCACCTCTTTTTCCTTGAGTGACTGGGTAATCCGCTCTTCGTTTTTCTTGTTTTCTGTAATGTCGAAGCCGATTCCGGAGATCTCAATCACGTTATTATCATTGTCTTTGATCGGGTAGAGGATCATCTGGCGAATGATTTTCACACCGTGAAGGTTTACCCTTTCCGAAATAAATTCTACCTGCTTGCCCTGGAAGGCCGTTTCGTAGCGGTCATTCCAGATATCGTGGTATCCGGCACTCTTGCTGGTGCGCATGCTTTTTCCTATTTCGGGATAATAGCCATAAAGATCATAGATGGCTTTTGCGTAATTCTGATTGAAGGAGGTCAGGCGCTTGTCTTTGCCAATCGTCCACATGAGCTGATCACCGCTTTCGAAAATGGCTTTGAGCTTGGCCGACTGTTCTACGATCTGTTTTTCGAACTGTTTGTTTTCGGTAATGTCGTGTGCCAGGCAGGCTATTTCAATGATCTCGCCATGGGAGTTCCGGATCGGGTTCAGGTAAATTTCTTTGTAATTGATACCACCGTGTTTTTCCTTTTGTTTCCTTTCAAACTTGAGGGAATTTCCGGCCAGCACCTTACGGTAGAGGGGATACCAATAGTTTTCGTAATCTTTTCTGTACTGCGGCAATACCACCAGGTGCAGCTTTTTATGCAATACCGGCTCTACCTGGTAGTTGAATTTGAACGTCTCTATAAAATTGTTGTTGCAGGAGGTCAGGTTAAAATCTGCGTCTACCGTCCATACCAGGTGGGCCGAGCTTTCGAAAATAGATTCGAGCTTGGCGGCCTGATCGAGGATTTTTTGCTCGACGTTTTTTCTTTCCGTGACATCGTGCGCAATAATGGCAATCTCGTTCACAATGCCCCTCGCATCGCGGATAGGGTGCAGGTAGATTTCGCGGTAATGGATCTTCCCCTGGGCATCGGCATTCTGGATCTCGAAGAACTCAACACTATTGTCTTTCTTACTATCAAATACCCTTTTGTATTTTTCTTCCCAAATACCCAGGTTGATATTCCGGCTCTCTTTGCTTCTTATTTCAGAAATGTGAATACCGACCTTGATCTCGTTATCGAATATCTTTTTGATATAATCGTAATAGTTCCGGTTGAAGGAGGTGATCTGCAGGTCCCTGTTGACCGACCAGATCAGGTGTGAGGTATTATTAAAAATAGCCTCGTACTTGGTGGTTTGCGTTACCAGCTCATGCTGTATCTTTTTGCGGTAATTGATTTCCTTGATGAGCTCCTTGTTCAGGTCTTCTGCTATTTCCGCCCTGATGCGCTCCTTCTCCAGTTTCTTAGCATCTGAAATGTTGGAGATGATGGTTTGTACGCATTTTTGTCCGTTATAGATGAAGGGTACCGTTTTCAGGTCCACGTCAATGATGTTATCCCTGGATGTTCGGATGCGGTAGGAGTGCTCTCCGAGCTCTTCGCCTCCAATGGCTCTGTGCATGCGCATAAAGGCCAGATCCTTTTGTGACTCGTCGTAAAAATAATGCATCAGGGGCAAGCCGAAGAGTTTTTTGGGATCGCTGACCTCCAGGATAGTGGAGGCTGTTTTGTTACAATACAGGCATATTCCGTTATCGTGGATGATAATGCCTACCGGAGAATTTTCCAGTACATTCTCGTAGTTATTCCATTTTTGTTCAAGCTCAAGCCTGTAGTTTTTTTCGGCAGTTATATCGCGGCTGATCCCAAGAATAAATTCAATGTTTCCGTACTCATCGAAGATCGGCGAATAATTATCTTCGAGCCATACGAGCTTGCCGGCCTTTGTCTTGTACTGGAACACAGAGGTTTTAAAGGTCAGCGTATTGTTTTTTTGCTCCCGGGCCAGTTCCTTTTCGAAAGCTATATACGTTTTCTGATCAATGGCCATGGAGCGGGCCTTACCGGGATTCTTATAAAATTCGGAGGCCGGCGAACCAAGCAGTTTTTTTACGGAAGGGCTGATGTAAATGTATTTTGGCTCCGGATGATAGGTAAAAAAATAGATAACATCGTTGGCGTTATCGGCAATGAGCTTAAACTTCTGCTCACTTTGCTTACGCAGCTGCTCTTCCTGCTTCTCTTTGGTAACATCGCGGCTGATGCCGATGAGCGTGATAATATTCCCTTCTTTGTCTTTTAAATGTGAGTAGCGCGTTTCGAGCCAGGCAATGCTTCCGTCTTTCTTAACGTACCTGAAAACCGATTTATCGAGTGTTTTGCGCACGTTCTTCTGCCCGGCAATAATGGCATTGGAATTACGGATGATATTCCTGTCATCGTTAATGATGATCTTATTTCCAAACAAAGGATCCCTGTAAAAATCTTCGGGAGAGTATCCCAGGATCTTTTTTACCGAATTGCTCACATAGGTATAGGCTCCTGAGGGTTTGAAATCATAGAGGTAGATAATGTCCGACGCATTTTGCGACAGGTGCTTGAAGATGGTTTCATTCTGCTTGAGGTGGTGTTGCTTTTCCATCTCTGCAGAAATATCGCGGGTAATTCCCAGGTTCCCGATATGGTTACGGTTTTCGTCAAACTGAGGAATGATGCGCTCCTGCAGCCATTGGTATTTTTTGGTTTTAAAGTTCCGGAAGCGGTACACAAAGGTTTGGGGCTTCTTTTCCTTTTTGAGCTTTTCCCCGCTCTTTATTACCATTTCCACATCGTCGGGATGAATGTGCTTTAAGATATTGGTTTTTCCGCTAACGTAATTTTTCTTGTATACTTCCGGTTTCACACCAAAGGTATCTTCCACTTTATCGGAAATGAACTTTAATGTTTTCTCCTGCCTGATCTCCAGGTAATATACCACCTCATCAATCCCCCTCAGAATCACTTTCAGGTTATTTTCCGCTTCCTTGAGGCTGTTCCTGGCCTTTACCTTCCCGGAGATCTCCGAGATCACACTCTGAATGACTTTTTTGCCTTCGAAAATAATGCTGTTGCACTGTACTTCAACATCAATGATTTCGCCTTTCGCATTTTTTACTTTCAGCTCGTAAGCTTCCTGCCCTTCGCCTGCCAGAATCTTTTTATGGCGTTGCTTACAGCCTTTGTGGTATTCGGGAAGAATCAGATCGAAGATAGAATAGTCGCGGAGGGCCCGCTCAAAGCTTTTCCCCGCTTTCAGGATATCAAGCGCTTTTTTATTGGCAAACAGGATAGCCTCTGACGAAAAAATAATAATACCTACCGGAAGGCTCTGAAGAAAAGAATTCAGGGCCTGATCATTCACAAACCCTTTAACAGAGTCAATTTGAGAAGCCTTATTATTCGGCGCCTTCCTCATCTTTCTTAACTTCTTTTTCCTTGTCCAGGATGGTTTTATCCGGTTTTTTGGAAGTAACAGATGAATAATCCCGGATGCTCTCTTCGTAGGTCGGTACTACTTTTGTCCCCTGGAATTTTACTTCGATATCGTTTTCGTAAAAGATCGTGAGGTAGTTATATCCGCCTTCATCGTAAAACTTCCAGTCGTTTTGTTTCATCCCCCCGGAATAAGCGCCCTGCATCATTTTCCGGCCGTTCTCATAATACCAGGTATGCACACCGTCTTCATCGCCATTCAAAAACCGTCCTTCAAATTTCAGGCGTTCTTTTGGCATGTAATAGCTTTTCCATAAGCTGTCCGGCTTATCATCCACATACTTTCCAATGGCTTTGTACTCCGGCGTTTCATATACCCAAAGACCTTGCTGCATATCGTCTGAAAATTCGCCTTTGGTCAGTATTTTTCCATCTTCGGTATATTCCGTCATCATCCCGTCGCGCAGGTTGTTGATATAGGTTTCTTCGCGCATCAGTGCTCCGTTCTCGTAATACCAGCGCCAATCGCCCTGCGCCTGGCCTTTCTTATCGTATTTTCCTTTTTGTTCTATTTGTCCGTTCGGGTAATAGAAGGTCCATTCGCCCACACGCTTATCGTTCAGGTATAAACCCTTTCCTTTGAACTCGCCTGTATTATGGTATTCCGTCCAGATACCCACGCGGTTCCTGAGGCTGTCTACAGCACCGTAATCGGTTTTAATCCCTTCGAGGTAAACGATTGCTGAATCGGGCACAGGCCTGTTGCGGCATACCCGTACTTTGATCATCACATCGCTTGTATCATCACGCGCTACCGGCAGGGAGTCGCACATGTATTTAAGCTTGTAATGGTAGTGTGTACCTACCGGCATACCGTTGATGTAACCACCCTCGTATTTCAGGGTACCATCCTCGTAATAATCCTTGTATACATCGAGGCGGGCCAGCTCGGGTGCATTTTTCACCTGCTTTCCGTTGTTGAATTTTTCGGTATTCGCCAGGTTTCCTTTGTTATCATAGGTTTTGACATAGCCATCCACCTGGTCGTCCCTGAATTTTTTCTCTTCTTTCAGTTTTCCATCCTCATAAAAGCTTTTCCAGACACCCTGTTTTTTTCCGTTCTCATCCTTACGGTTGATGCGTTCCACATTAGCGAGGATACCTCCCTGGTATTTGATGATGGAAATAATGGTTGAATCTTCGGCATACTCGTAAGCAATGCCATCGGGCCTTCCTTTGACGTAAGGCGTCATTTGCTTGGTTCTCCCGGAAGGATAATAGGAAAAGGCCATTCCCTGCTTGATATCGTTTACGTAGGGTTCTTTGCTGCTGACACGCTGGTTGGTATCATAGTTGAACGTATACCCGTTCTTTTTACCTTCGGCATAAGCTACTGCTTTGGTGATCTTTCCTCTTTCGGTATAGAACTTCCACACGCTGTCAAGCAGGAAGTCCTTGCGGTTCCCTTCTATTTTGAGCTTCCCGTTCTTATAGTAGTTTTTCCAGTAGCCATCGGGCTTTCCGTCGCGCATGGTACCTTCTGATGATTTGGCGCCATTGTCGTAATAAAAAGTATTGTAACCATTAGGATTGGCTGTTTGTGCTTTCAAAGAATACGGAACCGCTGCAACCAAACACAGTAAAACAATTCTGAAACTATAAGACAATCTCTGGTGTAGCACAGGAACAAACAATCTATAAAACATCTAATTTACCATTTATAATCGATACCATAAAATTTATAAGCCGAATTGTGCAGACAGCTCCAGCATGCGTGTGATGGGCTTTTTAGCCTTTTCAATCATGTCTGCATCCATCAATAATTCGGGCTGCTCGTATTTCAGGGTATTGTATATTTTTTCGAGGGTGTTCAGTTTCATATAAGGGCAATCGTTGCAGGCGCAGCTGTTGTTGGGCGGAGCAGGAATGAATGTTTTTCCGGGGCTGGCCTTCTGCATCTGGTGAATGATACCGGTTTCCGTGAGTACAATAAATTCTGTTGCCTCTGATTTTTTACTGTAGTTGAGCAAAGCCGTGGTGCTGCCAATATAATCGGCATGGTCGAGGATAGCAGCTTCACACTCCGGGTGAGCTAACACAACCGCCTGAGGATGCTGCGCTTTCAGCTTGATAAGCTTCTCGAGGCTGAAGATCTCGTGTACCATGCAGGAGCCGTTCCACAACACCATGTTGCGGCCGGTTACCTTGTTGATATAAGCGCCGAGGTTCTTATCCGGGGCAAAAATTATTTTTTGATCTTTCGGGAAGGACTCCACGATCTGAACGGCATTGGTAGACGTTACAATGACATCTGAGAGGGCTTTGATGTCGGCCGTACAATTCACATAGGTAAGCACCACATGATCGGGGTGAGCGGCTTTAAAAGCGGCAAATTGATCGGGTGGACAGGAGTCTGCCAGGGAGCATCCTGCTTTGAGATCGGGGATAAGCACTTTGGTTTGCGGATTGAGAATCTTGGCCGTTTCCGCCATAAAATGCACGCCGGCAAATAAAATGATGTCGGCCGTCGATTTTTCGGCCTGTTGAGCGAGGCCTAAACTGTCCCCGATATAGTCTGCAATGTCCTGAATATCAGCATCCTGATAGTAGTGTGCCAGGATGATGGCGTTCTTCTCTTTCTTAAGATGCGCAATCTCTTTGAACAAATCAAGCGCCGGATCAATTTTTTTTTCGAGGTATCCTTTTTCCAAAATCATAATATATAATAATAAAATATTTTAAAAATTAAATTAAAGGCTATTATTATAAGCTGTTAGTACTGTGTAAAAATAAGCTTTTGTTCCCTTGTTTTTCTGATTAATTAGGCTCTATTAACATTTATTAAACGGGTAATGAGCGTATAATATTTTGATCTGTAGATTCATACAAGGTAATCAACAATTTGTTCAGAAAAGCGGTTGTCAGTAAATAAGAGGATGAATCACCTGTTTTTTATGTGTGTAAAACTGTAAAAGAGACCCACTAGTTTTTGAAAGTAAATTTTGAATTAACGAATCTTGTGTTAGGTAAATTTGATATGAACAAAAGGGAAATTAATTACACAAACTTATTAACGGACAATTAATTTTTACACAGTAAATTTGTTAATTCACAGCTGCCACAACTGCTTCAAAATCAGTTAATTTTTTTGTTAAGGTTAATTAACGTTGATTACTATTAGTTAACAATGTTTTGAAATATCAGTTTGATTCATAAAAGTATGTACCAAAACTCTATCGTCCGGCAATTAAAGGTAACAGGCCTTATCCAGGAAAGCAAGGATGCTAAGACATTTGTGCTGGAGCCCCTGAACGGATGGAAGCCTGAATATAAGCCGGGGCAATTTCTGACCCTGGTATTTCATACCGGATATGGTGAGAAGCGGAGGTCTTATTCCATGTCTTCCTCACCCGAAACCGATAAGGAGCTGGCGATCACTATTAAAAAACTGGATAACGGAGAATTTTCAAGGGCTTTATTAGCGACGGTCAAAGTAGGTGATATCCTGGAATCGACCGGTATTGCCGGGCAGTTTACCCTGCCGGAGAATGACCCGCTGATCAGGCAGTTTTTCTTTGTAGCGGCCGGGAGTGGCATTACACCGTGCTTTTCATTGATCAAAACATTGTTGCATACTACGGATCACCAGGTAACTCTCATTTACAGTAATAAAAGCAAGGAAGACACGATTTTTTATGAGCTACTGAGAAGGTTACAGGAGCAGTATCAGGAGCGCTTCGCCGTTAAATTCCTGTTCAGTAATGAGAGCGGGATTTACAATACACGCCTGAGCAGCTGGCTGCTGGACCAGCTTATCGACCAACACTTGCGGGTAGGAAGGAATGAGGTGATGTTTTACATCTGCGGGCCCTTCGATTATATGCTGACGGTGCAGATCACCTTATTGAGCCGCTTTCCGGCGAGTCACGTGATGAAGGAGAACTATAGCAGCCTGCCGCGTAAGATCAAAGAACAGCCGCCGGATACCGAAGCCCACCAGGCCATGATCAGCATTGGCGGGCAAACGTTTTCTGTTATGGTGCAATACCCGGAATCGGTACTGGAAGCGGCGATCAGCCAGGGTATTCAGTTGCCGTATAGCTGCAAGGCCGGCCGCTGTGCGAGCTGTGTGGCTACCTGCAGTAAAGGGAAGGTATGGATGGCTTATAATGAAGTGCTCACGGATGATGAAGTGGCCAAAGGCCGGATCCTGGTTTGCCAAAGCTTTCCCATTGGCGGCGATGTGGAAATAATCTATTAAAGTAAAAACCGGTGGTTGAGGCTCTCGAAACCACCGGCTCGTTGACTGAGTGTAGCCGATTCGACCATAAAATTTACTCCCTGAAAATAATTTTAAAACTGCTACCTTTGTACCTTAACTAAAAACATGATGAAATTAGCCATTGGCAGCGACCACGCAGGATTTGAATTAAAAGAGGAGCTCATTACCTATTTAAAAAGCAAGCAACATGATGTGAGCGATAAAGGAACCTACAGTACCGAGCGGGCCGATTATCCTGATTTCGGGCATGCCGTTGCTACGGCTGTTACCGGCGGAGAGGTGGAGTTTGGGATCCTGATGTGCGGAAGTGGCAATGGCATTAACATGGCTGCCAACAAACACCAGGGTATCAGGGCGGCTTTATGCTGGAATTCTGAAATCGCGGCGCTGGCGCGCCAGCATAACGATGCCAACATTTTAGTATTGCCGGCACGTTACATTTCGGTAGCAGAAGCTAAAAAATGCATCGACGTGTTCTTAAGCGAAACCTTCGAAGGCGGCCGCCATGCCGACCGCATCAAGAAGATCGATTGTTAGAAAACCGGCCTTTGTCACCTCGGGTGTCACTTGCAAAAACAGGCAAATGATGTATCGAGTGGCTATGAATAAAATACCTTAGAACAATCACGTTATATCGTCCGAAAGGAAGGAGGGGCAAACGGATTGACAACCGCACATATCATCAAAAGCCTTGTCGTGTTTGCGGCAGGGCTTTCTTATTTTCCTTAACCATTTGGTAACATTTGATTTACTCAAATCTAACATCGCGCGGATTATTTTGCCATTCCGTAATAATAGATTTACATGAGAATAACAATTACTTTTCTTTTAATAAGCCTGATTGCTTTAAACCCTTTGGCAGCGCAGGAAACCAAAATTTATACCCAGGACAGTATTATCCGCGAGCTGTTGTTCCTGAAGAAGGAAATGACGAATCTGAAAAGCCAGCAGAAGAAATTACCACATTTCAATTTTAAGAACGGTCTCGGATTTTCGACACCCGACAGCTCCTATTCGGTGAATATCCGCTTCCGGATTCAGAACCGGATTTTGATGAATACGGTAAGTGACGAGGACCTGCAACCTGCCAGCTGGGAAGCCCGTGTGCGCCGCTGCCGCCTTGGCCTGGCGGGGCATGTGATCAATGCCAAATGGTCCTATTACATGCAGCTGTCTTTCTCCCGCGGCGATATGGACTGGAGTGATGTTGACGGTTCCGTACAGAACAGCAGCCCCAACGTCTTAAGGGATGCCATGATCTTTTACAAGCCTGTGAAAAACCTCCAGTTTGGCTTCGGCCAGGGGAAACTGCCCGGGAACAGGCAGCGGATGAGCTCCTCGAGCACCCTGCAGTTCTATGACAGGTCGATTGTAAACGCCAATTTTACCGTGGACCGTGATTTTGGTCTCTTTGCTTACCATACGGCAAGCCTGGGCGGGAATATCATCTTATTAACCAAAGCAGCCATTACCAGCGGGGAAGGCCGAAACTCCGTGATGAGCAACCCGGGCCTGGCTTATACCGGGAGGGTAGAGCTCCTGCCTTTCGGGGCTTTTACCGATGGCGGCGACTATTTTGAGGGCGACCTGCTGCACGAGCCTAAACCCAAACTCTCGATCGCCGGCGCTTACCAGTTCAACGACCTGGCGGTGCGCAATGGCGGGCAGCTGGGGAAAGACCTGCTGGCGGCCAGGAGCTTCAACGTGTATATGGCCGATATGGTGTTCAAATACCAGGGCATGGCGCTGAGCAGCGAGTACATCAGGCGTGATACCGAAGGCAGTCCCGTTGTGATGGGCAGCGACGGGAAGGCCAGGACCATTATTACCGGCGACGGCATCAACACCCAGCTGAGCTACTGTTTTAAAAACCGCTTTGAGATCGCGCTGCGCCACTCCCTGGTGAGCCCGCACCACGATTTGCTGGCAAAAGTGCGCCAGAATGAGCAATACGGGCTGGGTGTATCCAAATACCTCAACAAGCACAAGGTAAAGGCCCAGGCCAACATCTTCTATAACCGTGAGCGCGACCTCGCCCTTCAGCAGGACCATAACCGCTATTTTTTCGCGGTTTTTCAGATCGAATTAGGAATTTAGAAAGCAGATGTTAACATTAGCTTAACATTGAAAAGGGTAATACATCCTACTTTTGCGTCAATTTAAATAGAAGAAAATTATATGACGACAATTATAGTGTTACTGGTTATTTGCCTGCTCCTTGCCTGTTTTTTTGAATTTATCAACGGTTTTCACGATACGGCCAATGCAGTAGCCACCGTCATCTATACCAACAGCATGAAGCCTACCGTAGCGGTAGTGTATTCGGGGATATTGAACTTCTGCGGCGTGTTACTGGGCGGTATTACGGTAGCCATGGGCATTGTGAACCTCCTGCCGATGGAAGTGCTGGTAGATACCAATGTATACCATGGGGTAGCCATGATCCTGGCCCTCCTGCTGAGCGCCATTATCTGGAACTTCGGAACCTGGTACCTGGGGATCCCTTCATCCAGCTCGCATACCATCATCGGTTCCATTTTAGGGATCGGGATCGCCTTTTACTTTCTGCCCGGAGACATGGGGCTTTCTGCCGTAAACTGGGATAAGGCCAAAGATACCGGGATGGCCTTGCTGGTATCGCCTCTGGCAGGCTTCACACTTGCCATCATCGTGATGTTTATCTTCAAGCGCCTCATTAAAAACGATATTATTTATAAAGAGCCGATCCCCGGAAAAGTTCCTCCGCTCTGGGTGCGCATGATGTTGTGGACCACCTGCGGCCTGGTAAGCTTTTTCCACGGGCAGAACGACGGACAGAAAGGTGTGGGCATTATCATGATGATCCTCATCGCCATCCTGCCGGCGCAGTTCTCGCTCGATGAAAGCGTGAACCTGCAAAGCATCAACGGAAACGTAGGGCATATCCAGAAGCTGATCCTAAAGGCTGATACCAGCAAATTCGGAGAAAAAGAATTATTCGCCTACCACGATATCATGGCTTACAGCGATCATTTCCATACACATACCACAGGCAAGTTCAACTCCAACGATGTGGCGGTAACCGAGAGGTTCAGCCTCCGCAAGGATGTGGTGAAAATTACCAAAAGCGCTGAAAAACTGATCAAAGGAGAGAACCTATCCTTAACGCTCAACGATCAGAAAACACTGAAGGATGAGATCAAAGCCTCCAAAAAACTGATCGAATACGCTCCAAGCTGGGTGATCATTATGATCTCTATTTCGCTGGGCCTGGGAACGATGATTGGCTGGAAGCGCGTTGTGAAAACCATCGGGGAGAAGATCGGGAAACAGCACATGAGCTATGCACAGGGCGCCAGCGCCGAGATCGTTGCCTCCATCGGGATTGGTGTGGCAACCGCCTACGGTGCGCCGGTAAGCACCACCCACATGCTTTCTTCGGGTATTGCCGGAAGTATGGTGGCCAAAAAGGGTCTGAAGAACTTACAGCGTAAAACCATCATCAACATCATGCTGGCCTGGGTGCTTACCCTGCCGGTAACCATTGTGCTCTCCTGCGGACTGTTCCTGCTGTTCCGCTGGTTGCTGGGATAAGAAATTTTTTAAAAAAGAAAACCCGCCACGAAATTTCATGGCGGGTTTTTTCTTGGATAAGGCAGGGCAGCCATCGGCTCTTGGACTCCGCTCAGAGGGCCATTCCGGCTTTTTAAAACTCGCTGATATATGACAACAGATTCTTGTTCTCGCTGATCCAGATCACCAGGCTGTTGTTGCGTGGTGGCAGGTCGAGCTTCTGGCAGATGCGCGAGCGGTAGTTCTCAATGGTTTTTTCGGAGAGGAACAGGAGCTCCGAAATTTCTTTCGAGGTTTTGTTCTGGCTCACCAGCTTCAGTGTTTTCAGTTCCGCGTGGCTCAGGGCTTTCAGGCCGTCGAGCAACTGCTTTTTCTTTTTATCTTCCACGCTCAGCTCCTTGTGGTGAGGCTGCATGGCAATGCCCATATACTTATCGCCGGCCAGCACCGTCTGCACGCAGTCGGTGATCTCATCCACGGCATTGTCTTTCAGGATATAGCCCAGGGCTCCGGAAAGCATGGCGTTCTTGATCATCTCCTTTTCGCTGTACATGGTGAGGATAATGATGCGGGCGTCCGGTTTTTGTTTAAGAACGTGTTTACAGACGTCCAGCCCGTTGATCTCCGGCATGTTGATGTCGAGGATAGAGATTTCGGGATCGTATTTCAGAATGCTGTCAAAAGCTTCCGTACCGTTGTGGCACTCATAAATTTTTGCCTTTGGGAACACACGGTGCAGAATATCTTTAAGCCCCATCCTGAAAATAGGATGATCGTCGGCGATGAGGAGTGAGTTTACAGTTTTCATGGGGCGGTCGAGGGGGATTATGATTTGAATTTTAGAACCAGCTTAAAGCTCTTATTGCTTTTGTCGTCGAAGGAGACGGTTCCGTTGATGATCTTGGCACGCTCCTTCATGGAGAGAATGCCCAGGCCCTTTTGCTGCTTGCTTCCGAAGCCGCTGCCATTGTCCTGGTAGATCATGGTGAACTCACCGTTCTTCTCGGTAATGGAAACCTTGAGTGCCGTGGCTCCCGAATGCTTGATGGTATTATTGGTGCATTCCTGCAGGATGCGGTACAGATGTGTTTTTACATTCAGCGAGAGGCTTTCCACCTTATCGGTAATCTCGAAGCTGCATTCGATGCCTGTAGAAGACTGTACATTTTCCGAAAGGCTTGCGACCGAGCGCACCAGGCCGATCTTCTCTAGGTAGGAAGGATACAGGCTCCTGGAAATTTCACGGGTTTGTTCGATCACCCGCGAAAGCCCGGACTCCAGGATCTTTTCATCTTCTCCGCTCTCTGTTTTCACCGAAGCGATCTTCGATTTCAGCATCGACAACGACTGGCCGATATCATCATGCAGGTCCATAGAGATACGCGAGCGGTCTTCCTCGATTTTTTCAATGAGCTGCTGGCTGAAGAGCTCCTGTTTTTCGCGGACCTTGCGCGAATACAAAACCCACACCAGGCCCAGGATCAGGATCAGGGCGATGGCCGAAACAAAGATCGTGAGGTAGCGGATAAAACGCTCGTCCTGGTTCTTTTTTTCAAGCACCAGGCTTTTCGATCGTTCCTTTTCCAGCTCTATTTCTTTTTTCTGAACGTTGTATTTCAGTTGCAGGCCCTGAACCACTTTGCTGTTTAGCATATCATTGACGCTGTCCTTTAAGGTTTTGTATTTTTCATAGCTCTCGAGCGCCGCTTTATAATTTTTCTCCTGCTTTTCGATCTCATACAGCATGACAAAGCGCGACGCTTTATCATCCAGGTTATTGGTAATATCGGTCAGCTGAGAAACCCGCTCCAAAGATTTACGGGCTTCCACGGGCTTTTTAAGCCTTAGCAAAACATCCGTTTTTCCAAGGTACGCCTTGGTAAGTTCTATATACATCTTATGCTCTTCCAATACCGTGATCGCAGAGTCCATATAAGACAGGCCCATTTCCGGGCGGCCGGTATTGCTGAACGCGCTGCCGATATTGACAAAAATGCTGGCCAATTCACGGGGATGATTATTTTTCCGAGAGTGCCGTACTACCTCATCGAACATGGCAAGGGCTGTTTTCGTGCTGTCTTTGATGAGGTATATCAGCGCCATGTTGATCTGGATGTGATTGATCAGGCTCTGGTCATTCTCTTTTTTAGAAATTTCCAAACCTTTTTCAAAATCAACCAAGGCTTCATCGAACTGGTTGCCGTATAATTTCATAAGCCCCAGATTATTCCTGAATACAGAGACATGATGGCCCCGGTTATAGGATTCGGCCAGACCCAGGCCCTCTATGTACAGCTTAATGGTTTCCTGCAGGCGGTTTTCACGCTCTTTTAATATCCCCAGGAAATTGATGGTCTCCAGGATATTTTCCTGGTCGTTCTTCTTTTTAGCATCTGCCAGCATAGCTCTCAACTGGCTTTCCGCATCATCAATGAGGCCTTCCTCATCGTCGATAAACACCAGCCTGATGTTCGAAAGGTCTTCGATGTGCTGGTTTTTGTTAATGATAGCCTGCTTATTGGCTTTGGTAAAATAGTACCGCGCCCGGTCGATATTCCGCGTATAGTAAAAGTAATTTCCGAAATACAGGTAAACGTCGGCAATGGCTCCTTGCTGTGCCGTGCCCTTCACGGATTCAATGATCCCGTTTCCTTCCCGGAACAGGCCAAGCGAATCGGAATAAGCCAGTTCCCGAAGGTTTTTAAGACGTTCCGTAATTTTACTTGTATACTGCGCAAAAACACCAACAGAACAAAATAAGCCAAGGATAAGAACCAGTCTACGCATTTTTAATACACAAGGTAGAAAAAGAAACGTTAAAAGCAAAATTGGGGGGCTGCCCCCCTTACCATTTGGACTGGATTATCTGAAATTTACAATAAACTAACCATTCACTATGAATACAGGTATTAACAAAGGCATTATTATTCATATATAATAAACCTTGACAAAGAGCTATAAGCCTGCTATGACCCGTCGTAGCAGGCTTTTTTATTGATGGCCCTGCGGTCAAAAACAAGGATCAGCGGCAGAGCCACCACGCCTGCATTTCTTAACCGAAGTTAACGAAGCAGGGAGGTTCCGCGCTGTACCTTGCGGGTGTTTAAACCTCAAAAAAATGAACACCACTCAATTACCGGTTCGCATCACCGGAGCCCTTTTTCTGATTCCTTTATTGGCTTATGGTATTGGAAGCAACCTGATTTCATCGCTTGCCAAAGAACCTGGCGATTTGCTCTCTGTCGCGTCCTCCCGACCGCAGCTTATGACCGCAGCACTGCTCCTGGTGCTCAACTCGCTGTGCGTTACAGCCATTGCCATCCTGCTGTATCCTGTGCTCAAACGCTACCATCCACGAACGGGACTCTGGTACCTGGCAGCCAGGATGATGGAGGCCCTGATCCTGCTTGTGGGCCTGATCTGCTTATTGCTGTTATTTACATTAAGTACAGAATCGGCCAAGACAAACCTGGCCGACCCAACCTGTACCGGCCTGTTCTTTCAAATGGCCATGCAGGGTAACTTTTGGGCCTATCAGCTGGCAATGATCATCCTGGGGCTGGGGAGCATTCCCTTTTGCTATCTGCTCTTCCGGCAACGGCTTGTGCCTGCGTACCTGTCCATCGCGGGCCTGCTGGGCTATATGCTGCTGGCGCTGGGAGCCTGCCTGGAATTGTTCGGATACCGCCTGGGCATTCTGCTGTCGCTTCCGGGTGGCCTGTTCGAAGTGATCTTCGGAATCCGGCTGATGCTAAAAGGCTTCCGGCTCAAAACGCGTTGAGCTTCCCAAAGCTCCGGATGCCGGGAACGCACCGCCACAGGGCTGTTTATGATTCCTGCAAAGCGGCCAGGTAAGATTCCAGCTGGTTCAGGGTTCCGCCAAAACCCTGGCGCATGCTATCCATCATACCATTGAATGTATTAACCTCGTTTTCCGAAGCATGGATCGGCTCGCTGAACAGGTCCAGGGTGGTGATCCCGTCTTTTTCCGACAGGCTGATTCTTACCAGCATTTCTCTGGGAATGTCCATGCCTTCGAAGGGAGGCTTGATAATCTCTCCTTTCTCATTCGCAAAGGAGTTGACCCAGATGATGCTGTCGGGCCGCCAGATCTCCCTGTAATGGAAAATGCCATAATGAACCTGCGGCCCTTTCATTTTATAATGGAAGGTGCCACCGGGCCTGAAATCGAGGGAAATAACATCGATGGGCGCTTCTACAGGCCCCCACCACCTGGCCAGTGCGGCTTCATTGGCAAAGGCTTCAAACACCAGCTCCTTTGGTGCCTTGAATGTTCTGCTGAGGGAGAAGAATGGATTGTGTGTGCTCATGTCAGTCTGTTTAAGGAGATTATAAAATGTTCTGTATTGCCGGTTGATTTTATTATGTAACTAATCGGTTACAAATGTATGTGTAACGTTTCAGTTACACAAGTCTGTACTCATAATTTCTTTATTGGGAATTTAGTCACTAAGGGCAGATAAACACCAGCTTCCATTAACCTTTTCGAAGATCAGGCCCTCTATGATTACCGATTCCTGGGACGAAGGAGCATAAGAGGCAGATGACAGATCTTTTATGCGATCGAATCTGGTTTGACCGTGTATTTCTGCTGAGATGAATTTGGAAAACACCTGTTGGAAGCTTTTCTTTTCATAAATAACGAGAGTATCCTGCCCCTCATCAATACTGTAAGGTAAAGGGAAGCGGGTCTTTTTAATCAGTAAAGCGAAGTTCCGTTTTGCCAGGTCCCTACTAAAAGCCTCCCAAAAGACTGAAAACGTAGGATCGAAATTCAAATTCAATCTTTCACCCATCATGGTGCCACAGATCATATATCTACCGGTATCTTTTAAGGCCGCTTGGTTCGGCCTGATACCGAAGGCGATGCTTTGCGTTACGATTTTGCCGGACTCTTCACGCTGACACGAAGCAAAAATACAACATAACAGGAGGGTGGTTATTTTAAAAAGGCTCATAAAAGAATGGTGTCATAAAGATACACTACTGGCAGTAATTGTAAGAAAAACAGCGGACACAATTAAAAAGAGGAATTATCCCTTTCCCATTTCCGTGTTGTTTTTCCTTCGCTGCGGATTACCTGGTAGCCGTGAGCTTTGGCCTGCTTAAACAGGCGTTTGCGTAAGCGTTTAGGGTAGAAAGCGGTGAGGATAGTGACCGCCCTGCTTTTCCTTTTGAGAATGCCCGCAAGTGCAAGAATATTCTGTGTGGCAGATGCACAGCGCATCCCAAAGAAGGCATAATCGTAAGGTGTTGTTTGGCAATAGGCTTTATGCGTGCTGTCGAGCCTTGCCAGTTGCTTTGGTGAAACGGGAATTACAAAAGTCACGGTTTTATTTCCGGCACTGTACCTGGCCCCTCCCTGTAATTCACGCGCTTCGAACACCGATTGCCGGCGGTGTTTGGGAAAGAGATGCACGGGCATGATGGTAGGGCCGAAACCATAATCCGTATCACCTACCTGTATGGACACGTGTCCGCCGTGAAGGCCGCCGAAAGACTTCACTTCTGTGTCTTTGAATTTCCGTTTGGGCCTGGAACCGTAGAGGAAATGAACGTTAATCACAGCGGATGAATCGGCCTGGCAATAAGCATCGCCTACAAAAACCAAAAAAAGAAGAAAGATCAGTGGCTTCATACACGTGCCGGTTAATTGGGGATAACTAAAGATACGAAAACCGCCCTTGAAAGTATCCTCCGGTTTTAAGGATGCGCCGGATAGCACAAATATAAGGTCAGGTGCCCTGATCCTGTAGAAGTTTCCTCAGGAGCGTGATCTGCCCGAGGTGGTAAAAGGTGTGTTCGATAACGCCGTGCAGATTGCGGTAATAAGGGCCGTATTTTTCTTTGACAAAATCTTCCCACAGGCGCTCTTCGGGCATCTGTTCGAGAAGTGTGGCCAGGGCTTCGGCATCTCCCAGGCATTTGGCCACGAGTTGCTGCCAGTCGTTCTCATTGCTGATGGGCGAAAGGTTGAAGCTAAGGCTGTCGTGGGCATCCAGTGGGCCACCCTGTACCACTTTGAGCACGGCGCTCACGTAATAGTTAACATGAAAGACGAGCACAGCAATGGTATTGAAAGAACCGATCTGTGTGGTGGCTTGCTCCCACGAAATACCTGACACGGCATCACGGAGATTGGCACCGGTGGTGTTGCCTCCGACATGGAGCTCGCGCAGGTGTTTGGCAATATGAGCGGGCGTTGTCATGCTTGTGGGATCTGTTCGGTTAATAGCCTGTTCCCGGCAGTGTCGTAGTAGCTGCAGGTGAGCGCAGCCATAGACACTTCCCATTTTTCGATGCCCGATGCGGCACAGTCGCTGCAAAAAGTCGGATAGTCGGTCTGGCCTTGCTGATGGGCTTTGAGATCGCGTTTGAAGCGCTCCACATCGCTTTGTGAATCAATGTTCAGGGCATCGTACTTTACCGGTGTAGACACCTGATAATTGTCCCCGCCACGGAAATCGGTGTGGCCATCTTTTACAAAGGTTTCGTAGGAGCTAATGCCTAAGGCTGTCAATGCCTTGATGTAGCGCGGAAAATCTGCGCCTGATTTAACGGTGGCATGCGCCTCAAGGATTTGTTCAACGGTAAACATGGTTTTATTTTTTAAAGCAGTTTAAAGGTAAGTATTATTGTCTTCGCTCCATTCATCAAGGGCTCGGTCAATGGCCGCATCCTTCATGGCGCGCAAGCGCGGCACTTCTTCTTTGCTATATAAGCCCAGGAGACCGGCCGCCGCATATTCGCGGGTATCTTCGTCGGGCATGGCCAGAAATGAGCTTAAGCAGCTGCGGGTATGCTTATGCCTGAATACACCCAGGGTCCGTGCCAGCAAGCGGTTAATGTCGTCAGAGCCTTTCTCCAAAAGGAACATCAGGCTTTGAGGATCCGAACGCCGGCGGCTGGCCTTGATGGACCAGAGCAGTGTTTCTATTTCATTATGATTGTCCTCCGCAAGAATCTTTGCCAGCAAGGCGGGGTAGGGCGCTTGCTTCACCGGAGGTTCGAGCTTATCGCGAAGCCTTTTGGCTTTGATCTCGCCACGGGGCAGACACATCGGACAGGCGCAGCTCATCTCTTTTTCATGGCTTGCCGGAAAATAGCGCCAACCCATGTTTTGTGGCAGCATGCGGATGCTTTCAATTTCTTTGGCCTCAATTTTCCGGTCGATGAGCAGCTCGTAGCCCAGAGGATCTTTCATGCTCCTGAATTGCTTAATGGCTTTGCCCAACGCCATGTGCTTGTGTTCCTCGTGGTATTTGCCGGCATACACCATCGTGTCGCTGTCGATCTTAAAGTAAACGCCCACATAGCTTCTCACGCCGCGGCGCTTCAGCTCGCGAAGCCACTGGTGAGAAATATAAAAACTCTGAGTAACGGGCATACAAAAAATTCCCCGCCGGCCTTTGCCCGGTTTGATCCCGTTCTTTTTTATAGCGGCCGAATCGCGTTCATCGGCCAGGTGTACTAATAGCGGCATTTATGCAGGACCAACACGTTTAATCTTCATCAGGATACTCCACTTCCACCTTAGGTTTGCAGGCAGGGCCGAGCACGCGGAAAGCCATTTCCTCCCAGCGTTTGGTAACGTCGGGCACCCAGCGGTAAGCGCCTGAAATAATGATGGGGCCTGTAGTATAGCCGGCGAGGTAGCCTTCCTGCCCGAGAAAATCCACGATCATGTCCTGGTCGAGGATGCCTTCTTCTTCCAGAAATTGGTTAGCTGCCTCATAAATGGCCTTACGCCTGATTTCATCTTCCTCTTCGTGGATCTCTCTGATGTTGTGAATTTCGAAACGGATGTTGAGGTTTACGGACATAGGTTTTTAGGTTACAAGATAAGAAATCCCTTACTTGCTTTCAAGTTTTAACAATACCGTTTTTTGGTTTTTCATGAATGAAAGATCATGAAGGATCGTCTGTGTTTTGTAAATTATGCGCGGTGTCTGGTCAGTTGCTGTTTTATGCTTTTAATGAGCTCTTCCGCCGCCTTAAGGTACAACTCTTCCGCAATACGCTTTCTAAAATTGTTTTTCAGAAGACTTACCATATCAGGGTTTAACTTGCTGGCAATGTTCTGGCCGATCACAAAATCGCCGGAATGCTTATCAGCATTAAAGAAAATGGAAACATAGTTGTTTTCATCAATCCGCAGGGCTTTGGCATGGTAGTCGTCGAGAGAATCCGGATCGAACCGCTCAATTCCTTTTAAAACCACAAAGGTATAAGGTTCGCATGGATGATGCTGAAGAATAGAGAAGAGCACCAATGAACGTTGATCGTTTAGCCCTTTGGTTGGGATGCCGAAGAAGGATTTGAACCGATAGATTCGATAAAGCCTGCTCTGTTGTTTCTGAAGCGAGGCAAGCTTTTTGTCAATATCCTGTCCGGTTGGTATCGCCATTTTCAATTGCCGCCGAATCTACTTGCAGCCGGCCAGGTGTTTGGTATATTCACCCATAAAGAGGTTACGCTGGGCCTTGTATTCCTCAAGGTTTGTAAAGGTTCTGAAATCAGGAGTCATGTTGTTGAAATAGAAATACACAATGGTATTGTTGCCAGGAAACATGACGAAGGTGCCCAGTGTGCTTCCCTTGTCGATGGAGCCTCGGCTCAGGCCATAAATCTTATAACCATTGTAATCGAGCGTGATGAGCTCCTTATTTTCCATGCCCTGCGAGTTGGAGTTCAGATAGTTTAAATGTTCCAGCAGGTGTTTTTGATCCTGCTCATAGGAAGCCGGGTCGGAAAGCTCCACCTTCAGGTTCACGAAAGGTGCCTGCTTTTTATTATAGTACAAAATCCGGTAGCCGTCTGCCTGGCTGATCTGCACCTCGCCGGCGCCGGTTTTTACGGTCCTGAATTTCTCGGCATCATCGGGTAGCCTGTCGGGCTTTGCTGCCGTGAGATCGGTGGCCGATTTGAATGAAAGGAAACAGGAGCCAATGCTGTTGCTGATTGTAAAGCTTAGACAAAGGCTTGCCAATAAAAGGGCAGGGAAGAGGAGTTTTGATTTCATGTTGTGTAATTTATAGATAATCATCCGGAATTCACATATTAGATAGTCAGAACGGTTTTGTATATCCACAGGAGCTCAACGACGCTTGTAAGATAATAATCATCTTCATGTGCCGGGATATATTCTTGGCGAACGGTGTTTGTCTTCCGTCTCAATCATATCATAATGAAAGTCGCAGAGTGTTGTTTCCCATCCGTTAATGATGGTGTGCCCACCGCTCATGCCACAGACCTGGCAGGTTTTTTTGCTGATGTATCTGATATGATGAATAAGTTCTCTGAAAGCATCGTCAAATCCCTCATAGCGCACCTCTAAGGTCGCATATTTTTCCCAGATATCTGTAATGTCGATGTGGCCCGGCTTATAGTCATAAATGATGTCTATGAGATTATACCAGCCCTTATTACCATTCATCTCAAAACGGTGCCTGGCATCTTCCCTCTCCATGTTTACTTCCTTTTCTTATAGCGTTTCGGATTCCGGATCTCTTCCTGCTTCGGGGTCACCGAATCCACAAACTCGAAGTCCAGCTGCTTCTTCACGAGGTCGGCACGTTTTACCTTGATCATCACCGGATCGCCCAGGGAGTAGATCCTGCCTGTGCGCCGGCCCACCAGGCGGTAGTTCTCCTCATCAAAGAAATACTGGTCATCCTTCATTTCGCGGGTACGGATCATCCCTTCGCATTTGTTCTCAGTGATCTCCACGAACACACCGTATTCCGTCACGCCGCTGATCACACCTTTGAAGATCTGCCCGATCTTATCACCCAAAAATTCGACCTGCTTGTATTTTACCGAAGCGCGTTCGGCATCGGCTGCCAGCTTTTCCATCTCCGAAGAGTGCTTGGCCAGCTGCTCCAGCTCGTCGGCTTTCAGGTAATGTGTGTGGTTCAGCTTGGCTTCCAGCAAGCGGTGTACCAGCACATCCGGGTAACGGCGGATCGGTGAGGTAAAATGTGTATAGTAGTCGAAGCCCAGGCCGTAGTGCCCGGTATTTTTGGTGGTATACACCGCCTTAGGCATGCTGCGCACCGTGAGGAGCTCGATCATGCTTTGCTCTTTCTTGTCCTTCACATCGTGCAACAATTTATTGATTGACTGCGCTGTTTTCTGTTTGTTGCCAACCGCTACGGAGTAGCCGAAGCGCGCCACAAAATTGTTGAGGTCCATCAGCTTATCATCTTTCGGCACATCGTGGATCCTGTACACCACGGCATCTTCCGGCTTTTCGTTTTGTTTCTTCCGGCCCTGGTTTTTCTCTCCCGCTTCGTGTTTCGGTTTCCCTAAGAACTCCGCCACTTTTTTATTGGCGAGCAACATAAAGTCCTCGATGAGCTTATGGGCATCTTTCTGTGTTTTGAAGAACACTCCCAGAGGTGTGCCGTTCTCGTCCAGTTTGAATTTCACCTCGGCCTTATCGAAGAAGATAGAGCCTTTGGCTGTACGCTCTGCGCGCAGGATCTTTGCCAGGCGGTCGAGGGTCAGGATGTCTTCTTTGTATGGACCGTCTCCTGTTTCAATAATGGTTTGCACCTCCTCGTAGGTAAAGCGGTGGTCGCTGTAGATGACTGTTTTGCCAAACCACTGGTTCTGGATCTGGGCGTGGTCATCCATTTCGAACACCGCGCTGAAACAGTATTTCTCCTCGTGCGGGCGCAGCGAGCAGGCGAAGTTACTCAGAACTTCCGGAAGCATCGGAATAGTGCGGTCTACCAGGTAAACAGAGGTAGCGCGGCTCACCGCTTCATTGTCTATGATAGAGTGCGGTTTCAGGTAGTGGGTCACATCGGCAATATGCACGCCGACCTCCCAGTTGCCGTTTTCCAGTTTCCGGAGGGATAAGGCGTCATCAAAATCCTTGGCATCCACGGGGTCGATGGTAAAGGTGGTAATGCCACGGAAGTCGCGGCGCTTCGCAATCTCTTCCGGCTTTATTTGTGTATCGAGCTTTTTGGCAGCCGCTTCCACCTCGGGAGCAAACTCCATCGGTAAGCCGTATTCCGCCATGATGGCATGGATCTCTGTTTCGTGCTCGCCCGGGTTTCCGAAGACCTCCACCACTTTGGCGTTCGGGTTATCCGACCCTTTTTTCCATTCCGTGAGTTCGATCAGTACTTTCTGCCCGTTTTTCGCGCCGTTGATGTCGCTCAGGGGAACGAAAAAATCAACATGCAGTTTGGCGAAGTCGGGAACCACGAAGGCAAATTTTGGATTGATCTGGATGGTGCCGACGAACTTTGTTTTCCGGCGTTGAATCACTTCCACCACCTCTCCTTCGGGCTTTCCTTTGCCGCGCTGCGGGAACACGTTTACCTTCACCAGGTCGCCATGCATGGCATCGCGGGTCTTGCGGAAAGGAATAAAAATATCAGGTTGCTCGGGAGAAACGATCACAAAGGCTGTTCCGGTAGAGGTGAAGTCGATGGTTCCGGACACATAGCTTTTGGTTTCTTTGGATTGGTATTTTCCGATTTCTTTTTCCACCACAAAGCCCTGGCGTTTCAGTTCCTCCAGGGTTTCGAGCAATGCAAAGCGGTCGCTTTCGTTATCGATCTCCATAGCGGCACCTAATTGTTTGTAATTGAAGGATTTTTCGGAATTATGTTTTAAGAACGCCAGTACTTCTTCGAATAAATAGCGTTTGGGTTGTTTCTTTTTTGATTTTGCCATAATTGGTAATTAGGCACATAGGGTGCCTATTGTAAATGTAATTAATAAATAAAAATGTGTGGAATGGTAATAACATACTAAACCCACATTGGGTTGTTAACAGCGGCTGGGAGTTTGTTTATCGTAACCAGGGTTAAACAGGAAGGATTTTTAACCGTTTTGAGTTACACGTAAGACTAACTGGCCACAAATATACGACTAATTATTTACAAAACAAATGCAGGCGGGAGCGCCGCGCACAGCTGCTGTTCCGGAAGCAGGCAAACCCTTGAGCTGCACGCAAAGAACAGGATAGAGCAACTGATTTTCCTCAGGCTTTGACCACTAAAGAAGAAGTAAATTTTTTTGTAATTTAGAGCTTGAACCCTAAAACACGGACCCATGATTAAAACACATTTACTTTTTCTTTGTGCCATATTCTCTTTTTCTGCCTCAAGGGCGCAGTTTTCGGGCAATGCGCTCGATTTCGACGGCAGTAACGACCAGGTGGACATTGCCAGCGTCCCTTCCGTGTTTAGCAATCCCGCAACCAGTGATTTTACCATAGAGGGCTGGGTAAATCCCCGCGGATCGGCGTTTGCACGCATCTTCTTTGCCCAGTCAAGCACCAGCAACTTCGTTTCCCTTGGTACCAATACCGGCAATACGATTTATTTTTATGTCATTAAGAACGGGACAACCGTTTCTGTGGCGACCTCATCGAGCATTCCCCAAAACCAGTGGACACACGTAGCAGCCCGCTGGACTGCGGCAACGAGCAGCGTCCAGGTCTTTTTTAACGGGGTGTTGCAGTCCGGGAGCAGCGGAGGGAGCTCCTCCACCGGAACGAGTGGCTTGGTAACGATTGGCGCCCGCACGGGAGGAAGCCAGTACTTCAACGGCCAGCTCGATGAGCTGCGTGTGTGGAGCGAAGCCTTATCGCTTTGCCAGATCCAGGCCAATATGAATAATACAATCCCTGCCACACAGCCGAACCTGATCATGAATTATAACTTCAACCAGGGTGTAGCAGGGGCAACCAACACAACAGTCACAGCCTTGCCCGACCTTTCAGGAAATGCATACAATGGTACGCTGACCAACGTTGCCTTAACAGGCACTACCTCCAACTGGGTAAGCTCAACGGCGAGCGTGACGGCTTCCGGCTTTTCAAACGTAGCCATATCGGCTGTATCGAGCCAAACCAACATTCTCTGCAACGGTGCCAGCAACGGGCTTGCTTCCGTCAGCGCAAGCGGTGTCGGTCCATTTACCTATACCTGGGTGCCGGCAGGAGGAAACGCATCTACCGCCAATGGTTTAAGCGCGGGCTCTTACACGGTAATGATCGCGAATACCTGTACTACCATTGCCCAAACACTTAACATTACACAGCCACCGGCTATTAGCCTGAATGCGACTGCCGCCGGCACGGCGATATGCGAAGGCAGCGCCAGCACATTGACTGCCACAGGTAGCGGAGGCACCGGCGCCCTGAGCTATACCTGGTCAACAGGAAGCACGTCCAATACCGTTAGTGTGAATCCGGCCGCGACAAGCGTGTATACCGTCAATACAACGGATGCCAACAGCTGCACAAAATCAGCGACAGTCGGCGTAACGGTGAATGCCTTGCCATCTGTGTCTTTAACGGCTGCTGCAGGAAATGTTTGTGTGAACAGCGGCAGTATCGCATTGACAGGATCTCCTGCCGGCGGAAGCTATAACGGCACTAACGTTTCGGGAACTGCCTTTACGCCTGCCACCAGCGGAACCTTTACTCCGGCCTATTCTTTTACAAATAGTACAACCGGTTGTGCCAACACCGCCACAACGGCCATTGTGGTAAGCCTGTGTACAGGCATTGAGGTTATAGATGGCGCAGATTCTGAGATCAGCCTGTATCCAAACCCGGGCAACGGCGTTGTTACCATCGGATTATCAGCGCCGGCTCATATTACAATTACCAATATGACCGGCAGCACCATTCTGGTTACAGAACAATCAGAGGCCGGTAAGCATAGCCTGGACCTGAGTAAAGAAGCCAATGGTGTGTATGTTGTACAGGTGATTCAGAACGGCAAAACATGCATGATGAAGCTGGTGAAGCAATAGTTTGGCGCCCCACCCTGAAACAAGTTTAGCATGACGTGAATGATGTTGAAATCGCTCCTTATCTTATTCTGATAACAAAAACATCCCGCCGGGTTTATTCAGCGGGACGTTTTGTGTCAGATAATAAAATCGAAAAATTAAATTCCAAATTGTGTAAAGTGATGATCGAGGTGTTTGTAGAACTGAACACTCCATTGCTTTGCGGTGAGCTTACCAAAAGCGCCGCTCTCCTTTCCTTCAAAGTATGAGGAACCTTTTGCCTCTGTTTCTTTGATGTTGGCAATTAAGCGGGCCTTCTCCGTCTGGAAATCGCGCTCGTCGGCAATGATAAAATCCGGAGCGGTACGCGAGTTTTTCGGATAAGGCTTGCTTTCGCCCACAACCAGGGCTTTTACAAAGAGGTTCAGCATCAGCTTCGAGAAAAAAGAAGGCTTATGTTCTTTTTTACCGTAAGCATAGTCATAAGGGATACTGAGGTGTGCCATCATTTGCGCGGCATTCATTTTTCCCCATACAGGCTTTGTGGTGTTTGACAGCTTCTCTAAACGTTCCAGGGTTTTGGTCGTTGTGGTCGGATCAAACGTGTTGAGCAGGTTCATCATTATGGTATTAAATGGTTTGTTTGACTTAATTTCCGTGACCTTGCGATCATAAAGATACCCAGCGCAATAAAAGGAAGGCTGAGGATTTGTCCCATATTGATCGGTAAGGCATCTTCAAAAGCGGATTGGTTCTCTTTCATAAATTCCATCAGGAAGCGGAAGCTGAACATAAGCACGCAGAACAGGCCGAACATAAAGCCGGGGCCTACCGCGTTGCGCTTGTGTTTCCATAGCCAGTAAAATAAAACGAAGAGCACAGAATAAAATAAAGCTTCATACAATTGGGTGGGATGCCTTACCGGGATCTCCGTTCCGAATTGCGCCAGGTTTGCCATGTCTTCATCATTCCTCAGGAATTTAAAGCCCCAGGCGACGTTGGTGACCTTACCTACAATCTCGGAGTTCATGAGGTTGCCGAAACGGATACACATGCTGGCGAGCGGCACCACCACCACCAGCCTGTCGAACAGCCAGAGCCAGCTTTCCTTGGTTTTTCGGCAGTACAGCCACATCCCGATGACGATGCCGATAGCGCCGCCATGGCTTGCCAGGCCGCCCTCCCATACCTTCAGGATCTCCAGCGGATGTTTGGAATAGTAACTGAAATCGTAGAAAAAGCAGTGCCCGAGCCTTGCGCCCAATACTGTTGCAATCACAATGTAAAGGGTGAGCAGGTCGAGCTGCTTATCGGTGCGGCCCTCTTTTTTGAAAATGCGGTTCATGAAAAAATGCGAACCGATGAAGGCGAGTGCCCAGCTCAGGCCATACCAGCGCACAGGCCAGTCGATCCCCGGAATGGTAAATACTTCGGGGCTGGCGTTCCATGTAATAAAAAGTGAGAGCATGTATCTGTCTGTTTTGGGAGGTGCAATTTTGGTACGAATATAGGATTTCTCCCCTTCAAAAAAGACCTAAAAAACGATAATTTCCGGTTTAATCAACGACTTTTGAAGCTGCCTGTCGCTGTTGGCGATACAAAAAAATATGCATCAACACCTGGATGACTGCCGGCACTAGGAACCAGGTGTGAAGTCCTATAAAACAAGACATTGGATCAAAGCCCTTGAGGCCTGGTGGATTACCCATGTAGTCCTGATATGATTCCCATACTTTAAACTGCGTTCTTACAGTAATACTATATATAATCAGAAAAAATAAGGCACATATATTCGTAAAGGCGATAAAAAATCGCGGATATAAGTGTCTATAATGAGAGAATAAAAACACACCGGCTTGTATCAAGCTAAGTATCATAACCGCCCAATACACCATATTTATCAGCAAGTGGACAAAATCATAGCCCTTGGCAGATAAGCGGTCGAGAATAAAAATACAGAGTAATCCCAGGATCAGCGCCAATAGAGCGGACAAGAGATAATATTTAACCCATCTTCTCAGAGCGTATCCAGCTTAAAGCAGCAGTATTTGATGTCCTCGCCCTTTTCAGTAAAGAGCTTTTCGTAATAGGTTTTGATGCGCGTGAGCTCTTCCCGGTCGGCCGGGCAGTTTTTATACAGGTCGTTGGTCGCAAACAATAAAGGCAGGTTGCGCTCTTTGATCACTTCCATCGTGTATTCGTAGAAGCCTGTGTTATCGGTCTTCAGATGTACCAGGCCGCCCGGCTTCAGGATATTTTTATAACGCTTCAGAAAGAAATCCGGGTTGGTTAAACGCTTACGCTCGCGGGTTTTTTGAGGTTGCGGGTCAGGGAAGGTGATCCAGATCTCGGAAACTTCGCCGGGAGCAAAGCAGTATTCGATAAAGTCGATGCGCGTGCGCAAAAAGGCCACATGATCGAGCTTATTGTCCAGGGCATGCTTGGCTCCCGTCCAGATCCGGTTTCCCTTAATATCCACACCGATAAAATTCTTTTCAGGATGCTGCTCCGCCAGGCCAATGGTGTATTCGCCGCGACCGCAGCCCAGCTCCACCACAATCGGATGATCGTTTTTAAACACCTCGCTGTGCCATTTCCCTTTGATCGGGAGACCGGTGGGGAGCTGCTCAAAAAACAGGTCAAAGCTATTGGAAAAGGTATTAAGATCGGCGAATTTTTCGAGTTTACTAGGCATACGCTTTTAAGGTATAGGGCGCAAAAATACTAAAATTGGTAATGAATTAATAATGCAGTTTTTCCCTTGAATTTGCTACATTCGTGCTAACCAAAATTGACTTATGGACTTTAATTACAACAAAACAAAGATTGTTGCCACAATGGGCCCTTCTACTGAGAACATTGCTGTTTTAGAGCAAATGTTCCTTGCCGGACTCGATATTTGCCGCATTAATTTTTCGCACGGAGACTATGAACCGATCAAGCATGTGATCGATAACATCAGGACCTTAAATAAAAAACTGAACCGCCACGTTGGTATCCTGGGTGATCTCCAGGGCCCGAAACTGCGCATTGGCAAAGTAAAAGACAATGCCGTGGAGCTGATCAACGGCAACGAAATTACCATCACCACCAAAGAGCAGGAAGGCACTGCCGACAGGATTTACATTACCTATCCCCAGTTTCCGCAGGATGTGAAGGTGGGTGAGTTTGTTCTCATCGACGATGGCAAGATTACATTGAAAGTGGTTTCCACCAATAAGAAAGACGAAGTCGTGGCGACGATCATCGCGGGCGGAACGCTCTCTTCCAAAAAAGGCGTGAACCTGCCCAACACCAAGATCTCCCTGCCTTGCCTGACATTAAAGGATCTGCGCGACCTGGACTTTGCGCTGGAAAATAATTTCGAGTGGATCGGCCTGTCCTTTGTGCGAAGCGTGACCGATATCGTTGAGCTGAAAGATATTATCCGCTCCAAAAAGAAAAAAGCACGCGTGGTGGCCAAAATAGAGAAGCCTGAAGCCATTAAGGAAATCGATAAGATCATTGAGGTAACGGATGCCGTGATGGTGGCACGTGGCGACCTCGGTGTGGAAATGCCGATGGAAGAGGTGCCATTGCTGCAAAAAATGATCGTGAACAAATGCATCATCGCTTCCAAGCCCGTGATCATTGCCACACAGATGATGGAAAGCATGATCACCGCCTATACGCCAACACGTGCCGAAGTAAACGACGTGGCGAATGCCGTGCTCGACGGCGCCGATGCCGTGATGCTGAGCGCGGAAACATCTGTAGGGCGCTACCCGGTAAAAGTGATTGAATACATGCGCCGCATCATCACACAGATTGAAAACGACGGACGCATCTATTTCAAGGAGCATGAGCCCGAGCTGAAAACCGTGACTTACATTACAGACAGTATTTGCTACAATGCAAGCGTGATGAGCAAGCAGGCCAATGTGAAAGCCATTATTTCCATTACGAATTCGGGTTACACGGCCTTTAAGCTCAGCAGCCACAGGCCTAAAGCCAATATCTTTATTTTTACGGACAACGAATCTCTGCTCAACGCGCTGAGCCTGGTGTGGGGCGTGCGCGGCTTTTATTATGATAAATACGAAAGTACCGATCAGACGATTGCCGACCTCAAAGACCTCATCAAAGAGCGGGGCTTCGTAAAAGCCGATGACCTGGTGATCAACCTGGCGAGTATGCCGATGAAGGAGAAAGGCCGGACGAACATGCTCAAGCTGAGTTATATTCAGTAAGGATACCATTACAGATACAAGTAACGGGCGGTATTTTTATCGCCCGTTTTTTTTATGGATGATATCATGATCGTTTCATGTGATACAATCATGTGTTATGTATGGTTTATTTTTCCAAAAGCAGGATCAGCGCTTCCCGGATTCAAACAAGAGGCAGTTTTGTGTTTCATTTTTTAATGGAAAGCGCTGTAACAGGGTATTTTTCAAGCTATCCGGAAAGGCGTGCTTATTCAGGACGAACACATAATCCAGGCGGCCGGGTATTTCAGGTGGCATCCGGAGGATGTTGTCAAGCGTCAAATAGGCCAGGTCTTTTATGCGCTTATCGCAGTTCCATTTCAGCGGAAAATAAGGGGTGTTGGTTTCGTGATTTTCCGGGATGACAATACTTTTGCGGATTCCCAGGTAGTTGGAGTTATGATGTTCCAGCCAGTTGTCGGAATAATTTAAAGACAGAACCAGGCTGTTCTCTTTTATATCCTGTTCGATGGTCAGGATCTCAGCAATAACCTTATTCAATTGTTCAAAAGAGCTGGCGTGCAGTTTTAAGAGTTTATATTGTGCGAAGAACAGCACAGCAAACGAGCTCACCGTGATCCACTTGGGAAAGGGAAAGGTAGACATCCACAGGATCAAAAATAAAAAGATCATGAGATTTAGCCTCACCGAAACAAAACCGGCCGAAGAATCGGAATCCGGTAATTTGAAATACAGGAATACCATCAGGATCATCATCATCAGGAAAACATCCCGGAAGGAGAGCCGCAGGAGAAACGTAGAGAGCCGGCGGTTAATCCCGCCGAGAGCGGCCTGCGTGGATCTCACATAGTAATAGAAGACAATGGAAAAGAGGAACAAGACCACCAATGTAATCAGCGTTGTGTAGAGAGGCTCTTCATCCGGGAGGTACCAAACCATGCTTCGGCCTGTTATGAGGTTCTGCAGCAACTCGCTTTTTAAAAGGTATACCTTTTCATCACGGCTCCCGGTTTTTGAATAATAGATCAGGGTAAGAAGGCAGGGAATCACAAAGGCAAAAAGAATCGGGGCAACCAGCCCGATACATTCTTTGATCCTTTTTTTAGTGACGGCAGCCTGTAAAAGATCCAGTGAATACAGGCAAAAAACGATCATACCCAGGCACAGGAATACAAACAGGTGGCTCAGGTAACAGCACAGGACCATAAAGAACAGAAGCGTAAAAGATGACCAGCGAAAGGAAGAACTTCTGTACCGGATTAAAATGCCCAGCGTTGTAAACAACACGATGAGGCCAAAGATAAAGTTGTAGAATCCCATGCATAACATAAAGGAATAGCTGAACGGAAAGATCAGGTAAGCCGTAAAACGGGCCTCCGGATTGATCTTCCTGACCAGGTAGCGGAAACTCAGGGGCAGCAGGAAGAGGCAAAGGCCGATAAAGAGCCGCGAAGCCGTTGATGGAGAGAATACAGCAAGAAGAGAGCTTAACACGAAGTGGCCGCCCCAGTTCGGAACGATCCAACCGGTAAAGGCATAATAGCCAGATAAAAAATCTGATTGGCCGGAGGCGAGCTGAAGAATGAGGTTGGAGTTGTATAAATGTGTAGGACCATCAACTGAAGGAAAGAAGGGTTGCTGTACGGCAGGAATTAAATTAAGAAGGGCGATGATGCAAAAGAACAGCCATTCATAACGAACAAAGCCTTGATACCATTTGGAACTGTGCATATTCCAAATATAGTCGAAAAAGATGATCGTGCGTGGCCGGGGCCTATAAAATAACCTTAGTCCTCGTCTTTCCTGAAATCATTCATGTCGCGGCGGTCTTTTTTGGTGGGCCGGCCGCTTCCTCTTTCACGCTGGATATTCACCTTGAAGAACATGGATTCCAGTTTCTCTGTTTTCTCAACGGGAGGAGAGTGATCGATGTAATTCAGTTTCGCTATTTCAAAGCTCTGGCGCTTATCGATCAGGCCGCTGACTTCAATGATCTTTTTTACACCCTGTGGCATCGACAAGGTATAACGCTCGCCGATCTTCACGATGTGCGCGGGCTTTACCAGCTCATCGTTTAATTTTACCTTATTGCCTTTGATCGCATCGCTGGCCAGCGAGCGCGATTTGTACATGCGGATGGCCCACAGGTAACTGTCTAAGCGGATCTCTTGTTTTTCTGTCATTTTTTGCCGAACAAAAATACAAAATTAATGGAATAGGAATTTAAGATGATTTTAGAGCAATGGAACACAGATGGCGCGGATTCTTATGAATCATAAGATGTTAGAAGAGTTCGTCTATATTAGGAAAAACGGAATGCATCTCCTTCTATGTGGTTAAAAGAACTACTTCTGCTTTGAAATAACTTCCTGTGCCCGCTCGCTGTAGAAGCCTTTCGCGTTGACGATGGATTGCAGCTGCGCCAGGGCCTTGTCGGTTTGCTTGCTTTGCAGCAGGCACATCGCCTGGTAAAAGTCCGACTCCTGGTGAAAGATGTTATTCTCGTTATCAAGGTTTTTCTGAAAAAAGATCTGCGCCGTGCTGTATTTGCCGGTGAGGTAATAGCACATGCCCAGGTAGAACTGCGCATTGGCATCGCCCTTATTGAACTCATACAGCATGGTAAGCTCTTCGATGCAGTTGGTGTACTGTTTGGCGTTGAACAGTTTCATGGCCCGCTGAATGATCTTATGGGCCAGGAAGCTTTCCGATCGGTTGATATAGATGTTCTCCACATGCGCCTTACTTTCATATTGCGCCGCAAGTCCCGTATTGATGGACAGATCGATGGATTCATTCTGCTTAAAGTAGTACAGGCGGTAGTTGGTGACCTTTAAGTTGCTGATAAACACTACCGGCGCATTGGGAGAAAAACTTAGGATGATGTCTTCTTCCTTGTCGGGCGCCGTTTCAGGCAGAACAACCGTTTTGCTGCTCATCGGTTCCGGACTTTCCATCAGTATTGCGGGTTCCTGGGCCTGGTTTAGGGTAGAGTTGTAATGCTCTTCTTTTTTTGGTGCGGCCTGTATTACTTCCGGGAAAACGGTATCCGCCGTGCTCACAGTGTTCAAAGGCTCTTTGGGCTTATCCGGCTCTATGGCCTGGAAAACGGAAGGATGCGTTCTGCTTTTATGGAAGAGTACAAAGAAAATGGAGATGCCGATGAACAGCCCGCAGAAAAGGCTGATGAGGATGGCCTGCAGGGAAGAGCCTTTTCCTCCCGACCGCTTATCGATCCGCCTGTTCAGCTTGTCGAGCTCTTCGCTGCTCACATCAAACTGCCCGAAGGCAAGACCCGACAGGTAGCTCAGCTCATCCTGCTGCATGGCCTTTTGGGCACGCAGGCGTTGTTCTCCCGTTAAACCGGCCTGTTGGCGAATATCGTCAGGTGTGATCATGTTCTGGGAATTGTACGGGTTTGTTCTTCTATCATTAATTTCAGGTTTCGTTTACCATTCTGAATATGGCTTTTTATCTCATTCAGGCTGTAGCCCGTTTCGTCGGCAATGTCCTGGTAGCTTTTGTTTTGCAGGTAAAAACGTTCCACGCAGATCCGCTGTTTGTCTTTCAGCCGTGGCAAGCAGTTTTTCATTTCCTGCAACAGCACATCGTCGCTCACGCTCTGGATCTTTTCTTCCGCCTCGTAGCTCGTTTCCTCCATCTCAAACTCATAGTACGACTTCTTGTTTTTGGAAGCCGTCTTACTCTTCCGGATCAGGCTGATGCAATGGTTGCGGACCACAAAGCTCAGCCAGGCTTTAAAGTTGTTGATCTCCCGGGTGCTGATATCCAGCATCAGCTTTTCAAATAAGACCATCGTGGCGTCCTGGGCTTCATCCTTATCCTGCAGGTAAAAGAGGCAGGTGCCATACACGGTGGTGACATGTTTTTTAAAAAGATCGGCAAAGAGGTCTTTATCACCGCTTTGCTTATACTGCAGCAAGAGGTCCTCATCATTGACGTATTCTTTCTTCTTCTTAAAAAGCCACATACACCCGTATGACGCAGCACAGCTTTGGTTTCCATAAAAAAATTTCCTGATTTATTTTTTGATCTTTTTTATGGAAGGCTTTGTGAGCGACGTCTTAAAGTTAAAGAATGCATTTTATATAATTCAGTTTAATCATTAAAAATCCAACATTATGAAACAGTTTAAATTAATATGCCTTGGCCTCTTACTGGCAGGGAATGTGGCTTTAGAGGCACAAAACGGCGCGATTAAAGGGCAGGTAAAGAATGACGATCACTTACCGGTATTCGGAGCAACCATCAAGCTTCTGCAGGGAGGCTCGCTTATAGGAGGAGCTGTTACCGATGAAGAAGGAAAATACACCATCAAGCCGCTGAATGCGGGGAACTATGAGATCTTTGTTTCCAGCACCGAAACACAAACCAAGCATGTGACCGGTGTACGGGTAAGCGGAGAGAAAACGACCTATGTCGATGTTTCGGTGTCCACCAATACATTGGAGAGTGTTGACGTGATCGCTTACAAAGCCGCAACCATCGAAAAAACCTACATGAATATTAAAGAGATCAGCGCCGAGGATTTCACGCACATGGCTATTCCCCGCGGAGATGTCGGGCAGGCCGTTCTGGCGGTAACGTCTGAGGCGATGGAAGACTCAAACGGAGAGATCCACTTTCGTGGAAGCCGCGGAGAAGCCAGCGCCTACTATGTGGACGGCGTTCGCTCACCGGGCATCAGCGGTGTAGCTGCGCTTTCGGTAGAAAACGTATCGGTGATCACCGGCGGTATTCCGGCCCAGTATGGCGATGTTACCAGTGGTGTGGTGATTGTGACTACCAAGGATTATTTTGGCGGCATCCAGAGCGCACGCATGCGCAACAGCTATATTACCGAGCACAAGGAGCGCGTCCAGCGTGAGAAAAACGCGGTAGCGGAAGAGAAAAAGCGTAAGAAAGAGATCGAAGAGGAGCTGAAACAGGAGGAAGAAGCAAAGCAGAAAGAGAAGTAAAAGGGTAATATGTTCTGTCACTTCGAGCGCAGTCGAGAAGCGTTCTAATATGTTCTACTGGTTCTCGACTGCGCTCGAAGTGACAATAAACTCCTCTACAACAAAAAGCCCTCTCGATTTATCGGGAGGGCTTTTTCAATGGATTATATTTTCCGAAAAAATTACTTCTTATACACCATCACGTTAAACACGAAGGGCTGCATTTTTTTGATCTGCTCGCTGCGCTTCATGCCTTTCAGGCTTGATTTTTTGGTAGACAGGGCGAGGTCTTTTTTCAGGGAATCGTCCTGCAGCTTATCGATGGTTTGTTTGATAAAGTTGGATTTGATAGCAAAGCCGGTGGCTTCGGCAGAGGTTTGCTTGCCACGGATGAGGCCAATCACATTGCCCTGCTCGTCGAGGATAGGACCGCCGCTGTTACCCGGATTCACCGGAATGGAAATCTGGTACATGGTGGTATCATTGCTGAAGCCGCTTAAAGAGCTTAAAGAGCCTTCGCCATACACCACGTCGCGGCGCGGATAGCCAAGGGTAAAGATCTTATCGCCGATCTCGGAAGCATTGTCCTTAAAGGAAAACGGAAACGGAATGTTTTTGATAGCTTCGATGTTATCGATCTTGTAGATGGCAATATCCATGCTTTCGTCGCTGGTTACCAATTTAGCAGGAGCCCTGTCGAGGATGTGGTTTGTCACGAAAACCGAATCCGCATTTTTCACCATGTGGTAGCTGGTAATGAAGTAGCCTTTGTTGTTGAGGGCAAAGCCCGTTCCTTCAATGTTTGCAGGGGCATAGGTTCTGGCCGGTTTGCGGGCCGCTACTTTAATCCCTTCGATGATCGCGTCCTGTGAGTATTTCAGCTTGGTGACTTCATTTCCCAGGTCGGTAATGGCATTCCCTTGTTGTTTCAGCAAATAGCCTCCTGCGCTCAATACCGTTACGGTTCCGAGCACGGCGAATACAGCTACGGAAGCCGCCACCGCAAAGGTTTTACCGTGTTTTTTAATGAAGGTTTCTTTGATTGGGAGGATCCTGGCCTCGCTGCCGAACTCCTGTTTATGGATGGTCGACAGGATCTGTTTCAGGTTGTTGCGTTGCTCGTATTGGTTCAGGCTTTCCAGCAGGGTTTTGTGCCTGTCGAATGCTGCGGCAAATTCCGCGTCTGTTTTTAAACGGGTTTCAAATTCTGTTTTTTCAGCCGCACTTAAGCCCCCAAAAATGTACTGGTCAAATAATTCTGTTGCTCTCATTTCCTGGTCTCCTTAATTAATCTTCAAAAAAGTTTCGTTTCAAACGTTGTAAACATTTATACTTCTGTGTTTTCGCATTATCGGCATTGGTGTATCCGAATTTTTCGGAGATCTCTTCCATGCTCAGCTTATACACATAAAAATCCTTCAACAGGGTTTTGCAGGGCTCACCCAGCTCTTCCATACAGGCGTTCATCTTTTCGATGTCCGATTCCTTCTTCAGGTGATCGCTCATTTCTTCGCTCACATCCACCACTTCCTCTTCTTCATCCTCTTTGAGGCGAAGGGTATGCCCGTTGTTCCGCAGCTGTTTCAGCCACAGGCGCTTGGCAATGGAAAAAATAAAGGTCTGGAGCTGGCAGTTGAGCTCAAACCCGGGCTTTTGCACATTTTCGTATAATACGATAATGGTTTCCTGGTAGATATCGGCTGCCGCTTCGCTGTTGCCACTGTTGTTTACAACATATTTAAGAACGAGGTTGTAATACTTTTTGTACAAAGCCCGTAACACCACATCCTGGTTATTTCGGAGTCCCTCAATAAATTCGAGGTCGGTGTACGTTGCTTTCGACATAAAGTCCTTACTTTGATTAATACCTTAAAGGGTTAAAAGTAACCCAAAAAGATGATTTTTCAACATTAAATGGTTGATTTTGAGGAATTAAACAAAACAAAGCTGTCCTGAAACGGGTTCAGGAAGACTTTGTAGCACAGGATCATTAAGCGTTCATCAGGGCCTCGATCTCGTCGGCTTCCAGCGGGATGTTCTTCATCAGATCATCGTTGCCTGTTTCCGTGATCAGGATATTGTTCTCCAGGCGGATGCCCAGCCCTTCTTCCGGAATGTAAATGCCCGGCTCGCAGGTAAACACATTCCCGGCTTTCATCGGCTCGTGGAAGAAGCCCACATCATGTACATCCAGGCCTAAGAAGTGAGAAGTGCCATGCATGAAGTATTTTTTGTAGGCAGGCCATGCCGGGTTCTGGTTTTTCACCTCATCGGATTTTAAAAGGCCCAGTTTCAAAAGCTCTTCCGTCATCAGCTCGCCTACGGCTTTGTTATACTTCTCGAAGGTGTTTCCCACTTTCAGCATGGCGGTAGCGGCTTTCATGACGCGCAATACAGCCTCGTATACCTCGCGCTGGCGCTTGGTGTACTTTCCGTTCACGGGGATGGCGCGGGTCATATCGCTGGCGTAGTTGGCATATTCTGCTGCCACGTCCAGCAGGATCACATCGCCGTCCTTGCAGGCCTTGTTGTTCTCGATGTAGTGCAGCACACAGGCATTGGGGCCGCTGGCCACAATAGGCCCGTAGGCAAAGCCACGGCTGCGGTTGCGCACAAACTCATGGATGAGCTCGGCTTCAATTTCATATTCCATCACACCGGGTTTCACGAAGGATAACAGGCGGCGGAAGCCTTTTTCGGTAATGTTGCAGGCCTGCCGGATCAAGTCTATTTCTATCGGGTGCTTCACGGCACGGATGCTGTGCATGATGGGCGCAGCGCGCTCGATGCGGTGCAGCGGGAATTGCTCCATGATCTTTTTGTTGAAGCGCATCTGTGCCGTTTCCATATCGATGTAGCGGCGGGTATGTTCATTGCTGTTCAGGTAAAAGGCTTCTGCCTGGAATGCAAAGGTCTTGAATACCTTTTCAAATTCGTGGTGCCAGTAGATGTTCTCAATGCCGCTCACTTCTTTAGCCTGTTCTTTTGTAAGCTTGGCGCCTTCCCAGATGGCAATGAGCTCGCTGGTTTCCTGGATGAACAACACTTCTTTGTGTTTGCCGTCTTTTACGTCCGGGAAGATCATCAAAATGGTGTTTTCCTGGTCGACGCCGCTGAGGTAAAATAAATCGCTGTTTTGGACAAAGCCGAAAGAGCCGTCGGCATTGGTAGGGAGGATATCGTTACTGACAAATAAAGCCAGTGAGTTTGGTTTTAAATGTTTTATAAAATTTTTCCGGTTGTCGACGAACAAGTCTTTTTTTATGCTTGAGTATTTCATTTTGTCGATTAGATTGTTATATTTGTTTTTACTAATATATGTATTTTTTGCATGCCTGATCCCCCGATCATAAAAAAATCTGAAACGGATTTTGCCGTGGTGAGCCTTGGTGAAGATCAGATCATGAGGGTGATGTTTAAGAAAAAGGCGGAGATTACCCAGGAATCCTTCCGTATCCTGTTTGGTGTGTTCAGAGAGATGATTAACGGTGTTCCTTATGCTTATATTTACTATGCCGAAGATGGCTCAGCGACCGTCACCGACGATGGCAGGCGCTTTGCCAAAGATGAGGAGTTCTCTTTCCCCAAGATTTGTAATGCCATAATCGTGACCAACCTGGCGCATAAGCTGATTGCTAATTTTTACCTGAAATTCAACAAACCGAACTATCCCTTCAAGGTATTCAGTAAAATGGAAGATGCGTTGAAGTGGTGCAGGCAGCAGCAGAAGAAAGCCCCTACTGTGTAAGCTCGACGTAAATGGCGAGGTGATCGCTGTAGCCGTTGAAGTACTTATTTTCTGAGCCATAAGTACGGTTCGGGCGCTCTTCGCCGGTTTTCGTGTTTTTAAACAGCACAAAATCTTTTCTGAGGATGTGTGCGTTCTTCGGATCGAACGAATAGCCTTTTTTGGCATTCCATAAACCCTGCGATACGATGATCTGGTCGAGGACGCGCCACTCCTTGTTATAGTAATGGGTACCTTGTTTCTCCCTGTCAAGGGTATAGAAGGCGTTATACAGATCACCTTTTTCCTTAGGCGTGTCGTTGGCTTTCAGGGTATTGAGGATGCTGCTGTTGTCGGGGTGGTCGTTGAAATCGCCCATCACGATCACTTTGGCCTTAGGATCTTTTTTTTGCAGCTCGTTGATCTTGTTCCTCACCTGCTCGGCGGCATAGATGCGGCGTGGCTCGCTTTCTTTCTCTCCTTCGCGGCGGCTTGGCCAATGGTTGACAAACACATAGAACACATCACCATTGGTAGCTTTGAGGGTAGCAAAGAGGATATTGCGGGTCTTGTAATCGCCCAGCGCGCTGTTGGTTGCGTTGAGCTCTTTAAAGTCTACCAGGGTAAAAACAGATTTATCGTAAAGCAGACCGCAGTCGATGCTGCGCTCGTCGGGACTGTCGGTTGACAGGCTGCCGTAGCTTTTGGTGCTGAATTGTGATTTGGCCAGAAGGTCTTGTAACACGTCGTTATTTTCAATTTCCACCAGGCCTACCAGGTTAGGCAATGCCGGGCCGGCCACGGTAGAGTCGAGTACCTGTGCCACCTTCTGCAGCTTATTGTTATAGCGGGTTTCGTCCCATTTGCTGGCTGCTTCCGGAAGGTATTCGTCATCCTTTTTCTTGGGATCGTCTTTGGTGTCGAAGAAGTTTTCGCAGTTATAGAAAGCAACCGTGATCGGAGCTTTGGTTTGTGCCACATTCACGAAAGAGCACAACACCAGGGAAGAAAAGAAGAGAGATTTACGCATGACCAAATGTAATTAAAAAAGCTCAGGCTCATTATTAGGGAATTGTTATTTATTTTTATTTAGGAAATGGGAACATGAAACACGGATTGGAGCGGATAGATCAGAGAGCAACGGCCTGCGGATTTTATATATTCAAAAAATCCATTTTGAATCCGTATAATCTGTGAAGATCCATCTTCTATTATAGATTTTCCGTACACCCAAAAATAACCGTAATTTAGGCCAATGAAAAAGAAATTCACCAAACGGAATATCCTTATAAGCTTCATCGCCCTGTTATTGCTGATCCAGCTATTCAGGATCGACAAAAGCACCAGCCCGGTTGATCCGCAAAAAGACTTTATTGCCATCAACCCACCAAACGACGAGGTAAAGGCCTTGTTAAAAACGGCCTGCTACGACTGTCATTCCAGTCAGCCATCCTATCCCTGGTATACCAACATCGCACCGGTGTCCTGGTGGATCAAGCACCACATCGACGAAGGACAGCATGAGCTTAACTTTTCGGAATGGGGGAGCTATAGCGAAAAAAGAAAACATCACAAGCTCGAAGAGTGCATTGAAATGATCGAGGAAGGGGAAATGCCAATGGCCTCTTATACCTGGATGCATAAAGAGGCCAAACTGACGGATGCTCAGAAATTAAAGCTTGTGGAGTTTTTCAGAGCGGTGAAAAACGCTCAGTGATTCAGAGATTCTGAAACAAGTTCAGAATGACTATTACTCTTTCTTTTTGAAGATGTGGAAGTGACCGGTGATACCGAATTCAAAACACACACCGCCCATTTTCCAGGTAGCGCCATCGGCTTCGGTGTACAGGCGCGTGCCGTCGAATACTTCTACCTGCTTAAACAAGTGTTTGTTGTAGGAAAATCCCATGAACATGCCCACGTATTTTCCAAAATAGAGATGAGGTGTGACATGAACATTTAAGATCCCGCCTTTGGCATTCAGGTATTCGGTGGTGCTTTGAGGCCCTTTGAAATTGCTGAAGCCATAGCCCGCGCCAATCACCAGGTCGAAGGCATCTTTTTTATTGGCGAGGTGAAAATTCACTCTTCCCATAAAATCGGTTCCACGGATCTTTCCGCCGCCACCTTTGCCGTAAGTGCCTTTTCTTAGAGAAACACCTACGCCCAGGAAACGGGCCAGGCCGAACTCGGCATTTACTCTCGGGAGAGTGCCTACGGCGCCAAAGCCGGAAACCGTTGATTTATTGATAGGCGAATAACCGCTGATGCCGTAGAAGCCGCCGCCAAGGCCAACACCGGCAGCGACCGTGCCGAAGCGGAATGATTGTGCCTTAAGGCTTGCCTGCAATAGAACGATGGTCAAAAGGAAGCATACTATTTTTTTCATAAGTTGGGGTTTCATAGGTTTTACACTACAAAACTCCCGCTTTGAAACGGCTTAGTGATACCCTGCGTTGGGTATTTTAATATTCCAATACCATAATTTCCACGCGGCGGTTCTGCTCCATCTGCTCTTCATTTTTCGGCTCGTGATAAAGCATTTCATGATCGCCGCGACCCTCAATTTCCATGCGGTAATCGTATACACCATGCGTCATCAGGTAAGACTTAACGGTTTGCGCCCTGCCTTTGGTAAAGGCGATAATGCTGGCTTCGTCGCCATATAGAAAGCGGCCATTGCTATGGCCAATGACCTTAATCTTAAGGTCTTTGTTTTTCTTCATCAGCCGCACCAGGTTATTCAGCGCCGGTACCGCCGCGGGCATATACTGGACCTGGTCCCCGTAAAAATTAATAGCGCCCACCGAATATTTTTTTCCTCTTCTTAATTTGGGTAATACGGTGTGGAGCATTTTTAGTTTTCCGGAATCCCTGAGGGAAATGTTTTTAGAGAAAACAAAGTTGCTGTCGCTATAGAAGTTGAGCGAGTAGCTGCGTGTGTGGGCTATTGGAACGATGAAATCGTAGGTTCCGTCTTTTTTGGTCCGGCCGGAGAGCACGGTATCGCCTTTGGAATCCGTGACGGAAAGTTCCGCCTGCACAGGCCGGTTCTGATCGTTCTTCACCACACCGCTCAGCTTGACATCGCTCGTGATGCTGAATTCTATGCTGTGGCCGGAGCCCCGGTCATACACATTATCCAACACCAGGTAGAAGATATCGCCCGCGCTTACCTCGATGTATTTGCAGTAGGAAGGTCCGACGCCGGCTTTGATAAGCTCTTTGCCGGAAGTATTATTCAATCCGGTTCTCCCGTTAATCTCTTCCTGGCTCCGCGAAATACAGGCCCTGACAGGCTTGAGGCCGCCCGTTTTCAGCTGCCTGCAAAAGTCGGGCTGCCCGCTGGCCTTAAACAGCATAAAATCATAATCGTCGCAACGGTTGGTTGGAATGATGTCGAAGAACAGTTTTCCGGAAGATGTAATGATCAGCTTATACCAGGCGCTGTGGTGTTCCCCGTCGAAAGAGTAAGCCGTTTTGCCCGTAAACTCATTGGTCCCACCAAAGCCTTTCGGTGGCATGGTTTTCCAGATGCGCTTGTCGTTTGCGATGACAACCTCCCTGGCCAGGCTGCAATCGCCAAATACCGAATCGGACTTCAGAGCCTTGGGCTGTGCCTTTGTACCGGGCTGCGCGCAAAGCCGGATCGTGCAGGATATCAATAGAAGTGTTCGGATCATGGCTTTATAATCCCTAAGATAGAGAAAGGGAACAAGAAATATATTACCTGCTCACAGGTAAGTGCATAAACCGGATGTTTTATGGGCTTACCTAAAAAACCCTCCCGAGATTATCGGGAGGGTTGACTGGAATGATCCGGTACGGGAGCTCTAAAAATTGACACCAAGGTGGATGTTAAAGGAATTGAAATTCCGGCCGCTTGTGGTGAAAGCCTGGGTGTCGTTATAATAGGTGGATTGGTAGTAACTGTAATTCGACATCCTGATGGATTCATTATAAACGGCCCGGTCTATTAATCCAAGGCGAAGGTCGAAGCCTACAAAGAGGCTGCCATACCTGACATTCAGGCCGAAGCATGGCCCGAATTTAAAGGCCATTTTTTCGCGGGAAGCCGTGACCATAATATTCGTTTCATCTTTGCTGTAGGTATCCACTTCATATTTTCCTCCCCAGATCATGTTCAGGTTCAGCCGGGCAAAGGCATCAATAAATAAACGCTTCGATTCCATCGGGTGGTAGGTGAAGGATGGCCCGATTCCCCAGGAGGTAATCCCGAAAGGCCTGTAGCTGGCATCATTAAAAAGGTATTCCTGGTCGGCATTGCCAAAAGCCAGGTCTTTCCAGTTGTAAAAATAAAAGGCCTGGTTAAAATCCATTGAAATGCCAATACCCATTTTTGAAGGGAGTACCGCGTTTAATTTGTGAAGCGCGGCTATGCCGGTGAAGCCCAGCATTAATCCACGCTTCAGGCCAAACTCACCGTATTTGAGCGGACTGGCTATAGGATCGGTAATGCCTGTTTTCCATTGCTGGGAAGACATCACCTCTTTGGAAGTGGCGCTCAGGGGCACGGCGTAACCAATCCGGAAAGCACCGAAGCCTACATTTCGCAGCCGCTTGATCCTTGCCTGCTCCTGTTCTTTGAGCAGCCGGTCTTTTTCATCCTGGATCCGCTTGGCCTCGGCTACTCTTTGAGCCTCTTCCTGTTTTTTCCGCTCTGCTTTTTCCTGCTCCTGTTTTTTCAGTTCAGCGTCGAAGGCCTCTTTGTTCTCAGGATATTTTTTCAGGGACTCCGAAATTTTATAGATATCCCTGTAACGGTCTTCGTTATTCGGGATCTTCTCATAATCTTTCAGGTATTTGGCCGAGCCCTTCCTGGCGCTTTCAATCATCACATAATTGTTGTAAGGATTTTTCTCTATGATTTTGGATTGTGCCAGGAGCTGCAGGTACAAAATTTTCGGGTTGGTTGATTTCAGCATGGTCTCAATGTCTTTGAGCTTGCTTACCGTGAGCTCGTAATTGCCTTGTGTGTAGGCTTCTTCGGCTTCTTCGTATTTTAGCTTGGCAATGGTTTCCTGGGCAAAAGCCTGTTGAAAGAAGGCCGTGAAAAGGATAGAGAATAGAATGAGTTTTTTCATGTTTTTGGAATTATAGATGGTTTAGTCTTTGACAGGATTTCCCCAGAAGTCGACTTTGGCTTCGGGCTTATCAGGAGTCGTTTTCTGATCGGATTTTGTTTTCGTGTCTGTGTGGGAATTACCCCAAAAATCGGTCTCCCCGGATGTTGATGCCACCGTGGTTTTTTTAGGCGTATAGGACATGGATTTTAAAATAAAACCATAATCGCCGGCCTTGGATGAGAGGTACTGCTGTTGCCCGAGAGCGGAAGCTTTGTCTGTATAAAACCCCGAGAGCGTCAGGCTCAGGCCTGGGATGGACTTTTGAAGGTGCTCCATGAGGCTTGATTTAAAGGGCCATGTCCCGTCTTCGTGCCTTGGCATGGAAAAGACATTCGACACACGAAGTACAGGGTTCTGCGTTTCGATGGATGCCGGCTCGTGGCTGTAAACAAAGAAGAAGACCTCTTTGATCGCTTTCGGTTGGGAGGAAAGGGGTGTTTTGCCTTCCGGGAAAGCCGCGATCAGCTTCTTGCGGTTCGAGATGAGCTCCATCCATTTTGCTTTCGCCTCTGCTGCCGCCCGCTCTCTTTTGAGCTGCTCCAACCTTTGGCGCTCCTCTTCTTCCCGCTTCGCCTGCATGTTTGCGGAGATCTGGTTGATGAAGGGTGTTGCGGCATCTATAAATTCTGTCGTTTTATTGAGCACCTCGTTATCGCTATAGGTGGTGGTGGGTGTTCTGTAATTGGAGAGAGGGTTCCCGGAATTGTTTCCCTGGCTTGTTCCTTCCGGATCCAGCATCTGGTTGAGGAGAGGCATAGCCGCTTTCACCAGCTCTGTGGCTTTATCCAGGGTTTCATCGCCGGTACCGGTGTTAGTCGGAGTGCTGTAACCGGAAGAAGGATTTGTAGGTTCCGGAGATCCGCTGCCGGCAATCGTTGCAGCGGAGGAGCTGTTTCCTGCCATGCTTCCCCATTGCGGCTCCTTCGTGACCAACTCGGGGCAGCAATAAGGTTGACCCATGTTCTGGATGTTTCTCTTGCAGGCAGTAATCATCGCCCCTACTTTTCGTTTATCTTCAGCCGTTGCGCAGTATTTGGCGGAGCAGAAATAGAGGGACAGCATAGCGCATTGCGAGCATCCCTGTGCGTCCTGCGTTTCCGTAAGTCTTTTATATTTGGCCATATCCGCATCCTTGGCTTCTGTGCATTGGGCATAGCTTTTAGCGGCGCCGCACAGCAGGCTTAAAAAGAACAGGACCTTAAAAAGAGACGAGTGTTTCATGCGAGCCGTCATGATCATTTATCGGGAATGTTATCTATTCCCATTTGTTTTAAGGCCTGGCGGACATCCAGGCCATCGTACTTCAATGCTTCGTTCAGGCTGTAGATTCTATACTTGCCACGCTCGCCTATAAAATGGATATCACCATCGCCGTAAAAGAGCGAGCTGATGGCTTGTTTTTCCGATGCATAAGGATCGCTGGTCATGTAGGGGCCCATGGCGATCCAGTTTCCATTAGCGTCGGGGTACGTAGCCAGCAGGGCTTTTTTACCGACATTGGCAGGATTATTTACCGCCGGTGCTTTCGTATCGATTTTGGGATATAGCTTAATGTAGTATACCGTGGAGGTCGGCGCAAAAATACCTCCTGCGCCCTTATCGGGCAGAAGGGAATAGAACTGACAAGAGTTGTAATCCACTGTCAGGATATAAGGCGATTCCTCGGTGATGCGGCTCATTTCCTTTTGCAAAGCCGCTTCAATAACCGGATTCATCTTTTCAAGGCATTGGATGCTCGTATATAAATTGGCATAATGCCCGATCTGCTCCATTAGCCTCTTAATGTTAGGAACGTTTCCGGGAGCAGAAATCTTTTGATAGTGCTCCGTTGGAACGCTGATAATGTGCTCTTTCTGGGAATATAAGCCGCAGAAGAGAAACAGGTTGATGATGACTATAGAAGCTTTCATAGTTTTGATTGCGAAACTATTTACAGAACGGGCGCCGGGCAATACCCCCAAGGGGTGATTTTCGGCAATACGTGAAAAATACCCTCTGCGAATTCCGGGGATTCCACGCTTTTGGTTCTGGTTTCAGAGCTGCATTTTTGAGCGTCTCCCGGCTCTGTGTGTTGCAGATGCTGAGGATGTGTTTTAAAAAATTATATGGTCCTAGATACGAATTGTTCTATCGCAAGCAAGATGGCAGAGATCCATGCCGTAGCGGATGATTTTCCGGGAATCATCATCATCCATAACATCCAGGCTAACTTTAATAAAGTAGAGTACATGTCGCCACGGGGGCTTGAGATTCTGGGCATCAGTATGGACGAGCTCAGTGCTATCGGGGAAGATTATTTTCCACGGTTTTTTAATATGGAGGATGCTGACGAATACCTTCCTAAATTTCTTGAGCTCATGCATCAAAATGATATGAGCAGGATCTATTCTTTTTTCCAGCAGGTGCGACGATCGCCTTCCGACCCCTGGCAATGGTATTCGAGCAGTGTGAAGATCCTGGCAAAGGATGAGGCGGGGAAAGCCTTATTAAGCGTCACCTTTGCGGTACCGGTCAACCCGCTTCATCACCTCAGCCATAAGACATCGCGTCTCCTGGAAGAAAATAATTTTCTCCGCCGGCATTTTAAGGAGTTCTCCTCACTTACGCTCCGCGAAAAGGAGGTTGCCGGGGAATTGGCGCTGGGACTGTCGGCTGCGGAGGTTTCCGAAAAGCTGCATATCACCCTCGATACAGTAAAGACCCATCGCAAAAACATTTACCGGAAACTGAACATCGGTACCTCGCACCAACTCCAGGAGTATGCAAGGGCTTTTGATTTGATATAGCCTGGGCAGATTCCAAATAAAAAAATCCTCCTGAATTTTCAAGAGGATTTTAAATATGGAGTATACAGAATTCTTACAATCCCAGCAGGATCTCTTCGGCGTTCTTACCACCAAACAGCATGCGTGTCGGGTTCTCCAGCATTTCTTTTACTTTCACAAGGAAGCCCACACTCTCCCTGCCATCGATGATGCGGTGGTCGTAGCTCAGGGCAATGTACATCATCGGGCGGATCACCACCTGGCCATTAACAGCCATCGGGCGCTCTACCACGTTGTGCATGCCTAAAATAGCGCTTTGCGGAGGATTGATGATCGGTGTGCTCATCATGGAGCCAAACACGCCACCATTGGTGATGGTGAAGGTTCCACCGGTCATGTCTTCGATCGTTAATTTTCCGTCGCGGGCTTTTACTGCCAGGTCTTTGATACCGGCTTCGATCTGTGCCAGGCTCATGAGCTCGGCATTGCGCAGCACCGGAACCATCAGGCCCTTTGGTGCGCTTACTGCGATACCGATATCACAGTATTTGTTATAGACGATCTCTTCCCCGTCGATCATACCGTTCACGGCCGGGAAGTGGTATAACGCTTCGGTCACTGCCTTCGTGAAAAAGCTCATGAAGCCGATGTTGGTGCCATATACCTCTTTGAACTTGTCTTTGTATTTTGCACGGATGGCATAGATCGCGCTCATGTCTACCTCATTGAAGGTGGTTAACATCGCGGTTTCATTTTTTACAGATACGAGGCGCTTCGCCACCGTTTTACGCAGGGAGGTCATTTTGGTGCGCTCTTTGTCGCGACCGCCTTTCCAGGAGTTGGAAAGCACTTCCTGTGCATTCGGTAAGCCGTTGGATAAAGCCGCCAGCACATCCTGCTTGGTGATCCGCCCGTCTTTACCGCTTCCTTTTACCTGTGAGGACTTGATGTTATTTTCCTCCATCATCTTACCCGCGGCTACGCTTGGCGTTCCGGTGGCGTATGTGGATTTCTCGTCTTTCTTCTCAGAGACAGCAGCTTCCTTCTTAGGCTCTGCCTTTGCTTCTTTCTTAGGCTCCTCTTTCTTTTCTTCTTTGGTAGCCGAACCTGTCGAAGCTTCGGCTTTTGCCTCCGGCTTCACCGAGGTGTCGATTTTCACAACGACCTGTCCTACCTTTACCGTATCGCCTTCGGCTGCCAGCACTTCAATTTTTCCGGCTTCCTCAGCATTCAGGGTCAGGGTTGCCTTATCGGAGTCGATCTCCGCGACTACGTCGTCTTTTTCCACCACGTCGCCGGTGTTCTTTACCCAACGGGCAATAACAACTTCTGTAATGGATTCTCCCGGGCTTGGTACTTTTAGTTCTACAATTGCCATACGATTTAAATATTGAATGTTAGATTATAAATGTGTTTTGTGTTTTCGTTATAAGAACAATGTCTTTTGTACCTTGTTTGCTGTCCCTTTGGCTTCGACTATGCCCAGCCATCGGGGGTTTACTTGACTAATACTTTCGAAAAAATGCCGGTCATGATCTCTTCGTTCTCCATCGCGTGACGCTTGGCGAAGCCTGTTGCCGGGCTTGCAGCGGCATCCCTGCCGATATATTTTAAATTAAGGGAACGGAGGTTTCTGTCCACAAAGCGCCAAGGCCCCATGTTTTCAGGCTCTTCCTGAACAAAGATATATTCTTTGGCTTTGCTGTATTTTTTCACGATCGCCTCTACCTGTTTCTGCGGGAAAGGATATAATTGCTCCAGGCGGATGAAAGCGATATCGTCCACGCCTTCTTTTTCCCTGCGCTCGATGAGGTCGTAATATACCTTACCGGAGCAGAACGCCAGGCGCGTTACTTTTTTAGCATCGGCGGCATCGTCGAGTACTTCCTGGAAATTTGCTTTCGTAAAATCGCTGATCTTGCTCACGCAGCTTGGGTAACGCAGTAATTTTTTCGGGGTAAAGCAAACCAGTGGCTTACGGAAATCGCGTTTCAGCTGGCGGCGTAATACGTGGAACTGCTGTGCCGGAGTCGTGGTGTTCACGATCTGCATATTGTTTTCGGCACAGGCCTGCAGGAAGCGTTCCATGCGTGCGCTGGAGTGCTCCGGGCCCTGGCCTTCGTAGCCATGAGGCAGCAGCATCACCAGGCCGTTCATCCGGCGCCATTTATATTCTGCCGAGGTTAAGTATTGATCCACGATGATCTGCGCACCGTTGAAGAAATCACCGAACTGCGCTTCCCAGATCGTTAAGGTATTCGGAGCAGCAAAGGCATAACCGTATTCAAAGCCCAGCACACCGTACTCGCTCAACAGGGAGTTGTAAATCTCCAGTTTCACGTTCGCATCAATATTATTCAGAGGGGTATATTCCTCTTCGCTGTCTTCGATCTTTACAATGGCGTGGCGGTGAGAAAAGGTCCCACGCTCCACATCCTGCCCGCTGAATCGCACCGGGTAGCCCTCTTTCATCAGAGACGCATAAGCCAGCAATTCGCCCATCGCCCAATCGTAGTTATCGTTGGCGATCATGGCCTTGCGATCGTCGAACAGCTTCTGGATCTTATTGAAGAACTTTTTGTCTTTTGGTAATTCGGTACTTTTCCGGGCGATCTCTAAAAAGAGCTTCTCATCGATGGCCGTTTTCGGAGACTCTTCGAAATCCTTATCTGTCGCCATTTTGATGCCTTTCCAGTTTCCTTCGAGGAAAGAGGTGATCTTGGCTTTCTCTGTTTTTTTGGCTTCGTCGAGGTTGGCATCCAGCTCCGCTTTGAAAGCTGTTTCCATCTCTTTGGCTTCTGAGGCCAGCGGAGAGCCTTCGAGGCCCAGGCGTCTCACATAAATTTCTTTTACGTTCGGGTGCGTGGCAATGGCCTTGTACAATACCGGCTGGGTGAAACGCGGCTCATCGCCCTCGTTGTGCCCGTATTTACGGTAGCAGAGCACATCCACAAACACATCACGGTGGAACGTCTGGCGGAACTCCATGGCCAGTTTCGAGACAAAGCATAATGCCTCTACATCGTCGCCGTTCACGTGGAATACCGGGCTCAACACCACTTTGGCCACGTCGGTGCAATAGGTCGATGACCTCGCATCCATATAATTGGTGGTAAATCCTACCTGGTTGTTGATTACAAAATGTACGGTGCCGCCGGTTTTATAACCGTCGAGCTGGCTCATCTGGACCAGTTCGTATACGAGGCCCTGGCCGGCAATCGCCGCATCGCCATGCAGGATCACGGCGCAGGCTTTGGCATTATCGCCACCATGCAAGGCATCTATTTTGGAACGTACGATGCCCTGTACCACAGAGGCAGAAGTTTCGAGATGGGAAGGGTTCGGTGTTAAGCTGATATGGACGTTTTTGCCGCTGTCGCTTTTCTGATCGGAAGAATAGCCCATGTGGTACTTCACGTCACCATCAAACAGGGAATCCTCGCTTGGGCGGCCTTCAAACTCCGTGAACACGTCTTTATACGTTTTGTTCATGATGTTGGTGAGCACGTTGAGTCTCCCGCGGTGCGCCATACCGATCACATAATCCTCGATGCCCATATTGGCGCCGTGCTCCATCAGCGTATTGATGGCCGGGATCACCGCTTCGCCGCCTTCCAGTGAAAAGCGTTTCTGGCCGACGAATTTGGTATGCAGGAAGCTTTCGAACACCACCGCCTGGGTCAGTTTTTTCAGGATGGTCCTTTTTTCATCGTTCGAGAAAGAAGGCGTGTTCTTGGTTTTCTCCATGCGCTCCTGCATCCATTTCAGGACCTTAGGCTCGCGCATGTACAGGTATTCCACGCCGATGCTCTGGCAATAGGTATGCTCGAGGTGAGCAATAATATCTTTTAGCTTGGCAGCGCCAATGCCGATCTCGTTCCCGGCCTGGAATACGGTATCCAGGTCCTTATCGGAGAGGCCGAAGTTCTCGAGGGCGAGCGTTGGCTCGTAGTTGCGGCGCTGGCGCACGGGGTTGGTTTTGGTAAACAAGTGCCCGCGCTGGCGGTAGCCCGTGATGAGGCCAAGCACTTTGAACTCTTTGGTGACATTTTCAGGGATGGCATCGCCGGAGGCGGTATCGTAATTGGCTTGTGCAAAATCAAATCCTTTGAAAAAATCGCGCCACGAAGGGTCAACCGAGTTGGCATCTTTTGAATATTGAATATACAATTCCTCAATAGCGTTTACATCGCTTGTGCCAACATAAGAAAATTTGTCCATTTTAATTTTGTTAAATCAAGGCACTAATTTAGTGATTTTAATCCGGCTGAGCCTAATAAAATTTGGTTTTTTAGGAGCAGAAAAAGGCCTTCCGGTATAGTAAAATATTTATATTCAGCGAAACAGGAAGTATGAAAAGTCTCGTATTTTATCTATTTTTGCAAGGTGAAATCTATTCTGCTCATTTCCATTTTTGTATTACAGGCTGCGCGTTTGCTCGGGCAGGAAAACCAAACGCAAACCCTTCTGAAAGTGAAAGCGCTGCAGGAGAAAAAAGCAGAGTACCACCGCCGTACCAATGGCGAAGTGGATGGCTACCGGGTGAAGATCCATTTCAGCGCCGATAAATCGAAAATGAAGGAGGCCCAGCTTAAATTTTCCGGTAAATACAGCGATGTGGCTACCTACGAAGATTATCAGCAACCTAACTGGGTTGTGATGGTGGGAGATTTCAAAACCAAACTTGAAGCCCAGGAGCTTCTGAAAACGATCAAAGGCGATTTTCCTTATGCCTTTATCGTGAAGAGCCGTGTAAGACCTACGAAACTCAATTAAAAGCATAAAAACATGGAAGCCAGGAATTTTTTTAAGTTCAGCGCCGGTGTTCTAGTTGTTGTTTTATTCATGGTAAGTGGTTGCAAAAAGAAAGAAGCAACCTCGAAGTCCTGCGATAGCTGTCCGGCAGGCGGCGGGCTTGCTGAACCGCCAGACGGATTTACCTATACGAAGAACATGGGGGATGCTGTTAAGGCGGATTCTTCCTTTATCCTGGGCAATAACGTCATTGTCTCCTATTATCACGGCGGAGCTCACCGGGTTACCATCAAATTAAAGTCTTTACTGCCCGGGGTCTACCAGATCACAGATCCTCCCTCCGGGAATACCGTGACGTATTATGAAACTCCCGGAGCCACTTATAATGCCCGGAGTGGAAGCGTTACCATTACCGATTACAGGCTCAAGGGCAATACCAGGGTGGTTTCAGGCAGCTTTATAACGGAAGGTGTAGGAGGCGGCTTTGTGAAAATCAACGGCCAGTTCCAGAATGTGATGCAGCATCAGTAAGCCCGGAAAGGCTCACTGGCCTCAGCCTTATCCGTTTCGGGGATTATTTCTATCCTGTCTGCCTCATGCGCGTTTCCGGTTTCAGAAAATAGATGCCCACAGGATTTTGTGTATTGTTGTTTTGGTAATTCCCTTATTTTTGCAGGCACCAAATCCGTTTTGAAAATTTTACACCGAAACCACTCTAAGCCATGAAAACCATCGACAACCTTTCTTTTGAGAATAAGCGTGCCCTGATCCGCGTTGATTTTAATGTCCCCCTGAACGATGCCTTCGAGGTAACGGATGATACCCGTATCCGCGCGGCAGCCCCAACCATTAAAAAGATCCTGGAAAAAGGGGGAAGCGTTGTTCTGATGTCGCACCTGGGCCGCCCGAAAGAAGGGCCAGCGGACAAATATTCCCTGAAACACATTGTGGCAGCGGTGAGCAAGCTTATCGGCACCGGGGTGATGTTTGCCGACGACTGCATCGGGGTGGATGCCTTTGCCAAATCGGCAGCGCTGAAACCAGGGCAGGTATTGCTGTTGGAGAACCTGCGGTTTTATAAAGAGGAAGAAAAAGGGGATGTAGGCTTTGCGGAAAAACTAAGCAGGCATGGTGATATTTATGTGAACGACGCCTTCGGTACCGCGCACCGCGCACATGCTTCCACGGCCGTAATCGCGCAGTTCTTTGCGCCGGATGCCAAATGCTTCGGCTATGTGATGGCGGGAGAAGTCGCCAGCATCGATAAAGTGATCCACGGAGCGGAACAGCCCTTTACAGCCATTGTAGGAGGCGCCAAGGTCAGCGATAAGATCCTGATCATTGAGCAATTGATGGGCAAGGCGAATAATATTTTAATAGGTGGCGGCATGGCCTTTACCTTTGTGAAAGCGATGGGCGGAAGCATCGGAAAATCGCTGTGCGAGGACGATAAACTGGACCTGGCGAAAGAATTACTGCAAAAGGCTAAGGCCAGAGGGGTAAATTTATACATTCCGACGGATGCCATCATCGCCGATAATTTTGCCAACGATGCCGCTACGAAACACAGTGCGATCAATGCCATTCCGGAGGGCTGGATGGGCCTGGACATCAGCACGGAAACCATTAACACCTACAGCGAGGTCATCAAAAACTCGAAGACCATTTTATGGAACGGCCCGATGGGCGTGTTCGAAATGAGCAGCTTTGAAAACGGCACCAAACAGGTGGCGCTGGCCATAGCAGAAGCTACGAAAAAAGGAGCTTTCAGCCTGATCGGCGGTGGCGACAGCGTGGCGGCCATCAATAAATACAAGCTGGCATCGGAGGTAAGCTATGTGAGCACGGGCGGCGGCGCTTTGCTGGAATACATTGAGCAGGGCAGTCTGCCGGGCGTGCGCGCTATCGAAGGATAGGAATTACGAATTTTAATACGGCGATACGAATCCGCATTTTGTAAGTTTTGATTCGTATATTCGTATGGATTCGTAATTATAACGTATATTTGAACCTTACAAAAACTATAAACAACACATGGAATTATACCTGGATTCAGCAAACCTTAAAGAGATCGAAGAAGGATTTAAATTAGGGTTCTTAAACGGATTAACGACTACGCCTACTTTTATGCAAAAGGAAGGCATTACCGATATCGATGGGACAATTGTCAAACTGAGCAAAATAGTTCCTGTATTGCAGATCGAAGCCTTGGGAAACACGGCCGAGGAAGTATTAGCAGAGGCAGAGCGCCAGCTGGCTTTAGGCCTGGATCCGAAAAAGACGGTATTTAAAATCCCGGTTTCCCTGGAGGGTGTGCGTGCCTGTAAATTGCTGCGCGACAAAGGGTATTTAGTGAATGTGCATTTGGTATATACCTTGCAACAGGCGTATATGGCCATGCAGGCCGGAGCCACCTACGTGTGCCCGCTGGTAGGCCGCTTACAGGATCAGGGACATGATGCCCTTGCCCTGGTTGAGCAATGCATCAACGCGGTAGAAATTTACGGTTACGATACAAAAATCATGTTCTCTTCCGTGCGCCATGCCGAGCACGTGCGCAATGCCATTAATTTAGGCGTACACACGATCACGGTTCCGCTGAAAGTGATGAAACAGCTTACAGAGAATAACTTCACGACCTTAGGTACCGACCAGTTCATTATGGATACGAGACTCATGATGGTGAAAGTAAAAGAAGCCATCAAAGGCATCAATCCATTGGTTCCGGAGAATACCTCTATTACCGATGCGATCATCAAAATGACAGAATATGGCTTCGGCGCCATTACGGTAACCAAAGCTGACGGAAGCATCAAAGGCGTATTCACCGATGGCAGCTTGCGGAAGCTGATCGGCGAAAAAGGCCGTGACATTTTAGGGAAAAATTTGTCTGACCTGGAATACAGGGAGCCAATCACCATCGACGGCAATGTACTGCTGAACGAGGCGAATGCCTTATTCAAAAAAACCAACGTGGATACCATCGTGGTAACGGATGGCGGCAAGCCGGTAGGTATGCTGGATATCCAGGATATGAAAGGATAATCACCAGATAACATTAAACGAAAGCCCCGGGAAACCCCCGGGGCTTTTTTTATGCCGGCATGAACAATATGCGTGCGCGGCTGTTTTCAGATGAACGGTATAAATAGCCACTATGATTAACCCCATCGATAAAGACAAAGTAGCGGAGAACCCCGGATTGATCGCCTATCCGCATCATATAGGCAGCATTGTGGTGAGGCCGGAGGATGTCGGGAAATTGAAATCACGGGCACTCTCCGCGATGCAGGAACAAACGCAGGCTCAGCTGGCGCAGATAAAGAAACAGGTGGAGTTGCTGATGGACCAGGCTACTCAAATACAAAAACGAGTGGAGATCAGTGAAAAGATTTACTCGGCTTCCATGTCGTTTGAGCCTTTTGTAGGAAATGTATACCATTTATACCAGAGAGATGAGGCTTATGTGCTGATGCTGATTGGCGAAGACGAGTGGGGAAGGTCCAGGCCGTCAAACCTCATCTTTATAAGCTCCGTCAGGCTCATGAGCGACCATACCTGGGAAATTCTTTAATCGGTCACCGAAGGTTGCCCGGGGCGGTTTTTAATCTATCTTTGTGACAGGGCCAGGTTATAGAATGTTCCTTCCATGTATTACAAAACCAATTGAAACCATGTCGCACATTACAGAACTATTTTTAAAAGGCGGCGGCCTCTTCAACACCTCCGAAGCGGAGATTATTGAGAAACTGAGAAAGATCAAAGCCTTTGTATTTGACTGGGACGGCGTATTTACCAATGCCGGAAAAGACCATAACCTCGATAGTAAATTCAGTGAGGCCGACAGCATGGGCACCAACCTGCTGCGCTTCTCCTATTACCTGAACAATGGGCACATTCCCCTGACGGCCATTATTTCCGGGGAAAAGAATACGGCGGCCTTTACCTTTGTTGATAGGGAGCGCTTTCATTATTCGTATTCCAAGTTTGCCAATAAGATGCAGGCGGTTCACCATTTGTGTGAGCTGAACCAGATCCAGCCTCACCAGATCTGCTTTGTGTTTGACGATGTGCTTGATCTTGGCCTGGCGGAGATTTGCGGCCTGAGGATCTTTATCCCGCGCAAGTCCAATCCCTTGTTCAATGAATACGTCACCAGGCACCAGCTCGCCGACTATGTGACCGGGGCCAGCAGCGGGGAGCATGCGGTGCGGGAAGCGACTGAGCTCCTGATCGGGCTGAACGGTAATTACAATGAGGTGATCACCGGGCGTAAAAATTTTTCGGAACACTATACCTCCTACCTGGCTTTGAGAAAAGCAACGACTACCTTTTATTATACCACACTGGACGGAGAGATCGTGGAGTCGAAGCAGCAGTAAAAGGCCTGGCAACGCTATAAACCGGAAGGAGCAAATACCCCGCGTGACATTCCAGCGATCACGCAGCAGCGCGATGGGAGAATCAGAGGCATCGAAATACTAAAGCGATACGCATGAGCAAAAAAAATACCTGGTTATTAATCATGTGCCTAGTGTACGTCAGTGCAGGAATCAACCATTTCCTGAACCCGGCCTTTTATCTGAAGATCATGCCCTGGTATTTGCCCTATCATTTGGAATTGATCTATATCAGCGGAGTGTGCGAGATCCTGCTGGGATTTGGCGTGTTGCCGCTTAAAACGCGGAAGATCTCCTCCCTGCTCCTCATCGCCATGCTGTTGCTATTCCTGGTGCTTCATGTGCAAATGCTCATCGATACTTATGCTGCGGGAGGCTTGCTTTTCTGGATTGCGGTGTTCCGACTGCCGCTGCAGTTTGTGTTGATCCGCTGGTCGTGGCTGGTGTATAAAAAATACAATAAGCCCTTTAATTTTAAGAAGCCGGTTTATCAGTAGAGCGTCATACATTGACTCCGGGAGCCTCAGTCAACGTACACGCTGCCTGGAAAACCTGAGTTTAAATGAATCGTTTTATCTTAAAAAGACCGGCGCGGACGTCGTATCAAAACGCCTCCCACGATTGCTTCGGATCGATCTTCCCTTTTTTCTTTAAACGCAGAATGCCCTCGTTGGCCTTTGTGGCATTTTCGGCTACCACGATGATGACCGGCCTGTTTTTCTCATCGAGGAAGCCAACCAGCATGTTTTGTTTCGCCGGTAATTTTTTGAGCTCCGGAAATATCGTCTTCAACAGCTTCAGGTTCTTTGCCTGGTTCTTATGAATGATGAAGACCTGTGTATGCTCCGAGCGTGTGATATTTTCAATGGATGCCGCATCATCTATCGGAATCGCTGTATTGCTCATGTAGATCCTGAAGGAAGAATGCAGCGTGTTGATCATCGGGTCGATGACGCTTTCATGGTCGTCTTCAAAATAGGCATCCGACTGCATCATCAGGGCATCAAGGTCGTACAGGGCATCCGGAAAGGTCTGCCTGAAAGCGGCAATGGCTTTTTCAACAAAATTCCGGTCCATCTGCTTGTGGGTGCTAAGGTAGTCCTGTACGAGCGGATAAAGCGCTTTGGCGTAATGGTCGATGTAATCATCAGCATACCAGGAACCGGTATCCACTTTCGTGGAAAGGGATTGATAGGCGTAGCCATTTCCCAAAGCGGTTGCGAGGGCCTCGTCGATGTAGCGGTAGGCAAAAGCCGCGTAAGGATCTTTTCGTGAGGTGAAGCTGCTATCAAGGTCGCGCTGTAAAGCCAGGGGCTGCTCTTCAAACAAGACGTGGCACATTTCGTGCATGCCCACTGCCAGCATGTTGTACGTATCTTTATGCTCCAGCAGAAAACCCATCTCGAGGCTGTTGGCGTGCGGTGTGGCGGTGGTTTCTCCCTGCTTTCCAAAAATAGGATAGATGCTCAGGTTGAAGGGTACGGATCTATCCCAGCTGCTGCCGTAAAAAACCTTGAACTGATCGAAGAGCATATTCAAAGCCGGAGTATAAGCCCTGAGCGCTGTGGCTTTGGACTGAATCGCTGCTTCCTGTGCGGTGAACAGGAAAGCGTCATAAAAGGGCTCTGTTTCGGTAATGACCCGTTTTAATTTCAGGTAGTCGTCATTGGGAAGAATGCCGATCATTCGGCCGAAAAATTCGGTATTGGTTTTGGAGGAGATTGCCGCGACACAGATGAGGTCCCAGGTAGAGGTCGTGTGCTTTCGCTTTTCAGGATATTCCTGCCTGGAGTAGCTATAATCCAGGTGCAGGCTGTTGTAGCTTTGTCTGAGAGCCTTAAAAGCGGCCTGTTGCAAAACCTGGGCGCTGTCGATCTGCTGCCTGAACGTATGGGATGTTCCGTGATGCCCGGTCGTGGTTTCCAGGAATTTCAGCAAGGCAAAGGGTTTGCTGTAGACAATTTTCACGACGTCCTTATCATAAGAGGGTGCCATTTGCTCAGGGGCCGGAACTTTCTCAAAAAATTCAGGACGGATGATCTCTTGTGCAAACGTAAAGGAGGAGAGCAATAAGCTTAAGGTAAAAAGACAGTAAGGCTTCATAGCGAGGGTATAAATACAAGGATAAAAGTAAGGAATTTCCAGGGAGGTCCTGTACCTGTTTTTCAGAGGCGTTAAAAAGAAGAATGCTACAAATCGTAGCCGAAGGCCGCTTCAAAAACAGGTAAATTAGAGGGCTGTTTTGTCCTATGAAAACTTCCGAATCCCGCATTCACGAAAAGCTTGGCATCCTGGCCGATGCCGCCAAGTACGATGTTTCCTGCGCTTCGAGCGGCAGCAAGCGTAAGAACGACAACAAAGGCCTGGGCGATGCCACGGGCATGGGAATTTGCCACAGCTACACCGAGGACGGGCGTTGCGTGTCCTTGTTAAAGATCCTGCTCACCAATTATTGTATCTTCGATTGCGTCTATTGTGTGTCGCGAAAGAGCAATGATATCAAACGTGCCGCCTTTACCGTGGAAGAAGTCGTAGAGCTTACCATTAATTTCTACCGCCGTAATTACATCGAAGGCCTTTTCCTGAGCTCCGGCATTTTCAAAAATGCTGATTTTACGATGGAGCGTCTTGTCACGATTGCCAAAAGGCTCCGGACGGAACATCACTTCAACGGCTACATTCACCTGAAAACCATTCCCGGCGCCAGCGAAGAGCTGATGAAAGAGGCGGGGCTGTATGCCGACCGCCTGAGTGTAAACATCGAGCTTCCGACAGAAGCCTCTTTAAAGACCCTGGCACCGGATAAGAACTACGAAGAGATCTTCACGCCTATGAGCTACCTCAGCGAAGCCATTAGCGAATATAAGACTGAAAAAGCGCTGATCAAATCCACGCCCCTGTTTGCGCCCGCCGGGCAAAGCACGCAAATGGTGATTGGTGCTACACCCGAAAGCGACAAGGACATCATGTTCCAGGCTAATGCACTTTATAAGCGGTTCAACATGAAGCGCGTGTATTATTCGGGCTACATTCCCATCGGCGGAGACGAGCGTCTGCCGGGAATCGGCACACCGCCGCCGCTTATCCGCGAGCACCGCCTCTACCAGACCGACTGGCTCATGCGCTTTTATGGCTTTACGGTGAATGAAATTGTCAGCGACGAACATCCCAACCTCGACGTGGACGTAGACCCGAAGCTGAGCTGGGCTTTACGAAACCTGCAGGAATTTCCAATCGACATCAATACCGCCGACTATGCGAAGATTCTGCGCGTGCCGGGCATTGGCGTTGGCTCGGCGCAGAAGATCGTGGCGGCGCGCCGCTTCGGGAAGCTCGATTGGTACCAGCTGAAAAAGATCGGTGTGGCCATGAACCGCGTGAAGCATTTTGTGGTATGCTCGAAACAGGATGTGCTTTTCGGAGAAGCCACGCCGGGCGCAATCCGGCATCATATCCTGTCGCTTGGAAAAAGTAAATACACAGCAACGTATTCACCCCAACTCAGTTTGTTTTAGATTTTATTGCATCGTTGACTTCGAGAGCCTCAGTCAACGAATGGTGGTTGAGGCTCTCGAAACCACTATTCGAATAAATGACCCAATTCATCTACGATGGAACATACGCCGGCTTATTCAGCGCCATTTTTGAGGTATATGAGCGCCGCTGTGAAGAGGCAACCATCATCAGGCAACAAAATCTCCAGGCACTCGTATTTTCGGAAAACGTGGAGGTATGCACCGATGCTGTAAAAGCAGAGCGCGTGCTGAAAGGCCTGCGCAAAAAAGTATCGCCCGAATGCTTTGCCAATATCTACAGCTGTTACCTTTCGGAGCTGAAAGGCATGGAGAATACCATCCTGCAATTTGTACAGTACGTTTTTGCCAGCCGGAAAAATGTGGAAGATAACTATGGAAATGCTGCGGTGCTCGACATTTCGCAGATTGCCCGGAAAGTCGGGCGGGAGAAACACCGCTTCGAAGCCTTTGTGCGTTTTGAGAACATCGGCGACCGCTTGTTTTACGCGCCCATCGACCCTGATTACAATGTGCTGCCCCTGATCGTTCCGCATTTCAAACGCCGCTATGCCGACCAGGATTGGATCATCTATGATACCAAACGCAAATACGGAGTACATTACGACCAGGCCACAGAGCAGGTGAATGAGGCAGTGATCGGTTTTACAACGGGCAGTGCAGACCTCTCACCTACAGGCATTTCCTTCGATCCGGATGAAACACTTTACCAGGAGCTCTGGAAGAATTATTTTAAGAGCACCAACATTCCCATGCGGAGAAACATGAAGCTGCATTTACAGCATGTGCCGAAAAGGTATTGGAAATACCTGGTGGAGAAAAAGTAATCAGAGGATATGTTCCCGGATAAAAGCCTCGCAATAGCCCTTAACCAGGTTTCGTGTTCTCTCAAATGCGGCATGTATTTCCTCTGCTGTGCCTTCTAATGCGGAGGGATCCGGGAAGTTCTGATGAAAACGGAGTGCGTTGCCCGGAAAGAAAGGACAGTGCTCCTGTGCATGATCACACACGGTAATCACATAGTCGAATACGATACCGGCATATTCATCGACATGATTTGAGGTATGCGCCGAGATATCGATGCCGTCTTCTTTCATAATGGCCACTGCCCTAGGGTTAAGGCCATGCGTTTGGATGCCCGCGCTGAAAATGTCTGCTTTGCCTTTTGCAAAGAAGCGCAGGTAACCTTCCGCCATTTGGCTGCGGCAACTGTTGCCGGTACAGAGCACAAGAATTTTTTTCATACGAGGAGCCAGATAAGATTGATGATGACGAACTTTGGGTCGAAGCCAAAAAGACAGCTTAACACAACAACAGAAGAAGTAATGATGAGGGGTTTCCGGTAGCGCAGGATGTTTTCCTTCATAATCAGCAGCATTTTCCAGGCTCGCAGCAGCTTTGATTTTTCTGACCCAGCTCCGATAAGCTTATGTTTTTTTTATTTTCAGGAACGCCGCAATTATCTTTTGCCAGGCAGTCGGTTTGTTTGGCAAGCAATAGGAAGTCTGTTCCGTTGAAGCCCAGATCATATTTTCCAATAGTTTGCGACTGGTATTCCACTTCGATCTCAAGATCTTCCATGCCCAGTACCTTTTCCGACAGGGCAATAATGTGGATCAGCTTTTGAGGCTTTAGCCGGTGCTCCGTATCGTTGGCATTCCATAGCTGAAAGTTGGCAACCTTTTCTCTGCGTTCCGTACCGCCGCAGTCGATGAAGTGCTTATCCACAACTCCGACTTCCGTCACGTGGAAATGCTCCGGAACAAAGGAGCCATCCGGCAGCTGGAAGTTAACCGCTTCTGCCTTTGTTAAGTGGGTTTTAATTTCTGATAGTTTCATAGGATTGGATGTTCAGGATTTATATGATCGCTATATAACGATTGATTTACGCAAATTTTTTCTTGTCAGAGATTAATGTTTAACAGCATTTGGAAGTAGTGGAATATGTGGCAAACAGCGAGTTCAGGTAGCTTTTGGCGGTTTCCCATTCTTTCTCATCGATGCAGTAACAGATCTTCACGCCATCAATATCGCCTTTGATGAGGCCGGCCTCTTTCAATTCTTTCAGGTGCTGCGATACCGTGCTTTGCGACAAGGGAAGCTCATCGACAATATCGCCGCAAATGCAGGCTTGTTTTTTGATCAGCAATTCCAGTATGGCAATCCTGGCCGGATGGCCAAGTGCTTTCGCGTATTTGGCAATCTTATTCTGCTTAACCGTAAATTCTTCTGTTTTCGAAAGGCCCATGCTATTCTTTGTTTGCGGCATTTTATAACACCGGCACAAATATATCGCAATAAAACGATTAATGCAACAAATTGTTTTGAGCAACGGTTGTAAAAAATCCTGGGAGCAACATCTTCATACTCAAGATCATTGTGGTATAGGATTTCTCCGAAAAGGCAAATTTCAGAAGGTCTGCGTAAATTTACGTATTATGCAAGGCCCATTCTTTGGCAAAGTAGCTCAGGATCACAGAAGCTCCCGCCCGCTTCATGCTCAATAAGACCTCGTCGCGCACGCGCACGCCATCGATCCAGCCTTTGGCGGCTGCCGCTTTCACCATCGAATACTCCCCGCTCACGTTATAAGCCGCAATCGGAAGATCGAAGTTGTTGCTGAGGTCCTTAATAATGTCAAGGTAGCTTAAGGCCGGCTTAACCATTAAAAAATCAGCGCCCTCCTCTGTATCCAGCTGTGCTTCGATCAGCGCTTCGCGGCTGTTGGCCGGGTTCATCTGGTAGGTTTTTTTATCGCCGAATTTCGGAGCGCTGTCCAGGGCATCACGGAAAGGATTGTAAAAGCCGCTGGCATATTTGGCGGTATAGCTCATGATCGATACGTCTTCGTGGCCGGCATCGTCCAGTGCTTCGCGGATAAAGCCCACGCGCCCATCCATCATATCGCTTGGGCCGATGATGTCGATGCCGCAGTCGGCCTGTGCCACCGCCATTTTAGCGAGGATGTCCAGCGTCTTGTCATTGACTATTTTTCCATTTTCCACCAGGCCATCGTGGCCGTCGCTGCTATATGGGTCCATCGCTACATCCGTCATTATGCAGGCTTCCGGGAATTTCTTTTTGATGAGGGTCAGCGTTTTCAGGTACACGCCTTTGGGATTGAGGCTTTCCGTTGCTGTTTTATCCTTCAGCTTGTCGGCAATGCTCGGAAACACGTCGAAGGCCATAATGCCAAGCTTCATGCAGCTTTCAATCTCTTTGAGGATCAGGTCGGGGCTCCAGCGGAAAATACCCGGCATGGATTTTACTTCGCTTTTTTTATTCTTCCCGTCTATTAAAAACAAGGGATAAATAAAGTCATTCACCGAGAGGTGATTTTCCTGTACCATGTTGCGGATGGCTGCCGATTTGCGGTTTCTGCGTGGGCGGTGTGTGATCATATCTTTTTTGTAAGAAGGAACGTGTGACGCAAAGTTACCTGATTTATCTACATCTTTCTTCTTCCTTTTACCTTTTTGGTCATTATTCCTTATTGTATTTTACTCCTCTGTACATCACATACATGGCAATACACATGATAATATGGCTGAGGTCTAAATGATTAAACCAAACGGAGATCGCCAGCTTGAAAATATGCACCAGTACTGCCAGCACCGCAATGCCAACACCAATGAGCATATTCCGGCTCAGCACCGATACCGTTTTTTTGTAATGCATAATCTCCAGCACCGTTACCATGCCCAGTAATCCATAGGCCGTGTGGATTTCTACCACCACAAAAGAAAAAATCACAGCGGTTAATACAAGGGCGGCAATCACCTCAGCATAATTGACAAGCAGGAGCCGTTTGAAGTTTGTTTCGCCGATGCTCCTCCTGGTGTGGTAGAGAGCCGCAAACTGTGCCACGGAAGCGCCGAGAGCGTTGGCCTCCCAACCGATGATCTTGGCACCGAAACCAAAGCAGTATAGAAAGGCATGACCCATCAGCGCCGAAATAATGGCGGAAATACCTGTCCCTAAAAAAAACCAGCGGTACAGGTTCGGGCCTTTCACATGGCTGTGCTCTCTGGTATTGAAAAAAGCAAACAAGCAAACAGCGGCAAACAAAAAATCAGTCAGCGTCGTCACCGGCTCATCAATGCGAAGGCTTCCGATGTAAACGCTTGGATTTTGAAAAGGAACCATGTTAATCGCTAACAGCTGTTTCTGTTTTATTTTTATTTATAAGGTATGCAGGATGGCCCTGAACAGGCCCATATCATCGAAGGCATAAGGCTTGTGGATCTGCTCCGCTTTCACGCCTGCTTTCATTAAGGATTTCTCGGTGGCCTCTCCCATGGCAATGATCTTCTGGTGCGGATGCACTTTGTTCTTTTCCAGGAAAGATTCCGCATTGCTCGGGCTGGTGAATACCAGGATATCCGTTTTCGGCGATACCTCATACGGGACCTTCAGGGTGGCATAGATCGGAAGGTCGATGAGGTTTTGCGGTTTGGCAAACTGCCACTGGATGGTACGCATGCTGTCGCGCGCAATCGGGAATACCACTTTCCCCGGCCCAACGCGGGCAGCAAACTGCTTGCCTACCAATTTGGTATCGGTGCTGGTACCGATAAAATCGGCGCGCTGCCCGAACTCCCGTAAAGCCTGCGAGGTGCCTTTTCCCATGCAGCCGATCTTGGTGTTGCCGATATCGGGCTTTTGCATAAAGAAAAATTCCACGGCATGCTTGCTGCTGAAAAATAACCAGTCGCTCTTTGGTAGTTCTTTGATCGTGAGTTTTTTCAGATCGATCAGGCTTTTGTTCTCTACCTTGAAGCCAAGCTTTTCCAGCCAGGCATTGAGGTGGTTGTTCTCAAAGGCCTCACGCGAAATGAAAACCGATTTACCGCTGATGCGGCGGATATGCTCAACAATTTTTTCCGGGAGGTCTTCCGTGTTCGTTGTTTCGTAGTACAATTGTTTGGGCTGTGTATTCCAGGCATCGGCCACGGCCACCGACACTTTAAATAACTTACGGTCGTGCTCGTTCAGCTCCACATCGCAGTACGCGCCCAGAGGAAGCTGGCAGCCACCGTCGAGCAAATTCAGAATGCGGCGCTCGATGTTGATGTTCACCAACACATCGTAATCGCAGATCGCATCAAAAATATCCGTCAGTTTGTAATCGTCTTCGCGGATCTGCCAGGCCAGTACACCCTGTGCCGGGGCAGGAATAAATTCCGTTGGCTCCAGCTGCTCCACATGAAAATCGGAGAGGTCGAGCTCCAGGCGCTCGAGGCCTGCCGCCGCCAGCAGAATAGCATCGTATTGGCCTTCGCGTAATTTATGGATGCGCGTTGGCACGTTGCCCCTCAGGTCGCTGATTTCCACATCGGGCCTGAAAGCCAGCAGTTGTGACTTACGGCGCGCCGAAGAGGTGCCTACTTTGGCGTTTTCCTTTAAGGAGAATTTTTTCGATTCGTCCATGCATTCTTCGCGCATCACCAGCCAGTCGGCAGGATTCTCGCGAGATGAGACGCCGGCAATGATCAGCCCGTCCGGATGTTCGGTAGGCAGGTCTTTGTGTGAATGCACCGCCACGTCAATGGTTCCGGCCAGCAATTCCTCCTCAAGCTCTTTCGTAAAAAAACCTTTACCTTCCAGCTTGTCGAAGCTGGTATTCCATTGCTGGGAAGTATCGCCTTTGGTAGCGATGATCTTTATCTGAACCTCGTGGCCTTGTTTTTCCAAAAGCCCTTTTGTGTAATTAGCCTGCCAGAGAGCCAGTTCGCTGCCGCGTGTACCAATCGTTATCATACGAATTCAGAATAAAAATTAGAGGCTCCAAGATAAGCTATTTTTCGCACATGTTTTATTTTTTAACCGCAAAGCACGCAAAGTTTTGTGCGCGAAGGTTTCCATTCAGAATTTCTTCTGTCAGTTCGAGCGGAGTCGTGAACAAAGAAGAACAGACGGCCCTTTGTCCACGGAAAGAAGAAACACAGGGCTTCTGTGGTTTTTCTCCGCGACCCTTGTGGTTAAATGGTATCAGTTGAAATAGTAACTACCCCGGAAGCTGAAGTAAGCGGCAATGCCAATAATAATTACAGCAAAAAATACCAGGCCGCCGCGCCATGCTACTGTTGTTTTTTCCCAGAGGATCATGTAGGGAATCTGCCCTAAATTGAAAAGCCATAAGAGGGAAACCCAAATGCTTTTTAGAATCACTAAAACAATCCGGAACAGAACCTCGCCGAAAACTTCGCCGGGGATCTCTCCAAAAAATTCCATAGTTATAAGATTTGGGTGAGCTTAAGGATTCTCTTCCAGGAAAACTTTTTTCGCGGTTTTAATGGTGAGCGCGTTGTATTTTTTCTCCATGTAGCTCAGCACTTTTTCAAGCACCTCTTTGCTCTCGGAGTCAAGCTGGTTCAGGTCTTTGGCAAATACTTCGTTGATGGCCGTTTCCTTGATGGATCTGATTTGCTTTGGAATTTCGCCGAAAGCCAGCTCGATTTTACGCTCCTGGAACAGTTGCTTGAACTCTTCCACTTTGGCATTGATGATGGCTTTGCAGGCATCAATTTCCCCTTCGCGTTTCAGCAGGTTTTCTACTGCCTGTTTTTTCAGCGATTCAATATCAATATAGAACAGGTCGTGCTTCTTGAGGATGGCAGCATCCACATCGGCCGGCAAGGCCAGGTCGATGACGACTTTTTTGGAAGTGCTGTCGCTTAAGAGAGAGGTATAAATTGCCTCCGTAATGACAGGCTCCTGGGAAGCCGTGCAGGTGATCAGCACATCGAAGCCTTCTTTAAAATCAGAGATGGCAGAAAGCTCAAAGGCTTTTCCGTTAAGGTCTTTTGCCAGCTTCTCGGCATTGGCCAGTGTGCGGTTGAACACCGTGAAGTTGGCATACTCATGCTTCTTCAGGTATTTGGCCATGTTCACATTCGTTTCGCCGGCGCCCACAAACACAATGCGGGCATTATTTTTAATGCCAAGGTTGCGCAGCTGCCTGTAGGCAAGCGACACAATCGATACCGGATTTTTGGCAATGTCGGTTTCCGTATATACTTTCTTGGCGGTTTCAATGGTATGCTTCACCGCCAGGCGGATCGTATCGCCCGTAATGCCCAGGCTGTTGCAAAACTCGTAAGCTTTGCGCACCTGCGTAATGATCTCACGCTCTCCGACCACCAGCGAGTCGAGAGAAGCCGATACGTTGAACAAATGCCTCATGGCGTGCTCTCCGTGGTGAACATGGATCTTCTCTAAAAGGGAATCTAATTCAGTGGATGAAAGCTTTGGATTAACAGATAATAAAAGCTCGGATAAAAATGCGCGGTTTGTTTCGGCGGAAGTATTCACGACCAGTTCCACGCGGTTGCAGGTGCTTAAAAAAAGCAATTCCTTCAGGGCCATTTTTTGTTTGATGGCGTCGAGAGATGCTGCCTGGTGAACCTCATCCAAATGTAACTTACCGATTAATTCAAGGGGGGCTGATTTATGGGTAAGAGATATGATTTTAAAGGACTCCATAATACTTTTACAAAGTACGTTATAAGCTCTTTTTTGTATGTCATAGTAGTGTCATAGTGTGATATTTATATAAATTCTAAATAAGGGCGTTCACATTTTAGTATTTTTACATCATGAAGCTGCCCCGCATCACCGGTTTTTGGCTTACGGCTTATCTGCTCGTGACGACCGCTTTGCTATGTGCGCAGGAAAGAACGACCGACAGTTTATACCAGGACTATTTTAAACCGGTTAAAACACCCGATAAGATAGACAAAGCGACATCCCTGGTTCTGTTCTTAGGGAACCACCACGAAACGCAGAAAGCATATGCCGTGATTCATGATCTTGCGGGCCTTAAAGTGGAAGCCAGGGACGAAGCATTCCGAAAAGGAATGGTCCTGTTCTGCAAAGCCCTTTTATACCGCACCAGCGATAGCATAGCAGAAAGCATGCAGTGTGTAAGGCAATCGCTCCCCCTTTTAAAAAATAATGCCCGTTACCTGGCAGAAGCGCACGGCCTGATTGTGATGAATTATTATTTGCTCAACGAGTTCGATTCCTGCATCGTTGTCGGAAACCGGGTGTTGGCCTCTGTAAAGGAAAGCCGGAATGTCAATGCCGAGCTGGAGATACTGATGACGATGGGCCGGAGCTATGATTTTATCGGCAACCGCCGCAAGGGAATTGAGATCTCTCTGAAAGGAATTGAGGTAGCCAAACAGGAGCACAAGCTTGTCAAGCTTTCCGAGCTCTACATCAGCATGTCCATCATCTACAAGGGCGAGGACCTTAAAACGGCGAAGAAATATGCCCTGATGGCCCTGAAGGTTTTAGGCGGCAAGCCCGACCCGGAAGATTACATTGTATTGGATGCGGCCTACTTAATGCTCGGAAATGTGTACCTCGATGCCAAAGACCTCGACAGCGCCATGTACTATTACGACCTCTGCAAAAACTCAGCGCTTAAAAATAACGATCAGCGCACCTATATGTCGGCGCTCGGCAATATAGGCAACGTCGCCTATAACCTGAAGCAATACGACAAGGCGCTCGAATACAACCTCCTGACCCTAGCCGAATACCGGAAGGACAATATCAAGAGTGAAATTGCCGTGGCTTACGGTTCCCTGGCCGACATCTACAAGGACATGAAAAATTATCCGAAAGCCATTTTATATTACGACAGTGCATTAACGGTGACGAAACAGATCCAGTCGGCCGACGATTTTATATATAACTACAAGGGCCTGAGCGAAACCTACGAGATGATGGGCAACGACAAGGAGGCCTTTAAATATTTCAAGCTGTATAAGCAATGGAACGACTCTATCAACAATAATCAAAACTCCAAAAAAATTACGCAGCTGGAGCTGGATTATAAATACCGCTCGGAGCAAAAGGAAAAAGACCTGCTTCAGCAAAACAAGGACCTCATCACCCAGGAAAAGCTCAGCCGCCAGAAATACATTATCTGGACCGGCATCCTGGGAACCGCTCTTTTACTGGGCTTTTTGGGCCTGACCATCAAAACCAACATCAACCGGAAAAAGATCAACGCGCAGCTGCAAGCCTTTAATGAGGAAGTGACACGGCAAAAAGACATCATCGAGGAAAAGAACAGCGAGATCACCGATAGCATTACCTACGCCAGCAGGATCCAGCAGGGAGTAATTCCCGACGACCAGGAAATGACGAAGCTCTTCCCCAACCATTTTGTATTTTTCAAACCTAGGGATATTGTGAGCGGCGATTTTTATTGGGCAAACCGGGTAGGGAATACCGCGAAGTCGGTCATTGCCGTGGCCGATTGCACAGGGCACGGCGTTCCGGGCGCATTCATGAGCCTGGTAGGAAATACGCTTCTCAACCAGACCCTCAACCAGCCTTCTGTCAGCACTCCGGCGCAGGCCCTGGATTATATCAACCAGCAGTTGCCCAAAACCATCAAAAGCAAAAGCAGCACGGGGACGATCAAAGACGGTATGGAAATAACCATGTGTGAGTTTGATCCTGACACACTCACGATGAACTTTGCCGGTGCCAACAGCAATATTTACCTGGTGCGAAACGGCACGATCCGGATCTATAAAGGCGACAAGCAACCGATAGGGGAAAGCCTGTCGGGGACGATCCAGGCGTACACGAACCATACCATTGCCTTGCAGAAGCACGATTGCATTTATATGATTACCGATGGTTTTGCAGACCAATTTGGGGGAGAAAAGGGCAAAAAATTCAAATATAAGCCCCTGGAAGACCTTTTTTGTGCCGTTTCCGGCAAAAATCCGCAGGAGCAGAAAGACCTAATTTCCAACACTTTTAACAATTGGAAATTAAACCACGAGCAGGTTGACGACGTCTTAGTGATCGGAATTAAGGTATAGGTCTATAAAAAAATAAGTTTAGGCACAATACTTGTTTCCTTGTAAAGAAACCGTCATTTTAACAAATCCGGTATGTTTGCTTTTTAAATTTTACTATATTAGTTTACTAAAATCTAAAACAACAGAATGAAAACAAAAGGTTTATTATTTGGGATCTCCGGGCTTTTACTGGCTTCCGTCCTGACGTTTACAGCTTGCAAAAAGAAGCAGGAATTCAAAAAAGAAGACGGGCAGGCTTCGGCCGATAACCGCACTGTACAAAGCGAGAACGATGCGGCTGTGAATGATGTAAATACCGAGATCAGCAATAGTAGCCTTCTCCGGGGGCGGACCTCGAACGGGACCAGCATTCAAAATGTATTAGGCATTACCGCTACCGGCTACAATGTTGATACTACCGGCATCCACCAGGGAACCATTAAAATAAATTATGATGGAACCACCATCAGTAACCGTACCCGCACAGGATCCATCCGCCTTACCATTCAGGGCTATTCACAAGGCAAGCGTTGGAAAGACCAGGGCTGTGTTTTACAGGTTGATTACCTGGCTTATAAGATCACCCGTGCCTCCGATAGTAAAAGTGTACAGTTTGATGGTACCCAGCTCCTGACGAATGTAACCGGTGATGGTTGGTGGGAGCTGTTGATCACCAAAACAAAATCGAGCATTGCCACTTCTGTAACCGGCACTAACCTCAACGTCCTGTTCGATGATGGTAAAACAGCGGTGTACAACATCAACCGCAAGTTTACATACACCTTCCCTAACAATATCCTGACCTGCACCGGCGAGGGTATCGGCTCTTCCAATAACCTCAGCAACCTGGAAAACTACGGTACTACCCGCGATGGGGATGCTTTCACCAGCCAGGTATCCACCCCGATCGTCTGGAATTTTACCTGCGGATGGTGGGCGCCGATCCAGGGGAACGCCGTTATTAAAGTAGACAGTAAAGATTTTTCGCTGGATTGCACCTTTGGTGTAGACGCCAGCGGCAACCCGGTAAGCGTAGGGGCCAACCAATGCCCTTACGGCTGGAAAGTGGAGTGGAGCTATAAAAACAAAACAAGCAAAAAGATTTTCGGGTATAGCTAGTTACTCAGAACCCCCTCACGAAAAGTCCTCACGAATGTCTCGTGGGGATTTTTTGTTTAGGCGAAACACTTAGTTTAAATCAGGCAATTTAGGGTTCATTTTTGGGCGCCCGGGCGGGCTCTCGCGACTCGCTCTGGTTTGCCCTCCGGGAACAAACCAGGAGCTCAGACAGATCGCTCCATCCCTGGCGCTCAGCATAAGGACACACCTTAAACAGCCATTCGCCAAGCCGTAACAAAAAAAGCCCGTCGCAAGATAAATTGCAACGGGCTTTTTTTAGGAGTTGAAAAATTAGTTGAAGGCGTTGAAACCGGTCACATCCATACCGGTGATGAGCAAGTGGATATCGTGAGTTCCTTCATAGGTAATCACCGATTCCAGGTTCATCATGTGGCGCATGATCGGGTATTCGCCCGTAATGCCCATACCACCGTGGATCTGGCGTGCCTCGCGGGCAATCTGTAAAGCCATGTTCACATTGTTGCGCTTGGCCATACTGATTTGTGCAGGCGTAGCGCGGTTTTCGTTTTTCAGGACGCCGAGCCTCCAGGTGAGCAACTGCGCTTTGGTAATTTCGGTGATCATCTCCGCCAGTTTCTTTTGCGTGAGCTGGAAAGCACCGATCGGCTTACCGAACTGGATACGTTCTTTGCTGTAACGCAGCGCGCTGTCATAGCAATCCATGGCCGCACCGATCACACCCCAGGAGATGCCGAAACGGGCGCTGTTCAGGCAGCCCAAAGGACCTTTTAAGCCTTTGATGTTCGGGAAAATATTTTCTTTAGGAACTTTGACATTGTCGAACACCAGCTCACCGGTAGCACTGGCGCGTAAGCTCCATTTGCCATGCGTTTCAGGTGTGGTGAAGCCTTCCATGCCTCTTTCCACCACTAAGCCCCTGATGTCGCCGGCTTCGTCTTTGGCCCATACCACGGCAATATCCGCGAAAGGAGAGTTGCTGATCCACATTTTGGCACCATTCAGGATCACGTGTTTTCCGTCGCCCGCATCTTTAAAATTGGTGAGCATACCGGCAGGGTTACTGCCATGATCCGGCTCCGTGAGGCCGAAGCAGCCCATGAGGTCGCCGGAAGCCAGTTTCGGTAAATATTTCTTTTTTTGCTCTTCGCTTCCGTAAGAATAAATCGGGTACATCACCAGGGAGCTTTGTACAGATGCCGTGGAACGCAGGCCGCTGTCGCCGCGCTCCAACTCCTGCATGATGAGGCCGTAGGAGATCTGGTCGAGGCCGGGACCGCCGTACTCTGCAGGAATATAAGGACCGAAGGCGCCGATCTCGGCTAATCCTTTGATCCATTGTTTAGGAAAAGTGGTTGTCTGGCAAGCCTCTTCCACAATAGGAGTTACTTCCTTTTTTACCCAGGCGCGGGCGGTTTCGCGGATTAATTTCTGTTCATCGGTCAGCAATTCATCCATTAAATAATAATCGTGAGCCTGAAAGTTATCTGTAGCCATAATGTAGTTGGGTTTAAAGGCAGCAATATTACAAAAAATCCCTTGTTTTCCGAAACTAAATATTTGGGCTTCGACTCCGCTCCGCCACCAGGTTTCGACTCCGACAGGTGGCAGCTCAGGAACCCTTCGATCAGCAAATCAGTTGCATAACCGGTGACTGCGCGAATGATAACCACGGTGGCTGAGCGGAGTCGAAGTCACCGGAACAAAGCACAAAAAAGCCCTCACGTGTGTGAAGGCTTTGGTTATATCATCCCTTATATCGTCTTAGTGGTGTGCTTCTGCGGCGTGTGCTTCCGCTTTTACAGTGGTATCGGCTTTTGCAGCGGTGGAGTCTGCTACAACGGGAGCTGCCTCATCGTGTTTTTCCATGTGCTCTTCATGGCCTCCTGTTTCGTGGCCACCATGCTCACCGTGTCCGCCGGCTTCCTGTTCACATTTAGTGCCGTCCTCGCAGCAGTGGTCTTTCTTATCGCAGGCATTGACAGACAACACGATAATCAATATAGTCACTAAGCCCATAATCAAAGGCGTACGGAAAGAAACGGTTTTTGGTTCTTTGGAATGGTTGTCGTGGTGATCGTGACCTGAGCTCATGAGATAGTTTTAAAAAATTAATGGGGTAAAAATAAATGATTTATTGATTATAAAAAATTATTGTATCGAAAATTTTAAGGACTGCCTGCCGGTTTTGCCGGATACATTTAAAATGTAAAGCCCTTTAGCCAGGCCCGCCACGTTTATTTTATGCTGATCCACAGGTGCGCGGCCTTCAACGTTTAGCTGCCTGACACTTTTCCCCTGCAGGTCGGTGATCTCTATCAAAAGCGCTTCCTGCTGAACAGTAGTAATGGTAAGCTCATCTACTGCCGGATTGGGAAATACCGAAACTACCGGGCTGAAGGCTTCCTCTGGCATGGCCGTAATCACGCGGGCCCTGTCGCGGTACCTCACCTGGGTAGGCGTAAAGTTTCCGGCCACCACATTGCCCATTACCTCGAGGTAAGGGATCTTTTCGCTTGTGGTGAGCCATTGGTAGCTTCTCATGTAATTGGGAAAACCGAATTTATTGAACCCGGCCGGTAAAGCGGAAATGGTAATCGTATCCATAGAGTACTGCGTCGTAACAACCCGCAGGCAGGAAGCCGTGCCATAAGGCGTGGTGATAGTTCCCCAGCCGTCGGCCTCGGTAATGCGGTAGCCCTGTTTTTTGTAGGTGAAGGGGATCATCGTATTGGTTGGCGTAGACAGCTTAAATGTCGTAGAATCCCGGTTGCCGTAGGCTAATGGAAATTTATAGAGCTCGTCTTCATCGCTGTAGGTAGCACCGATGGGAATGCCCGACATGGTAAGCCCCAGGCCTTCGGAATTAAAGGAGGAAGGTGTGGTCACTTTTTTGTAAAAGCTGTAGATGTTGCGGATACTGATAGGATTTCCCGGAATGTTGGGAATAGGTACGGAGTCGAGGATCTTTTCGCCGTATTTCGGGAACAGGAAGTAAAAGAAATAAGGCGTTTGGGCCGATGCCTGGAATTTGCGGATATCCTGCCCGGTTGGGGTCATGGAAAAACTCCAGCTGAAATTGGTGCCGGTGGCGCTGTAGTTGCCTACCGCAGATACGTTGGCTGTGCTATAGCGGCAGGTATCGCCCGACACGGGCATGTTAGAGGATGTAATGCTGATCTGGGCATTTACAAAAAGAGGCAGAAAACTGATGAGGGAGAGTAATCGTTTTTTCATGCATGTATATTTTGATATTAAATATACAATAATTTTTTTAATCGGATTTAACCGGAATATCGTTGATGTTACACATCTGTCTCTTCGGGTTGCCCGGCCGTTTGTTCTTTTCGGCCGGGATATCGCGAAGTGTATCGCTATTGCTTCTTTCGGAGTCGTTCCTGATGCGGTTTTTGCAAAGTGCCGGCAATCACGATGCGTCGTGACGGACTATTATAATTTACCAGCTGCCGCCGGAACCGCCGCCGCCGCCGCGCCCTCCGCCGAAGCCACCGAAACCTCCGCCTCCGGAGAATCCACCGCCTCCGCCTCCGAAGCCTCTGCCAAAGCCGCCTCCGAAATAGGTAATGCCGCCCAGGCCACCGCCGCCGCCCGTGCGGAAGATCAGGTACACCGCCAGGATCACCAGGATCAGGAAGATAATGGGGTGCTCCTGCACCCAGTTGCCTTCCGGCTGCCTGTGACGTTTCTTCCCGGTATTGTATTCGCCTTTGGCAGCCTGCATGAGCGACTGTACGCCATAAAGGAGGCCCTCGTAGTATTGGCCTTTTTGAAAATAGGGAACGATATCGTTTTCACGGATGTGTTTGGTTTGAAGATCGGTGATGGCGCCTTCCAGGCCATAGCCCACGGAAATGAAGAGCTTGCGTTGTCCTTCGCCGCCGGTGGGCTTCACAAGGATTACCACGCCATTGTTGTTTTTGCGGCTGCCGATTCCCCAGTCGTTGAGGATCTTTGTTGAAAAGGATGCCTCATCCATTCCGTTGAGGTCGTCCACGATGACGATGCAGATCTGGTTGGAGGTTTCCTCGCTGAAATCCCGGAGTGTCCGCTCAAGGCTTTGCTCCTGCTGCTGTGATAAAAAGCCGGGCTGTTGTTTGGAAAGGTTGTTGACCAGCCTCGGCGGCGAAGGCCGGGCCGGGATCTGTGCAAACGCCTCCGTGAAGAAGAAGCCTGTGATCAGCGCGATGATCCAGAGCTTCCGGCTTAGGCTAATACGAGATCTGGTTCGGAAGCTCATCGGTATCGTCATGCTGTAAAGGGAAATGCTGTTTCAGTTGCTCGCCGCAGAGCTCAATGGATTTTTCGAGGCCGGTGATGTAATCGCCCTGTTTGAAATGTTCGATGGCGCGGTCGGTAATGCTTTTCCAGAATTCATCTTTCACAATTTCATGGATGCCCTCGTCGCCCCATACGGCAAAGGATTTGGACTTATAGGCCAGGTAGAACAGGATGGCGTTCCGCTGCTTTGTGTTTTGCATGTTGAGTTCATGGAACTTGGCTACACAGGCAGTCACAGCATCTTCCCTGCTTTCCTTCTCGATGTGTACGCGGATCTCGCCCGAAGTTTGCTTCTCGGCAAGCTCTATGGCTTTGATGAGCCGGGCTTCTTCCTCTTTGGCGAGTAACTTCTTATCGAAAAACATGTTATTTGATATTGATATCAAATTTAGGAGCTTTCTCAGCGCCGGCTTCGGCCTCGAAGTAAACGGCATCTTTATAGCCCCAGGCAAAGAAGCTTCCCGGCATTTTTTTGATGCCGACGTTGAAGGCTTTCACGGTTTCGTTGTATTTCATCCGCTCCACGGCGATGCGGTTCTCGCAGCCTTCGAGCTCTACGCGCAGCTCGCTGAAGGCCTGGCTCGATTTGAGGTTGGGATAATTTTCGGAAACCACGAGCAGCTTGGAAAGCGCAGAAGACAATTCGCCCTGCGCCTGCTTGAAGCGTTGCATGTTTTCCTCTGTCATATTCGTTGGGTCAATCGTTACCTGCGTCGCTTTGGCCCTGGCTTCCACCACCGCAATCAATGTCGATTTTTCGAAATTGGCCTCCGCTTCCACCGTTTTTACGATAGAGGGGATGAGGTCGGCACGGCGCTGGTACTGGCTTTCCACCTGGTGCAGCTGCGAGGCCACTTCCTCGTTTAGCATCACGAATGAGTTTCGCTTGCTGCAGCCGTAGCCCAGCAAGATGACAAGAAAGAGGGAAATTCCGGCGATGATGATAATGCGTTTCATAGGATTTGTTGTTTTAACGGCACTCAGGTCGGTCATAGTTTGTATTTTTGTGATGGTTCATTAAAGCTGTGTCCCGCAATATATCGGCAAAGATTACGTTTTGCAGGGACCGTAAATTATTCAGTGAAAGTAAAAAATAATTACCTTAGAAAAAGGCTTATTGATAAAAAAATTAACATATTTTCTTCTTTTCCTGGGCTGCTGCAGACCGGCTCTGCTGGCTCAACCGGGCTACCAGCTTCATATCATCCATACCGATAGCCAGAAGATCTTCAAACAAATCACTTACAAAAGGCAGTTCGCCAACAAGGAGTTCCTGCAAAAGGAAATCAACCAGGTGTATGTGGCACTTGTTAACGAAGGGTTTATTACGGCAGGCATCGATAGCCTTGTGTGCGATTCCATAGGCTGCAAGGCATACATGGTGGCCGGGCAAAAATACAAATGGGTCAAGCTGGGCTACGACAAAAAGGACCAGGCCATTGTGAGCAGGCTGGGCTACAACGAACATTTTTTCAGCAACCGCCCTTTTAAGTACCACGAGCTTTCCGGCTTTATGGAAAAGCTGATCGTGTATTACGAAAACCACGGTTACCCTTTTGCCACTGCCCGGCTCGACAGCGTGCAGGCCGCAGAGGGTATGCTGCAGGCCAAACTGGTGATCGATAAAAAAGAATTTCTGAAACTCGACAGCCTCCTCACGGAAGGAGAGGGGAAGGTGAACCGCAAATTCCTGATGCGCTACCTGGGAATAAAGAATGGCATGCCTTACAATGAAGAGGCTTTCCGCTCGGTGTCGTATAAGATCAGGCAGCTGCCCTTCGTCACGGAGAGCAGGCCGCCGATGATGCGCCTGACGGATAAACAGAATAAGCTGTACCTTTTCCTTGATAAGAAAAATGCTTCGCAGTTCGACGGGATTGTCGGCATCCTGCCGGGAGATAACGGTAAGACTATTTTTACAGGGGATGTGAAGATCAGGCTGGTGAACACGATCTTCAAAAACGGAGAGACCTTCGATATTAACTGGCGCCGCCTGCAGTCGCAAACGCAGGACCTCAGGGCACAGGTGGTGTATCCTTACATTGCGGGCCTGCCGCTGGGCGTGGATTATACCATCAAGCTCTATAAAAAAGACAGCACCTTCATTGACGTGACCAATGGCCTGGGATTTAACTATTATTTCAGCGGGCTCAATTTTTTCAAGGTGTTTTATAAGCAGCGCAACGCCAACCTCATCGCCACCTCCTACCTTGCCAATGCCACCGTATTGCCCGAATATGCCGATGTGGTCACGAAGTCGTACGGTGTGGGGGCTTTCATGGAGAAGTTCGATTATAAGTTCAATCCTAAGAAAGGCTTTCACATCAACTTACAGGGCTCGGTGGGAAACCGAGAGATCAAAAAAAATCCCCGGATCAATGATGCGGTTTATACCTCTGTGCAGCTGAAGAGCACCCAATACCAGGTAGACGGGGATGTGGTGGGCTATATCCATTTGGTGAAGAACCATGTGCTCAAGCTTTCGGCGCAGGCCGGCAGTGTGTTCGGCAATGTGATCTACAGGAACGAATTGTTCCGGATCGGTGGCCTGCGCACCCTGCGCGGGTTTGATGAGGAGAGTATTTATGCTTCCAGCTACGTGATCCCGACGGTGGAATACCGCTTCCTCTTCGAAAAGAACTCCAATATCTTTGTATTTGCAGAAGGCGCCTGGTACGAAAGCAGCAGTGTTAGCGGTTACCTTACCGATACGCCGCTCAGTGTGGGTGCGGGAATCAACTTCGAAACCAAAGCCGGCATTTTTAACTTAAGCTATGGGCTCGGCCAGCAGATGGGTAACTCTTTTGATCTCCGTACGGGGAAAATACATGCAGGCCTCACCGCTTTATTTTAGACGAAAGACCACTGGTTTATCTAAATTTTTAGCTAAACTTGTATGTACTAATTTGGCCAGTGAAATTAAAGCGTTACATCTTTTTATTATGGATTACGACGTTTGGAGGTTACGCTCAAAAAGTGAACCTGCAAAAGTTTTCTGTGAAAGACGGACTGGTACAGTCTACCGTAAAGTATATTGAGCAGGATGCTTACGGAAACCTGTGGCTGGCTACCAACAACGGCCTCTCGGGCTTCAACGGCAAGTCGTTTACAACGCTCACCACTTCAAACGGACTGCCGGTCAACGAGATCAATACGCTTCTGTTTGCCAACGACCAGTTATTTATCGGGACCAAAAAAGGCTTCTGCAGCTACAATGGCCACCAGGTAGACCGCAATCCGCTGTACAAACATATCAGGGGCAGTGTGAAAAAGATCCTGCGCAAGCAGAACGTCGTACACGTCATTACGAGCAACGGTTATTATTTGCTGGATATTTCCAACAAGATATATCAGCTCGACTCGGTGGCAATTCCTAATATTACCTCGCAGAACCCGACAGATGCGGAGTTTGATGAGGACGGTAATTTATGGGTCTCTACGTCGCGCAGAGGCTTGTTCTTTTTTGAGACCACAAGCTCCACCAAGATCCCGCGTTTTGTACTGATTCAGAATTCCACGTCTTCTACGACCATTAACAACAAGCTGGTAAGGATCGCTAATTTCAACTCAAAGAATCTCCTGAAAGGTGATGCCGTGTTCAGCATCGAATTCGACCGTCAGAACAACCTCCTGGTGAGCGACTGGGGCAATGGTGTGGCCAGGCTTAAATTTGACTTTATTAATAACAGCGGCTTTTCGGTGAACTACCTCAACTTCGACTCCCTCTCTGTAGACAACAGGGGGTTTGTAAGGGTGATGAATATATACAAGGACGATGAGGGAACCATTTACCTGGCATCGGACGGCTCGGGCTTTATGAAGATCCCGGTGGATAAGAACCTCAACGAGAACGATTACACGATCAAAGACCTGTCGGTGATCAGTGCTGCGCAGGGATTTTTCGGAAGCAACCCTTTATGTTTCAAAGAAGATACATACCATAACCTCTGGATTGGCACCTTATACGACGGCCTGGTGGTGATGAACAACAAAAGCTCGATGAGCTACAACAAGCAGTCGGGCCTGGCGGAAGAGAAGCTGATCAGCGTATTCCGTTCGAAAAGCGACAGCTCGATCTGGATGGGGTCATACGGCGGCGGCGCTTTCCGTTATAAGGACCGGAAGTTCAGCCGCTGTTTCTGGGAGCAGAAGCTCAGTGAGTCTATCATCAAATGCATTACCGAAGACAAGAGCGGTAATATTATTTTAGGGACGGTCGGCGGTGGCATCAACATCATCAGCAAAGAAAATACACAGAAGGGGCTGGATGTTTCGAAAACGATTTCCACCGCCCAGGGCCTTCTCTCCGAATACGTGAGCTATCTGTACACGGCAAAGGACGGTGCTATCTGGATCGGTTACCAGGCGGAGAACCGCGTGGACCGGCTGGTGCTGAACAAGGACTTTTCCTTTACAATCACGCCTTTCACCATCACGGAGCTTTCTTTTTTCAATGTGTCCTGTATGCTCGAAGACCAGGAAGGAAACATCTGGGTGACTTCCAACGAAGGTGCCTGGAGGCTCAATCCTAAAACAGGCTATGTGAATAACGAATATGCCGTTTTCAAAAATATTCAAACGATTGCAGAAGACTGGAACGGCAATATGTGGCTTGGCACTTCGGATATGGGAGCCATCATTCTCAAGAACAAGCTGAAGGTGCGTTATTTTGAAGAAGGCTCGAGCAATAATTTCAGGAAGATTACAACAGAGGACGGGATCAGCAGCAACTGTGTGAACACGATCCTTTTTGCGAAAGATGCGGTGTGGTTCGTTTCCAACAATGGCCTCAACGAATTGAAATTCGACACCTACCTTAACCGCATCAAAGAGATCAAAACCTTTAATGCCGGACAGGGCTTTGCCTCCTACGATAACAAGCCCAACACGGCGATCTTCGACTATAAGAATTCCATCTGGATCGGTTCCATCGAGGGGCTTACGGAATATAAGAACAATACGGAAGACATGCAGGATGTGAGCCTGCAGAAGAAACTTCCGGTGTTCATCAACAATGTGCTGATCCAGAATAAAACAGTAGACTGGACCAGGGATACATTATTTTCGTCCGGAGAATATTCCTCCCTGAAGTTTGATGGCTTCTTCAACTGGTACAAGATCCCGAAAGACCTGGAGCTCGACCATGCGCATAACAGCATCAGCTTTTTCTTGAATACCGACGACATTGCCGAGCAAAAGCAGGTGAATTACCGCTATAAGCTGATCGGCTATGAAAAAGACTGGGCAATGGTATACAATGCCAATGAGATTACTTACCGCAACCTGCCTTCCGGAGATTATAACCTGGTGATGATGGCATCGCTCAGCAATGACTTTACGAATGCCGAAGAATACACCTATCATTTTACGATCACGCCGCCGTTCTGGAAAACCAAGCTGTTCTACTTTGTCGTCGGCCTCGGCCTCCTGGCCTTCCTGTACTTTTTCATTGCCAGCCGCGAGCGTCGCCTCAAGCGTGAAAAGCTCAAGCTGGAGCTGATCGTGAAGGCACGCACGGCCGAGATCGAGAAAAAGCGCATCGAGATCGAGCTGCAGAAAAACCTCATCCAGGGCATTAACAACGACCTTACGGACAGCATCAAATATGCAGAGCGCATCCAGCAAACCATTCTGCCGGATCCGACCATCCTGCTCCGCTATTTTATGGATTACTTCCTGTACTACAAGCCGCGCAATATTGTGAGCGGGGATTATTACTGGATCAAGGAAATGAACGGGCTGATATACGTCGCTGTGGTGGATTGCACCGGTCACGGGGTTCCGGGAGCCTTCATGTCGCTGATCTCGAGCAATATCCTGAATGAAGCGGCTAATATGGAAGAGCACAGCGCGTCGAAAATGCTGGAGTTTCTCCGGAAAGAAATTAACCTGCGCCTCAGCCAGAATGCTACAGGGCAGATCAACGACGGCCTCGATATCTCCCTCATTTGTTACGATAAAGAGAAACAGACGATAGAATACGTAAATGCCAACAGGCCTTTGTATATTATCTCCAATGACGAGCTCATTACGCTCACCTCCGAAAATGTGAACATCGGCGGCTATGCCGATTTTGAAAGCGTCATCCCAACCAAGACCCTGTCGGTGAAGCCCGGTGATCAGATCTTTATGTTTACCGATGGGATTACCGATCAGTTTGGCGGCGAACGAAACAAGAAGTATAATCCGGCGCGGCTCAGGCAGTTTTTATTGATGAACAACCATTTAATGCTTGCCGAGCTGAAAACGAAGCTGAGCGAGGAAATAAGCGACTGGCAAAAGCATTACGAGCAAACGGATGATATTCTGCTACTGGGGCTAAAGATTTAGAGATTGTATGCGTATGGTCAAAGGAAACAAAGAGAAAGGAGGGCGGTTTACCGCCCTCTTTTTGTAATCGTCTCCATGTATATTTGGTACAAAACAACGACTATGAGCTTAGCTAATAATTTTTGGGTGTTCGCAGATGATTTTAAAAAGCAAACCGGATTAACAGCCCATGTCAATCAGGAACGATACGCCCACGATGTAAATGCCCGTCTGGCAGATATGAATCTGCAATTATTTCAAAAAATCCATAGCAGGCTGTCTGAAAGCAGGGTTTAAGATCCGTCCCGGCAATCGGACTTTTTGTAGCGTCTTCAAACTATTAAATGTCATTTTTTTGACAGATAAGCTGTAACCGGAGTGAAAGGCATTCCTTTTATAAGAATTCTGCTTCCTTATGTGTTGGGCACGGTCTGCCTGTTGCAGGGCTTTTCCATTCCACCGCTTCATCTTTTCTTTGGCCTGAGCTTTTCCGGCCTGTGTCTTGCCTTTTGGCTGCGTGCCAGGCAGAAGCAGGCCAATGCCGCCGGCAACAGCTTCTTTTTTATCAGTCTCTGCTGCTTCCTGTTTCTACTGGCCTTTGAAGCCGCGACGGTATACAATGCCAAAACGCAGAGAGACCATTACACGCATTACATCAGCCATGAGGAGCAGTCGCTCATGGTCACGATTGCGGACATGCCCGTAGCCACGGAAAAATATCTGAAGCTGAATGTGCAGGTGGATGCTATCGAACAGAAGGGGCAATGGCATTATGCGACGGGAGCAATCCTGGTATATGTGAAGCAGCCGGTGCCGAAGCCATGGAACACCGGAGATGCTCTGTTGCTGAGGTCAACGCTCTCGGCCATGGCTACACCACAAAACCCCGGTGAGTTCGATTACAAGGGATTCCTGGAGCGGAAAAACCTCTTTCATGCCGCCTATGCAGAACCCAAATCGTTGTGGCATGTTGCAAAACCCGTCACTGCCTGGTCGCTGAGCCGCTCCGGTATTGCGATCAGGGAGTACGTGGTGAAGACCCTGAGAGAGGCCGGCTTATCGCAGGAAGCCTTCTCCATTTGCACAGCGCTGCTGGTGGGCTATGATGATGAGATCAATAGTGGTGTGATGCAAAGCTTCTCACATTCCGGAACGTTGCACATCCTTTCGGTATCGGGCATGCATACAGGGATATTGTACATGGTGCTGATGCTGCTTTGCAGGCTCATCGACCCGCACAACCGCTATCCGAGGCTGCGCTGTGCCGGCGTGATGGCCGTGATGCTGCTCTTCGCGGCCATTACCGGTTTTTCGCCTTCCGTTCTGCGCGCAGCGCTCATGCTGGTATTGGTGCTGTTGGGGAAAACATTCAGAAGGAACGGAAACCCGTACAACACGTTGTTGTTCAGTGCTTTTTTATTGCTGCTATACAATCCCTTCCTGCTGGCGGATGTCGGCTTTTTGCTGAGCTACCTGGCGGTAGGAGGCATCATGTACCTCTATCCGCTCATCAATGACCGCTGGAGCCCCGGGAACAGGATCCTGAAATTTGCCTGGGACATCAGCCTCATGTCGGTAGCGGCGACTCTGTTTACACTGCCGGTCACGCTGTATTATTTTCACCAGTTCCCGCTGTGGTTCCTGCTTTCCAACCTGGTCATTATCCCTTTGAGCACGGCCTTGATGGGAGTCGCTTTCCTGTTACTCTTATGCCACAAGATCCTTTTCCTGAAACAATGCCTGGCCGTGCTCATCAATGGTATTACCACCGCGATGCTGCGTACCGCGCAGCTCACCGACGATCCTGTTTACGGGTATATGGACAATATTTCCTTTGGCTTGCCGGATGTGCTATTCTGCAGCCTCTTCATCGGGCTCATCTTGTGGTTTTCTGTTTCCAAAAGCTACAAAGCGCTCGCCGCCGCCCTGATCTGCGCCATTGCCTGGGCGGGCACATCGGCCCTTATGGTCTACCGGCAATCTTCCGAAACGGAGCTTGTGGTCTTTAGTGTGAAGCGCAAAGCGGTGTGCCTGCTCCGGACAGGCCGTGATGCGTACTTCCGGGGCGATTCGCTTACGGAGGGAGAATTCCGGAGAAGCATAAAACCCTATCTGTTGCGCTATTCCGGCATCCGCCTGCAGCAAAGCGATGGCGAGGTGTGGCAGCTTGATCAAAAGCGGATTATGAGCGCCGGTAAGGCCCACCACCGCTTCAAACCAGCCTGTGATTACCTGATCGTGAGCCACAACAGTGCTCCAAACCTGGATTCCCTTCCACAAATTAAACCTTTGGTGATTGCGGATTGTTCCAACAGTTATACCTTTGTAAAAAAATTAAAGAAACAATGTGCCGCCCTCGGTATTTCTTTTTATTCGGTGAAGGAGAAAGGAGCGCTGGTCATCCCATTTTGAAAGAACATGAAACAGCCGCGTTTGCCATATCGTAAACATAATAAAGATAAACCGGCTATACCATGTGGCCATTAAAAAGTAATAACTACTGCACATGAAACTGCGTATAGGAGATAAAGTAAGATTTTTGAATGAAGTAGGCGAGGGCACGATCGTGAGCTTTAAAGATAAGGAAACGGTGTTTGTGGAAATGCCCGATGGCTTTGAGATTCCCTACCTCATCAAGCACCTCGTGCCCGTTCATACCGAGCTGATCCTGAATCCGGAAGTAGAGAACATGGACATGGCCGTGGAGACGGTACTATCGGACTCCATTTATTTTATCATCGAGCCCGATCATGAAATGCCTTTGCTGGTGAGCGATTACAAATTCTATCTGTTCAACTCCTCCTCCTACAATATTACGTTTACCTATTCGGTAAAGGACGACGCCTATTTCCAGACGCTGAAGCACGGTGAGCTGGGCGCCTACCAAAAAGTATTCCTGAAACAGGTGAAGCGAAATTTCTTCCAGGAGTACGCCTACCACAAGATCGAGTGCCTCTTCTTTAAAAACATGCATTACAAGTCGCAAATCCCTTTGGCGGAGATCCTGTTCATCAACGACCGGATCATCTCCCAGGCGACGCTGGTGAAGCATACGGAGTTCAAGCACTCGGTGTATGCCTTTATTCTGAAGGAGGATTTTCTCGACATGCAGGTGGTGGAGCAAACACTGAGCCCCGAAGACCTCACGCGGCTCAAGGCCATCAAGGAATTCAAGCAACCGGTGAAAGCCTCGGTAGCCAAGCAAAAGATCAAAGACCTGACGCGTGAGATCGACCTGCACATCGAAGAACTGGTAGACTCTTACAAAAACCTCACCAATGCACAGATCCTGAATATCCAGACGGAGCGCTTCGAGCGGGAGATGGAATATTGCTTAAGCAACGGCATTAAAAAGCTGATCGTGATTCACGGCGTGGGCAACGGCAAGCTCAAGCAGGAAATTTTATCTATTCTCAAATCCATTGATGGCGTGAGCTATTACGACGCTTCTTATAAGAATTACGGCTTCGGCGCCACGGAGGTTACTATTCATTAAAAGGAACGCAGAAATATAGAACGCATATGACGCTGATCTTTATGATTAACAAGATTTAGAACAGTTAAACAGATCATTTTTGATCTTACCAAATCTGCGTTCTATGACTATTTAATCACGCCCAGCTCTTTTCCTACTTTTTCAAAAGCCTTCAGGGCCTTATCCAAATGCTCCTGCGTATGCGCCGCGGAGAGTTGCACGCGGATGCGCGCCTGTCCTTTGGCTACCACCGGGTAGAAGAAGCCGATCACGTAAATGCCTTCCTGTAATAATTTGTCGGCAAACACCTGTGAGAGCTTGGCATCATAGAGCATCACCGGAACGATGGCTGAGTCGCCTTCCTTGAATTCGAGCCCGATCTGCTTTAATCCTTTTTTAAAATAGTTGATGTTGTATTCCAGCTTATCGCGCAGTTCTGTCGTCTCGCTCAGCATATCGAATACGGCGATGGATGCGCCTACGATGCTTGGTGCCAGGGAGTTTGAAAAGAGGTAAGGACGGGAACGCTGTCTTAAAATTTCGATCACTTCTTTTTTGCCCGTGGTAAATCCGCCCATCGCGCCGCCCAGGGCTTTGCCCAGAGTGCCGGTGATAATGTCTACGCGGTCCATCACGTTTTTCAGTTCTACCGTACCGCGGCCTGTCTTGCCGATGAATCCGCTGGCGTGGCTTTCGTCTACCATCACCAGGGCATTGTATTTGTCGGCGAGATCGCAGATCTTATCCAGGGGAGCCACAAAGCCGTCCATGCTGAAGACGCCGTCCGTAACAATGATGCGGTAGCGCTGTGCCTGTGCTTTTTTCAATTGCTCTTCGAGGTCGGCCATGTCGCAGTTCTTATAGCGGTAGCGCTGTGCCTTACAAAGGCGCACACCGTCGATGATGGAGGCATGGTTGAGCTCATCGCTGATGATGGCATCCTCTTCACCGAAGAGAGGCTCGAATACACCGCCGTTGGCATCGAAGGCCGCCGCGTATAAAATGGTATCTTCCTGTCCGAGGAAGGTAGCGATCTTTTTCTCCAGAGTTTTGTGGATGTCCTGCGTGCCGCAGATAAAGCGCACCGATGACATGCCGTAACCGTGAGAGTCGAGGGCTTTCTTGGCGCCTTCCACCACTTTGGGATGAGAGGACAGGCCCAGGTAATTGTTGGCGCAGAAAATGATCACTTCCCTGCCGTCCTGTACCTTTACGGAGGCACCTTGTGGGGTCACGATCACGCGTTCTTTCTTAAATAAGCCGTTGGCTTCGATCTCGTTGAGCTGTGCCTGTAAATGCTGTTGGAATGTTCCGTACATAGTCTGTAGAATAAGGCTCCAAATTATAAAAAAATATTCAGGAATTATGCGTTTTTTGAGGCTAAAAATGCCTTTGGAACCAAAAAATCCCTATATCTGTTGCCCTAATTACCAGAAAAGCTGCGGATGTGGCGTTCCCGATAGCTATCGGGATGGTAGCCGCCTAAATCTTTTAAAGTATAAATTTTGGCCCTTAAGTTATGGCGCATGTTTATGTTTTATACTCCGAAAATTTAAAGAAGTATTACATTGGCAGTTGTCTGAATCTTGATGAAAGATTACAGGAACATCTGAACAAAATATACCCAAATTGTTTTACAGCTAAAGACACTAGCTGGAAGTTGGTTTTTGAAATCCCGGAATTAAGCTACACAGAAGCCAGAAGCATAGAGCAACATATTAAAAAGATGAAAAGCAAAACCTATATTAGCAATATATTGAAGTATCCTGAAATAGTTCAAAAACTTAAAGAAAGATACGTTTAATTGCAATTTGCAATAAAATCCCTATATTTGTTGCCCTAATTACCAGAAAAGCTGCGGATGTGGCGTAATTGGTAGCCGCACCAGACTTAGGATCTGGCGCTTCACGGCGTGGGGGTTCGAGTCCCTTCATCCGCACAAAAAAGCCTCTCATTTGAGAGGCTTTTTGCTTGTTATTCCGGCCTTTTTTTGCTATCTTAATAGAATAAATACATTCTATGGAGCATACTACATACCAGCAAAATCAATGGGTCCAGCACATCCGGATGCGCCCGGGAATGTATATCGGGAGCCTTCAGAAAGAAGGCCTGATAAGCATGCTTGAAAATCTGTTTGAAGAACTTTTACGTTATGCGACATCAGATCCTGAATTGGATCTTGGCTTTTATCCCGATAAGCGCATCGTCCTGGAAGTGAAAAATATAAAGGCCTCTTCCCTGGCGTCTTACCTCTCCTCTCTGGACAAACAATTTGAAGCGTACCAATTAGGGACAAGGACTATCATCAGCCTCAGCGAAAAGATCCGGATCGCCGCCAATGATACAGTATTATCGGCTACACAGGGCGAGTATAAAATTTCCGGTTCCGGAGTCAATGCCGAACAAAGGGCCAGCTTTGATTTCACATTGGATCACTCTATTTTTAAAGAGCTGAAGATTCGGTATGACCTGCTGATTCCTTTCCTCCAACAGTTTGCCTATCTTAATCCTTCCTTAAAGCTTATCACCGCAGATTACAGCGGAGAAGGACAACAACGAAACCTGTTTCATTATCCGCGGGGCATTTTTGAGCAGCTGGAATCCTCTATGCGCTCCGACTACTACCATGCGGGTTTGCTAAGACTGGAAATAGAGGCGCAGGTGGGCAGCTATCATTATCAGATCGGTATTTTCAATAATTACTGGCTGGATGGCGGCTTAACGAAAACATTTGCAGGCAACACAGAATTGTATTATGGGGGCTCTCTGGAGAAAGGCGTCTTTAGTGGCATCTCGGCAGCAACCAGGCGGCTCGCGAAGAAAAAGAACATCACCGTAAGCATGGAAAGAAAAACCATGGAGAAACATTTTACCTTTCTCGCCGTCATCAAAGGAGAAGACTTTTCTTTTGAAGGATCCACCCGCAGGAAGCTTGGCATGCCGCAGGTGCAGAGTGATGTGAGGGAAATTGTCTGCGAGCACCTTTTGGCATTTTACGAGCGCGAACCGGATAAAGCAGAGCAGGTGTTAACTCAGTTCACCGTCTGGCAAGAGGATGATCAAGCGGATTTATAGAAAGGCGTGGCATCACTCACAGCGGATGATCAAACGATGTTGAAATCCACGTATCCCTTGACTGTCGTGGCATCCGACAACGCAGTATATCAAAAAACGGCCCTGAATTTATTCTCCCTGTAAATGAAGCACTTACTTATTTGCTATAAAAAGTAGCATTGTTTTGCTACAAAAACACACTATATTTGTAGTGTAGAAAATGAACAGGAAGCATCTGAAAGATCATAGTGGATCGAAAGATTTCTCCACCTTCAACCATTCATACACCTAATCAACAACAGGCATCTCCTGCCTGTGCATATAAAAGGACCATCCGGTCCTTATGACGGAAAGCCCGGCAGGCGATCCGCTTCATAAAATTCCATTGCCCTCAGGAATGAACGTGGCAATGTAAACAGTCACCAAAACCACTGTGCCACTCCCCCGGCACGTGGCTTTGGTTAACTGTTGCCTCCCTTTTTCAATCATTCGTTCTCCTGCAAATTTTTTTTTGCCGGGGAAACACGGCCCTGAACAAAACTTTTTTATATGACGCAACAATTCATGCTATTGATAAACGGTACCAGGTGCAGCAGGCAAAGCCTTTTGCTGCAGGGCTTTTGGAGAAACATGCTCGGCTTTCCTTAATCCCGCTGCTTCTGAGATGTTTAGTTACCATGATTTTTACAAACCAAATAAATTATCCCCCAATGAAAAAAATAATCACAGGTTTAGCATGCCTGCTTACGGGCAGCATGTTGCGGGCACAAGCGGTGCCTATGGCCCTGGAAGACTGGAAAAGCACCCAGGGCACACAAAATTTCTTTTATAAAAATGTCACTAAAACGGATGTTTCCGGAAATGTGTATGTGGCGGGAGCCACGATGAACAATGGCTTTCCGGACATGCTGGTAGCCAAATACAATGCCGCCGGAAACCTGCAATGGATCCAGCAGTTTGCAGGTACCGCGCCAAACGGTGTAGACGCCATCGCAGGTATGTATGTCACCGGCACCGATGTGTACGTTACCGGTGCTGTATCCAACAACTCCGTAACACCGGAAACGGATTGCATCACCATGAAGCTTTCGGGCAGCACCGGCTCTGTGCTCTGGAGTACAAGCTACACCGGGGCGGCCGGAGCGCACGACGCCGGAAAAGACATCACGCTGGACGTGTCCGGGAATGTATATGTGTCAGGCGCATCCTACAATGGCAGCGGGAATACGGACTACCTGGTGCTTAAATACAACAGCTCAGGTACCCAGCAGTGGGCCTCCACCTGGGACTATACCGGTGCCGACGATGGCGGCTATAAAATTGCGCTGAGCGGCACGAATGTCAATGTCACCGGAGCTGTCACCACCACTACGCCCGGAACCTATAAGATGTCCACGATCAAGCTGGCGCAGGCCTCCGGCTCCATCACCGCCACCAATACCTCGACGGCGGTGACCACCAGCAGCGTGGAAGCCATGACAGACATGGCCCTCGACGGCTCAGGCAATGTCATCATTGTGGGCAGCCAGTACACTGGTGGACAGCACGATTTCTATGTGCAGAAGCTCAACGCTTCAACCCTATCCTCGGTGTTTATCTATACCTGGGATGGTGGCGCTTCCCTGGATGACTATGCCAAAGCGGTAACGACCGATGCTTCAGGAAATGTGTTTGTGGCAGGCTTTAGCAGCACGTCTTCTCTTGGCAGAGAGCTCACACTCATCAAGCTCAACAGCAGCGGCACGTATCAATGGACGCAAACCAGCGGTTTCAGCGGCGACGATGAAGCTGCGGATCTGGTAACGGATGCCAATGGTGATGTGTATGTGACGGGGTTTAAAACCAATAGTACGAAGGATTATTATACGGCCAAGTATAGTACCGGAGGCACGAAGATCTGGGAGATCGAGGCTGACGGAAACAGCGGGCTGGATGACAATGCCACCAATATGGCATTGGACAGCTTAGATCATGTGATCATAACAGGCCAGAGCAAAACAGGTTCGGGAGATTATGAGTTTATGACGGTGAAGTATGCACAGAAAGAGGTAACCACGCCAACGGATTTTGATGGAGAAACGCCAGTATCGAATTTTATGTACTACCGTAACAGGGGGCAGATCATCGCGGCTGATACCATTATTACATTGGTGCCGGAAGTGAAGTTCTATACCAATAATACCTATCCTTCTTTTTATTTCGGGAACGGTAAGCAGAGCTTTGTATTTGCCAGGATGGATACGGCCACAGTCAGCGCTTCGGACACCTTACACCGCATCGATCTTGATTTTCCATCATCCAATGAAAGCGCCGAAACCTATCCTCTGGATGAGCAGGAAAATGGTTACCTGAATTATTTCCTCGCGCATACAGGCAGCAATGGCATTGCTAATGTAAAAGGCAATCAACGTTTGATTACCACAAACCTCTACAACAATATCGACCTGATGTGCAGCAGCAACCAGAATGGGATCAAATATTATTTTATTGTGAAACCCGGCGGTGATATGCGTGATATCCAAATGGAGTTCACAGGAGCCTCATCATTTAACCTGAACGGTACTACGAATGAGCTGACGATTAATAGCAGCATTGGAAGCATGACCTTTGATAAGCCCATCGTGTATCAATTGACATCCGGAAACGTGATTGTGCCGGTAACGACCTGGACGCCGGACTGGCAAAGCAACGGTGGAAGTAATAAATATAGATTCAATGATGGAGCTTATAATACAGCTCAAACCTTGATTATTGAAGTGGATCAGGGGAATGGAGTGATACCATCATTGGCGATTAATAACCTGACATGGAGTACATACTATGGTGGAAATAGCAACGATGAGTTTTACGATGTAAAAACAAATAGTTCAAATAATGTGTGGGTAACCGGATATTCAGAAAGTACAAATTTTCCAACCTCAGCAGGCAGTTATCAAGTTACGAATGCAGGGAGCCGAGATGCTTTATTTGTGAAATTCAGCAGCAGTGGAACCAGAGTTTGGAGTACATATATCGGGGGTTCATTGGATGAATGTGATTATAATCTTCATGGGATAGAGATTGACGCTTCAGGAAATACTTATTCTGCCTTCTCAACATCAAGCACCAATTTTCCGGTACATGCTTCTAGTTTAAGTGGCGCTTATTATGATAATGTAAATGCTGTAAATAGCCCTAATTCGCCTCAAGACATTGCCATAGTATCATTTGATAATAATGGGCAACTCACTTGGGCGACTTATTTTGGAGGAAACGGGTGGATAGCAAAAACCTATGATATAGCACTAGACGGAAATAATAATTTATATGTTACCGGAATTGATAATGGGTTCCCAATTGTAACCCCATCCGGAGCATATAATAATTCATTTCCAATTGCAGCTGGTGGTGCTTATTTTATTGCCAAATTTAATTCAAGCCATAGTCTAGTTTGGTCTACATTTTTTGGCTCAAATGGACCAATAATTGAGAAACTAGGGATTACATCCAACAATGATCTTATAATTGTAGGATCCGTAAATAATGGCACAGGAGCATATTTTGATGCTGTTAATCCAGGCGGGAGCGCATATTTTGATAATTCATTTAATGGAACCTTTGACGGATTTATATCAAAGTTTTCCGGTTCAACCAATGCATTGGTATGGTCTACTCTATACGGAGGAAATAACGATGATAGAGTTCATGCAGTTGTTTTGGACAATAATGATAATATATATTTGTCTGGGGAATCACAATCAAGTTCCTCTTTTGTTACGGGAAATCCCTTCGGAGTTAGCAATACCAATTATTCAGGTTCTGGGACGTATTTCTCATCAGCATTAGGAGACGCCTTCCTTACAAAGTTTAACTCATCTAATCAAATCGTTTCTGATACATATTTCGGCGGGTCAGCAAATGAAGGAAGTTTTGATATTGCATATAAAAACAATAGATTATTTATTCCATTGATAACTGCCGGAGACGATTTACCTTTTTATGGTAGCAATCCGGCTACAGCATTTGTTCAAGCACATAATAGTGACGGACAGGATGTGTCCGACGATGGGTACTTTGCTGTAATGGACAAAAACTTTAATTTTGTATGGTCGTCGTACTTTGGTGGGACGGGTTCCGGATCGGCCTACACTAAAAAGGATCAGATTTTCTCCAATATATGCTCGAACGATAGTAAGTATTATATAGTTGGGGCGACAAGCAGCACTTCCGGGTTCCCTTTGGTTGCTGGTAGCGGATATGTTCAAGCAAAAGCTTCATCCACAGATGCTTTTATTGCACAATTTGATATAGGTCTATCTGGAGTCTCTGTAAAGGATTTTTCACAACATGAAAATGATGATATGATAGTGTATCCTAATCCGGCAAGCAATGAATTTAGTATTCAAATCAAAACAAATGCACCGTATGTGATGGAAGTATTCGATATTTCCGGACGTATTGTGTTGAAATGTGAAAAGTTTCTTGGAAACGTAAAAATCAATTCTTCTAATCTGGCGAAAGGTATTTATATTGTTAAAGCCACAAATGAATACAGTTCATGTGTAAAAAAATTGGTTATAAACTAATTTATAAATTGAGTATATTTAGGGGAGCGAATACCGCTCCCCTTTTTACTTGCATGAGAAAGCTGACAGGTATATTATTTTTTCTTTTTACTCTTCAATTGTATTCTTCAAATATAGAATACATTGGAGGCTCTATATCTTACAAATATATCCTAGGTAATTGCCCCTTTGCCAATTATCAGATCGAGGTAACTATTTTCACCAAACATAACACGGCTGGTGATTCTATCTATATTAGTTACGGGGACGGAACTTTTGGCTATATTCATACATCATCCTCGGTTATTATTGGAAATCAAATTACCAAAAGTAGTTACCAAGGAGCCCATATATATAATTGCGGTACACATGAGGTTTCTTATGTAGATACGATAGTAAATCAACAGATTAAAAATTTAGGAACTAATGATACGACATATTTTTTCCTTTCATCTACGATTGTTTTAAGCCCATCTTTCCCGCATAACAATTTGTATTCACAATATAGTTCTCCCGCACTTAAAATATTTAAGAATAAGTTATTTAACTTTAACTCAATTTCATCTACAAATAATACATTAAGTTATGATAGTATCATTTATTCATTTGTGAATAATTTAACCGCGTATAATTTGTATTTGCCGCAGGGGGTTAAAATAAATAAGTATAGTGGCGAAATTCAATGGGTAAATCCAGACACTGTGGATTCATATATATTTGTCTTAGAGTCTAAAATGTATAAAGAAGGGATCAAGGTAGGAGCATCAATTCATAACTATAAATTTGATGTTATCAGTCAAACGGAATCTTTTACTTATTCGAATACTCCCGGTATTCCAATAAATTCCAATGGCTTTAAAGAAATTTATTACTCTGCAAATAATACTTATACATTTGAAATTGGATATATTGATAATTCTGCAGATTCTGTAAAGCTTTTCTCCTACCCAATAGATTTTTTTAATACGACGCCCGTTGTTAATATAATAAAAAGTAATTCAAAGAAATCCGAAGCATATTTTTTATGGTCTCCGTTAACAATTGATGAAAGGAAATACCCTTATAACTTTGTTTTACGTTCTATTTCCTATTATCCTGGTGATTCAGTTGCTAATTCTTATCAAACAGTATCATTTAAATCTTCTCTTTTCAACTCTCTTAAAAAGGATGATATGGACAAGAATTTGAAACTTTACCCAAACCCCACCACCTCTTCTCTCCATATCTCCGACGAACAAAACGATCTTTCAAACTCCACCATTGAGATCACCAACAACATCGGGCAAACAATTCTACAAATGCCCTTTAGCAGTTCAATAGACGTGTCTACTCTTCCGGAGGGCTGTTATTTCATTACTATCACTACGCGAGAGAACCAAAGATTTCATAGTAAATTTGTAAAATACTGACACACATTGACAGTATCCTTTCAAATCGACCTGAAGTGATGACGATTATAAATAAGATTAAGTATTTCTTCATTTTTTTATTTCTTGTGAGCTGCTTTTATGGCAGCTCGCAGGATTTAAAATCTGGCTATATGCAAGTAAATTGGCTTTCAGGATATACTTATTCTGGAAGTGTTTCATTAGTGGTAGATGAATCTATAAACATCTATCGTCCTTTTATTAAAGTAAATTGGGGCGTTAAAATCGACACTCTATTTTTAATAAGCGAAATACCGGTGAGTACAGGTATATTGAAAACATATACTGGTACTTGTACTTATCCTGGCCCAGGTACTTATCAGATAAATTATACGGATGTATTTCGAGTGGCAGGTATTCATAACATTGCTCAGTCTGATAATGAAGGATTTAAATTGAGCTCAGTGCTTAAGATTACAGCTTTTATGGGGCCGAATCTTGCACCAAAAATGCATAATAATGAATTTAAACTTTCTGTTCAGGGTAATAAAGCGATGTTCGACCCTCAATTTCAGGATCCCGAAAATGATAGCCTATCTTTTCAGTTGGGTTCATGCTTTGCTACTAACTATCGCTTATCAGTGGGGGTTTCTATAAGCGATCATGGGGCCATAACCTTTAGCAAAGATTCTCTAGGTATGTATGCCTTTTCATTTATAATTACAGAATGGCGCAAAGACGGAAGTTTAAATTACCAGAATATAGGCTCTTCACAGTCCGACTTTGTTATGAATATTACAACCGATGTTGTTGTTAAAGAGGAGAAGTTGCCAATAATCAAACTTTACCCAAACCCCAGCAGCTCTTCTCTTCACATCTCCGACGAACAAAACGATCTTTCAAACTCCACCATTGAGATCACCAACAACATCGGGCAAATAATCCTTCAAATGCCCTTTAGCCGCTCAATAGATGTGTCTACGCTCCCCGAGGGCTGTTACTTCATCACCATCACCACGAATCAGAGCCAGCGATTTCACGGCAAATTTGTGAAGTATTAAAAGTACATTTCCTATCGCGTTTTCCCATCTTAAAAATTCTCCTCACACGTTTGACTTCAATTTTTGGCCTCTTGTCAGGCCCGCCTGATCTTGCTTTCAGGGGCTCTGAACGATGCGTCTTTCCCCGGGTACAAGTGGCCTGAAAGCCTTTACTGACGGTAGATTCAGCGGTTCGTTATAGTTGTGTTTTTCTCCAAAAAATACTTTAAAATATAGGCGCTGTAAACGAAGCACTTAGCTCATTGCTATAAAAAGTAGCATTAAATTGCTACAAAAATACACTATATTTGTAGTGTAGAAATGAACAAAAGAAGCCTCTGAAAACCATGAAAACGATCGTCTTTTAAACACTTCTCCGGCCCCCCGCCAACAACCATCCATCACACCGGGCCTAAGGCCTGTAACATAATAAGGGACCGGCGCGTCCTATGACGGACAGCCAATGGCCATCCGCTCATCAAACACTCCATTGCCCTCAGGAATGACCGCGGCAATGCAGGCAGTCACCAAAACCACCGTGTCACTCCCCCGGCACGTGTGGCTTTGGGAGCACTGCCGGCTCCTGTAGCCTGACTCTTTGCAAATGCCTGGGGAGAAAAAAAGGCCGGTATTTCCGGCAATCAATACGATAAACAAAAAACCAACAGACGATGATTAAAAACCAAACCTGGTTCCCTATGATGCTCTGCCTGCTCTCCGGAATCATACTCTTTACAAAAGGCCATGCTCAGATTCACTTAAGCCCTTCGGGCTTTAATACCTTTTATGCAGCAAATCCCACAGGTACACACCTGGGTTTCGTTACCGGCAACGGCTACACCGATAGCCAGTCGATAGCAGCGGTGAATGAAAAATCGATGCGGGAGGATTTTACGGTCTTCCCGGGCTCCGCTAAAGGAAATGTAACATTGAAATACTTCACGCAGCGCCATGCTGCCTTCCAGATCTACGACGCCAGTGGCCGGCTGATGTTCTTCAGGATTCTCGACCAGGGAGAGAATCTGCTGCACCTGAAGACCAGTCTCCCCGAGGGCGTCTATATCTATACCATCAACGACAAAAGCGGTTATGTGCTGAAAACCGCGAAGCTGGTTGTCGTCAAATGATGGATAGGTCGAAACGGCCCGCACGCTGGCGGGCCGTTTTTTAAGTGAAATATAATCTTTGAGCAGTAATAGCGAATCAAACATCAACAGATCCTGCCGGAGGGTAGGATCTGTTTAGTACTCCGGAACTCTTTGCTTCATCATGTCAGAAACGCGTTACATGCTGTGCCGGCTCCGCAGCAGGGGGAATTTATAGGAGATCGTATAATACGCGCACCTTGCCAGGGGCGCGTTTTTATAGGTGTTGAATTCATAACGAAAGCCCACGGCGCCCACATCGGCCCCGATGTACCAGCCATGGATGAGCCCCGATGTATTAGAAGAAGCGTCGTTGTATATCGTCCGCTCATCGGGATGTGTTTTAAAATAATCCTGGTAAGACTGGCCTGCAACCCTATCGTTGTACTGGTATGCGCCGATGAAGCTGTAGCCGAAGATGTAACCGCCGCTGATATTGAAGTAAGGTGTTTCGCCGTTTCGTTTGGCGAGGATGCCCACAAGGCCCAGCAGCACAGGTCCGAGGTCGATGCCGACATTAGCGGTCACATTGGTCATATCGAAAGAGCCTTTTGCACGCGTTTCCGTTTTCATAATTTTTCCATCGTTTTTTGCCTGGCTGGCAAAGCCTGCGCTGCCCTTGTCGGCATTGATGTCGAAGCTGAACAGTTTTACGCGCGCATGAGCGCCGATCCCGCCCATGAGTGTCGGCATGTGATAGCTGTTGGCTGAAGCAGGCTTAAAGAGCAACCGCGGCCCGATACCGATAAAGGCGCCTACATCATTGATTGGAAGCGTCACACTTTCTACATGGTATTCATAAGTGGTTTCTGTTTTATACAGACCATCCTTTTCCATTTTTCCCGTCTGCGAATTATAGCTTTCCGTCCGATAGAAATCTTTGGAGGTCACTTTATCATATACCACCATGCTTCCCGAGATCCTGGAGTGTTCGGGTTTGAACCTGGAGAACAGGCCGTCCAGCAGAATGGATACGCTGGGTGTAAAGCTAAACGTCTTGAAGCTCTTTTCCTTGATGAGATCGCCGGAGGAGGTAATGTAAACCGTTTTGGGATTGTAATCCGTTTCCGTGAGGTTGTTCCAGGTGGCATTGAGCCTGGCTTCGATGATAAAATAAGGCAGCTTGAGCCTGTAGCCCGGCGCCACCGTTAAATGAAAGGAAGAAGCCGGCTTACGATCGCTGGCATAATCCCGGAACACCGAGCGGCCGAAGTCCGCGGCGATAAAAGGCAACAGCCGTATTCCGCGTGTTGAATTGGCCCTGCCGATACCCAAAGCCGAAACAGGATAGTTAACGCCCAGCGACCAGGTTTTTACTTCTGTATTGAATATGGTTTTGCTGAGTGTTGAGTAATAATAGGCATCTCCAATGCCTGCCTTGAATTCCACGATATGTGCCCGGATATCGATCTTATTGAAAGTCACCGGCTGGTAATGGTCTCCATAGCGGTGGGAGGAATGCTCGATGCCAATGCCGGAAGTATTGATGTCCAGTTGTTTCTGGTTGTGAAAATAGAGTTTTTTGAGAAAGGTCTTAACACTGTCGGAGGCATTTTGAGCGCAGCCCGCCGCAGCATAAGCCATAAGCAGAGCGCATAAGATAAGACGTAACATAGGAAGCGGTTGTGATCATAAAAGTAAAGGGCTTTCGGGCAAGTCGAATACCCGCTACAGGGTATTTTGAGCCTGGTACCGGTACGGAATTTAATTAGTGGAACTGAGATAAACCTGCGCCATGGCATGCGGCGGGTTTAGTTCCTTTACCGCGTCTGTTCTTCCGCCGATGGCTGAGCCTGCCGAAGTACTTGCGGAAGGAGGCGCCCGGACTTCAGGGATAGGTACACCGGTTTTTAATTTACGGCAGTAGCTTTGATTTTTTTCAATTTGAGTATCAGTAACTTGCGCTATTATAGTGTATTATTTACACTTAGAAGGATTGTGCTATTCAAAATAGAACTATCTTTGTGTAGAAATTACACTAAGAAATGAAAAAGGAGAGGAAATATGCATACGAGTATGAGCGCCCGGCGCTGGCAACCGATTGTGTGATCTTCGGCTTCGATGGCGGAGAGCTGAAGCTCTTGCTGATCGAACGGGAGAAGGAGCCTTTTAAAAATAAATGGGCCTTGCCGGGTGGCTTTGTGTTCATGCAGGAAACCACGGAAGAATGTGCCAAGCGCATCCTTCTCGAAAAGACCGGTATCAGGAACATGTTCATTGAGCAGCTTTATACCTTCAGCGAGACCGACCGCGATCCACGCGAGCGCATTGTATCCGTTGCTTATTTTGCGTTGGTGAACAAACACCAGTACGAGCTGGTGGCCGGCCGGGATACCGTACAGGCAGAATGGTTTGAGCTTTCCAAGTTACCGAAGCTGGCTTTCGATCACAGTAAGATCCTGAGAATGGCGATTCAGCGCCTGAAAGGAAAGGTATCGTATCAGCCAATCGGCTTTGAATTGCTGGACGAGAAATTCACCTTGACACAGTTGCAAACGCTTTATGAGTCGATTTTGGAAAGCAGCATCGATAAGCGTAATTTCAGGAAGAAGATCTTAGGCATGAAACTTTTGAAGCCACTGGACGAGAAGGAGAAGAATGTGGCCCGAAAAGCTGCGCAGTTCTTCAGCTTCGACAAAAAGGCCTACAAGGAATTAACACAAAAAGGATTTCACTTTGAATTATAACACTAAAACTAAAAAGCAATGAAAACCATTAACCTCTTTGAAAGTAACAGCGCTGTAGAACTGAAAAAATTTGCCGGTGGCGAATGCCATGTGAAATTCCTGGAATCCTTTTCGGAAGAGGACAAGGTGAGAATCAATACACGCCTCAACTCTTCGGACGACGTGATGAACCTCTGCCTGGCGGTGGATGCCTTGCGGAATATGTCGGTGTCTTACATTGAAGCCTTCATTCCTTACATTCCCTATGCAAGGCAGGACAGGGTGATGGTTCCGGGAGAGCCTTTATCCATCAAAGTGTTTGCGCAGCTCATCAACAGCCTGAACCTGGATAAAGTCATTGTGTTTGATGCGCACAGCGATGTGTCGGTAGCGTTACTGAACAACTGCAGGAACACGCCGAACCACGAGATGGTAAAAAGCTTATTGAAATCCTTTGACCTGAAAGACTTTGTATTGGTTTCTCCGGATCTGGGAGCCTACAAAAAAATTGACAAGCTGGCGCAGAAGCTGGAATACAAAGGCGAGATCGTAACGGGAATCAAGGTACGCGACCTCTCCACAGGGCAGATCATTAAGAGCGATGTGAATACGGACGACCTGAAAGGCCAGGCCTGCCTGATTGTGGATGACATCTGCGACGGAGGAAGGACCTTTATGGAGCTGGCCACGGCTCTGAAAGCCAGGCATGCGGGAGAGCTGTATTTCATTGCCTCGCACGGGATCTTCAGTCACAATGCCATCGATCGCCTGAAGGAAGCAGGCTTCAAACATGTGGGAAGCTCCAACTCGATTAGCAATATTGCCGAAACAGATTTTTATAAATCATACAATTTATTTTAAGATGAACTACTCAAAAGACTGGCTGAAACAGCAATTTAAGGAAAACAAGCCGGTAGACCTCCTGTTTTTCTGGGGTCACCAGCCCTCCCGGGACGGAAGCATCATCAAAACCTGCATGAGCCAGTGGTGGCCGGTGAATTTTGAGGAAGACGGCATGGTGTATAAAACAGCGGAGCATTACATGATGGCAGGGAAAGCCAGGGTGTTTGGCGATCAGGAAAATTTAGAAAGGATCATTTCAAAGATTTCTCCGAAAGATGCGAAAGACCTGGGAAGGCAGGTGAAAAACTTTGATCCCGCAGTTTGGGATGAAGAAAAATATAAAATAGTAAAACAAGGAAATTTTTTAAAATTTTCTCAAAACGAAAACTTAAAACACTTCTTACTTCAGACAGGAGATAAAGTTCTGGTAGAAGCAAGTCCGCGCGATGTTATCTGGGGAATAGGACTGGGGGAGCAAAACCCTAAAAGTCAGCATCCGGATACCTGGCGTGGGAGAAACTTACTGGGTTTTGCGCTGATGGAAGTAAGAGATCAATTGAAACATTAACATGAACGATTTAAAACATATCAGTAAATTTTTAAGCCTCGTGCTGAGGCACAAGCCCGAAGAGATCGGGATCAGCATGGACAGTGAAGGCTGGGTAGATGTGAATGAGCTGCTGGAAAAATGCAGCGCCAAAAAACGTTACATCAATCTACAGCTTCTGCAACAAATCGTGAACACGAACGATAAACAGCGCTTTGCCTTTAACCACGATCATACGAAGATCAGGGCGAGCCAGGGCCACACCGTAGAAGTTGATCTGAAGCTGGAGCCGACAGAGCCCCTGGAATACCTGTATCATGGAACAGTGGCGAAGTATATCGATAATATAAAGGCAGGCGGCTTACAGCCTATGGAGCGCATGCATGTACACCTGAGCAAAGACCTGGAAACAGCCATTAAAGTGGGAAGCCGCAGGGGCAAGCCGGTAATTTTGAAAATAAAAGCCTCCGAGATGTATAAAGACGGACACGCCTTTTATGTATCGGCCAACGGCGTCTGGCTTTGTGAAGCAGTGCCTGCACAGTATATCGAATTTTAAGATCATGAAAACCATACCACTCGATTCTTTTCTCTACCTCGTTGAAGATTTCTTTACACCCACAGAGTGTGACGATCTCATCCTGTGGAGCGAGCAGAAAGGCTATGAAGATGCTAAAGTGCAGGTTTATGGAAAAGAAGTGATGTTGAAAGCCGTGCGAAACAATTCACGCATCACCTTCGTCGATCACGATCTTGCTGACAGGCTGTGGGAAAAGTTCAAACCCTTTGCCGTAGAACGATTTGCAAACAGCCGCGTGCTGGGTTTTAACGAGATGTTCCGCTTCTATAAATACGAGCCGGGGCAGCGCTTCAAACGGCATATTGATGGAAGCTATGTGCGAAATGAAGAAGAGGCCAGTTATTTCACCTTTATGATTTACCTGAACGATGATTTTGAAGGCGGGAATACGAGCTTTCAGTACCACGAGGTGAAGCCGAAGAAAGGAACAGCGCTCGTGTTTTACCACGGCATGAAGCATACGGGAGAAGAAATCATAACAGGAACCAAATACGTCTTAAGAACAGACGTGATGTATAAATTGATCAAATGAGAACATTAGTTATAGGAGATATTCACGGGGCAGACCTCGCTTTGCAGCAGGCCATGGAGCGGGCAAAGGTAACGCATAAGGATAAAATCATCTGCCTCGGTGATTACGTGGATGGCTGGAGCGGCTCATCAGCCGTGATCAGCCGGCTGATCCGCCTGAATGAAACCAACGAATGCATCTTTATCAAAGGCAACCACGATGCCTGGTGCGAAGAATGGCTGGATAACGAAGCATCCAATATCACCTGGCTGTATAATGGTGGCGAAGCTACACTCAGCAGCTATGACCATTTCAGCAGGGAGGACAAACAGCTGCACCTGCGGTTTTTTCAACGGATGCGGGGCTATTATGTCGATGCCAAGAACCGCCTGTTTTTGCATGCCGGATTTTCCTCCATGCATGGGCCGGCACACGAAATCTACGCTTCCAACTTCAGCTGGGACCGTACGCTCTGGGAAATGGCACTGGCATTGGATCCTGCATTGGAAAAGACCTCGCCGTACTATCCGAAGCGTCTGAAATTATTTGAGGAGATCTACATCGGTCACACACCAACGATCAATTATGGCACCGACCAGCCGATGAACAGGGCGAACCTCTGGAACATGGATACAGGTGCGGCATTCGACGGAAGAGTATCGGTGTTGGATGTGGATAGCAAAGAGTTCTGGCAAAGCGATCCGGTAAGAACCCTGTATCCTAAGGAAAAAGGAAGGAACAGGGATTGAGAATAAAACAGCTTGTCACCTGATATGGAGTCGAAGAGCACAAGCGTAACAAAAAGCAAAATGAAAACCAATTATAAAACCCTTGCCGAAACCACGCTCCGGATTATTCAAACCGGAAACTATGAGGTACATGGTAAGACGGTAACAGTTAAAGAAGAGATCGGGGATTGTGTGTTCGACACCAAAACATACTCCCCGGAAGCCCTGGACGTCCTGGTGCAGAAAGTCGCTCAGGAGGAAGGTCCGGAGGCTAAGATTACGGTGATGCATGGCTCTACCATAGAAGCGATTTTAACCTACCGCGAGGGTCTTAAAACAGCCGTTCTGAATTTTGCCTCTGCAAAAAATCCGGGTGGTGGATTCATGGGTGGCGCTATCGCCCAGGAAGAGAGCCTGGCGCGCTCGTCCAGCTTATATGCTTCGCAGATCAAGGACCTGACGCTTTATAACTTCAATAAAAAAAATTCTACTTTTCTCTATTCCGATTACATGATCTATAGTCCGGGTGTGGTATTCTGGATGAATGATGAAGGTGAGTTTTTAGAAAGTCCTGTCCTGGTGGATGTCATCACGTCTCCGGCTCCCAACAAAGGAGCCATGTTACAGCATGGCAGGAAGAAAGAGATTGCCGAACTGGAAATCGTTTTCAAAAGCCGTATGGACAAAGTATTTGCCCTTGCCAAAAGCAAAGGTGTGGAGCGCCTGGTTCTCGGAGCCTGGGGTTGCGGAGTTTTTAAAAACGATTATGAACATGTTGCCGCCTACTTCGCACAGTTAGTCGCAGAGAAGTACGGGCGTAGTTTCAAAGAGATTGTTTTTGCCATTTACGACCGGTCGAAGACCAAAGCCAGTCTTGAAATTTTTCAAAGAGTATTTAATCATAAATCATAACAGATGAAAATCATCAAAGCACCTTATCCTTTGTCAGGAATCGATCGTAAATTTTCTGTCTTCCTCGCGGGCTCCATCGAAATGGGAATAGCCGAGAACTGGCAGGAAAGAATTGAACGTGAGCTCTCCGGCATGGAAAAGATCTGTATCTTAAACCCCCGTCGCGACGACTGGGATTCCAGCTGGAAGCAGGAGATCGGGGATCCGCAGTTTCATGAACAGGTGAGCTGGGAGCTGGGTGCCATGGAGCGGGCGGATCTCATCGTGTTCTATTTTTCCCCGGCAACCAAATCACCGGTGAGCATGCTGGAGCTTGGCTTATTTGCGCGGAGTGGAAAAATAGTGGTGTGTTGCCCGGAAGGCTTCTGGCGCAAAGGAAATGTAGACATCGTTTGCGAAAGATACAAGGTGAAACAGGTAAACAACTTAGAAACCATCATTGACTATATAAAAACAAAAAACAATTATGAGAATTAACCCTTTAATGTTGATCGACTTTTATAAAGCAGATCACCGCAGACAGTACCCCGAAGGAACCGAATTAGTGTATTCCAATTTCACACCGCGGAAGTCGCGCCTGGAAGGCAATGAAAACCTGGTGTTTTTCGGCCTGCAATATTTTATCAAGGAATACCTGGTGAAGCAATGGAACGAAGGCTTTTTCAATGTGCCAAAGGAAAAGATTGTAGCCGACTATAAGCGCCGCATGGATAATGCCTTAGGAAAAGACAGCATCCCGGTGGAGCACATCGCCGAGCTTCATGACCTGGGCTATCTGCCCTTAGTGGTAAAAGGCCTGCCTGAAGGGACGATCGTCAGTCCGAAAATTCCGGTGGTGACAGTATATAACACACAGCCTAAATTCTTCTGGCTCACCAATTATTTGGAATCCCTGATGTCGGCTATTTTGTGGAAGCCTTCCACCAGCGCCACTACGGCTTTTCAATACCGTAAAACATTTGATGCCTATGCGCGGCATACGGTAGGTGACATGAACATTGATTTTGTGTACTGGCAGGGCCATGACTTCAGCTTCCGCGGGATGAGCGGGATTGAAGACGCCTGCATCAGTGCGGCAGGACATTTATTATCCTTCTATGGCACCGACTCTGTTCCGGCCATTGATTTCCATGAATTGTATTATAACGCCGATTCGGATAAAGAACTTGTGGGTGGCAGTGTTCCGGCGACTGAGCACTCCGTGATGTGCATGGGCACGAAAGACAATGAAATAGGCACGTTTGAGCGATTGATCACCGAACTCTATCCGAAAGGCATCGTGTCGATTGTCTCCGATACCTGGGATTTCTGGAAAGTGATCACGGAATTTTTACCCGAACTGAAATCAAAAATTTTAGCACGCGATGGAAAAGTGGTGATCCGCCCCGACAGTGGCGACCCGGTGAAGATCATTGTAGGAGATAAGGATGCAACTCCGGGAAGCCCTGAGTACAAAGGCGCCATCGAGTGTATGTGGGAAATTTTCGGCGGAACGATGACTGACAAAGGCTATAAATTGCTGGATTCTCATATCGGCCTGATCTATGGCGACAGCATTACCTTGCAGCGTCAGAAGGCCATCCTGGAGGGATTGAAAGAAAAAGGCTTTGCTTCCTTCAACGTCGTGTTGGGCATCGGCTCTTATACCTACGAATATGTGACCCGCGACACTTACGGCTTTGCGATGAAAGCCACTTACGGGGAAGTAAATGGTGAAGGCCGGAATATTTTCAAAGATCCTAAAACCGACGATGGCACCAAAAAATCCGCGAAAGGCTTACTGGCGGTGCATTTGACGGATGGCAAGCTGAAGCTGAAAGACGAGTGCAGCTGGGAAGAAGAGAAGCAAGGCCTGTTACAAACCGTTTTCGAAAATGGGAAAGTGGTCAACGAACAATCTCTTGCCCAGATCAGGGAGCGCATGGTGAAGGAGCTGGAGAAAGAAGCTTTGGTAATGAATTCTTAAATAGAAAATGCGGTGTAAAAAGAAAATGAATAGTGCCAGCATGCATAACAAACTGAAAGGCTGCCTTGCATTGGGAGCTATCGGTGATGCTATCGGCGGGCGTTATGAGGGGAGCGATAATAATGAGAGCATCAGTTATGATTTCGATTGGACTATTTCGGACGATACGCAACTGACACTGGCAACCTGCGAGGCCGTTTATGCAATAGATGTATCCGCAGAAAAAGTTTCAGCGTCCTTTTTAAAGTGGTTTAACGCCAGGAAACTGACCGGCCTCGGGGCAAGCACCTTAAAAGCTCTGAAGGAATTACAGGTGGGAGGGCACTGGGCCTTAGTGGGAAGATCGGGAGAGTATGCTGCCGGAAATGGTGCAGCCATGCGGATTGCCCCACTGGCTTTTAAAGAAGAGGTTAGCCGGCAAACGCTCCGCGAAGTCTGCTCCATCACGCATAAAAATGACGAGGCTTATGTTGGCGCAGTGGCAGTATACGAGGCTGTACGAAAAGCTCATACAGGCATGTGGAAAGGTGGGGAAAACCTGATAGAGCTGATTATAGAAGACTTGCCTGACATGTTGGTAAAGGATCGCTTGATGGAACTGTCCGGAATGAAAAAATTATCCATTCTGGAAATAGGTCAAAAATTCAAACCAGGTGCTTATGTTGTGGATTCTGTTCCTTTGGCACTATTCGCGGCACAGAAAGCAGGAACAATGGATGTGAAAACCATTTTTCATGAACTTATCAGGCTGGGAGGCGATACGGATACCATCTGCTCTATGACCGGACAGATCATTGGAAGCCTGATCGGGTATGAACAAATCCCAGGCGACCTGTTAGAGAAGTATCATACACTTCATGTGAAAGAGCTGATAGATGATCTTGTGGAAAAGTGGGAAGTTTAAAAGGGAAAGCAAACATGAATCGTATAGAAATCATAAAAGCAGACATCACCCAACTGAAAGTGGATGCCATCGTTAATGCTGCCAACAATTCCCTGACGGGCGGCGGCGGTGTGGATGGCGCCATTCATCGTGCTGCGGGAAGAGAGCTTTTGGAAGAGTGCAGAACTCTGAAAGGCTGTGCAACCGGCCAATCAAAGATCACCAAAGGCTATAAGCTGCCGGCGAAATTTGTGATTCACACGGTTGGTCCTGTTTGGAATAATGGTATAGCCAATGAAGACGCGTTACTGGAATTATGCTATCGAAGCGCTTTGCAATTGGCTATGGAGCATGGGATTAAAACAATCGCTTTTCCATCGATCAGTACCGGAGCCTACCGTTTCCCTTTTGACAAAGCAGCAAGGATAGCATATCATACGATCACAGACTTTCTGAAAGAGCATAGTGCGCTTGAGAAGGTGTACCTGGTCTGCTTTAGCGACAGGGATTTGGAACAACTAAAACGAGCCATCAAAACAATAGAATAAAAAACAATGAACACCAAATTTGAGAACATCTTCCTCGGAATCGCCATTGGGGACGCTTATGGCGCAGGTCTTGAATTCCAGGACAGGAACTGGATTCGTGCTAACGTGGATTTTACACGATTCATCAATAAGCGCACCGACATTAATGTACCGGAGAAGTCTGTTTTTACGATCGACTACAAGGAATGGGACTATACCGACGACACGGAGATGAGCATTGCGGTGGCCAAAGCCCTGATGAGCGGGCAGCCTGTTACGGATGATTTGTTCGTCAGGTATTTTACCGAGGAGTACATGATGGGATTTCAAACCAAAGGCTATAAGCGCAATGGGCATGGCTCGATCCGCCTGGTGTATAGCGGGGAGAAAGACATCGAAGAGATTAAGGATTTTCAGAGAAATAAAACCTATCCCGGCAATGCACCACCCATGCGGGCGATTCCCATTGGCTTTGTGAAAGAAGAGCTGATCAATGCATACGCGATCCTGAATGCAACTTCTACGCATCCGCATCCCAAAGCCATTGATGCCAGCATCCTGGTAGCGAGGGCAGCACGCGGACTGTTAGTCGAAGGAATAGAACAGGAGGAGTTGATTCCTTATTGCCTGCAATTCATCACCGACCAGGAAACGATGAAAGCACTGGAGGCTGCCGACAGGCTTCATGGGCCGGACTTACTGGAGGGAAAGGATTTTGAAGTGCTTTGCGGGCCACAGCCTTTGCAGAAAAAGGAATTCATTGAAGGTCTGTACGGCTTGTCTTCCAATGCGATGTATACTGCTGTTGCCGCCTTGTATTTCATCAAGCATTCCCGCTCAGCCTTTGAAGGCTTAAAGCACAGTATCAACTTAGGCGGCGATGTGGATTCCCTGGCCTCGATTGTTACCGGGATTATGGCCGGGAAGTACGGCATCAGTGATCTGCCCGATTATATGATACGACATGTGGAAGGAGTGTCTTACTTGAAAGAGATTGCTAAAGAATTTGAAATGTATGTAGAAAAAGAATTATGAACACAGAACTCGATAAATGCAAAGGCGCCTTACTAGGCCTTGCTGTAGGTGACGCCCTCGGAACCACGTTGGAATTTAAAAGCCCCGGAACCTTTGATCCCATCAAAGATATGGTTGGGGGCGGTGTGTTTAACCTGCAGGCAGGCAAGTGGACAGACGATACCTCTATGGCGCTTTGCCTGGCGGATAGCCTCATCGAAAAAGAAAGCTTCGACGCCTTCGATCAATTGGATAAGTATGTGAAGTGGATGAACCACGGCTATAACAGCAGTACTGGTACTTGCTTCGATATCGGCAATGCTACCCGGCAAGCCTTGTACCTGTACGAAAAAACAGGACAGCCTTATTGCGGCGATCATAGCAGGGACTCCGCAGGCAATGGCTCTATCATGCGCCTGGCGCCTATTCCCATGGTCTATTTCAAAGACGCTGAACAATTGGCTAAGTATGCCTCGCTGAGTTCGCAAACCACGCATGCGGCCCCGCAGTGTGTGGATGCCTGTATGTATATGGGCACGCTCATGGCCGGAGCTATTGCAGGTGCTTCTAAGGATGAGCTTCTTGCAAATGCATTTTCCCTGACAAAGGATTTCTGGAAGCAACACCCGCTGGATAGTACCATCATGGAAGTTGCCGGAGGGTCTTTTAAAACGAGGCAACCACCGCAAATCTATGCGTCGGGCTATGTGGTAAAAACCCTGGAAGCCGCGCTCTGGGCTTTTTACCATACAACGGATTTCGAAAGTGGCGCTTTGAAAGCCGTAAACCTGGGGGATGATGCCGATACGGTGGGTGCGGTTTATGGACAGATTGCGGGAGCTTACTATGGCAAGAGCGGTATCCCGGAACATTGGCTGAAGCGCTTGTACAAAAGCCTGGAGATTGAGATAGCTGCGGAGTGTTTGTATAACCTGGAGATAAAATGATGACGTTTCAAAACGATAATACATGAAGCATAGAATTTATACCTTCATTATTTTGCTCATCGGGATCAATGGCTTCTGCCAAACCGATACCATAAAGAGACACCTTCAGCTGGAGGCAGTATCCATCCAGGTAATCCGTGCAGTTAGGACATGGCCGGTGACGGAAACATTTCTGGATACCAAAGAGATTGAGCACAATTATACCGGGCAGGAAATGCCGGTGATTCTGGCCCGCACGCCTTCCGTCAACTGGTATTCAGACGGTGGGAATTATACAGGCTACATGTACCTGCGCCTGCGGGGCATCGATCAGACCCGCGTGAACTTCACCCTGAATGGCGTTCCACTGAATGAGCCCGAAGACCAGGGCGCTTACTTTTCCAACTATCCTGATTTTCTGAACAGTGTCCGTTCCATCCAGGTGCAGCGCGGCGTTGGGATCAGCACCAATGGCACGGCTTCCTTTGCCGGCTCGGTCAATATGGAATCGCCCTCCATTTACGATTCGGCCTATGTGGAGTTGAACAGCAGCTATGGCTCCTACAATACCTACCGTTTGAGCCCGGAGTTCCATACAGGCTTTATGAAGAACGACTGGTCGTTTTACGGGCGCTACTCCAACACCGGCTCCGACGGCTTCCGCGAGCATTCCGGAACCAGAGGACAATCCTTCTTTTTCAGCGGGGGATATGCAGCAAAGAAAACAGTGTTCAGATTTACCACCTTCACCGGGATGTCCAAAAACCAGATGGCCTACCTGGCGATTCCGGATTCTGTGTTGAAGCGCGACTATAGGGCCAACAGCTTAACGAAAGATGAAAAAGACGAGTTCCGCCAGAGTCTGGTGATGGCCCAGGTCACGCATGGCTTAAGCAATGATGCCAGCCTGAATGCCACGGCTTATTATACCTATCTCCAGGGAGGCTACAGCATTTTGTTTACACCCGATCTCTATCAGTATTCCGTGAAATCCGATTTTTACGGGCTTAACCTCAATTACCAGCTCCGGAAAAAAGCCTGGAATCTCAGCGCAGGCCTTAACGCCAATAACTATGTACGTTACCATAGCTCTGCGCTTCTCCCTTATGAGGATGCCTTGCTTTATAAAAATGCCGGTCACAAAAGCGAAGCTTCAGCTTTTGCGAAAGCGGCGTATACGGTTCAACGCTTCATCTTCTTTGGCGATGTGCAATACCGCGCGGTACAATTCCGCTACCAGCCTGATCAGCAAACAGGTATTGCCAACAGCTCTGTGAACTGGGCATTCTTCAACCCGAAAGCCGGGATCTCCTACAGGTTCAATGGCAGGCACCTCGTGTATGTATCGGTAGGGCAAACAGGAAGAGAGCCCACCCGTAACGATCTGTTTGCCGGCTATGACAACATGGACTCGACCAACCTTGGGGAGATCGGAAATTTCAGCCGTGTAAAACCCGAATCCGTTACTGATGTTGAGGCAGGCATCAAGCTGTGGTTCACGAATTATAAGATCAATCTGAATGTGTATGATATGGAATTTAAGAATGAGATCGCGGCCATCGGTCAGCTCAGTTACATTGGCTTGCCTTTGCGGAAGAATGTCGCGTCGAGCTACCGCCGGGGCATCGAGCTGACTATGATCATGGAGCCTGTGCGTGGCCTTACCCTGGCCACACAAGCCAACCTGAGCACCAACCGGATCAAATCCTACACCACCGATTACGATTCGGTGACTTACAGCAATGTGCAGCCTTTGCTCACGCCAGAGGTCATTGCCAATCAATCTGTAGAATACCGACTGACACGCTGGCTGGCAGCTGAGCTCAGTGCGCGCTACTTAAGCAGCTCTTTTTTGGATAACACAGGGAATAGCAACTACAAAGTACCGGAATCACTCATCTGCAATGCCTCACTGAACATCACCTTTTTAAAACAGCATAGTATATGTATCATGGCCAATAATCTCTTTGATCAGCCCTATTATACTTCCGGCTATGTGCAGGGAAGCGAATCGTATTATTTCGCCATGGCCACCCGGAACTACGCCGCTACCCTCAAGCTCCGTTTTTAATGTCGCCGATCGAGATCATAGCCGTTGTCTTCAGCCTGGCCTGCATCTGGCTGGCGGTAAAGAAGCATCCGCTCAACTGGCCCATAGGCCTGCTGGGTGTTGCGGCCTATATGGTCCTGTTCTGGCAGGTAAAGCTCTATGCCGATATGCTCCTGCAGCTGGTGTTCATCGCCCAGGGCATCTATGGCTGGTATAACTGGCTGAAGCGGAAAGACAGTGAAGCCGAAATCCGGGTAAGCTATCTGAGCAACAGGCAGCGTATATTCTATGCTGTTTTAATCCCATCGATCGCTTTTGCCTGGTCTTATGTTTTAGTACACTATACAGATGCTTCCACACCTTATGTCGATGCCTTTGTAGCAACCTTAAGCCTGGTGGCCAACTGGCTGATGGCAAAGAAGAAAACCGACAACTGGGCACTTTGGATTCTGGCAGATGCCATCTACGTAGGATTGTTCTGGTATAAAGAATTGTACCTTTCCAGTGGTATTTATGTGATCTTTTTAATTCTGGCAAGCAAAGGACTGATCGGGTGGAACAAAAAAAACGATACAACAAAGGCTTCGTCTTAGGAAAATTCCTGCCGCCGCATGCCGGGCACCTGCACCTGGTACGCTCTGCTATGGCGCAAACAGAGGAACTAACGGTCCTCGTCTGTACGATCCAGAAAGAGCCCATCCCCGGGCGGTTACGCTACCGGTGGATGTGTGATTTATTTCCTGATGTGAATGTTGTGCATGTCACAGACGAAGTACCCTCCTATCCGCATGAGCATCCTGATTTTGAAGCGATCTGGACGGCATTGCTGAAGCGCGAGGTTCCCGGAACGGAGGTCTTTTTTTCATCGGAGGATTACGGTGAGGATGTGGCCCGATGGCTCAGCATCGATCATGTGCTTGTGGATAAAGAGCGCATCACCTTCCCGGTATCAGGCACGGGCATCCGGAATGAAGCGCTGAAGCATTGGGAATTTATCCCGGAAAACATCAGGCCTTATTTTGTAAAACGGATTGTGCTCACAGGGCCTGAGTCAACCGGAAAGACAACGATGGCGCAGCAACTGGCGGAACATTTTCATACCAACTGGGTAGAGGAGTATGGCAGGGACTATTTTGTGAAGAATGGCGGGATCAGGGAAATCAGTGATCTCAGCAGGATTGCCGAAGGACAGGTCAGGCTGGAAGAAGAAGCCCTGCTCCATGCCAATAAATTACTGTTCTGCGATACCGATCTCATTGTCACGCAGGTATGGAGCGAAATTTATTTTAAGCAATGTCCACAGGATGTCATCGATCTCAGCTACACACGCCGCTACGATCTGCACCTGCTCATGGACATCGACATCCCCTGGGAAGACGATGGCACGCGCGAATTTCCGCAGCTTCGCGCATGGCATTTCAGGAGGCTCAAAGAAGAGCTCGATCAAAGGAATCTTTCTTATGTGATCATTTCAGGTAGTTTTGAGGAACGCCTTCAGGCGTGTATGAGGGCAATTCATGAATGCTTTTATTAAGGGCAGGTGAAACGGGGAAGTCCGTATCGATGGAAATTAATTTTCAGTTCATTGTCCGGCGTTTTTTCGTGGAACAATCCCTGTTCCACGATCTGTGAAACCTAAGGTTCCACGGATATTCCGTTTCAACATCCAATATTGAACAATCAATCCACTTTTGGTTAAATCGTTTATGTTCCTTGTCTGACAAGGATTTTCGAGCAAGTCATTTAAATCGATAACTAACGGTTTGCCTACTGCCTCCGGTCAATTTCCGATGACAATTTTTAGTTTTTAACAGCCCTCACCGGCCGTTTAGATACTCCCTAAATTTGTATCAGAAACAAGTAATACAGAAAAAAAGAATGACGATACCACTACAAACCCACATACTCATAGAAATCACAACGATGAGTTTATTTGAAAATCCCCTGGGCCGTATGTACGGCCCGTTTTTTTTGCTGCTCTACGCGCTGATCTGCCTGGCCGCCATCCTGTACGTCAGGTACCGGCTTCCGAAACGGGTGCTTCGCACAGCGGATGAAGACAATCCAAAAATCCCCGACCGGCCTGATCCTTATGAAATCGCTTACCTGTGGCAGACAGAGAATGAGCTGCTTTCGCTGGTCATCTTTAACCTGGTGCGGAGAGGCTATCTGACACTCATACAAACAAGATCCGGAACACGGGTAAAGAAAAATGCGGCTGATGTTACACTTTTGAACATGATGGAAACAGAAGTGTATAGGAGGTTAGATAAAGAAAAGCGACTGGAGACCTTCGCGAAGGACGTTTACCGGGACTCTTACTTCCGGACACATACGGAATCGCTGGACAAGAGCCTGAAGGAGCAAGGGCTTCTCTGGTCGGTTCTTGAAGAAGAAAAGTTCAGGAACTATAAATGGAAGATTATCGCCGCCCTGGCCGCCCTGGGACTTTATAAGATCATCGCAGCTATTCAGCATGGGCACTCAAACTTTCTTTTCATTATCCTGATTGCCCTTGTTGCTTCGATCAACCTGATGAAGGTGAAAGTCATTAAAATGCCATCCATAAAAGGATATACATTGCATGAGAAGCTGAAGCAAATCTTCAGGCCCACCTACGGAAAGCAGCTTCTGAGCCAGGCTCCCTACACGGAGCAATTGCTCCTGGGTATTTACGGATTTGGCCTGCTGGCCGGCTCGGATTATGTCGACTTTTATACCTGCACAGTATCCGGTCTCGTGGTCCATCCTGCCATAGAGTTTGATAGCAGCACATCAGGTGGCGGGAGCTGCTCCGGCGGAAGCGGGTGTGGCGGGGGTGGAGGTTGCGGTGGCGGATGCGGAGGCTGCGGGGGATGCAGCTGATCCGGTATATAAAACGAAAACAACATTTAACATAAAATCAAAAATATGACTAACTTAAAATCAAGAAACAAAACCATGATACCAGAAAACTTAGACACAGCACTAAAAACACAACTCCTCGCATTCACAGAAGAGATTAAAGAAAGGGCAGGCAAAAACCTCCTGTCCGTTATCCTCTATGGCGGAGCAGCCAAACGCGATTACACCGGCGGAAAATCCAACACGAACATCCTCTTTGTATTCGACCATGTGGACCTGAACGTGCTGGATGCGCTGAGTGTGCCTTTCCAGAAAGCCATGCTGGATTTCCGGATGGCGCCTTTTATCCTTACCTCCTCCGAGATAGAGCCTTCCTCCAATGTCTTTGCCGGAAAGCTGTTCGACATTCAGAAACACCACGCGCTCCTTTACGGAGAGGATGTGCTAAAGCACCTGACATTCGATGAGAAGCATCTGCAGTTCATCGCAGAGCAGGAGCTCAGGAACCAGCTCTCGCGGATGAAATATTTCTATATCCAGAACTTCAACCTTCCGGAGCAGTTATTTTCCAGGGTGCAGAAAGGATTTACCACACTGGTCATCAATGCCAACACCTTCCTGTATCTGAAGCATAAAGCGTATTATGCCACGCGGCAGGAGATTACAGAGCATATCCTTAAGGAGCCCGAAATGGATGCGGACGCGTTGATGTATTTACTAAAGATCAAGAACGGCGACGTGAAACTTTCATTCGAAGAGATCAAAGCCGCTTACGACCTGCTCATGATCCAGTACAAGCAATTGATTAAAGCCATTAGACATATCTGATATGGAGTTCATTTTTGAAAACCCCCTGGCGAGAATGTATGGGCCTTTGTTTTTGGTGTTATACGTTCTCTTATTTGTAGGCGCATTTCTATATATCTGGTTCGTATTACCTGTGAAGCTGAGCCAATCGAAAGAAGAGCAAAACCCTAAGATCCCCGATAATCCTGATCCTTATGAGATCATCGGCATTTCTCAAACGGAGAACGACCTGATGGCCCTGGTGATCTTTAACTTAGTACGAAGAGGATTTTTTTCATTCGAATTGAGAAATGGGACCTACTACCTTAAATCAAAAAATGAAAGCAACATCCATTTGCTGAATGAGATGGAGAGTGACGTCTATAAGAAGTTAGACAAGGACGGCCCTCTGAGCGGTTTCGTCAGAGAGCTCAATCGCAGCCCGGCGTTTAAGGCGCATGCGGAAACGATCCGGAAAAACCTGGAGCTGGAGGGTCTGATCTGGGGTAGTAAGGAAAGACGCGATTTTGAGCTGTACCGGATCCTGATCCTTTTGGGAATACTGGCGCTCGGGCTTTATAAGATCCTGGCGGCGCTTATCCACGGTCACAGCAACGTTATGGGAATCGTGTTTTTCTCGATCATCGGTTGTGTCGTCATGATGAAACTTAAGGTGCAGAACATGCCGACCGCAAAAGGTAAAAAGTTCCTGGAGAACATGAAGCTTGCATTCAAACCCGTCTATGGAAACGGTTTATTGAAACAGCCCGGTTATATCGAACAAACCCTGCTCGCGGTTTATGGCTTCGCTTTGTTGAACCATTCGACGTACAGTAATTTTTACAACCACGTGACGGGAGAGCTGAAACCGCAAGGCTCTGTTTATTTTGATCAGGGCTCTTCCGGCAGTGGCTGTAGTAGCAGTGGTTGCAGCGGTGGTGGCGGTTGTGGTGGCGGATGCGGCGGTTGTGGAGGATGCAGTTAATGATAATAATATGAACACAGAATTACATACCATCCCCTTTTTAGGAAATGGCATCGGTTTCAGGCCGGAGCTTAAATCCTTTATTTTTCTGAATAAGGATAAGATCGACTTTGTGGAGATTATTGCCGATCATTACATCGACGTGCCGGAGCCCAAGCTCCGGGAGCTGGAGCTACTGATGGAAAACTTCACCGTGATCCCGCATGCCATCAATTTATCTTTGGGGACAGTGGAAGGACCTGATATGGACTATGTCCGGAAGCTGGGGGCCCTCATCCAAAAAATAACACCACCCTACTGGAGCGAGCACATTGCCTATACGCAGGCGCATGGCTATGACATTGGCCACCTCGCGCCCATTGTATACAGCGAGGAATTTTTAGAAATCCTGCAAAAGAATATTGCCATGGTTCAGTCGGAGATCCCTTGCCCGCTGATCCTTGAGAATATTACTTACCACATCGAGTTACCGGGAAAAGAGATCGACGATGCTGATTTCCTGAACAGGATCTGCGAGCTAACGGGCTGCGGCCTGCTCCTGGATATCACGAACCTGTTCATCAATAGCCGTAATTTGAAATTTGACCCCTATGAATTGATTGACAGGCTAAACCCGGATCACATCGTGCAGTTGCACTACGTCGGTTTTGAAGGGGATGACAGCCAGCTGATCGATACACATGCCCGGGCCACCCAGCAGGAGATCTACGACCTGATGGTGCATGTCTTTAAGCGACGCGTCCCTAAAGGCGTATTGCTGGAGCGCGACGACCGTTATGAGCTCCTGGAAGAAATCACGGCAGATTTGACGCAGAGCAAACAGTTATTACAAAGCTACAACGCATGAAGCCTTCCGAAGCACAATATATCCTTAGCAGGCTGTATACCGATCAGGCTTACCGCAAAGCATTCCTGGCGGGGAAGGAGGCGTTCTACCAAACGCATCGGATCAGTGATCCCCGAACCATCACTTTTTTAAATGCCCTGAAGCCTGAGCAGCTGGAGTTTTTTGCCAAAGGATTGTATGCGAAGAAATACCATGAAGTCATGCATCAGATTCCTGGTACGGCTTACCTGCTGAAAAACAAGATAGGGGAGCTGTTCAGGGACTTTAGCCAGACTCCGCGCACTTACGGCATTCACAAGCATCACGAAGAAGCGCTGGCTTTCCTTGACGTTATCAGGCAGGATCCAACGATTTCAGCGGAAGCCAAAACCATCCTGGAATTCGAAGCCGTGTTGATCCGGAACTTTCTTCATCCCAAAGCCTGGCGGATGTGCTTGTTGAGCTACGATGCCCCTGCTTTTTTAAGAAGCCTGCAGGCCGGAGAGCAGCCCGTCTTACAAAAGAAACGACTCCTGGTTATTTTTAAAAAAGGCAGAGTGTTTAAGGTGTTGTAAAAATCCCGGAGAAGTATGCTGCGCCAGGGATGAAAAGGGTTTAGTTCCTTTACCGAGCTTGTTCCTGCGCGGTAAAGAACCGGAGCGCAGCGCAGCCCGCAGCAGCCCGCCCGGGCGTCCAAAAAAGCGAATTTCCTAAAATAAGATTAACCGTAGCAGGTAGTGATCTGCCAATAAACCACCTCTGTATGAGATTGGTTTCAAACCCTACCGGTCAATGTAATACATCTTCCCGTCCTTCCACACCTGGAAATAGAGTTTGTATGGATACACGGTCTCATAAGACTCATTGGAGAGAAATTTATTGCTGAAGAGATCGTAAATCTTATAGTCGATGTTGTCCTGCACCAGGAAAACATCCGACGCATGTTGAATGTTGAAGAACGAATAAGGAAGGATCAGCTTCTCGTCTTTTTTCAGGCCGTATTTTCCCCTGTAGCTCACGATGGTATAGAGCTCTTCAATGTTTGACACGACCTCGGTTGAATCGTCCTCCTCATCGGAGCCGTCATACTCCAGGCCTTCTTTGGTCATATTGACGCCCAGGCGCTCGATGCGTCTCTTCTCACCGCTGATCACATCATACAGCATGAATTTTTTTCCCAGCTGGTATGAAAAATAGCGGTCATTGATCACTTTGACCTTCGCAGCCTTCGTCACCAGAAGCTTACCGGAATAGTCGGATACATTTTTTGTCTTTGCTGTTTTTGATACCACATAGAGTTTCGTCGCCCTGGTGTATCGCCCTTTGATGCGGACCTCCTTCGTTCCGTTTTTCTTCAAGAGCACAGTCGATTCTTTTTCTTTCACGATGAGGTCCTGGTATGCCGTCACCAGGTAGGGCTCTTTCCCGAAGCTGCACACCGCTTTATCAGAAAGGTCGAACACCGTTCTTCCCTGCCCGCTGTCGAGCAGGTAGTTATTGCCGAGCGGCACGTACTTAATCGCCCGGTTGCTTTGGTAGATGGTATCGCCCTTTGACGAGAGGATGTAATTGCCTGCGCTGTTGGAAATGAGGTAATGCCCCTCATTGATCTTTTCAGTAGCATCGCAGGTGTGTGAAAATAAAACCCTCCTGTTTTTGTACACCGTTGTGAGGCCCTCTTTTTTCAGCACATAGCCGCTGTCCTCCAGAAGGCGGATGCTTCCTGTACTTATCAGGAGTGTGTCCAGCCGGTGATCGATCACCGCCAGGCGCATGCTGTCGGCTTTGATCAGGAGGTAAGGACCTTTGAAGCTGAGCAGCTGAGCAATCTCTTTGGAGTAGCTGTTGCTCTCCGGGTAATAGATGCGGTAGCTGTTGCTTCTCACCCCGGCGAGGTAACTGCTGTTGCCCGGGCCGGTAGGTGCCAGGCTTTCGTATTCCGGCTTCAGAAGGAAAGTCCCGGTGTCCGAGAGCAGGCCGTATTTTCCGGAAACACGGCAGATCACCGGGTTCAGCTGTTCGGTGTTTACCCATTCGAAAGGTGTATGCACGCTGATGTGCTTGATGCGGTAGGAAGAATGCAGGATATGCTCCGTAGCTCCTGTGATGGACACAAATAAGCGGGGATCGATGAGGCTTTCGTAATCTTTCAGGCCGGCCGGATGCACATTGCCCGATGCACTCAGCTGTGTGATGAAAGCAGAAAGCCCGATCTGTCCGTAAGAACCCACTTTCACGCGTCCTCCTTCTGCAAGCACCGCTTTGCCGCTATAGGCAGGAAAGCCGGTATTGACCACGGCCGGCATGAAATTATTCAGGCAGCTCCCGGCGCCCGGCTCTGTATAGCAAAGAGGTGATACCACCATGCCGGTGTGCTCCATATTATCGGCGCTGTAGGAATACGAGTGAGTATCGATCCAGCTGAATTTTGATTTGCGGTTCCAGGCCACAGAGATGGGCGATACCTGTTTTCTGACATGAAAGCCGATGCCCTGCCAGCTCAGGTTGATGTCGGCCGGGAAATCCAGGAGCCTGCATTCGTTCGGATTGTTGCCCCCATGAGCCAGCGGCGTATGTTGCCAGTTTCCGCTGGTGTAATCGAAAACACCCCACTTCCCCGAGGCATAATCATACATGTCTTCCACATCATATAGCCTGGTACTTTCCAGGAAGCGCCTGTATTCTTTTTCCGCTTTGACCTTATAGCTTGGAATCTCGTACTCATAGCTCTCCCACTGCCCGTTGCGGACAGAGCCAACGAACACCTTTCCGTTTTTATAACCCTTGGCAGTTTTGTTGTTTACTTCTGCGTCGTATACATCCAGCATCACAGGCGCATCTTTAAAATACACATCGCTGGTAGCGATTTGTTTCGCCACAATATAGGTGGTGCCTATTTCGAATTCCCTGTATTTGTAAGGGCTGATTTCCTTGCGCTTCCGGTAATTGTAGAGCCCGAAGTAAACACCATCCTTGCTCAGGTAAAGGTAGTTGGTATCGCAGAAGGTAATGTTCCGGTATTCGAAAGGAAGCACGATGGAGTCGCCTTTGGTCACGAGTCCCAGCCTGGAGCCGCGCCTCACGATGTAAAAATGTTCTACCTGGCCCAGCACATCCGTATACTGCGACGACAATTGAGCCTCGCCGTTCTCGAGGATCACGCCCACGCCGCTGTCCTGCAGCACACGGAAATAGGGCGGAGCAATAGACGATTTCGGCAGAATCGTGCGGTAGCGGAAATCCGTGAGCACTTTTCCGTTCCGGTAAAGAGCGCAGTGCGAGCCGCGGCCAATCACACAGTAGCCCGATTCGCGGTAAGAGTCATCAAAGGAAAAAGGATGAAGCTCCTCCCCTTCGATCTCCGCCACAAGGCTGTTGTCGCCGATCCTGAAAATGCTTTGTTGCCTGCCGCGTACCCGCTTGTAATAACGGTCGTAAAATACAATGCTGTCTGTGGGTTCCGCAGCCAGGGGCTTCCCGGTTTGGTAGGCATAATACACGGTTCCCTGCGCATTCTGTGCAGCCATGATGTCGGGCCGTTCCTGGTAAATATGATCGTAGGCAACAGGAATAGAGAAAGCGCCCTGCCAGCCCAGCTTTCCCTGGTCGATGAGCAAAGCACCGTCGTAGTAGGGGCCGGTTTTGTCATACAGTGCCGGCACCATGAGCTCAGGCAAACCGCCCGTGACGATCAAACCCTGCTTGCCGTTTTTGTAGAGAAGCACAGAGGAGCCGGCCATGCGGATGCTGTCATAATACATGTCTTTGGGATCCTCATTTTCGAGGAAGACCGTCCAGCCTTTAGCGCTTCTTAAAAAAACAAAACGGCCAAACTCGGTAAGCTCCGAAAGCTGTTGCCGCTGTACCCCGAATTGCTCATCGATCAGGGTGTAAAGATGGTCGGCTCCTCTCACCGCAAAATGCCGGTCCTTCACATGGAAAATCGTATCGCCTTTCGGAGAATTGCCGAGCCAATGATGTGTTGAGTCGCCGATGCCATAGATGCCATCTTTGACACGGATAAACAGGTGAGGGTCGCCGATCGCCTGGCCCTGCGCATCCGTCAGGATCTGCCCGATGGCAGGAATCGCCGAACAGCAGGTCAGCAGGCATATCACCAGGAAACGGTACATCAAATCGTGCTTAAGATCCGGTCGATGGATTTGGAATCCGTTGCCTTCACGCCGGTGTGTTTGAGTACAAAGGTGTAGTTGCCCGGTTTATCTTCCGGAAATACAGGAGCCTCCTTGGCAAAGCGGACAGACGAAAAGGTGCAGATCTCCATGTCCGGCAGAATGGCAATCATTTTATTGATGTCCTTTTTCGAGTAGCGGAATTTGTCCCAGTCATGCACCGGGTATTTGATTACCGCCAGGCCATTGCCCGTCACGAGGTACACGTTGATCGGGTATTTTTTCAGGCTGTCGGCTCCGAAATTAAAGTTGGCATATACCGGGATCATGTCCGACTGGTGGTACTGGCGATCGTAATTGTACAAGCCTAAATTTTTAATGGATAAGGTTCTCAGGAAAGACGCTTCGGCAATGGCCTGCTTTTTCTCCTGGTACACCGCTTCCATGCGCTTGTTGAACTCGCCAAGCTCTTTGGCAAACTCCTGGTTCTGCTCGTCGAGCACCGCGCCCCTGAACACAGGGCGGGCCGTGGTTTTCACCGTCGTGTCTTTATTCTGCAACACAATCTCGTAATCGCCGCGCTTATCGCCGTTTGGCAGGATGCTCACAAAATCCCAGTTGCGATTATAGGCTGCCTTGTTTTGGGCAGGATCGTTCTTCTTGTTATTCCCCGAATATTCCCAGACAACTCCCAACAGGCTTTTCAGATCGGAGGTGTAGGCACGGCTCAGGTTCAGGTCAAAGTATTTTCCGTTGGCGGAATACTCAACCGGTTTTACCGGCTTCACGGCATTTTTAAGCTGTTCCTGTGCGGCCTGCAGGCTCACCGTTTTAGCCTCGTTCTTCCTTGCCGAAGAGGTTCCGAGGTAGCCCCAGTCGTCGCCATTATGGGTGGAGTAATAGGAATTGAAACCTTTATCGGAATCCGGCGTTGCCAGGGATACATCAATGGATTTGCCCTGCGCAATAAAAAGGGCCTCATCATTCTGAAAGGCATTGATGCGGAACATGCCCGCCGATTCGAAATTGGAAACATGCCCCGCCGAGTCGTAGGTCATATTGATCTGTGAGCTGATGATGCTGCCCGCCGAAAGAAATTCCTCGAACACCAGGTTCACCTCACCTTTCACGGCTTTGCCGTCTTTATCCACAAAGCAGTTGACCGGTATGGCAATCTGTGTGCCGCTGGGAAGCTTAATGTCCTGGGCCTCCCTGTTGGGGAAAGAGAAGCGCTTCTCCTCTTTGGCGAAGCTATAGGTAAAATCGCTTTGAGGCTGCGGCTCTGTAGATCCCTGTGTTTGGCCCTGGCCGGGAGCCGTGCTGCCGGTGGTCGCTGTTTGTTTGGGTGCATCGGAGCAGGCGCAGAAAAAAAATACGATAAGTGCGGTACAGCATGCTTTCGTGTAAAGTGTAGTCATAATGCTATGATTAAATGTTAGTAGGAGGCGAGGCACAATGTTGATACAAATAACGGCTAAAAAGCAATTGGTTACGGTCAAATTAACGTTTTTTCAATCACAGGCCGGAAGGAAAGGAAAAAGAATCACTATTTATGAGTATACCCGGAATGATGAGATAAACCGCTTTATTTTTTATGAATCATGAATTACATGTTTTTGGGCGTCCGGGCGCGCTTTTCGCTGCAATCTTTTGCAAAGAACAGGCAAAAGGATTTCCGCTACTTCCGATAGCTATCGGAACGCTGACGCAAGCCCGCTGCTATTAAGATAAACCTATCATGTTGAGTCAATCCCGCGTGAAGGATAGAACGGAAATCCTTTTTTGCAGGCCACTGAGCTATCACCCTGAGCGGAGTCGAAGGGCAGCCGAAGTGCGCAAAAAAGATGGGAGTGATAGCCTGTTCCGTCCCGCTGCCGTTTTTCGGGACGGGCACGCCCTGCCTATGATCCCGAAAAAATAGTGGATCGATGGTTTTAACCTTAACCACGTAAAATTTTCAACCGGCATTTTGAATTGAATTTTATTTTAGTACTTTCATCACAACCAAACTTATTTTTTGAAGCTCATTAAATCCATACAGCTGTTTTTCCAGGAAGGAAATTCCGATAAAGTTTACGAGATCGAATTGTTGGAAAGCGGCGCGGATGCCTATGTGGTAAACTTCCGCTACGGCCGCAGGGGCGGCACGCTCAAGGACGGCACCAAAACGGTGTTCCCGGTTCCTTTGGCGGAAGCCGAAAAATTATTCGCAGAGCTCGAAAACGAAAAACGAAAAAAAGGCTACGCCGCCGAAGGCGAAAATGCCAACTTCATCCCCGAGTACAAGCCATTGAAACCGGAGAAGTCCGGAAGTGCCCGGCATAAAACCGTTGTCAAATTACTGAAGGCAGCGCTTAACGATGATGAGCACGAAAGCTGGCCGCTATCGCGGATCATTTGGAGAGCCGGTGAGCTGGCCATTCCGGAAGCAGTACCGCAGATCCTGAAGCTGGCCGATAAAAAAGATCATCTGCAGCTATATTCCTGCATCTGGGCCCTGAGCCGCATAGGCGATGCAGCAGCCGTTCTTTTTCTGAACGAGGTGCTCCAGGAAAAACATCCAGCCTATATCCTTAACCTGGCGAAAGCCGCTCTACTGAACATCAGCGATGAGCTGACCCGTGCCGCCGAACTGAAAAAGCTAGGGCAGTCTTTCCCGGAGAGCTTCAGGGCAACCCATGAATCCAACCTGGGCAGTGTCAACGCGATGGGCCGGAACCTCTCTATCGATTCGGAGAGCGATGCCAGCGCTTACTTTATCAAAGTATCAAAGCTGTCCTCTTCAGGGAACGCACTCATTTCCGAAGAGCTCCGCCAGGCCATCGCAAAAACCGAAGCCTTTTTAAATGCCTATGCCCTCGAGCTCTGTACCAAAGGGGGAGCGGGAGAGCTGCTTATTCCTTTTTACCTGCTTTCCACCAAAGACGAGCTGATGCGGGCAGCTCTGCTCCCGGCGCTCAGGCAGGTACCGGTGAAGCCCGGCCATTTCAAATACGTGCGCCAGATCTTCAAGATCAGCGAAATGCTCAATGATACGGTGGTATATGGCATTCTTTCCAAAGTCATTGAGAAAGCACCTTTCAATTTTACGTCCTCGCATTTATACATCGACCGCAAATGGGTGAGCGCTTCGGAAGAGCTGAAAAAAGAAAACAGCACCCTGGCCTTTTCCAAAAAAACCAAGGAGTACTTTTCGCGCCGCATCCTGCGTACCCTGCGCAAGCTGGGGAACGACCAGCCGGAGCTTTATACCAGCTATGCAACAGACATCCTGCTGACCTTTGATGATGAGCTCGACCAGCCGAAAGTAGAAAAAACTTCCAATACGGTTTACGACTACAACAGTACCACACGGAATTATATTGTTACGACAAAAACAACCTGGTACGATACCTATTCCGGCTATGGTGCTTTGTATTATATCCTCTATGCCAATAGCCCGCGCTATACGGTCAGGAAAAAACAGACGCGTTGGGAATGTGTGCCGCCCTATGAGCCGGGCAAGCCTTTCGAGCCATTGCGGGAAGAGGCCTTCGCCCTGTTGTGGAATAAGGCGCCCGGAGAGATCATCCGTTTGCTCGCGCAGAGCCGTTGCGAGCGCGTGACGGATTTTGCGCTCTTCGTGTTTCAGAACAATGCCGCGTTTAAAGAGCAGATTACCGAAGCGCATTTGTTTGCTTTTATCAGGAGCCGCTCCATCAAGGTGCAGCAGCTGGGCTTTGACCTCGTCAAAGAAACCTATAAGGATAAAGCGCCGGGAGCTATGATCATCAGCGCCTTATTGCTGAGCCAGCTCGATGAGGCCAGAACCTTTGCACAGCAGTTTATCGACAAAGAGCCGGCACGCTATGCCAACGATGCCGACCTGATCACAGGAATTATACTCTCCGCCAATTTTGGCTCCCAGCAATGGCTACAGGCTTTCCTCCTGCAACACAAGCCGCAGGCGGAAACACAGCAAACGGTTTTCAAAAACCTGCTCGAAGCCATCCATGCGCATGTGCTTTCCGGTAAGCCCGAACAGATTACCCTGATCGGAAACATCATCGGGGCCTGCTTCAAAGAACTGACGGCATCGCTCAATCCGAAGATCATCTTCGACCTGTTGATGCATGCGGATCCTGCGATCCAGGGCCTGGCCGGAAAATTACTCGTGCTCCGCAAGCTCGATCCGGAGCAGGTTCCGGACACCATTATCTTTACCTTATTGCAATCGGAGAATACCATGGCGCGCGATGCGGCCATCGATCTGCTCGGCCAGCTCGACGCCACGGCCATCCTCGAAAAACAAAGCCTCGTGCTCAGCCTGTGCCTGTCGCCTGTGGCCGACCTGAGGCAATCGGCGCAACGGCTCATGGATAAGCTCCTGGCAGCAGACCCGTCTTCGGGTTACGGCCTGGTGAATTTATTTATCCCCGTACTCACGGTGAAAGAAAAACACGATGGCCTGCATGAGGACATATTGCAGCTCATCAGCACCAAATTACAAAACTACCTCGACCGCATAGAGCCTAAGCAGGTTCTGGCGTTATGTACCTCGCGCTACCTGGCTTCACAGGAGCTGGGCTACCTCCTGCTCGAAAAGAATGCCAAACCGGAAGAGATCTCCATCAAGGATCTGAACAAGCTGGCGAACTCAAATTTGCTGAAAACACGGCAATACGTGATGAAGTATTACAAGACGAATGTAGCCCGCATGAAGTATGAGCGCGAAAACAGCATCATGCTGGCCGACAGCCTCTGGGAAGATGTGCGAACATTTGCCTTCGATTTTTTCAGGAGCCATTTCGATGGGCAGGACTGGCAGCCGGGGCTGTTCGTGGCCCTCTGCGACAGCAATAAAACCGATGTACAGGCCTATGGCCGGGAGATGATCACGCGCTGGTTCGAGAAAGACAATGGCTTCGATTACTTATTGAAGTTAAGCCAGCATCCCGACAGCCGCATGCAGCTCTTCGCTTCGGGCTTCCTCGATCAGTACGCCAAAAATAATTACGACATGCTGCAAAAGCTGGGAGGCTTCCTCATCACGCTTCTGTCGCAGGTAAACAGGGGGCGTACCGCCAAGCTGCGCGCCATCCAGCTTTTACATACAGAGGCTTTGGCCGGCGAGCAAAACGCCGTGCTGATCTCTGCCATCTTCAACCGCATGTCGGCCACAGCCAGCATCCAGGATAAGGCGCTGTACATCAAAGCCATGCTCGAGATCTCGAAAGCCTTCCCGTCTGTGAGCCTTGTGTTAGGCGTCAAAGAAACGGAGGTCTATACATCTAAACGAAACGATCATGCTGTTCAATTATAAATTCAAAGGAGATACGAGCGTGAGCAATAATGCCACTTCCACGACGATGAACTTCTCGCCGGATGTGACACGTGACCCGACTTTTTTCAGCGGCAGCCTCAATAAGCACATTCCTTTCCGTGAGGCTATTTCTGCCTTGCACGATATTGTAGTGTCCGACTACCGCTTTAAGCCCAAAGACAAAACCGATTACAAAGCCTGGGCTGCCGAACAGGAATCCATCTGGCTGGCAGAGTTCCTGAAATCCGTTCAGGGCGTGGAAGAGCGCATCGATGTGATCCGTAAGGAGCTCTCGGATGTGCGCCAGGAAAAAGAAAAGATCCTGGGGCCTTTCAATAAGGCCAAGCGAAAATACTTCGACCATATTTACCAGACCGACCGCGACATGTGGATTGTGCTGGATCCTATTATCACCGTGCATCCTGATGAGCTCTTCTTTGAATGCTTCAGCAAGGACGAGTCTTCCTATGGCCGCCTGAGCTGTAGCTATGAGGTGTTCACGAAGATCAACGAGTTTAAATGCGGAACGACGAACATCGATTATTCATCGGCGCTCTATGAAGAGTTCCAGAAGATCCGTGATTACAAGGAAACAAAATTCGAGATCGATCCTTCGGGTTTTGAGGTGTCTACCGAACAGCAGGAGAGCTTCAAGGAAACCAAGATCGATGTGCCGGAAAGCTGGGTGCGTGGCCTGCTGCAGGTAAACTCGGCGATGATGCTGGGCGGCGTGGAGATCGAGCTTCACCCGATGGATGTGTATAACATCTGCTTTCACCTGAAACGTAAAAAAGAAAAGGAAGGGCCGCGTTCGCTGCGCTGGATCTTTAAGCCGGGGCAACCGATGAAAATTGTGTTTGAGCCCTGGAATTTTGTTCTGGAATGCCCGCGCTCTGTGTATAATGGAACCAATGATTTTGAGGTGCGCATGTGGGGAAGAAGGCGCCTGCTCTTACTGGAGCGCCTGATCCCGGTGACGAAAAAGTTCACAGCCATTTTTATGGGAACCGGCCTGCCGTCTTTTTTCCTGGCGGATATGGGCGACATGAGCTTTACGCTGGGCCTTTCGGGCTGGACCAATAACGACTGGTCGGGACAGGGTAATTTCGATTTGCTGGCCCCGAGACGGGAAGTGGATCCGATGACCATGCAAAAAGTATATTCCACGCTGCGAAACACCTGGTACAATTCCATCGACGGACTATCGAACGAGTTGAAGATGGACAACAAAACGGTGATGAGCGCTTTTATGATCTTTGCCCAATCGGGCAGGGCCATGTACGATATCAACAAAAAGGTATACCGCATCCGCGAGCTGAGCCGCGACCCGATCGATGGCAGCAAGCTGAGGTTCATGAATGAGCGCGAAGAGAACGCCCGCCTCTTTTCGGATACCGGCGCGGTGAAGATCACGGAAAGAAAGGACGAAGAGAATGGCAACCGCATCGTGAAAGGAACGGTGACCGACAAAGGGAAAGAACAGCATGCGGAGATCGTGTTCAACCGCGATGAAACCGTGATCGGCGCACAGTGCAGCTGCTACTATTACCAGCAGAACAAAATGTACAAAGGGCCTTGCGAGCACATCATCGCGCTCAACTTACAAAGCAAAGCAGAAAAGGAATCAACGGTTAAAAAGCTTTTGAATATTTTTTAAATACAACGAAAAGAAAATAACGATACAGTAAAAACATTATCATATTTTTAGTATCATTACATAACACATTGGAGGAAACAGTTAAATATCTTGCAACCCGGATAGTGTATCGCTATCCATGCCAACAGCCCTGTAACGCATCACCGGCCTGTTCTTTACTTTGCAATACTGCGTATGCTATTGCATTTCCGGGATGACTTCGCGGAAGTGAAATACAATAGCATACGCGTATTGCTTGAGTTGACCAATCCGGTCCTCAAGTAGTACGAAGACAACTGTTTCCTCCTTTTTTAAAAGAACGTGAACCGACAAGAAATATACGACCGGGTAAAGAACTCTACCAAGGATGCCGTGATTCTGGAAGAGATGAAAAAGTTTGGCTTCTGGAATGAAGAAGGAGGCCAGGCGACCTTGCCTGAGCAATTGATTACCCAGGAAGCCAGGCTGAGTAAGGAATTGTATGAGCTGTTGGAAAAGCAGCGCCGTTACCAGAACCGCGAAAAAGCGCTGAAGGAAATGCGTACGGCCCGCATGCAGAAGTCGCGGGAAAAAATTGCGGAGAACAAAAAGCTACGAAAAGAAAAAGCCGAAGCCAAAACCAAAGCCTGGCAGGAGCAGAAAAAAACCGATATTGGCTTTTTAGGGGAAGATGTTTCCAAGGGCCTGAACCAAATAGCCGACGGGAAACCTGAGAAGCTAAAAGAAAAGAACCTACCCTTGATTGAATCGGCGGAAGACCTGGCGAAGCAGATGAGCTCTGACATTCAGACCATTCGCTTTTTATCCTTCAACCGGACCGTAAGCAGGGTCAGCCATTACAAGCAATTCCAGATCCCGAAAAAAGCCGGTGGCTTCCGGAAGATCTCCGCACCGATGCCTAAATTGAAACAGGCGCAGCACTGGATCCTGGAGAACATCCTCAACAAATTGCCGGTTCATCAGAATGCACATGGTTTTGCCATGGAGCGCTCCATTGCCAGCAATGCCACGCCGCACATCAAAAAGCAGGTCTTAATTAATATCGACTTAAAGGATTTTTTCCCTTCCGTGCATTACCCGCGGGTGAAAGGCATGTTCAGGGCTTTAGGCTATAACGAAAAGATCGCCACTATTTTTGCGCTCATCTGTACCGAATCGGAAATGGATGAAGTGCAGCTGGATGGAAAAACGTATTTTGTAAAAAGCGGGAACCGTTGCCTGCCGCAGGGAGCGCCTACCAGCCCGGCCATTACCAACTGGCTGTGCAGGCGCCTGGATGCCCGCTTTACAGGCTTAGCCAAAAAATATGGCTTCGATTACACGCGCTATGCGGATGACTTAACCTTCTCCTGTGCGGAGTATAAAGCCGATGAGTTTAAAAAATTCCTGGGCTTTGTGAAGAAAACCATCAAAGCGGAGAACTTCACCATTCATCCCGATAAATTCAAGGTGCTGCGCAAAGGCAGCAAGCAGGAAGTAACGGGCATTGTGGTGAACGAGAAATTATCCGTTGAGAAAAAGAAGCTCAAAAATTTCCGGGCCATGCTCTACCAGGTAGAGAAGAATGGCATTGCAGGAAAAACCTGGAACCACTCACCGAATTTTTTGGCATCCATCAAGGGTTACGCCAACTTCATCAACCAGGTAGATCCTGCCAAAGGAAAGTTCTACACTGAGCGTGTGAATAAGATCTTAGCGGCCAATAACTTCAAACACCAGATCGTGTTCAAGCCCAAAGCCAAAACACAGACCGCTCCGAAAACACAGGCCCTCGATCCTAATATCCCGGGCCGTCCCGGCGACCACCATCCTTCCGACGATTCCGGAAAGAAACAGTGGTGGAAGTTTTGGTAGTGAGATAAGATTTATTATTAACTATATTTTAGATTATGAAATTTAGTTTTGAAGACGTTACACTTTTCGATTGGGAATATTTGTATTCATACGAGATAGAAAGTTCAGTAGGATTATCAGCTATTAGGCATCTTAATAGAAACCAAGAAGAATCGTTACAACAAACTATAAATGAATTTGAAAGGAAATTAAGCGAAGCGCTTGATAAAATTGAGGAAGAGGAGAGATCAAATTATTATTCGCAAATATTCCATTTAGATAATTTATCTATTAAAGAACTGCAAAGGCAACAACGTTATGCAATGTGCTTATCTCTATATTCTTTTTTTGAAGGTAGACTTCATAGTATTTGTGAAAAAATACACAATGAATTTGATTTTAAAATTGCTCTCTCAGATTTGAATGGAAAAGATGATTTAGTGAAGTATTACAATTACTTATTAAAGGTTTTTGAAATGGATATGAAGGCTTTAGAGTCTTCATTTACACCTATTCATTACGCAAAAAGAATTAGAAACTTGATAGCACATCATAATGGGTATTTAGATATTGAAAAAAAAGATAAACTAAATAAAATAGAAGGAATTTCCTATACGGAAATAGAGAAAGATTATTTTCAAGTTGATATAGATGAAAAGGAGTTTGTTGAGACCATTTCACAAAAAATGGATAGTTTTCTATTAAAGATGCTTATATCGATTAACCAAAGATATAAGGCGTTAAAATCTTGATTTGCAAGAGATACTGTTATCCGCCGAAATTCAGCTTATGTTTATGATGGCACGATATGCTTTGGTAGTTTACCACTAAGCCTTCATTTTTAAGCCCTTCAACCTTTCCTCAAAAGAAGAGACACCATCGACTGGGTTCACGATCTGTTTGAAAAGATCCGTCAGGTTAGTTGCATGGACCTCACTTTTATTCGTGCTGAAATTGAAATGCACCAATTTCGACCAGAGGATGGCTTTTACGCTGGTTTTGTGTTCGTTCCACATCAGGGCCTCAAACACCAGGCTTTTATCTTCATAAGAGAGCAGCCGGGTTTGGATACTCACGGTCTCCATCAATACAGCGGGCGCCAGGTAGGCGATCTGGTTTTGTGCGACGACCCAGCTCAGCCCTTTCTCCCGGGCGAGTGTGTAAATATCGAAGTGATAATGAGTCATCAGCTGGTCTTCCCTCGCATTGATCATGTAGTCGATGTATTTTGAGTTGTTGAGGTGGTTGAAGGGATCGCAGTCGGGAAAACGTATTTTCAAGGTACTTTCCGGTAATTTTTCTAACGTGTTCATGGGCTGTAGTTTTATGGTTTTATAAATAGACCGTTCGGTCTTTATAGGGGTAAAAAAATTTATTTCAGGAAGTGCTGTTTGATCTGCATTTTCAAATAGTCAAGCACTTTGTTCAGGATCACAGGGCTATCGTTGAGCTTGCTCATCATAATGCCCCCCTCTATGGCCGCAAAGATGAACTCGGCCTCATTCCGGGAATTTAGCTTTTTGGAAAATTCTCCCGCTTCAATGCCCTTTTCAATAATATGTTTCAGGGAAGCAAGCATTTCCTTAAGACCCTGTTTCGCCCGCTCCTTTAAGAAAGGAATGGAGTCATCGGCATCTGTTGCCGTATTCAGCAAAACACAGCCGCCTTCTATTACGGGCGACTCGGAATAGTTATGGTAAAAATCCAGGATGGCATTCAGTTTTGCAAAGGCCGTGCTTTCCTGTTTGATCCTGAAGCGCAGGGCTTCCCGGAGCTTATGGAAGGAATAGTCGAAAGCTTCCAGGGCAATCTCATCCTTGTTTTTGAAGTTGCCGTAAATCCCGCCTTTGGCCAGGCCTGTGGCGCGCAGGATATCGCTCATGGAAGTAGCCGCATAGCCTTTGGTATTAAACAACGGTGCCGACCGTTCGATGATAAACTGTTTGGTTCTTTCGGATTTGCTAAGCATAATACAAATATAAACCGATCGGTCTTATTTAGCAAATTTACTTCCCGATTGCCTCAAACTTCATCTGTATGGTAATTCCATTCTCATCCACCAGCATGAGCTTATGCTTGCCAATGCCCGGGTTGAGCGCCAGCTGATGGATCTCTTTGGTTTCACCGATGTACTGCTCATCGAGGTGCCAGTAGATAGTCGTATTGATGCTGCGGTGCGTAGCTTCGAAAATGGTGCGACCCATGTTGCCATCTATTTCAACCGGCACATAAATTTTACTGTTGGGCTTGGGATAGAGCAATACCATGGCTTTATCGGCCACGCGGGTAAGACATTCCGGCTTATAGTTGGGCAGCACTTTATAATCGGGGTGATTGAACTTATAATATTTTTCGATGAGTGGCGGCAGCACAAACCAGGTGACATGCTTCATGTGGTACACATCCTCGCACTCACTGTCTACGCGCTGCCTTCCGTCGAGGCTGAGGTGTACCGTCTGGTGATAGGGGCAGGCGGTGGTGTTCATGCAGGACGAAGGAATCAGGACTGTTTCGGTATTTACACAAAGTTCGGAGGCCCGATGCCCACTCTCCCGGCAGAGCGTCGCTTTAGTCATCTCTTCCTTTGGTGCCTTGAACCACTGCGGGGAGCGGGGCAATTGCGCAAACACATCAAAGAGCACAGGCGCTGCCGCGTTGATGCCGGTGAGACCCGGTCTTCCTTCGCCATCGGCATTCCCGATCCATACGGCGACTACATAATCGGGGGTGACACCGATGGCCCAGGCATCCCGGAAACCGAAGCTGGTTCCGGTTTTCCAGGCAATCTTTTGCGAAGAGGCAAAGACGCGCCAGTTGCCGTCTTCATCGGGGCGGTTCACATCTACCATGGCTTCGAACGTGCTATAAACGCAGGCTTTATCAAGCTTGGCCTCTTTGAGAGTCGTCGACGGTTTCTTTTTTTTCCGATGAGCTTTTTGTGAATTGTCTACGAGGGAAACAGGCCTGATGCTGTCGTATCGGAGCTGCTGCGCCATCTGTGTGTACGCTTTGCTAAGGTCCCAGAGCTTGGCTTCGGCCCCGCCCAGGATCAGCGATAAGCCATAATGCCGTGCCGGTTTGTTGAGCGTTGTTAAGCCCATCTGTTTGAGCGAGCGGTGAAATTTTTCCAGGCCATATTCATTGAGGAGGCGCACCATCGGGATGTTGAGGCTTCGAGCCAGCGCTTTGTTGGCAGGCACGGCACCATCGTATTGCAAGGTGAAGTTCTTTGGCGAGAAGCCACCGTATTGTGTCGGTACATCCGGGATCAGCGTCTTAGGCGTGATAAGGCCATCCTCCAGGCTCTTCTCAAAGAGGAAAGGCTTGAGAATACTGCCCGTGCTGCGTGGCGCTGAAATGCAATCCACATCGCTGCTTTGCTCTGCATCCGGCGAAGACGTATTCCCCACGTATGCCAGCACCTGCCCGGTTTTCACAGAGGTAATCATTACGGCGCCGTTGAAGATTCGGTTTTCCTGTAGGAGCCGGCTGTGATGCTGCAACAGCTCTTTGGTTTTTTTCTGTAAGTTGAGGTCGATGCTGCTGGTGATGGTTTGCCCGCTATAGCCTTCTTTCATAAAGCGGGCCAGTAGGTGCGGCGCCTGTTGGGGCAGGGGCAAAGGTTTATCGGGCAAAGGTTCTTTTAAGGAGAGTTGAAAGGTCGTTTGGTCGATCTTTCCCTGCTCGTAGAGGCGCTTCAACAAACGGTTGCGCTTGTCGAGCAGGCGCTGGTGGTTTTTCCCGGGATAGATGAGGCCCGGCGCATTGGGCAATACGGCCAGCGTAGCACTCTCCGCCCAGCTCAGCTTCTCCGGCTCCCTTCCGAAAAAACGCCAGGACGCGGCCTCCAGCCCCACCACATTATTCCCGAAAGGCGCGTGCGAACTGTAATAGCGTAAGATCTCGGTTTTTGTGTAACGAATCTCCAGGCGCGTGGCCAGGATCATTTCCAGTATTTTTTCCGGAAGGCTGCGGGGGGGATTTTTCCGCATGATGCGCGCCAGCTGCATGGTAATGGTGCTGCCACCGCTCACCACCTTTTTATTCCGGATGTTCTGCGTGAGGGCGCGGCCGATGCCTTTGATGCTGATACCATAATGCCCGTAGAAATTCCGGTCTTCAAATTCCAGGATGCAGGTCTTGAATTTCTCCGGCACATTTCCCTGCGATTCGAAACGCCATTGCCCGTCATCTGCGATCCTGGCTCCCAGAAGATTTCCTTTTTTGTCGAGTAATACCGTGGAGGTGGGATCGTTGAAGAGTTGATCCGGCAGGCAGTTGAGGTACCATAAGGCAAATACCACAAGAGTCAGGTAGAAAAGCCGTTTGCACCAGAGCCTGATGTGAGGGCGATGTGCGCGGTATGCCTGTATCCATTGTTTTATCATGCCGGATCAAAGGTATAATGGCTTTGGTGGGAATTTTCGCTCTTTTATTATTCGTTGCTGTTTTAATGGGAAGTGTTTTTTACCTTTGATTAACCGAAAACCCGCTTGCGATCGATTTTCATATACCTGTGCGTTCTGCTTGGCCTGTGGCTGAAGCTTCCGGGGCAGCAGTACAATTTCCACAACTATTCCGTAAAGGAAGGTGTGGCCCAATCCCAGGTGTTCAGCCTGCTCCAGGATCACCGCGGCTACCTGTGGATGGGAACCCGTGGTGGCGGGCTCACGCGCTTCGATGGCACGGAATTCAAGACCTTTAGTTTAAAAGACGGATTGCCCAACAATTATGTGTCCTGCATTAAGGAGGACGCGAAACACACTATCTGGATCGGTACCAATAATGGCTTGTCGGAATACAACGGCATTCGCTTCACGAACCATTATCCGCAAAACCAGGCAGGGCAGTTTTCGGTGCAGGACCTGGCCTTCGATGCCAAAGGCAGGATCTGGCTGGCAACGAGTACAGGCATTTTCCGCTTCGATGGGACGTTCACCAATGTCACGGAATTACTGAAAGACAAAAGCAGCGTGGTCAATACCATCCACGTCGACCATCAGCAAAATGTCTGGTATGGCAATTCCGACGGGCTTTTCAGGATCACTGAAACAGAATCAGGCTTTACAAAAGTAAGATACGATAAGTCGAAAGGCTTCATGAACAATTCCATTACCTGTATCCATGAAGATCACAACGGAAATTTATGGATCGGCACTTATGGCGATGGTGCTTATGTGTATGACGGCAAGCGCTTTTTCAGGATCGACCTTAATTTGGAATTGTATAAGCAAACGGTCCTTGATATGTATTTTGACAACCGTGATAATGTGTGGCTGGCAACCCTGTATCACGGCGTAGGGCAGTACAACACGGTGTCGAAAAGCTTTTCCTGGCTGACGGAGCAGGAAGGCCTTAGCAATAACCATGTGCGGAGCATTATCCAGGACAAGAGCGGCAACTACTGGTTCGGCACGTCAGGGGGCGGCGTCTGCAATTATTTCGGAAAGCAGTTTACGGTATACGATAAATCATCCGGGCTTGGCGGGAACTTTATTTACAGTATTTTCCGCGACAGCCGCAAACGCCTGTGGATCGGCACTTCCGACCGGGGCCTCTCCCTCCTGGACAGCTCCCGCTTTTACAGTTTCAATGCGGACCATGGTTTTGAAAATGTGAAGGTAAAAGCGATTGCCGAGGATGAGAACGGGCTGTTGTATTTTGGCACCGACGGGCAGGGCGTGTACACCTATGACGGTATAGAGTTCAAAGCGATCGGGGACCTTAAAAAAACCTACATCCGCGCCATGCTGCGCGATAAGGACGGAAACCTTTGGATTGCCACAGCGGGAGCGGGTTTGTTTAAATTAAAGCCCGGAAGTCCTGTACCGGCAGTTACCAAATTCACAACCAAAGACGGCTTGTTGCATAACCGCCTGACCTCCTTGCTGTATGATAAGACCGGCAGGCTCTGGTATGGCACGGAAAACAATGGCATTGGATGCCTGGTCAACGGCACGATCCGGAAATTCAATATGAGCGTTGCTAACGGTCTGCCCTCTAATGCCATCCGCTGTATGACGGAAGACCAGAACGGCTACCTCTGGCTGGGGACCGCCGGCGACGGGCTCGCGTCTTTTCCGCTTTATCAGGGCGATATGCCCGTGAAGCGTTACAACCATACGAACGGACTGAGCTCTTCCAATATTTACCTGGTGTGCGTTGACAATCATAACAACCTCTTTAGCGGAACAGAAACCGGTCTGGATTACCTCTTTCTTGATAAGGACCGCAAGCCTTCAGACATCAAGCACTACAGCAAAGGCGAAGGCTTCACCGGGATCGAAACCTGCCAGAATGCGGTGTATAAAGATGTGGATGGTACGATCTGGTTCGGAACGATCAATGGCCTCACCAAATACAATCCCGCCAACCTGGTAAAGAATGAGAACGAGCCGATCACGACCATTACCAATGTGAAGCTGCACTATGAGCCTGTTTCCAATACAGCGTACAGAAACGCGGTAGGCGACTGGAACACGGTATCTTCCCTCGAGCTGCCGCATGACCAGAATCACCTGAGCTTTGATTTTTTAGGGATTAATTTCAGCAATCCCGAAGCGGTGAAATACCAATGGATGCTTAAGGGCTTTGATAAAAACTGGTCACCGGTATCCAATATGCATTCCTTCACCTATTCCAACTTAAGCCCCGGCGATTATACCTTTATGGTAAAAGCGTGCAATGAAGACGGTGTCTGGAACAAAGAGCCTGCGCAGGTCAGCTTTCATATTTCGCCACCTTTCTGGATGCGCTGGTGGTTCCTGGCCTTGATGGCACTAACGGTTGGCGGCCTGTTGTTTGCTGTTTTTAAATGGCGTGTGAACCGCATCAAAGCGAAAGCGGCGGAAGAGCAGCAGAAAACGCAGATGGAAAAAGAGATCCTCGAGCTGGAGCAGAAAGCCCTGCGTTTGCAGATGAACCCGCATTTTATATTCAATGCCCTGAATTCGATCCAGTCGCAGATAGGCACCGATAACGGGCAGGCGGCGCGCTATTACCTGGCGAAGTTTTCCAGGCTCATGCGGCAGATCCTTGATAATTCCCGGCAGGCAACGATCAGCCTGGAAGAGGAAGTGAATACCCTGGAAAACTATCTGTTGATTGAAAAATTCTGTAACGGCGACCGCTTTGATTATAGCATCAGCGTTGATGAAAACCTGGAGAAAGATTATATCAAATTGCCGCCGATGCTCCTGCAGCCCTTTATTGAGAACGCCATCAAGCACGGCCTCAAATACAGCGATGCCAGGCGCGGGATGATCACCGTCTCATTTATGGAGGCAAATAACCTGTTGGAATGCTCCGTCACCGATAATGGCATTGGGCGTGTCAAGGCAGAAGAGCTGAACCGGAACAGCAAGGAAACCTATCACAAATCGACGGCTCTCCTGGTCACGCAGGAGCGCTTGGATTTATTGCAGGAAGATAAGAATGTGCGTTCGCTGGAGATCATTGATCTGTATGACGGGCAGGGGAACGCCTCCGGGACGAAGGTGGTGCTGAGAATTCCCTTGCAGTAGATGGCTATTCATACATCTCATACTCGATGACCTTTAAGAAGTGGGTTAATTCGTTTTTTTCAAAGTTTCCGGATATTTCAAAGTTTCCTCCCGGGATTTCATCGTAGACCTGCGGCGCCATCACCAGCCCGCCGGCAATGATGAATGCCAGCTTTTTCCCTTTATAGCTTTTGCTGGCAGCCGCAAAGGCTTTTTTCCCGCGTTCATTAAGCTTCACGCTGAGGGAATAGCGACCATCCTCATCGTTCACTTTGGCTTCTTCAAAATCGCCCACTGTGACAATGGCTTTGGGGTCTATGTAATAGGTTTCCGGATTTCCGTCTTTACTGCTGAGGCTTCGTTTAACAGCCGTGCTGTCTTCCACAATGTAGTAGCAGCCGGTGATAAGCTCACCGGGAGAGGAGGGGACAGGAGGCTTTTTCCGGACCCTGTTGTCGGCACAGGCCGTTACGAGAAGACTGATCAATAGAAAGGGAAGAAGGTGTTTCATAGGTCTTTATTTCCTTCTAAAGTAATAAATTCCGGACAAAAATTCTTAATTTAAGTGCATGATAAAAGCCATCATCATAGACGATATCGAGCAGGCCCGTACAACGCTCAAAAAAGATTTGCAGGTGTATGCGCCTGATGTGGAAATCATCGGAGAGGCCAATGGTGTGGTGGAAGGCGCCAAGCTTTTAAAGAATCTGAAACCGGACATCCTGTTCCTCGACATCCAGATGCAGGATGGCAGCGGCTTCGACCTGCTGGACATTCTGAAGGAGATCAATTTCAAGATCATTTTTATCACAGCTTCCGATGCACACGCCATCAAAGCCTTTCGCTATGCGGCCATTGATTACCTCATGAAACCGGTGGATCCGGACGAGCTGCTGAGCGCCCTCAAAAAATACCGGGAGCAAAAGCCCAATGAGAACGAAAATTACAAGCTGCTGAACGAAACTTTAAAAAATACCCAAAAGCCACAGGAACGCCTGGCCCTGCATACGCAGGACAAGATCCACATCGTGAACATCCGCGATATTGTGCGCTGCGAGAGCAATGTCAATTATACGGAGTTCTTTTTCAGCAATGGCAAAAAATTTCTGGTTACCAAAACGCTGAAGGAGTTTGAGGACCTGCTGAGCGAGCAGGGATTTTACCGCGTACACCAATCCCATTTAGTGAATACCACATACATTAAGGAATTTGTAAAAACCGACGGGGGCTACCTGATCATGACGGATGGCTGCAATGTCCCCGTTTCCACCCGCAAGCGCCCCGAGGTGGTGAAGATGCTGGAAGAGTTGTAGTACTGTCTCAGGTTTCTGGTTCTTGTGTTCTGTTACCCCCCGTTTGTATGCGCAAACCAAAAGTCCCCGAACGTTTTCCCACACCAAAACAAAACCCACTCTCAGAAAAACGCCGGGAACTCTACTTTCTACGTGTTTTTAGTAGGCTGATGATTCGGATTTAGTTGGTTAGCCGTATTATTCACCGCTGCCTGATACGCAGGGTTATTCGGATTTTTCACAATAGAACGCTCATCATTAGCTGTACGTGGTTGCCTTGGTTTGCTCATGTTAGATATACCTCCTTTCTGTTTTTGGTTTAGTTATTTCTTCGCGACTACACCGGCATCCTTCACCACTTCCACCCAGCGGCCCGGCACGCGCGCATTGATCAGGTGATCGTACATGGCCTCGCTGTATACCGTTGGCAGGTAGAACTTTCCGAGGTAGGTTGCGTTCAGCTGGATCACAAAGGTCTTGCTCGTTTTTTCCTGGAGCTCGTAATAGCTGTATACCCGGTCGTCGCGGATATCCTGGTAACGGGCGGCACTGGCGCTTCCTGTTTCATCCATACGGCTGTTGTGGATTTCCCAACCGCTCGGGAAGATCTGGCTCAGGGCCATTTCCTGCAAATGCCCTTTGGTGCCCGGGTTGGCGATGGTGACCACCGCCATGAAATCGGTGCCCTGTACCAGTTTGTCGGGTTGGATAACTTCCCCTTTCATGTTCTTATAAATCACTTCCATTTTTAAGTCCTTCGCACTGGCTGTTTTATCGCCGGTCAGCGGAACGCCTTCTATCAGCACTTTTGCAAACAGCGTTCCTTCGCCGGTATTTCTCAGGCTCACCATACCTTTCCCGGAAATATCGCTGTCTTTGTATTTCACCTGGTAAAAAGGTTTCTTTGAGTTTTTGGAGGTCTCTGTACCACCGTTCAGGGCATAGGCAAATCTCATGTCGTGGCTGCCACCTTTCACACCGGCGTATTCGCACATCGCCAACAAAGAGTAAGCCGTTTCCTGGGTGCTCATCCAGGTATTGGAGTTCAGCTGTTTCGCTACTTCTTTGGCGAGCGGATTGGCTTTGCTCTTGTCTTTCAGCAGGCTCAAGGTCTCCAGGATCATGGCTTCGTCGCGGGCATCGGAGCCATAGCTGTAGGATAGTTCTTTATAAGGCTTCACCGTTGTCGGCAGGTCTTTCACCAACGCAGCGGCCACTTCGTTTTGTCCTACTAATTGGTACGCGGCTGCCAGCCTCCACTTGGCCGTTGCGGAAATATGTTTCTCCTCACGCAGGCGGTTCATGGCGCCCAGTTCCGCATGATTGCTCAATGCGAGCACGAATAAGCGGTAAGCCTGAATGGCCTGGTTGCTTTCGTTGCCATGCGGATGGTTATAGGTAGTGGCGCTGTAAGACCAGTTTCGTGCCATTTCCTGCTGGTACTTCAGCCATTTTGTTTTCAGGTTCAGCGGCAAGGCGTAACCCTGGCTTTCCGCTTCAATCATAAAGTGCCCGGCGTAATTGCTTCCCCATTCGCTGTCGTAGGATTCGCCCGGCCAGTAAGCAAACCCGCCGTTGGAGGTCTGGAACAATTGCAGGCGTTTCAGCCCGGCTTTGATGTGCTTGCTGATAGTTTGCTTTTGAGTTTCGTTCAGCTCCATCAGGTTCATCACATAAAGCTGGGGAAAAACAGAAGAGGTTGTTTGCTCGATACAGCCATGCGGATACTGGATGAGGTAATCCAGGCGCTTTTCCAGCCCCATGCTCGGAATGTTGGAAAACTCAATCGTCGCTTTATTCGTTCCGCTCACGCCTTTGAAAGCGATCTCTGCATCCCAGGATTTACCGGGCTCCAGCACCATGTCAAAGCCTTCCGTTACTTTCGGGTTCGGCGTTCTCACATCCAGCTCGATCTCCTGCACGGCTTTTTCCCTGCCGCTGGTGGCGGTGACCTTCACTCTGGCAATACCGGTTTTTTCGGCCACGTTCAGCCGGAAGTTGATCACTTCATCACCGGTACGGTCGAAGTGCATACTCTGCTGTTTGGCGCCATCAGCGCTCAGCAGCTCGTTCACCTCAATGTCGATCTTCACATCCTTCACATGATCTTCCATCGCAAATACATCCACCGGAAGGCTCACACTTTCTCCCGGGCCCAGCACCCGCGGCAGGGTGGCCAGGATCATCAGGGGCTTTCTCACAGCGACGGCTTTTTCCGCATTGCCATAAGCACCTTCGTTTTCCGCGACGACCATGACCCTTACAGAACCCACATAATTCGGGATCTCGATGTGATGCGTTTTTTCTCCACCGGCTTCCAGCCGGAAAGGACCGGCAAACTTCACCATTGGCTTGAAGCGGTTAGCCTTCACACCTTTGCCCCCTGTGCCGTCGCCGTCGCCACCTACGCTTAAGAGTTTGTCGAGCTTGCCGGCATAGGCGCCGATCACGGCATCGTACATGTCCCAGGTTTTCACGCCCAGGGCTTCACGCGCATAAAAGGTATTCCAGGGCTGAGGTGTTTTGAAGCGCGTGAGGTCCAGTAAGCCTTCATCTACAATCGCCAGGGTATAGGTCATTTTACGTCCGTTTTTTTCTTTCACACGGATGGTCGTTGTCGATTCCGGCTTGATCACATCTCCCATCTGGATCTGTGGGATCAGGTGTGTCGCCGGATCATCCACCATCACAGGCACCACGCCATACATCCGGATCGGCAAATCGTTCTTCGTGCTCGCATGCGGCTGAATCAAACTCACGTGGATAAAGGCATTGGGCGACATATCAGCCGTCGCCGGGAATTGATGCACCGTTTCCCCTTTCTTCGTGGCGATCCAGAATTTTTTGATGACACGCGTCCCCGATTCCACGCTCACCAGGGCCATTCCATCGGAAGGAGAAGGAAAGGACAGTTTGATGTTTTCGCCGCAGGTGTATGTTTCCTTATCGCAGGCAAAGTTCAGCATGTTGGCATTCTCGTTCGAGCTGCGGTTGCCGCGGCTCCAATACGGCCAGTCCATATACACGATCTGCCCCGTCTCATGCCCGCCTTCCAGGTCGGTGACGGTCATGAGGTAACGGCCGTATTCCGGGTAGTTGATTTTAAATTTAAAAGAGCCTTTTCCCTCAACCGTGCTGATGAGCGTATCTTTCATGACGATGCTGCCCGAGCGGGAAATGTAGGTGGCGAGCTCTTCTTCCTCGCGCTCGTACCACCAGCGCCACTGAATTTTATAGATCTTTACCTGTAGTTTTTTTGCACTCACGGGCTTGCCATCCGTATTCACGGTAGCCACATCAAAGCTATAGGCCTTGCCGGTTTCGTAGCTGTTATCATAGCCTTTCTGCTCAGGCACATGAAGCCCCACATAGGTTTTGAAAGGCGAGTAAGGCTTGCTGTAACGGTCGATGCTGAAATCGCCACCCTCTTCAAAAACCTTGGTAATGTAAGTTGCCCGTAACATGCCCGGCGCGGTTTGCCCGACGTTCAGCGATGTTTTAATCTTCGCTTCCCCTTTCTCATCCAGGTTGCCGTCAAATACCAGGTCGGCATCCGAATAGAAATTCCTGACCGGCGAATCAAAGACATAAGACTTGTATTTTTCAAAAACCGTTGGCATCTGGTTGACTGATACATTGACCAGGGCGTGCAGATTTTTGGCGATGGCGCCATGCAGCCATTTGGCGCTGAGCTTAGCGGTGCTGTCGTTGATCTTCCCTCCTTGAAAATCCATATAGATCTTCAGGCGGTTTGGTTTCACCGTTTCTATTTTCAGGCTCTGTGTAAAGCTCCTGTTTCCTACCCGGGCAATGGCTGTATAATTCCCGGTGATGGCCTCATCCCCGGTAGCCGTCCGGAAATCATACAAGCCATTGGTATTTTTCGTTTTGGTCACCTGGTAGATCACCTGTCCGTTAGGATTCTGTAATTCAAATTTGACCGGGTGGTTGGGTGGCAGGCGGTTTTCCTTATCTTCCATGATGAAAGCCAGGAACAGGGAATCTCCCGGTCGCCACACACCGCGCTCCCCATAAATAAAGCCTTTCACGCCTTTCTGCACCACTTCACCCGACACGTCGAATTTGCTCAGTGAGTTGGCTTCGCCGTCCAGCAATTTTAAATAGCCGCGTTGCTTGCCCTGCTTCGCCAGCATGAGGAAAGGCTTGCGTTTGAGCTGCACATCCAGCATGCCGTTGGCATCCGTTGTACCGCCGGCAATGAGCTGTTTGGTATAATCATAGTATTCGATCTGCGCGCCCGGAAGAGGTTTCGCAGTGATCATATTGGTGACAAAGGCATGCGACAGCTTATTGTCATCCAGCTTATAGATCAGACCAATGTCGGAAGCAAGGATGTTGCGGCTCACGGCCTTGCCGTAGTAGTAATTATTGTCGCAGGGACTATACTCGTCATTATAGCCATACCAGTAGTCGTAGCCGCCGTCGAAACCATAGCTGTGCCAATCACCCTCTTCCCAGTCTTCGTCTTCCTCCTCTCTTTTGTAGGAAGATTCTCCAGTAGAAGAGTTTGCTTCCGCTTCACAATCGCAAATGGCATATTCTTTTTTGAATTTGATGCTCACACGGTAGATGGCTCCGGGGTCAGGACTGATCAGCTTTCCGAGATCGATCACATGCTGGTTCCATTGTTTTTGATTCGCTTTTTTATCGTAGTCGAGGGCGATCTTTTTGTCTACGATCACTTTCCCGACACGCGTCAAGCCGTCCTGACCGGCGAGGTCGTTTACCTGGAGGAACTGGTGGACATTGTTTTCAAAGATCTTAATGATTCTTACATCCACGGCTTTCAGGCTGATGGATTCGAATGGAAAGATCAGGCCGTTGGAATTCGGAAGAATGGTTCCATTGCCTTTGATGCGTACCCTCGGCTTTGGCTCGTTGAAGCTCAGCGTAGAGTTGTAGGCGGCGTTCATTTTGTAGCCTTTGAAATTCTTAATCCCCGTGGTGACCTCAATATTTTTTTCGCCAACCAACCGCCCCGGCAGGAAGACTTTCACCATGTTTCCTTCGATGGCGTAGGTGAGGTTGTCGACGCCCTGCAGCGCCACGATGCCTTTCAGGTTCTGATCGTAATGAATAGGATCGCTGAAAGTGAGCTCCACATACTGGTCTTCATCCTCCACGACTTTGGCATCCGTTACGGTAAAATCGCCGAGGCCCGGAACCACGATCTCTTCGGAGCCTTTTTGTGTGGCGAGCATGCCTTCTCCGTTCCAGGACACGTACAGTTTCCCGGCTTTTTCTTTACGCTCGATATTGTCCGCAAAAAAGTAATATTCATTACTGTTATAACTATAGGTCAATTGCACGGGCAATGATTTTCCATTCTGAATCACCTGGATCGATTTGCGGATTGCCGCGGTGTCCTCGTAATCGGAAGTGCTGAGCTTGCCGGTGAGCTTTTGAAACTCGATATTGTAATCGTCATAAGCCCGGAGGCCATCTACCGTTACAAACAGGTTTTGCGGATAGGTGGAAAACTGCATCCGGAATTCTTTAAATTCTTTGGGAACATCCAGCACATGGGCCAGCCTGAACCTCACGTTATACAACTGATTTACGGGAAGGGCTTCCTCCGGGATATATTCAATGATGCGGTCGCTGACCCAGATCGCTTTCCCTTTCACTTCCGGCTCGAAAGAAAAAATGTCTTTCAGCAGGGAAGAATCCGGTAAGGCTGCGAGTTTGGATGCGTAGTAAATAGCAGCAGCCACCGAATCCTGGAAAGCAGGAACATTTTTGAGCGGATGGCTCGTGTAGTAGCTTTCGGCCAGCTCAATGCGGACCGTCGTTTTGCGGCTTACCATGCCGGAAGTGTAGGCAGAGATGTACTGCCCGAAAGCGGGGTTGACCTCATTTATGCCCGGCTTTGAAAAGAAGCAGGAGCTGAGGATCAGGGTGATGGTCGAAAGGAAGATGGTAATGATTGAAAACAGGATGTGGCGTTTCATGGGTATTGATTTTTATCCAAAGGTGCAGCAATCGCACGGGGAGGAAGGCCTGATTTTATAGGACGGGCCTGGCGCTTTATTAAGTGTGGGCGTTTGGCAATTATTTGAATCCCGGGTTTTTTCCTCTGCGAAATGGGACCCTGCCCTCGAGTCGAAGTTATTTTGTTCGGTTTACCGAACAAAATGTAAGGCCCTGAAAACACTTGCTAAAAGAAAGCAGGCACGGGTACATTACTACCGGAGGTATTGTAAGGTGCGGTCTAATTTTGTTTTTGTAACCATAAAACAAACACATCATGAACTCAAAAATCTCCAAAATGACCTTGCTTCTGTTGCCAGCCGGAAGCCTCAACACAAAAATCCTGGTCCTGTTTTTCGCGTGGCTGTTAAGTGTTAACAGCTCCCTGGCCTGCGAAAATAAAGGAATCAACACGGCCTGTTACTACACCCAGAATAATCATGTTTTCCTGAACATCAGCATCATGCCCGATTACTGGGGCTGCATACACGAACTGGCAGCTGCGGGAAATCAGGGGCTCGATTACTCGGTTGTGGTATACGATAACCAGGGCAATGTCGTTGGCACATTCCCGGCACAAGCCAATTCAAATCCCTTTAGTGTTGATATCGGTACCGGGCTGAATCCGCCCTACGTCATCGACATTGTAGAAACCGTGATTGATTTGCCAACTAATACGGTGATCAACTCCTATCCCTGGGGCCTTCACTATCCGGTGAATACCAAATGCGATAAGCCGAATCCGGATGAGATCAGCGCTTGTTTTAAGAACGATCGTCAATCCATTTATTCCGGTTTCATGTTCCAGGTTCCTGCCGGTTTGTATGCCTATTGCCTTTCTGCGAATGTCACACCGGTTCTGTATGTCGCTTCCGGAACCGTTATCGTGGCAGGTCCTGTATCACCTGCCACCTTCAATTACTCCAGCCTCACGTATCATGTCTTTCCCTTTCTTGATCCGAATGCCTGCTATGAAGGAGGCCTGGTTTTCAGGGATAATGTAACCGGAGTGGAAGATGCCAACGCATATTGGCTAAGCTCTAACAATTCCACGAACCCTTACGGACTTATCTGCAACTGTGTGAGCTGCGAAGCAGGATTCAGTGCCGATCAGCATTTACATGATGTGAGCAGCACCGATGTCACCTTCCTCTCCTATAATCCGGCAGCCGTTGCCACAGAAACCTATAACATTAGTGGAAGCAACGGCGCTTCCTATACGAACGACGGAACAACTTCTATCCTGCTGCCAAACGGAACCTACACGGTATGCCACACGGTGGTTAACAAAACCAAAGAAAGATGCACCACTTGCAGGGTGATAACCATTACCGGTGATAATGGCGATCCTTCCGACCCGACAGGCCCACTTGGCATATCTATTTCCGGGGCATCCCTTTCGCCAAACCCCTCCTCAGACGCCTCTGTCTTCGCTTTCACCCTGTCAGAGAACAGCAACACGGAAATACAGGTCATTAATTCTTACGGTAGGACTGTTAAAACCCTGCTGGAGAAAAAAGTTCTTTCGAAAGGCGATCAGAAAATTAATTTCTCTACGTCTGATATGGAAGAAGGATTATACACGGTCCGGATCACGACGGATAGCGAAGTCAAAACCATCAACCTCATGGTAAGACATTGATCTTTCCCGCTAATTTAGTAGAGAGCTGCCTTTTAAGGCGGCTCTTTTTTATATTCTGAAAAGCTTTTTTATCAGGCACTTCAAGATACGCTAACCTAAAGCACAGTCGTCCGGCATTCGAAGCGATAGGGAAAGAATTTTTTCCGGACACTTCCCGGCTGCGCTCGAAGTGGTATACCATCCGATAGTATTCTTTCGCATCTTTTTTTGAAATTTATATTCATTTTAAACAAGCCCTGTCAACACTTGATTTCACTGATGTTCCAGGCGGAGGTACAAATGTTAAAATCCCTGTCGGAAAACTATTTTTCAGATTTTTTCTTGACGGATAAAAAAATTGATTTACATTTGCCGCAGAATTATTAAAAATAAGTTAGCCCAACGCCAGAAAGAAAAAGATATGTTAGTAGTAAAATTACATACGAAACCTTAAGCCGGACGCGCTAATATCAATACTTTCAGCCCGGTTTAATGCTGGGTTTTTTATTGCCGTAATTTTTGAAAAACAGAAAAACGAAGCAATAAATTCTGGGGAGACAGAAAAAGTCCGGAATCCAAAAAAATTAAATGTTATTGTAAATCTTCGGGGAAGATTTAAAACAGAATGCCTGTTGCATTCACCATTGCCGGAAACCCCGGCCCTGGAAAGCTTTGCCCGGAACAAACGACTCCATCATGGGAAAAAACCGATTGAAGGGAAAGCACCTGCGTAAGACTGATTTCCCTTCGGATATAGCGAAAAGTGTCGCTATCAATATCATGACGAAACATTACAAGCATGTTTCCAATGATGAAAAATTAGAAATTATTAATGACGTTCTTTCAGATCCTGAAAATTATGTAGAGCACCCGCACCTGTATCCGCTCGCCATAGCCCTTACCGGAAAGCCTAAGCTCAAGAGCGCTTACGAAGTGTATGAACTTAAAAACTCCGGGGACTTTAATATCTACGGGGAAGAGCATATCGACGACAATGCCATCCGCCAGATGGAAGCGGCGATGCGCTTGCCTATCTCTGTGAGGGGAGCTTTAATGCCGGATGCCCATCATGGCTATGGCTTGCCGATCGGCGGTGTGCTGGCAGCGCGTAATGCGGTCATCCCTTTCGGTGTCGGCCTCGACATCGGTTGCCGGATGGCCCTGAGCATTTACGATCTTCCTGCGGATTACATTCAGAAGAAGGACTACGATCTGCACAAGGCGCTGAAATGCTACACGCACTTCGGAAACGACGGCACGCTGGACTTTAAGGTAGACCACGAGGTACTGGAGCGCCCTGAATTCAAAGCGACTGCCCTCCTGCAAAAGCTACATGGCAAAGCCTGGTACCAGCTGGGATCTTCCGGAACCGGGAACCACTTTGTGGAATTCGGTATGGTAGCCATCCACGAAGGTAACGGTCTGGGCATTGCCCCCGGGAAATATACCGGGATCCTGTCGCACAGCGGTTCGAGGGGTATGGGAGCAGCCATCGCGGCACAGTATACCCGGATCGCTACAGAGAAATGCAAGCTGCCGCGCGAGCTGCAGTCGATGGCCTGGCTCAACATGGATGAAGAAGCGGGTCAGGAATACTGGCTCTCGATGAACCTGGCCGGAGATTATGCCAAAGCCTGCCACGACGTGATCCACCGGAACCTGGAAAAGGCGCTGGGTTTGGAAGCCATTTGCAAAGTGGAAAATCATCACAATTTTGCCTGGAAAGAAATTCACCAGGGCGAAGAGCTGATTGTTCACCGCAAAGGCGCCACACCGGCCGCGAAAGGCGAGCTGGGCATTATTCCCGGAAGCATGAGCAGCAATGGCTACATCGTCAGCGGCCTGGGAGAACCCGGTTCCCTGAACTCTGCTTCTCATGGTGCAGGACGTAAAATGTCGCGCAAGGAGGCAAAAGACAAGATCACCAAGTCCTCTATGAATAAGCTATTGACGGAGCAGCGCATCAAGCTCATCGGTGGCGGTGTGGAAGAAGCCTCCGCAGCCTACAAGGATATTGAGGCGGTGATGAACAGCCAGCAACAGCTCGTAAAAGTGGAAGGAGCCTTTACGCCGAAGATCGTCAGGATGAACAAAAGTTAAATGAAACCGTCATTGCGGGACGAAAGGACGAAGCCATCTTTTCAATCAGGAGATTGCTTCGTTCTGCCCGCAATGACAAAACAAACAACAACATGGAAACAAAAATTATACAGATCACTTCCGGGAAAGGGCCGGCCGAATGCTGCCTCGCGGTAGCGCTGGCTCTCAGGGAAATGCTCAAAGAAGCAAAAGCCCAGGGCTTGATGCATGAGGTTATCGACCGTTTTCCGGGACAGGAAAATGGCACACTGGCTTCTGCCAGCCTGAAGCTCGATGGGAAAGGAGCCGTGGCATTTTCGGAAAGCTGGGAAGGTGTTCTGCAGTGGATTGCACAAAGCCCTTACCGGAAATTCCACAAGCGGAAAAACTGGTTCATCGGTATTTCGGTGTACGATACATCGCTGCTGCCGGAATGGAAAGAGAAAGACATTGTCTTCCAGACGATGCGCTCCTCCGGGCCCGGAGGGCAGAATGTGAATAAGGTGGAATCGGCGGTCAGGGCTTTGCATGTGCCTTCGGGCGTGCAGGTGGCCGTGAGTGATTCGCGCTCGCAGCTCCAGAATAAAAAGCTGGCAATCGAGCGCCTGAAAGAAGCCTTTACACTTTGGCAGATTGCCGTCCTTCAAAAAACACAGCAGGAGCAGTGGCAAAACCACAACGGGCTCGAGCGCGGAAACCCGGCGCGCGTATACGCCGGCAAAGAATTTAAAAGAACAAAAGCTCATGGAACAGCATAACATACAGCAGGAGATTATCCTGAAAAAAGAAAAGCTCCAGGCGATCAGCCTGGAGTTGAAAGCACAGTTCATCGGCCTGGATGAGATCATCGATGAAGTCATGAACCTCGTGTCGGCCTGGTACGTTTTCCCGAAGGCTCAGCTGCGCCCGATGGTGATCAACCTCTGGGGCATGACAGGCTCCGGAAAAACCGCCCTCGTTAAAAAGCTGGTGGAGCTTCTGGAATACAAAAAGCTCTATGCCCAGATGGATATGGGAGAGTTTGAATCCGATTCGGCCTCCTGGTTCAAAAGCACGCTCACCGACGACCTGGAGTTTTTTCACGAAAAGCCCTGCGTCATCTGCCTGGATGAATTCCAGTTTGCGCGGACCATCGACGCCAACGGCGAAGAGCTGGGGAAAGACAAGCTCCGCGTGATCTGGGACCTGGTGGACAGTGGCAGGATCAACTACATTACCTACAACAATACCTATTACCTGAAGCGTGCCGATGCCTGCCTGCTGGCTCTTTTGAAAGCAAAGGACCAGGGCATTGACGTGGAAAAGGGCGTTGTTACCAAAAACGAAGAAGCTTTCCTGGAGATCTTCAAAAATTTCTATTTCGAGAACCAGAACCGCACGGAAACCGTAGACAAAAACTATTTCCTGTCGAAGGATTTTTCCGAGGGCCTATTTTACCTGCTCAACGATGACGACCTCACCCTGGACGCCCTGCAACAGGAGCTTAAACAGGGGGATCTCAAAGCGATTGCCGACCTCGTTCACAAAGGGATGAGGAACCGCAGCGCACTCAAAGAGCTCGATCTTTCCAAAGCCCTGATCTTCATCCTGGGTAACCTCGACGAGGCCTATGGCATGAGCCGCTCCATGAACCCGGACATCAGCGCCGATGAGCTGCATGCCGCCACGCTCCGGATCAACATTACCAATATTAAGTCTGCCCTGAAGCAACGCTTCCGCGCCGAACAGATTGCGCGCCTCGGCAACAACCATGTTATTTACAGGGCCTTTAAGAATGAGCATTTCAAAGAGCTGATCCGCAGGGAGCTGGTTCGGGTGAATGCCTTTGTGCAACAACAATTCGGATTTGAGATGCTGTACCATAGCTCTGTCCATGAGCTGGTATACCGGGAAGGCGTTTTTCCTGCACAGGGCACGCGTCCTGTTCTGACCACCATTAAAAACTACATCGAATCCTGGGCGAGTAAGGTCACTGTAGAGGCGATCGTCAAAAAGCTGGAAGTCTCTGTTGTGGAATGGTCGTATGTAGAGGACAAATACGTGTTCATCTTTAAAGATCATCAGAATTCAGTTCTGAATATTTACGAGGAAAAAGTCATTCTGAAGATCGATTCGCTCCGCTCAGTAACCGACAAGGACCTCCAGGCACATACGGCGGTGCATGAGGCCGGGCATGCGGTATTGGCGGCACTAACGCTTCGCATCCTGCCTTCGCTGATCGTTTCGAAGTCGGCAGCCGACAGCTGCGACGGCTTTTGTATGGTAAACATGCCTGAGGGCTTGATGACACGCGGAACCCTGAAAAAAGAAATCGTGATTTCTCTGGGTGGTTATGTCGCCGAGAAAATGATCTTCGGGGAAGAGAATACCTCTTCCGGTGTCTACTCTGATATTGAAGAGGCCACGAACCTGGCCAACAAAGCGATCAAGCACTATGCGATGGGCTCCGACCCGATAGCCATTGCGGTTGCAGGGCCGGGGAGCAACGACTATTTTTTCATGAGCGAGAAGCACAGGGAGGAAGCCATGCAGCTCATTTATGATTGCAGGGAGGAAGCGGAGCAAATTCTTGAGCAAAACAAGCTCCTGCTGCTAAAGATCTCGGAATACCTCACGGAACACCACAGGATGGATGAGCCGATGATTGGCGATTTTGTGAGGAAATATGCGGTAGACAGCTGGGTGAAAGAAGAAGGATTCAAAAAGAAAGACAATTACTTTTCCTTCGTCTCTGTTTTACAAAAACAGCTTCACGACATGAAAAAGACGGTTCAGGCGTTTGAAACACATTAGGATTATTTTGTAGCAGATGGTTGCAGAAAACACAGAGAGGACGTAATGCTGCGCCAGGAACAGAGCGCCTGTTTGAGCTCCTTTGTTTGCCCCGGCGACTGCGCCGGAGATTTGCGGTGGGAGTGCAAGGGCAAACAAAGAGCGAGTAGCGATGGCCCGCCCGGGCGCCCAAAATAATGCGCATACGATGAGACTCAAGACCTATTATTCTGATGCACGGCATTTATTAGCCGGAGCATGAGCGAGCTTATACCTCACGGAAACCGTCGGCCTGGTAGCGATGCACATCATTCACAAGACGACTAAATTCCCGTTCTGGGTACGGACGACCTTTGAGCACATCGGCAATGCTCCGGAGCAGGCACAGGTAGGGCAAGCAGGTAACCAGTACTTCTTCTACAACCCGGCCTGTGCTTCCTGCGCGGAGAATACACCGGTGACAGCGCCGACTTCAGCTGTTTCCCGGGGCATGTACGCAGCGTGGCTCAGCTCAAAAAAAATAGAAGAGAGTACAAAAGAAAAGCAGTGATCCTCTGTATCCATTGGTACCAGGCTGTTCGGAGTGATTGGCAGGTGAGATCGTTTTATTGATTTTAAGCCAGGATCATTTTTTTGAAATGCTTTACGAATTGAAAAACAACATTCACTCAGTAAAAGCAAAGTAAAATTAATTTATATTAATTTTAAGTATGCTCTGTATATATTGATTTTACTGGATGTTTAGAAGATCGGGGTTTGTGATTTTAAAATCAAAATAAAACTTTTTTTGAAAATTTATTTGGCGGATGAAAAATTTGATTTACATTTGCCGAAGAAATTATCAGAAATCAAATGAAAAAGTGCTTTACATATCACGCAGAACTAAGTCAGATAGGGCGCTCACCGCTCGTGGACTTATGGGGTATCTAAGCTGTTTTTATAAATTATAAAAATATAGTAAAGCCCCGGTTCGATAGATCGGGGCTTTTTTATTGAAGCAAAAATGAAACGAGGTTCACAACCCAGCTATTTTATACTCGCAGGAAGTTCCTGAAGGGAGATCGTATGCGCCGGCATGTCCGGCAGAAGCCCGGTCTCTGTTGAAAGACCGGGTTTTTTTATGCTCAGACGGAAAAGAAGAATATATAAAACTAAACATTAAAGAAACAGAAATCATGAAAGATCAGATCGGCGACAGGATGAAAGCGTTCTACGAAGACCGGACCCGGTATGCCCTCATGAGGAGGACCTATACTATTATCCGGATCGACGGGAAAGCTTTTCACACCTACACCAGGGGTTTGCAAAAACCATTCGACGACCGGTTGATGGATGACATGGATACGACGGCAGCCTACATTTGCCAGAACATCCAGGGTGCTAAGTTTGCCTTTGTACAGTCTGATGAGATCTCTGTTTTGATCACGGATTTTGATGACATCAACACCGGGGCATGGTTTGAAGGCAACCTTCAGAAAATGTGTAGTGTGTCTGCAAGCCTTGCTACGGCAAAGTTTAACCAGCTCAGGCCAGATAAGATTGCCTTGTTCGACAGCCGTGTCTTTCAGATGCCGAACAAAGTGGAAGTAGAAAACTATTTTATCTGGAGGCAGCAGGATATGACCAGGAACAGCATCTCTTCTGTAGCGCAGTCCTTATACAGTCATAAAGAACTGAATGGGAAAAGCAGCGATGAGAAACAGGAGCTGATCTTTCAGAAAGGCATCAACTGGAACGACTACGCCCCGAAGTACAAGCGCGGCCGCTTAATTGAGAAGTTGGCTTTTGAAAAGAACGGCACGATCAGAACCAAATGGACAAGCATTGAAGTGCCTGTCTTTACAAAGGAAAAAGAATTTTTAAATAACAGGATCATTAGTAACGCATAGCGTAAGTATCATCGAAGAAGGCGGGCTGCGCCGGTAAATCAAGAGGCGGCGCAGCCCTTAACAGAAAGGAGAAATTAATATGAGGAAATTAGCATCTATACAAAAAATCAAAGAGATCGAATCCATTGAAGGAGCCGATGCCATTGAGAAAGCTTATGTCTTAGGCTGGCAGCTGGTGATCCGCAAAGGAGAGTTCAGCGTAGGCGACCTGTGCGTGTATTGCGAGATCGACAGCATTATGCCTGATAAGCCCGAGTTTGAATTTGTGAGGGCCAAAAGCAACCGCATTAAGACCATCAGGCTTCGTGGCCAGATCTCCCAGGGCATTTGTTTTCCCTTGAGTGTGTTGCCCGAAGGCACGGAAATTGCCGAAGACATGGACGTCACCGAAGTGCTTGGCGTTACCAAGTTCGAGCCTCCGATCCCCGCTAACCTGGCCGGCACCGTAAAAGGCATGTTCCCGTCTTTCATTCCTAAAACGGATGAAACCAGGGTGCAGGTTCTGGAGAAAGTGTTAACGACTTACGCCGGTACCGTATGTTATGTCACGGAAAAACTGGATGGCAGCTCGGTAACCTTTTATCGGAAGGATGGAGAGTTCGGTGTATGCTCACGAAACCTTGACCTGGAATTCAATGAAGACAACTCCATGTGGAAGTTTGCTGTAGCAAACAGGCTGGAAGAAAAGCTGAAAGCATTGAACAGGAACATTGCTTTGCAGGGCGAGATCATCGGGGAAGGGATCCAGAAGAATAAATATAAGCTGAGAGGACAAAGCATTTACTTCTTCAACATCTTCGATATCGACGCCTACAGCTACTTCTCTTTAAAGGAAGCGAAGGCCTTGCTGGCGGATCTGGAGCTGAACATGGTGCCTGTACTGGAAGAAGACTACCTCCTGGAAAGCAGTGTGGATGCCCTGATTGCGAAGTCTAAAATGAAATCTGTTTTGAACAAGGACACGATTGCCGAAGGGATTGTGATCAGACCTGTAGAAGAAAAGATCGATAAGTATGTGATGCAGGGACGCGTGTCGTTCAAAGCAATCAACCCGGACTTTTTGATCAAATACGATGAATAAAAATAAGTGACTGGAAGATAACAAAGGATCAGGGCAACCCACAGGCCTGTGGGTATTAAGGAGTGTGAACTCTGAAGCGCATGCATGTTCTTTGCGGCGCTGCCCGGATCAATTGGATGCTTCTGAAACGGAATAAGAAATAATGTCAAAACGACCCGTACATAGTTCCATATATCAGCTTCTGTCATTTGATGATCGTTGAATAGGATCGGTATGCGCAAGCATAGGCCCGGTCCGTATAGACCGGGCCTTTTTTGTGAGATCCAATTTTTGAAGGCTTGGCCGGATCAAAAATTACCGGTCGAACGAATCCCGCCGGGGAACGGGATCTGTTGAGTGCCTCCGTTAACAACTAATTGCCGGATCGTCTAAAGGCAGGACATCAGACTTTGATTCTGAGAATAGTGGTTCGATCCCATTTCCGGCAACATGCCTTCTTAGTCCATCCCGATAACTATAGGGAGTTAGAGGCGCTTGTCTTAGGAACAAGTCAGTGTAAGTTCGAATCTTACAGAAGGTACAAAAAACATAAGGAGAAATAACCGGGCGGGGCCCGGACTAGCCTGCTAAGCTTAGTGTCGTGCATTGCGCGATGGGTGTCGGGAACTCATTTCTCCGCAAAATTGGAAGGTAGCGTACAATGGTGTGCAACAAGACTTGAAATCTTGGGCGGTCCGAAAGGACAGGGTTCGATTCCTATACCTTCCGCAAAACAATGGGATGTAGCTCAACGGTGAGAGCAAGTGCCTTATACGCACGAGGTTGTTAGTTCGAATCTAACCACCCCAACAAAAAAATACGGGAAGTATTTCAATTGGTAGATGGCGGGCTTTGGGAGCTCGTGGCTGCAGGTTCGAGTCCTGCCTTCCCGACAAAAATAGTGACACAACGATTTGTGGTGTAATGGATAACACGCCCGGCTACGAACCGGGAGACTTAAGGTTCGAGTCCTTACAGATCGACACATAATATCGGGAAGTATTCCAATGGTGGGATACGTGTTTTGGATACATGAGGTTGTAGGTTCGAGTCCTATCTTCCCGACACATGGAAATATAGCAAAGATGGTCAATGCGACAGATTGAAGATCTGTAGATGTAGGTTCGAGTCCTACTGTTTCCACAGAAAATAAATACGGGAAGTATTTCAATTGGTAGATGGCAGGCTTTGGGAGCTTGTGGTTGCAGGTTCGAGTCCTGCCTTCCCGACAAATATATATGGTGAGATTAGTGTAAAGGCTAACACGACGGGCTGTGGATCCGTTAATACTGAGTTCGAGTCTCGTATTTCACCCAAAGGGAATGCGCTAACGCTGGAGAGTTAGGCTGGTCTGTAAAACCAGTGCCATTCGGCTGAGAAGGTTCGAGTCCTTCCATTCCCACAAAAACAAAACATGGGATAATTATCCGGGGATTAACCGGCACGCATCCCGCCTAAGGTTGGAGAGTTAAATGCCAGACGGCTCAGACGGCTCTCCTGCTTTGGCAGGATCCCATTGTCACAAAAACGTTCTTTGACATCATGTTTTTTTAAGATTAAGTTTAAAATAATTTGTTTAATTTGGTGTAAACCACTTAAACCAATTTTTATGACCGTAAGTTCAAACCTGGACATTTTCTTAAATAAGAAAGTCGTGGATTATTCAAAAGACGAAGGGATTCAAAACCCCGGAGAAGTTGTTTACCGCATCCGCATCTCTTATGATGATTTTGAAGATGGCGTTTCTATTGAAAGCCTGACAGACGCTTTCGCCAAAGATCCTAAGGCCGGGCAGGTACAGGAAATCATCTTCGGCGCCTTTGACTTTGAATCGAGTAACTCTACAGAGGGCATTGTCAACAAGCTGGTAGAATATAAAGGCGTATTTAAAAACCTGAAGGCTGTTTTTATCGGCGATATTACCTTTGAAGAAAATGAGATCTCCTGGATCAATCAAAGCAATGTTGGTCCTGTGCTGGAGGCGTATCCCGATCTGGAGCATTTCCAGGTACGTGGAGGAAACGACCTTTCCTTGGGAAAACTCGAGCATACCAATCTAAAAACCCTCATCATCGAAACCGGTGGCTTGCCTCCCAATGTGGTAAAGGAAGTATCGAATGCCCATCTGCCGAATCTTCAAAAACTGGAGATGTGGCTGGGCTCCGATAACTATGGCTTCAATTCTACCGTTGGTGATTTTGCCACCATTATTTCCGGGAAGAATTTTCCAAGCCTCAATCATTTGGGATTGATGAATAGCGAGATCCAGAATGAGATCGCGATCGAAGTGTCAAAATCTCCCGTGTTGGATCAGCTGGAAGTGCTGGATCTGTCGATGGGAATCCTTGATGATACAGGCGGAGAAGCCATACTCAACAGCGAAGGGATGAAAAAAGTGAAGCACATTAACCTGCGTCACCATTATTTAAGTGATGCGATGATGTCCAGGCTGAGTGCGCGTTTCCCGGGAATTAACCTGGATGAGCAGGAAGAAGCCGACGATGATGGCGATGAAAGCTATCGCTACATTGAAGTATCAGAATAGGAATGCGGTTTTTTGTTTTAGGAAATCCTGAAAACCGGAGGGTAAGCTTATTTTCTGAAAGTGTTGAGGCATCCGGCTTTGGGCAGACACATGTCTTGTCTTACCTGGATATCCTTAAAACCAATGTTTTGAAGGAAACTGATTTTTCAGAAAGTGTAGTCAGGATTGAGTCACCGGGAGAGAACTTAGACGTGAGGAAGCGATTGATCGCGAGAGGCGCCGCAGAGGCCCGGAAGGAAGGTTTTCCCTTTATTCCGGAAGAGCAGGTGATGAGCCTGAAAGACCCTGCCGAGCTCATTCATACCCGGCAATGGTATGTTGGATTCAAAGCCTTGCTGAACGACATTGACCGTGAGCTGAAAAAATACTCCGGCGTTTCGCTGATGAACCATCCATCGGATATTGCCCTGATGTTTGATAAAAGAGCGTGTCAGGAGCTTTTGAAAGTACAGGGAATTTCTGTTCCGCCTTTTTGTACGGATGTCCTGACCTATGATCACCTACTGGAAACGATGCGGGAAAGAAAATGGAATAAGGTATTCATTAAGCCCGCCCATGCTTCTTCTGCTTCCGGTGTGATTGCCTTCCGGATCTCCGGAGAAAAGCAACAGGCCGTGACGAGCGTCGAGCTTAAACGGGAAGATAACAGCGTTCGTTTATTCAATTCACTAAAGCTAAAAACCTATACGGATAAAGCAGATATTTCAGCAATCATTGACCCGGTGCTAAAGGAAAATGCGATTGTCGAGCAATGGCTGAATAAGGCCACGATCGGGGACCGGTATTTTGACCTCCGGGTCCTGGTAATTGCCGGTAGTGCAAAGCACATGGTCGTCCGGAAAAGCAAGCGGGTCATCACCAATCTGCACCTGGGAAATGAAAGGGGAAGCCTGGAAGAGCTCTCGTCGGCACTCGGAGAAGAGAAACTGGCGGAAGTCAGGGTCCTTGCAGAGCAGGCAGCTGCTTGTTTTCCGAGGTCTTTGTATTGTGGTGTTGATGTGTTAGTCGCTGCGGATAAAAAAAGCATCCGGGTGTTGGAAGTAAATGCCTTTGGGGATCTTTTGCCAAATGTCAGATATGAGGATAAAAACTGTTACGAAGCAGAAATAGAAGCCCTGATGAAAGAAGTGAACCGATGAAGCTGCCTTTAAGCATAGATACGATTTTGTTCGATCTCGATAATACGCTGATCGACCGCGACCGTGCCATGAAAGAAGCGCTCAGGCATTGGCTGAAAGACCAGGGCACCATAAACGAAACAGCTATCAACAAGGAGCTGGAACGTATTCTGGAAAAAGACAGTTCCGGCTATAGCGACAGGCAGTTTTTTTGTGAGTGGCTGTCGGACAATTATGGAAATGAGGATACAAAAACAGCTAAAAGCTTCACAGAGGTGTTAAGAGAAGTACAGGAGCTGACGATTTCTTATCTTCAGCCGGATCCCGGAATCCTTGACACAGTGCGGCAACTGGGGCAACAGTACCTGTTAGGGATTGCAACAAATGGAAGCGAATACATTCAACAGAAAAAAATTGCGAGGACAAAGCTGGACAGCACATTTTTGAAAAACCAGATTTATATTTCCGAAACCCTTGGGCACCAAAAGCCTGATCCCGGATTTTACCAAAAGATCCTGCAAGCGATTGGGAAAAGCCCGGAGCAGTGCATCATGGTAGGGGATAATTATGTGAACGATATTGAAGGCGCCAGGCTTTGCGGCCTGCACACCTGCTGGATCGATCACAGGAGATCGTCCGAAAAAAGACCTGCCGGTATAACAGTTAACCACATAAGAGAAGCATTACAATGGCTCCGGACATAAATATGAATGAGGTTGTAAAAAGTATGGATGTACTTTTTATCACCCTGGACAGCCTCCGCTACGATGTTGCTGCAGAGGCATTTGATAAAGGCATGCTCCCCAACTTTAAAGCACTATTTCCGGGAGGCTGGCAGAAATGCCATTCGCCCGGCAGCTTTACCTTCGCCGCACACCAGGCTTTTTTTGCCGGCTTCCTGCCAACACCGGCAGATCATCCAAAACAGGAACGTTTATTCGCCGCACAATTTATGGGAAGCGAAACAACGACAGAAAATACCCTTGTGTTTGAAACAGCAGATATTGTGACGGGCTTCGAAGAGAAAGGCTATAAGACGGTATGCATCGGTGGCGTAGGGTTTTTCAATAAGCAAACGGCTTTGGGAAATGTTTTGCCATCCTATTTCGGGGAAAGTTTTTGGGAAACGCGTTTTGGCGTAGCAGAAAAGCAATCAACGGCATGGCAATTCTCGAAAGCGGCTGAACTGATTGAAGAGCATGCCGCTCAGCCCTTATTCCTGTTTATCAATGTGTCTGCGGTTCACCAGCCGAACTGGTTTTACCTGCAGGAGGAGAAAACGGGCGACAGCAAGGAATCACACGCCGCGGCCTTGCAGTATGTGGATTCACAATTGCCTATCCTCACGAATGCCTTAACGAAAAAACGGGATACTTTTTGCATGGTATGTTCGGACCATGGTACCGCTTACGGCGAGGATCAGTATTCCGGGCATCGCCTCGGACATCCCACTGTTTGGGAGGTTCCAATGGCAACCTGTATTCTAAAAAAAGAAATTGCAAATGAGCTCTAAACCCTTATTTAATCAGATGTTTGAAGGATATGCCTATTCGTATCCACACAAGCACAGCTACCGCCGGATGAAACCGGTATCGTTAGAGCAACTGTGGGCACCTGAAAAAAAAGATGCCCTCTTCCTCTACATTCACCTGCCTTTCTGTGAAATGCGTTGCGGCTTCTGCAATTTGTTTACCATCGCCAATCCGCAGGAAACGGTTGTGGACGCTTATCTGAATACCCTGGAAATTCAGGCAAATACCATCCGTAAGGTAGTGAAGCCCGAATCCTTTGCGCAGATCGCCATCGGGGGCGGTACACCTACCTTTCTGGAATTGCCACAGCTCGAAAAATTATTTTCCATCATGCGTTCCTTAGGCGCCGAGCCGAAGCATGTTCCTGTGTCCTTCGAGATGTCGCCGAAAACGATCACGCCGCAGAAATTGAAATTCCTGAAAGAAAACGGTGTGGACCGCGTGAGCATTGGTATCCAGAGTTTCCTCGATGGAGAGACCAAAGCCCTCGGAAGGCCCCAAAAGAATAAGGAAGTCGAGGAGGCGCTGAATCTCATCCGCCGCTATCAATTCAATACCCTGAACCTGGATTTGATTTATGGCACCTACGGGCAAACTCCGGAAGCCTGGCGCTATTCCCTGGAGCAGGCCATCAGCTTTCAACCGGAAGAAATTTTTATTTATCCCTTGTATGTGCGGGCCTTAACGGGCATCAACAAGCTCGACCAGAATACTCATGATCTTCGTGAAGACTTGTATCTGCTGGCAAAAAAATTCTTAACGGAGGCCGGTTACGAACAAATCTCGATGCGCCTCTTCCGTTTGAAAACGACGCGTTCTTCCAAAGCCGCAACCAATTATAGCTGCCAGGAGGACGGTATGATCGGCCTGGGCGCAGGCGCACGCTCTTATACCCGGCATCTGCATTATTCCTCCGAATACGCCGTTGCCAGGGGAAATATTAAGCACATCATCAACGAATACATCGCTAAAAGCAGCGCTGATTTTGAATTCGTGGATTATGGCATAGAGCTCCCTGCCGAAGAGCAGAAGCGCCGTTTTGTGATCAAGTCCATTCTTCATGCCAGCGCCCTCGATACACAGCGTTATGAGTCCTTGTATGGAAATAAGCTACTGTCGGACTTCCCGCAACTGGATCTATTGCTGCAGAACCAACTGGCTTCCATCGATGAGCATCAGAAAATGCACCTCACCTCGCAGGGAACGGATTACTCGGATGCCATCGGTCCCTGGCTGTACTCGGGCTATATTAAGGAACTCATCCAAACGTTCGAACTGAAATGACTTTATCTGTTTTATACCGCGGGCCTTTGTCGGGTTGTAACTACAGTTGCAATTACTGTCCCTTCGCTAAAACGAAAAACACACGCGAAGAATTGCAGGACGACACCCGCAAGCTGAACCGCTTTGTGGACTGGGTAGAAAGGAACCCGGACATTCAATTCAGCATTCTCTTTACACCCTGGGGCGAGGCCCTGATCCGTCAATCCTATCAACAGGCCATAAAGCGCCTGAGCCATTTGGAAAATGTCAGCAAAGTGGCTATTCAAACCAATTTATCCTGCCGCCTCGACTGGCTTTCACAGGTCAATAAAGAGAAAACAGCCCTCTGGGCCACCTATCATCCCGGGGAAACAAGCCGCCGGAAATTCCTGGACCAATGCGCACAGCTGGATGAGCTGGGGATCAGCTACAGTGTGGGTGTGGTGGGTTTCAAGGAAGTGCTTCCCGAGATCGAGGCCCTGCGCAGGGCCTTGCCGGCTCAAACCTATCTCTGGATCAATGCTCTCAAGAAACAGGAACAGTATTATACCAATGAAGAGAAGGCCAGGCTCATTGACATTGACCCCTTAGTAGCACACAACATGATCAACCATGCCTCACAGGGAAGAGCCTGTAAGACGGGCCATACGGTGATCAGTGTCGACGGCGATGGAAGCATGCAACGCTGCCATTTCGTCAAAGAAAGCATCGGAAATATTTACGATCCGGAGTTCAGATCGGCCCTGTTTCCAAGAGCCTGCACAAATGCAACCTGCGGATGCCACATCGGCTATGTACACCTCGATCACCTGAATTTATATGAGATTTACAAGGATAAAGTCCTGGAGCGGATCGCTCAATGATCGGGCCTGTATTTTTCCAGGTTGGCGGTAAGCCTCGATTTGATACGGCTGGCCAGCCTTCTCGGGGCTAATACTTTCACCTGCTCACCAAAGCCCAGGATTTCGCGCTCCAGCTCAAAGTTCCAGATCACATCAATGGAAAAAATAGAGCCATCGTCTTCCTGCTTCAATAGTTTTTGAGAGGGATGCAGCGGCTTGGTAATAATGTAAGGAGCATGCTCTCTCACGATTTTCAAAACGATCGTTTGCGCTTTTTGATTTGGCATTTTAGAAACGCCGATTGTGTCGTGGAAGTAGGTGTTCACATCGAAATCGGGCTTGAGGTATTTTTCTCCGGGCAGCTCACGGAAGCTTTCGATGCGGTCGAGTGCGAGGATGACCACCGCTTTTCCTTTGCGGTTGACGCCCATCAGAAACCAGCGGTTGCGGTACTCTTTCAGCAGATAAGGATAAAATACGATCTGCTGTGGCATCCGGGCTTTAAAGGACTGGTAAGTGATCTCAATGGTTTTCTTATGGATGATCATCTTGTGCAGAGGATCGATGTGATTCAATCCCTTCAGTAATTCATTCTTTTCAAAATCAATGTAGGATTTTCCTTTGTGCTGTTGCTTATACAGCTTGTCTTCCAGGCGGGTCACCATGCCGTTCAGCTCCTGGAAATAGCCGAAGCCCGTAAACTGTTTCAGGACATCCAGCACTTCGTTTAACGTGCCAAGATCCTGCTGCGTTAAAGGGGAATTGGTGATGCTGTAGTTCTTGTCTTCGTAGCAATAATATTTTTTATCAATGACAACAATCGGCGCATTGTAGCCCAGCTTTTCACTGCGCATGTTTTGCAGATCGAGCTGTATGGCGCGCCTGCTGATGCCTTTGGTAATGCCTTCGTACTCGTAGAGCGCGTCGGAGCAGGCTTCCATCAGGTCTTCCAGCGTCCATTTGCGGAAGCGGTTCTGCAAACACTGATCGATGGTTTTGTAACGTACCAGGGCTAGTTTGTTAATCGGCATAAGAAATTGGAGTAATAGGGTTTGTAAATATAGAAAATTTTAAACAACTGCGCATTCTATTTGCGCAGATGCTGATCTTAAAGAACATGAAACAAAATAGTGTAATTGAAAAACAATGACTTAACTATTTTGAGAAAATAAATTTTTACTGCGCAATTACACTGCGCACTTGAGTATAACCTTTGTCCCGTTCGAATGAAACAAGGAAGAATAGTTCGGACAGAAAAACAAAAACAAATAGAAACAGAAAACATGAAATTCAACATCTTTACAAAAAAAGAAAACGGTGTGATTAACCACCAGGGCGCTAAAGCCTATACCCTGACTCCTGAACTGGAGCTTTACTCAGCGGTAGTAACGGCGGGATTGAGCGATACCTTTTACGAAAAAGCCGATACACGCTTAGCGCATATCCAGGATCTGATGTTGAAGAATGATCCTGAGTTCGTCGCCAAACTCGCCATCTATGCCCGTACGGAAATGTACATGCGGAGCATCCCGATGGTACTGGCGGTAGAGCTGGCGAAGCTGAATTCCGGTAACGGACTGGTGGCTAAAACCGTGAATGGTGTGGTGCAGCGTGCGGATGAGATCACGGAGATCCTGGCGTATTACCAGATGGCCAACGGCCGGAGCGGTGTAAAAAAACTGAACAAGCTCTCGAAACAGGTACAAAAAGGTCTGTCGGAATCCTTCAACCGCTTTGACGAATACCAGTTTGCAAAGTACAACCGTGAAGCAGATATCAAACTGCGGGATGCCCTGTTCATCGTTCACCCGAAAGCAAAGGATGAAGCGCAGCAGGCGGTCTTCAACCGGATCGCAGCCGATACGCTCGCGGTGCCTTATACCTGGGAAACAGAGCTGTCGGCCCTTGGCCAGTTGAAATACGAAAGCGAAAAAGCCAAAGCGGCCGCGTTCAAAGCCAAATGGGAAGAGCTGATCGATAGCAACAAGCTGGGTTATATGGCCCTGATGCGTAACCTGCGGAATATCCTGGATGCCAAGGTATCTGCTGCTCATATACGGAAAGTATGCGCTTACCTGTCGGATGAAACAGCCGTGGCTAAGTCGAAACAGTTGCCTTTCCGTTTCCTGGCAGCCTACCGCGAGGTGAAAATCCTGTCGTCGGAAGATGTGACGATGGTATTGAATGCCCTGGAAGATGCGGTAGTGGCCAGCGTGAAGAACCTGAAAGGCTTCGATGAGGAAACCCGCGTATTGATTGCCTGCGACGTATCAGGCTCTATGCAAAAACCGGTTTCGGCAAAAAGCAAAGTGTTGCTTTTCGATATCGGCCTGATGCTGGGTATGCTGATGCAGTCGAAATGTAAGCGCGTGGTCACCGGTATGTTCGGTGATCGCTGGAAAGTGATCAACATGCCGAACCGCGGTGTCCTGAACAATGTACAGGAATACTACAGGCGTGAAGGCGAGGTAGGTTATGCCACCAACGGTCACCTGGTGATTGACGACCTGCTGGCGCGGAATGTGGTGATGGATAAAGTGATGTTGTTCACCGACTGCCAGATGTGGAACACCAAAGCAGATGGCTCAACGTTTGAAAAATCGTGGAAAGCCTATAAGGCTATCGCGCCAAACGCCAGGCTTTACCTGTTCGACCTCGCAGGTTACGGTAGCACGCCGGTCAGTGTACAAAAAGATGACGTCTGCTTAATCGCAGGCTGGTCCGATAAAGTGTTTGATGTTCTGCAGGCCATCGAAAACGGTGAGAATGCAGTGGAAAAAATCAAACAGGTGAAGTTGTAATTATTAGAAGCATCCCTCTGTTAATCCGGACAGAGGGATTTGTAAAAAGTGAAACGCATGAAGTGCTTTGTCAGGTTAAGTAAGTAGAAGCCAGGCATAAGGCAGAATGAGAAAAGCGTACCCTGAGCGTAGTCGAAGGGTCGCACTAAGAAACCGTTCTTTGACATCCTATAAGTAAAACATTCAGATTATCAGAATGCCGTAGAGTCGGAATTCATCGTAACTATAGCGATGGGGAAATGTCCTGTTTTGAAAGAAACAGGAAAAATGCAGCTCCCCGGACAAAGCTTTCCGGATCGCCCATTGCTTCTGATAAAATACACATCAAAAGATGCCGTGAATAAGAAATGCTTCGTCCGGCCGATGCCGAAAGGCTGGAGGGTTCGAATCCCTCACCTTCTTATCAGCTATCGCTCTTTTGATAACAAACAAAACAGTGTCGTATGTAAGGCATACTTCGTCGGTTTTATAGGTCACAGGTTCGAGTCCTGTTCGGTTTATCCGGTAGCTCAGTTGGTTAGAGCAATAGAAAGAAAAAGCCTTACAGTTTTTTACCTGTTTTTTAAACATAAAAGCATTGACAGTGCCGTATATAAGGAATACTTCGACCATTAGAAAAAAAGGCCTTATAGCTTGTTGTCTGTCATACAAACAAAACAGTGTCGTCTGCAAGAGATACTTCATTCCAAACTATGTACGCCGGTTCGAATCCGGTTCACGCCCTGCGTGATGGCTGAGCGGTTAAGCAATAGACAGCAAGCGCTCTTGTGAAATGTTACCTGTTTTTTAAATCATTGATGAGTGGCGTAGCGTAGTCATCCTTCGGCAGAGCAGCCCCTTATGCCAGGCATAACGGGAAGGTTGCAGGTTCAAACCCTGCCTCTTTGCCCCCGCAAAGAGTAGCTCATACAAAGACTATGCGCTTGTTTCCTCATCAAAACCATTGAATGGTGTCGTAGAAAAGAGGTACTTCGACTTCTAATCGGGAGATTGTGGGTTCGAATCCCACCAGGGCAGCAAATAACAAAACCCATTGCCCTGTAGCTGAAAATGGAAAAGCGCCAAAACGTTCTCTTTTCGCCTGTTGCCCATTCATATCCGGTCTATAGCTTAGTTGGCAGAGCACCGTCCTTTTAAGACGGGAGTCCATGGTTCGAATCCATGTAGATCGACAAAAAAACGGTTCTTTAATGCAATACCGGTCTATAGCTCAGTTGGCAGAGCTTCGTCCTTTTAAGACGAAAGTCCATGGTTCGAATCCATGTAGGCCGACAAAACAACTTATAGGATGTCAAACAACAAAACGTTCTTTGAATATACTGCCTGAAATTCAGGTAAACCATCTTCTCTGACAGGAAGCGGGTACGTAAGTCTGCAGGCGCCCTGTTGCAGGTTTCAAAAAAGCCTCATAGTGTCACGTTAGTTAACGGTGATATTCTGCAAACGTATGATTTAGCGTACCACCAGATGTTGTGTACATGGGTTCGAATCCCATCCCCTTGTGGGTAGTTTAGCGGTTAAACAACAACAATAAGTGCAGGTTCGAATCCTGCCCTAAGTCTTTAAAACTTAGCTATTGGTTGGAGAGAAGCGCCCGCCTTCTTTAATAACGGGCATTTAACATCAAAAAGGGATAACGCCGTTCCGCAGATGAGCCCTGAGCTCAGGCTGCAATTGGCTTTGACCCGGACGTGACAGATACCGCTTTTGCAAAAATGCTGCTTTTTAAATGTTGCTCACGATGAAACAATTAAAAACCACTGTCGGAGGCAGAAGCTTAAGTCAGGTCCCGCTCAAAAACAAGGAACCCGTTATTCTTTTTATTAAAAAGTAATAAGTATAAAACATTAAACATAAGGTTATGAAACGTGTAAAAATAAATGCCTGGAGAAAAGGCATCGTCACCAGAAACAATCAGTACATCAGGCTTTTGAATGAAGGCGTGAGTTGGATCTATCCCTTCAGTGAGGTAACAGAATACGACATGGCAAAGCCCTTCAAACCGGCCATAAACCTGAATGTATTGCTCAATGATGCGGAGTTTGTGAATGCCGTTACCTTGGTGGAAGTGAAAGATCATGAAGTTGCTTTGCAATATGAGAATGATTTATTCGTAACGGTATTGACTCCGGGAAAGCATATATTCTGGAAGGGACTGATCGATTACCGTTTCGTCATGATTGACCTCAATGCGGTTGAGATTCCGGAAAGCATCGATAAAGCCTTGTTCTCCCGAAAAGAGCTGGTGCCTTATATCAGGAGCTTTACCGTTGAACCTTATGAAAAAGCAATTCTGTATGTGGATGGAAAATTTACCAGGGTTGTGGAAGCAGGAACCTATTACTTCCTGAAAAATGCGACACCATTGGTAATCTCAAGAGCGGATATGAGAAATATCCAGGTAGAGATTGCCGGGCAGGAAATCCTCACCAAAGATAAAGCCGCCTTGCGGGTCAGCTTTTATGCACAGTATGCTATCACCGATATTGTGAAAGCACTGGTGGACAATAAAGAGTATGACAAGCAGCTTTATGTGTTGATGCAACTGGCTTTGAGAGAATTTATCGGTGCCTGGACACTTGATGAATTGCTCGAGAAAAAAGAGGCCATTGCCGCATACATGGCTGAGCATACCGCCGATAAGCTGGAAATACTTGGTGTGAAGCTCAACGCCTGTGGTATCAGAGATGTGATCCTTCCGGGAGAGATGAAGGACATCATGAACCAGGTGCTGGTAGCGGAAAAGAAAGCACAGGCTAATACCATCATGAGAAGGGAAGAAACAGCAGCGACCAGGAGTTTGCTAAACACGGCTAAGCTTATGGAAGACAATCCGATGCTCTTTAAATTGAAGGAAATGGAGTATGTGGAGAAGATCGCGGAAAGGATCAACAGTATTTCGGTGTCCGGCGGAAGCCAGATTGGCGAACAGTTGAAACAGCTCTTCGGAGCCAAAACATAAACAGGCCCACCGTTTTGGTACGGAAACGGTGGGTTATTTAAGAATAAAGTACATGAATAAATACCAACGATTGCAGCTGGAGCTCGAAACTTCCGGCACAGGAAAAATGAAATGTTTCGGAAATTCGATGCTGCCCATATTAAAAAGCGGCTCATTAGTAACTTTTAAAAAAGAAGACCATTATAAGATCAAAGACATTGTGTTTTGCAAGGTAAAAGGACGCTTTATCGACGCCCACAAGATCGTAAAGACAGACCCGAATAAGGGGTTTTTGATAGCCAATAACCATGGCTATGAAAACGGCTGGACGCGGATCATCTTTGGGAAAGCGGTAGAGGCCGAATATATGGGAAGAGTGGAAGAGCTGTAAATAGTGTCAGGCTGAGCGGAGTCGAAGCCATAAGGAAAAAATCAGAACGCCCTTCGACTCCGCTCAGGGCGAAAAAACAAACAACATTAAATGAATAAAATTTTATGAAATACATTATCGTGGATCTGGAAGCGACCTGTTGGGCACAGAAAGACCACAACCACAAAAACGAGATCATAGAGATCGGCGCCGTCTGTATCAACGAAGAACGACAGACGGAAAGCCGCTTCAGTGAATTTGTGAGGCCCATCCTTAATCCCCGGCTGTCGGAGTTTTGTACCGGGCTCACCACCATCACGCAAAAGGATATTGATGCAGCCGATACCTTCGGGCAGGTGGTCGCGCGCTTCAAATCCTGGATCGACCTGGAAGAAGACTATGTGCTTTGCAGCTGGGGTTTTTACGACCGCTCGCAGTTTGCCAGCGATTGCCAGTTGCACCACCTCGATACGAAATGGCTTGAGCACCATATCAGCCTCAAGCACCAGTATGCCGGCATCAGGAAGCTGGGGCGACCGGTGGGTATGGGACAGGCCCTCAGGCTGGAAAACCTGAAGCTCACAGGCACGCATCACCGCGGGATTGACGATGCGGTGAACATCGCCAAGATCTTTGTGAAACACTTCGATCACTGGGATTTCGGGTAAAGCCTGAGTTAAACTGTTCAATTGTCAGGCTGAGCGAAGTCGAAGCCTAATAAGAAAATAATTAAAAAAAAGCCCCCCTTCGACTTCGCTCAGGGGGATAAAAAATTAAAGAGTGCCGTGCAGCACAGTTACTTCATATTGAAAAAATGACATCCCTCTGTGCGCGTTGATCGCCTCTTTATAAAAAGGTGCCGTTGAAAAGAGTTACTTCACTTTTAATGAACATAAAAACTTTTTTCGCTTATTGCCCTTTTACTCTTTCAGGATAAACACTCATAAGGGATGAGTATGTTTTTTCATACAAGGTTCGAATCCTTGTTTATCCGCGACGGCGAGCCGGTTTGGTGAGCCTGGCAGGTGCCTTTGTGTTGCTGTGTTTTTGTTGATGTGCAGGCATAAAGGAGCGGTTAGAGGCCGCAGCCCGATGACAATAGGGGCGAAGTTCTGAAAAAGCCTTCTTGCATGACGCAGGCATCTGCCAAATTTTACATTGGTTAATCCCGGTGATGTTTTTATCATCGGGATCTTTGTATATAGGAGTTTGTTAAACTCTCCTAAAACGGATTTTCATCAACTGAAATTGATACATTTGTATTCTATGCACCATACGACCAATACCATTCTGAAAAAAGGAAGATCCTCTGTTGGGACTTCCAATTGTGTTCGTAATACCATTTTCTCCATTACCGCTTACCCTACCCATTAATTTAGTTGGCACCCCGTGCCGGATTTGTCGCTGCTCCCGGCGGCCCGGAATTCTATTTTCTAATCCTTAAAGCTAAATTCATTATGAAAACCTTATACAGGCGGTTTTTTACCGCTGTCCTGATCATGGCCCTCTGCAAAGGCCAGCCGCTCTTTGCGCAATCCGACTCCTTAAGCATAAAAGTTCATTTCCTGCACGGCTCCAAACCGAAATTTAAATTCAGGCATGAGGAAGACCGCTGGTTTGGTGGCATCCTCGGCGGACATGCCGGTGTTGAATATGAGCCGGATCAAATCATCAGCTTTCTGCCAAAAGCCCGTTTCCATGTGTTTGCGCATCCCCGGCTCATCAATAGCAAATTCAGTTTGCATGATACTGTCTCCTTCCATGAAATTCTCGGCGGGAACTATGGGTCCGTTAAAAAAACCATCATTACCATTAGGATCTCAGCACAACAAAAAGCGAGTCTGGATTCCATCGTGGCGCTGTATAAGGCCCGGAGCCCTTACGATTATGCCTTCTTCGGCATGCGCTGTGGAGCGGCCACTTATGACCTGTTGGCCCGGGCAGGCATACAGGAACCTTATTCCTTTACAAAAACATGGTCCAGGTTTTTTTACCCGAGGAAAACACGCCGGAAGCTGGAAAGGCTTGCTGCATCTAAAGGATACGCGGTGACAAAAATGCCGGGAAGTACGAAACGCATCTGGGAAAAAGATTAAGCGGATGCCTTATGGAAACCTATATGATCCTCCTGTTCATTCTGCTGATGGCAGCAGAAACCCTTCTGCTTATCAAACAGCAGGCAGAGCCGCTTTACCTGAAAAAGACATTGGAAAACATTGGCACGGGCCTCATCGCCCTGTTGTTTGACCATGGCTTTTCCCTCCTGACGTATCCTTTACTGGGCTACATCTATCAACATAGCTTCTTTGTGATGGAAAAAGGTATTTTATACATGCTGGCCCTGTTTCTCTTGCTGGACTTTACCGAATACTGGTTTCACCGCCTGAGCCACCGGATCCCTTTGATGTGGACGGCCCACAAGGTGCATCACCAGAGCACCGTGTTCAACCTGAGTGTTGGCCTGCGCACATCCGTATTGATCCCCTTTTTCAACATTGGCTTTTATGCTACCATTCCTTTGTTGGGTTTCGATCCGGCCGATCTCCTGTTCTTTATTTATGTGCAGGGAATTTACCAACTCTTCATTCACACGGAAGTCATCAAAAAGCTCGGTGTGCTTGACCTGCTCCTGGTAACCCCTTCCGTTCACCGCGTCCATCATGGGATCAACGAAGAATACCTCGATAAGAACTTCGGGAAGGTCTTCGTGATCTGGGACCAGCTGTTTGGCACCTACGAAACAGAAAAAGCGCGGGTTGTATATGGAGCGAGTGATCCTGAGGGAGAGCATGGCCTGCTGAGATGCCAGCTGATCCCTGTTAAAAAATGGTGGCGCAAACAATTCAGCTAGCCTGCCGGAAATTCGGCGCGTATTTGTAAATTAGCTGACCCCAAGCTCTGTGAAACGGAAACGCGTCATTTATTTAGTGTTGCTGGCCCTGTTTTCTGCCGGCGGCTACTTCCTGTACCATCGCCTGATGGACAGCAAGGAGAAGGTCCTGGATAACACATATTATAAGGCGGAGCTCGATAGCATCCAGGATCTCCGGCGCTCGCTGAAAAAACGGAATGCCGGCAAACGTGCGCTGAAGGCCGCTTTTGTAAAACAGATCACTCAGAAAGTATTTCCTTACTGGTATGGTACCAAATGGGATTTTAACGGAACTACGGAAATGCCGCAGGAAGGAAGTATTGCCTGCGGCTATTTCGTCACCACCACCCTCCGGGATATGGGTGTTCCGATCAACCGCGTGAAGATGGCCCAATGCGCTTCCGAAGAAATGATCCGCTCGCTGGCCTCCAAAGAGCAGGTGCATTATATTTCCAATACCTCTTTAAAGGATTTTGAGAAAAAGCTGGTTGCTTACGGTAATGGCTTATACATCATCGGCCTCGACAACCATACCGGCTTTATTTTCATCAATGGCGATGAGCACTATTTCATTCATTCCACCGGCTGGTTTCCTTTCAAGGTCGTGAAAGATGTCATCAGCCAATCCTCCGTTTTAGAGAAATCGAACTACCGCGTTGTTGGAAAGATCAGCGATGATGAGGACTTCCTGAATAAATGGGTCGGGAAGGATTAGAAAAGTTGTTGTGCCAGGTACCGGCAGCAAAGGCTGTCCAGCTTTCCGGGATCATTGGTGGTGATGTTAATAATGCGGTAAGGCTCGCCTTTTGAAAAGCGCCATTGCCATTGGCTCACGGTCTTCTCACGGCCGTTGTCGTACCACCAGGCGGTGTACTGGATGGCGGCATCGCGTTTCAAAACCGCTTTCAGGATAGTGGCATCGCCATAGCGCTGTTCGGAAATCTCATCGAGCCGGAAGCCGGATGCCTGCCAGCACATCGCCGGAGGGTGGTCGCTCTCATAGGCTTTGTTAGCCGGCTTGATATAGATGAGAATATCTGTTTTCAAAAACTCATACACCCCGTCCTCCTTCAGGCGTTTGCTATAACCCGGGAGTACCAGTGTTTCCAGCTTCTTATCTTTTACCTCTACCTGGTCCCGGTGTTTTACAAAGCCCGATACACTGATGAGGCATAAGCCAAGCACCAGCGTAATGCAGAGGCTTCTTATAAAAGAAGGTTTTTGGTCTTCCCGGTTTTCCTGCGCGATCTTTCCAAAACGTCGGATCATCCAGCGGATGAGGAAGAACACCGGCAGCAGCGTATATACCACCAGCGCTCCCATCCCGATCAGGTCGTGACCGATGGTTCCGGGCTCCGAGCGAAACAGGACAATGGCCACAATTCTCAGGAGGTTCGTCAGTACCAGCAAAAGCGCGGTCACCCCAAATGCGACAGCGAGCGGGAAAATACCCAGGTCTTTTTTGGAACGCTGTTGCGAAAAGCTCACCAGCATGATCATCAGACACAAGCCGGTGTTGAAGAGGTTAAGGCCGATACAGGCCGTGTCTACGCTAAAGCTATAGCCATCGGGCATGATAAAATAAGCGCCTTTATTTTCAACGGCCATCCCGATCCGGTTGAGCATAAAAGCAGCATATTTGCTCAGCTCCAAACGGATGGAAAAGGTAAAGACACTCACCGCATATTTAAGCGCCGGCGAAATACTGATGAGAAAGAGGAAAGGTAAAATCCCCAACCGGCCTGTGCGGCAGGAAATGCTGAACAGCAGCAGGCATCCGGCACTCAGGAACAGCAGAACGGAAACCGTTAGGTAATAGTGTAAGACCAGGAAGACTACTGCGGCGACGGCATAGCTGTATGAATAGCTGCCCGGCGTCTTTACCCGGAACACAAAAGGGGCCATGAGCATGGCCAGCGCAATCTGTATGCCCGGTACGAAATAGTCTTTCAGCACGTATACGGAAGCCCCCAATGCGAGAGCAGGCAGGAGCCAGTCTTTGTACCTGCCGGGCAGGCGCTGTCCGGTATTATTTTCTAAAATAGCTTCCACTCAGCTTTTTGTTACGGTAGAGGTGATGCAGGATCAGGGAGAGCACCAGCCCGATGAGCAGCCATTCATGCGGTTCCGGAACAGCGCCACCACTGATAATGCCGGCATTTCCGACGGTATTGCTGTTTTCATCAATGCCCATGCGCTGATAATCCGCTTCGCTTTCCAGAACGATCATGCTCGTGACAGGCGTTACCACATAGCCTTCTTCGGCTTCGCGGAAGAGCGCATTTTCATAACGCTCTTTCTTAAAATAGTTTTTTCCCACACGCCTCAGGATATCGTTGTAGGCAAACATCCTCAACAGGTGATCGGGTGCGCTTCCGCCCCGGCTGCTGTCCGCAACAGCAGTTTTCACAATGCTCAAATGGCTTTCATTCAGGGAAACCCGCATGCTGTCTTCCCGCACACGGTTCAGTGTTCCGCTTCGGATCGCATCAGCCGCATGCCTCGGCGCAAGGGCTTCGTAATTCACGAGCCTAAGCTCTACCAGCGATCGCCACAGGGGAGAAAGCTCCGTACCAATGTTGAGCAGGTGTACCGGGTATTGTTGCGCCTGCAGATAGTCTGTTGTTTTGATGCCATAATCGCTGTCTTTCAGATCAGCCAGAATAGGAGAGGAGGCACCGCATTTGGTGACGACCAGGCTTTTTTCGGGCGAGGCAATGTCGTACAGAAAAGGCATGGAGAATTGATTCCTGCTGGCGGCTTCCCATACCAGCTCTTTGTTTTCGCCGGTAATTTCCGTTTTTTCAGGCAACCAGGCCATGACTTTTTTCCCGGCTGATGCCGCCAGGATCTGCTCATAGTCTTCTTTGGTCCAGGCAGTGGTGATATCCAGGTAAATGGAGGAGAGCTCTGCGCGATAGCCTTCATGTTCCAGCTCCTGCAGCTGATAGCTGTTGCCGTTGAAGCGGAAAGCCTGTGAGGACAAGGCAACGAGTTGCATCGGGATTTCCCAGTAAGGCCTGTAGTCTCCCGAATATTCGTAATTCCCCTGTGCGTTTTTTTTAAGATCGTCCGGAACCTCTGTCAGTAAAGCCTTTCCTCCATCCAGGAGGATGCGGGTTGTTTCACGCGTCGAATTGAAATCAGGTCCCTCAAACCAGATATTTTCCAGCCAGAGCTTTCCTTCTTTGACCGATAAGGGAGTGGTGAAGCCTATTTTAAACGTCCGGTCTTCTTCTGTGGTGCAGGGAAATACATTGACGCTAATCCGGTTCCCTTCCTGCCAATGCACTACGGCCGGGTCCCTGCGCTGCACACCTACAATCTGTGTATAAGCGCTATCGGCTTTTTGCACTGTGCTCAGACGAGATTTCTGTTCCTTACCGTTAATCCATAAGGAGAGCGAGGTCACAATGCTTCCTTCGGGAACATGGAACGTGTAAAGCGCTTCCTGGGTCTCATTGCTAAACCAAAAATCCCTGTTCTTATCCGGGCTGTTATGAATCACAAATGTCTTTTCATGGTAAGCCATTCTGTAGTCCGGGAATACCTGGATGTTGGTGGCAATGGAGCTTGTAGAAAGGCTGTTGCCCAACCAAAGCTTGCGCGTGGTTTTGTGGCGGTAGTCGCGGCGGATATTTAAGAAGGTCTCTACGGTTGCCTCGTCGATATCGATTCCGCCGAGCAGCGCAATAGCTACCAACGACAGCGGGTCGTGGAATTTCTGCTCGCCTGCGCCGTTAAAGTTGAAATCATCGCCCCAGAAACGTTGCGATTTAAAAGGAGAGATCATGATGGTTTCGCTCAAAGGATCCGAAGGCAGTTTCTGCGCCAGCTGTACCGCATGGGGAAGCTGGTTGCTGAGCTGTACATGTTTTGCCGAAACAAGATCCTTGATTTGTGTTTGAATGGAATTCCATTGGACCAGGTAAATGGCCAGGAAGCAGACAGGAATAAAAGCGCCGATCCAGGCGAAATGGCGGAGCCTGCCGTCTTCGTTTTTCCGGAAGAGGAACAGGAGGAGCATCAGCAGCCATAAGGCAGGCACGAAGCTATGCAGCGAGATCCCGAAGAACCAGAACACCAGGAGCGATAGGGGCATCAGCGGACACAGGAAGATCGTCATGTAAAGTGAAAGCACAAGGGCGCTTCCCGTGAACGTATACAGCAGGATCTTAAAGGGCTTTGTAAAATTCCTGGCAAAAGGGTAGGCAAAAAATACCGCCACCATCAGTAAGGTATATATATTGAGCCATAACGGGAAGCGGGCGAACACCTGCATTTCCTGGTTTAATGAAAATGCGCTGATGGTGAAGAGCACCACCAGGTTTACCCAGCAGCCTTGGGTGATGTTGGGTCTTGGGCTACTGTAGCTAAGTTTGAACCCTAACAGGATCACCGCATACAAAAATGTGAAAATGAAATTGAGAATGAACATACCCGAAAGAAAAGACCTCAGGTTAAGGTCTTGCTTGCCCAGTATGCCGAACAGGTATATGGAAAAGGAAATAATCGTAAAGGCAAGGCCGATCCAGTAGGCCTTTCTGTAAGCAGGTTCATCGGAGGAGTTTGTCATGATCGTATAAACGTTAGGATATTAATTTTATTATCAAAGTACTTTGAATTACAAAGTAAAAGTAAATAATTATTCCGAATCTCCAAAAAATGGTAAAATTTTAGTTGATTAAGACAGGATCAACTGCGAGGGGTTTCGCTAACAGTGATGAAACGTTTATTCCTGGGCGTCCGGGCGCGCTTTACGTTGCAATCTTTTGCAAAGAACAGGCAAAGGATTTCCACTGCAATCGCTGACGCAAACAACTTTTGAGGACTAACCCGCGTGAGGGATAGAACGGAAATCCTTTTACGTAACGCAGTGGAGTAAAAGATTGAAGTGATAGCCCGACCCGTCCCGAACGCTTTCGGGACGGGGCACGCCCAAAAAATTCAACAAGGGCAGGCTGGTATCAATAGCTAACTTAAACTCATGACTCCTTCATCACCTTTTGGAGGTAAACGCCTTTCTCTGTGAAAATGCGCAGCACATACATCCCTTTGGCAGACTGGCTGAGATCAAGCGTTGCCGTTTCCGAATGCAGCTGGTCTTTTTCAAAAATAAGCTGTCCGATGGTATTGAATACTTCAATCTTTGTGATCCCCGTGTTTCCACGCACGAATAGCATGCCAGAGGTTGGATTAGGATAAAGGTTAAAGACAACTGCTCCGTTGAGCTCCTCCAGGCCGGTGCAGGCATTTACCATCACCGACAGGGAAGCCGTATTCGCGCAGCCGTTGCCGTTCGTATAGGTATAGTATACCTTATGGATACCTGTTGTGGTTGGCGTGAGTGCTGCCGAAGCCACATTGGTTCCGGTGTAGGCTCCGCCTGCAGGCGTTCCGTTCAGGGTCACGGTGCTTCCTACACAGCTGAGGGTGGAAGCCGTAAGCGCTACCTGAGGAATCGTATCAATGGTAATGGTTTTGGTGCCGGAAGAAAGGCAGCCGCCATTAATAACCTGCAAAGACAGGGTGGCAATACCCGTGCTGCCGGATACCAGGTTGATGGACGAAATCGTGTTGGGTCCGGAAATGCTGGCGTTACTGGCTGTCCAGGTATAGCTTGCACCGGCAATGTTTGCCACGCTGTAATTGTTCACATAGGTATTTCCTTTGCAAATGGCGGAAGGGCCGTTAATGGCAACGGTGGAGCTGCTGACCGTGACGGTTTTTGTATACACCGGAATGGCTTGCCCGTTGTAGCTGAGCGTGAGGCTTACCGTATATACGCCGGGCGTGCTGTAGGTATGGAGCACGGAATGACCGTTGGCTGTCGGGCTTCCATCGCCAAAGTTCCAGGAAGCCGTGTAAATGCTCCAGCAGGGATTCACGGAGAAAGAGTAGCTGCTGCAATTACTGTTTTGCACCATCAGGGGCGCTACTTCCGCAGGCTTATCGGCTTCCACATAATTGATGAGGGACAGGTTGGTGGAGCACATCGTGTACGTAGGAATAAAGGCTACGGGTGCAGCGATGGAAGACATGGTGGGTGAATTGGGATTGGCAATCTTGCCGAGGTAATAAGAATTGATACAGTCATAGTAAATATTATTATCCGGGCCAATCTCCATATACCCGAATGAATGCGGCTCGGTGTTAGGATCGGATATCGTCAGGGTTTTCACAACGGAGAGGGCATTCACATCTACCTGTTGGATAGAACTGTTTGCACCCGAGGTGCCGTACTTGAGGTAGAGGTACTGCCCATTCGGACTAAAAATACAGGTGAGGCAAAGGTTATTATTGGAAATGGTAACGGGTAACAGGGTTTCATTACTCAGGACTCCCGTAGCGGGATTGAAGTTATACATGAGGAATTTGCCGGTGCCCGATCCGCAGACGATCTTATCGCCGGCAGGATTTGGCTTGATTCCCCCGACACCGGTCGGGCTGACAAATGGCCCGGAGACTACTGGTGCCGCCGTTGGATTCAATCCGTTCTGATTGAAGAGAAAGGCATAAATATTCCCATTCAGGTAATTGCTTGTCCACCCGCGCACCAGCACCCAGTAGTCCACACCATTGCAATGAGGCACCACGCAAAGGTCTTCCGAAAAGGTGTTTGTGCCGGGCGTATAGATGGAAGGATGGGTCAGGCTTTGAAAAGGACTTATCGTATGATTGTTGGAATCATAGATAATAGAGGAAATCTTGCAATAAATATTTTGCCCGCCGGCGTTAGTCTCCTGTGGCGGTATACAGATCAGGGCATACTTTCCGGGTTGTTTCGGAACCTCGAATGCGGTGAAGCCATATACCGAAGAGCCTTTATAGTCCCAGGCACCGGTGGAGATATTCCAGCCGAAGATCGGAGAATTATTCACCTGGTAATGGTTGTTGTCCCAGAGGTTCACACCATCCGAATAGAACAGCAGGTTCCCCAGCGAATCGCTCATGGATACGGCCATTTCAAAAGCCCTTTGTGTTTTTTTGCGCAGCACCAGATCATTGATGGTGGCGTTGCCGCTCGCAAAGGAGATGGAGCAGGAGTCGCCGAAGAGCCAGTTGCTGCGGTTCAGCTTTTTGGGATCGAGTGTACAACTCGTAATCGCAATTGGAATGCTGTCTGTCTGAAAGATAGTACCATCGCTGATTTTCAGTTTGGCATAATACAGGCCGGGCGCCGTGTAGGTTACGCTCACACTGCTGCTGCTGGCGCTTGCGGGTGAGCCGCCGGTTAAGGTCCATTGCCAGGAAGTGGATGTATTGCCCACTGTAGGATTGGATAGAACAAGCGCGGCATTTGTGCAATAGTTGGTGGATGGTTTTTTGATGTCAATGTAAAGAATCGCATTCGAGCAACCACCGGCACCGATTACGCCCGTAGCTGCCAGGTTGGCTGTTTGCCAAAGCCCCGAACGGAAAGCGTTGAGCGTAGCCTGCATCCTCAGCTTCTGGCCCTGTGTAAAGGTATTCATGCAATCATCATCGGCATAGCTCATGTAATCCTCGATCATGTCGTTGGCCGTTGTGCCGGTAGCGTAGCTGGCAGAGCAGGTATTGGGAACCGGCGCATTACAGTTGATGTTTTGTGTGGTGCTCGGCTCGATGTCGCAGATCATATCACCGTTCAGGTCGCAGGGATCAGTGGCAGAGCCCGCAGCATTGGCGCCTGCACAGCCACCTTCAAAAATATGCATCAGGTTGAGGTAGTGGCCGACTTCATGTACGAGCACCTTTCCCTGCGTGAGGGCATAGCCCAGCGCAAAATTATTTCCGGTCGAGTTGTCGCCAACTACATCGGAGCGCATCACCACGCCGTCGAGTGGGTAAGAGCCCATCAAAGGAAGTGGCGCATAGCCCATCACAATGCCTGAGCTGCTCCCGCCGATAGAGGAAACGACCCAGATGTTAAGGTACTTATCATACGGAAAGTGATTGCCGCTGGGATGGGTGAGACCAGCCAAAGCACTGGCGTCGGTATTGCTCATCTGGTGATTGGTGAGCGTGTTATCCGCATAACGCATCACACCTTTCTCCTGGCCTCCTGGCCCGTTATAAAACGACACAGAAGAAGGCATCGCGATAGACGCCAGGCAAAACTGAATGTCTGTGTTCTGTGAATAAGGCTTGTGCGTTTGTCCGTTGTAAGCCGGATAGTTTTTAGCAAAGGCCGCATTCAGGGCATTGAGCTGAGATAAAATCTGCTGATAGGAAATATTGGTGCCTGTGCCATAGGCTTGCCCTGAGGGATGGACAATATGGAAAACAACCGGGATCGTGTAACTCGTCGTCGTGGCGGGCCTTCCGGCATTAGTTCCCGAATGCTGATCCACATAGTACTTGATGCTTTCATTCATGAGCCTGACCCTTTGGTCGTAATCCCTGCGGTTTTTTTTCTGAATGTTCCGGATGAGATCATCGCCGCAGGCCGGCGTTTGTGCTGTAGAGAGGAATCCTGTTAAGCCGAATACAAGAGCGAAGAGTTTTGTTTTCATGGGACGTAAGGTTTTGACGAAAGCAATCAGGGTGATAACCTGGCACGCTAAGCTAAGATTATTCGCCCGATCGCCGGCTTGCCATTGAGTGAGCCCAAGTTTCTATTTAGTGAAAATAGATTAATTTTTTACCTTGTAAATCAGGTAGTTATATTTGTTTTGAGAAAATCATTCATCTGCGCAATTCCACTGCGCACTTAGTTGGTTGATTTGTACCGTTAAATTAAAAACAAAGATCATGAACAAACTGAACATTACAGGAGAAGACCTGAAAGCAATCGGTTACCCCGAAGGAAAAGCCATTGGAAAGGCATTACGTGTGATAGAGAAATTATTTGACGGAGCGAGCCTGGAACTGGTAATGACGAAAATGAAACAAGTGCTGGAGAACCCGAAAGGTTTTACAGAACATACCACTCTGCAATCCGTTGCCAACGCCTTAATAGAGCATGAGAACAGCTTAAGCGATGAGCTGATCGCTTTAAATGAAACCGGAAAACCTTATACGATTTTCGGTGCCGATCATATCGAAGAAGGAGCCATCAACCAGATGGAAGTAGCGATGAAATTACCGGTAACCGTAGCGGGAGCCTTAATGCCGGATGCGCATCAGGGGTACGGCCTGCCGATTGGTGGTGTGCTGGCTACACATAACGCGGTAATTCCTTACGGTGTCGGCGTGGATATCGGTTGCCGGATGGCTTTATCGGTATACGATATTCCGGAAAGCCATTTTCTGGAGAATGAAGCCAAATATAAGCGTGAGCTGATTGCCTGGACCAAATTCGGTGCCGGTGCCGGGTGGCATGGAAAGTACCGCGCAGAGCATGGTGTGTTGGATAACGGTACCTTCAACATGACTCCTTTTGTAAAGAACCTGCATAACAAGGCCTATGAGCAATTAGGTTCTTCGGGTGGCGGAAACCACTTTGTGGAATTCGGAATCATTGAGTTTGAAAAAGATGATGTGAAGCTGAATATCAAAAAAGGAAAGTACCTGGCTTTGTTAACGCATTCCGGTTCCCGTGGATTCGGTGCGACTATTGCGGGACATTATACCAAAATAGCGAAAGAGCTGTGTAAGCTTCCGAAAGAGGCAGCTAACCTGGCCTACCTGGATATGAACAGCGCCGAAGGACAGGAGTACTGGCTGGCGATGAACCTTGCCGGCGATTATGCCTCGGCCTGCCATGAAGTGATTCATGACCGGATCAGCAAAGCCATCGGCGGGAATGTGCTGGCTAAAGTGGAAAACCACCATAACTTCGCCTGGAAAGAAACCTGGAATGGCGAGGAAGTGATTGTTCACCGGAAAGGCGCGACACCTGCCTCGAAAGATGTGATGGGTATTATTCCTGGCTCAATGACTGCACCGGGATTCCTGGTACGCGGTAAAGGAGAAGCGGATGCCATCAACTCGGCCTCGCATGGTGCCGGAAGGCAGATGAGCCGTACACAGGCGATCAAAAGCATCACGAAAAATGAGATGCAGAAGATGCTGAAAGACCACGGTGTGACCCTGATTGGTGCCGGACTGGATGAAGCGCCGATGGCCTATAAAAACATCGAAACCGTGATGGCTTCACAGAAAGACCTGGTGGATGTGGTAGCGAAGTTCACACCGAAACTGGTGCGGATGGCTGACGACGGAAGCCGCGAGGATTAATTACTAAATGTCATGGCGAGCGAAGCGAAGCAATCTCATCTTAATGAAAGATTGCTTCGTCATTCCTCCCCGCCATGACATTATCTAAACATGAAACGAAAAGCAAATCACGTATATTTCGGGGAGTATCCGAGGGTTATGCGCTGTTTCCGGATAACCCTGCGCCAGGGACAGAGCGCCTGTTTGAGCTCCTTTGCTTGTCCCGAAGGGCAGGCAAAGAGCGAGTAGCGATGGCCCGCCCGGGCGCCAGAATATTCAGATGGCGCTCACCGAAAAATTGGTATTTACTTTTCTTAAACAAAATCTTATCTTGAACACACCTTATGAAAACACAGATACAACAAAAACTAAAGGACATCGAAGCACAGTATGACGTGAAGATCCTGTACGCCTGTGAAACGGGCTCACGGGCCTGGGGCTTTCCCTCGCCCGACAGCGATTACGATGTGCGGATGATCTATGTGCATAACATCGACTGGTATTTGTCGCTGTCGGATAAAAAAGACACGATCGAGTTTATGTCGGAAGACGGAGAGCTGGATATCACCGGCTGGGATATTAAGAAATGCCTGAAACTGATGTGGAAATCCAATGGCGCTTTATTGGAGCGGGTACAATCGCCGATCCTGTACCGCGAAGAGCCTGGAATCCAGGAGCTCTTGCAATCCTACTCTCAGCGCTGCTTTGCGCCGATTGCCGCTATGCACCATTACCTGGGTATGGCCAGGAACAGCTTCTCCGATGTGGAAGGCAAGGATGAGGTCAAGCTCAAAAAACTGTTCTATGCGCTGCGTGCTACCCTTTGCTGCAAATGGATCCTCGAAAAAGATGCCGTGCCGCCCATCGTGTTTGCGACAATGGTAGATGAGCTTGCCTTTGATGAGTCCTTGAAGCAACGGATCCGTGAGCTGGTAGACTTGAAATCCGGTCAATCGGAAAGCTACTACCACCCGGCAGAAAAGACTATCAACGCTTTTATCGTTGCTGAGCTCGACAAAGCTGCAAAGGCTTTTAATAGCCTCAAAGGAAGAAAAGACAATCAGACCGACCTGGATGGATTATTCAGGCAGATCGTAAACATGCGTGCCCATGAACCTGCATGAAGTTAAACAATCCGACCTCTTGTTGCTGGAATGTATCAGCGGCAGCCGCGCTTATGGCCTGCACACCCCTCAGTCGGACACCGATCTGAAGGGTGTGTTCGTCTTGCCAAAGCAGAAGTTCTACGGGCTCGAATATACGGAGCAGGCCAATAATGAGACGAATGACGAGGTGTATTACGAGCTGAAACGTTTTGTAGACCTGTTGGTCAAGAACAACCCAAACATCCTGGAATTGCTGAACACGCCGGCGGATTGCATCCGGAAGCGTCATCCGCTTATGGATCTTCTGAAGCCGGAACTTTTCCTGTCGAAGCTTTGCCGGCAAACCTTTGCAGGCTATGCACAGTCGCAGATCAAAAAAGCAAAAGGCCTTAACAAGAAGATCGTAAACCCCGTGGACAAGGAGCGCAAGTCGATCGTGGATTTTTGTTACGTCATTCACCAGCAGGGATCAATTGCCCTTCCGGTGTGGCTTGAGAAGAAAGGCTTTATGCAGGAAGATTGCGGCCTGGTAAATATTGCCCACATGCGCGATATCTACGCGCTGTTCCATAACAGACAGCTCTCCGAAGGCTACCTGAAAGGGGTTAGCTCGGGCATGGATGCCAATGACGTGTCGCTGAGCTCTGTGGAGAAAGGAATTGAACCGTTGGCCATTATGAGCTTTAATAAAGACGGCTATTCCAAATATTGCAGGGATTACAGGGAGTACTGGGATTGGGTGGAGAAGCGCAATGACCTCCGTTATGAGAACACCATCGATCATGGCAAGAACTACGACGCCAAGAACATGATGCATACTTTTCGCCTCTTGAACATGGCCGAAGAGATTGCCAGGGAAGGTGTCGTCAACGTGCGCCGCTACGACCGTGATTATTTACTGAAGATCCGCTCCGGCGCTTTTTCGTATGAAGAGCTGGTAGAGGTGGCGAATGAAAAGGTTTTACAAATTGAGCAGCTTTACGAAAAATCATCCCTTCCGGAAGAGCCTGATCTGGCGAAGGCTGAGGAGATCCTGGTGGAGATGAGAAACAGTTTATATAAAAGTTAAAAATAGAAAATATGGAAGATAATAAAGATAAAAATGAAGCAATAGCTTTCATGAGTGATTTGATAGATTTAGGGATTGGTTTTTTTAGTTCCTGGCAAAGAGATATAGATAAAAATAAGGCGCTTCTCAAGACAAATTACGATCATATCGGAAAAATCGTCACTTGTCATCTTGTTATTGAAAGTCTCATTAATAAAGAAATTATGAATCATTTAGGGCACGATGAAAATACGCTTGATGGTATCAGGCTTAGCTTTATTCAAAAGTTGAAACTTCTTCCCGCAAAAAATAAAGCTTTTGAATATGTTATTCCAGCTATAAAAGAAGTAAATGTTCTCAGAAATTCACTAGCTCACCGTTTAACATTTGATATAAAAGAGGCCAAGACGCCCAAAATAGATGCTTTGGTAAATACTATGACGCAAAAGGATAATACGCTATTGACTCTTGAGGAGAGAATCGAAACATTTACTATAGGATGTATTTCATTATTTAGCATGCATAGCGAAGAAATCAATAATCACATGGCTAGATTTCAAAAGAAATATCCTGAAGTTTATAGTAATCTGATAGAAACGTTTAATCCACAAATAGTATCGACGTTCCTGAGCAACGAAAAAGCGGATAGTGATATATAGAATAATAGTAGATCTTAATCAAACATCAGCAAAAATACCGTTCCCTCGTTCTCTACCGATTTTACGGAGATATGGCCTTTGTGAAGCATCATCACCTGCTTGCATAAGCTGAGGCCGATACCATTGCCGGTCTTCTTGGTGCTGAAAAAGGGGATAAAAATTTTATCCAGCAATTCGGGGGCAATACCCGAACCGTTATCGGCTATGCGCAGGACTGTTTTCTGCTCCTGCTTCTCGGCGCTCAGGCTGATCCGCGGGTTGGGCCGGTCCTTCACGGCATCCATCGCATTCAAGGTAAGATTAATCAGCACCTGTTCGAGGAGGGTGGAATCGGCATTCACACTGAGCAGGGGATCTTTTAAAATAATCTCAAAATCAATCTGGCGGCTGTCGATGCCGGGCTGCATGAGGCGTTGCACATGCTCAAACAGCTCGGAGGCATATACGGGAGCAGGATGTACCTTGTTGATCTTGCTCAGGCTGCGGTAGGTTTCCGTAAACTTCAATAAGCCTTCGCTGCGCTTTTTAATGGTGGTGATGCCTGTTTCGATGTCGCTCAGTGTTTCCTTATAGTTGCCCGGTTGCAGATTCTCTTCCGAGAGGCGGCTTTTCATGGTTTCCGCTAAGGAGGCTATGGGCGCTACGGAATTCATGATCTCATGCGTCATCACGCTCAGCAGCTTTTGCCAGGCCTGCGATTCCCCTTCATCGAGGGCGTCGTTGATGTTCTGAAAGGCAATCAGCTTATAGGTCTTTCCTTCATTTTCAAACATGGTAGCCGAGAGCAATACTTTGACCTGGCTATTGTCTTTTTGAACTGCCGTCACTGTTTTTTGCCCGCGCTCCAGGTTCAGGACTTCCTTATACAGTGCTTCGTTGCGCTTCTCAAGGGAGTGAATGGTTTTTAAATAAGGAATCTGCAACAGGTGCTTCAAAGCTTCGTTCATCCATAGCACTTCACCTTCTTTCAGTTCATAGGAGAGGATTCCGGTGTCCACAATATCGAGGATATTTTTCAAGTAGAGGAACTGCGTTTCTTTTTCCTTGCTGATCAGCTTAAAGGTGGAAATGATCTCGTTGAAGCCGTGACGCAGAGGCTGCAGCTCCGAAGGTACATGCTCCGGGTTGAAGTGCCTAGAAAAATCGCGGTGCCGGATAGATTCCACAAACTGCCCGATTTCCGTAGCGGCACGTTGGTGGTATTTATAAGAATCGTAGAGCAACCAACCGATCAGCGGTACGAGGATGATCTCCGCAGCATACCATTGTTTCACCAGGGAAAAGGCCGCAAAGAGCAGGGCCAGGAACAGGACCAGCGTTTTGAAAAGGCTATGTCGGAACAGGCGCTTATAGTTCATATTTTCCTAAGCGGCGGTAAAGGGCCGTGCGCGTAATCCCCAGCTCTTTGGCGGCTTTGGTGATGTTGCCGTTATTCTTTTCGATCACCCGCATGATGGTTTGCTTTTCAATAGCACTTAGCTTTGTTTCGTTATCAGGCTCTTCGGGCCTGCTGGATTCCATGGGAGAGAAAATCAGATCGCCCGCCTGCAACACTTCGCCGTCTGCCATGATCACGGCCCGCTCAATGGCATATTGCAGTTCGCGGATATTCCCCGGATAGTGGTAGTCCTTCAATTTGTCAAAGGCTTTGGGACTTAATTCCAAAGAGGATTTAAAATATTTGTCGCGGTAAAATTTCAGGTAATGCGCCGCAAGCAATGGAATATCATCTTTGCGCGCCCTCAATGGAGGCAGCATGATCTCGACGGTATTGATCCGGTAAATCAAATCTTTGCGGAAACGGCTCTCATTAGCGAGCTCGCTCAAAGGCTGGTTAGTGGCGCATACTAGACGGATGTCGACCGCTGTAGAAATGTTGCTTCCCAGGCGTGTCACCTGTCGGTTTTGTAATACCGTTAAGAGCTTGGCCTGTTGCTGCAGGCTGATGTTCCCGATCTCATCGAGAAAGAGCGTGCCCTTGTTCGCCGACTCGAAGCGTCCTTCGCGGTCATCGCGTGCATCGGTAAAGGCGCCTTTCCTGTGACCGAACAATTCGCTTTCAAACAAGGTTTCTGTCAGGGCGCCTACATCCACTTTGATGAAAGGATTCGCGGCGCGTAAGGACCGCTGGTGAATGGCTTTGGCGATGAGGTCCTTCCCCGTTCCATTCTCGCCGAGGATGAGGATGTTGGCATCGGTAGGTGCTACCTTTCCGATCTTGTTGAAGATATCGCTCATCACGTCGCTCTGCCCGATAATGCCGGAGCCCTCGTAATCTACCATAGCGGAAGGTTTTTCCACGCCGCTCTTTTTGCGGAGCGTTTCTTTCAGCGAATCAATAAGGAGCTGGTTGTTCCAGGGTTTGACAATGAAGTCGGAAGCGCCCTCCTTCAGGGAGCGGATGGCGAGGTCGATATCGGCATAAGCCGTAATCATGATGACATTCAGGGAAGGATGAATCTCCCGGATGCGTTTCAACCAGTAAATGCCTTCATTGCCGGTGTTGATAGAGGCATTGAAATTCATGTCGAGCAATACCAGGTCGAAGGCCTTTTTTTTCAGCAAAGCCGGCAGGTTGCCCGGATCTTTTTCCGTGATAATTTGTGCCACTTCCTTTTTCAGCAGGAGCTCCATCGCCGTCAGCACATCCCGGTCATCATCTATTACTAAAATACTCGCGTTCTTTAAATCCATGTTCTTTCTTTGCCCGCTTAAAGATCAATAAATATTCCCAAACGCTATATACCTGTCTTCAAACAAATTATAAAAACAGCGCCGGCACAGAGTGTATCAAAACCGAACACCTGTGTCCTCTATGCGAACACTTTCAGGGAGTGCTATAAGTCTTAATCTCCTGATAGTCAGCAGATACAGAACGTGGCACGCCGTTTATGATTGCTAAGGTGTTTATTCGTGTAGGGAGATGTATGTACAGATAGTTTTTTGATACGAGCAACGAAAAATAGCATAACATACATCTCCACGAATAAATTTGTAGAAGAAAAACAGATCAGGCAGCATGGATAGGGCAATACCAAAAAAGAAATGGACAACTAAGAAAGTCGTGACGATCGCGCTGGTAACGGTGGTGATTTGTTTGATAGGGGGCAGCGTGTATTACGCCAGCGGAGGATCGAAGCTGAATGTCGATGCAGAGCGGATCACCATCAGCGAAGTGAAAACAGGAGCCTTCCAGGAGTTTATCCCGGTAAACGGTGTCGTGTTGCCGATGACGACAATTTACCTCGATGCTGTGGAAGGCGGCAGGGTAGAGGAAGTATTTGCAGAAGACGGTGCTATGATGAAAAAGGGCGATCCGATTCTGAAACTCTCCAATACGGATCTGGAGCTGAGCCTCGCCAACCAGGAGACATCGGTGTTCAACCTGCTTACGCAAATGCGCATCTCCGGGAATGCTGCCACACAAAATACCATCATGAAGCTGAACCAGGGAACGGATGTGGATAACCTTTACCGCGAAGCCAAGCGCGTATATGATCTCAACAAGCAATTGTACGACTCGCAGGCGATTTCTTTGCAAGAGTTTAAGCAGTCGGAAAATAATTACAACTACGCTGCGCAAAAGAAAAAGCTGACGGAGCAGATCTTAAAACAGGATTCCGTGTCAGGGAAGGAAGAGCTGGCGCAGGCCAAAGAATCGTTTAAGCGGACACAGGAAGCGTTGAAGATCATGCGCCGCAAAGTGGAGGACCTGATCGTGCGTGCGCCGGTCGACGGGCAGCTCACCTCGCTGGCTGCGGAGCCGGGGCAAAGTAAGAACAAAGGGGAAAGGCTCGGGCAGATCGATGTGGTCACGGGTTTCAAAGTACGGGTGGAGATCGACGAGCATTACATCACACGCATTTATCCCGGGTTGAAGGGTGAGTTTACCCTGGCCGGAAAAAATTACAGGCTCAGCATTCATAAGGTGTATTCGCAGGTGAAGAACGGGAAATTCCAGGTGGACATGAAATTTGAGGACGGTGTGCCGAAAGATATCCGCCGCGGACAGAGCTTGCAGATCCGCCTGGCCCTGAGCGATGAAACGCAGGCGGTTTTACTGGCGCGTGGCGGCTTCTACCAGCAAACGGGCGGCAACTGGGTCTTTAAGCTCAACGACGATGGCTCGGTGGCATACAGGATAGACGTTCAGCTGGGAAGACAGAACCCCGATTATTACGAAGTATTGCAAGGCCTGAAGCCGGGTGATAAGGTGATAACCTCCGGATACGACAGTTATATGACCACCCAGGAATTAATTTTAAAGGATAAAAAATAAACCATAACCCATAAATCATGAAAATCACAACTCTCATCATTGCTGCTTTATTCATTCATCTTCACGGAACAGCTCAGGTTACACAAGACTCCATTAATAAATTGCAGGCAGAGATTAATAAATCGCAGCAGGAAATTAATAAAAGACAACGTGAAGTCAATACACTTCAGAAATCCCTGGGCGTAGATACCGGCGTAAGAGACGAATCGGAGAATCTCATTAAGAACATTCTTGATGACCTGATGGAGATGAAGATCATTAGCAATAGGGATGTAGTGGCATTTTCCATATCTTCCGATGAAATGCGGGTCAACAATAAGAAACAGCCGGATGCCGTATTGGAAAAATTTAAAGCCAAATACCATATTGGAAAAAGCTACAGCATTGTTCATGCCAAGTCAATGGGCAGCACCTCTACATCCATCACCAAATAATACAATTCTATGATACACGTTAGCAACCTCGAAAAAATTTACCGCACCGAAGAAATCGAAACGGTGGCTCTGAACTCTATTTCCTTTGAAATCAAGGAAGGAGAATTTGTGGCGATGATGGGCCCTTCCGGTTGCGGGAAGTCCACGCTGCTCAACATCATTGGCTTGTTGGATGATGTCGATAAAGGCAGTTATTTATTCAACGGCATTGAAGTAGCGGGCTTTAATGAGCGCAAGCGTGCCGAGCTCCGCAAGCACAACATCGGCTTCGTATTTCAGAGCTTTAACCTCATTGATGAGCTCACGGTGTTCGAAAATGTGGAGCTGCCATTGATCTACACCGGTGTGGGAAGCAGCGAACGGAAGAAAATGGTGGATGAGGTATTGGATAAGATCCAGATCGCGCACCGCCGCAACCACTTTCCTCAACAGCTCTCGGGCGGGCAGCAGCAGCGTGTGGCTGTGGCGCGTGCCGTGGTCAATAATCCGAAGCTGATTTTAGCGGATGAGCCGACCGGTAACCTCGATTCGCGCAATGGCAACGAGGTAATGCAGCTCCTGACAGACCTCAATGAAAAGGGAACCACCATCATTATGGTGACTCACTCCGAGCACGATGCGCGTTTCACGCACCGTGTCATCAATATGCTCGACGGGCAGATCGTCACCCAACATTTAAAATCTTAAACCATGATCGGGAACTATTTCAAAATAGCATTCAGGCAGTTGCTCAAGAACAAGATGTTCTCGTTCATTAATATCATAGGCCTTTCCCTGGGGATAACGGTCTGTATTGTGGTGGCCTTGTTTGTTCAGCGTGAGAAGAGTGTCGATGCGTTCCACACGAAGAACATTTACCGCCTGGATGAGGTTCAGAAATTTGAAGGCCTGGTGGCGCCACAAAAGGTGGCACTTTCCATGTTTCCGATGGGACCAAGCCTGAAGCATGATTTCCCTGAAATAGTGAATTATACAAGGATCATCAGAAAGGAAAAATCATCTGTTCTTTATAACAACCAAAAAACCATTGTCCCTTCTTTTATGTGGGTGGACTCTTCTTTTTTTCAAATGTTTGACTTTCCTTTATTAAAGGGAAACCGGGAGCATGTTCTTGAAACATCTGGAAATGCAGTACTTTCAGAAAGCTTAGCCAAAAAGATGTTTGGGAATGAAAACCCTGTAGGGAAAGTCATATCCAGGCCCGGAGAAGATTCCACGGTATTTACGGTGACGGGAATTATGAAAGATGTTCCGGAAATATCCCACTTACAAATGGATATGGTGGCCGTGATCACAACAGACATTAAAAAAGAATATGCTGACAACTGGGGAGGAAACTGGGTAGTGACTTATCTTGAGCTTTCTGACCAGGCCAACACGGCCAAGCTGGAAACCCAATTTCCGGCCTATCTTAAAAAATACATCGGCCCGGGAGAAAAAGATTATGAGCTGTTTTTGCAGCCGCTCAGCGAAGTGCATTCCAATTCGAGCGACATTACCCATGATTATGTCAATTATCAGAAATTCGACCGAAGCAATACCTATGTCTTCATCATTATTGCCCTGATCGTGTTGGGAATTGCCTGCATGAATTTCGTCAATCTTTCCACAGCAAGGTCATCAGGCCGCGCAAAAGAAGTAGGGATCCGGAAAACCATCGGTGCGGGAAGGTTTCAACTGGCGCAGCAATTTATCCAGGAGTCGCTGTTGTTCACATGCATGGCCCTGTTGATAGCGATCGTGCTGGCCGCGCTTTTCCTGCCTTACCTGAATAACCTGAGCGGCTACCACATGTCATACGCCGCTCTGTTTGAGCCGGTTCCTCTTGGCTGCTTACTGGCCGGAACGCTGTTGGTAGGCTTGTTCTCCGGAGCCTATCCCGCGTTCTATCTGTCATCTTTCAGGCCTTCAAAAGTATTAAAAGGCTCCCTGCAGGTTGGAAAGAATAAAAGCGCAGGGAGAAATATTCTGGTGGTGTGCCAGTTTGCGGGTGCTATCTTTTTAATTATTGCCACGGTGTTTGTGATCAGGCAATTGAATTTTATGCAGACCAACGATCCCGGTTTCAACAAAGACCAGGTGATTGCTATTAAATGCCGGGAGAATGCAGGAGAAAAATTCGAAGAGCTGAAACAACGCTTTTTGAAAAGCCCTGATATAGCGTATGTCACCGGTTCTTTCCAGCGTTTAGGAAATAACCTGCATCAAACAGGCGTCAGGTTCGAAGGGCTGGGTCCTGCCCGCGAGCTGGCCACATCGCATATCCGTGTGGACCGTGATTTTCTGAAGCTTTATGATATCAAGCTTCTTGCGGGTAGGGATTTTCGTGAGTCGGATCATGGGCAGGGATTTTTAATTAATGAGACCATGGCCAAGGAAATATTAAAGGATCATCCCGGAACTCCTGTAGAAAAACTGATCGGGATTCCTTTCGGGCGTTATGACCAGGAAAAGCTGGGAACGATTATCGGGATCACCAAAGATTTTAATTTCAATTCCTTTCATAACAAAATTGAAACCTTAACGCTCTCTAACAGGGATAGCATGCCTTTTACGGAAATGTCGGTGAAGGTAGCCGGCAACAGGGTAAGGGAGGCCCTGGCCTTTATGCAGTCTTCCTGGAAGGAGATTGTGCCCGATGTTCCTTTCGAATACAATTTCCTGGATGAAGATTTTAAAAACCTTTACAGGGCGGATACACAATTAAGCAGGGTTGTGGGAATCCTTTCAGCCATTGCGATCATTATTGCTTCATTGGGGCTGTTTGGGCTTGCCACCTATGCCACTGAAAAGCGGGTGAAAGAGATTGGTGTGCGAAAAGTATTCGGCGCCTCGGTGCAAAGTATCACGCTCTTACTGAACCGCGATTTTTTGAGGCTGGTGCTTATTTCCAATATCATCGCCTGGCCTCTTGCCTGGTTGGTGCTGGGGAAATGGCTGGAAAATTTTGCCTTCAGGATAGAGTTGAGCTTCTGGGTATTCCTGGTAACGGCGCTTGTAGCGACCCTGATCGCTTTTGTAACCGTAAGTTTTCAAACCGTGAAGGCAGCACTGACTAATCCCGTAAAAAGCTTAAGAACAGAATAAGCATGTTTCAAACCTATTTTAAAATAGCCTGGAGAAACCTGTTGCGCCATAAAGGCATCAGTGCGATTAACCTGCTTGGGTTTTCGCTGGGCCTTACGTTTGCGTTCGTGATCGGTGCTTACATCTGGAATGAGTTCCAGGTAAACCGCAGCCTCAAAAACATCGATCACCAGTTTATCATCCAGAGCCACTGGAAGGAAGCAGACATGGGCCCGGAAATCACCACGCTGGCGCCTTTGGCAGAAACACTGAAGAAAAACTATCCACAGCTGGTAAGCGATTATTACCGCTGGGACGGCATCACAGCTTCTGTTTCCAATGGTGATAAACATTTCAGGGAAGAGCTGCAAATTGGAGATCCTTCCTTTTTAAACATGTTCGGCTTTCGGTTGAAAGAAGGGAATGCTGCCAATGCATTCCGCGATCCTGCTTCCGTGGTGATTACCGCGGAGGCTGCCACCCGGTATTTTGGCAAAGTGCAGGCGCTCGGACAAACGCTGAGCATTGAGAATTTTTCAGGTGAGCGTAAAAATTTTGTGGTAAGTGCTGTACTCGAAGCTATGCCATACAACTCAGTGACCGGGTTAGCCGGCGAAGGGCAGGCGCAGGTTTATCTTTCAGAATCTGCGATTGTATTTTTTGGAAGAGCCCGGCTCGACGACTGGAACAATGCGGTGATTCCGGCTTACATCACCTTGAAAGAAGGAGTGTCCGCAGCGGAGGTCGAAGAGGCGTCTAAAGCACTGATCCGTCAGCATGCTCCTGCTTATTTTTCGGAAAACATGAAGCCTTTTGTTGTTCCGTTGAAGAGCTATTACCTCGACAGCCGCCAGGGAGTAGTGAGGAGCATGCTTTACACGCTGTTTTTTATTTCCCAGTTTATTCTGCTGATGGCACTCATCAATTTTATCAATATCAGCGTGAGTGGCTCTACAAGACGCCTCCGCGAAATAGGGCTAAGGAAAGTATTAGGTGGTATAAAAAAACAGCTGGTGGGGCAGTTCCTCGCCGAGTCTGTGTTTATGGTTTTCTTGTCGGTATTGCTTGCCCTGCTGATGTACCAGGGTTCCCGCTCATTCTTTTCCGGAATCCTCGACAGACCGTTGGCCAGCCTGAGCCAGTTCCCTTTCTATTTCTTTGTTCTTCTTTTTATAGCGGCGATTGCCATCGGAATCCTCGCGGGCTTGTTTCCGGCTATTGTATTGTCCTCCTTCAAAACAATCGACTCCCTGAAAGGAAAATTAAATTCGGTAGCCAAAAACCTCTGGCTCCGTAAAACCCTGGTGGGCCTGCAGTTTTCTATTGCCATGATTGTGCTGGTAGGCGTGTTTGTGATTTCCAGACAGGTTTCCCTGTTCTTTGGCAGCAGCCTGGGCTATAAAAAAGACCTTGTAATTTCAGTGGGAACGCCGCGCGACTGGAGCCCCGAAGGTGTGGCGCGGATGAAAATGGCGCGCAACGAATTAAAAAAACTGGCACCTGTATCGGACGCAAGCATCTCTTATGCCATTCCTGACGGGAGAGCCGGGGGCAGCCGCCACATGGTCAAGAACGGATCGGAGAATCCTGTCCTGATGAGCGTGATAGAGGCCGATGCAAATTATGCGGCAACTTATGGCATGAGGATGGCGGCAGGCTCTTTTCTGAAAAACGATAATGATCCGGAAGGCATCGTTATTAATGAAACCGCTGCCAAAGCTTTCGGTTGGAATAGTCCGGCGCAGGCACTGGGCGTGCAGCTCAGGCCTTCGGAAGAAGAAGTGTATACCATAAGGGGTGTAATCAGCGATTTTCATTTCACCTCCATGAAAGAAGAGATCAGGCCCTTATGCTTTATCGGCCTTGATGCAGCGCCACGTTATCGCTTTATGTCTTTTAAATTAAATCCGGGCAATCTTTCAAAAAGTATTCATGCCCTGGAAAGCAGATGGGAAGAGCTTTTACCAGGCGCGCCATTCGAATACAAATTCATGGATGAGTCTTTGGCTAACTTATACCGCTCGGAGCTTCGCCTGGAAAAAGCCTCTTACACAGCCGTTGCCCTTTCCATGATTGTGGTATTGCTGGGCATTGTGGGGCTTGTGTCTATCAGCATCCAAAAACGCAGGAAGGAGATTGGCATCCGTAAAGTGCTTGGCTCGTCTTCGCTTTCCATCAGCCGCCTGTTTGTCAGGGATTTTTTAGCTACTGGTCTTGTGGCCGGCCTCATTTCCTGCCCACTGGCGTTCTACCTGTTTCAAAACTGGCTGAATAATTACTCCTGCCGCATCACCTTGTCCGCCTGGCCTTTTTTTCTGGCAATCTCCATTCTGATGTGTCTGACCATTTTGCTCATTCTCATTCAAACCTATAAAGCAGCTGTTTCAAACCCGGTCAAAAGCTTAAGGACTGAATAAAACCAAAGACCAAGATGTTAAAGAATTATTTCATAACTGCCTGCCGCAACCTGAGAAAGCATAAAACCTATGCCTTCATTAACGTGTTCGGGCTTTCGCTGGCCTTTGTATGCAGCCTTTTTCTGTTTATGAACGTGGCCCACGACCTGTCCTACGACCAGTTTCATGAGGAGAAGGAAACTATTTTCAAAGTGTACCATTACCGCAAAACAATAGAAGAAGAGAAATTCGGAACCTCCATGTCTTATCCCGTAGCACCGACGCTCAAGGCAGAGATTCCGAAGGTAAAAGCGGCAACAAGGTATTTGTGGTCCGGCGGAGGATTGGAGTATAAGGGAAAGCAATTCGACCTGCAGACCAACCTGGTAGATAACGACTTCTTTAAGATGTTCAGCTTCCCGGTCATCAAAGGAAATACAGGCACACCGCTTCCGGATGTGGGAAGCGTAGCGCTCAGCCGTTCGGCTGCCGGTACCATTTTTGGTGAAGAAAATCCCATCGGTAAGCTCATCCGGGTTAAGCTCGGACCCGACTGGAAGGAATTGTCTGTTTCTGCTGTGCTGGAAGATGCACCCAATAATTCTTCCGTAACCTTTGCCGTATTGGCGCGCCCGGAGCTTAATGGCGATTATGAGGTCAATAAAAATAACTGGTCCTGGCAGCATCATGATGTATTTATTAAGATAGCACCCACAGCCAGCCCGGAGCAGGTGGAGGAAAAGATGCGACGCATTACGGAAACCTATAACGCCGTCGACTCCGTGTATATGAAGAAGAATGGCTACCTGCGCGATGCCAAAGGCGATTATTTTTCGATGAGGCTTTTGCCGCTTACGGAGATTCACCTTAACGAAGAGATTGGCTCGGGGAATAATAAAGTCAGCTACTCCTATGTGTATACGCTTTTGCTGATCGGGATTTTTATCCTGGCCATCGCCTGCTTTAATTTTATCAACCTTACTATCGCACAGTCTTTCACGCGGGTGAAGGAAGTCGGTGTGCGGAAATACCTGGGCGCAGAAAAAAAACAAATCTTTCTACAAGTGTGGGGCGAGAGCCTTCTGCTCTGTCTCCTGGCCCTGATGATCGGACTGGGATGTTCCGTGTCCCTGTTCACCTGGCTCAGCCGGGAATTCGGCTCGAAGTTCAGCCTCGGTCAGTTCATCAGTCCTCTGACTATTATGGCGATGCTTGCGGGAACCCTAGTGGTTTCTTTAATTGCGGGCGGTTACCCGGCTTTGGTGATTTCGAAGCTCAATGCTACCAACATCCTGAAAGGAAGCATTACCTTAAAAAAGCCAGGTATTTTTCGCAATTCTCTAATCATCGTGCAGTTCAGCATGGCCTGCCTGCTCATGGGATGCACGGTCATTGCCTATAAACAGTTTGAGTACATGCGTAGCATGCCGCTCGGCATCAACAAAGAAGCGGTGATTACCATCCCTTTGTATAATTATGGAAAAGGAGCTGACATTGCCCAACAGTTCCGCCTGCGTTTGGCCTCGCAGCCGGCGGTTCTTTCTGTCAGCGGCAGTAATATCAATATCGGAGTGGGCAAGGATGGAAGCACATCCAAGAGAAGTACAGGGTTCGCGTATAAAGACCTTAACATCAATGCCAACATGCTGACGGTGGATTATGACTTTCTGAAAACGCTTGGCATTACCCTGCTCCGGGGCCGTGATTTCAGCAGGTCCTTTGCCACAGATACCGTCACATCGGTAATCGTGACGCAAAGCATGGCCAGCCAGTTTGGGGTGAAGGATCCGGTAGGGCTTAGCTTTGTGGCAGACAGCGCTCTGCCCCCCTCCGTCATCATCGGTGTCATTCCTGATTTCCACCTGTATTCCCTGCACGAGAAAACGGAGCCCCTAATGATCGATATGTCATCGGCAGGCAGGATAGACTATGTCTTTATTAAAATAAAAACAGAAGAACCTCTGCAGCTGATGGAAACGGTGAAAGCGATTTACAAAGACCTGGAGCCCGGGCGTGAATTCCGCGGAACATTTATGGATGAGAATACAGAGCGCTGGTATAGCAAGGAGAAAAATCTTTCGAGGCTGCTGGGAGTAGCATCGCTCATTGCGATTGTATTGTCCTGCCTCGGATTGTTTGCCCTGGCGCTGCTAATGATTGGTCAGCGTGTGAAAGAGATCGGCGTGAGGAAGGTGCTGGGAGCTTCGGCGATGAACATCAATCTCCTGCTCACCAAAGAATTTTTAAGGCTGGTAGTGCTTTCCATTGTCATTGCCACGCCTCTTGCCTGGTGGCTGATGAGCCAATGGTTGCAGAATTTCCCCTACAGGATGACGATCAGCTGGACATTGTTTCTGATCGTAGGCATTACCGCTGTTTTGGTTGCTGTGCTTACCGTGGGCTTCCATACACTGAAAGCCGCTATGGCAAACCCAGTCAAAAGTTTAAGAACCGAATAAGAAAGAACGATATGATCACTAATCATTTTAAAATTGCATTACGGAGCTTAAAACGTCACAAGGCTTACAGCTTTATTAATATTTCCGGCCTTGCCATCGGCATCGCTGCCTGCCTCATCATTTTCCTGGTGGTGCGTTATGAATTAAGCTATGATACCTTCCGGCCGGCTTACTCCGATATTTACCACGTGGTTACCGAGGATAAAGGTCCCGATGGCTCCGAGTATACACCCGGAATCCCTTACCCGGCGCTGGAAGCGCTGCGGACTGATTTTCCACAAATTAAGCTGGCAGGGCTTTACTATACCTATAATACACAAGTCACTGTTGGTGATCCGGAGAATACAGCAGGTAAAAAATTCATTGAGGAAACCGGCGTGTTTTTCTGTGAGCCCGAGTATTTCGATATTTTCAGCACCGGCTGGCTGGCCGGGAATGCTTCTGTCTTAAAAGATCCGGGGCAGGTAGTACTTACCAGAACGATGGCGCAGAAATACTTTGGCGACTGGAAAAGTGCTGTTGGAAAAGTCATCAGAATCGACAATGCGATGGACATGAAAGTGGGTGGGGTCATCGAAGATGTTCCGTTCAACAGCGACTTTCCCACAACGGTGATTGGCTCTTTCGTTACCATCAAAAATAATGAGTATTACGGCTACACCTCCGACTGGGGCAGCACCACGAGTGCCTTCCAGGTATTTATGAAGTTGCCGGAAAGAGTATCAGCCGAAGAGGTGGAAGCTCAGCTGAAGCACCTAGCCAATAAATATTACGGTAACACAGGGCCCCATAAAATCAGCAATAGTTTGCAGCCCTTGAGCGAAATCCATTTCGACACGCGCGTGCCCGGCCTGGGAGATCATGTGACCAGCCGAAGCACCCTGATGACCTTATCGATGATTGGTTTCCTGATCATCATCATGGCCTGCATCAATTTTATTAACCTGTCTACAGCCCAGGCAGTCACCCGCTCCAAAGAGATCGGTGTGAGAAAAGTGTTGGGCAGCAACCGCAAACAATTATTTTTCCAGGCGCTTGGCGAAACCAATCTCATCGTACTGCTCTCTGCTTGCCTGGCGCTCATCATCGCCTGGCTGGCCCTGCCCTTCATCAAGCACATCATTTCCATCCAGGAGGAGCTGTCCTTGTTCAGCCTGCAAAATGCCTTGTTTGTTTTGTTCATTGTAGTCATGGTCACTGCCCTGGCCGGGTTCTATCCGGCGCTGATTCTTTCCGGCTTCAAGCCGGCGGTGGCTTTAAAGAATAAGATCAGTTCAGCTACCATCGGCGGTATTTCGCTCAGGCGCGGCCTGGTAGTGGTACAGTTTGCCATTTCACAGATTCTGATTGTCGGAACCATCGTTGCCGTCAGCCAGATGGAATATGTGAGAACGGCCGACCTCGGATTTAATAAAGAGGCGCTGTTGATCGTTTCCAGCTCAAGCGATAGCATTGTCCAGGCCAGGCATGGGGCTTTCAAGCAGGCCCTGTTGCAGCTACCGGAGGTGAGTATGGTTTCTCTGAGCAGTGATATTCCTTCATCGGATCACAATGCCGGAACCAACTTCGCCTTTGATCACAAGGACGATGAGAACTTCACGCTCTATACCAAGCTGGGCGATGCCGATTATTTTAAAACCTTCGATCTGAAGTTCGTTGCAGGAGGTCCCTACACAGCTATCGATACTTCGGGTAGCGTGGTTGTCAACGAGACCCTGATCCGGAAGCTGAATATCAGGGATCCACAGCTGGCGGTCGGAAAACAGATCCGCACCGGAGGAGGAAGGTGGCGAACGATTGTTGGCGTGGTGAAGGATTTTAAAACCAATTCGCTGCGTGAGGAAGTCAAGCCTTTGTTGATTGCTGCCCGGAAAAGCAGGTTCTGCATGGTTTCCATGAAATTGAAAAGTACGAACCTTGCCGGATCACAAGCAGCCATCGAAAAAGTCTGGGATAAATTTTATCCGGAATATGCCTATAGCAGCGTGTTTATGGATGAGAACATTGAACAGTTTTATAAACAGGAACAACAGATGGCCCTGTTGTATAAGATCTTTTCGGGCCTTGCCATTTTTATCTCCTGCCTCGGACTTTACGGGCTGGTCTCGTTTATGACCGTGCAGAAGACAAAGGAAGTGGGGATCCGGAAAGTGCTGGGGGCAGGTGTAGGAAATATCCTGTTATTATTCTCCAAAGAATTTACGCTGCTGATTGGCGTGGCCTTTATCATTGCGGTGCCGGTATCATGGTATGTCATGAGCAACTGGCTCAACAACTTTGCGTACAAGATCACCATCAGCTGGACGGTGTTTTTCACGGCGATGGTCATTTCCCTGGTCATTGCCTGGATTTCGGTAGGCTATAAGGCCTTTCGGGCTGCACTCGTCAATCCGGTGAAAAGCTTAAGAACGGAATAGCCATAACAGGTACCTGATAAACGTTTATGTGATACATAAAAAAGAGCATGCTTAAGAACTATATAAAACTTTCACTCAGGAACTTATCAAAGAATAAGTTGTTCTCGCTCATCAACATTGGTGGTCTGGCGATTGGCATTGCGATGGCGTTGCTCCTGTTTTTATACATGGAGTATGAGCGGGGCTTCGATTCGTTTCAGTCTAATAAAAACAGAATCTGCCGTGTCATCAGCCGTTCCACACTCGATGTCGGCGCCGTTCCTGAAAAATGGGGCTGTTCACCGAATATCGCAGGTCCTGCCTTTAAGTCGGAGATTCCTGCTGTGAAAGAGCAGGTGCGCCTCATCCGCCATAACTTCGGTGATCCTGCCAATATAAAACTGGATCATAAGGCCTTTATCGAACACAACCTTTACTGGGTTGACCCGAGTGTGACAACCGTTTTCGATTTTACCTATCTGAAAGGCAATAAGGCAACGGCCTTACAACGGCCGAATACCATTGCCCTGAATGAAAGTACAGCCAGGAGCTATTTCGGCGATGAAGACCCTATCGGGAAGCGTATCACAGTTGATAATTCTATTGTTTGCGAGGTAAGTGCGGTTTACAAAGACCTGCCTCCTAATTCATCTATCCAGCCAGCCATGATGGGTTCTTTTGCCAGCGTAAAATGGATGCAGGACCTGACCTGGAGCAACGCCAGTTACGAGACGTATCTGTTGCTTCGGGAAGATGCGAATTACAAAGAAGTCGAAAAACAAATAACCGCCGTTTCCAAAAGACTGAAGCCGGCCTCACAGGATTGGATCAGTTTTTCCTTACAGCCCTTTGAGGAGATTCATCTTTACTCGGCAGGAATCCAGAACAGTTATGTAAACAATACCGGTGATAAGGAAAGTGTAAACATCGTAAGTCTGCTGGTGATTGTGATTCTGCTGATTGCCGCTATCAATTACATGAACCTGGCAACGGCGCGCTCACAAAAGCGGTTCCGTGAAGTGGGCATCTGCAAAACACTGGGTGCCGACCGCAAAGAGCTGATCAAACGCTTTTACATCGAAACGGCTTTACTGGTGCTGGTGTCGGTCATCATTGCGTTTCTGTTGCTGATTCTCGTACTTCCTTATTTTAATACAATCACGCACAGCCAGCTTCAGTTGGGGCAATTACTGAACAGCAGGATCCTGCTCCTGGTAAGTGTTTCTGTCGTGGGAATCATCTTTATTTCAGGGCTCTATCCCGCTTTGTACCTGTCCTCCTTCAATCCTAAAAATTTGTTCCATACCCATTTCAGAAGCGATAAATTTACCGGGCTGCTGCGTCAGGGGCTGGTAGTAATTCAGTTTTCGGGATCTATTGTCCTCATCTTTTCCACGATTGTTTTTTACAGGCAACTGCAATTCATCCGGACGAAGAATCTGGGCTTTAAACCGGAGCAGGTGATGTGCCTCAACACCTCCGGCGCAGAAAATACCGATCAGCTGAATGGCCTTATCAACGATCTGAAAAACCTGGCGGAGGTGAGCGCCGTGTGCCGCCTGCAGACTTTTCCGGGAAAAGACGGGAGTTCCCGTACGCTTTTCAAACCGCAACAGCCGCAGCGTTACAGACAAATCATCAGCTGCCGCTCTGGCTCGGAGGTTATTCCTGCGCTGGGCTTACATCTGCTGGCAGGAAAAACCATTTCCGACCAGGTGGGAGAAAAAGACAGCACCTTCCAGGTTGTGCTCAACCGGACAGCCATTGAGTTCCTGGGTTACACGCCAGAAGAAGCTATCGGGAAAAGGGTGAACGTGGTGAGCGAGGCCGATGAAATCGTTGGCGTTGTTGAGGATTTTCATTTTCAAACCCTGCACGAGCCTATCGGTGCCTACGCCTTTCATAATGCGCCTACTGAGCATAGGCCCTATATGCTGGTTCGCCTGGCTATGAGCGAAGACAAAAGCAGGATAGAAGAGGTGAAAAAAATATTTTCTGAAAACCTACCGAATGCCGCATTTGACTTTGTGTTTTTAGATCAGCATTTGAAATCACTCTATGCCAAAGAAGCGCAAACGGTTGATATTACCCTGCTGTTTTCGGGGCTGGCGGTTTTACTGGCCTGCCTGGGCTTGTTCGGCTTATCGGCTTTTATGATTGAATTAAGAATAAAAGAGATCGGTGTGAGGAAAGTGCTGGGAGCTTCAGTGCTGAGCATCGTTCAGCTGATCTCCCGGAAATTTATCTTCCAGGTGCTTCTCTCCGGGGCCATTGCCCTTCCGCTTTCCGGGCTGTTGATGAGTCGCTGGCTGAATCATTTTGCCTTTCACATCAGCATCGGATGGAGTGTGGGCCTGCTGACATTACTGATTGCTTTGCTTACGGCCATCTTTACCATTTCTTTCCAGGCGATTAAAGCGGCCATCGCAAATCCAGTTAAAAGCTTAAGAACAGAATAAAACAAAAGCGCATGTTTAGAAACTATATGATAACGGCTGTCAGAAATTTGATGCAGCACAAAATATATACAGGCATCAACGTCTTTGGTCTGGCCATCGCCTTTCTGTGCAGCATCCTGTTATTTCTGAATGCAAAGTTCGAGCTCTCGTTCGATGATTTTTATGAAGACTCCGGCCGCATCTTTAAAGTCTATAAAAGAGCCAACCATGTTTCGAACGGTGAAAAGCTCACAACAGGCATGTCCTATCCGGCTACTCCTGCGCTTAAAGCGGAGATCCCGGAGATTGAAGCCGCGTCCCGTTATGCCTCCGGCGGTGGAAGTGTTGAGTACAGGGACAAAAAAGTGAATATCCAGATTAACCTGGTGGACAATGATTTTTTCAGGATCTTTTCTGTGCCTTTTGTCAAAGGAAATGCGCATAACCCCTTAGTGGATTTGGGGAATGCAGTCATCAGCGAAACGGCAGCCCGTATCATTTTCGGCAAGGAAGATGCTATCGGAAAACGAATCACCGTCAAGGTAGACGACCAATGGAAAGAAGTAACGGTAAGCGCTGTCGTGAAAGATTGTCCGAAAAATGCGTCTATTGCCTATGATGTGTTGATTAACAGCGAGCTGTCATCACAATATGCAGAAAACAAAAATAACTGGTTTGCCTCAAGCCATGATGTTTACATCAAGCTCGCGCCAAACGGCTCTCAAAAATCCGTGGAAGATAAATGCCGGTGGATGCTGGCGAAGTATCATGCCACAGATGCGGGATACATGAAAGGCGCCGGCTACCTGATGGACGAGAAAGGCGATTACCAGACCTACCGCTTATTGCCCCTCAGCGAGTTTCATTACCACCGGATTATCGGAACCGGTAATGTGATCAGCAGACCATACGTTTATACGGTTTTACTGGTGAGCCTTTTTATCCTGGCCATCGCTTGCTTTAATTTTATTAACCTGAACATCGCCAGGTCCTTTACACGGGGTAAAGAAGTAGGAGTACGTAAAAGCCTTGGTGCCGGGAAGAAGCAGATCTTTATCCAGATCTGGAGCGAAAGCCTGTTGGTGTGTACCATCTCTTTGATGATCGGCCTGCTTGCAGCGACTTGCCTGTTTCCGTTTTTTAATGAATTATTCGATGCCCGCTTAAGGCTGGATTTCTTTTACCAACCGGCTACGCTGGTGATCCTGGTTCTGGGCCTGTTGCTGGTGTCTTTGGTGGCAGGAGGCTATCCCGCTTACATCATTTCAAAGTTGAATACAGTCAGTGTGTTGAAAGGCTCTGTATCGCTCAAGAAACCGGGCATCTTCCGCAACTCGCTCATCATTTTCCAGTTTGCCATGGCTTGTTTCTTAATGGCCTGCACGCTCATCGCCTATAAGCAATTTGAATTTATGCGGAACATGCCTTTAGGCTTTAATAAGGAATCGGTGATTAGTGTGCCTGTGGCAAATGCACATCAGGGCAGGGCTGTCTTAAACGGCTTCAGGAACAGGCTGGCCTCCGATCCGTCCATTATAAGCATCAGCGGTGCCAACATGAATATCGGTTTAGGCAAGGATGGCAACCGTTCCAAATCAACCACCAGCTTTGTGTATAAGAACAAAGGCATGTCTACCAACTGGATGACGGTTGATTATGATTTTTTGAAAACCCTTGACATTACCTTGCTGGATGGCCGCGACTTTAGTAAGGCCTATGGTACGGATAGCCTCACCGGCGTGTTGGTAACCGAAAGCCTTGCAAAACAATTCGGCGAAAAGCAAGTAACGGGTCTATCGTTTTCCATTGATTCGACCATCGCCGATTATTCCATTGTGGGGGTCATTTCCGATTTTCACCTGTACTCGCTCCACAGGCAATCGGAGCCTCTGGTACTGGATCTGTCCGGTATAGAGCCTATCCGCTATGTGTTTGTGAAAACCAATGCAGTAAACCCTTTGCAAGCCATGAAGGCGATAGAAAAAGCCTACAAGGAACTCGAACCAGGCCAGGAATTTAAGGCATCCTTCCTGGATGAGAATACCAACAACTGGTACACCAAAGAAAAACAACTGTCCATACTCCTGGCCATTTCGGCCATCATCGCCGTGGTGCTGTCATGCCTGGGCTTATTTGCGCTGGTTCTGCTCATGATCCGGCAGCGGGTAAAAGAGATAGGCGTGCGCAAGGTGCTGGGCGCCTCTGTGCTTACCATCAACCGCTTACTGGTGAAAGACTTTTTAAAACTGGTGCTCATTTCCATCCTCATCGCCTCTCCCTTTGCCTGGTGGGCCATGAGCATCTGGCTCCATGACTTTCCTTACCGCACACACATCAGCATCTGGTTATTTTTGAGTATCGGGACAGCGGTACTGTTGATCTCCTTTATCACGGTATGCTTTCACACCGTAAAAGCCGCCACGTCAAAACCGGTTAATAGCTTAAGAACAGAATAAGATCATCATTGAAGTTAATCAGCACACAGAAAACGCGAACATGTTAAAGAACTACATTATCACAGCGATCAGGAATTTATGGAGAAATAAATTCTTCTCTTTCATTAATATTTTTGGACTGAGCATCGGGATCAGCTGCTGCATGCTGATCTTTCTATATGCGAAAGACGAGGTCAGCTTCGACCGCTTTCATGAAAAGAAAGATCAGATCTACAGGATTGTGGCGGAGCTCCGCACGCCCGACGGCAAAGTGAATAAGGAGTCGAGTACGGGCATGGCGCAGGGTCCGCGCTTCGGTGCAAACCTTCCCGAGATTGAGGATGCCGTGCGGATGGAGCTTACCGACTTCCATGTGAAGCAGGGAGCGGAAGTCATTGAACAGAGCGCCTTGTTCGTTGATGAGCGCTTTTTTTCCATGTTTTCTTTTCCCCTTCTTTACGGCGATCCGAAAACGGCTTTACAGGACCCGCACTCCGTGGTGCTTTCCGAAGATCTTGCCATGCGTTATTTTGGAAAGACCAATGTTCTGGGGCAGGCCCTGCAGCTGAAAGACGGAAAAGACTTTGAGCCCTTTGTGGTCTCCGCCGTTGTCAGAAATTCACCGGCCAACTCATCCATTAAGCCAGACATGCTGGTTTCGATGAAGTACCAGGAAGCTAAGCAGGGAGGAGAGTTGTTCTGGATGAATTTTTACCTGAATACCTTTGTGAGCTTAAAGGCAGGCACAGACCTTCAAAAAACAGAAGCCGCTATGAACAGGATTTATAACCAGGAAGCGGCTGCACAAATCAGCGGTATGGCCGAAAAATATGGCTATGACGGAAAAGTGATCTACCATTTGCAGCCATTTTTGAAGATGCACCTGGATACAGACTATCCCGCCGAAAATGGGGTTGTGTCGGGCAGTAATCCCCTGTACTCCTATATCCTCATCGCCATTACGGGAATTATCCTGCTCATTGCCTGTATCAATTTCATTAACCTCACGGTGGCGCGTTCCCTGAAAAGAGCCAAGGAAATAGGCATCCGGAAAGTGATCGGTGGTCAGCGGAAATCCCTGGTCCTGCAGTTTCTCGGGGAATCCATGATGCTGAGCTTCTTCGCCTTCGTTCTGGCTATTGCGCTGACCTGTGCTCTTTTGCCGCTCTTTAATTCCCTGTCGGATAAAGCCCTGTCCTTCTCCTATTTGCTGGATGTAAAGCTGGTACTGGCTTATATCGCTTTGTTCCTGCTCACCTCCTTCCTGGCTGGTTTTTATCCGGCGCTGGTACTCTCGGCATTCAAGCCCGTGGAAACCCTGTATGGAAAATTCCGCTTCACCGGGAAAAATTATTTATCAAAGGGCCTGATCGTTTTTCAGTTTTCACTCACTACCTTTTTGATCGTTGCCACGGTGATCATCTACTCCCAGTTTAATTACCTCCTGGGCTTTGACCTTGGCTATGACCATGAGCGTGTGATGCGGGTAAAAACAGCGTCCATGAACCCTTCCCAGCTCGAGGTCCTGGAAAGCGAATTGATGAAAAGCCCCTCCATTCAGACACTGACGGCCCAGAACGGCGGGCAATGGCGAACAGTCGCCCACGTGAACGGGGATGTCGAACAACAGTTTGATATCCGCGGTGTGAGCGGGAATTATTTTTCATTTTTCGGTATCCCGGTAATCATGGGAAGAAACTTTTCGGCGGCTTTTCCATCCGATAGCATCAGCTCGGTGGTGGTGAATGAAAGTTTTGTAAAGGCGGCCGGCTGGAAAAACCCGATTGGGGAAACCGTGGATTTTTTCTACGAGAACAGGAAATGTACGGTGATCGGCGTGATCCGGGACTACCATTATTCTTCCTTGCTGGAGAATGTCAGCCCGCAATTATTCAGCATGAACCCAAGCCTCAAATACAAGCAGGTGTACCTGAAATTCAGGGAAGGCAACAGACGCGGCGCAATGAAAGATGCCCAGGCCGTGTTCCGGAAATTATATCCGGTGCAACCTTACCAGTATGATTTTCTCGACGACCTGATCAAAGACAATTATAGCAGCGAGGCCAAATGGAAGCAGATCATCAGCTTTGCGGCCATACTCACCATGTTCATTTCCTGCATCGGTCTGTTCGGGCTGGCTTCTTTGTCAGCTGAAAAACGTGCCAAGGAAATCGGGATCCGGAAGGTGCTCGGTGCTTCGGTGAGCGTGATCATGCGTAATATTTCGCTGGACTTTTTGGTATTGGTGCTGGTGGCGGCCTGCATCGCCTTGCCACTGGCCTGGATGGCAGGAAATGCCTGGCTGGAAAATTACCCGTACCGCATCGGCCTTCATCCCTTTATCTTCGCAGGTGCCGCACTGGCGGTTGTATTCTTTGCGCTGATCACCGTGAGTTACCAGGCCGTTAAAGCAGCGCGCACAAACCCCGTCAAAAATTTAAGAACAGAATAGAAACCGAACCACAGAGTCGCATAGCTAATATAGAAATCTCTCATAATCTCTTTTGTTCCCATGTCTTCTCTGTGACTATGCGGTTCAAAAATAAAACTAAAAAATATGATCACACTCAACCACATTTACAAATACGTGAACCAGGGCGGAACACGCGTCTTTCTTCTCAGGGACATCAACCTCCGGATCGCGCAGGGAGAATTCGTTTCCATCATGGGGCCTTCCGGCTCCGGAAAAACGACCTTGCTCAATGTGATGGGCATGCTGGATGAAGCCGATGAGGGAGAGTACCTCTTCCTCGACCAGCCGGTGAAAACGATAAAGGAAAAGCAACGCTCCGAATTGTATAAGCAGCACATTGGCTTTGTATTCCAGGCCTATCATTTAATTGATGAGCTCACGGTATACGAGAACATCGAAACACCGCTCCTGTATAAAAACTATAAGTCGTCCGAACGCAGCGCCATGGTATGCGAGATGCTTGATAAATTCAACATGGTGGCTAAGAAGGATCTGTTTCCGCACCAGCTTTCGGGCGGGCAGCAGCAGCTCGTGGGCATTGCACGCGCCATCGTTTCGAAGCCCACCTTGCTCCTGGCAGATGAGCCCACCGGCAACCTCAATTCACAACAAGGACAGGAGATCATGGAGCTTTTTAAAAAGCTGAACAGCGAAGGCTTAACGATTATCCAGGTAACACATTCCGAAAAAAACGCCGCCTATGGCTCAAGGATTATTCACTTAACAGATGGAAGGATTGAAAACTAACTACAACTTCTGGCTTTGGCTGCTGATTGGATTTCAGCTCAGCCTGCATGCACAGGAAACACAAAGCTATACCTTGCAGCAATGCCTCGATCTGGCGATGAAACAAAACCAGGCCGTACTAAATGCCTCCTACCAGCTACAAAGCAATGATGCTTTTTTGCAACAGGCCAGAGCCACGGCTTTGCCCTCTGTATCGGGTTATGCGAACCAGGGCATCAGTACCGGCAAAAGCATCAATCCGTATACGAATGCCTTTATCAACCAGGAGGTAGGAACGGGCCAGTACGGGATCAATGCCAGCATGATGCTGTTCAGCGGGCTTAGCACCATCCATACCATCCGGCAAAATGCCCTGGCCAGCAAAGCGGGAAAGATGGACTATGAGCAGGCAAAGATCGATATCAGCATCCAGGTCATATTAGCCTATCTTCAAATCCTGAACAGCGAAGAGTTAGTACACCAGGCGCTTTCACAAATGGCAGCCACACAAACCCAGCTGGACCGTCTTCATACCCTTCAGAAACATGAGGCGGTCAGTCCTTCGGTATTATACGACACAAGAGGGCAGTTGGCAAACGATCAGCTTAGCCTTATCGCTGCAAAGGGAGCGCTTGTTACGGCAAAACTTGCGATGGGGCAATTACTCAATCTCACATTTCCGGCAGGCGCTACCTTCGAAAAAATCGATAGTGGAGTTGAGCTTCCCGCTCCATCCACACAAGTCGCTTCTTATGAGGGGATCGCCCGCGCCATGCCTGCCGTCAAGGCTTCCGCGCTCCGTACCACAAGCACGCTGAAAAGAGTACATGCTGCCAGGGGAAATGTATTTCCGCTGCTGTCACTCAATGGAAGCCTGGGTTCCAATTATTCCAGCGCGGCCCTCTCCCAACGATTGATGAGCAGCTCCGACGAAGCCACCGGCGGCTATGTCAATTCAGGTGGAACACTGTTACCGGTGTATGAATCCCGCAACAATTACCTGAGCGAGAAAATCGGCTTCAACGATCAGGTGAGAAACAACTTCAACAGTTACGTCGGCCTCAGCCTGCAGATCCCTTTGTTTAACGGACTGAAAAACAGAACACAGGTGGAGCAGGCAAAGGTGGCACATCTGCAGGCAGGCGTACAGGAAAAAAGCATAACAGTTCGCTACGCATCCCTGATCGCTCAGCTCATCAACGACCTGAATAATGCCTATGAGCGCTATACGGTCATTCTCCAACAGGCAGACGATTATAACGCCTCGTTTAAAATTGCCACGGTCAAATTCGAAAAAGGCGCCCTCACAACCTTCGAGTATACTACGGCGAAAAATAATTTTGACAAAGCCAGCGCTAACCTGATCAGTGCGCGCTACGATTACCTCTTCAGGGGAAAAGTGCTTGAGCTGTACCAGAAAAACCAATAACCGGCGGGGAATTATTTTCACGTCAGGATCAATGAAAGATCTTTCTGGCAGGAAGCTTGACTTCGATGTACTAAAAAAGCAAGGCAGCCATGTCTTGCTTTTTTAGAATTTCAGGACCAAGGCCGTCATTGTTTTTTTGACGAAGTTTTCCTGGCTGTGCTTTTTTTGGCAGCTCATGTTTTCCTGGCTTTCTTAGCATTGGTAACGGAGCTTGCTGAAGTTTTCTTTGCTGCTGATTTTTTGCTGTGTTTTCCCCAGCCTCAAGCGTTGTTTCCATGTTTAAGAACGATCGCTGGCGCAAGTATTCCGAAAACATTATCATGAGTTATAACACCTATGCAAGGGGATATTTCTGTAATTATTGCAAGCGCATCCGGAACGATGCATCGAAGGACTTCGCATGTATTACATGAGTGAGCTTACCAGACCCGGTTACCACTACTCCGGCCCCGGAAAAGTAATGCTCTGGCAATGCGGTTTCTGGCGGTGGCACAGGCTTTGAAAATCAGGGGTATGAAAACACTCTTATTTGTTGTACAGGTTTCTTTGCTGGGATTATTCACCAGCTCATGCAACCGCTTCGAGGCGAATCATGAGCAGGTTCCGGCAAGCGATCAGCCGGATCTGAAAGATAAGACCAATGTGGCCCAGGATACCGCGCTCACCACGCCTCCCGATACGCGGAGTCATTAAAACGGTATTAATTGTAGTTGAATAAGCTGATGAAATAGCGGCGTACTTTTTCGGGATCGATACCCACGGTTTGCACAGCTTTTATAAGCTGATCACGTGTGCAGTTGAACTTTTTGCACCAGTAAATAATTTCCCAGGACTCATTCATGTTGATCATATACGCATCTTCCGGATTTTTTTTGAAAGGATTTTTTCCCATGATCTATCAGTTTTAAGTTCCAATACTGTAGAATTCAATTCAATGCCCGGTGTTTTGGTGGGGATTTGCTGTTAAAATGTGTAAAAATTTCCCTGAACGCCTGTTTTTAGTCGTAAGGGAAGGGCCTGAGCTGGTTGATCACCACATCGCTTTCCTGCTGCTCGGGATCGAAGTTGTAGGTATGGGGATGCCGGCATTCCATAAAAATTCCACGCACCGTTTGCTCCACAGGAACTTTCCGGATGCTGCCATAAGTCTTGGCCACCTGATCGATCAGCGGCTCAAAGCTTTTGGATACCGCTACACATAAAGGCTTCTTTTTGGTTGGTGATAAGCCGGTACACATTGTAGTATGCATTAACGGGACGGTGTTTCATGACTCTGTCTTAAATTGTGAAACAATGCGCTTCAGAGGAATACCCTTTCCCAACACCGGCTTAAATAGGTCGCCTTCGCTTTTGATCCGGTCCAGGGCATTGTGGATGTTGAAGTCGCTCATCTTCAATCCTTTTTTTACTTCCTCCCAATGCAGCGGCATCGATACGGTCGCTCCCGCTTTAGGTCTTAAGGAATAAGGAGCGGAAACCGTAGCCTGTGGCCTGTTCTGTAAAAAGTCGATGTACAGTTTTCCTTTGCGGTCTTTCACGCTGCGTTCCACGCTGGTCATATCGGGAAGCTGCTCCTGCACCAGCCTGGCAACCACGCGCGCAAATTCCTTCGACTGGTCGTAGCTGTATTTTGCCCCGAACGGAATGTAAACGTGCATCCCCGTGGAGCCGCTGGTCTTCACATAACAGTCGGCCCCGAGCCCTTCAAGAATCTCTTTACAAACCAAAGCCGTTTCGATGACATGGTTGAAATTGCTTTTGCTTCCCGGGTCCAGGTCCAGGATGCACCAGTCGGGAAAATCTTCTTTTTGCACACGGCTGTGCCAGGGGTTCATTTCAATGCAACCCAAAGAAGCCATGTACAAAAGGCTCGCATCATCTTTAGCCACCAGGTATTCCTTGTCCTCTCCATCACTTTCACGATGGTAGTCGAATGTTTCCACCCAGTCCGGCGCCTTGCCTTTAATATTCTTATAGAAGAAACTGAATTTTCCGATGCCATCCGGGTGGCGCAGCATCGACTGCGGGCGGTCTTTCAGGTAAGGCAGAATATAAGGCGCCACCTGGTAGTAATAGTTGATCATGTCGCGCTTGCTGATCTTTTCCTTAGGCCAGTAGAGCTTGCTCAGGTTGGTGAATTTCAGCTCATGTCCGTTGATCTTCCGTACCTGCGTTTCATCCGTAGGGTTCAATAAGGTTTTTCGGTCGCGCTTGGTCACAGCCGCTACCAGGGCTTCCGGAGTTTTTTCTTCAGCTTGTTTTACCGTTTTTTTAGTAGGTTTGGCAACCTCTTTCATCACGTCGTTTGCTTTTTTATCCAGGCGCATGCCCTCAAAAGCAGGATGGCGCATCACACCGTCGCTGGTCATTTCGGTATAGCTCACTTCACATACCAGCTCAGGCTTGAGCCAGGTAGCGGTGGCATGCGGCGGATTGGGACGGAAGCGTGAAGGCTTATTGATATCCGGTAGTTCCGAAAAAGGTGGTTTTTTGATGATAAGCGGCTTGAATTGTTTCATCATATCGCGTTGGTCCTGCGTATTGAAGCCGGTTCCTATTTTGCCGCTATACATCAGCTCACCCTTTTCAAAAAAACCAACCAACAGAGCGCTGAAGAGTTTGCCGGAATCGTCGTTCTTTGTAAAGCCTCCGATCACGACTTCCTGGCGCTGGTTGGCTTTGATCTTCAGCCATTCGCTGCTCCGGTCGCCGGAGTGATAAAGACTATCCGCCTTTTTGGCGATGATGCCTTCGAGCCCGGTTTTTTTAGCCGCGTCAAAGAACCGGGTGCCCGATTCCGAAAAACCCTCGCTGAATTTAATAATGCCTCCTTCCGGGATGATCGATTTGAGAATGGCCTTGCGGTCAGTGAGTGGCAGGCCGCTCAGGTCTTTGCCGGCATACCAGGGCAGATCGAAGACATAGTAGTACAGATCGCCATCGGCTTCGCTTCTCCAGTTTTGCAAAGCCCCAAAGCTGCTGATGCCATCTTCTTTCACCACCACGATCTCGCCATCCACCACAGCATCTATACCCCAGGCTTCGACCGCTTCTTTCACCGGGTAAAATTTTTCATCAAAGGATTTATCGTTGCGTGATTTAAGTTCTGCTTTTCCGTTGTGCGAAAATGCCAAAGCCCGGTAGCCATCCCATTTTACCTCGTAAATCCATCCCTCTTCGTCGAAGGGTTTGTCTACCAGGGTTGCCAGCATGGGCTTGAGCTTTGCAGGAAATGCTCTTTTGGGAGCATGGTTTAAAACGGCTTCTGCTTCAGGGACTTTTTTTTCAGGAGTGGCTGCGCTTGTTTTTTTAGCGGCAGATTTCTTTGCCACATTTTTTTTCACGGCTGCTTTTTTAGCTGGTGCTTTTTTCACAGCCGCTTTTTTGACAATCTCTTTTTCTTTAGCATTCTTTGCTGAGGCGGCTTTCACATCACTTCGCTTATTGAGGCTTTTCTCCTTTTTACTGCTGATGGCGCTTTCTTTTACGCGCTTTGAGCCATAGAAATTTTTACTGGTTTTTTCTACCTGCGCCAGTGTCTTTTTCGAGATCACCGATTTATCTTTTAGAGTGATATCATCAGTAGACACATACTCGTCTTTCACCTTAAACAACAACCAGCTGTTCTCAGCACGCCCAAAGGCTTTGATGAGACCAAATTCACCCTTCAGCTTTTTGCCTTTCAGGATGATGTGCAGCTTGCCTTTGCGCAGGCCGGCCATCAGCTCCCTGGTCAGCGCTTTCTTATCTTTGCCTTTGGCATCCGCTGGTTCGTAGAAGCCTTCATCCCACACAATCACTGTTCCGGCGCCATAGCCACTGGGGATAATCCCTTCAAAATTACGGTAATCGTAAGGATGATCTTCCACCATCATGGCCAGGCGCTTCACACTTGGATCGGTAGACGGCCCTTTGGGAATAGCCCAGCTTTTCAGCACGCCTTCCATCTCCAGCCTGAAATCATAATGCAGGTGAGAGGCATCGTGCTTCTGGATCACGAAACGTAACTTCCCGCTGTCTGCCTTTCCACCTGTGGGCTCAGGAGATTCTGTGAAGTTGCGTTTTTTTCGGTAGGTCGTCAGGGCCATAAAATAGTGTTTATAAGCAAACCTCAAAGTAAATGCCAGTGCGAAACAGGTAATAACGCTTGCGCCGAAGCTTTAAAAGATGAATGTAGATTCCCATTAGGCTTATTTGCAGGGACTCCGAAGGAGTCCAATATCAATAGCTCATGTCAACGTGTGATGTTCCCGACCCTGAAGGGTCGAATATCTTTGAAGCGAACAAATCGCGTATCAGAATCACCACCAAACAACAAACCCCGCTGCACATGGCAACAGGGTTTGCTTTTCAAATTCCCAGAAAAAATTAGTTTTCCAGTTGGGTTTTCAGCCTTTGCATCGTGATGTCCAGGTCTTTTCCCAGGATCTTTTCCAGGCCAAAGAGCAGGTGCGCGATCTTCATCCCGAAGTTCTTGGCACCCTGGAAGGTGTAGGTTACCCTGGTCTGTCCGGCCGCCGCAGGCTCTGTAGCCAGAATTGCCTCCGACACACCTTTGAAGGGTTTTTCAAAGCGGATCTCCAGCTGTATCTTTTGGTTGGGAATGATCTGTTTGATTTCCTGTTCGCCCTTGCCGGCGTTTTTGTTCTCGCTGTCCCAGGCATACACGAAACCAACCTGTCCGTCTGTACCGCTGAAGGTGGTTTTCTGATTCGGATCCGTCATCACCCATTTGTTGTAATGCTCCATATTCCGGATATGGCGGGTGTAGTCGAAGACCTGCTCGAGAGGTCTGTTGATAGTAATATCGCGCGAAATGGCAAACCAGTTGCTTTGCAGCGCAGCCAGGATCAGCAAAAGCGCTATGACCGCAGCAATAGAGATAAGAACGATTATCATGATGTTTGAGTTTAAGTTAAATGATTATTTCTGAACAAAATTAGGATCCATCCATAAGATTTCCCAGATATGCCCATCCGGGTCTTCAATGCTGCGGCTGATCATAAAACCGTGATCCTGCGGCGCGTTTGCTTCTTTGCCACCGGCTGCCATAGCCTTGTCTGCCCACTCATGCACCTTTTCCTTGCTTTCCGCAGAAAGGGCAATAAGCACCTCCGTGGTTTTGCTGGCGTCGGCAATCGCTTTTTTGGTAAAATCCTTAAAACGATTATGCGTCATGAGCATCGCATAAATGGTATCGCTGATGATCATACAGGTCGCATTCTCATCTGTGAATTGCGGATTAAAGGTATAGCCGAGTTTGGTAAAGAAAGCGATGGATGCGGTGAGGTCCTTTACCGGTAAATTGATAAAAACGTGTGTTGCCATAATTTCTGTTTTTTAGTGGGTTAGGTTGATGAGACAAAATTAAGGCATTCATCCGTGCCGGGTGCTGTGTGAAACTGTCGAATTGAAGGTGCGATTCCGACAGGTGAACACCGGATTGGAAATTCATCAGAAATCCGCCCGAATGCCTGTATCTTTTTGATTGAAAGGCATTATACTAACACAAATCTGTTTAAAAACATCGCGTATGGCTTAATTTACCCGTTTCTTTCTAAAGTAACTTCGTGTAATTTAAAATCAGCCACATGCTATCATTCATTCTTCAGATCACCAATACTGTTGCAGGCCTTGCTTCAGACACACTCGCTGCTGCGCAGCCAGCTACAACAGGAATTCAGCAGGCCCCGCTTCCTCCAAACGAGATCTCCCTCTTCGATATCATCGTGAAGGGTGGTGTGATCATGATCCCATTGGCTGTATTGCTGGTGCTTTCGCTGTATGTAATGATTGAGCGCCTGATGCTGATCTCCAAAGCCTCCAAAAAGAATGTGACCTTATTGCCGAACCTCAAAGACATGATCAATAAAGGCAGCCTCGACAGCGCCCGCAACCTCTGTAAAACGGTAAATACTCCGGAATCCATCATGCTGGAGCAAGGCATTTCCCGCATCGGGCAGCCGATGGCAGAGATCCGCGAAGCGATGGATAAATCGGGATCGGCACAACTGGCAGCGCTCGAAAAGAACATGAGCATTCTGAATATTACCGGCCGTATCGCGCCGATGTTCGGCTTCATCGGTACCATTATCGGGGTTATTAAAATTTTCTATGACATTTCCGTTGCCAAAACCGTGGAGATCGAGGTTATTTCCTCCGGGTTGTACCAGAAAATGATCACCTCCTGCGGTGGCCTGGTGGTTGGTGTGATTGCCTTCGTAGGCTATCATTGGCTCAACGCCCGCATCGATAAGCTCGCGCACCGCATGGAAGAATCGCAGATTGCTTTTCTCGACATCCTGAACGAGCCAAGCAGCAAGTAAAGTAGAGGATGAGCTGTGTATGACGCATCTCATCCCGGCAGGCAAGGAAATAAAAACATTCATCATTGACAACCAATTGACATGGGATTACGTAAAAAAGCACACAGGGAAGCGGAGGTAAGTACAGAGTCGCTCAACGACATCATGTTTTTCTTACTCCTGTTCTTTTTGATCCTCTCCACGATGGTAAGTCCCAATGCCATCAAGGTGAACCTGCCGAGCTCGAAACCGACCAAAGCAGTTGATAACAACAAGAAACCGATTCACCTGGACGTATCGAGCGACCGGAATTATTTTGTGGAAAGCCAACCTGTCGATTTCGGTTCCCTGGAATCGGTGTTGGTCAGTAAGATTGGAGCCAACGCAGAGCCAACCGTGGTCCTGCAGATGGACAAAGATCTGAGCATACAGGACGCGGTGGATGTGATGGTGATTCTCGATAAGCTGAAATGCAAAATGATCTGGGCAACCAAGCCCTCAAACGGCAAATAAACAAATAGTACTAAAATAATTATAGATAAGTCGCTGCATACGTTGGTAATACTTCGACAAGCTCAGTACGGCGTAGTGCAGCTGATGTGAACAAACGTTGCGAACCGCCATTTTTTCACTCCGTTTCCTGGGCAGGCTTGTGCGCAAAAATGGAGGTTGGTACCGAAAGCTTTCGGGATTCTTGATTTTTTTGCTTCTTTTTTATCAAGAAAAAAAGAAATAGATAAATTGAAAATTTAAAACCCAGACTTTATTCTGAGCGAAAAATAAAACTTAAAACTTACACGATGCTAGTATCACAGTCAGAAGAAACCAGGCATAAGATTATTTCCTGGGGGATTTCGGTAGCCATCTTTGCCTTGCTGCTGTTATTCTTTATCTTTTTTATCATTGTCACGCCAAACCCTCCATTCCCGGTGACGGAAACCGGTGGGGGCGGTGGACTGGAGTTCAATATCGGTAACATGATCGAAGGCACGGGGAATGTGGATCCCAGCAATGGGATAGGTGAAGCGGTGAAAGTCGTGGAAAGCACACAGGCCGCACAGCCTACGCCACAGAACAATTCGGAAGAATACGTGACGTCCGATAACGGCGAAGAATCCGACATCAAAAAAAACGATACCAAAAGCACACAAACGGTAGTGATCCCGGTGAAGCCAAGGGAAAAAACGATGGCAGAAAAAATTGCAGAAGCCGCTAAGAAGAACCAGGGCAAAAGCTCCGGCGGGGATGGCAACAGCGGGCAGGCCGGCGATGAAGGCCGTCCTGATGGAAAACCGGGCGTGCATGGTGAAGGCGGAACAGGCGGTGGCGAAGGCAGTGACAAAGGCCCCGGTAAAGGTCCCGGCCATGGTCCGGGAACGGGCGGTGGCCCTGGTGGCTATGGATACAGCCTCTCCGGGCGTGCCATCGTAACACCTCCTCCGATCAGTAAAGATACCCAGGAAGAAGGAACCGTGGTGGTAGAGATCACCGTGGATAAAACCGGGAAAGTGATCAAAGCCGAGCCGACCGGCCGTGGTACCAATACCAACAGCCCGATCCTGAAAACAAAAGCGCGCCAGGCCGCACTGGCCACGAAATTCAACGTGAGCGGGGAATTCGAAGAACAGAAAGGAACGATTACGATCGTCTTCAGGTTTTAAATATGACCTTATTAAACCCACAGGTCTTATAATTAGTTTATAAAGGATGACCTATAAGCAAACCCTCGATTACCTCTTCGCTAAGCTGCCGATGTACCAGCGCGTGGGCGCGGCGGCCTATAAGGCCAACCTTGATAATACCATTGCCATTTGCGCGGCGCTCGGTAATCCCGAAAAAAAGCTGAAGTGCATTCACATTGCAGGCACCAATGGCAAAGGCTCCTCCTCGCACATGCTGGCAGCCATTCTCCAGCAGGCAGGCTATAAAACAGGCCTGTACACATCGCCCCACCTCACGGATTTCAGGGAGCGGATCAAAGTGAATGGTAAGATGATCCCACAGGCGGAAGTGGTGAAGTTTGTAGAAACCTACAAGGAGCCTTTTGAAAAAATAGAGCCTTCTTTTTTTGAGTGGACCGTTGGCCTGGCCTTCGATCATTTTGTCAAAGAAGAAGTAGATATTGCCGTCATCGAAGTGGGCCTGGGCGGACGATTGGATTCCACAAACGTGATCAACCCCGTGGCCTGCCTTATTACCAACATCGGCATGGATCACATGAACCTCCTGGGCGATACGCTGCCGAAGATCGCCGCCGAAAAAGCAGGCATTATCAAAGCACGTGTACCGGTTGTCATCAGCCAGACACAGCTTGAGGTAATTTCTGTGTTCAATAACACGGCCAAAGATCTGAAAGCGCCTATCGAGTTTGCCGATAAAAATTTCAAGGTGCAGTCGTACGAGTATAAGGCCAATGCCCTCAGTGTGACTGTGCTGCACAAAAAAGTAAATCAGGCTCATACCTACGAGCTCGACCTGCGTGGCAGCTACCAGCTGAAGAACCTGCCGGGTGTGCTCAACATGGTAGATGTGCTCAGAAGCAAAGGCTTCATGATCGAAGAGAAGGAAGTAAGCAGCGCCTTGAAGCAGGTACAAAAAATGACCGGACTGCGCGGCCGCTGGCAAACTCTTTCCGAAAAGCCTTTGGTAATTGCCGATACAGGGCACAATGAAGATGGCATTAAAGAAGTGATGGAAAATATTAAGCGCTATCCCTTCAACAAACTACACATTGTATTGGGCATGGTCAATGATAAGGAGTTAGGGAAAATCCTGAAATTATTTCCGAAAGACGCGGTTTATTACTTTTGCAAAGCCTCTATCCCAAGAGCGCTCGACGAAAAGGAGCTCAGCGCTCTGGCGAAAAAAGCAGGGCTCACAGGCACCACGTTTAAAACAGTCACCGAGGCCCTGGACAAAGCCAAAAAACAAGCCAAAGCCAAAGACCTGGTCTTTGTGGGTGGTAGCACCTTTACGGTGGCAGATGCGTTGGCTCAATAATCTTTGCAGCATAAAAAAATCCCGTTACGATGAGTTGTAACGGGATTTTTCGTTTTGTTCTAAACCGGTTGGCTTAATGCCCGACAATATCCGAACGCATTGGCAGCAGAATCGTTGCCAGTTCGTTTTGTTCAGTCGCAGGGACATTATAAAAATTCATGGCTTTTACCAGCTGCCCTACTAAGGTATCAAACTCGGCGTTGGTAATGTTCATGCCCTGGTGAGCCTGCAACATGGTTACCCCTTTGTACTGGCATGGTCCACCGCTGCCTGCACAGATCTGGTCGATGAGGTTGAAGCGGAAAACACGTAGGCGGTTGGGATCGGAAGCCGTGGCTGCAAACCGTGGCCCGATGAAGCTGTTGGTAGCGCAATTGTTGATGAACTTATCCGTGACCAGCGTAATGGCGGCAACACCGCCCAAACGGGTGTACAGGGTTGGCGGTCCCGGAGGAGGCGTATTATCAACGTATACTGTTTCTGTTACCGTTTCCGTTTTCTTTTTACAGCCGGTAATGCTGATGAGTGAAGCAACTACTGTAGCGGCTAGCACGAGGGTGATTTTTTTCATAGGGTTGATTTTATTGGTTAAAGATTAAGAGCGAAAGCACAGGGCTTCTTTAAGGCCCAGCATGAAATACCGTATACCACCAACAGGGCATCCGCCTGTTTTTACCGGTACGGCTTTTTCCGCTACCGGATGTTGGAGCACAGAACATAAAGCATCCTGTAGTTGATCGGAAGAAAGGACATCGGTATAGAAAATAATGCCGGCCATCTTTGTACTTCCATTGATGGAGCAGCTGGAAACGCCTTTAATTAGGCTAATCTTCTTTTCGAGGACAGACAGATTTTGCGCTGAGGTTCCCGAAATATCATAGCTCATAAAACGCGTATCACCTACGAGTTTTTCAGTATAGCTACGTTCATTCCAGTTGGCCCACACCAATAAACCCATAAATAGTACGCATACGGTTCCAAGAACGATCTTTCCGGTTTTTACGAATGACTTTTTCATGACATATAATTTTATGGAGATACGTTCGTAAAGCAGGGTTGGATTTCATGAAATTGTTAAATTTTAGGTTAGCCGGAATTAAAACAGGCTTTTGACAGTTCCTCTGTTCATTGAGGGATTAATGAGAGGACCACTTTTTTTTATGGGAATAATCACCTATATTTCGTGAAAATAACGACCATAAAAAAAGTCACATATACTCAGGAAGAGCTGATTGTACTGATCAGGGAAAAAAACCAGAAGGCGTTTTCCTATCTGTATGATAATTACTCGAAAGCGCTCTTCAGCATTATCTATAACATTGTCAACGACCAGGAAGAGGCGGAAGATGTTTTACAAAATGTATTTGTTAAAATCTGGAACAACTTTGCTTCTTACGACGAAGAAAAAGGACGCCTGTATACCTGGATGCTGAACATTGCCCGCAACATGGCGATAGACAGCACGCGCTCCAGGCACGAAAAAGTTAAAAATAAAATCCAGGAGGCAAGCGATACCGTATATCATCGTAATAATATGTTTGCCGAAAACAATTCCCACGAAAACATAGGCTTGCAAAGCATCATTGCAGGTCTGAAGGAAGATCAGCAGCAGATCATCGATCTGGCGTATTTCCAGGGTTACACGCAGGAAGAGATTTCTCAAAAGCTGAACATTCCGCTGGGAACAGTGAAAACGAAAGTGCGGCAGGCGATTATAACATTAAGAGAATTAACGAAAAAAGAAATTTTGCAGTGAACGTAGAGCAGATCATATCCTCAGGGTTATTAGAGAGCTATGTGTTAGGGATGACGACAGAGGAGGAAGCTTCTATGGTCAGGGATATGTGTACCAGGCATCCCGAGCTGCTGAAAGAAATAGAGCTTATCGAGGAGTCGCTGGTTGGCCTGTCGCCACAACATACACCACCTTTACGGAAAGACCTGAAGCAGGCGATCGCCTCACAGCTGACGTTCAGCGAGGAAAAGCCCGAGCCGGCTGTCATTCCTTTGAATGCCCCGGTGTCGGGCGGGAATCTTAATTTTTACAGGATTGGTATTGCTGCGAGTGTCGCCTTATTGATCGGTTGCGGAATGTATATCTATTCCCTGCAAAACAGGATAACCGATATAGAGAACCGTCTGGCGGATGCCAGCGCCTCCAAAACCATGCTCACCGTGGAAATGGAAGCTCAGAAAGAATCCATGAATAAGCTGGCGGCTAATTTCAGCATCGTATCGGATCCGGGCATGAAAGCCATTCCCTTGAGCGGAATGAATTCTCTGGTTTCCAAATCCGCGATGGTACACTGGAACCCTTCCACACAGGAGCTGTATTTCAATGCAAGCGCCCTGCCGCCAAGCCCCGAGGCGAAACAATACCAGCTCTGGGCCATAGTAGATGGAAAGCCTGTAGATGCTGGTGTTATCACCCTGGAGAACGGCGTTGCCTTTCAGAAAATGAAGCTGATTGCCGGTGCCAAAGCCTTTGCCGTTACCATCGAAAATATGGGCGGAAGCCCGAGCCCGAGCCTCGATACCATGTGCCTTTTAGGGAATGTTTAGGAAGTTTAGGTAAAATTAGTTTCATAGTGGGTTGTTAGTGGAATTATTTTATATATTTATATAAACGTAATTACAAAAACCTAAAATCAAAAAACCTCATGAAAAAAGTAATCCTTAGCGTAGCTGTAGTAGCTCTGGCAGTATCAACCGCATTCAGCGCAGTAACTATCCGTTACTACAACAAAGATTCTAAATCTGTAACCTTCAAAGTGAAAATTGATGGAAGCACCAAAGAAGTAACATTCGACGGAAGCAAAACATCAAGCGTTACCATCCAGGGTGGTGCTACAGAAGCGGTGCTCATTACAAGCTGTGGCGAAGTAAAAGTAAAAACCGGCGCTAACATCGAAATCAAAGACGGTTGCATTAAAATCAACTAAGATTAAAGGAAATTTTTTCCGGAGCCATTCACTGAATAGTGAATGGCTTTTTTAATGAGACCCGGTTTTCGAAAGGCGTCAACCCTGCCCGTTCGGTCAGACGGGCGCACCGGGATATTCTATTTTTCAACCAGATAAGGACGATAGAAACATATCAGGAGCATAAGATGAGCCGTTCATACAAGTGAAAACTGTGCTAAGTCCCTCCTTTGGCGGGGTTCACGGCATATCGTGAGAAGGGAGGATGGTGTTCCAAATCGCTCAATCTGCATTCTACGTGCCTTGCACAGATTTCGCCACATGCTCCATCAGTGAGCACATCACCGTTTCGATCAGTCGGTATTCCGGAACCTCGTTGCTGAGGTATACAAACATGATGTCCAGTTTCTGGTTTTCCAGCGATGCGTAGAGCTTGTGTTTATTGAGGCGGTATACCTCACGCATGCGGCGGCGTATAGTATTGCGCTTGTTGGCGCGCCGGTGTTTTTTCTTTGGAACGATGAACACAACCCTTGCCGGGAAAGGGCTTTCGTAAACACTGGATTTGTAAATGACTTTTACCGGGAAAGCACTTTTGGACTTTCCCCCCGAGAACAAGTCGTCCAGCGCTTTTTTGCTGCACAGCCGTTCCGTCTTATCAAAAGTAAAATCCATGAGAGAAATATCCTTGAGTTTAGCCCGGCTTATCCCAAAGCATCTCTAACTAAGGCGGCAGGCAGTATTACCGTTTATTGGCTTCTTTAATGTACGAATCCAGCGCTCCCGACATGCTTGGGTTTTTCGGGTTCGGTGCGTAAATGTCGAGGCGGTAGCCATGTTTGAGCAGGGTATTGGCAGTAGCCACGCCGAAGCAGGCAATGCGCGTATTCCCCTGTACAAAGTTCGGGAAGTTATGTTTCAGCGAACGGATCCCTGCAGGTGTAAAAAATACCAGCACATCATATTCGTTCAGGTTTTTAATATCCGAGAGGTCGGCGCTCACCGTGCGGTACATAATGGCTTTGGTGTATTTGATATTGAGCGCATCGAGGAAATCCACGATTTGCTCTTTTTGCACATCGGCGGCAGGAAGCAGGAATTTTTCATCCCTGTTCTTGCGGATCACATCTACCAGATCCTGGATGGTCTGATGACCAAAAAAGATCTTGCGTTTGCGGTACTGGATATATTTCTGAAGGTAATAGGCTGTTGCTTCGTTGATGCAAAAATACTTCATCGATTCCGGAACAGTGACACGCATTTCGTTGCACATTCTGAAAAAATGATCCACCGCCATACGGCTGGTGAGGATCACCGCTTTATGCTCTAAAATATCAATCCGCTGTGCCCTGAAATCCTTTACCGGAAGCCCTTCGATCTTGATGAACTGACGGAAGGTTTCGATGAGGCTGTATTTATTGGCAAGATCGTAGTAAGGGTTTTTCTCGGTTTCCGGTTTCGGTTGCGAAATCAGGAGTGTTTTTACCTTGGTTTTAGGGTGGTTGGAAACCTCAATCACCGGTTGAGGCGCCACGGCCACCAGCTGTTTTTTGGTTTTCACACCTACTTTCACCATTTTTTCAGTGCTGGCAACAGGCTTTGTGGTTTCAGCAGCAGGCTTTACGACTTCAGGCTGTACCGCTTTCCTGGGAGCTGGCACCACGGGTTGCGATGCTAGCACCTTGGCAGGCAGGGCTGCTTTTTTAACGGCAGGCTTAGCGGCTTTTTTAGGAGCAGCCTTGGGAGCCGCCGAAGGCTTAGAAGCAGCTTTTTTCACCGGAGCTTTTTTCACTGTTTTTTTAGCTGGAGCTGCCGCTTTCTTCACCACCTTTTTGGGTGCTGCTTTCGGCGTGGCTTTTTTAATAGCGGATTTGGCGGGAGATGTTTTAGAGCCCGCCGGGCGTGTTGCCTTTTTTGCTGGGCTCTTCGGGCTCTTTTTAGTCACCGTTACATTTTTTCCTTTGGTAGCTTTAGCTTTTGAAACTACTTTAACAGCCTTTTTTTTCGTGATAGCCATATTAAAAATTAACCAGTAAAAATTTTATCAGTACCAGGAGAGGTAAGATTTCAAGTGCGCAAAGGTACAAAAAAATATACAAAATCCCAACGTTTTGTTCGATGACGGAGATAATAAAGCCCCTGACGAACCGTAGGATATAGAACGCCCCGCAGAGGATGATCGCAGGATAAAGGAACCATTCTGTAGGATATTTGGAGAATTGGAGACAGATCACCAGGGGAAGCAGCACAACACCCAGTGTCTGGCAGGAAATAAAGACGTTGTAGATGTATTCATTGTTGAGCTCCTGGCTCAGGGTGCTGAAGCTGATGAAATAATTGGACGACAACTTAACGATGTACATCAGCAAAATCAAGGCAGTAAAAAAGAGGAACTGCTTCAAAGGCTGAATGCCCTGCAGTATAAAACCGAAATAATTATTGGTGACAAAGAGCAGGAAGGCCATCACCATGACAAAAGCCAGGGATAACAAGACGGAAGTACTTTTCGTTAAACGGTAATCCTCGCGGTAGAGCTGTTTGGAAGCCTGGTTGCTGTACACCGACAGGAAAACCTGCAGGAGCTTTTTGGGGTTTGTAAAGTTAAGGTAAACATACATGCTGAATACAAGGAACAGCAGTACAATAGGCCAGTAGTAAGGTGTGCCGCTCCTGAAAACAGGAGCCGCATCGATGGGCTGTAGCGCATGATCACTAAAAATGGAAACAGCTGCGCGCCTGATGGTATCTGTTGCTTGTAACAGGGGCATGCTTATCGCTTACAAAACAAACCACCTCGAAATATTGAAGCCGAGCTTGATCTGTCCTTTGGTCCAGGTATCCTGAGTTGTCGTCAGCATGCTGCTTTCGAGGATTGCCGGCGAATTGGAAAAGTTAATATGAAAAACGTGTCCGCCGGTTTCTATCTCAACACCTACGGACAGAGGATTGTAGAAGCCTGCCGGATTGTCCCTCTGGAACTCCGAGAAATTATAGAAGTAGTCGGCCACCAGTGCAAAACGCTTGCTCAGCTTCACGCGCCCGCCAATACCCAGGGAAAAGAGGCCGTTCTGGTCCTCCGCGCCATTCTTTGTGTTCACCTGCTGCTTGATGAAATTGCGGTGTACATAAGTCGGGATGAGCTCCAGCGACAGGCTGTTGTTGAATTTGCGGGCAATGAGCAACTGGCTGCAATATTGAAAACGGTGTGCTTCGTTGGTTTTGGCAGGGCGGATTGTGCCTGCATACAGGTTGGCCGGTGTCATGGAGGTGTAGCCCACATTGCCGTAAAAGCAAACCGATACAGGAATTTTATTGTCTTCGCGCTGTGTCAGGAATCTCCATTTTACCACAGCGTCGTTCATCTCCCTGAATTTGCTGCGGCCAATCCCCACCGTAAGCTCATCGGTGATCCCGTAATCGAAGGACATGCGGATATCCGTGGAGTTGTCCATCCCGAAAGCCGTATGCGCTGCATCGTTGAGCGGGTTTGGCGTGGAGCTGTTGTAGATATTGCCGAAACGGTGGGTGATCCTGTAATCCAGGTTCCGTTTTTTCACGGTTTCCGTACTTTGGGCGCTGACGATCTTCGTGGTTTTAAAAGTCGCATATACTTTTTTGGGAGGCTCGTTTTTGGCCTCATCTTTTACAAGGTCTAAAAGGTCTTCCTGGGCAAATGAAGACAGTGCTGCAAAACAGGACAAACAAAAAATAAATGGTTTTACCATATAGCTTGAATTTTGATTTTCAAAGATATACAAAAAAAACGGAAACCACCGGTTCCCGTTTTCTCTTAACAATCTATTTATTCCGCTGCGCCTGAGCCCGGCCGCGGCTGCTTATTTCTTCACAAAAGGCTCCAGTGTCCCGTTTACTGTGACGTCTACCTCTTCGGCAATATTCTGCACATACATGGAAGGAACTTTGATTTTATAATCCGCTACTTTGATCTTGAACTTTGAATTCATCAGGATGTTGCCGCCTTTGATGGTGAGCGTTCCCGGGATCTCCACTTCTTTGGTAACGCCGTGCAGGTCCATCGTGCCTTTGACTGTTACCTTATGCTCACCGTCTTTGGTATAATCGATGGATTCGTTGATCTTGCCTTTGAAGGTACAGATCGGGTACTTATCCGACTCCACATAATTTTCATTAAAGTGCTCTTCCATCAGGGGCTTTGAGAATTTGAAATTGAGCATGGTCACACCGAACTGAACATCGTTGGTGCTGGTTTTCAACACCATGGTTACCTTTTTGTTAACGCCCTCAATATCCTCTAAAGGTGCTTTTGAGAAAAAGGAAATAATGCCGGCCCCCTCCTTGTTTTTATAAAGCTGGGCATTCATAATGCCTACAGCGCCTGCAAATGCGAAGACAGTGAACCATGTTCTTACTTTTCTGGCTGATGTGATTGTATTCATGATGGATGTTTTTTTAAATGTGAAAGAGGCCGTTTATCAAAATAAAATAATATAAATGACACTGTCAAGTACCCGACAGATATTTAATGATTAATTGAGGCAGGCCGTAATGCATGAGATCGTCGCGTTTGATGAGGAGCAGGTCTTTGTGCGTTAATGCGTTCTTCAGGCTTAATTCATAAAACGTGCCAAACAGATGCTGGTGCGAAAGAATGTGTTTCTTTAACGGCGTGATCTTCTTCACACCGAAGCTCCCCGCCATCTGTAGCAGGCCGGGGTCATGGAGAATATCCTCTTCTGTGGCCGGCTTTTCGGTTTCGATGAGGTAAAACTCATACAGGTTTTGCCAGATGTCTTTTTTTGTGCGTTTTTGAATGTAGACTGAATCCTTGTAGTTGAAGATGATGTAGTGAAAGTAACGGCTCCGGACCTTTACGGCTTTATCCTTCACCGGCAGCTGCGCCACGGTTCCGTTTTGAAAAGCCAGGCAGTGCTCCTGCACCGGGCAGCTTTCGCATTTGGGATTCTGTGGCTTGCACCATAAGGCTCCGAATTCCATCATGGCACTGTTATGCAGGGCGGCTTTCTTCCCGTCCAGCAGCTCATCGGCCAGGGCCTGGAATTCTTTTTTCCCTTTCGTGGAATTAATGGGCGTATGCAGATCGAAGAGGCGCGAGAGCACGCGGTATACATTTCCGTCGAGCACAGCATGCGGCAGGTTGTAGGCAAAGGAGGCAATAGCCGCTGCCGTGTAGTCGCCCACACCTTTCAGCTCTTTGATCTCATCGTAGCTTGCCGGAAATTTCCCCCGGTGCTTTTCCTTCACAAATTTGGCGGCTGCATGTAAATTGCGCGCCCGCGAGTAATAGCCGAGTCCCTGCCAGAGCCGCATCACCTTATCTTCGGGTGCATCGGCCAGGTCGCTCACGGTGGGAAAGTGCTCTGTGAATTTGAGGTAATAGTTGAGGCCTTGTATAACCTGTGTTTGTTGCAGGATAATTTCCGACAGCCAGATCCTGTACGGATCGCTGATGTCGCGCCAGGGCAGATCGCGCTTGTGGGTTTTATACCAGGCAATTAACTTTTTGGAAACAGGGTGCGGAGTTCTCATTCTTCTGTAGCATAGATGCCCGCAATCACGCCGGCATACTTTTCCTTAATCACTTTGCGCTTTAAGCTCATCTTAGGCGTGAGCTCGCCACCTTCCACGCTCCATTCCTTTTTCAGCAGGGCTACCTTTTTCAGTTGCTCGTAAGGAGCCAGTACCTTATTGATGACTTTGATATGATCGTTGATGAGCTTTTTCAAAGCCTCATGCTGGCTCATCTCCTCGTTGCTGGTCCAGGGAATGCCGTTGTCTTTGCAATATTCCTTGAAATTGGCAAAAGAAGGAACGATGATGGCCGAAGCAAATTTCTGATTTTCGCCCACCACCATGCTTTGCTCCACATAGCGGCTTTCCTTGATCTTGTTCTCGATCATAAGCGGCGCAATGTATTTTCCGGCGCTGGTTTTAAAGATCTCTTTTTTCCGGTCGGTAATTTTCAGGAAACGGCCCTCGATAAATTCCCCCACGTCGCCGGTGTGGAACCAGCCGTCGGCATCAATCGCTTCTTTCGTGGCCTCCGGATTTTTATAATAGCCCAGCATGATGTTCGGGCCTTTTACCAGGATCTCGTGATCCTCCGGCGCTATTTTTACTTCGGTTCCTTCTATCACCGGGCCCACCGTGCCGATACGGATATTGTCGCCGCCATAATAGTTCACGCTGATCACCACGGCCGTTTCCGTGAGGCCGTAGCCCTGCAGGCAGGTAATACCGGCACAGAGGAACACACGCTCCAGTTTGGGGTTGAGCGCGGCGCCACCCGACACGATGCATACCAGCTCTCCGCCAAGCGCTTCGCGCCACTTGCTGTACACGAGCATGTCTGCCAGCTTGCGCTGGATGTTGTACCACAGGCCATGGGTGTTCGGCAACGTATAGAGGTGTGCAATCCGTAAGCTCCAGTCGAAGATCTTCCGTTTGAAGCCGGTGAGTTTTTCGCCGGTGGCTGTGATCTTTTCATAGACGCGCTCAATGAGCCTCGGCACAGACACAAACATCTGCGGTCTTATTTCCCTGAGGTTATCGCCGATGGTTTCAATGCCCTCCGCATAATAGACCGATACATTTTTGTATAAGTAGAGCATGCTGATCATGCGCTCGTACACATGGTTGAGCGGCAGGAAGCTCAGCGCCCGCCAGTTGAGCTGAAAAGGTGCCAGGTACTGGCAGGCCTTGATGTTGGAAATCAGGTTACGGTGCGAGATCATCACGCCCTTTGGAGTACCCGTGGTTCCGGAGGTGTATAGGATCGTCATCATATCGTCCGGAGTGATCCGGGTTTTGATGCTTTCTATTTTGTCGGCTAAGGGATGTGTTTTTCCCAGCTCCAGGAAATCGTGGAAGGGCATGATGCCTTCCAGGGGATTGAAGCTGATCACATATTTCACCTCCGGAATTTCTTTTTCGATGGCGGCCAGCTTCGTATAGATGAGCTTATCGGAGATAAAGACCGCTTTCACGCCGGCATGTTTCAGGATAAACTGGAGGTCGTGGTTGCTGATGGTCGGGAAGATGGGCACCGAGATCATATTGGCCTGCTGGCAGCCGAAATCGCAGAAATTCCATTCGGGCCGGTTGTTGGAGATGATCGCCACTTTATCGCCCTCGTTCAGGCCCAGGGCAAAAAGCCCGTAGCTTACCCAGTTGGAGCGGTTGACGAAATCATTGCTGCTGTATTTTTTCCAGTGCTTATCTTCTTTGGCGCACAGCAGATCATCTTTGGTATACGTCGTTTTATACAGGTCAAGAATATCAAACAGGCGTGTTACTTCCATATCAGCGAATTGTTTATTAAAGATAACCAATTACCGCAAAATGGCGGCAAGAAGAAAATCCCGGTAATTGTTAAAATGAGAGGAGGGAAAGAATTTGTTTCAGGTACAGCTCATCGGTATGATCGAAAGACGCCAGCTCGCTACTGTCCACGTCAAATACGCCTATCACAGAGCCCTGGGCATCGTGTATAGGCAATACAATCTCGGAACGCGACAGGGAGCTGCAGGCAATATGTCCCGGAAATGTCTCCACATCTTCCACGATGATCACGTCGTTGCGTTGCCAGGAAGTTCCGCATACGCCTTTGCCTTTTTGAATGCGCGTGCAGGCCACGGGTCCCTGGAAAGGACCGAGCACCAGCTCTTCGTCCTTCACAAGGTAAAAGCCCACCCAGAAAAAATCCATTCCGTATTTGAGGGCGGCACATACATTGCCCATGTTGGCGAGGAGATCGCTCTCTCCTTCCAGCAGGCCTTTGATCTGCGGAAGCAGCGATTGGTATTTCTCTTCTTTGCTCGTGCCCGTTATCAGGAGGTCTTCCGCCATACTGTTGTAATTAAATTAAAATGTATAATTTTAGCTATACAAAGATAGAAGTTTTGATAAGTCACTCCTATTTATATTATTCATTTCAGAAATACTTCTGCCTGTCATGATTGTAGTCTTATGTATCGCTCTTGGTTTTGCTTTGATGCTTCTCAGCGATGAAAAAAGGAAGCACCGGAATTCCCGCGATGATCTGCAAAAACAAATTGCAGATCAAACGGCCGCCCTGCGCCACAAAGAACAGGAAATCACCGATAGCATCCGCTACGCCCTGAGGATCCAGCTTTCCATCATTCCCACGCCCGAACGCGTAAAGGCCCTTCTTCCGCAAAGCATGGTGTTTTACAAACCGAAAGACATTGTGAGCGGCGATTTTTATTGGGTAGAAGAGATCAACAACGAAATTTTATTTGCGGCGGTGGATTGCACAGGCCATGGTGTTCCGGGCGCGATGATGAGTGTGATCGGCCTCAAATCCCTGAACCAGGCGGTGCAGGACAAAAAATTGTCGAAGCCCAGCGACATTCTGCAGCACCTCGATATTGCGGTCAATGATACGCTGCGGCAATCGTCGGATGCCAACGCCGTGAAAGACGGCATGGATCTCGCCCTCTGCAACATCAATTATAACACACGTATTCTGCAATATGCCGGCGCTTTCAACGGTGTATGTATCATCCGGAAGAACATCGCCACCAGCCATCAGCCCCGGAGCCGCCGCGAGGTGTTTTACGGAAACGATCTTCTGGAGCTGAGGCCCGATAAATTGCCGATTGGCAGCAACACCGACGGCATTGCCGATACCTTTGTAAACCATGAGTTTCAGCTCCGGGCAAACGACCTGGTGTATATTTATACCGATGGTTATGCCGACCAGTTTGGCGGGCCGAAAGGCAAAAAGTTCAAATACAATCAGCTGAAAGACGTGCTGGTTTCTTTAGCCGATGCGCCGGTGGAAAGCCATTTCGGTGTTTTGGAAAAGCACCTGAAAGACTGGCAGGGAAGCCAGGAGCAGGTAGACGATGTGCTGGTGATTGGCGTGAGGGTTTAAACAGATTCTGATGCTGCAAAAATATTTCATAGCCCTTGTTCCGCCTGAGCCCTTGTTATCGGCCATTCAGGAGATTAAGCAAACTATTTTCGACGATTATGGAACGAAGGGCGCACTGAGGTCGCCGGGCCATATTACCTTGCACATGCCCTTTAGCTGGGAGGAAGAAAAAGAGGAAAAACTTCTTGCCGAACTTGCTGCGTTTACATTCCACACGCCGTTTCAGGTTCAGCTCAAAGACTACGGTAGCTTCGAGCCGCGGGTCGTTTTTATCAATGTCGTGGAAAGCGCTCCGCTTTTGACTTTGCAGCAGGCGCTGGTGAAACATGTGAAACAAAAACTGCAGCTGTTTAACCAAAGCGATGATATGCGCGGCTTTCATCCGCATGTCACGGTGGCATTCCGCGACCTTAAAAAGCCGGTGTTCTACAGGCTTTGGGAACACTACCAAAATCAAAGCTTCGGAGCGGAATTTGAATGCGCATCGTTTTGTCTTTTGAAGCATAATAACCAGAGGTGGGACGTATACAGGGAGTTTAAGCTTTAGTTGCCCGTTCAGTTAAAAAATCATCTGATCGAATTTGGAGCGAAAGATAATGTTTGGCTCCTACGGAGCCATTAGAGCGAGGACATCGGGGCTTTTAATAATATTTTGCCTCAGAGGGGCAATGACTTATGTAATACATCATTCCTTTGGATTCCGGAAAAAATCAATCCGATGCGAAGATTCAAAAGCTTGCTCCGTTAGGAGCAAAATATGATTAACTATGAAGAATAATGAGTTCCATGGCTCCGTAGGAGCCAGACATTCTGCCTCTCTGGTTTTCCAACCTAATCCCCTTAACTAAATGACATCGGGGTTTAAGCTTTAGTTGCCCGTTCAGGAACTTTGCCTGTATTCAAGCTTCATCAAACCGTTCGGCTTTAAGTAAACAATGTCGTTTTTAAAATCCAGGATCATGTTAAAGCGCTTCAATAGATCGTTACCAAGGTAATTCACCTCGAAGCCAACCGGATTCCTGCTACTCAGCATGTAAGTGGGAATGTTCCTAAGCTCAAAGCCATTCAGCTTGATACAGGGCATCTCTACGATCTTTGTTTCATAGCTTACGCCACGCGGATCCTTTAGTGTAGACGATTTGATAAGCTTCAGGCTGTCATGCGGGAATTGCTGTCTGGCCGTCCAGTCCTTATCCAGGATGATCGCCTGGTCGGAGCCCGTATCCATCAGGAAGCGGCCCGGATACACATTGGAGCCGATCTTAATCGCGCCGTTGATGCAAACAAAAGACTCCATAAATTCCAATTCCGATTTTACATATCCTTTCATCTGTTTCGGCAATTTCGAATGAATGATCAGGCAGTTTTTGTCGTAATTGATCTCTACTGTTTTGCCTTCAAACAGGTTCCAGCCAAAACGGCCGTCCATGTCGTGTGCTGTTAGTCCCGTAGGAATAATTTCAGGATTTTTCCAGGTCATGCTTCCCATCCGGAGGCTGAGCACAGGATTCAAATGTCGGTAATCTCCTTTGCTTTTCCCGGCAAGCGCATCGTTCTGGTCGGGCAATAACCGGGTCTTATGCAGAATAGCGTCTTTTGTGAAATGAAAATCGAAAGAGCCGACATCAAAATGAAGGTTAAGCGTGTCCGTAGCATTGATCAGGGCTTTGACATGAATGGCATTGTAGGCACTCAATGTAAAAGGGATGGTATCGGAATCTCTTCTGCCTTTTGTTTTTTCTTCAGGAGCAATGGCGCTTGCAATTTGTGTGTAACAGGAATCTCTTCCGTTCAAAAGAATGACAAAGTTGTACCGTGTTCCGGGCTTCACCTTTACCCTGATCGAATCGATGTCTGTATAAAACGTCACCCATTTTGTTTTCCGTGTTCTGTCGGCGGTAAAGATGTCCGGTTTTGCTTCGGGAGTGAGTGTCCAGCCATTCTTTGCAATACGGCCACCATCGTTGATCGTCACACTTTTGGAGCCGGCTTTAACGATCCGGGATGTAGATTGTGAAAAAGCAGGGCGGAGCAATAAGAAAAACAGGACGGGAAGAAGATAATAATAGGGCATAAGTGCTGGTAGCATTGCGTTTACGCTTTAAAATTACGAACTATTTTTATAGCCGCTTTTACCGTTGGTCAAGAAAGGGTCGTAAACAAAAATCCTCCCGGAATTCATTTCCGGAAGGATTTAAATGTGAAGAAGAAACCTTGATTATTTTTTAACCAACACTTCATCAATCATACCGTAATCTTTGGCTTCCTGGGCTGTCATCCAGTAGTCGCGGTCGCTGTCGGCCCATACTTTTTCGTAGGTCTGTCCGCTATGCTCGGAGATAATGGTATATAATTCTTTTTTCAGCTTCTGGATCTCACGCGCTGTGATCTCGATATCGGAAGCCTGGCCTTCGGCACCGCCCAATGGCTGGTGGATCATGATACGGGCATGTTTCAGGGCCGTACGTTTTCCTTTGGCACCGGCACATTGCAATACCGCACCCATACTTGCCGCCATACCTGTACAGATAGTAGCTACGTCCGGTTTAATAATCTGCATGGTGTCGTAAATACCAAGGCCTGCATATACAGAGCCACCCGGAGAGTTCAGGTAAATCTGGATGTCTTTTTTAGAATCGATCGATTCGAGGAACAGTAACTGCGCCTGAACGATATTGGCTACCTGGTCGTTGATGCCTGTTCCCAGGAAAATGATTCGGTCCATCATCAAACGGGAGAATACGTCGAGGATCGTCGCATTCAGCTGGCGCTCTTCGATGATGTTAGGCGTCAGGTTACGGATGCCCGGAGTGACAGCAGAGACATAACTGTCGAGGGTTAAGCTATTGATACCAATATGTTTTGTGGCATATTTTTTAAATTCATTCTGATCAAACATAAGCTGTGTTTTTAGTAGTTAAACAAATGTAATTGTTGCGTAATGGAATACAAATTAAAAGCCAAAAAGTTTTTAACGCCAAAACGTCAGTAAAAATCAGCTAAAAACAGGTGATATGCTCCGGTTTCCGGTGAACGGTAGCTTACAGTCGGTTACTGTTACCGGCAATTTTTAAGTGTGTCAGAGAGTGGAATCTCCATGCTGCTTTGCCTCTCCCGGTGGCTTTGCAGGATTGAAAAAACAGCTGCCCGGAGATATAAAAAGCCACAACAGGATATGTTATGGCTTTTTTTGAAAGATAACCGCTGAAACAACAAGCTAGGTCCTGGATTCGAAGCGGTAAGCGAATTTATCCTTGGGTTGGTAGAGCCTGATCTGCTTCATCGGGCTGGTGCTATAGCTACTGGCCTTGATGTCGGGAGCAAACCAGCGGGCTTTGTTCGGAGGGAAATTCACCCAGCATTCTTCGGCGGCAACGGAATCGCCGGTACTTAATTTGCCTGAATCTGTCCAGGTTTCGTGGCTGAGGTCAAACTGGTTGGCCAGCACAGGAAGCTCGCCCTCCCTCACGCGGATGCCGTTGCAAAAGGTTTCATAATGATAGGAACCGGATCCCGTTTCCGAAAGCCTGATCGCAAACTCATACCATTGACCCGGCTTTGCTTCACCAAAAAATTTGTACTGCTCTTTCTGGTATGGGTCATAGGTAAAAAGCCGGTAAACGGGATCGTAGGCAGACCTGAAAAACCCAATCTCTGTCCAGTAGGCTTTCCCTGCAATTGTTTTTCCGAGGTGCGTGGTGAATATATTAAAGACCGAGAAATTTTTATCAACGTTGAGGCTGTCTATCCGCATCATACAACGCAGGCCGCTCCACCTTTCCTCTTCCTCGTAGGTCCTTCCGTCTACCTGCAGGGTTGCCTGTATGCTCATCTCTTCTCCACGAAAGGCGCTCCGCCCGGGCAGTTTATAACCGAGTTCCGCTTCCGTAAGCGGGCCATTGTAATCCTGCAATACCTCTACCTGCCCCGGCCTGGAGCTTACCGTCAGCAGCCCGGGTTCTGTTCCTTGTTTTGAATGTTCCATAACTAAAAATGTTTAAAGGTTAATATGAAAAAAGCTGTAAACTAATTTAGGGAATAGCTTCCGGAAAAGATGGCCGGTTTACCGAACCACAGGGTCAAATAGCGGATGAAAGATGTGCAGGGAACGGTTTCCGGCTATGCCCGGACAGATAAAAGACCATCTCTCATTAAGTTTTTTCGCAGCTGATCATATAGTAACCGAAAGCGCGCAGGTGAATGCCGGAGAGGAGGGCGTACACAGAACCTTTTAAATTATTCAGGCTTTGCGGGCGGATCGCCTCTCCTTTTAGTGTTTTACGAAGCATAAAGCCCAGTGTGGCAAAAGGCACATGCATCACGGATGGCGCTACCCGGAAGGAAATATCCTCGATCCGGATGTTCTTAAAGCCGGCCTCTTCCAGGTTTTTCCTGGTGCTGACAATATCGCCGAGACCATCCAGCTTCCAGCCCTCGCATAATTTGCGGTAGGCAAATCCGGCTGTTGCCGAAAGCCGTTCCACCGGTTTTTTCAGGAAAGCATCGGCAATCACCATGCGCCCTTTGGGAGCGAGCAGGCGAAAGGCTTCTGTCAGCGTTTGCAGGCTGTGGCCGGAGTGGCAAAAGCTTTCGACGGCTATCAGGCCATCGAAATAACCATCGGCGAAAGGTGCGGCATTGTAATTTTCTTTGAGGATAGCGCCATTGTATCCTTCTAATAATTTATTACCCTCTTCAAATTGAAATTGAGACAAGGTCAGGCCGGTGACGCTGATGTGTGGAAAAGCAGCCAGGCCGTGTTTCATCGTGGCTCCCATCCCGCAACCAAGGTCCGCCAGGCGGGCAGGGCCTTTGCCAACGCGAAGGCGCTTGTACACCTGATCGTTCATTTCATTCAGCATGCTGTCTCTCCTGAACGGATTATTGTGGAACAGGCGGTAATAGCCGAAGTGCATGTTATAGCTCTTGCTCCAGAAGAGGTAATCTTCCGTGGCTTCGTCGTAAAAATCGATGAGCGCTTTATGGGTCGTGCCAGGCATAACACAGGATTTAGATCTGTGACTTGTTATTTGATGTCTTCGTGGATGTTGAGGTTGTTGTATTGTTTTTTTGGTCGTTGAATCATCAGCATAATAAAGAAGTTGAGGAACAGGAGCAGGCCGAGGATGAGTGTAAACGAACCGATCTTGAGAGAAAGCTCTTCAATGGTTTCCTGGGCGGAAGACAAGGGGTCGTTGATGTAGCGGCCGAGCCCCTGGTGATAGTGCCCGTTGTTGACCCGCATTTTCATAAAGGAAAATCCCAGGGCGATGAGGTAAAAGCCGGTCTGGATGAGGTTGTTGGTGCTGGTTGCCAAAGATTCGTTGTGGTGAAAGCGCTCAATGAGAAAGGCCTTGGTATTGCGGTGCAGGCTTTTGGCGATCCAGATGCATAAAGCAATGGTTGTTGGCAGGTAGATGCAGTAAGCGGCAATGTTGTAGTTCATGGTTTCCGGTTTTTATGGGTTAATAATCAAATGAATCGTTATCAGGTTATGGCTAAAGTCCGTCCTTGAGCTTCCTTATTCTGTGCAGACCTCCGTGGTCCGCCCGGAAAAGGTTCCCTAAGGGTGTTGCAGCTTTTTAGCTAAAAAGAACGAGATGATCCTCGGAGCGAAGAGCACGTTTAAAAGATGAAGCACACCCAGGGATACAAAAATGATCCCTTCCGAAGAGGCAATGAATTCAAGCAATTGCACAAAAGAGCGAATCGTGCCGGAGGCATTCAGGAAGTAGAAAGCAAAGCCCGTGTTCACGAGGCAATAACCAATGTAGAGCAGGTTGTTGGTGCTGTTGCTCAGGGCTTCATCGGGGCATTCGCCGAAAAGAAATTCCTTTCCGTTCCGGTGCAGGTTCTTGCCCACGACCAGCACGGTCAGGAGGCTAAGGCTGAGGTAAATGATATAGGCGAGGATCTGATACATAACTACAGGATGATGAGTAAAACAAGACCGGGGTAGAGCAGCCAGGTATAGTTCAGCCATACCGGTGCTTTGATGGAGTTCACGCGCCTGCGGTGTTGCAGGAACATAAAGGCAAGCACAGCAAACAGCCAGGCAAGGGAGAAATACGTGGGAAGATCCAGGTAGCGGTTAAGCAGAAGCACCGGCAGGAGCAGCAAGCCGCCGATGAGGGAAACCGTCATCATATTACCGAGGTATTCGAAGCGTGTTTCTTTTTTCAGGCGGGCCATGAACAGCAGGCTGCCCTGGAAAATAATCTGCCCGAAGCAGATGGCATATTCGCGAAAGAGCCTGGAAGCGGAGATGATGTCCTGTAGCAAAGCAGAGTAGTGCAACAGGATGGTGGAGGTAATGGCGGCACTCAGGGCAAGGTATAGCACCCGGTAAGGCAGGTTGAAATCGGGAATGCAGGCCTGCCTGCCATGATCCCGGGAAGGAGCAATGACCTTGCGGTTGAAGGAAATGAAGGCATAGAGCTTTTTCAGGAGGAACAGGATTACGGCGTTGTTGAGCAGGCTTTTCAGAAAAGGGAAGCGTTGTGTGATCACATAGTTCAGGCTGTCGATGCCGTACAGAACAGAATTATTTTCTGTATTCACCAGGGCGATCTCATGGCGGGAGCGGTTCACATCCAGGATGTTTCCATACCGTTCTATTCCCGTTTCAAAAGCGGTGCGGCCCTCCTTGCCGAGCATGCCCGATTGAATAAAGCCTTTGGTGTAGGCGGCACATACCGGGCAGTCGGTGTCGTACAGGAGCGTGTGGTGTTTCAGGGCTTTCATCATG